>CAIJLZ010000019.1 GCA_903821605.1 uncultured Sphingomonadales bacterium | reverse complement strand
GACGTGTTCTATCTCCACAGCCGTCTGCTGGAACGCGCCGCCAAGCTGAACGATGCCAATGGCAATGGTTCGCTGACCGCACTGCCGATCATCGAAACACAGGCCGGCGACGTGTCTGCCTATATTCCGACCAACGTGATCTCGATCACCGACGGCCAGATCTTCCTTGAAACCGACCTGTTCTATCAGGGCATCCGTCCGGCGATCAACGTCGGCCTGTCGGTCAGCCGCGTTGGCTCGGCCGCACAGACCAAGGCGATGAAGAAGGTCTCCGGCTCGATCAAGCTGGAACTGGCGCAGTATCGCGAAATGGCGGCGTTCGCGCAGTTCGGTTCGGATCTCGACGCATCGACCCAGAAGCTGCTCAACCGTGGCGCTCGTCTGACCGAGCTGCTGAAGCAGAAGCAGTTCTCGCCGCTGCCGTTCGAAGAGCAGACCTGCTCGATCTTCGCTGGCACCAACGGCTATCTGGACGCCATTCCGGTTTCCGACGTAACCCGTTTCGAAGAAGCCATGCTGGCCGATCTGCGCGCCAACCACGCCAATGTCCTGAAGGGCATCCGTGACAGCCGCGACTTCGGCGACGACAGCAAGAAGGCGCTGGTTGCAGCGCTCGACAGCTTCGCCAAGACGTTCGCATAAAACCAATGTGCCCCCGCTCTGGCGGGGGCCCAGACTGGGTTCCGGTTCAACCCCGGAACGCAAGTGAGGGATTAAATGGCTAGCCTCAAGGCGCTCAAAATCCGGATCAACTCGGTCAAATCGACCCAGAAGATCACCAAGGCGATGAAAATGGTCGCTGCCGCCAAGCTGCGTCGTGCGCAGGAAGCGGCTGAAGCCGGTCGCCCCTATGCGGAACGCATGGAAGCGGTGATGGCCAGCCTCGCCTCGAAGGTGATGGTCGGCCCGCAGGCTTCGAAGCTGCTCGCCGGCACCGGCAAGCAGGATGTCCACCTGTTCGTCGTCGCGACGTCCGACAAGGGCCTCGCCGGCGCGTTCAACACCAACATCGTCCGCCTTGCCCGCAAACAGGCGCTGGAACTCCAGGCCGCTGGCAAGACCGTCAAATTCTACTGCATCGGCCGTAAGGGTCGCGACCAGATCAACCGCTATTTCCGCGGTCAGGTCGTGCACTCGGTCGAACCCGGCGATTTGGGCAAGCAGGTGTTCGCAAATGCGGGCAGCGTCGCGCAGGACCTGATTTCGCGCTTCGACGCTGGCGAATTTGATGTCGCCCATTTGTTCTATTCGAAGTTCGTCAGCGTGCTGACGCAGGAACCGACCGAGCAGCAGATCATTCCGGTCCCGCTGCCCGCCACCGGTCTCGCCACTGGTGCCGCGCCGGTGGAATACGAACCCAGCGAGGAAGATATCCTCATGACCCTGCTGCCGCGCAACGTTGCGGTGCAGTTGTTCCGTGCGACGCTTGAAAATGCGGCGTCGGAACAGGGTTCGAAGATGACGGCGATGGATAATGCCACCCGCAATGCCGGTGACATGATCAACAAGCTGACCATCCAGTACAACCGCAGCCGTCAGGCCGCGATCACTACCGAACTCGTCGAAATCATCTCGGGCGCAGAAGCGCTCTAAGCGAACCAGGCTAAGGAAGACATACCATGGCAACCACCAAACCCACCGGCAAGATCAGCCAGGTCATCGGCGCCGTCGTCGACGTGACCTTCGAAGGCCAGCTTCCCGCGATTCTGTCGGCACTGGAAACCAGCAACAACGGCCAGCGCCTCGTTCTCGAAGTCGCCCAGCATCTTGGTGAAAACACCGTCCGCACGATCGCCATGGACGCCACCGAGGGCCTGACCCGTGGCCAGCCGGTGAGCGACACCGGCGCCCAGATCTCCGTGCCGGTCGGCCCGCGCACCCTTGGTCGCATTCTCAACGTTGTCGGCGAGCCGATCGATGAACGTGGCCCGGTAGATACCGACCTGCGTTCGCCGATCCATGCCAAGGCGCCGGAATTTGTCGACCAGTCGACCGAAACCAGCATCCTCGTCACCGGCATCAAGGTCATCGATCTGCTCGCCCCTTACGCCAAGGGCGGCAAGATCGGCCTGTTCGGCGGCGCCGGCGTGGGCAAGACCGTGCTCATTCAGGAACTGATCAACAACATCGCCAAGGGCCATGGCGGCACCTCGGTGTTCGCGGGCGTCGGTGAACGTACCCGTGAAGGCAACGACCTTTATCACGAATTCCTCGACGCCGGCGTTATCGCCAAGGACGCCGATGGCAACCCGACCCCGGAAGGTTCGAAGGTTGCGCTCGTGTTCGGCCAGATGAACGAACCGCCGGGGGCTCGTGCTCGCGTCGCGCTGTCGGGCCTGACCATCGCGGAATATTTCCGTGACGTCGAAGGCCAGGACGTGCTGTTCTTCGTGGACAACATCTTCCGCTTCACCCAGGCTGGTTCGGAAGTGTCCGCACTGCTCGGCCGTATCCCGTCGGCCGTGGGCTATCAGCCGACGCTGGCGACCGACATGGGTCAGTTGCAGGAACGCATCACCTCCACCACCAAGGGGTCGATCACCTCGGTGCAAGCGATTTACGTGCCCGCGGACGATCTTACCGACCCGGCGCCTGCTGCGTCGTTCGCCCACTTGGACGCCACGACCGTGCTGAACCGTGCGATTTCGGAACTCGGCATCTACCCGGCAGTCGATCCGCTTGACTCGACTTCGCGCGTGCTTGAACCGCGCACGGTTGGTCAGGTCCATTATGACACCGCCCGTCGCGTTCAGGAGACCCTGCAGAAGTACAAGTCGCTGCAGGACATCATCGCCATTCTCGGCATGGACGAACTGTCGGAAGAAGATAAGCTGACCGTGAGCCGCGCCCGTAAGATCCAGCGCTTCCTCTCGCAGCCGTTCCACGTCGCCGAAGTGTTCACCGGCATCTCGGGCAAGTTCGTCCAGATCGAAGACACCGTGAATTCGTTCAAGGCGGTCGTCGATGGTGAATATGACCATCTGCCGGAAGCTGCCTTCTACATGGTCGGCGGCATTGACGAAGTGATCGCCAAGGCGGCCAAGCTCGCTGCCGACGCCTAATCCACGTTGAGCCCTCCCCGTTCGCGGGGAGGGTCGAGGAAACAGAATATGGCACTTCATTTCGAACTCGTGACACCGGAAAAGCTGGTCCGCTCGCAGGACGTGCACATGGTTGTCGTACCAGGCACCGAAGGCGACTTCGGCGTCCTTCAGGGCCATGCCGCGATGATGTCGACCATCCGCGACGGCGCGGTCTCGGTCTACGCCACCGCCACCGCCCAGCCCGAGATCATTACGATCAAGGGCGGCTTTGCCGAGGTCAACGCCAACGGCCTGACCATCCTAGCGGAAGCCGTCGCTTAAGCGACGCTTTCCGGACTGGCGGTTAAAAAACACCGGGTCGCGAGATCCGGTGTTTTTTTGTGCCAACCGCCCTCACACGCGTTACCCCGCCGCGGCGTTCGCTGCCTAACCCCCAGGTTCGTCATGCTGAACTTGTTTCAGGATCCATGCCCGGCCCTATCCCAATGGCGCGCGGGGAGATGCTGAAACAAGTTCAGCATGACGAAGGGAGTGAGTGAGCATGACGAAGGGAAGGAGAAATACAGCCAGACAATACAAGGCGAAGGGAAGGCCCCAAGTCTAACGACGCAGCAGGAAAACCGCGTGTTCAGCGCGGAAGTTGGCCGCTGACGGGCTGATCCGCTTATCCCCCGCAAGGAACCATTCGCCTTCCACCGTCAAGCCGCGCGCCGCGACGAAATCGCGGAAATCGTTGATCGTCAGATGGTGGATATTCGGCGTCTCATACCATTGCACCGGCAACAACCGGGTCACTGGCATCCGGCCATTCCACATCAGCGACCAGCGCACATTCCAATGCGCGAAATTGGGGAAGCTGACAAACGCCCGCCGCCCGATTCGCAACAATTGGTCGAGCACGAGATCAGGCCGCCGCGTCGTCTGTAATGTCTGGCTCAAAATCGCATAGTCGAAGCTCTGATCCGGATATTCGACCAGATCGACATCGGCATCGCCCTGAATGACCGACAGACCGCGCGCCATGGCGGTGGCGACATTAATGCGGTCCAATTCCATGCCGCGCGCATCCACGCTATGCTGATCGCGCAGTTCGGCCATCAGCGAGCCATCACCGCAGCCGACATCAAGGATGCGGCTGCCATCTGCCACATTATCGGCGATGATCTGGAGATCGGGCCGCAGGCTCATGCGCGCTGCTCCCCGGCCCGGATGAAGCCGTCGATGATGCGGTTCTGCTCCGGCACATCCAGCAGAAAGGCATCATGGCCGAACGGGCTGGAGAGTTCGACAAAGCTCACCGGCGCGCCCGCTGCGTTCAGCGCATGGACGATATGGCGCGACTCGGCAGTGGGATAAAGCCAGTCGGTATCGAAACTGATGACGCAGAACCGGGTGTTGCGCGCCTTGGCAAAGGCCTTGGCCAACACGCCGTCAAAGGGTTCGGCCAGGTCGTAATAATCCATCGCCCGCGTGATGTAGAGATAGCTATTGGCATCGAATCGGTCGGTGAAGCTGATGCCTTGGTGGCGCAAATAGCTTTCGATCTGGAAATCCGCGTCAAAGCCGAAGCTCTTGGCTTCGCGGCTCTGTAATTTCCTACCGAATTTTTCGGTCAGCCCCGCTTCGGACAAATAGGTGATGTGCGCCGCCATGCGCGCGACTGCGAGGCCAGCTGCCGGTGGGTCATTATCCCCGTAATACTCACCGCCGCGCCATTTCGGATCGGCCATGATCGCCTGCCGCCCGACCTCGTGAAACGCAATATTCTGTGCCGAATGGCGCGCCGTGGTGGCAATCGCGACTGCCGACCGGACCCGTTCCGGGAACAGGATCGTCCAGTTCAGCACCTGCATCCCCCCCATCGAACCGCCGATGACGGCCTGCAAGGACGAGATGCCCAAATGATCAAGCAGCAGCGCCTGCGCCCGCACCATGTCGGCGATGGTAATGACCGGGAAGCTCATGCCATAGGGCTTGCCGGTCGCCGGATCCGTGCTGGCCGGGCCAGAGGAGCCAAGGCAACTACCCAGCACGTTGATGCAAATGATGAAATGACGGGCCGGATCAATCGGCAAGCCCTCACCCACCAGCCGCGTCCACCAACCCGGCTTGCCGGTAATCGGGTGATTGCTGGCAACATGATGATCGCCGGTGAGCGCATGGCAGATGAGGATCGCATTGCTACGGTCGGCATTCAGCACGCCATAGGTCTCATAAGCGAATTCGACAGGCGCAAAAGACAGGCCTGCATCCAGCGCCAGCGGGCCGGGCAGGACAAGGTGACGATTGAGACCGAAGCGTTGATCGAATTCCATCAGGCCTCTTCCGCTATGGCCTTGCTGATGAAATTGCAACCGAAAGGCGAAATGGCTATGGCCCTAGGCCATGAACAAGCCCGCCCCCAAAGACTGGATCATGGCGATTGCCCCCTATGTGCCGGGCAAGTCGTCAACCGACGATGGCCGCAAGGTCATCAAGCTGTCCGCCAACGAGAATCCGCTCGGCACGCCCGATGCCGCTCGCGCGGCCCGGATTGCTGCCGCGCAGACGCTCCATCTTTATCCTGATCCAGGTGCAGTCGAATTGCGGCACGCCATTGCCGAGGTGCACGACCTTGATCCGGCACGGATTATCTACGGCACGGGATCGGACGAAGTGCTCCACCTTGCCGCCGGGGCTTATGCCGGGCCGGGTGATGAGATCATCTATGTCCGCTATGGCTTCTCGGTCTATGACATCGCGGCGCGGCGGGTCGGCGCGACGCCGGTGGTGGTCGCGGATCATGACTATGGCACCGATGTCGATGCGATTCTGGCGGCCGTCACCGATCGGACGCGCGTGGTCTTCCTCGCCAACCCAAATAACCCGACCGGCACCTATACCAGCCGCGCGGAAATCGCCCGGCTGCATGTGGGCCTGCGCCCTGATATCCTGCTGGTGATCGATCAGGCCTATGCCGAATATCTCTATCCGGCAGAAGATGACGGCGCGCTCGACCTTGCCCGGACGGCAAGCAACGTGCTCATCACCCGCACCTTCTCGAAAATCTATGGGCTGGCCGCCGAGCGCGTGGGCTGGGGCTATGGCCCGGCAGAGGTGATCGACGCGATGCACCGCATCCGCGCGCCCTTCTGCCTCACCACCGCGGGCCAGCTTGCCGCCATCGCCGCGGTCCGCGATCAAGCGTGGGTGGATCAGAGCCGCGACCATAATCGCCAGTGGCTCGACTGGTTCACCGATGAGGTGAACGCGCTCGGCAATCACGGCCTGCGCGTGGTGCCAAGCAAGGCCAATTTCGCGCTGATCCTGTTCGAGGGCCGGTTAACGGCCGAGACTGCCTATCAGGGGCTGATCGATGCCGGTTACATCGTCCGCTGGTTGCCGGGACAGGGCCTGCCGCACGGGCTGCGTATCACCATCGGCAGTGAACAGGATTGCCGCGCCATCATTGCCGCCTTGCGCCACTTGGTGGGGGATGCGCGCTGATGCTGCCGTTTCAGCGCGTCACCGTCATCGGATTGGGGCTGATCGGCTCGTCGATCTGCCGCGCCGTGCGCCAGTCGATGCCGACCGCCCGCATCACCGGCCATGATGCCAACCCGGAGGTGCGCGAGATCGCGCGCCGCATCGACCTGTGCGATGATGTGACGGATACCGCCGGGGCATCGGTGATGGATGCCGAATTGGTGGTGCTGTGCGTGCCCGTGGGGCGCATGGGAGAGGTCGGAGACGCCATTCGCGACGATCTGCCCACCGGTGTCATCATCAGCGATGTAGGCTCCTCCAAGGGCAGCGTGGCCGCTGCGCTGGAAACCGCCCTTCCCGGCCATGTCATCGTGCCTGCCCATCCGGTCGCCGGCACCGAAAATAGCGGGCCGGAAGCGGGCTTCGCCACGCTGTTCCACAATCGCTGGTGCATCGTCACGCCGCTGCCGGACAATCCCGAGGTTGCGGTCGAGCGCGTCTGCGCCTTCTGGACGCAACTGGGCGCCAATGTCGAAAAGATGACACCCCAGCATCATGATCTGGTGCTGGCCGTGACCAGCCATTTGCCGCATCTGATCGCCTATACCATCGTCGGCACCGCGTCCGACCTTGAACAGGTGACGCAATCAGAGGTGATCAAATATTCGGCGGGCGGTTTTCGCGACTTTACCCGTATCGCCGCATCCGACCCGACGATGTGGCGCGATGTGTTTCTCGCCAACAAGGAAGCGGTGCTGGAAATGCTCCAGCGCTTCTCGGAAGATCTGTCCGCGATGCAGCGCGCGATCCGCTGGGATGATGGCGATGCGCTGTTTGAGCATTTCACCCGCACCCGCGCCATCCGCCGCAGCATCATCGAACAAGGGCAGGACGACAGCCGCCCCGATTTTGGCCGCAGCCATTCATAAGCTTGCCCTCCTCCCCCGCGCCGGGGGAGGATTTTACCCCACCCCCATTTCGGATTTGCTGATTCATGCGCAGCCCTATATGGGGGGACTTTAATGACATCGACACAAACACCCCCCTCCGCCCCGTCTGGCGGCGCGCTTTCTGGCCGCGCGCTGTTTCCCCATAAACATTTGCTCGGCATCGGCGGCATGACGCCGTGGCAGATCCAGTTCCTGCTCGATGAGGCAGAACAATGGGTCGACCTCAACCGCTCCGCCAGCAAGCATGACGACCGGTTGATGGGCCTGACCCAGATCAACGCCTTTTTCGAAAATAGCACCCGCACATTGCTGTCGTTCGAAATCGCGGGCAAACGGCTTGGCGCCGATGTCGTCAACATGCAGGTCGCGCAAAGCAGCACCAAAAAGGGCGAAACGCTGATCGACACGGCGGTGACGCTGAACGCGATGCGCGCCGATCTGATCGTCATCCGCCACCAACATTCAGGCGCGGTGCAGTTGATTGCCGACAAGGTCGACTGCCCGGTGCTGAACGCCGGTGATGGCCGCCACGAACACCCGACTCAGGCGCTGCTCGACGCCCTCACCATCCGCCGCCGCAAGGGCCGGATTGATGGACTGCGCGTCGCCATTTGCGGCGATGTGCTGCACAGCCGGGTCGCGCGCTCCAACATCCTGTGCCTGACGGCAATGGGGGCGGAAGTCCGGCTAGTCGGCCCGCCGACCTTGCTGCCGGAAGGCATGGAACAACTGGGCATCCAAAGCTTCACCCAATTCGACAAGGGCATTTCCGGGGCGCATGTCGTGATGATGCTGCGGCTCCAGACCGAACGGATGGAGGGCGGGTTCATTCCTTCGCTCAAAGAATATCACGCGCTGTACGGCCTTAACCGCGAACGGCTCGCGCTGGCGGAAGCGGATGCGCTGGTCATGCATCCCGGCCCGATGAATCGCGGCGTCGAGATTACCAGCGACATCGCCGATGATCCCGAACGCTCGGCCATCACCGAACAGGTGGAAATGGGCGTGGCGGTCCGCATGGCCTGTCTGGATGTATTGACGCGCGGACGGCGCGGCGTGGAGGGCTGGGCATGAGCAGCGATCTTCTCATCACCGGCGCCACCCTGATCGATCCGCATGGCGCGTTGCAGGGCCAAGCGCAAAATCAGGCCGACATCGCCATTCGCCATGGCGTGATCGCCCATGGCGACCATCACGACCTACCGGTGCTCAATGCCAAGGGGTTGATGCTCGCGCCCGGGCTGATCGATATCGGCTCCTTCTCAATTGACCTCAAGGCGATGACCGCGGGCGGCATCACCGCCGCCGCGCTCATGCCCGATCAGTCACCGCCGCTCGACAATGCCGCATTGGTCCAGCATGCCGCCACCGCAGGCAAGCCCGCGGTATGGATCCATCCGATCGCCGCCGCATCAACCGGCCTTGCCGGGCAGGATCTCGCCGAACTGGGCCTGATGAAGGAAGCCGGCGCCATCGCCGTTGCCACCGGACGCCAGTGGATCGCCGATAGCGGTCTGATGCTGCGGATCATGCGCTATGCGGCGGCGCTCGACCTGCCCGTCATCCTCCATGCCGAGGATGCTGCACTGGTCGGTGGGGCCGTTGCAACCGCCGGTCCGGTCGCGACTTGGCTTGGCCTATCCGGCGCACCCGCCATGGCGGAATCGCTCGCCATTGCGCGCGACCTGATGCTCGCCGAAGAATCCGGGGCGCATATCCATTTCCGCCAAGTGACGACCGCGCGCGGCTTTGACCTGATCCGCGCCGCCAAGCAGCGCGGGCTGCGCGTCACCTGCGGCATCACGCCAGCGCATCTATTGCTGTCGGAAAGCGCGATCGGCGCGTTCCTGACCTTCACCCGCCTGTCCCCGCCCTTGCGGTCGGAAGCAGACCGGTTGGCGGCGATTGAGGCGGTGCGCGATGGCACCATCGACCTGATTTGTTCGGGCCATGACCCGCACGGCCCGGAAGCCAAGCGCCTGCCCTTTGCCGAGGCCCAGCCCGGCATGGCGGGTGCGGCGACGCTGTTGGCGCTGTCGCTCAATCTCGTGCGTGACGGCGTGGTGACCTTGCCACGTCTGATGCAGCTACTGTCATCCACCCCGGCCAAGTTGTTCGGTCTGGCGGGCGGTTCTCTGCATGCCGGTGCGCCGGGGGATCTGGTGCTGTTCGATCCGGACGCCCCATGGCAGATTGATGGCGACATTCTGCCGGGCAAGGCAGGCAACACCCCGTTTGACGGCCTGCCGGTGCAGGGCAAGGTCCGCCATGTCGTCAAAGGCGGGCGGATCGTCCACAGCTAAAAAAAGCGCCCGATAACGCTATCGGGCGCTTTATTCCTGATGGGGTAGAGGTTCAGCGCGAGGCGATTTGGGTCCGCGCCGCGCGCGTCTTCACCGTCCATTGGGCGGGCTTATCACCCCCAATGGCGCGGACAAAGCAGCGCCCTTGACGATGTCGGATCGCGTTGCACAGCGCCTCGGCTGACGCACGGGTCGCAAAGCCACCTGCGGCAACCCGATATAATGGGCGCGATGCCACCCGCGTCATCAGGGCGGGGGTAGCGGCCAGCACCCCATGGCGCGCCACGGCCTGACCCCATGCCAATTGGGCATTGGCCCGGGTCCGATAGGCACCCAATTGCACGACAAAGCGCCCTTTAGGGGCAAATCGGGCGTGAACCGGGCGCATGATGGTGACGGGCTGCGCGACCGGCGTCACCGGATCAATCGCCACCTCGATGGGGGCAGTCTCCCGACCGCCTTCAGCCATTGGCGGATGATCGGCGAGCGCCTGTTCAACCGACGCCAGTGCTGGTTCGTCGGTGGCGGGCGCGACCGTGACGGGGGCAGCCACCGGCGCATCAGCCTTGGCCGCTTCGATGGGAGATACCGCACTCGGGAAGCGGGCCAGCGCCAATGCCGACGGCTGGCCAGCGTCAAGCCGCGCCCTCACCCGAAGCACCGCCGCCACCTGATCCCAACTGTTGCGCGGCGAGGTGAACGCCGCCCATTCCATCATGCGGTCATTGACCCGGTCGGCACTGATATCTTGCGCCGCAACCACCCGCGCCTCTCTCCAACGCCCGGCCATCGCATAGCTGAGCGCAAGATTCTGCCGCTCACGCGGGCCAGCCTGTTCATGCTGCACACTGGTTTCAAGCACCGAAATCGCGGCGCCCGGCTGACCGGCCAGCGCCAAGCCCAAGCCATAATCTGCAATCGGGAGGCTATGCTTTGTGCGCTCCAGCCAGTTCAACGCCCCATCGCGATCGCCCAGCGCCACATGGCACATCGCGAGATTGAGCATCACCCGACCATTGCCTGCGCCGAGCGCGATCACATCCTGAAAACTTTGCCCCGCCGAACCAAAGCGCCCGGCGGCAAGATAGGCGCGCCCCAGCAAGGCGCGATAATCGGCGTTGCGCGGATCACCCGCGACCGCCAGTTCGGCTGCCTTCACCGCTTCGCCCACGGATTGCCGCTCCAACAAGGACTTGGCCTTGCGGGCATGGACAGGTGCCGAACGCAGCGCGCGCAGTGCCGTCGCATCTTCCGACGTCCGCGCCAGCAAGGGAGAGCCGACAAATGTCGTGCCAATCATCGCCGAGAACAGGAAAATCCGCGCATATTTGCCGGCCGTCCGCATGACCAATGCCCTATTCATCACAGCGGTCACTTCGCACATGCCTGACGACCGAGCGCATTAGTCAGCACATCCACATCGGCCAGCGTCGCCAGAAAGCGGTCCAGCGCCTCTGTCACCAGACGTTGCGATGAACACCCGGAGGTTGCCGACGCGAGTCGCAACCGCAGATGGCGATCTTCATCCAACCGCAATGTGAAAGCCACCTTGCGACCCCGAACCGCGCGCAACCCGGATTTGTCATCACCCGACGTCTTCTCCCCCGTGTCGCCAAAATGGGTGGCCAGCGCCTGCTGTTGAGCCACCACCGGCGGCACCGAGGCGACCGGCGTCACGCCGACATGCGGCGTGATCGGCTCCACCACGGGTTCAAGCGCTGGCATAGCCATGGTTTCTGCCGATGATACATCACGCGATGGCACATCATGGCGACCATGGCCCATGTCATCCCAGCCCAGATCATCCACCACCAAGGCTGAGCGCGGGTTCATGCCAAGCGAGGCATAGCCCTGCGGCCGCATGGCGGGCTTGGCCTGACCTTTACGGGCCAGTAGCGTGGCAGACAGAGACGCTAACGGTTTGGATTGCGACATCTGCACCCCCCCATCATTCACTGACCGACAATCCGGCGACCGAAGCCACCGGCCTGTCCGGAAACCGCCGCCGTGCGCGGCATGGCGACAAAGCCATAGCTGTTCGGCGTGGCAAAAATCGTCCGGCGAAAATGCTTTTCAAGCCGGTCGGCGACATAGACCCATAGATCGGCCACTTCGCGTGCAGACCGGCTATTGGCATCCACCTCCATCACCGTCCGCCCATCGATCATCGACGCGGCGAAATCGGTGCGCTGGTGCACCGTCACCGGCGCAACCGTGCCATGTTGGGACAGGGCGACAGCGGCCTCATGCGTGATGCGCGCCTTGGGGGTCGCCCCATTGACCACAAACAGCAAGGGCTTGCCGGCGCGTTCGCACAGATCAACAGTTGCGCCAACGGCGCGAAGATCGTGCGGGCTGGGGCGAGTCGGGATGATGATCAGTTCTGCCACCGCGATCACGCTCTGGATCGCCATGGTGATGGCGGGCGGGGTGTCGATCACGGCCAGCTTGAAGCCCTGCTGACGCAACGCTTCGAGATCGGTCGCGAGACGCGAGACCGTGGTCTGGGCGAAAGCGGGCGTTTCCGCTTCTCGCTCGTTCCACCAATCGGCAAGCGATCCTTGCGGATCAATGTCGATCAGAACGACGGGACCGGCGCCTGCGCGCTCCGCCTGTACGGCCAGATGACCAGACAAGGTCGTCTTGCCTGAACCACCTTTTTGCGATGCCAATGCCAATACCCGCATGTTCGCCTCTTCTTCCCCTCGACGATGGAAGATGCATTAAGCGATATCTTCGCTAAAAATTGGTTAAACCTCGTGGATCTTTCATTTACGATTTGGCGAGAAATACAGAGTAGCATCTCCATCAAATAGTCTAAATTGCGTGCTAACTATTTTAAATCGCGCATATCCTTGAGAGAAGCACATGAACCGCCGACGCATTACCGCCCTGTTAACTGCCTCGCTCGCCATTTTGGGAATGGCCGCGCCCGCTCAGGCCGGGGTCAAGGAAGGCGTCGATGCGTGGCAGCGTGGCGATTATGCAACGGCGGTCGACCAATGGCGGGCGCCAGCCATCGCCGGGGACGCCGATGCCCAGTTCAATCTCGGACAGGCCTATCGCCTTGGCCGTGGGGTAGAGACTGATTTCAAATTAGCTGAAGGCTGGTACGCCAAGGCCGCGCAGCAGGGCCATGCCCAGGCGGCGGCCAATTACGGGCTGATCCTGTTCCAGAACGGCGATCACGCCACCGCCATGCCATGGCTGGAAAAATCAGCGGAACGCGGCGATCCACGGGCTTTATATGTCTTTGGCACCGCGCTGTTCAACGGCGACACGGTCGCGAAAAATTGGGTGCGCGCTTATGCGATGATGACCCGTGCCGCCGCCGCTGGTCTGACTCAAGCCAAGCCCAGCTTGGTCGAAATGGACAAATATCTCTCGCCACAACAGCGCGAGCAGGCGCTGGCGCAGGCGCGCACATTGGCGGGCAATCAAGAAATGGTCAGCAATTGGGCCCCCGCCACCCCGCCCGAAGCTACCAAGCCAAGCACCCAAAGTGCGGAACAGGTTGCGCCAAGCAAGACCGAAGCATTGTCCGAAACCAAAAGCGACGCCGCCGCACGGCCAGCCAAGCGTCCAGCCAAGCCGGTCGTTACCAAGCCGCCTGTCACCAAGGCAGCGCGCGTTGCACCGCCCGTGCCCACTACCGCCGCCACCGCCGCCATCCCGAACGGCCAGAGTTGGCGGGTGCAGCTTGGCGTCTTTCCCAACGCGGATGAGGCAAAGGGCGAATGGAAGCGCATCAAGCCGAAAATCAGCGGCTTAGCGGCACTCCAGCCGCTGATCATCCCGGTTGGCAAAATCGTCCGCCTGCGCGCCGGGCCGATCCACAGCCAGCAGGAAGCCGATCGCATCTGTCGTCATGCGCAGGCGGCAAAAATCCCCTGCCTCGCGCTGCGCGATTGAGGATCAGCCCTCGAGTCGGACAAGGCCATGCCCCATCGGACCATGGCCACCGCCCAAGGCCGGCGCCAGTCGCAGCGCCTCGCGCACGAAACGACGCGCGCGATCCGTGGCGGCGGCCATCGCCATCCCCTGCCCCAGTCCGGTCGCGACACCGCTGGCGAGTGTGCAACCCGTCCCATGATTATGGACGGTATTGATCTTGTCATCGACCCAGCGATGCGCCGCGCCGCTGGCTTCAATCAATAGGTCCGACACGGTATCGCCTGGCAAATGCCCCCCCTTGGCCAACACCGCGCACCGATATTGCCGTGACAACTGCCGCGCCGCGCGTTCTAGCGTATAGGTCGACACGATTTCCGCCCCGGTCAACGCCGCAAGCTCAGGCACATTGGGGGTGACGAGCGTTGCCCGACGCAAGAGCCGGTCAAACATCTGCAAGGTCGGCTCATCAATCAATAGCGCCCCGCTGGTCGCGACCATCACCGGATCGAAAACCACCGGGAAATCCGCATCCAGCACGTCCAGCCAATCGACAATGCGCCCGGCAATATCTGCCCCGCCAAGCATGCCGATCTTGACCGCATCGATGCCGATATCGCGCACAACGCTATCCACCTGCTGCATCACGAAATCGGGCGGCACCGGCATCACGCCATCGACGCCCAGCGTATTCTGGGCGGTCAATGCGGTGATTGCGGTCATCGCATGACCGCCCAACATGGTGACGGTCTTGATGTCCGCCTGAATCCCCGCACCGCCACCGCTATCCGACCCGGCGATGATCAAGATGCGCGCCATCATCCCTTGAAATGCCGCACGCTCGACGCCGGATGATCCTTAAGCTTCGCCTTGGCGCGCGTCGGGCGATCGACCAGTTCACCGCCGCAATTGGGGCAACGCTCATCCAGCCCATCCGCGCATTCGGTGCAGAAGGTGCACTCGAACGAACAAATAAACGCGCCCGGCAAATCCGCCGGCAGGTCAGCGCCACAGCCCTCGCAATCGGGACGCATCTCCAACATCAGGCGCACACCTCCTTCACGCTGTCGCAAATCGCGCCGACCAGCCGTTCGACCAAGGCGGCATCCTCGCCCTCGGCCATCACCCTGATCAATGGTTCGGTGCCGGACTTGCGAATAACGAACCGCCCGCTCTGCCCCAACTCCGCCTCGGCGGCGGCGATCACGGCCTTGACCTTCGGGTCCGCCAACGGCTGACCGCCTGAAAAACGGACATTGCGCAACAATTGCGGATAGGGATCAAACTGGTGGAGCACCTCGGATGCCGGTTTGCCCGCCCGCACCAACGCAGCCAGCACCTGCAGCGACGCCACCAGCCCGTCGCCGGTCGTGCCGTGATCGGTCATGATGATATGGCCGGACTGCTCCCCCCCAATGTTGAACCCGCCCGCGCGCATCATTTCCAGCACATAACGGTCACCCACTGCCGCGCGGTGCAGATCAAGCCCGTGACCTGCAAGGAATTTTTCCAGCCCCATGTTTGACATGACGGTCGCCACCAAACCGTTACCGCGCAGCAAGCCCGCGCGATGCCAATCCGCCGCGATCAGCGCCATCAACTGGTCGCCATCCACCACCCGACCCTTTTCGTCGACGATGATCAACCGATCCGCATCACCATCAAGCGCGATGCCGATATCTGCCTGTTCGGATAACACCCGCGCCTGCAACGCTTCTGGATGGGTCGACCCGCAACCGTCGTTAATATTGGTGCCATTCGGATTGACCCCGATCGAGATGACATCGGCACCCAATTCCCACAAGGCACTTGGGGCGACCTGATAGGCCGCACCATGGGCACAATCGATCACGATCCGCAGCCCATCAAGCCGCAGATCATCGGGGAAGGTCATCTTCGCGGCATGGATATAACGCCCACGCGCATCCTCCACCCGGCGCGCCCGGCCGATATGTTCGGCGCTCGCCAGCACCGGCACGACATCCAGCGCCGCCTCAATCGCCAGTTCATCCTCATCCGACAGCTTGAACCCATCGGGGCCGAACAGCTTGATGCCATTGTCATAATAAGGATTGTGGCTTGCCGAAATCATCACGCCAAGATCGGCTCGCATCGATCGGGTCAACATCGCCACCGCCGGGGTCGGCACCGGGCCGAACTGGACGACGTCCATACCAACGCTGGTAAAACCGGCGACCAAGGCGTTTTCGACCATATAGCCCGACAATCGGGTGTCCTTGCCAATCACCACCCGGTGGCGGTGATCACCACGGAGAAAATGGGCGCCCGCCACCTGACCAACGCGCATCGCGATTTCCGGCGTCATCGGCGCCTTGTTGGTTAGGCCGCGAATCCCATCCGTACCGAAATATTTACGACCCATGCGTTTGAATTTCCCGATATAATACAGCCTCACCCCGCAAGGGTGTATGACAAGCTTGTTATGGTCTTTGAACCCGGCGCTGGCAAGGCGGCGGGCGGATCAGCAAGCGTTCACATGATCAAGCCGCACCACCATAGACCGACTTGATTTCCAGAAACTCCTCAAGCCCATGCACGCCCCATTCGCGGCCAATGCCAGACATTTTATAGCCGCCAAAGGGTGCCGCGCTATCAAGCGATGCGCCGTTCAGATGCACCATACCGGTCCGCAGCCGCGCCGCGACCGCCTTTGCCGCCGCGACATCCGTTCCCCAGACATAGCCCGAGAGGCCATAAGCTGTGTCATTGGCAATCTGGATCGCCTGTTCGACATCGTCATAGACCATGATCGCAAGCACCGGCCCGAACACTTCTTCGCGCGCGATGCTTTTATCGGGCGTGACATTGCCAAAGATCGTCGGGCGGACGAACAGGCCCGGACGCAATTCTTCCGGACAGTCCGGCCCACCGGCCAGCAATTCGCACCCCTCGGCCATCGCCTGTTCAATCAGCGCCACAACCCGCCGATACTGGTTCGGATTGGCAATCGGGCCTAGATCAGCATTGCCCGACGGCATGCCAACCGACAATTGGTTCGCCGTTTCGACCGCCAATTCAACGACACGGGGATATAACGCACGCGGCACCAGCAAGCGGGTCGGCGCGTTGCAGCTTTGTCCGGAATTCGCCATGCAACCGCGCACGCTGCGTGGGATCGCCTTTTCCAGCTTGGCATCCGGCAGAATGATATTGGCCGACTTGCCCCCCAGTTCGAGCGCCACCCGCTTGATCGTCGGTGCCGCATTGGTGGAAATCTGAATGCCCGCACGGGTCGATCCGGTGAACGAGACCATGTCGACATCCACATGGCTGGTCAGGGCATTACCGATACCGGGCCCGTCGCCCTGCACAAGATTGAACACCCCCTTGGGCAAGCCGACCTCATCCATGATTTCGGCAAGGATTACCGCGTCAAATGGCGCAAGTTCGCTGGGCTTCAACACCATGGTGCAGCCTGCGGCAATCGCCGGGGCCACTTTGGCCGCGATTTGGTTCATCGGCCAGTTCCATGGCGTGATCAGGGTGCACACCCCAATGGGTTCGCGCCGGATCAGCGTCGTGCCCATCGCATATTCGAAGGCATAGCTTTCCAATACGCGAATAACCTCGCCGAAATGCTGCGGGCCGGACGGGGCCTGCGCGCCGCGCGAAAGACCCATGGGTGCGCCCATCGCCGCCGTGATCGCGTCGGCGATCTCATCATTGCGGGCGATCAGTGCCGCGCTGATTCGCTTGAGATAGTCGATGCGCTCAGCGACGCTCACCTGCGACCAGCTATCGAATGCCGCGCGCGCCGCCGCGACCGCGCGCATCGCATCGGCCTCACTGCCAAGCGCGACCTGCCCTGACACCGTCAAGTCCGCCGGATTGATGACATCGACCACAGTCCCGCCCAATGGCGCAACCCATTGTCCATCGATATAAAATTTCGTGGCATCCCGCATGACATGCATTCCCTTGTTGGTCGTCCGCCCGCTTGTGCGAGGGGCGTTCATCTCCCTATCGTTGCCGATCACGGCGCGTCGGGCAACCATCAATTGGACGAACCCATGTCTCATTTCGACTGGCCAAGCCATCGCCCTTAGGCATAATGTCGGCCCAAGGGCACGATTGCGTGCACGCTTCATGGAGCCGTGTCGAAGATGAATGCCGAAGTCCCGATTGCCGTGCTGGCGCAGCATGCCACCGAAGCGGCTGCCATGCTCAAGCTCTTGGCCAATGACCAGCGCCTGCTCCTGCTCTGTCGCCTGTGCGCTGGGGAAACTGCCGTTGGTGAACTGATCGCACATTGCGCGCTTTCACCCTCCGGCGTGTCACAGCATCTGGCGAAGCTGCGCGATGCCGGGGTCGTCAGCACGCGGCGCGACGGCACAACCATCTATTACAGCCTCGCCAATGACGACATCCGGGCCTTGATCGACATGCTGTGCGCACGCTTTGGCCCCAAGGCCTGATCACCAACCCGCCCTGCCCCGCCGCGCCGAAACCGAGGCGATATCGGGCCTAGCCTCGACGGAGCAACGGCGTCAGGTCAATCGGCAGGCCCGCACGGCGGAGTTCGACCGTCACCTTTGGCTGACCCTCGCCCAATCGGCCAATCACCTGACCGCGCGTCAACTCGTCTCCGGCCTGAACATAGAGTGCCGCCATGCCCGTGATCAGCGAATACCAGCGGCGGCCATGGTCAATAACCACGATCTGGCCATAGGACCGAAACGAGCCAGCATAAGCGACCCGACCGCGATTGGGGGCAATCACCGCCGCCCGTGGCAGGCCAAGCAAGCTAATCCCCCGCGCCCTTACCCCGGCAGATGACACTTCCCCCAGACCAGTGACCACCGGCCCATCCACCGGCAGCAGATAGGCCGGAAGGCGACGCGGCGGCGCCTGATTGCGCGCCAACAGCCCGACCAGCGAAAAGGAAAAATCGTCGCGCGCCGCCATATCCGGACGCAGCAACGGCCCCGGCAGCGACACCAAGGCGGCCTCCACGGCCTGCCGGTCATCAATGTCGCGAATCATGTCGAGCGCGTCGCGCGCCCGTTCACCCAGCGCCAGTGCCCGCATCGCCTCTCGCGGCGAAGGCGGGCCACCCCCGGCGAGGCTCGCTTCCATCCGCGCCAACTCTTCACGCCGCTCAATCAGCAGCAACTGGGTCCGGCGCAACCCGATCAAGGCCCGGTCCGCCTCGCGCGCCAATTGCTCGCCGCGCACGATCTCGATCCGAACCCCCGCCGTGCGTCGCCGGATTTCAGGCGCAGCCGCCGCCAATAGCGCGCGGACATGGGCGACATCGTTGATCGACCCCGGCTGCGCGAGCGCCAAGGCCGCTGGTCGGCGCGATAAGGTTTCAATCGCGGCCACCAGATGCACCAGCCGCCCCTGTCGTGCCGCCAGCCTTGCCCGCTGCCCCTTGCGCGCTTGTTCGATCCGCAGCAACCGGCGTTCACCCCCGCGCGCGTCGGCCTCGGCCAAGGCGATCCGCGCCTCCAGCGCCTGCACCGCAAGCCGCGCGCGCTCACGCCCGTCAATCGGTGCCATGCGGCGATTGGTGATGGTCGAATTTGCCGGACCAATGGCCGCAGCAACCGGCAACACAAGCCCCAGTGCCACCGCAGCGACCAGTGCAATATGCCCCCTTATCCGCACCATTTCTCGCTCTACGCCTCGCCGCTGCTGTTGATGCGTCATGCTGAAACCGCTCCAGCCTTTATCGCATAGCCATCACAACAGGACTGTTGCACGGGGTTGGACCCTGAAACAAGTTCAGGGTGACGAGTATTGGGGTAAAGGTCACCCTTGAAAGCATCGTGCGGGTCCACCCGCGCCCCCCGCCTCGCCGCAAACACCCCCATCGTCATGCTGAACTCGTTTCAGCCTTCACCCGTACAACCACTCAGCCGCGCCAGCAGCGCGGATGTCACGAAGTCAGCCCTCGCGATGATAAGGATGGTTGGCGAGGATCGAACTGGCGCGCCATAGCTGTTCGGCGAGCATCGCCCGCACCATGAGATGCGGCCAGGTTGCGCGACCGAAGGAGAAGAAGCCGCTGGCCTGCGCGCGCTCCTCTTCCGTCAGACCGTCGGCGGCACCGATCAGGAAGCGCAACTCGCGCACGCCGGAATCCCGCCAGGCTTCAACCTTGCGGGCGAATTCCATCGAGCTCCATTGCGCGCCCGTCTCATCCATCGCGATGATGGTGGTGCCGGGTTCGATCTTGGGCTGTTTACCGCCGATATCGGGCAGTTCCGTCACCTTGACCGGCCAACTGACCCGCTTCAGATAACGATCCATGAGTTCGGCTTCCGGGCTACGCCCGATCCGGCCGCGCGCGACAACATGCAGCAGCATGGTCGCGTCGGGCCTCAGTTGGCGCTATCGACGTTATCGCCAAAGCCCCACATGCGCTCCAGATTATAGAAGCTGCGCACCTCGGGCCGGAAAATGTGGACGATCACATCCGCCGCATCGATTAGCACCCAATCGGCGGTCGGCAGACCTTCGATCCGGGTCAGACGACCCATGTCGGCTTTAATCTTTTCGGCCAGCTTGTTCGCCATGCTGGCGACATGGCGGGTCGAGCGACCAGACGCGATGACCATATAATCAGCAATGGTCGACTTTCCGGCGAGCGGAATGCTCACGACCTCTTCGGCCTGATCATCGTCAAGCGAGGCCAAAATCAAATTATGCAGCCTTTCGACCTCGGAATCGGAACGGGCGGCAGCAGCAGAAGCGGGCAAAGGGTGTTTCCTGTCAGATGAGGTCATGGGTAAGTTCGTCGCGCAAAGGGCGATGGGCGAAGGGGCGGTGCCAATCAGGGAACCGCGCGCGCAGCGCAGTGGCGGAGCGGGTATCGGGCCGGGTGCCGATCATCACCAGCGACGGAAGTCTCCACTTTGTCCAGTTCTCTTTCTGGTCGGGTCGCCGGACAAAACGGCCAAACCAGCCCATCACGGGTGCGAAACGAGCGTGGTGATCATAGCCCGGACGGACCATCACTGCAATCGGCATCCGCCGTGCAATGCCTCTCCAGTCGCGCCATTGGTGAAATTGCGCCAGATTATCGGCTCCCATGATCCAAATAAACGCTATCTTGGGGTAGCGGCGGCGCAGTGCGGCCAGCGTATCGACCGTGTAACGGGTGCCCAGCACCGATTCGATTGCGGTCGGCACGATGCGGCTATGGCGTGCCACCTTGCGTGCCGAGGCAAGCCGCGCCCGCAACGGGGCCATGTCATTCGCCTCGTCCTTCAGCGGGTTGCCGGGCGACACCAGCCACCACAGCTCGTCCAACCCCAAGGCGCGCATCGCGTAAAGGCTGATCCGGCGATGACCGCCATGGGCAGGATTGAACGAGCCACCAAGCAGCCCGACCTTTTTCACCCGCGAACCTTCACGGACGACATTGGCCGGTGCCGCGCACCACCCATTTATAGGTGGTGAGGCCTTCAAGCGCGACCGGGCCACGGGCATGCATTCGCCCGGTCGAAATACCGATTTCCGCACCCAGCCCGAATTCACCCCCATCGGCAAACTGGCTGGAGGCGTTCCACATCACGATGGCGCTATCGACACCGTTCAGAAACTTTTCTGCCGCCTGCTCATCCATTGCCACAATCGCGTCGGTATGGTGCGAACTGTGACGGGCGATATGATCCATCGCCGCATCGACGCCGTCCACCACCGCGACCGAGCAGATCGGTTCGAGATATTCAGTGTCCCAGTCCTCGTCCTGCGCCGCGACCGTGCGGGGGTCGAGTTCCATCACCATGTCATCGCCGCGCACCTCGCAACCCGCATCCAACAGGCCCGCCACCAGCGCGGCGGGATCGGGATAGTCGCGGTCGATCAGCAAGGTCTCCATCGCGCCACAGATGCCCGTCCGGCGCATCTTGGCGTTGAGCACGACCGCGCGCGCCATTTCGGGATCAGCGGAGGCATGCACATAGGTGTGACAAATGCCGTCGAGATGCGCGAGTACCGGCACCCGCGCCTCTTCCTGCACGCGGGCGACAAGCGACTTGCCCCCACGCGGCACGATGATGTCGATCAACCCAGCGGCGCGCAGCATTGCCCCCACCGCCGCGCGGTCGGCAGTCGGCACTAACTGGATCGCATCTTCAGGCAAACCGGCGGCGCGCAATCCCGCCAGCAGCGCCGCATGGATCGCGCGGTTGCTATGGGTCGCTTCGGACCCCCCCCGCAAGATCGCGGCATTGCCCGCCATCATCGCCAGCGCCCCGGCATCCGCCGTGACATTGGGACGGCTTTCAAAAATAATACCTACAACGCCAAGCGGCACCCGCACGCGCTGGAGCTTCATCCCATTGGGACGCACCGTCTCGTCGATCAACTGGCCGACAGGATCAGGCAGCACGGCCACCGATTCGAGCGCCGACGCAATGCCATCGACCCGCTTTTCGTCGAGCTTCAGCCGATCAAGCATCGCGGGCGAGAGGCCCCGTTCGGCCCCGGCGGCCATGTCTTTGGCATTAGCGGCAAGCACATCGGCCATGCTGGCGCGCAGTGCACTGGCCGCAGCGGTCAGCGCCTTCGCCTTGACAGCGGTCGGCGTGCCCGCCAGCACGGCCATGGCCGCGCGGGCGCGGTGGCCCATGTCGGTGATGAGTTTTTCAGCGGCAATTATCGTCTGGTCGGTCATGGTCGGCCCCATAGCACGTCCCGCACGTCCTGCCAAAGGGGGCTGGCCGCCAAAGGGGGCTGGCTGCCAAAGGGGCTAGTTGCTGACCGCTGGCTAGTCTATCGCAGGGTTCAATTAGGAAAGAGGATCAATCTGCACCTTATGGCCATGTCCGACTTTCTCAAACGTCTCGGCCCCGGCCTTGTCACCGGCGCAGCCGATGATGATCCCAGCGGCATTGGCACCCATAGCCAGGTCGGTGCAGAATTCGGCTATGGGCTAGCATGGACCTTCCTCTTCTCCTTCCCCCTGATGGTTGTGATCCAGGAAATTGCCGGTGAGATCGGCCGCGTCACCGGGCGGGGCATCGCCGCCAATCTGCGGCGCCATTATCCCAAGGCAGTGATGGCGATCATTGTATCGCTGTTGCTGGTCGCCAATATCATCAACCTGGGTGCCGATCTGAGCGCGATGGGCGCCGCGCTGGCCTTGCTCGCGGGCGGCAATGCCGCAGTCTATACCCTGTTGTTCGGCGTGTTGTGCGTCGTGCTGGAAGTGGTGATCAGCTATGCGCGCTATGCTCGCATCCTCAAATGGACCACATTATCGCTGTTCACCTATGTCGCCGTTGTGATGGTGGCGGGCGTGCCTTGGGGTGAGGCGCTGACATCGCTGGTCGTGCCCGAAATCCATCTAAATGTCGCCTATGCGACCGCCTTTGTCGCCATTCTCGGCACGACGATCAGCCCCTATTTATTTTTCTGGCAGGCCGGGCAGGAAGTCGAAGAGCAGCACCGCCACCACGCCAAGCCGCTCTGCATCGCCCCGAAAGACGCCGGGCCTGAACTCCGCCGCATCCGCATCGACACGTTGACCGGCATGGCGTTCAGCTCGATCATCTCGCTGGCCATCGTCTTCGCCACTGCCGCGACACTACATGCCCATGGCGTGACCGACATCCAGACCTCCGCCCAAGCGGCCGAGGCGCTCCGCCCGATTGCCGGGAACTTCGCCTTTGCGCTGTTCGCCCTTGGCATCATCGGCACCGGGATGTTGGCCGTGCCGGTGCTGGCAGGCTCCGCCGCCTATGCGGTCAGCGAAATGACCGGGCGGGCGGGCAGTCTCAACGCCAAGCTGCATGAAGCCCGATTATTCTATGCCACCATCGCCGTGACGACGATGTTGGGCTGTCTTGTCAACTTCACCTCCATCGATCCGGCCAAGGCGCTCTATTGGGCTGCAGTGGTCAATGGCGTGCTGGCGGCACCGTTGATGGCGGTGATGATGCTGATCGTCCGCAACAAGCGGGCGATGGGGCGATTGACGATTTCGACGGGCATGACGGTGTTGGGCTGGGTCTCAACCGGGGTGATGGCATTGGCGTCCGCGATTTTCTTCGCCTTCACCCTTGGTGCCTGATGGCGCGCATCGCGTTATTGCATCCGGCGCGGCGCACATCATATGAGTAGCATCATGAACGGCCCCCTTGAACTCAGTGATCGCGCCCGGGATATCTTCCGCGTCGTTGTCGAAAGCTATATCGACAGCGGCTATCCCGTCGGCTCGCGTACGATCAGCAAGGTGCCGGGGCTTGATCTCTCCCCCGCCTCGATCCGCAATGTGATGCAGGATCTGGAGGAAATGGGCCTGCTCGCCGCCCCGCACATCTCCGCCGGTCGGGTCCCGACCGAGGTCGGGCTGCGCCTGTTCGTTGACGGCATGATGCAGGTCGCGGTCCCCTCCGCCCAAGAGCGCGACGCGATTGAGGCGCAGATCAAGGAAAGCGGCCCGATCGAGGATGCCCTTGCCGCCGCCTCCATGGCGCTGTCGGGCCTGTCTGCCTGTGCCGGGATGGTGCTGGTCCCCAAGGGGGAGCCGATTGTCCGGCAGGTCGGCTTTGTCCCGCTATCCGATCGACAGGCGCTTGCCGTGCTGGTTGGTCAGGATGGCAATGTTGAAAATCGCGTGCTCGATCTGCCGCTGGGCTTCCCGATGACGGCCCTGCAAGAAGCCGCCAATTACATGAATGCGATGCTGACCGGCATGACGCTGGGCGATGCGGGCGCGCGTTTGATGGCCCAGATCACCGCCGGCGAAGCGGCGCTCAATCAGGCGGCGGCGCAGTTGATCCAGCAAGGTCTTGCCGTCTGGTCGCAGGATGGGCTTGATAATCCGGTCTTGATCGTGCGGGGTCAGGCCAATCTGATCGACGAACATGCCGCCGAGGACCTTGAGCGGGTGAAGCGCCTGTTGGAGGAACTGGAAACCAAGCGCGACATCGCCCGCCTGCTCGACAATGCCCGCGTTGCCCGTGCCACCCGGATTTTTATCGGCTCTGAGAACAAACTTTTCTCGCTTTCCGGCTCATCCGTGATAGCAGCGCCCTGGCATGGCAAGGATGGTCGGGTCATCGGTGTGGTGGGTGTCATTGGCCCCACCCGCTTGAACTACGCCCGCATCATCCCCATGGTTGATTTCACCGCACAAACTTTGACGAGAATGATCGCATGACCGAACAGACCAGCACTGCCGAACCGACCGAAGGCGCGGAAACCGCTGCCGACGCGGCGGCCACCCCCACTGGCCCCGAGACTGGCCCCGAGACTGGCCCCGCCGCCCGCATCGCCGAACTGGAAGGCGCGCTTGAAGCGGCCAAGCAGGACGTGCTCTATGCGCAGGCCGACCTGCAAAATACCCGCCGCCGGCTGGAACAGGAAAAGGCCAATGCCACGGCCTATGCCGCCACCGCCTTTGCCCGCGACATCCTCTCCGTCGCCGATAATCTGAGCCGCGCACTCGAATCGATCCCGGCTGAATTGCGCGCCGACGAGAAGCTGTCGCCGCTGGTGACCGGGCTTGAAATGACCGGCAAGGAACTGGAAAGCGTCTTCGGTCGCCACGGCATCAGCCGCATCATCGCCGTCGGCACCAAGCTTGATCCCAATCTGCATCAGGCGATGATCGAACTGCCCAGCGCTGAAGAACCCGGCACCGTCATTCAGGAAATGCAGGCTGGTTACATGATTAAGGATCGGCTGCTGCGCCCGTCAATGGTCGGCGTCGCCAAAGCAGGCTGATCAATCGGCTTTCACAACCATGCAAATGGCGTGAAATTGGTACAAAAAGGCGGGGTGCGACCAGATCGCCCCCGCCCTTTTTGTGGGAAAAGCCCCTTAGCGGCGGCTCACTTCATCCCAAGCCACAGCAACGCACCGCTACCCGCCGCGATGCGATACCAAGCGAAGGGCGCAAAGCCAAAGCGCGAGACCATCGCGACAAAGCCCTTGATCACCGCCATCGCGACGACAAAGGACACCACAAAGCCGATACCGATATTGCCCAGTTGATCCTGTGGCAGGTGCATGCCGTCTTTCAACATCGCATAGGTGCTGGCCGCCAGCATCGTCGGGATCGCGACGAAGAAGCTGAACTCCGCCGCGGTCTTGCGTTCAACCCCCAGCATCAACGCGCCCATGATCGTCGCACCTGAACGGCTGACACCGGGTATCATCGACAGGCACTGGATCACGCCGATCCCGAGCGCGGTGCGCCAGCCCATGCCCTCAATCGTCTCGAACTTCACGGTCTTGCCGATGCGCTCGATCACCAGAATCGCGATACCGCCAAGGATCAGCGCCCAAGCGACCACCGTCGGCGATTCCAGCATCGCCTTGATCGCCTGATAGGCGACCGCCCCCACTACCATCGAAGGCAGAAAACCAAGCAAAATATTGCGGGTGAACCCGACCGCCCCCTTGTCCATGCTGGCAAGGCCAAGCAACACATCGACAAAGCGTCGCCAATACAGCACCACCACCGCCAGAATCGCGCCCAGTTGGATCACGATATCGAAGGTCTTGCTCGCCTCATCCTGATAGCCCAGCAACGCGCCGGCCAGCACCAAATGGCCGGTCGACGACACCGGAATGAATTCCGTCACCCCCTCGACAATGCCGAGCAGGATCGGGGTCAGCAGATCGGATGTCATGACTGGTGGACGCTCATGCCGGGGTGTTGGCCGCGAAACGGCCATGGTTGCGGAACCGGACCAGCCAGCGCGGCCCGACCGTTTCCAATGCCTGTGGCGCGATGCCAAGCGCCGCGAAACCAAGTGCGCCCGCCGCCACGACATTATCCTGTTGCAACATCAGCCACTGGTCCTGCGTGATCGGTGCGCCGGGCGCCCAGCCCAGCAGCTTCGCCATCAGGCCGCCCATACAATCAGGCACATCGATGATCGACGGCGTCTGCCCGGTAAGGTGGCAGATCAATTCGTTGAGCTGGCGCATCGACAGCACTTCCGGGCCGCCCAATTCGAACGTCTTGCCCGCATGATCCGCATCGCCCAGCGCCGCGACCACGGCATGGCCGATATCGCCCGCGAATAGCGGCTGGAACTTTGCCGCACCGCGCAACACCGGCAGCACTGGCAGCTTGGCCATGGCAGCAAAGCGGTTGACGAAATTGTCTTCCGGCCCAAACACGATCGACGGACGCAAAATGATCGCCGCCGGGAAGGCCGCACGCACGGCCGCCTCGCCCTCGCCCTTGCTGCGGCCATAAGCCGACGCGCTGGCCACATCGGCACCGATCGCGGAAAGCTGGATCAACGCGCCCACATGCGCCGCCGCAGCGGCCTTGGCGACATGCGCCGCGCCCTGCACATGCACCGCATCGAACTTGCCCGCCAAAATGCCGACAAGGTTGATCACAACATCGGCACCATCCACCGCCGCCGCCACCGTATCGGGGCGCAGAATATCGGCGGCCATGAACTGGACTTGCCCCAAATTGCCATAGCTTTTGATTCGCCAAGCGTTCTTCGGGTGCCGTTCCGCAATCCGCACGCGATAGCCGGCACCCAGCAGCGCCTGCGCCACATAATGGCCGATAAAACCGCCACCGCCAAAGATCGTGACCAACCGATTCATGTCTGCAAAATCCCCGCTGACTCGAAAAAACGACGAAAAATGCAATGGCGCTTCCACGACTGATTGACAAGCGCGAAGCCGCCCCCTAGTTGGCCCTCACCACGCTAAGTGCCCAGGTGGTGGAATTGGTAGACGCGCTGGCTTCAGGTGCCAGTGGCCGCAAGGCCGTGGAGGTTCGAGTCCTCTCCTGGGCACCATTCATCCCTTAAGTGTTTGAATGGCCTAGAAATCACACAAATCCGCCATTGATTGGCCTGCTGGTCGTACACACAGTCGTACACCGAGGCACACCATGGAAGTCGTCGTGAAGCACCTTCAACTAGACAAGACGACCGGCATCATAAGCTATCGTCGCCGGTTCCCGAAGGATCTGATCCGCTACATTCCGGGCGGAAGCCCACAGGGACGAGGACGATCTGAACTGAAGGTCTCCCTCCGCGCGAAAAGCATCGACACCCCCGGGGCGATGGCGATCTATCAGGAGGCCGAGAAGACCTGGACGCGCCTGGTTGACATGGCCGAACGCCAACACTCTGGTATGTTTCATCCACTCGACGAACCCACCATTGCCTATCTGATGGCTCGATATCACCATCAGGAATTGGAAGACGTGGAGAGCATCCGATGGAGCCAAGATGCCAAGAGACGCGGGGAAGCCCTCTCCGACGTCGCCGAACGCCAAGGTGTTAGCCTCGACCAATCGACACCCGCCCGATGGACCAAAGGACCTCGTTTCGTTCACGAGGTCATCGTCGAGACCGCTCAGGCCCTCCGGACCCAGGGCGATCTTGAAGGGCTTATCGAGGCCTGGAGTGATCGAGCCGTCCAACTTGCAGAGGAAAGCGGCTACGTCGTCGACAAGGGCAGCGAGGGCTTCAAACAGCTCTGCATCGCACTGAACAACAAGGCTATGCAGGCTCACTCGGACGCCATCCGGGCCTTGGCAGGGGAGATTGTTCAACCTCCCGCCCTTCCCGCAGCTCCAGAACCTTTCAACCCCGAGCAGACCCCTTCGCCCCCCGCGACTGAGATGACCCTTCAGGATGTCGCTGAAGCCCTAATGGCGAGTAAGGTGTCGCCTGTTGGGCACAGCACTATATCGTCTTGGAAAGGCTCCTTACGGGGCTTCCGGGAGCTGCACGGCACCCCCACTCCATCCAAGATCACCAAGGCCATGGTGACCGAATGGCTCGAGCTCCTCGCCCAACGTCCCGCCAAGTTACCGAAGGAGGACCGCGACCTCCCACTGCCCGCTCTAGTCGCCAAGTACGAAGGATCAGAAGCAGACCGCCTAGAGCTGAAGACTATCCGTACTCACCTCGCAGCCCTCTCGGCGATCTGGAACAAAGGACAGGAGGCAGGAACGATCAATGATGTCCTCCAGAACCCGTTCAAGGCCCGCAAGAGCTTGTCGGGAAGCCACGAGGACGAGCAGGGGACCGAATACACCTTGGAAGAGCTCGAGGCGATCCTCTCACTGCCAGTCTTTACGTCGGGCGATCGCCCCGCCCCACTCCTCGGGGACGCCTGTTATTGGATACCCCTTCTCCTCCAGTGGACCGGAGCTCGCCCCGAGGAAGTCGCCCAACTGATGCTATCCGACATCTTTCAGGACGAGGCCAGCGGCCAGTGGGTACTCCGAATTACGGACGATGGTGTCCATCCTGTGAAGGGCAAGCGGCAGCTCAAGTCGGCGCCTCGCGATCCATTGATACCGCAAGCGCTTATCGAGCTTGGACTTCCCGCGTATGTCGAGCATCTCCGTCACCAGGGAGAGACTGCCCTGTTCCCGACGCTGCGCGTGAAGTCCAGCACCAAGGGCTACCTCTCCCCATTATTCGGCGAATGGTGGAGCGGGTACCTGAAGCAGAACGGCATCCACTTGGCCCCGCAGCGTGGTAAGACCCGTCGTCCGCTCCGAGACTTCCGAACCGCATGGGCTACGCAAGCACGAGCCGATCGTATCCCGGAGGAGGCCATGCAGTATCTGATGGGTCACTCTACGACCGGTAAGGGCACGACCAGGACTTATGGCAGCCAACATCCCCACGCTCGATGGATGAGTGTCATCACATACAGCAAGCTCGATCTGTCTCGGGTAAAACCGTGGGGCAAACCATGAGGTGCGGACGCAGGCGTCAGTGTCTATTTGAGAGGTCAGAGGCGACCGGCAATGCAACGCTGTCGCCACTCTCGCTCCAGGTAGTCCAGGTCCTCTTCCCAATCTGCCACAGCCACCTCCAGATTATCCCTATACTTGTGGCTTGAGATGTTGACCTGGATCACTCGGTGCAGCTTCCTGTAGCGTTGGGGACTGAAAGGGGAACCCCATTCCACCATATGAGCTGGCGATCCAACAAGAGGGAGCTCCTCGGACATGATGGCGTCGAGACGCTTCCTTCGGGCAAAATCTTTTAAGCCTGATTTACCGACCTTGTAGCCATAGGCATCCAGAACGCCCTCCTCAGGTGTTGAGGCCTTGTATCGTCCCACTCGAGCCGACGAAACTCGACGCTCATGCTCCTTCGCGATCAGCTCCAAAATCAATCGAGCGCTCGCGCCGTGGACCGGATGATCCCTTAGCCCCTCAGCGTTCCGTTGCCGCTTCACCAACTTGTTGTCATCATAGCCTTGAAGGTCTCGTTCGATCTTCGCGATGTTGGGTTCCAACAGATCCTCCCCACCTTCAACTTCCAACAGCGCCTACTGTTGCGATTTACGGTTAACATTAAGTGTCTGACTTTTTGTACTGGTATGCTCTCGAGCTGGCTGTTCTCTTATAGGGACCATATCGAGAGTGGCATCCCTTCACCTTAAGGCACCAATAGCCCCTTAAGAGATCTTGTGGGTGACTACAGGAGTAACAATAGATAGACATTCTCTGTATCCCTCAATGTACATCCTGAAGGCCCCCTTCAAGGCCTTCTCGGCTTCTTCTAGCCGTGACAGGGGCACTATAAGTCCATCATGAATAGGTAATGCTGGTATACCATGTGACTTCCTGAGATCTGCCATCGCCATCTTCAGAACCTCACTCTCATGGTACTGCAGGTCGAGGGTACTGATCTCATTTCCTTCAAGTCGCCTAAGGGCCGGATGTCGCCGTAAGATGGCTTCACCAACCATCGAGATAGGGTAATCCTCCTTGAGTACCCTACCCGGATACTGGGCCTGATAGTCGGCCTTCGCGGTTCCTGACCACTGACGAGCCTTCACAGAAGACTTACCGAGCGCGTGTGTGCACCAGCTCTTCACGAGGTCTCGCGGTATTCCCTCGATGCTATAGGGATCAAACGAAGTGTCGAATGGCTCCTGGAGGAGAGCATGAAGAAACGTCAGATGTGACGATCGAATGTCCGCTTCCCCCACCCGCTCGCCGTTGATGGTAATCCGCTCGCGACGCTCCTCACCACTCCAAGCCTCGTAACGATCGCCTCCAGGTAAAGAGAAGTATCGCCCACCCCACTGCCACGAGAAGCCATCCTGGTCGCCATCGTTGAATATCCTCTTCAAGCCAGGGAATGACAGACCGCCAAACTTCTGTTCAGCAAGGAAGACATTAATCTCGGCGATATCAGCCAGTAGGCGCTGAACGACCGGCGATGCATGATCGATCGGCAATTCTCGTGCGTCACACTTCCTATGGCCCTGACGGAGCCTCTTGGCCTTTAAGACCAAGCGGGGCACCTCCGGAGCCACAATGACCCTCTTCGATTTCCCTCGCGTCCAATGCGTCTGCCAAGCATCGACTTGAACACCGAAGTCATTCGCAAGCTCAATAACCGAACGGGTTAGCTTGAACCTCGTTACTCGGCCTCCATGGTTGCTTATGACGCCATCCCAGGTATGCCACCTCGGCGATCCCTTAAGGACCAGAAGGTAACCCTCAGCCACCAATGCGTCAGTGACCTTAAGGAAAAGATTGCGACCGAAGCCTAGCTTAATAGATTGGACGTCATTGGACGAGGTCCCGTGTGACCCACACCGTGGCTCGCCACTTTTTCCTATTCTACGCTGGAAATCGAACAGATCCGACATGATCGCCCCAAGAGCCCTCCGGAGTGCCTCGATGCTGGTGGGACGTTCACGCCTCCGAGTTCGAGCGAGCACCACTCGATAAAGAAGGTCATCCACGAGTGCCTGGGCCTCGGGTGAGATTGGGGCTCCCAGCAGTCCCATCGGCAAAGCCGCGTCTCGCTCCTGCCAAGTTATCGTCTCGATATCACTATCGACATCTAAGGAAGATATAGCCTCGCATACATCTGAAGGCATCCTGTTGATAATCTCCCTGACTACACAGCCAGCCTCATCATCAAATATACGCACATCACCACTAGATATATCAATCACGTCTATATTTCCTCTTGGGACATGAGAACCATAGGGGTCAGAAGGACCCTGAATATTTATGGCTATCACCAAAGTGAAATCTGACCAGAGAAAAAGGGAAAGACGCGATGAGTTGAGATATTCCTGCGCTCTCTAAGGCTTCGAGAGCCCCTCCAGAGCCCGGTAGACCGAGGCACGACCGATCCCTAGGCGCTTGCCGATCTCTGTCGGGCTGACCCCCTCGGCCTTCAGGCGTCTCACGTCCTCGATAGGCACCGACGGCTTCCTGCCCCGATACACACCTGCCGCCTTGGCCTTGGCGATCCCCTCGAGCTGCCGCTCCTTCCGCAAGGCCGTCTCGAACTGGGCGAACACCCCCAGCATCTGCAGGAACGCAATGCCCGCAGGTGTGGAGGTGTCGATCGGCTGCTCGGTGGCCCGTAGATGGGCCCCCTTGTCCTCGATGACCTCGACGATCGCCTCCAGGTCCTTCACGGACCTTGCGAGCCGGTCGATCCTGGTGACCATGAGCGTGTCACCCTTGTGCAGGAAGTCCAGGATCGTCTCGAGCTGCTCGCGCCCCTCGCGAGACGTGCCGCTCTTCTTCTCTGTGCGGATGATCGTGCAACCGGCCGCCCGGAGCGCCTCTTCCTGGATCGTGCAGTCCTGGTCGTCCGTACTGGCCCTTGCGTAACCGATGATCGTCGACATGCCTGAGGTGTCCCAATAGGTTCTAGATGTCACCTCGGTATACGTCTCAAAATATCATGTCAATCCTATTGAGACACACAATCTGTCTCACCGCGCTGTCTCACATCCGTATACCCATTTGGAGCAAATCGAGGGAAAGAGAGAGAGAGAGAGAGAGAGAGAGAGAGAGAAAGAAAGAGACCATCTCCCGACCTCTAAGTTAGCGACAGCCTCGTCTCTGGGATCAGATATAGACTGAGGAGACTACCAGAACCGCGATGAAGCGGCTCGAACCGCGCCTCGATATGCGTCACCCTGCTCGTCTCGATCATGTTGGGGATGGACCAGAACACGTTGGAGGGAAGATAGGCCATGCAGGATCGATTGCCCTTCTTCAAGTTCATCGACAGGAGGAAGGGATGGCTCCTCGTGGTGTTTGGGGCATCGATTGAGAATGACTGAGCGCACAGCAAGCTGAATTCGACCTTCTCCCCTTGATGTTGCTTGTGGCGCGGACTGACCCACTCGACTTGCCCCACAATCTCAATGAGGGCTTCGTCTTGGACTGGCTCTCGGTTGGCCCGGTCTTCTGCAATGTAGTAGGTATGCTCGAAGCTCTCGATCCGCGCGACGAGCATTTCCGGTTCGGGTCGAGGAAGTCGCTTCCGGGCCATGCAGCCGATGCTCGTGATCCCCACGTCCAAGGTCAATTAGGGATAGCCGAAATCAACCGGATCAATCGCACAGATCTTGTGTCATGCAAATGTCACCGGAAGGAACGGCAGCAAGCGGCACGCCCCCACCTGTCGCCTGCCCCGGTCAGCCGGAAAGTCCGAGCGGGGCTGGTGCCCCCCCCCCAATGGCGTCCTACGGCGAAAATGGGGCCCAAGTCTTGGGTCCCCTCTGCCGATCCCGATGGTACCTCGCGCGATCGGCAAAGAGGTTTTCAAAATGGCGGGCTTCGCTGGAGCCGCGCGGCAGCAGGTCCGACTATGAAGCGTGGCTAGCAATCGTGACGCATATCTCAGATCATAGATCCGACTTCATGCCTCTAGGGCAGCTACCACCCTCAACATCTTCTCCTTCAGCGTACGGGCCTCAGTGCCCAAATGAGCTGCACGGTGGCAGTTGGGACAAACCGCAGCCACATGCTTAGGATCATCCGGGCCACCATCACTGACACGTAGGATGTGGTGCGGCTCCAGGTAAGGTTCTCCCTTGGCCGTCATGAAGGGCGCAGGAGCCTGACAGGCCTCACACTGACCACCAGCACGAGCCAACACGTACTGTCTTACAGCCTGGCTTCTGCGGTAGACAGTCCGGCTAGCACTGCCTGAAACGGTAGCTGGCGCCGCCGCTTCATATGCCCGCTGCCGGAGCGTTTCCAAGTCAGACACGAGGCTCTCTCCCACCTCGTCACCGTAGGAAGGTTCTGGTGGGATATCCGCTGCATCCAGGGGGACGAGCTGGAAAACGATTGCCTCTCGCATCAGGTCGTCTGCTCCGAGCTGCTGCTCGGTCTTCCATGCAGCGAGGATAAACTGCCCGACGAACTTCACCGGCTTACCATGTCCGGTAGCTTGAAATAGCAGCAGATCTCGGCCTGATGCTACGTGGTCCCTAATAGCCTTGTTGCCGCCCTTCATCTGCATGGAGCCCGTCTGACCCTCGCCTGTATACCAGATAGAACCGTCAGGCTCCCAACGATCACCATAGCCAACCTTTGAGGCACCATGGCTGGTAAACAGGAATATCATCGGCGCATTTTTCGGCGTGACGATCCCACTTTGTCTTTGCCCACCATAGACGGCATGGATATCATCACGACGGTTATAGAGGCGGTTCTGAATAAAGGGTCGGGTCATTCTAAAGAGAATGCCGCATGCTTCCGTTGTCAACAAGCCCTGTACCGTTAATCTTCGAAGAGCGAGTTGCTGGGTATGGATACAGATGATCTTATCGACGAAGTTGTAGACGCTCTTGGCAGCTGTGCAGCCCCAAGCGATGATAGATCGTCACATCTACAACTTATCAATTCTAGTGGCCTCCTCGGCGACCCAAGCTTCACCTCCGCACCGCAGTTGAATGCTGCCCATCGCTTTTTCCTATGGCAGACGAGCCAGGATTACATGTCGAGAGCGACCAGTAGGTATAGGGAAGCGAGAAGCCTAGCGAACGATCTGATGATGAGCCATTATGGGTTCGCAAGACGATGGGTGTTCCATGGGTCCCTCTTCGGCAATATACACGGCATCATACAAGAAGGACTGTCTCCCGGTCGGTCACCGGTTTGGAAAGGTACCACAGAACTTCGGGATCACGCGGATCTGGGAGTATACCTGGCCCCGAGCTGGCGTCAGGCATATAATTGGGCGTGCATGGCAGCCAGCCAGTCCCGCCGGAGAGGTTCTAACCGGCTTCCCGTCATCTTTCGGATCGCCTATAGCGCCATTGACTTGGAGGCAGACGAAAGAGCCAGAGCTCCTGACAATTTCCGTTCTCGTATGGGAATAACACCCCAGGATCTGGAACTGATGGTCGGGGAGGATGGATGGGTAGCTAGATGGCAGCCAGTCAGCCAGCTTTCACAAGACGAGTGCGCCCTGCAACGCCTGGTGCCCTCGCTCAGCCGCGAGTAGAGGCTTTACCCAGCTATCATATTGCCGCCGCGCTACCTGTATACCGTCGTAACACAAACTCCCAGACGTTGCCGATCTTCTCAAGGAGCATGTCTTCTGGGTAAGGATCCATAGGGAGCTCTTGATCCAGGGTGGTGCGAATAGCCGAGAGGACTGCCCCACGCGTCTCCTGCCCCTTCAGCCAGTCCACCGCATCGACCAGCCCATGCAGCCTTTCAAGAAGATCTCGAGCGGCCTTCTTGACATCAATTGTCTGAGCCTTGGTCAACTTCGGTTCCGGTTTTGTAAGCAAATCGAAGATAGCCAACTCTTCCTCGGTTAAACCCTCACGGGCCGCTCGCTGCTCCTCTTCGTCCATGTCGCCCACGAAGGCCTTGAGGGCCTTGAAGAACTCCTCGGCATCGATCGACCCTGCGTTGTATTCCGCGACGAGCTTCTCCAGCCGCTCCACCAGCTTCACGCGCGTCGGGTTGCTTTCTGCCATGGCCTTAGCTTTGTCCTCGGCATCCTCACGCAGGCGCTCTGCGGTCACCTTGGGGCTCACGGCGAAGAGTGTGGCCAGCTTATCGAAATCAATGTCTGACAGGTTCACACGACCCTCGGCAGCATCACCCTCCACGATCGGTGTCAGGATTGCCACCCCATCGATCTTCTCATCAAGGAGTTGGGCAATGCGAGCGGAAATGGCCCTAATATCCACCGGCCCCAGCTTGGCCCTCACAGCGTCTGAGAGGGTGTGTAGGACTGCGACAGGCTTAAGGAAGGGCGCAGCCCGCTCATCGGGCAGTAAGGCCTTGTAGGCCCGCGTAACGGCTCCAGTGAGGCGCAGGAACTCCCGCCTGGTTTCGTCTGGTGCCACCAGCTTCTCAATGGCCTGGTTGATTAGCGCCAGGCGCGGAAAGTCCTTCACGGCCATGATCGCGTGCACATCGACGCCCAGTGGCTCCACGAACGCCGTGGCTGTCTCCAGCGCCTGTTCCAGTGCGGCGACAAGGGCCTTCTTGTCCTTGATCGGTGGTTCACCATTCCCGGCACCGCCTGCATAGACGGCCAGTGCCTTCTGGAGGTTCCCAAAGACCCCAACATAATCGACGATGACGCCAGAAGTCTTGCCTTCAGCCCTCCGGTTGGCGCGGGCGATGGTCTGCATCAGGGTGTGGTTCTTCATCGGCCGGTCAAGGTAGACGGTACCGATCGAGGGCACGTCGAACCCAGTGATCCACATGGCGCATACGAACACCAGGCGCAGCGGATCGTTGGCGTCCTTGAACTTTGCCTCCAGGTCTTCTTTCTGCATCCGCGCCCTGTGTGGCAGGATGTCGAGACCCTTCTTCTTCAGGTCGTCGATCTCGTTCTGACCCTGGCTGACGACCACTGCCATATCGAGCTCACGGAGCCACTGGAGGCGTTCGGCGATCGCGGCACCCTCGGCTTCATGAGCGGTCTTCAGTCGTGCCTCGTCCTGTTCGATCAGCCTTGCGGCCGCCGTCTTGACCTTATCGTGCATCAATACGGCTGTGGCCTTGTCGATCGCGACGAACATACCCTTGCCGCGATAACCGCGCATGGCGAAGTGGAGCGCCACATCCTCCGCGACCTTATCGAGCCGATCAGGGTTCGTGATCAGCGTGTATTGCCGGGCGAACTCACGGTTGAGCTTGGCCTCCTGGGCCTCATCCAGCATCGCGTTGTCGAGAAGGGCATCAAGTTCCTCCCGGAGCTCATCGGCGTTAAGCTGCAACTCGGGCTTGCGGGCCTCGTAGAACAGCGGGACGGTCGCGCCATCCTTCACCGACTGGGCAAAGTCATAAACCGAGATGTAGTCGCCAAACACCTCCCGCGTGCGGCTCTCTTCGCCCTGAATGAGTGGGGTTCCCGTGAAGCCGATGAACGCGGCGTTGGGAAGTGCTGCCCGCATGTTCGCCGCGAGCTGATCATATTGGCTGCGATGCGCTTCATCAGTGATCACGATGATGTCCGAGCGATCCGAAAGGACCGGCATGGCCTCCTGATCAGCCGTGCCGAACTTGTGGATCAGGGTGAAGACATACCGCTCGTTACCAGCTAGGAGCTCTCTCAGATGCGCCCTGCTGCCTGCCTGGGCCTGATGAATGTCCTTGGTCAACGCCCCGACCGAGGCGAACTGTCCGGCGATCTGGTCATCCAGCTCGGTGCGGTCAGTGACGATCACGAAGGTGTAATTGCCGCCCAGTCGCCGCAGCACCTTCTCGGCGAACATGACCATGGAAAGGCTCTTACCGGAGCCCTGGGTGTGCCAGAAGACGCCCAAGCGGCCCTTATTGTGCTCAATGTGCTCAACGGCCTCGATGGCCCGATTGACCCCAAGGACTTGGTGGTATTTGCCAACGACCTTACGCAGGCCACCGCGAGCCTCGTCGAACAGCAGGAAGTTCTCGATCAGGTCGAGGAAACGCGAAGGCTCGCAGGTAGCCCGTAGCATCGTCTCCAAGCTTGGGTCTTCCGGCCCACCTTCTTCCAGCCGCTTCCAGGGTGCGAAGACGTCGAAGGGTGCATGGCTTGCCCCCATGACAGCTTCAAGGCCATTCGACAGGAGAACGAAACCATTGGCATGGAAGAGCTGGGGGATGGTGTCGCGATAGTCGCGCAGGTTGTTCTCATGGGCATCTACGATTGGACAGGTCGGCGACTTCCACTCCGCCAACATCAAGGGCAGGCCATTGACGAAGCCGATGGTATCGGGACGACGCTTGTGTAGCACCCCGTGGATCCAGATCTGGCTGGCTGCCACAAAGTCATTCTCGCCCACATCGCGCCAATCGATCACCCGGACCAACAGGTCGTCAAAACCACCATCATCACGCCGGACCTGCACGGGAACACCATCGATCAGGAGCGAAAGCACCTCACGGTTGGCATTGAGGGGCAACATGGCCGAGCGGTCGCGGGTGAGCTCGTTCTCCGCCTGTCGCAACGCGTCGTCTGGTAGGTTCGGGTTAAGCTTCTTTAGGGCCGCACGGAGCCGTGCCGGTAGCCAGGCCTGGTGGAAGCTCGTACGACCCGTCGGGTTTGCCAATCCTGGCACTTCGTCCATCAGGTTCATTGGGGTCCAGCCGAGTTCCTGAAGGAGCGCCAGGGCAGGCTTTTCGACAATGCCATCCTCGGAGGCGACGATACCGGAGAGTGACTGGGCCATCAGATCGACATGGCCATAGCCATCAATTCAACGACGGCCTGGAGATTGGGGCGAAAAGTAGACATCATGCGGCTATCTCCCGGATGGATGCAGCATCCGCCTTGAAGTTGTCTCCGTCGTATCGTTCGGCCCCTTGTTGGACCGCGTTGCAGTAAAGCCGCGCGAGTTCACTGCCGATCCTCTGCATGTCACTTTGCAAAAGGGTGATCTCACGCCCAGCATTCGAGTATGAAAAGGTAAACCCGGCCAGCAGACCACCCTGGTTGAAAGGTAGGACGTTACGACTATCACCGTGTGCCAAGGCGTTTCGTAAAGCTATTAGCAGCTTTGCAACCGAACATCCCTCAAACCCCTTGGATGTTGGTACCGAAATCCCCTTGCCGTTGAGTTGATCAACTCGAGGCGTGGAGTTCGTATGAACGCTCCAGGGCGGATCGCAGGCCATCACGCTTTTGAGTTGGCTGTGTAGTTGGCGTGCAGCCTGATGCTTTCCGCTCTGGTCCTCGGCTTCTTCTATACGGATGTGCTGTAAGACCCAACACAACGTCGTGGTGAACAGCGCATAGGTCTCAGTGACGCCGAAGTTCTTTGAAGGTGGCGCTACGAGCATTTGGCACATTCGATCGACCACGGCCCACTCGACGTGCTCCTTCGTGATCTCGGTCATGCAGCGACCTCTAGTGCGCGTTCGGCGGCTTCGACTGAGAGCTGACCGGAGATCAGGCGGGGGAGCAGGAGATCGCGGGAGGCGGAGAGGCTTCGGTTTTGGAGCCATGCATTGTTCCCCGTCAGCACCTACGGCACAGATTTGAGGTTGTAATTTAAGGAGGGTTTGGGCTTCGTCGTAGTGACGAAGGAACGAAGATGAAGCCCAAACCCTCTAACGCAAAATCGCCGGTGAAAGCCTCCGCTGAGCGGGT
>CAIJLZ010000018.1 GCA_903821605.1 uncultured Sphingomonadales bacterium | reverse complement strand
ATTCATATCTATTTCAGCAATCGTGTATAATAGACTCCATTACGCCGAAGAAATAGAGGTTAATCGCAGCGTTCAACGCACCGAATATGATTTGCAAAACATAAAAACCAATATGATTGTCAAGACGCGCGATTGGGCCAATTGGACAGAGAGCTATAATTTTCTCATAAATCAAAACGGTCAATTTTCGAAAGAAAATTTAAGTAGTTACGCAATGACAAATCTCAATGTCGATGCCATTTTCTATATTAGATATGATAATAAATTTTCTGAAGGATATTATTTCGATCGACGCCTGCACGTTACAGATATTCAATTTTCTGCGTTGTGGCGAAAATATCTATCAGATCCAAAATTTGTTCAAAAGGTCCGCAACACAGGACCTTTATCGGCATTCATGCGCATCGATAATCGCCTGCTGCTGATCGGCGCCGCACCGGTTCACAAAAGCGACGGAACCGGCAGAGACGAGGGGATTTTGGTCATCGGCAGACACATGGCCAAAGACACCATTACCAACGAAATGCGGTTGCAGGGCGAATGGATTGTCGATCAAGGGCCAGACGGGACAACAACGAAACGCATCCAATTTAATCAATCCAACACCCGGATCACCCTGCCCGTCAGCGCGCACGATGGCGCGGCGGTGGCGTGGGTGCAGTATTGGATCGACCGTGACCTGATTGCAACCGCCCGTTCCATCCAACGAGCCGCCGCCGTCAGTATTTTTATGGTCGTCGCGATCCTACCGCTCATCATCAGCATGGTCGTCCGAAAGCGGATCACAGCACCCATTTCCAAATTCAAGCTGGAGATGCGCCGCGCGCGCAAAACCGACGTCTTGAGCAAGGTCGACTACACGCCAACTGAATTTGAGCTGGGCGATCTCAAAAACGAGTTCAACCAGTTGATTGATCGGGTTGCACGCTCGCGCCTTGAAAAAATGCAGGCCATCCATGACGCTGAAAACGCACTCCAAGAGGCACAAAAGGCGCAGCGGATCAAATCCGACTTTCTCGCGATGATGAGTCATGAAATTCGCACCCCATTGACAGCGATGCTTGGCACGATCGATCTAATGTCGAAAGATAAGTCTTCGAAAAATGTCTATAAAAACATCGATATTTTGAAAAAATCATCTTTGATATTGAACAATACAATCAATGATATTCTTGATTTTTCAAAGCTGAACCACAGCGATTTTAGTTATAATGAAGTCCCTACCGATATCGATGGGCTAGTCCGCGATGTCGTGGACACCTACTCGGTAGCAGCGAATGCCAAGGGCCTAGAGTTAACATGCGACCTCACTGATCATCATCCACAGGTCGCGACCGATCCCGTTCGCCTGCAACAGGTTCTCGGCAACCTGATCGGCAACGCGATCAAATTCACGGATCATGGTCAGATCAAGATTTTGGCCACTATGTCGACAATGGCGAACCCGGACATGACGCGGTGGCGCTTCGAAGTGCAAGATACCGGCATCGGCATCTCGCCAGCATTGCTGCCCGAACTGTTCAAACCGTTTACACAGGCTCATTTTTCGACCACTCGCCGCTTTGGCGGAACCGGTCTTGGTCTCTCGATCTGCAAGCGGATTATCGAGGGTATGCGCGGTCAAATCGGCGCCACAAACAATGGGGACAGTGGTTCGATCTTCTGGTTCGAACTCGACCTGCCCGTCGTGGGCGCGGTCGAACCGTCCAACGACCTTCCCCCCAGCCAAGCGGATCGACAGTCGCGCAACCTGAAAGTGCTGGTGGTGGAAGATGACCTGCTGGTCCAAGATGTCCTCATCGCCTTTTTGCTGGCGATGGGCCATGATCCTCATCCGGTGAGCAATGGTCGCAGCGCAATTGAGGCGGTCGAGCGAGAGCACTTCGATGCGGTGCTGATGGACATGCACATGCCGGAAATGGGTGGGATCGAAGCGATGAAACTCATCAAGGCCTTGCCCGAACCCATGGCGTCCCTGCCGGTCATCGCCCTGACCGCAGACGCAGACCCATCGCGGCGCCATCTTTATGACGATGCCGGCTTCTTCGCCTTCCTCACCAAGCCATTCACCCAGACCGAACTCGCAGCGGCACTCGCGTCAGTCTCTTAGGCGGACGCACCCCTGAAAATCGGCCATCATTTTTGCGCATCGGCGATCACCCGGTTCAGCATTATCGACCAGCCATGGCTAATCCCCTGCTTCCCGCAATCATCGCGGCGACCGTTGCAGGCATCTTGCTGCACGGCGGGGCGATCTTCGCGGAATGGGAACTCCCGATCTATCGCCGATAAGGCGCCCTCAGTTGTCGCTCTGCTCCAGTTCGACGATATCGAAGCCATATGACGCCCACCCGCGCACGGTAGACGCATCAGCGGCAGCGACCTTCTTCTTGCGGGCTTCGGCCAGGGATTTGCTATGGCCCCAGAATACCTCGGTCTTACCGTTGCCAAGCACCGCGACAATCCGCCAATAATGGGTGAAGGCGACCGAGGTGGGGCCGATTTTTTTGACATAGCCATCCGGCAATACAGCCGTGAGGTATATTTTCTTCTTCGCCATGCGGTTGGCTATACCGCAATTTCACCCGCAACAAAGGGGCAAGCCCCGACTGACCACCTCAGGCGGCAGCGGGACATTGCTCCACCGCCTGTTCCAAAGCGGCAACAAATTGGTCGGTGCTGCGCTCCCAATCGAAGCTGCAGCCATAAGCGGCGGCATCTGCCCGCTGCACCCGCAGCGCGCGTTCAATCGCCTGTGCAAGCTCTTCATCAACCGCTCCGATCGGCCGTGCCAGCGTCCCCAGCGGCCCCAACCCTGCGCGCCCGACCACATCAAGTGGCCCCGGCACCGGATAGCCCGCCACCGGCACGCCGCACGCCAGTGCCTCGATCATCACCAGTCCGAACGTATCCGTCCGGCTTGGAAACACGAACACATCGGCCGCCGCATAAGCGCTCGCCAGTTCCTCACCCCGCATCCCGCCAGTGAAGACAGCCTGCGGATAGCGCTTCTTGAGCGCGGCCAAGGCCGGACCATCGCCGACGACAACCTTGGTTCCCGGCGTCTCGCAGTCGAGAAAGGCCTCGATATTCTTCTCGATCGCGACCCGACCGACCGACAACAGGATCGGACGAGGTAAGCGCGCCAACAGCGGATGTGGCGGACAGGCGGGGCGGAACAGGCTCAGGTCAATCCCGCGCGACCATAGGCGGCTATGCGGGATACCCCGCCCCGCCAATTCGTCGATCAGGCTGGCGGTGGCCGCCAACACCGCCCGCGAAGGCTGATGGAAGCGGCGCATCAACGGCCAGAAACGCTCGGCGGCAATGCCGGTCCGTACCGCCGCATAATCCGGAAAGCGGGTGTGAAATGCCGAGGTGAAGGGCACGCCGCGATCCAAGCACCACCGCCGCGCGCTCCACCCGATTGGGCCTTCGGTCGCGATATGGACGATGTCTGGCCGCGCCGCATCCAACCGCCGCCACACGCCGAAACGAGGCGCAAGCGCAAGCCGGATTTCGCTATAGCCCGGCAGTTTCGCGGTGAAAAATTGGTCCGGCGAGATCACAATCACCTCATCACCCCGCTGACGCACCCGGGCCACCGTTTCCGTCAGCGTGCGCACCACGCCATTGACCTGCGGCGCCCATGCATCGGTCGCGAGCGCGATCTTCATGCGACCGCTTCCTGTGCATGACGATAGCCATGTTCGCGAACATGGCTTGGCCAATCGAGAATCGACAAATGGCCCTCGAAATCCTCGATCAGCGCGGTGCAACTTTCGACCCAATCGCCGTCATTATAATAAGTGATCGCGCCAAATTCGCGGGTTTCGGCGCTGTGGATATGGCCGCAGACGACACCATCCACTTGGCGATGCTCCGCCTCGCGTGCAACGGCATCCTCAAAGGCCCAGATATATTGGACCGCATTCTTGACCCGCTTCTTGAGATGCGAGGACAGCGACCAATAAGGCATTTTCAACCGACGCCGGATGGCATTGAAGCCCTGATTGCACTTCAGCAACAGCGTATAGGCTTGGTCCCCCAGAAAGGCGAGCCAGCGGGCATAAAGCACCACCCCGTCAAACATGTCGCCATGGGTGACAAGCAAATGCCGCCCATCCGCCGTCTCGTGAATCGCCTCCTCCACCAGTTCGACGCCGCCAAAGGTCATGCCGACATAGTCGCGCAGCATTTCGTCATGGTTGCCGGGGATGAAGACGACCCGCGTCCCCTTGCGTGCCAGTTTCAGCACGCGCCGCACCACTTCATTATGGCTTGCCGGCCAATACCAGCCGCGCTTCAATCGCCATCCATCAATGATATCGCCGACAAGATATAATGTTTGGCATTCAATCGACGAGAGAAAGTCATTGAGCATCACCGCATTGCAGCCGGTCGTGCCCAAATGAATGTCTGAAATCCAGACCGTGCGAAAGCGCAGCTTCGGACGATAGCTGCGGGCTTCAAGATCGTGAATCCAATCGGGCAGTTTCACCCCCGCGACCAACTGCTTCCCGTCATGCATCAGCGTGTTGAATTCGTTCATCGCCCCTCGTTCCCCCACGAAGTTCTCTTGCGAAACCGGCGATGACAGGGGTTGATGACAGTGCCATGGCGACCACGTGACAGTTTCAGGTCAGTCGCGTTGCGGGGGATCAGTCAACACCGGCTATTGATCCGGATCGAAATCCCGGATTGATCCGGCGCTAGCGCGCGTTCAAACGCCCTTCGAACCCTGCGGCAAACAGGGCAACCATTTCGTCCAAAATAGTCGGGAGATCATTCGACCGGCACAGCCCGCCGGACTGGCGATCCACCATGCCCGCCTCTACCAGCACATGGAGGATGGATGCCTGAAGAAAATACATCGCCCAATGTAGCCGACGCGCATCGGCATCGGGATAGATCAGCCGTAACTCGGCCATGAATTCGTTGGTAATCGGGTCATAATAGCCGATCATCGGCTTCAGAAATTGCGCATATTGCCGGCCGTGCATCGCAAGCCCCAGCAGGCGCGCATAGTTTTTCCAACCCGGATCGCCGCTCGCCGAACGGAGCATCATCGGGCCGATATAGGCATGGATCAGCGCCTCAATTGGGATCGGGCCACCCTTGGACGCCGCCTTGGCGGCCGACAACTCGCGGTGCATGTCCGCAATTTGTTCGGGCACGCGGCGATGGATAACCTCGCTGAACAAATCATCCTTGGTGCCGAAATGATGGGTGATCAGGCTGGTCGGCACAACCGCTTCCCGCGCGATGTCGCGCATCGTCGCAGCGTAATAGCCATGTTCCGCGAACAGAGCTTCGGCGGCGTCCAAAATCCGATCGCGTGCCGTTTCCTGTTCATGATAGGTGCTGATCATCGGCTTGGACGACATGAAATTTCCCATTTTGACGTAGCGGCCATATCCCAGCCGTCGCGCCAATGCCAGTCACCGCAACCTGATCACCCGGTGGTGATATCGAGAATGTCCAGCGTCCGGCTCTTGAACAGCCATTGACCGTCGATCTTCACATAGTCGTCCTTATAGACGTTGATCCAGATGGCGGGCTGACCGCTCAGATCCTTGACCCGCTCATGAGTATAGCAACGACCGCTGGCGGTATCGCCATGAACGGACAGGCTACCCGGCGTCTGGATATTCACCTGAAACGGGAATTGCTTCATGCCCTCGATCCAGGCCGCGACAATCGCGGTGCGTCCCTCGACCCGTTCCATGCCCGGCACGCCGGGAAGCGACCAGATGCTGTTCTCCGCCCAAAGCGCCCCCCAAGCATCGGCATCGCGCTCGGTGACGGCATTGCCATAGGTGGCCACCAGCTCGCGAATGGCGAGACGATCTTCAATCGGTCCGTTAAAGCTCATGCGTTGATCCTTCACCCCAGAAATTAGCCGATGTCAGCGAGATAGCGGTTTAACGTCGACCCTCAAGATAGTCGTTCAGCACATCATGGAAGCGGCGGATGCGCCCTTCCTGCCCACTGAGATAGGCATCAGCATAAGCGCGCGACCGAAAGCCGCGCTGTTGGGTGACGGCCACGGCCAGATCCTGATCAAGGAAATCGCCTAGATGATGGTTGCTGGCGGTTTCTCCAAACACAACGAACTCATGCTCAGCCTCTTCATAGGGCCGCACGCCATAAAGCGTCTGCACTTCGCCATGCCCCTCTGGCTGCCGCACCATGTACCAATAATCAAAGGTGCACCAATCCGGATCATGCGGGTCCGGCTCGGTCCGGAAGAAATGCAAGCCATCCGGCGTGCCGGTCAAGGTCACGTTCGGGAATAGCGTGTGATGGAAATAATCCGTCAACTCGTCATCCAGCAGCCCATCGTAATGATGGTAGCCGCGTTGCTTGCCGAGCTTGCGCTTCTGGGCCTGAATGGCGAGCCGCCCATCACGGGCGCGGCCCTTGAAATCGGCAGGATCAAGATCCCAATCGCGCAGCATCATCTCCCAAACCGGCTCCACCTCATTGGGATGCATGGCGCGCATTGAAGGCTGGCCCTGTTCGATCATGCGATTGTGCCCGTTCGGGTACATTTCGAACACGGTATTGCGATAGTCCTCGTCAATCATCGCCTGCATCTGCGGGTGAACTGCTGGCAGGTGGTAGCTTTCATTGAAATTGTCGGGCGAGAATTTCCAATTGGTGTTGACGCGGACCGTGCGCCACACGACGCGGATCATCTTCTCCGGTTCGCGCGAATTGAGCAAATCGGGGATCGGATAGAGATATTCCTCTAACGGCCGCGCATTTGGGTCCATGCTATACCAGACAAAGCCGCCCCAGGTCGCGCACGGCACTTCCACCAGCTTCAGCTTGCCGCACGGATTGCCCTGCGGGAAATCTTCCGGGTCTTGCGCATGTTCCAGCACGCCATCCACGCCCCAGCGCCAACCATGATAGGCACAGGTGAAGCCGCGCGGCATAGAACCCTCTTCCGAGGTCGCCAATTGGTTCCCGCGATGTTGGCAGCTATTATAAAAGGCGCGGATCGAACCATCCTGCTGACGGACCATGATAACGGACTCAAACACCATGTTATGCATGATGAAGTCACCGGCTTCCGGCAGTTGCGCCGCGCGGCCGCCGACATGCCAGACCTTGGTCCACATATGCTGCCATTCGCGCTCGGCAAAATCCTTGGAATAATAGCGATCGCCCGTGATCTTATCGCCGCGCGTCTCGATCAGCGCGCTTTCCGGAACCGTGGGATAGGTTTTGCGACCCGCTTCTGCCGTGCCATCCTGATTATACATCGCACCTCTCCATCCACATCCTTGGCCACATCCTTGGCCACATCCTTGGCCACATCCTTGGCCACATCCTTGGCCACCCCCCTGTCCCAATCCCGACTCATATCGGCATGGCGGCGGGCGCATCCCACTGTACATGCGTACAGCGGCTGGACGCGCGTCCAATACTATCACATGGATCAGTTTCTTGAGCAGCGCCCACCGGCCGCCCATCAAAACGGGCGACCCACAGGGCCGCCCGCATTTTCGACGTTACATGGTAAAGAAACGATCAATCTTCCGGCACGTTGACCGGGCCGACGCTCACCACTTCGAACTGCTTGGCGTCGGTGCCAAGGAAGCGAAGCGACCCGATCGCCGACCGGAACACATCGACATGCGCCATGCGCAGATGCGCCTGAAGATCATCCTCGCTTTCCCACCATTCCGCGATCTGAAAGCGGCCCGGATTCAGATTGTCGACCGCGAAGGAATAATGGTGACAGCCCTTTTCGCGCAGGGTTTCCACGCAAATCGTGCGCGTCAGTTCCAGCGCCGTCGGCATGTCATCCGGGTGGAAATCGAGTGTTGCGACAATGACCAGCATCCTGATATTCTCCTGCAAATTATTATAAGGTTGCGGGACTTAGCATCATCCCTTTGGATCGGGTCAACTACCCTATATCAGGGGATATGGCCTGCCACGCCATCGCACCAACGCCGCCTTGCCGCCCCCCTGTTCGCCGGTTAGGCTGTCCCCTCCTCCGATACGGAATCAGATCAATGGCAGCTTCGGCGCAACCCGCTTTTCATTATATCGGCTATGACGATTTCGTGCGTGATATTGAGGCCTTGGCTGGCAAGGTCGGCTGGGATGGCTGGGTTCCGGATTATGTCGTCGGCATCGGCCGCGGCGGCCATGTGCCGGGCGCGTTCATGTCGCACCGGACGGGCATTGCCATGCTATCGATCGACCATTCATCCAAGGTCGTTGAATTCGCCGATGACCTGCTGATCAAGCTTGCGGCCAAATCGGCGCGCGGCACCCGGATTTTGATGATTGACGACATTAACGACAGCGGCGCGACCATCCAGCAGCTACGCGATATGTTCGCCAGCCATGGCGCCGATCCCAGCCACATCCGCTTCGCCGTGCTGATCAACAACAGCCGTTCCCAAGCGAAAGTTGATTATTGGGCGCGCACGATCAACCGCGATCTCGACAAGGAATGGTTCGTCTTTCCATGGGAAGCGATGGCCGGCACCCAAATCCTTGCCGAGGCGGCGCTCGCCGTGCCCGAACGCCTCGCCTGAATATGCGGCTTTGCGTCTTTCTCGGCTCCAGCCCCGGCCGTCTCCCGATTTATGCGGCGGCCGCAAGGTCATTCGGCACGCTGTTGGCGGCACGCGGCATCGGCCTTGTCTATGGCGGCGGCTCGGTCGGGTTGATGGGCGTGCTCGCCGATGCGGTGCTGGCGGCAGGTGGCGAGGCGATTGGCGTCATCCCCGATGCACTCCAAGCGCTGGAAGTCGATCATCCGAGGCTGACAGCGCTGCATGTCGTGCGCACCATGCACGAACGCAAGGCGCTGATGGCGGAACTGGCAGATGGCTTCATCGCCATGCCCGGCGGGATCGGCACGTTCGAGGAATTGTTCGAAGTCTGGACATGGGCGCAACTGGGTTATCACAATAAGCCCTGCGGACTGCTGGACGTGAACGGCTTCTATCGCGGCATGGCCGGGTTCATCGACCATGTCGTGGCGGAAGGTTTTCTCAAACCGGCCCAGCGTGAGATGCTGCTGGTCGATGACAAGCCCGAACGCCTGCTCGACCGGATGCTGGGCTATCATGAAACACCGCATGACAAGTGGATTTCAATCGACGATCTTTAACCCCGGCCCGGCCTGCCATCCTGACCTTATCCGCAGGCGACAGCCGCCCAATGACGATCGAAGATCACGACAGATAAAAACAAGAGGAGAGGCAGACGATGCAATATTTGAGCGTAGCCGACGCCCGGCAACGGTCGGGTTTACGATTGGTGTTGACCACCGGCGTGCCGGGACCGTGGAGCGAGGCCGCCAAGGCCGTGTTCAAGGTCCGTGGGGTCGATTATCTCCCGGTCGCACAAGAAGCGATGGCGCCGAATGAGGAGCTGCTCGCATGGACCGGCCATCGCAATGCCCCCATTGCCTGTCTCAATGACGAGCCGCCGCTGGTCGCATGGCTCGACATCGTGCTGCTGGCGGAGCAACTGGGCACGGGGCCAAGCTTGCTCCCCGCCGATGAATTGAACCGCGCCCTATGCCTTGGCCTTATCACCGAGATGGCCGGGCGCGACGGGATCGGCTGGAACCGTCGCCACCAAGTCATGGGGGCTTATCTCAACGGACCCGATGGCTATGCCGTGCCAGCCGGTATGGAACCGGTGGTGCGCGCCTATCAGGTGACCCCAGCGGCCATCGCCGCCGCGCCCAATCGGCTCGCGACCATCCTTGATGGCCTCACCCGGCAATTGCGTTGCCAGCAGGCGGCAGGCTCCGACTATCTCATCGGGGATACGCTAACCGCCGCAGACATTTATTGGGCGTGCTTCTCGATGATGTTCCGCCCCCTGCCCGCCGAGGTCAACCCGATGCCGGACTGGCTCCGCCCGCTTTACAGTGCGTGTGACGACACCGTCGAAGCCGCGCTTGATCCGCTGCTGTTCGCCCATCGCGACCGCATTTATACCCGCCACATCGGCCTGCCACTGGAATATTGATGATCGACCTTTACTTCTTCCCCTCGCCCAACACCTGGAAGGCGAGCATCATGCTCGAAGAGTGCGGCCTGCCCTATCGCGTCATCCCGGTGGACATCACCCAGGATGAGCAGTTCCAGCCCGCATTCCTCGCCATCAGCCCCAACAACCGCGTCCCGGCGATTGTCGATCATGACGCCCCCAATGGCCCGCAAAGCGTGTTCGAGTCGGGCGCAATCCTGCTCTATCTCGCGGAAAAGACTGGCCGCTTCCTTGCCCCTGCCGGGCCTGACCGGATCGCCGCATGGGAATGGCTCATGTGGCAGATGGGCGGCCTTGGACCAATGGCCGGGCAAGCCCATCATTTCCGACGCTACAAGGCCGAAGGCAATGACTATGCGGTCGAACGCTATACCAAAGAGACAGCGCGCCTCTATGGCGTGCTCGACCGACGGCTTGCCGGGCGGGAATGGATTGCCGGGGATTATTCCATCGCCGACATCGCCACTTGGGGCTGGGTCTGGTTCCACCGCATGCACGGTCAGGATCTTGCCAACTTCCCGCATGTCCATCGCTGGTTCTTTGCCATGGCCGAACGCCCGGCGGTTCAGCGCGGCAAATCCATCGGCCTTGATCTCGTCTCGCCGGAATTCGGCGAGGTGCTAAGCCATGCCTATTACGACGTGGCGGAAAATTTTGGGGCCGAGCGCACGCAGGTCAAATAGCCTTACCGATCGGGGAATGCGCCAAGGTGCGGCATTCTCCGATCCCTTCCCTCAATGCGCAGCTCAATATTGGGCAATCGCCTGATAGGCCGGGCGTGCCATCATCCGCTCGGCATAGGCGGTGACCTCGGGCGGATAATGGTCACCCAGCCGCAGCATCTTCACCGCGACCTTCACCGCGAACGCCACCGATATATCGGCGATGGTGAAGCGATCAGCCGCCAGATATGCGCCGGTCTCAACCCGACGGCGCAACAGTTCAATCCGCCCATCAAGGCTTTTGACAATCGCCTGCGCGGTGAAATTTTCGGTGGCCCCCGGCGGACCGAAGAATTTCGATGAAATAATGGCGTTCAATGGCGACAACATGCCCGCTTCGCCCAATTCCAGAAACTGGAGAAACTCGGCATAGCCCGGTTCATCCGGCGCAACCGCAAGATCGCGCGCGCTATGACGGCTGGCAATGTAGAGCATGGCACCAACCGACTCGGTCATCACATGCGTGCCATCCACGAACACCGGCACCGTGCGGCACGGGTTCAGCGCGATCAGTTCGTCCGGCAGGGCATGAATATCGACCGTGACCAGATCAAGCGGCAGGTCCAGTTCCGCGCACAGCCAGCGGATACGGTCCGAACGAGAGCCCGGAATCTGGTACAGGCGCATCAATATCCCCTTATCGTCATGGACCGAAGCCGCGCATCCGTCTCCGCCGTGGCGACACATAAGCAGGTGGATGAGGCGCTGTCATCTGCGACGTGATCACTGAGCATTGATCGATATTTTCGATCACAGTCTCTTTGTATTCCAACTTGATCGATCACGGTCAATCGCTTAGACCCGTTTTCAGGCGATCCCGCCACCTCTTCAATCACAAGGATGGAAACATGGCTCTCATCAACACCGAGATCAAAGCGTTCAGCGCCACCGCCTTCAAGCAGGGCAAATTCGTCGACATCACCGAAGCCGACGTCAAGGGCAAATGGGCCGTCTTCTTCTTCTACCCGGCCGACTTCACCTTCGTCTGCCCGACCGAATTGGAAGACCTTGCCGACAATTATGCCGAACTGCAGAAGCTCGGCGTCGAAGTCTTCGCCGTGTCGACCGACACCCATTTCTCGCACAAGGCGTGGCACGACACATCGCCCGCGATTGGCAAGATCAACTATTACATGGTCGGCGACCAGAACCATGTGATCACCAACAACTTCGATTGCCTGCGTCCGGGCGTCGGCCTTGCCGACCGTGCCACCTTCGTGGTCGACCCGCAGGGCATCATCCAGGTGATGGAAATCACCTCGGAAGGCGTTGGCCGCAACGCCACGGAACTGCTCCGCAAGATCAAGGCAGCGCAATATGTCGCCGCCCATCCGGGCGAAGTCTGCCCGGCCAAGTGGGAAGAAGGTTCCAAGACCCTTGCCCCGTCGCTCGATCTGGTCGGCAAAATCTAAGTCGCACGTGCGGGCATCCCGACGCGTGTCGGGGTGCCCTGGGCGGCGGGCCGGGCATCCCGAATATTCGTCCCGCCAACCCATGAATGACTTAAGGACACCTCCTCATGCTCGATGACAATCTGAAGCAGCAATTGCAGGCCTATCTCGGCAATATTCGCCAGCCGATTGAACTGGTGGCCTCGCTCGATGACAGCGCCAAGTCGCAAGAACTCGCCGCACTGGTGGCCGATATCGCCGCCCTGTCCGATCAGGTCAGCGTGCGCACCGATGGCACCGCCACGCGCAAGCCGAGCTTCGACATCCGTCGCACTGGCACCGATATCGCGGTGACCTTCGCTGGCATTCCGATGGGGCATGAATTCACCTCGCTCGTCCTGGCGCTGTTGCAGGTCGGCGGCCATCCTTCCAAGGAACCGCAGGATCTCCAGGATCAGGTGATCGCGCTTGATGGCGATTATCACTTCGAAACCTTCTTCTCGCTTTCCTGCCAGAGCTGCCCCGATGTGGTGCAGGCGCTGAACCTGATGAGCGTGCTCAACCCCCGCATCCGCCACACCGCGATTGACGGTGCGCTGTTTCAGGATGAGGTCGCCGAACGCAAGGTGATGGCGGTCCCCTCCATCTTCCTCAACGGCGAGCCATGGGGTCAGGGGCGCATGGACCTTGCGCAGATCGTCGCCAAGCTCGACACCAATGCCGTTGCCAAGGCGGCGGCGGCGATCAGCGCCAAGCAGGCATTCGACGTGCTCGTCGTCGGCGGCGGCCCGGCAGGTGCGGCCTCGGCCATTTACACCGCGCGCAAGGGCATCCGCACCGGCGTCGTGGCGGAACGCTTCGGCGGGCAGGTGCTCGACACCATGGGGATCGAGAATTTCATCTCGGTCTCGCACACCGAAGGCCCAAAGCTCGCCACCCAGTTGGAGGCACATGTCCGCGACTATGATGTCGACATCATGAACCTCCAAAAGGCGGTCGAACTGGTCCCGGCAGGTGCCGATGGCCTGCACGAGATCAAGCTGGAAAGCGGCGCATCGATCAAGGCGAAGACGGTCATCCTCTCCACCGGCGCGCGCTGGCGGCAGATGGGCGTGCCGGGCGAGGACGAATATCGCAACAAGGGCGTGGCCTATTGCCCGCACTGCGACGGTCCGCTCTTCAAGGGCAAGCGCGTGGCCGTCATCGGCGGCGGTAATAGCGGGGTCGAGGCGGCCATCGATCTGGCCGGGATCGTGGCGCATGTCACGCTGATCGAATTCGATAGCCAGTTGCGTGCCGATGCCGTGCTGCAACGCAAGCTGCACAGCCTGCCGAACGTCACGGTGATCGTCTCCGCGCTCTCAACCGAGGTCGAAGGTAATGGCGAGAAGGTGACGGGTCTGGTCTACAAGGATCGCACGACCGATACGGTCCACAAGATCGAACTGGACGGCATTTTCGTCCAGATCGGGCTGGTGCCGAACACCGAATGGCTGAAGGGCGCAATCGGCCTCAGCCCGCGTGGCGAGATCGAAGTGGATGCGCGCGGTGCAACCTCCATCCCCGGCGTGTTCGCGGCGGGTGATGCGACGACCGTGCCCTATAAGCAGATCGTGATCGCCATGGGCGAAGGTGCGAAGGCAGGTCTCTCGGCCTTCGACCATCTGATCCGCATGGCCCCGGCGGACGCGGAATCACTCGCGGCCTGATCAACGCTGACCACAAATTGAAAGGGGCGCGGCGCGGCTGCGCCCCTTTTGCTATGCGCCAGAAAGACTGTCGATCGCCGCCCAACCCGCGATGCCGAACAATTTCAGACCACGCGCCCGCACCGCATTCATGCCGCCCAGCGCATAGACCGGCAGCCCGGCCCCGCGTCGCAACAGGCCAAAGCGCACCCGCCCCAACACCGCCGCGCCCGGATGCGAGCGGGTGGCGAAGACCGGGGACAGCAACAGCCAATCCGCCCCCGCTCGCCGTGCCGCACGGATTTCGACCGCATGATGAGCGGGCGCGCTATGGCGTTGGCCCCGGTAAAGTTTGCGCCCCTCCCGGCCATGAAAGCCGTCCGCCCCCCATGCTCGCGCCTGACGGGGCGATCCGGCAAGCAACAATATCCGCCGCTGGCCACGGCAAACCCGCCGCACTGCATCGAACAAGGCGCGACGTTCCGGGGCGGGCAGTTGATAATGGCGGAAGATCACCCCTGCCCCTTGGGGCAGCGCCGCCACTATCGCAGGCAGGTCCGATCCCAGCCGAGGATCGGTCATCAGCCATATGGCAGGCAAGGTCTGGCGTTGGGTCATTGTCCGACCTATAGCAGCCCGCATGACCCAATCGGAAGCCCTTGCCGCCGCCAGCCAGCGCCTCGCCGCCGTGACCGCTGCTATCCGCCATCAGGAAAAGCTCGCGGGCCGAAAAGCAGGATCAACCACGCTGATCGCTGTCTCCAAAACCCATGAGGCGGAGGCGATCCGCCCGCTGATCCTCGCCGGCGCCCGCCATTTCGGCGAGAATCGGGTGCAAGAGGCGCAAGGCAAATGGCCGGCGCTCAAGGCAGATTTCCCGGATGTAACGCTGCATCTTGTCGGCCAATTGCAAAGCAACAAAGCCAAAGAGGCGGTCGAACTGTTCGATGTCATTCACGGCGTCGACCGCCCCTCGCTGGTGACGGCACTCGGCAAGGCGATGCAGGAAACGGGCCGCCACCTCCCCTGTTTCGTGCAGGTCAATATTGGCAATGAGGACCAAAAGGGCGGCTGCGCGGTCGCCGATCTGCCCGCGCTGCTGGCACAGTGCACGGCTGCGGGGCTGGAAATTATCGGCCTGATGGCGGTTCCCCCTGCCGGGATCGAGGCTGCCCCGTTCTTCGCGCTGCTCGCTGAACTGGCGAAGCGGCATGGGCTGGATCAACTCTCCATGGGCATGTCGAGCGATTATGAGACGGCAGTCTTGCTCGGCTCGACCCATGTCCGCATCGGCACCGCCCTGTTCGGCGAGCGCGGCTGAGGTTTTTGGGTTGAAATCGGCGGCGTGGCTCCCCGGCAAGGGGATGAGGATATGAGAAAAACCGGCCGCCTCAGGCGCCGGTGAGCGCCGCGACGACAGCCTTGACCTTTTTCTGCCGCCATTGCGGCAAGGGCGCGACCAGCCAATAACGCAGCGCACCACCCGGCACTGCCTCGCCACCCATGCCATCGCCAAGCAGGAAGAGCGGCACCAGCGCCTCGCCCAATCCGGCCTGCGCCGCATCAATCGCCGCCCCGGCATTACCGACCGAAAAAGCGGCCTCCGCATCGGCATGGCCCGGCCAGCTAATCAACTGCCCCGAACCGACCCGCACCAGCGTGCCATCATCAAGCGCGACCCCCTCATGTTCGCCCGGCCCCTCGGCACGGATGATCGCAAGATCGATATTCGCTTGGGTAAAATCCACGCCGTCATCGGCATCCACCAGATGCACCCGCAATTCCGGATCGCCTGCGGCATAGCTCGCGACGCGCGGCAACAGCCATTTGGCCATCACATCACGTGGGGCCGCGATGGTCAGCATCTTTGACGATTGCTGCACCTGCATCGCCCGCACCGCTTCTTCGAATTGCAGGAAACCGGCGCGCAATGCGGGAAGGCCTGCCTCGGCCTCAGATGTCAGTTCAAGCCCCTTGGTCGTGCGGCGGAACAACACCACGCCCAACGTATCCTCCAGCGCCCGGATCTGCTGCCCGACCGCCGCCGGGGTTACCGCCAACTCATCCGCCGCGCGGGTGAAGGACAAATGCCGCGCCGCCGCATCGAACACGCGCAGGCCGTTCAGGGGAAGATGGGTCCGCTTCATTGGGCGCCGACCGGGCCGAGCAGTTGGAAAGGGGGGATCGCCGCGTCAAAGGCCGAACCATCTTCGCCGATCATACCAAAACTGCCGCGCATCGATCCGCTCGGCGTTGTCAGCGGGCAGCCCGACACATAGTCATAGGACTGGCCGGACTTTAGCACCGGCTGATCGCCGATCACGCCATCACCACGCACATCGTTGCGCGCGCCGCGCCCATCCATGATGATCCAGTGGCGGGTGAGGAGTTGCACCGTTTGCGGCCCCTCATTCTCCAGCCGAATATGATAGGCCCAAAACCAGCGCCCATTTTCCGGGTCCGACTGTTCCGGCAGGAAGGTGACGGCGACACGCACTGTCACCCCACGCGTTTTCATCGCATGGGGGAAGAGTGTTTCCATCACTTTCACAGCCCGACCTTGCACAACGCCCGGTCGAGATCCTCGATCAGGTCGGCCGGGTCTTCAAGCCCGACATTGATCCGCAACATGCCTTCGCCAATCCCCATGGCTTCGCGCGCCTCTGCCCCCATATTATGATGGGTCGTCGATGCAGGATGCGTCATCAGGCTGCGCGAGTCACCAATATTGTTGGAGATGTCGATCAGTTCGAGCGCGTTCAGCAGGTCATGCGCCTGACGCCGCCCGCCATCGAGGATAAAGGCAAAAATCGGGCCACAGGCCTTCATCTGCTTCATCGCCAATTCGTGCTGCGGGTGGCTCGGCAGGCCGGGGTGCAGAATCTTCGGCACCCGCTTTTCCATGAAGCGGCCGACCTCCAGCGCATTTTCCGATTGGCGACGGGCGCGCAGGTCGAGCGTCTCCAGCCCCTTCATCACCACCCATGCATTGAAGGGCGAGAGGTTCGGGCCGGTATTGCGCTGAAACGGCAGCAGCACGTCATTAATGAACGCCGATGAGCCACAGACCGCGCCAGCCAGCACGCGCCCCTGCCCGTCCATCAACTTGGTCGCGGAATAGGCAACCACATCCGCGCCAAATTCCATCGGCCGCTGCAAGGCAGGTGAGCAAAAGGCATTGTCCACCACGGTGGTAATGCCGTGCTGCTTCGCGAGGGTGCAGACATATGCGATATCGACAATGTCCATCGTCGGATTGGCCGGGCTTTCAAAGAAGAACACTTTGGTGTTCGGCTGGATCGCCGCCTTCCACGCGTCATTGTCGCGCGAATCGATGGTGGTCGTGGTGATGCCAAAACGCGGCAACAGATTGTCCGTCAGCCAGCGGCACGACCCGAAGGCCGCGCGGGCCGCAACCACATGGTCGCCCGCGCTCAACTGACACAATAGCGCCGTCGTCATCGCTGCCATGCCCGATGCCTGGGTGCGGCAGGCCTCTGCCCCTTCCATCAACGCGATGCGTTCTTCCAGCATCTCAACCGTCGGATTTTGGAGGCGGCTATAGGTCATGCCCGCCTGTTCACCGGCAAAGCGCGCGGCGACATCCTCGGCGCAGTCATAGCTATAGCCCGAGGTCAGGAAAAGCGCTTCCGACGTTTCGCCGAATTCGCTCCTGACGGTGCCGCCACGAATGGCTTGGGTGGCGGGACGCCATTTCGAGGTGATGGCGCGATTCTGTCCGGTCGTACGTTTCATGGCATTCCCTTAGAGCGAAACCGGCGAATATGGAAATACGTCGGGCCGATTCCGCCAAATTGCAGGCGATGGTTCAGCCGCTGATCGCCGCCACGCCAAGGCGCGGAATCTCGATCTTGGGACAGCGGTTCATCACAACATCCAGCCCAGCCGCAGCGGCACGTTCCGCCGCCGGCTGGTTGATGATCTCAAGCTGCATCCACACCGCACCCGCGCCAGCCGCAATCGCCTCATCGGTGATCGGCCCGGCGGCCTCGCTGTTGCGGAAAATATCGACCAGATCAGCCTTGCCCGGCAAATCGGCGAGCGCGGCATAAACTGTCTGGCCATGAATCTGCTGGCCCGCCATCTGCGGGTTGACCGGCCAGACGGTATAGCCCTGCGCCAGCAAAAACTTCATCACGCGGTTGCTCGCACGATCTTCCTTATCGGACGCCCCGACCAACGCAATCGTGCGGGCGTTGGACAAGAGACGGGCAATATCGTCATCGCGCTCGATGATCATGATTTCGGCTCCCATGCTGCAACCTTGGCCGCGAGCGCGGCGAAATGAACATCATCGGCGCGCGAGGCAGGCGGTTCACCCGCATCGGATGCGACCCGGATCGACAGTTCCAGCGGCACCCGGCCAAGGAACGGGACGTTCAGCACCTTGGCCGCGGCTTCCGCCCCGCCCTGTCCGAACGGATCGGATATTTCGCCACAATGCGGGCACTGATAACCCGCCATATTCTCGATCAGGCCAATGATTGGCACGCCCGCCGTGTTGAACAGATCGATCGCACGGGTCGCATCCATCAAGGCGAGATCCTGCGGGGTCGATACAATCACCGCGCCATCGGGCTTATGCTTCTGGATCATCGACATCTGCACATCCCCGGTGCCGGGCGGCAGATCGATGACGAGATAATCGAAGCCATCCCATGCGCCATCGACCAACTGGCTGAGCGCATTGCCCGCCATCGGACCACGCCACGCAATGGCCTGACCCGGCTTGACGATTTGCCCCATCGACAACAGGCTCACACCATAAGGCGAGGCCACAGGATCAAGCTTCTTGTCGGTGGCGGTCGGGCGGATGCCCTCTATGCCCAACAGGCGCGGCTGGCTTGGCCCATAGATATCGGCATCGACCACCCCGACCTTGCTGCCCATGCGGGCAAGCGCGACGGCGATATTGGTGGAGATGGTCGATTTGCCCACACCACCCTTGCCGCTTGCCACCGCAATCAGCTTCGGCTTTTTGACGGTACTTGCCCCATTTCGGGACGAGGTCATCGCCACGCGGACCTCCGCAACCCCCGCACAGGCGCCCAGCCCCGCCTTGATTTCACTTTCAAGCCGGTTGCGGGTTTCGGCGTTAAGGCCGGTGACATCAAGGATGATGCTGACCCGTCCATCGGCGATCCGTGGCGGTGCAGCCCGGCCCGAGGCGAGCAGCCCCTTGGCCGAAATCGGGTCAATGATCTGGTCGAGCGCGCCCGCGAGCGCATTGATTATATCGGTGCTGGTGTCGGTCATGCGGAGCCCATAAACATTTGTTCGCCTTCTGGCACTGTTTTTCCGGTTGGCGGCCTCTATATAGGGTCACATGACGATGCGAAAAGAAGCTGAAGCAGCGAAATCAGGGGCTTTGGACATGGCCGGAGGCCCATGGGGCAGCGGCCCTGGCGATAAGGGCGGGCATGACGATGGTCCGGATGACGGCCCTCGCCAACCTTGGCAATTGCCACCAATGGGCGGCAAGCGTCGGCGCGGTCCCCAATTGGATCATCCGTCAGCGCTTGATCACGCGATTCATTGGTTGCGCAGCCGCTTTGGCGGCGGCCCCGGCGATGAGGATCACGGCACACCGATATGGGCCTGGGCGCTGGGCGCAATCGTCATCATCTGGGTGACGCTCACCAGCGTTCACCGCATCGGCCCGCAGGAACGCGGCATTCTGACACGTTTCGGCAGCTATGTCGGCACGATGAAGCCGGGTATCAGCCTCTCCTTCCCTGCCCCCATCGACTCTGTCCGCAAGATCGACGTCGAGGAAATCCGCACAATTGATATTGGCGGCACCGGGGATTCGGAGCGATTGATGCTGACCGGCGACCAGAATATCGTCGACCTCGCTTATTCGGTGCGCTGGAACATCCGCGACCCGGAACTATATCAATTCGCCTTGGCCGAACCCGATGAAACCATCGGCGAAGTGGCGGAAAGCGCGATGCGCGCCGTTATTTCCGGCGTGACGCTGGATCAGGCGATGGGGGCGCAGCGTGGCCAGATTGAGCAGGAAGTCGCCGCGATGATGCAGTCGATCCTCGACAGCTATCGGGCGGGCATCCGGGTGCAGGGCATTGCGATCAAGCAAGCCGATCCGCCCGCCAAGGTGGTGGAAGCGTTCAAGGATGTGTCCGCCGCCCAGCAGGAGGCCCAAAGCTCGATCAACCGCGCCAATGCCTATGCCCAGCAGGTCACGGCCCGCGCCCAGGGCGAGGCGGCGGCGTTTGATAAGGTCTATGCGCAATATCGTCTCGCCCCCGAGGTGACACGCAAGCGCATGTATTATGATACGATGGAGGCCGTGTTGGCCAAAACCGACAAGGTGATCGTGGAAGCTGGTGGGGTCACATCCTATCTGCCGCTGCCGGAACTCAAGCGCCGCGCCGCACCAACGACTGGCACGGGAGTAATGCCATGATCGCGCGTATCACCCGCAATCCGATCCCCGCCGTGATGGCTGTCATCACCCTGTTGGTCTTGCTCACCAGCGTGTTCAGCGTCGTGCCCGAGACCAGCCAAGGCGTCGTCGTGCGCTTTGGTGAGCCGGTCCGGATCATCAATCGCTACAAGACGAACGAGCAATTCGGCGATACCGGGGCAGGCATTATTGCCCGCATCCCGTTCGCGGAACAGATCGTCTGGATCGACAAGCGCGTGCTGTCGATCTCGATGGAACGGCAACAGGTGCTGTCCACCGATCAACTCCGGCTCCAGATCGATGCCTTTGCGCGCTATCGCATTGTCGATCCGCTCCGCATGTATATTTCGGCAGGCAGCGAAGAACGCGTATCTGAACAGCTAAAGCCCATTCTTGGCTCGGCCCTGCGCAACGAACTGGGCAAGCGGCCATTTGCTGCGCTGCTCAGCCCCGAACGCAGCGCGATGATGCACAATATCCGCACCGGACTTGACCGCGTGGCGCGCCAATATGGCGCAGTGGTGATCGACGTACGGATCAATCGTGCCGATCTCCCGGAAGGCGCACCGCTGGAATCTGCCTTTGACCGGATGCGCACCGCGCGCCAGCAACAGGCGCTCACGATCCGCGCCCAAGGCATGAAACAGGCGCAGATCATTCAGGCCGATGCCGATGCCAGTGCCGCCAAAACCTATGCCGACGCTTATGGCAAAGACGCGGATTTCTACGAATTCTACCGCGCAATGCAGAGCTATCGCTACACCTTCGTCAACGACAATAATGGTGACAAGGGCAGCTCGGCGGTCGTCTTGTCGCCCGACAATGCCTATCTGAAGGAGTTTCGCGGCCGTCGCTAGCTTCGGCGCGATGCAGGCCAAGTGATTGCATCGCGTTCAATTTCAGTTCAGGCTCGTTTGACCAGATTCCGACCAGGGTCGAAATATCGCTCCCGTGGGTTTAGACAGGAGAAACAAGATCGTGCGTTACGCCTATGGCATTACTGCCGCGCTGCTTGCGGGTGGCGCAGTGGCAACGATGACTTCCCAACTGCCGGTTGGCGCACAGGTGGCGCAGAACGCGCCCGGCGCGGTCAATGCGGCCATGGCGCCGCGTCCCGGCGCCCCCGCGAGCTTCGCCGACCTTGTCGCCAATCTCCAGCCGGCGGTGGTCAATATCTCCACCACCCAAAAAGTGCAGGTCAATTCGGGCGGCTTTAACCCGTTCGCAGGCTCGCCGTTCGAGGAAATGTTCCCGGGTCTCGGCAATGGCGATGCCAAGCCAGTCACGCGCGAGGCCACATCGCTGGGCTCCGGCTTCATCATCTCGCCGGATGGCTATCTCGTCACCAACAACCATGTGATCTCCGGCGGTGCCGAGGGGATGAGGAACAATGTCACCATCTCGTCGATCACGGTAACCCTGCCCGACCGCAAGGAATATGAGGCCAAGGTGATTGGCCGCGATCCGGTGTCGGATCTCGCGCTGCTCAAGATCGAAGCCAAGGGCCTGCCGTTTGTGCAGTTCGGCGATTCCACCCGCACCCGCGTCGGTGACTGGGTTGTCGCCATCGGCAATCCTTATGGGCTGGGCGGCACGGTGACGGCGGGCATTGTGTCGGCACTGCATCGCAACACCGGTCAGGGCGGCGCCTATGACCGCTATATCCAGACCGATGCCTCGATCAATCAGGGCAATTCCGGTGGCCCGATGTTCGACCTGAACGGCAATGTGATCGGCATCAACACGCTGATCTTCTCGCCGACCGGCGGCAATGTTGGCATCGGCTTTGCCATTCCGGCAGAACAGGCCAAGCCGGTGATCGACCAGCTCATGGGCGCGGGCAAGGTCCGTCGCGGTTATCTCGGCGTCGGTATCCAGCCGATGACGGAAGACATTGCACAGTCGCTTGGCCTCCCCAAGGATCAGGGCGAAATTGTCCAGCAGATTGTCCCGGGTCAGGCTGCCGCCAAGGCGGGCATCCAGCAGGGTGACATCATCCTCAAGGTCAATAACCGGACCGTGACACCGGATGAAACCCTGTCGTTCATCGTGGCCAATCTGCCAGTAGGCACCAAGGTGCCGATTGAACTGCTCCGCAATGGCGAGCGCAGGACCGTGACGGCCGTGGTGGGCGAACGCCCGCCAGAGGAAAAGCTCGCCAGCGGCTTTGGCGATGGCAATGACGAAGACGACGCGACACCAACCCCCGGCACGCCGGGCGGCCCGAAGGCGCTGCAAGGCGCCACCGGCCTGTCGCTCCAGTCCGTCACGCCGCAGATCGCGCAGCAGCTTCGCATGCCGCCAACGATCAAGGGTCTGGTCATCGCGGGGATCGATCCCAGCAGCGATGCCGCGGCACAAGGGCTACAGCGCGGCGACGTGATCCTGTCGATCAACCAGCGCCCGGTGGCCACTGCCGATCAGGCTTGGGCCGTGGTGGATGCCGCCCGCAAGGCCAACCGGCCTAGCGTGCTCCTCCTCCTCCAGCGCGGCAATAGCCAGCCGCGCTACATCGGGGTCAAGCTGGCGAGCAAATAAGCCCGCCATCAGCACCAACAAAACGGGGTCCGGTCATCAACCGGGCCCCGTTTTATTTTCCGCCCACCCTATTGGGCCAAAGCTTGATCAATAATCCTTCGACACCCGGACGTTCACGCTTTGCCGTCCGATGGTCGACACCGAAGACAATAGCGACAGCCAGCGGGTGAAGCGGAATTCCACCTTGGTCGCGCTATAGCCCTGACCGTCCGAGATGACCTCGACGAAGGTGCGCCGCCCGATATATTTGCCTGCCGCAACTGATGTGCCCACCCCTGTGGTGCTATCCGCTGGAATGATGCGCAGCCGATCAAGCCCGGTCGCCTTGCGGACCAGATTGATCGGGTTCAGCCCACCGCCGGGCGACCGCAACGCCGCCACTGCCGCCGCGAGCTGCACCGCTTCCGGTGCGGATAGCCGCGTGATCGACGTGCCAAACAACAATCGGGCCAGCAGTTCGTCCTCTGGCAAGGTGGGCGTGCTGGTAAAGCTCAGATCAGGTCGCAGGGCAGTTCCCGTCACGCCGATGGTGGCGCTCAATCCGGTGACATCGGCCACAGCCGAGATATCAAGCACCGGATCAGGCGGCGTATCGCCGGTAAACCGGATCTCGCCGCGCTGCAGATCGAAACGGCGGCCCGCAAATTCATAAGTGCCCCGAACCAATGAGGCGCTGCCGAGGATCGAGGGGTTCAACACCGCCCCGCCAATTTTGAGATCAGCCTGCCATTCGCTATCCAGCCCAAGCCCCGACACCATCATTCGTCCGCGCGACCGGGCGCGCAGGTCATAGCGCCAGCTCGCGTTCGGGCTGGTGATCGGCGTTTGATCTCGCAATTCGCCATTGATCTCGCGTACATTGATGGTCGGGATGGTGGCCGTCGCCGCACGCCCCAGACGGTAGCGACTACGCACCAGATCGATATCGCCGCCGATCACCCCATCATGGCCATCAGACCGGATCGTCAGCGGTCCGGAAACCGTCGCGCCAATATCGTCGCGATCCACCAGTTCCACATTGTCGAGATTGGCGCGGATATCCATGCCGACACCATGAGCAGCGGAAAATTCGAACGTCGCACTGCCCTCGACCTTGCCCCCCTTGCGGGTTGAGCCCTGAAACTGGTTGACGATCAATCGCGACCCATCGAACCGGCCAGTCGAGGCGATATTCTCAATCACCGCGCCGGTCACCGCGCTTTCCAACCGCATCCGGGTTGATCGCATCGATCCCCGAATGATCGGATTGGCCGCAGTGCCAGTCACGTCGGCACCAATCGCCACCGGTCCGGACAGATCGATCGTCTCCACCCCGATCAGCCGCCACAGCGTATCCGCACCACCGTTATAGCGCAGTTGGCCGAATAGCGGTGCCGCCTGCAACCGCTCCACCAGCGTGCCTTCATGGCCGAACGGGGCGATGCGCGCCTGCCCCCGGCCGATAATTTTGCCGTCCTGCGTGGCGACCAGCGCCCTGACCGACAAGCCATTATCCCGCAGGGCGACGTTCAGGCCCGCATCCACCGGACGCGAGGAGAGGATCAGGCCCGACCGGGTCAGCCCCTTGATCTTGAGGTACAAATCGGCCTGTGGCGTGCCGCGCCCCTTGCCGGGATGCACATAATGCAGCCGCCCCGTCGCCATGCCCCCCAGCCCAAGCTGCGGCTGGAGCATATCCGCGATGGTCAGCGGCATGCGTTGGAGATCGGCATCGAGCGTCGCCCGCCCGTCGCCCAGCAGTGCCGATACGCGCGCACGCCCCCCGGCGAACTCCAAGGCCGTCGGTGCCAGTTGCCACCCTTCGGCCGTCCGGCTTAACACCGCCGGATCAATCAGGCGGATCGGCTTGCGGTCGATTGTCCCCTGCGCCGCGACGGACCAGCGATCGGGCGCGACATCCGCAACCGACTGGATTTCGAAATTACGCCCACGCGACCCGGCAAAGCTCGCCTTGATCGTCCCCTTGCCGCCCTTGAGCTGGAAATTACCGGCAAACCGCGCCAGCGAGAGCGCCCCGCGCTGGATGCCGGTTGCCGTCACTGTGGCTTTGAGTGTCGCGCCATCCGGGTCGAGCAACATCGTGCCTTCGACCTGCCCCGCTCGTACCATGATCATCGGGTCCGTGGCGATCCGCGCCTGCCGGAGACGGAGATTGGCGGCGATCTGTTGCATGCCATCGACCGGATCGAAGGTGAGCTGGCCAGTGACACCACCGCCCGCCAGATCGAGGCTCCCCTCGAAACCGCCGCTGCGCGAAATCAACACGCCGCTCAACGCCGTTTCGGACACCATGAGTTGCCCGAACGACAGCGTTGCATCCGCGCCGGGCGTCATCACGATCTGGCCCTGTCCCCGGAATGCGCCAAACATCGACCGCCCGGTCGCCGCCCAATCATAGCCGACATCGCTTGGATCAAGCAGCAAATGGGTATCCACCACTGCCAGCGCCTGATTGGGGGCCGCAAAGTGGAGATCGAGTTTCGGGCGACCGATATTGCCGTCGAGCGTCATATTGAAAGCGCCATATTGCGCCTGCACGCCCTTGCCCTCGAAGAAGAACGTGCCATCGCGCCGCCGGAAACCTGTGCCCGAAAGCGTGATCTTCGGTGCCGTTAACTTCAGGTCGATGAAATGAATAATCCCGTCGCGCCCGCGCGCCAACTGGGTGTCGATCACCGGCAAGCCACCAGCCAGATTGTGCAGAAAGGCGTTGTCAAAGCGACGAATCCACGCCCGACCCCGGCCACCAACCTGCGACCCCTTGCCATCCGGTCCCGGCACGACCTTGAGTTCGGTCATCACATCGACCAGCCCCAAACCGGGGATAAAATAACGCTGCATCCCGGCATTGATCGAGACATCAAACTTGCCGGTCGCGAGGTCGATCACCAGCCCAAGCTCGCCATTAAGCTTGTCGGATCGCAACACGAGCTTCTCGCCCGTGATCTGCTTTGCTGTGACCTTGACCGCCCCATTGACGCTGAGATTGCGCAAGATGCCCCCGACCTGATCGCCCGCGCCCAAGACGCGGGTCGATGTCATCTTGATCGGCAGGGTCACCGGACTGGGCGACAAATGGCCCTGTCCCGAGATGCGGACGTTTTCGAAGCCCGTCTTATCAAATGCGACGAACGGCGTGGTCAGCAAATAATCAAACGCCGCCGCGCCGAACGGACCGTCAAACCGGGCTTTCAACCGGACATCGCGGCCCGTCATATTGGGGAATAAGGCGGGCGGCTTGTTCAACCGCATGAAAAGTTCGACCTGTTGGAACCGGTTGTTCGCCAAATCCAGCGTGCCCTCGGTCCGCACATCCAGCGCCGCCGAGCGCAAGCCGATGGCGCCCCGCAGCTTGCGATTTTCCAACTGCGCCGTGCCCGCAACCTCGATCGTCGGGGCGGATAGGCGCATCAGCTTACCCTTGAGAAAGCTCGTCGGCGCAAAGCTCCCGTTCAGGTCAAACCGTCCTTCATCCTGCGTCAGCGCAAAATCGATCAGTTCGACCTTCTCCATCTGCATCTTGGCAGCACCGCGCCAATGCCGCCAATCGCCCTGACCATCGATGCGGGCAATGAACGGCCGCTTGGTGCCCAGCACCGGCCCGATCACGCCACCGGTCGGTGCTTCGATCCGGACAAAGGCGTCAAACCGGTTTGCATCGGGGATGGATTCAAGCCGGATGCGCGCAAAATCCTGTGCGGTGCTGGAGGCATCCAGTTCGACCAGCAGCTCGCCGTGACGCGCGGATATTGCCCCTTCCAGCCGCGCCTCTTGCGGCTTGCCGGTGATCGCCGCCCCAATCAGCACCCGACCAATTCGCACATCGCGCGCGACAATATCGAAACTCGGCAATAGCGGTGTCTTTTTGGCCGAGGGCTTGAGTTTCGGCAGGCGATCAAGCTGTGCGACCGGCACGATCAGCCGGTTGATCTGAAGCCGGTTGCCAAACCATGCGAGCGGCTGCCACGCCAGTTCGGCTTCCGGCAGGATCAGGAACTGGCCCTGGGGGTCGCTGAACCGCACCTCGCGCAGCGTCATCCGCCGCCAGATCGACCCATCGATCCGCCCGACCGCGATCCGCAAGCCGGTTGACGGATGCTGGGCAGCGATTTGGCGGACAAGGAAGCGATGACCCGCTGATGTATCAAGATAGGCGAGCGCCGCGAACACCAGCAGCACCAATGACACGGCGGCAATGAACAAGCGTCGCGGCCAACGTGCCCGCCGCCGGGCCGGCACCGGTTCTTCAGGGGTTTCCACCCGCGGTTCGTCGATCTCGGCCATGGTCAGAATGCCTGCCCAAGCGAGACATAAAGGCCAATCCGGCTTTCGCCGCTGCGGCGGTTGATCGGCGTGCCAATATCGACGCGGATCGGGCCGAAATTGGTATAATAACGCACCCCAATACCTGCACCATAGCGCAAGGAGCGGAACGTCGGCTGCCCCGATTCATAGAGATTGCCCGCGTCAAAGAACGGCACCACCCCGAAATCGCCAAAACGGATGCGCGCTTCGACCGCGAATTCGGCAAGGCTCTTGCCGCCGACCGGATCTCCGAACACATCTTCCGGCCCGATTTTCTGATAGCCAAAACCGCGCACTGAGCCGCCGCCGCCCGCATAGAAGCGCCGCGACGGCGCAAGATCGCTGCGCCCCGCGCCAGAAATCATGCCAAGCCGCACACGGCCCGCCAACACGACATTGTGCACAACCGGGAAATAGCCGCTGCCGTCGAACTGCGCCCGAACATAGGCGACGCGCTGGTTGAGGAACGACACTTCCGGCGAGACCCGTGCCGACAGGCGGAAGCCGCGGCTGGGGTCCAGCAGATTATCCGACCCGTCATAGGCCAATGACAAGGGGGCCGATGCGATCAAATAGGTCCGACGGCGGCTATCCCCGGTATCGGCATCGCTGTCAGTTTCATCGGAGGTGATGAATTCCCCGCCATAGGACCAAGTCCATTTTTTCTGCCAGACCAGATTGGTCTGGCGTTCCAGACCGGCCCCAATCGCCACCGTGCGCGCCTTATAGGCGGTGCGGTCGATATGACTTGCGCTGAAATTGGCGTTGAGCACCTGATCCCGACGCTTGAAATTGCCCCGGCGCAACACTGCGCCCAACAATTGTTCCTGCGTACCCGCCACGCCCCGGAAGGTGACTGCACCCTCTGGGGGCAGCAGGTTGCGATGTTGCCAACTGACTTCGGCCCGCGCCCCTTCGCCCGTGCCATAACCCAATTCCCCGGCAATCGTCCGCAACGGGCCCGGGGTTAGATTGACCTCGATATCCACCTGTTCCGGATCGGTCGATTTGACCGGCTTGATCGCCGCAGTCGAGACGAGGCCGGTCGCAATCAGGGCGCGGCGCAGATCTTCCAGATCAGCCGCATCATAGCGATCTCCCGCTTTGAAACGGGCGATGCGGCCAATATGCCGGGCGCTGAACAGCTTCGGGCCTTTGACGATGATCTGGCCGACATAATGCCGCCCACCGTCGACCACCGTCACCACCATCGCGCCGCCAGTCTCGGCGTGATCGATCTCGACGTCTGGCTCCCTGACTTCCGCAAAAGCATAGCCATTGCGCCCCAGCGTCGAGCGCAGCGCGGCGAGGCTTTGTTCCAGCTTGGTCGCATCAACTGGATCACCCGCTTTCACCTCGAAGCTGCGCCGCAGCGACAACATGAGCGGGTCACTCTGGTCCAATCCCACCACCTCGACCGAACTGAAGCGATATAAAGGCCCCGGCGTCACCGCAAGCGACGCCACCACATTGCCGCTGCCATTGTTCGACAGCCGCATATCAACCTCGGCGTCATAATAACCATAGGATCGCAGCAACGTCTGCAACAGCGCCGTATCTTCCCGCGCGCGCCGATCAATCTGCGCAATATTGGCGGGCTGCCCGGCATATTGATGCAGCAGCGACAAGGATTTGAAGCGCGAAGACAGGCCTGCTGCCTCCATCCCTTCCGTCCCTTCAAGCGAGACCGAATAGCGGGCTTCGGCCTGATTGTCGTAATTGGTCACGGCCTCGCTGGCCGCAGCCGGTGCCGCGCCCGACGCGTTCGTCTGGGTCGGGCTTATCTGGGCCGGGCTATCGGGGGTCAATGGTACGCCCGGATCGGGCGGCAACATCGATGTCCCGCCCATCTCAATCGGAGTTGGATCGGGGGTGGCGATATCCGCGATTTCCGGCCAGTCAACCGCAAGGCCCGGCATCGCGTCCAGCGGGCTCAGCGGATCAAGCAGATCATCGGCAGTAGGTGACGGCACAGCAGCCGGGATCGGCGTGACGGCCATCGCGTCCGCCCCCTGCTGCACGACCTGTGCCTCCGGTGTCCCCGGAATCAACGTCGCCACCAACACGGCCATCATGGTCGCTTGCCGGGAAAGACGGACGGAATCCATCTCTCCTTCCTAGCGTTGAAAATCGCGGGCCGCCATGCCCATTACGTGCTGTTCAGCGATTTCGCCGCAGCCTCATTGCAACCCGGCGCGAACCCAAGGCTTTTCCCGACCGCCACAAGGCTCTAGGAACAGCACAACCGGCGGGATTCGTCCTGATCCGCCATAGGGGAGTTGAACGACTATCATGAGCAACAATCCGCAACGCCCGCGCGAGCCGATGGCCGGTGGCGTCTTCATTGCGATCGGCGCGGTCGGTGGCGCGGTTGCCGGCGGACGCTTTGGTCAGCCGGTGATCGGCTTTCTGATCGGTCTTGTCACCGGTATCGCGATTTCGGTCATCGTCTGGCGGATGAAGTAACCGGGCGATCGCGCCCGGACCCACCCAAGCCGCGTCCGCCGACAAAGAAAAAGGCCCGGACCTCCTAAGAGGCCGGGCCTTTTTTCATGATGGGCAATGCGGCGCGATCAGCTGTTGAGCGCGGCCGTCCCAATCCCAGTGATGGTCTGTTCAACCAGCGGCTGGTCGTTGGCGGCACCGTGATTATCCGCGATCAGCTTGGCAGCCGCACGCACCGCCACATCGGCAGCATTGGCGCGAACTTCTGCAATCGCCGCGCGCTCGGCAGCGGCAATCTTGTCTTCCGCCATGCGCGTGCGACGGCCAATCAGGGCTTCGGCATCGGCCTTAGCCTGGGTGGTGATCGCATCGGCATCCAGCTTGGCCTGGGCGCGGATGGCATCCGCATCCTTGACCGCCTGATCGGCACGCGCCTGATATTCAGACTTGAGCGCTTCGGCTTCCTGACGCAGCTTGGCCGCCGCGTCGAGATGTTCACGAATACCAGCGATCTTGGCATCAAGGCCAGACGCGATCAGCGCCGGCACTTTCTTCCAGACCATGATCATGATGACCACGAGGACCGCGAGCGAGACCCACTGGGTCGCGTTCAGGCCAAGCCCGGTCGGATCGACATGAACCTCGCCATGCGTCGCTTCGGTACCGGCCTGATGCGGCGCGGCGCCATGGGCGTCGGCGGGGCTTTCCATTGCCGGGGCGGCAGTGGCGTCCATCGCCGGGGCCGCAGCACCGGCTTGCTGGGTTGCAACGGCTACAGGATCAAGCATGGCCCATGACCGCCTTTACTGTCTGGCTGATATTGGCAGCATCGACCTTTGCGCCGGACAGACGACCCACAAGATCACCCGCCAGTTCATTGGCCACGCCTTCGATTTCACCGCGAGCCGCGTCGAGCGCCTTTTGAACGGCCGCCTCGCCTTCGGCAATCTTGGCATTGAGCGCGGCATCAACCTCGGCCAGCCGACTGGCGTTGGCCTTGGCCACCGCTTCCTTGGCAGCCTGGGTCGCCCGCAGGGCATCGCCCTTGCTGGCTTCCAGAATATCCTGCCAGCCATGTTCGGTTTCAGCCGCAGCGACCCGAGCATGTTCCGCCGCAGCGAGGTCTTCTGCGATGCGATGGTCGCGGTCTTCCATCGTCTTCTCGACGCGGGACAACATGCCCTTGCCGATCACGAAATAGATGGTCCCGAATACCAGCAGCAGCCAGAAAATCTGCGATGCATAGGTTTGAAGGATTTGGTCTAGTTGAGGCATTGCCGCTCTCTGAACTTGATACTTCCGGCCAGAACCGCCGCCGCGCCGGGGTGGTTATACCCTTGCGCCGCGGCGGACCGGAAAGTGATTAGGCGACGAACAGCAGGATCATCGCGATCACGAAGGCCAGCAGGCCGAGCAGTTCGGCTGCGGCGAAACCGATGAAGAGACGGCCCTGCTGGCCATCAGCAGCGGCCGGGTTGCGCAGCGCGCCTTCGAGGAACGAGCCGAAAACATTGCCCACACCGAGGGCAGCGATGGCCACGCCAATGGCGGCAATACCAGCACCGAGGAACTTAGCTGCTTCTGCGTCCATGATTAACTCCTTCGTTTTAATTCAGGCTGAAAACCTAAGTGGTAGGGAAAAACAAACTCTTAGTGCAAATTGACCGCGTCGTTCAAATAGAGCGAGGTCAACAGCGCAAACACATAGGCCTGGATCGCGCAGACCAGCAGTTCGAGCACCGAAATGCCAACCATCAGCACGAACACGGGCAGGCTCACCACCGGTGCCACCCAAGCCGCATCCGCATTCAGGCCGCCGATCACGAAGCCGGCCAGCACCTTCATCAGGATGTGGCCCGCGGTCATCGCGACGAACAGTCGCAGACCAAGGCTGAACGGACGAATGAGGAATGAGATCAGTTCGATCGGCACGATCAGCGGCAACATCACCGCCGGGGTGCCATGCGGCACGAACAGCGAGAAGAAATGCAGGCCATGACGGGCAAAGCCAACGATCAGCACGATCGAGAAGCTGAGGATCGCCAGCACACCGGTGACGGTGAAGTGGCTGGTCACGGTGAAGGGATGGACGCCGGGGACAACGCCGACCGGCAGCATGCCCATCACGTTCGCCACGAGAATGAACATGAACAGTGAGAAGACATAAGGGGTGAACTTCTTGCCTTCCGGCCCGACATTCGCCCGCAGCATGCCCGAAATGAAACCGGAGACGCTTTCAACCGCAGCCTGCCAGCGACCGGGCACCAGCTCGCGCTTCATGCCACCCAGCATGAACAGCCAGATCACCGCCAAGGTCAGCACCATCCACAGCGCACTGTTGGTGAACGCAATGTTGTAGCCGCCGACTGTCAGGTTGTTGCCAAACAGCGGTTCCACCAGAAACTGGTGCATCGGATCAATTTTGCCGCCTTCTGCCGCCACGCTTGAGCTTCCCTCGTCTACCTACAGGGACAGCGCCCGAATCACTCCGGGCGTTCCTGCGAAATCCTGATGATGTTCCTGAAGGCCGCCGCGATGCCGAGCATCATCATGACCAACAGGGCCCAGGGAGCGGTACCGAACAGGCTGTCAATCGACCAGCCAATCAGCGCGCCGCCAGCAAGACCACCAATCAGTTCAGCCAGCACGCGATTGCCTTGGGAATATCCCTTTTGTGGCGCCTGCGTTGCCTTGCCTGTCCTGATCGCTTCAGCGTGATGGGTATCCTGCAGCCGCTTTTCCAGCGACGTCAGGCGGTTGTCCCCCTCGCCTCCCTGATCTTGCCCGGTATCACCCGCCATGGCCCGTTTCCCTTTCCTTTTACGCCACCAACGTCCTTTCGGAACATCGCGGCAGGGATAGGGCCGAGCCAACGGATCATACCGCCAAGCGCCGCCCCTTTAGGAAGCATTTGCGACGGCGTCAACCGCTGTCCGGCCCGAACGCCTTATCCCTTAAGACGCACGCAACCAGGGCACCATGCGATGAAGCACGGGATGGCCGTCAAACTGGTGCTTGATCGCCCCGGCAATGTGCAGCACGAGCAGCCCAATCATCGCAAAAGCGGTGATTTCATGTGTCTCATGCCAGAATCCGCCAGCCGCTTCCGTCGCCTCGACCGGGAGAAAAGGCACATCGAACAGGCCAAAGAAGCTGATCGGCCAGCGCTGCTGTCCTTCGGGCGTGATCTTACCGATGCTGCTCATCCACCAGCCCGAAAGCGGCACGACCACCATCAACAGATAGAAACCCCAATGGGTCAGGTGCGACAGACCGATTTCCCAGCCCTTCAACCCCGCCGCCGACGACGGCGGACGATGGGTGAGTCGCCAATAGAGCCGGAACACCGACAGGAAAAGAATCAGGATGCCGGATGCCTTGTGCAGCCCCATCACCGTTGGCACGATCGCCTTTGGCAAATCATCATGCACCAACCCACCAACCAGATTGGCAATGATCAGCAAGCCGATCAGCCAATGCAAACGCAGGGCGGTATTCGAATAGGTCTGCTGATCCGTCACGCTGATTCTCTCCTGTCTCAAAATCTCCCGCCCCAAGGGCAAGGGCAAAGGATCGTCAGGCGGCTTCGGCCAACTGCATCTTGCCCTGGCCGACCTGCATCGCGAAAATATCGCGCACCAGCGACAGCGAGAACAGATGGGCGTGGATGACCGGGAGCATGCCGCTCTGCATCATCTTGCGCAGCTGATCGCCACGCAGTTCGCGCAGCTTATTCTCGTCGATCATCTGGAAGCCGCGATACACGAACGGCTTTTCCGCGCCTTCCGGCTGGATCGTGACTTCGCCGTCCATCAACAGCTTGAGATCAGCGAGTTCCTGCAGGAACTGGCCGGTCTTCTGGCCAGCAATCTCGAACTGCTCGTTGAACGCCAGCAAATTCTTGGTGACATCCGACGGCTGCCCCTCGTCGAACAGCGTCTCACCTTCGTCAAACGCGCCGATGGCATCGCTGGTCGGGTCGAAGCAGAGCGACAGTTCGTCCGACTTCGGCTCCAGCCGAGCCAGCATGAACGGATAGCGGCGGATATAGGCCGGAATATAGACATCATTGAGCAAACGGCCTTCGTCATCGACGAAAACATTCACCCCCTGATTAAGGCCCATCAGCGCCAGCGGCACCGGGTTCTCGCCCACCGAAAAGACGATCGGGAAATGGCGCTGGGCAAGGATGAATTCCTCGACCGTCAGCGGAACCGCATGCACATCCTTGAGGAACGGCGCGGTATCGACGCGACGCACGCGATAGGCCGCATGTTCTTGGCTCGAAAGCGGAACAAGGTCGTTGTACAGCAACGGAAGGGCATTTGCCTGGTCGGCATTCGCCATAAATAAAGTCTCCTGAAAACAAATCTTCTTGGCTAATGAACCCTTCCGGGGTCACAGGTCAGCGCCTACGTCTATGGAATGGCAGGCCCGGACGCAAGAGGGAGCACCTTACCGGGGTTCATGATCCCCAGCGGATCGATCGCCTGCTTGATCGCCCGGACCATGGCGAGCCGCGCTGGATCAGAGATTCGGACAAACTCCGCCGCCTTGATCTGGCCGATGCCATGCTCAGCCGACAGCGAGCCGCCCGCCGCCACCACCAGATCGTCAACAAAGGCGGTGATTCCCTCCCCCTCGCAGGCCAGCCAGTCGCGGGAATCAAGGCCTATTGGCGCGCGCACGTTGAAATGGACATTGCCATCGCCCAGATGACCAAAGGCAATCGCACGCACGCCGGGAAAACGCGCTTCAACCGCCGCCGCCGCTTCGATCACAAAGCGCGGCATGTCCGATACCGGCACCGAAATATCATGTTTGGCGGCCATGCCATCATGACGCTCGGCTTCCGAAATATTTTCTCGCACATGCCACAGTGCATTGGCCTGTGCTTCGCTTGATGCGATCACCGCATCGACCACCCGCCCGGCCTGCATCTCCGTTGCCAGCGCCGCCGCCAGTCGCGTGGCCAGATCCTCGCCATCGACCGATGAGCCGCATTCCACCAGCACCTGCCATGGGCAATCGGCGGCAAGCGGCGCTCGGGTGCCGGGAATGTGGTGCAGCACGAGTTGGAGCGCGACAAGCGGCACCAATTCGAATGCCTCCACCGATTCGCCCAACCGCTGATCCAGCCGCCGCAGCAAGTCGAGTGCCGCCTGCGGACTATCCAGCCCTACCCAAGCCACCACCCGCTGACGCAGCGCGGGCACAAGCCGCAACGTCGCCGCCGTGACAACGCCAAGCGTTCCCTCCGCCCCACAAAACAGTTGGCGCAGGTCATAGCCGCGATTATCCTTGCGGAGCGGCGACAGGCCCTCAAAAATCGTACCGTCTGGCAGCACCGCCTCAATCCCAAGCAAAAGCGCGCGCATCGGTCCAAAGCGCAATACCTGCGTGCCCCCGGCATTGGTCGAGATCAATCCGCCGATCGTCGCCGAGCCCTTGGCCCCCAGCGACAAGGGAAAACGCAGGCCCGCTGCGGCTGCCGCTTCATGCACATGGGACAGAATCACCCCGGCTTCGGCCACCAGGGCATTGTCGCCGGGCGATATGGCCCGAATGCGGTTCATTCGGCGCAGCGAGAGCAGCAACGCCCGCCCGCTGGCATCCGGCACCGCACCCGCAACCATCGATGTATTCCCGCCTTGGGGCACGATCGGCAGTTGATGCTGGGCAGCAAAGCGTACAATTTCGGCCACTTCCGCCGCATTCGCTGGCGATAGCAGCGCACACGCCCGACCATGAAACCGTTGCCGCCAATCGGTCAGCCAAGGCGCCATCTCATCGGGATCGCGCGTAAATCCGCGCGTTCCCAATCGGGCCGCAAGCTCATCAAGCGGCGGCATCGCCTCATTTGTCATGGTCATCACCGCGATATATCTGCAACGCGGTCAGCCGACAATTCATCACTGGTTCAATCTGAGGTTGCATAGCATCGCGTCATGACCAAGGACTCCACCTGAGATGCCCATGATGCTGACGCTCCTGCTGACATCGCTCGCCAGTGGCACCCCTGCGCCGGATGCGCCGGGCAGCGCTGACGTGCGCCTTGCGCAGGTGCAGGTGCAAGAACGGATCATCATCCGTGTCCCGGTTCGCCCCCCCGCCCCGCGCCCACCGGTCAGCTTCAAGGAAAAACGGGGCCCGCATTGCATCAACTCGGCGCAGATCGTCGGCGCGGCGGTCACTTCGGCGGGTGAAGTCGACTTTCTGCTGCGCGGTCGACAGCGCTTCCGCGCCAAATTCGAACGCGCCTGCCCCGCGTTGGACTTCTATTCCGGCTTCTATCTCAAACCCTCCCCCGATGGCCGACTTTGCGCCCATCGCGATTCGATTCACGCCCGTTCCGGCGGCGCCTGTGAAATTCAAAAATTCCGCAAACTCGAACCGCGCGAAAACCGGCCCCACGATTGACCGGATGATTGAATCCCCTCCCGCATGCGCCTTACCTCGCCAGCCCCGGGTAAAAGTTTCCAATTTATTCACCTTTTAAAGTTATCGCTTAGTCACGATTTTATATGACCATGAACGTGATGGAGCAGTTATGACGGCGTTTGGACGGCGAGGTGGGTTAACCGGTGCAGGTGCGATGCGCCCGTCTTTCGGTGTGGCCCGCCCGATGCACGTGGCATCCACGACCACGACGGCCGACCGGCCCGCGCCGCAGTTGCCGGACGAACTGGCCGCCGATCTCCCGACAAGCGACACCCTGCCGATCCAACTCGACGCCATGGCCCGGCTCGCCGAACGCGAAGCCTGCACCGGCGACGCCGCCCAATCCAAGGTCGAAGGTTTTGAAGCCTCGGTCCACAAGATCAAGGAACAGGTCCTTCCCCGTCTGCTGGAACGCGTCGATCCGGAAGCTGCCGCCACGCTGACCAAGGATGAGCTGGCCGAAGAATTCCGCCCGATCATCTCGGAAGTGCTGGCCGAATTGAAGATCAACCTCAACCGACGCGAACAGTTCGCGCTGGAAAAGGTGCTGGTCGACGAGCTGCTCGGCTTTGGCCCGCTGGAGGAATTGCTCAGCGACCCGGCGATCAGCGACATCATGGTCAATGGTCCCGACCAGACCTATGTCGAACGCAAGGGCCGGCTCGAAATTGCCCCGATCCAGTTCCGCGATGAGGAACATCTTTTCCAGATTGCCCAGCGCATCGTAAACCGGGTCGGCCGCCGCGTCGATCAGACCTCACCATTGGCCGACGCCCGCCTGCCCGATGGTTCGCGCGTCAACGTCATCGTGCCCCCCCTCTCCTTGCGCGGCACCGCGATTTCCATTCGTAAATTTTCGGCCAAGCCGATCACGCTCGACATCATGGCCAAGGGTGGCTCGATGTCGGAAAAAATGGCGACCGCGCTCAAGATCGCCGGGGCCTGCCGCTTCAACATCGTCATTTCGGGCGGCACCGGGTCGGGCAAGACGACGATGCTGAACGCCCTTTCCAAGATGATCGATCCCGGCGAGCGCGTGCTGACCATCGAGGACGCCGCCGAACTGCGGCTGCAACAGCCGCATTGGCTACCGCTTGAAACGCGACCTGCCAATCTTGAAGGCCAGGGCGAAATCACGATCCGCGACCTCGTCAAGAACGCGCTGCGTATGCGCCCTGATCGTATCATCCTCGGCGAAATTCGTGGCAGCGAATGCTTCGATCTACTCGCTGCGATGAACACCGGCCATGATGGCTCAATGTGCACACTTCACTCGAACAGCCCACGCGAAGCTCTTGGCCGTATGGAAAATATGGTGATGATGGGCGACATCAAAATGCCGAAGGAAGCGATCTCGCGCCAGATCGCGGACTCGGTCGACCTCATCATTCAGGTCAAGCGCCTGCGCGACGGTTCGCGCCGTGTCACCAACGTGACCGAGGTCATCGGCATGGAAGGCCCGGTGATCGTGACGCAGGAATTGTTCAAATTCGAATATCTGGAGGAAGGCGCCGACGGCAAGATCGTGGGCGAATATCGTTCGCTTGGCCTGCGCCCTTATACGCTGGAAAAGGCGCGCCAGTTCGGCTTTGACCAAGCCTTTCTGGAATCCTGCCTCTAAGAACAATCCTGAGACCTTATCTTAAACTCAGCCCTTAATAATCTCATATCTCATCTTAAAAAAAGGCCATCCAACCCGTGATGGCCATTCGCTCGCCGCAGATTGACGCGACAGAAGCGGTTCATCTTGCTTAGGCCGCGCCGGACAGGCATGCTTCCTCCTCCAATGAGGAGATGTTTGATGCGCCGCCCGTTGCTCACCGCCGCCGCCATGGCCCTGTTCGCTGGGGCGACCATATTCGTCACCGACATGGCAACATCCCCTCAGGCGCAAGCTGCGCCGCGCGCCGACGCCGCTTTGGCCGCCGCGATTGCCGGGCCGCAACGGTCGGCAGCCAATCGCGCCCGCGACCCATATCGCCACCCGGCCCAAACGCTGCACTTCTTGGGCATCAAGGATCATCTGACCGTCGTCGAGATTTGGCCGGGCACCGGCTGGTATACCGAGATTCTGGCTCCCTATCTGAAAGATCGGGGCCGGTTGATCATTGCCAGCCCGCCGGGGCGCGGTTCGGCCAGTATCGAACAACGGCTCGCCATCGACCCCGACGTATTTACCAAGGTGGAGCGCGCCAACTTTCCCGCTGTATTGGGTGGCAAACCAGTCGCACCAGGCACGGCCGATTTGGTCGTCACCTTCCGCAACGTCCACAATTGGCGCATGGGGGCAATGAACGCCAACAACACTGATTATGCGGCGGATGCCTTTCAAGAAATGTTCGCGATGCTGAAACCCGGCGGCATTCTCGGGGTCGTTGATCATCGCCTGAACGAGGACGCCGACGCCTCCCGCGAGCGCAGCAGCGGCTATATCAAGGTGTCCACCATTCGCGCCCTTGCCGAACAGGCGGGGTTCAAGCTTGTCGCCACCAGCGAGATCAATGCCAATCCCAAGGATCGCAAAGACTATCCGAATGGCGTCTGGACTCTCCCTCCCGTGCTCAAGCTGGGTGAACAGGATCGAGCCGCCTATCTCGCCATCGGCGAATCGGACCGGATGACCCTGAAGTTCATCAAGCCGAGAAAGTAACTTCTCAACCGGTCCGAATCGGTACTGTCGACAAAACCGGCACACCGATTCGGTCCCGCCGCGTCACACATCGACGCAGAAAAATTATTTTGGATAGCGCGCCCACCTCGCCCGATAAGGCATCTTAGCCGCATCAAAACGACCCGGACAGCCCCTCAAATACCCCCCCCCACAACAAGCCTGGATGGCGGCCAGGCGCACCACGGCCCATCGCCAGACGGATCGGCCATCGAACACACCCTTTTCACTTACAATCATAATGACATGAAATGATGTGACCCGATGTTGCGCATATTTTGCAGAATTCCGATAAATTCTAGCCGCGCGCCACAATTGTGTAACTTTTATTAATCCTAATTTAATTCATTTTGGCGATAAATGAACTGCACAGGACGGATGGCATGATCTTCCGGTGAGCAGTCAGGGGCTGTTCACGGGAACCATATCGTCGGACTGTGAAGATGTATCGCCGGCCGAACTGATCCAGAAAGTGAAATATTTCATGAGCTTCACCCAGTTGGGGGATGTGGAAATCAGCGCACTGGATCATTTGGAGCCTCAGTTGGATCGGGCCACCGGGGCCGGAAAACAATTTCTCGGGACAGGGGAGATATTAAAATGAAGATGAAGTTGATGACACTGGTTGCGATCGCCGCAACAGCAATTGCCACCCCCGCTTTGGCTGCTGATGCCACGGGTTCGATCACGGTGCTCCGCCCGCTGACCGTCACGAAAAATGCTGACCTTGGGTTCGGCACCGTCATTCGTCCGGATAGCGGCAGCGGCACGGTCACGGTTTCGAACGCTGGTGCCCGCTCGGTCGCCAATGGCGTCGTTGCCCTCTCCAGCACCTCGGCCAGCGCGGCCCAGTTCACCATCGACGGTGAAGGCGCGCAGTCGGTCAGCGTCACCATTCCGGCCAGCTTCACGCTGAACAATGGCAGCGGCTCAGGCTCGTTGACCGTCACCACCAGCTCCGACCTCGCCAATCCGGCGCTGGTCTCGCTCAGCGGGACGCTGGGCTCGGCTGGTTCGAAGACCTTCAACGTCGGCGGCGAAATTACGATTGCCAGCACGACCAACAGCGGCGCCTATACCGGCACGCTGACGGTGACTGCCGCCTATAACTAAGGGCGCAGGCATCTCGGTGCAAAAAGGGGCTCACCGCCAAGCGGTGGGCCTCTTTTTTTGCATGAAATCATTATATTTAATTATCATTTAACTTGTTTTATGGGAAAGCCAGTTCAAGGGGGAACATATATGCACACTGGTTTTCGTTCGGGTCTTGCTGCGCTGTTGATGCTGGCCACCGCAACACCGGCGGCGGCGCAGGTCAGTGGCGATATCAACATCTCGCCCAAGCGCCTCGTCTTCGACGGCGCTTCGCGCGCGACGACGGTGTTTATCTTCAACCGTGGTACGGCGCCCGCATCCTATCGGATCGACCTGATCGACCGCGCCATGACCGAAGACGGGCAGATCCAAGCCGTGGACGAACTGGCGAAAAATTCAGCCAATGCTGCGCTGATCGCCAAGCTGAAATCCTCTGCCAGCATGATCCAATATACGCCACGCCGCGTCACCATCGCCCCCGGTGGCACGCAAACCGTGCGACTTCGGCTGCTGCGCCCAACGGAACTGGCCGATGGCGAATATCGCACGACCCTGACAGTTTCCACCCTCCCCCCCGAGGATGTCGGCCTGACGGCAGAACAGGCCGTGCAGACCGAAAAAGACCAACTCGCGGTCAAGGTCGTGTCGCTGTTCGGCGTGAGTATCCCAGTCATTGTCCGCCAAGGCACGCATGATGCCACCGCCACGTTGCAGGAACCGACACTGACCGGCAGCAAGCTGCGTTTCGTGATCACGCGTCAAGGGACCGGTTCGGTCTATGGCAATATCGAGGTCCATCGCGACAAGTTGGACGGTGCCGTCATCGGCGTCGTGAAGGGCATTGGCGTCTATGGCGAAATCGACCGGCGCGAGATGGAAATCCCGCTGGATGCGGCGGTCGCCGTCGATGCGCCCTTGTTCCTTGTTTATCGCGACGACGATGCTGAACCCGGCAAGATCATCGCATCGGAGCGCATCGCCCGCAAATGACATGCCGCCGCCATCTGGCGTCGGTCCTGCTCCTTGCTGCTACCACCGCCATTGCGCCCGTACTGGCGCTGGCGGCACCTGTAGCCGGGTCGATCGATCAGCCTGATCCCTTTACCGCAGATGACCTTGTGCTGCTCGAAGTCAGCGCCAAGGATATGCTCCTGAGCGATGCTCTGGGTGCCTATTCATCGCGTGCGGGTCTATATTTGCCGGTCGGCGAATTGAGCCGGCTGCTTGACCTGGCGATTATCGTTGATCCGCCGGAAACCAGCGCCTCGGGCTGGATCATCAGCCCGGATCGCAAGTTCGAAATTGACCTGCGGCAACGCACCGCCACCTCGGGCCAGACGATCTTAGCCCTTGCGGCGGGTGATGCGCTGATGCGCGACAATGAACTCTATGTCCGGCTTGACGTCATCGCCAAGCTGCTGCCGATTGATTTTCAGCCGGACCTTGGCGGTCTCACGCTGAAACTGGTGCCGCTTGAGCCCCTGCCATTTCAACAGCGACTGGAACGACAACGGCGGGCGCAGAATATCGGCGGGTCATCCCCAACCGATGGCTATCTGGTTCCGCTGCCCTATCGGTTGTTCACACCGCCATCGATCGATATCGCGCTGGATCGCAGCGTCGGCAATCATGCGCCGAAAGCCACCGGCCGATATGATGCGCGCTTCGGCGGCGACCTGCTGTATACCGGGTTCCAATTCTTTGCCGGGTCCGATGATCATGGCACGCTGAACAGCACGCGCGTGCTGTTTGAACGCAAGGATCCAACCGGTGAAGGCCTCGCCGGTCCATTCGGCTTGACCCGCAGCAATATTGGCGACACCTTCACCCCCAGCCTGTCAATGGGCGCGAAAAGCGCGGCGGGGCGCGGCGCTTATTTCACGACCGAGCCGCTTGAACAGGCCAGTGTGTTCAACCGCACCGACCTGCGCGGCGAACTGCCGCTGGGCTATCAGGTCGAACTGTATGTCAACGAAATCCTAGTTGGATCGCAGATCCAAGCGGTCGACGGGCGCTACACCTTTGCCGAAGTGCCCCTCACCTATGGGGCCAATGTCGTCCGATTGGTCTTTTATGGGCCGCATGGCGAACGCCGCGAGGAAGTGCGCAAGATCAACGTGGGTGGCGGCCAGCTTGCCCCCGGCAAATCGGCCATCACCATCGGCGTGGTGCAGCAAAATCGTGATGTGTTCGAACCGCATCATGCCCCGGTGGCGCTGAATGTCTTCTTTCCGGGCTATAGCAAGATACGGATGGTGGGCCGTTTCGGCTATGGCCTGTCCGAACAGGTCACGCTGACCGGCGGCATCGCCCGTTATACGCCCCAGATCGACACGGAACGAACGGTTGGCACCTTCGGCATACTGTCCAGCCTAGCCGGGTTTTCGACCGAACTGACCGGGGCCATCGACGATACGGGTGGCAAGGCATTGGCGATTGGCGCGGCGGGTCGAACGGGGGGCATCTCGCTCGTGACCCGGCACACCGAATATCGCAACGGCTTTCTTGATGAAGTGCAGCCACTTGGCGCACAACAATCCCATCCGCTGCTCAGATTCTCGACGATCCGTGCCGACATGGCGATCCCGTTCGGCGGCAAGGCGATCCCGCTTTCCATCGACCTGCGCCGCGACGAGGACGTCACCCATTATTATCATCTGCTCGGTGGCCTGCGGACCTCGATGCTGGTCGGGCGTTACATGGTGTCGACCAATCTCAGCCTCGAACATAGCGGCGGCGGCAGCGCCAGCAGCGGCAATAGTATAGCCGGGACCGATTTCACCGGTTCCAGCGACATCTCCGGCATCATCGCCTCATCTTGGCAGTTGCGGGGGGGCGTGACCTATGATGTGCTGCCCACATTGCGGATGCGGTCAGCCTCTATCACCGCCGATCACGCCCTGTCCGACCGCATTGCGCTGCGTCTTGCGGCCAGCCATTATTTTGGCACGGCCTCGGCGACAGCGCTGCAACTCGGCACCACCCTTCGGCTGGACAATGCCCTGATTGCGCTCAACTCCAGCTATGTAACAAGCACGCACGACCTGCGGATCGGGCTGCAATTCAATCTGGGCGCGATCTTCGATCCGCTCACCCGACGGTATCGGCTTGCCCCGCCGGGTAGCGCCGCCGGCTCAACCATGGTGGTGGACGCTTTCAAGGATCGCAACGGCGATGGCCGACGAGATCCAGGAGAGCCATCGGTCGAGGGCCTCTCCATCGCCAGCAGCAGCCGCGCAGCCGTGACCAACAAGGACGGCCGCACCATTGTCACCGGCCTGGGCGACGGTGCCACCGCACGGGTCGAGGTAGACAGCGCCAATCTGGACGATCCGTATCTTTCGCTGCCCCATCCGCTGCTCCGCTTCGTGCCGCGACCCGGTCGCGTGGCAGTCGCACAAATGGCCTTTGCGGCCAGCGGCGAGGTCACGCTCAAGGCGTTGTTTGACGACGGCCGCGGCAATTCGCGCGGACTATCGGCGCTGGGCATTCAACTGACCGACCAAAATGGCGCAGTGGTGGCCAGCGGACAGACCGAATTTGATGGGTCGATCTTCCTCGAAGGCTTGCGGGCCGGCACCTATCATATCGCGCTCGACCCGGATCAGTCGACACGGCTCGGCCTGATGATCGATGGTGACAGGCTGGTGCGCATTGATCCGCGCGGCGGCTATGTTGGGGAAGTGGCGATCATCGTCCGCCGCCAGCCGGTGCAAAAATAAGCGGCTGGAGATGCTTGATATTTTAATTATTTATTTAATATTAATCAACATAGTCCACCCCATCACTAGGGTCATAAACACTCATTCAAGAGAGCAGCGGCGAGACAATGTATCACAATTTCATTATCGACAGCGAATGCGAACTTGGATCGGTCGAGGCGGCGGACAGCATTCATGCCAGCCTTGCCAACAATATTTTTTCCAACCTCTCCCGCGATGAACACGGCCGCCTGCGAAATCTGGTGACGGCAGCCATCACCTCGGGAGAATCAAATGCCATGATTTTTCCGTCCGATATGCACCAACTCGGCTATCTGGCGTCGATCCGGCCCGCACGGGAACCGGGTTATGCGGTCATCGCCTTAAGCGACCTTTGCCAGCCTTGGCGCGCGCTCACCCCGGAAATGCTGGTCGATATGTTCGCGATCACCCGAGCGGAGGCGGAAATCGCGTTGCTGCTGCATGACGGCCGCGACCTTGACGAAATCGCGGTAAAGCGCTCGGTTTCCCGCGAAACGATCAGAACACAGGTCAAAAGCCTACTCGGCAAGCTCGATCTGCCCAGCCAGAAGCGGCTCGTGATGCTCTTGTCACGCGTGGCGCTTGCCCTGCCGGGCAAGCCCAATACCGCATTTGGGTTATTTCCGGCAATCGAATGAATGCTAAGGAAGCCCATGAATTTCGGTAAAATCTCTGCGTTTTATCTCGCGGTCGCGGCATGTCTCGTCATGCCGGGAACCGCTTTTGCCGTGACCGACACGGTCACGTTCTCGGGAACACCCCCGAACCTCGGCAAGCTTGTGCGGGGCAACTCAGACAGCGTCTTCACCATCGCGGCCGATACGGGGGCAGTTACGTCTTCGCTCGGTAATGGCGCTGCTCGCGTGGGGAACCTGAGCACTACGACAACTCAAACGGTTTCCGTCAAATGCGCCAGCAACTGCAAAGGGGTAACAGTCAGTGTGGTGGTGACCGCCAATAACGCCGGTCCGATCAACATCACCGAGTTCAACGTCGGCACCCTGTCCGGCAATGTCAGCGGATCGTGGCAAACACCCCTGCCTGCGGCTGGCACTAGCATGACGTTCCAGTTCACATTCGACAACGCCGGAAACAATGCTGCGTCAAAAACGGCGACCTTCAAACTGGGGATGAAAGTGAAGGCGGCGGCGAACGGGAATTCAACCGGAACCCTCACCTTCCCCTATTCCGTCACGGCGTCGCATTGATGATCAACCGCCTCAAAATCGCCGCGCAGGCGCTGCTTTATTTCGCCGCTACGGCCCCATTTGCGCCGGCAATGGCCGCACCGGCAGTCTCGTCGGCCACAGGTACGGTCAGCGTGATCAAGCCGCTATCGCTCAGTTCCGTATCCGAGATGAGCTTTGGCCGCCTTCAACCCATCGGCAGCACCGATGTCGGGCTGATGACGCTTTCGGCGTCAACCTCCCCCAAAATTACCGCGCGCGGTGTCAGCACCTTGCCCGGCAGTCCGCCGACAGCCGCGATCCGCAGCGTGAGCGGCGAACCGAACCGCGCCTACAGGATCAGCCTGCCCGCGTCGGTGACATCCTCGCCGGGCGGCTATCTCGTCACCGCCTTCACGCTGGCGAGCACCAATCAGGGCGATATCACCACCACCTTATTTGGCCGCCTCAACCCGGCGGGCAAGGATACGCTCTTCATCGGCGGCACGATCGGCCTGCCAAAGGGTGCCAAGCAAGGGATCTATACGGCCCGCATTCCCATCACCCTGTCTTATGAATAGCGACGGCTACGCCTCGCGCCTCCCGTAGCGCCGCAGGAAAGGCCGAGGCTTGGGCAAATGCGGCCTAAACATGCCCTAATCAACGGGCGAAAGGCTGACGATTTCGGTGAAAACATTGGAGCGGGTGAAGGGAATCGAACCCTCGTCGTAAGCTTGGAAGGCTTCTGCTCTACCATTGAGCTACACCCGCATCATCAAGCTGCCCTGCCCACTGCCATGACACTGCGGCCCGGTCAACGGCTTTCACGCCAATCTGCTTGAAATGCTTGGCTTGCTGCGCCCCTTTGCCTATAGACTCTGCATGACTGATGAAACCACTTCCCAACCGAATTCCAACGAATATGGCGCCGACTCGATCAAGGTCCTGAAAGGCCTTGATGCAGTTCGGAAAAGGCCCGGCATGTACATCGGCGATACCGATGATGGATCGGGTCTCCACCACATGGTGTTCGAGGTTTCGGACAACGCGATCGACGAGGCGCTGGCCGGTCATTGCGACAAGATCATCATCCAGCTTAATCCCGACGGGTCCGTGACGGTCGAAGACAATGGCCGTGGCATTCCGACCGGTATCCACACCGAAGAAGGCGTCTCCGCCGCCGAAGTGATCATGACCCAGCTCCACGCGGGCGGGAAGTTCGAGAACACCTCTGACGACAACGCCTATAAGGTATCGGGCGGTCTGCACGGCGTCGGCGTGTCGGTGGTAAACGCGCTGTCGACCACGCTGGATCTCACGATCTGGCGCGACGGGCAGGAACATTACATGCAGTTCAGCCACGGTGATGCGGTGGCCCCGTTGAAAGTGGTCGGCCCGGCCCCGGCAGGCAAGAAGGGCACGCGCGTGACCTTCCTGCCCTCGCCAGACACGTTCAAGATCACCGAATTCGATTTCGAGAAGCTCGAACATCGCTATCGCGAACTGGCGTTCCTCAATTCAGGGGTGCGGCTGTTCCTCATCGACGCCCGTCACGCCGAGCATGTCGAACATGAGCTCTATTATGAAGGCGGCATTGCCGCGTTCGTGAAGTGGCTGGACCGCACCAAGGTGCCGCTGTTCCCCGATCCGATTGCCGTCAATGGCCAGCGCGATGGCGTCGGCATTGATGTCGCGCTCGAATGGAACGACAGCTATTACGAAAACGTCCTGCCGTTCACCAACAACATCCCGCAGCGCGACGGCGGCACGCATCTGGCCGCCTTCCGTGCGGCACTGACCCGCACGCTCAACAACTACGCCGAAAAATCCGGGATGTTGAAGAAGGAGAAGGTCACCCTTACCGGCGAGGACATGCGCGAGGGCCTAACCGCCATCGTGTCGGTCAAGCTGCCCGATCCAAAGTTCAGCTCGCAAACCAAGGACAAGCTGGTCAGTTCGGAAGTCCGTCAGCCGCTCGAAAGCCTGATGGCCGACAAAATGGCGGAATGGCTGGAAGAAAACCCCGCCCATGCCAAGTCGATCGTGCAGAAGATCATCGACGCCGCCGCCGCGCGCGAGGCCGCCAAGCGCGCTCGCGAACTGACACGGCGCAAGGGCGTGATGGATATCTCCTCGCTCCCCGGCAAGCTGGCGGATTGTCAGGAACGTGACCCGGCCAAGTCGGAACTCTTCCTCGTCGAAGGTGACTCGGCAGGCGGGTCGGCCAAACATGGCCGCGACCGGCACTATCAGGCGATCCTCCCGCTCAAGGGCAAGATCCTCAATACCGAGCGTTCGCGCCTTGACCGCATGTTGTCGTCAAAGGAAATCGGCACGCTGATTCAGGCGATGGGCACCAGCATTCGTGATGAATTCAACATCTCCAAGCTGCGCTATCACAAGATCATCATCATGACCGACGCCGATGTCGACGGCGCGCATATCCGTACCCTGTTGCTGACATTCTTCTATCGCCACATGCCGGAGATCATCAGCAACGGGCATCTCTATATCGCCCAGCCGCCGCTCTACAAAGTCGCCAAGGGCCGGTCGGAAGTCTATGTGAAGGACGATGCCGCGCTGGATGACTATCTGGTCGATGCCGGCGTCGCCGCAATGGTGCTGGAAACCACCAAGGGCGCACGTTCGGGCGCGGACCTGAAGACGCTGGTCGATCATGGGCGTCGCGTGCGGGCCTTGATGCGCTACGTGCCGCGCCGCTATGACCCGACAATCATCGAGGCGCTCGGCCTCACCGGTTCGCTCGACCCGATGCTTGACACGGCCGGTCGCCAGACCCGGTTGGCGGCGGCCGCCGCATGGCTCAACCGCGCCGATCCGGAAGCGCGCTGGACCGCCCGCATCGCGGAAGAAGGGGGCTATCACCTCGAACGCGCATGGCGCGGCGTGACCGATCACCACATCCTCGAATCCAGCTTCCTCGTCAGCCAGGAGGCGCGCCGCCTTCATACGCTGATGGCCGAGGAAATGGATTGCTATGCCACCTCCGCACGCCTTGTCACCGCCAAGAACGCGGCGCAGGACGAGGCAGGCGATGATGGCGAACTGGCCGCCATCAAGGGCGCGATCCTGATCACCCGGCCGTCGGATCTGCTCGATGCAGTGTTGGCAGCGGGCCGTAAGGGCCTGTCAATTCAGCGTTATAAAGGCTTGGGCGAAATGAATGCGATTCAGTTGTGGGAAACCACATTGGATCCATCGAACCGCACATTGCTGCGGGTTGAGGTATCACAAGCCGATCTGGCTGACGAGATCTTCACCCAGTTGATGGGCGATGTCGTCGAACCGCGTCGCGATTTCATTCAGGAAAACGCGCTGAACGTCGCCAATCTCGACGTTTGACCCTAAGTGGATGGTCAGGGGTGGGCGGCACATCGCCCACCCCTAAACCCTAACCTCTACCGCTGGCGGAAGGGGGGGCAGCACAGCACCGCCGCGCCGTATCAGGCGGCGGCTTCGTCCCCGAGTTCATCGACATTTTCCGTCGCCTGCCGCGCCCACATCTCGGCATAAAGCCCGTCAAGCGCAAGCAGCTCCGCATGGGAGCCGCGCTCCGCCACTTGGCCGGCATCCAGCACAATGATCTGGTCTGCCTGCTGGATCGTCGACAGGCGATGCGCGATGATCAATGTTGTGCGCCGCTCCGCCACCTTGGCCAATGTCGACTGGATTTCCGCCTCGGTACGGCTATCCAGCGCGCTTGTCGCCTCGTCGAGGATCAGGATCGGCGGGTCCTTCAGCAACGTGCGCGCAATCGCCACCCGCTGCTTTTCGCCACCGGAGAGTTTGAGCCCGCGTTCGCCGACTTCAGTTGCATATTGCTTTGGCTGGGCGGCGATAAAGTCATGAATCGCCGCACCGCGCGCCGCCGCTTCAATCGCCGCCTGATCAGCCCCGGCGCGGCCATAGCCGATATTATAGCCGATGGTTTCGTTGAACAGCACCGTATCCTGCGGCACGATGCCAATCGCCTGTCGCAATGATCCCTGTTCCACCAGGCGGATATCTTGGCCATCAACCAACACGCGCCCATCGGTCACATCATAGAAGCGAAACAGCAAGCGCGCGATGGTCGACTTGCCCGCGCCCGACGGCCCAACAATCGCCAGACTTTGTCCGGCCGGGACGGTAAAGCTCACGCCCTGCAAAATCGGGCGATCCGGCAGATAGGCAAAGGACACATTTTCGAACCGGACCTCGCCGCCTGCCATCGCCAACACGGGGGCACCGGGCGCATCAACCACTTCGGTCGGGGTATCGATCAGGTCGAACATGGCCGCCATGTCGATCAACCCCTGACGGATCGTGCGATAGACCATGCCAAGCATGTCGAGCGGCCGAAAAAGTTGGGCCAAGAGCGTGTTGACCAACACCACATCACCGACGCTGAAGCGCCCGACCGACCAGCCCCAGACGGTAAAGGCCATCGCCCCGGCCATCATCACATTGGTAATCAGCGACTGGCCGACATTGAGCGCCGCCAGCGAGTTTTCCGACTTGACCGCCGCATGGGCATAACGCTGCATTACGCGAGAATATTGCTCAACTTCCCGGTCTTCAGCATTGAAATATTTGACTGTTTCATAGTTTAACAGGCTGTCGACCGAACGCGCGACCGTGGCGGTATCGAGATCGTTCATCTCGGCCCGCAACTGCGCCCGCCATTCCGTCACGGCGCGGGTGAACCAGCTATAAACAACCACCATCGCCAGCGTCGCAGCGACCAGCCCCAGCCCGAACTTCGTCCAGAAGATCGCCGTCACCGCGACCAGTTCAAGGGCCGTCGGGGCAAGATTGAACAGCAGGAAATATAGCATCGTGTCGATGCTCTTGGTGCCGCGCTCAATCACCTTGGTGACCGCCCCGGTGCGCCGCCCAAGATGGAAACGAAGCGACAGCCGGTGCAAATGGGCAAAGACGTTGACCGCAAGCCGCTGCGTCGCGTCCTGCCCGACCCGTTCAAACACCGCATTGCGCAGATTATCGAACAACACCCCGCCAAAGCGCGCACCGGCATAGGCCACGACCAAGGCCATGGCGAGGCTGACGGCGGCTTCCTGCCCCGGCGCCATGCGATTGACCGCCGCGCCATATAGGAAGCCCATGCTGATCTGTACGCCCTTGGACACGAGGATCAGGGCCATCGCCAATATGATCCGCGCCCTTAGCCCCGGCTGATCCTTGGGCCATAGATAAGGCAAAAAGCGCCGCATCACGACCATGCCAGGGCTGGGTGCGTCAGGCGTGTCCGCAAGTGGCGGCATTAGGCCGCGGTCCCTTCGAACCGGAACAGATGCAGCCGCGCCTTGCCATGGTCGCGCACGACCTCGAGCGCAAAGCCCGGCATCTCCAATTGCTCATTCTTTGCGGTTTCGACGCTGACCAGCGCGCCTGGCGCAAACCAGCCAAGTCGGGCCAGCTTATCCATCGCCACGCCACCGGCACCAGTGCCATAAGGCGGGTCCATCATCGCAACGTGATAGGCGCGGCTCGGAATGCCGAGCGCCAACACGCTGCCCTGCTTCACCACGGCACGCTTGCCCGCGCCAAGCTTCTCGACATTCTGGCGCAGCGCGTCGAGTGCCGGGCGATCCTGTTCGACAAACAACACCTCCGCCGCGCCGCGCGACAGGGCTTCCAATCCCAATGCCCCCGAACCGGCAAACAGATCGAGCACATGCAGCCCTTCGAATGTCCCCAATCGGCTGGCCAGCATGGAAAACAGCGCCTCGCGCGTGCGGTCGGCGGTCGGGCGCGTTGTTTCACCCTTGGGCGCCACCAACGGGCGCCCGCGCCATTCACCGGCGATAATTCTCATCAACCGATCTCCTTGCGCGCGGCCGCCTTTGGGCATGCGACGCCGCGTGGCGCGCCCCTCATCCGACCGATCACTTCTTCTTCTCCAGCGTCTTGCGGAACACGACCAGATCGTGACGACGCACTTCGAACATCTCGCCAACCGGCAGGTCTTCCAACAGGAACGGGCCATAAGATGTGCGGATCAGGCGCGACACCACCAGACCGAGATGTTCCAGCACGCGCCGGACTTCGCGGTTTTTACCCTCGGTCAGTTTCAGCTCGATCCAGACATTCGCCCCGGTGCGGCGCTCCATATTGGCGTTGATCGGGCCATAGCGCACGCCCTCGATCTCGACGCCGAGCATCAGATCTTCCAACTGCTCCTGCGTCACCTTGCCATAAGCACGGGCACGATAGGTGCGTTCAACCCCGGTGGACGGCAATTCAAGCTCGCGCTTGAACTCGCCATCGGTGGTGAGCAGCAACAATCCCTCGGTATTCATATCAAGCCGCCCAACCGGCATGACGCGCGGCAAATCCTTGGGCAGCACATCATAGATCGTCTTGCGCCCCTTGGGGTCGCGTTCTGCGGTCAACACGCCGGTCGGCTTGTGAAACACGAACAGCCGCGCCGGAGCGGCCTGTTTTACCGCATTGCCGTCCACGGTGATGCCGTGCAGTGATTTGAGCAAGGTCGCGGGGGTATCAATCACAACCCCATCCTTGGCCACCCGGCCTTCGGCGATCATGCGTTCGATCTCGCGCCGCGAGGCGATACCGGCGCGGGCAAGCAGCTTGGCGATGCGCTGTTCCTCGCGCGGTTCGGCCATCACAGCCTTGGGCGGCATCGGCGTCTTGGCACGTGCCGCAACCATGCGACTGCCGGATCGGCCAAGCCGGGGTGCCGCAGGCCCTTCCCCCCTGCGTTGGGTGGGTTTGCGGGGGCCGCGCGGGCCGGATGGTGAACGGGGTGGTCTTTCTGTCATATCGGGGCTGGCCATAGCGCGAAATTGCGCTAGTTTCCCGCACTAATTGCATAGTCGCAGGGGGAATAAGCATGGCGTTGGAAGAAGCGGCGGAAAACACCGGGTTCGCGGGCGCTATTCGTCCCTATCTCGAACGCGGTCCGGTTGCCGCCTTCTGCCTCGGCATATCGTCCGGCTTCCCCTATGCGATGATCGGCGCGACCCTGACGACACGGCTGGCACAAGACGGAATCGACAAGAAAACGGTCACCGCCTTCACCTTCGCCTTTCTCGTCTATAATCTGAAATTCCTATGGGCGTGGATGGTGGATGGTGTGCATTTGCCGATCTTGGGCCGATTGGGCCAACGCGTATCGTGGTTGTTGCTGACGGGCGTGCTGGTGATGGCCGCGGTCGTCAATCTCGCGCTTGTCGATCCGGCGGCGCATATCGGGGCCACCGTGACGGCGGCCGTGCTGGTTGGTCTGGCGGGCGCGACATTCGACATTGTGATCGACGCCTATCGCATCGAAACGCTTGAACCGCGCCAACTCGGCATCGGATCGGGCATGTCGCAATATGGCTGGCGGATCGGTTCCGCCGGTGCGGGCGCGCTCGCGCTGGTGATGGCCGACCGCGCCGGTTGGCAGGCCGCCTATCTCGTTTGCGCATTGTTCGCCCTGCCCGCGATGCTGGCCGGGGTGATGGTGGGCGAACCACAGCGTCACCGCGAACCGACAAGCCGCAAGGGCCTCGCCCATAGCTGGGCCGCGATCAAGGGCCCCTTGGTCGAATTTTTCGAGCGCAAGGGGGCCATGCTCGTTTTGTTGTTCATCCTGATCCACAAGATCGGGGACACGCTTGCCAATCTTACCTTCCGCCTGCTGTTTGATGATCTCGGCTTTACCAATGATGAAATCGCGGTGTTCGACGTCGGGGTCGGTTTTTGGGCCTATCTGATCGGCATTTTTGTCGGCGGCCTGCTGTTTGCCCGCATGGGGCTGCGGAAATCGGTGCTGATCGCCCTCGTCTTGATGTGCGTGTCGAATTTCTCCTTCGCCCTGCTCGCCACCGCCGGGCACAGCAATGCAGGCATGGCCGCCGCGATCGGTTTCGAAAATGCGGCAAGCGGTTTTGGCGGGGTGGTGGTCGTCGCCTATTTCTCCGCATTGTGCGACCTGCGCTTCACTGCGGCGCAATATGCCCTGATTTCAGCGGGCGCGAGCATTGTCGGCCGCTTCGTGACCGGGGCCAGCGCGGGCGCGCTGATCGAGACCATGGGCTATATGCAATTTTATTTGCTGACGACCCTGCTGGCCGTGCCGGGGATTATCCTGTTCTGGATCATGGTCCGCATGGGCATGGTCGAGGAACCGAACGGCCACGCCTGAACTTTTCCCGCTGGACCTGCACGCCAAAGCGGGCGATGAAACGGAAACCATGACATCGCGTTCCCGGATCATGATGGCGGCCATTGCCGCCCTGCTACTGGCGTTGCTGCTGATGGTCTGGCTCGCCCGCAGGCCAATTGCGGGCAGCGTCATTGATGACTATTTCGCGGCCCGTCGCGTCCCCGCCCGCTATGAGCTGGTCGACATCGGGCCGCAGGACCAGTTGCTGCGCCATGTCGTGATCGGCGATCCGGCGCATCCCGATCTCATCGCCCGCGAATTGCGGCTCAACCTTGGCTGGGGGCTGACCGGTGTCCGGATCGAAGGCATCCGCGCGCGTGGCCTCCGCCTGCGCGCCGGACTGGACGCCAAGGGCAAATTGCAGCTCGGCCTGCTTGACCGCCTCCTGCCGCCGCCATCGGGCAAGCCCTTTGCCCTGCCCGCCTATGATCTCGACATCGCCGACAGCGCGATGGAACTGACCACGCCTTGGGGCAAGGCGGTTGCCGGAATCAATGGGCGCGGTCCGTTGCCGGGCGGCTTCAACGCCCGGCTCGTGGTGCGCTCCATGGGGATGAGCGGGCGCGGCTGCACCTTGGGGCGAACCAATGCCCCGCTGATCCTCCACACCGATTCCGGCAGGCTACACATCGGCGGCCTGCTTGCCACCCCGCTCCTTGGCTGCACCACGCCATCGCTGACCATCGCCGACGCGCGGCTTCGCCCCGACATCTGGCTTGCTCATGACGTGATGGGATGGACCGGATCGCTGGGCGTGCATGCCGCCGAAGTCCGCCGTGGCGCGGATCGGCTGGATAATGTTGCTGGCACGCTTGGCCTGAACGGCACGGCGGATGGCAAGCTGCATGGCCAGTTCAGCCTCTCCACCGCACGCGTGCAATTCGGCAAGGGCGGAGATATTCGCGGCCAGATCGATCTGGCCGGAGATTATCGGATCAGCCAAAGCCAAACACAGCTCAACGCGCGGCTCAAGGGGCGTCAACTCGTCCTTGGGCCAAAGCTGATCGCGCCTGCCCATGCGATGTTGATCGGCGCGGTGGGCACGCCGGTGGCAGGCATGGCGGATGATCTCGACAAGGCGCTGCACCGCGCGGCCCAATCGCTTGACCTCATGACCGAGTTCCAAGTGACGAGCGCGCCGCAAGCACGAACCGTCAAGATCGCCAAGCTGCTGCTGTCGAGCGCCAGCGGCACCCAATTGAGTGCCAACGACCTTGGCTATGATCTCGACACGGGGCGCTTTTCCAGTGCGCCCGTCACCCTCTCGGGCGGGGGCTTTCCCGATGCGCGGCTGACGATGACGACCGGGGCACAAGAGCGGATCGCGGGCGGTGTTCTTACCCTCTCACCGCTGCGCCATGGGCGGGAACGGCTGGTTCTTGCCCCCATCCGCCTTGCCGGGATCGGCGCGGACGAGATACGGATCGACACCCGCTTTACGCTAGACGGTGATTTCCCCGGCGGTCGGGTCGAGGGGTTCACCATGCCGCTATCACTGCGGATCGGGCAGGATATCCGGCTGGGCCAGGGCTGTATGCCCGTGCGCTTTACCCGCTTGGCCGCTGCCGACGCCCGCTTTGGCCCCCATCTCCTGCGCGTTTGCCCCACGCAAGGCGATAGCCTGTTGCGCGCCGGTGGACGCCGCGGCATGGGTGGCGGCTTCCGGATCGCGACCCCGATGTTACGGGGGCAAATGGGCGACCAAGCGCTTGCCATCGCCGCCCGCGCATTGACCGTCCCGCTGGTGCCGCTCGGGTTCCGATGGGATGACGGCGCGATCACGATTGGCAGCGGCGAAGATCCCCATCGCTTCGCCTTTGCCTCGCTGAACGGCGCATTCGACACCACCGGGGTTGCCGGGCGCTTTACCGCCCTGTCCGCCAAGCTGGGCGCGGTGCCGCTGCGCGCGGACGAGGGCGTGGGGACATGGAGCTTCCGCCATCGCCAATGGGATGCAACCGGCGACCTGCGCGTGTCTGACGCCGCCACCAACGATCCCCGCTTCCGTCCATTGGCGGCGCGCCAATTTCACCTGACACTGCGCGACAATGTGCTGCAGGCAATCGGCACGCTGCGTCATCCTGCCTCCGGCACGCAAGTCGTTGATGTGGATATTCGCCACCATCTCGGCAGTGGCGTCGGTCATGCCGATCTCGACGTGCCCGGCCTGTATTTCCGCACCGATGGCATGCAACCGGATATGTTGACGAGCACCACCTTGGGCGTAATCGCCAATGTCCGGGGCGATGTGGCTGGCAAGGGACGGATCGACTGGACCCCGCAGGGCGTGACCAGCAGCGGCACATTCGCCACCCATGACATGGATTTCGCTGCCGCCTTTGGCCCGGTGACGGGTTTTTCGACCGAACTGGCCTTCACCGACCTGCTTGGCCTTGAATCCGCAACGGGGCAACAGGCAAGGCTGCGCAACGTCAATCCCGGCATGGAAGTCTTGGACGGATTGATCCGCTATCATCTCCTGCCCGGCAAACGGGTTGAGATCGAGGGTGGGCGCTGGCCATTCAATGGCGGCTGGCTGGTGCTGGAACCGACCATCATCGACCTCAATGCCGCCATGGCAAGGCGCATGACGTTCCGGATCGACGGGCTGGATGCAGCGCGTTTCATGGACCAGATGGGCTATGAAAATATCAGCGCCACCGGCATTTTCGACGGCGAAATCCCGATGATCTTCGATGATCGCGGCGGGCGGATTGAAGGTGGCTTCCTAAAGGCACGGGATGGCGGCGGCACCTTGGCCTATGTCGGGGAAATCACCCGCGCCCAGCTTGGCCATTTCGGCAAGCTCGCGTTCGATGCCCTGCGCTCGCTGCGGTACCGGTCATTGACGATCGAACTGGATGGCGCGCTGGATGGCGAGATCGTCACCCGGGTCAAGTTCGACGGGCTGGCGCAAGAACCGATTACGCCGGGTGCCAAAATCCCATTTCAGCGCACCCTGAAGAAACTGCCCTTCCGCTTTAACATCAGCATCCACGCGCCATTCCGGGGCTTGCTCAACCAAGCCGAACTCCTCGGCGATCCGCGCAAGGCACTCCGCACCTACATGCCGCCGCCCATGACCGACATTCCGGGGGTGACGCCCTGACATTGGCCTTTGGGCCGCAGCTACTAGAAATTGTCCTTTTCGGCGCGGCGCTTCGCCAGTTCTTCAATCGACCCTGCCCGCATAAACGGGTTGGTCGCGCGTTCGAGAGCGATGGTGGTCGGCACGGTCGGCTCATTCGCCGCGCGGGCGATTTCGACCTCGGCCATGCGCGCAGTCACCGCCGCATTGTCCGGCTCGACATGGAGCGCATAGCGACCATTGGAGAGCGTATATTCATGCGCGCAATAAACGGCTGTTTCGCCCGGCAACTGCGCCAGCCGCTGCATCGCCGTGAACATCTGGGCGGGCGAGCCTTCGAACAAGCGGCCACAGCCCATGGCAAACAGCGTATCACCAACGAAAATCGCCCCGGCATCCGGTAGATAATAAGCGATATGCCCCCCGGTATGGGCCGGTACGTCCCAGACCTGCGCGGTCAAGCCACCGATGCGCGCGATGTCACCCTCGCCCACCGCCATGTCCATGCCGGGGATCGGTTCTGCTTCGCCCTTGGGGCCGGTAATGCGGCAGCCAGTGGCGGCCTTGATCGCCTCATTTCCGCCCACATGATCGCCATGCCAATGGGTATTCCAGATCTGGCTGATCGTCCAGCCGCGCCGGGCCGCTTCGGCCTGCACCTCGTCCGACGTGGCGGGATCAACCACCACCGTGTCACCCGAGACCGGATCATGCACCAGCCAAACATAATTATCCGACAGCACCGGCACGCGGACGATTTCCAACGCCATTACCATTCTCCCACATTTTGCATCGACGCCCAGGGCTCCTGTGGCGCAAGCGCAGGACCAGCCTGCAACAGTTCGACCGAGATAAGATCGGGCGTCCGGACAAAGGCCATCCGGCCATCGCGCGGCGGGCGGTTGATCGTGACGCCAGCATCCTGCAACCGCTGGCATATGGCGTAAATATCATCCACCTCATAAGCGAGATGCCCGAAATTGCGCCCGCCGGCATAGCCCGACTGGTTCCAATTATGGGTCAATTCCACCTGCGCCGCTTCATCGCCGGGTGCCGCGAGGAAGATCAAGGTGAACTTGCCCGCCTCATTCTCATAGCGATTGATCTCGCGCAGCCCGAGCAATTCGAAGAAGCGGATCGTCGCCTCCGGATCCGACACGCGGATCATGGTGTGGACATATTTGATGCTCATTCGAGTCCCTTTACGAAGTCGTCGACAATCTCGTTGCCGCTCTCATCCAATGCGCTTGCCGGGCCATCCCAGATGACCTTGCCTTGATGCAGCATCGCCACTCGGTCTGAAATCGTCCGCGCGCTATGCAGATCGTGGGTGATGGTGACGGCGGTTGCGCCCATCTCCTTCACCAGTTGGACAATCAGCCGGTTGATCCGGCCCGCCAATACCGGGTCAAGCCCGGTCGTCGGTTCGTCGAAAAACAGCACATCGGGTTGATGCGCAATGGCACGGGCCAGCGCCGCCCGCTTCTGCATCCCGCCCGACAGCGAACTTGGCCGCAGGTCCAGCACCTCCGGCCCAAGGCCGACCCGTTCAAGCAACATCGCCGCCTTGTCCCGCATTTCGCGGGCATGGCCGCCACGGCCATTGGTGAGCGCGAAGGTGACGTTGCGCCAGATCGGCAGGCTGTCAAACAGCGCACCGCCCTGAAACAACATGCCGAAATGCGCCCGCAGCCGCTGCTGGTCACGCCCGGACGCGCCGGTCATTTCCTCGCCATCAATAAAAATGCGCCCGCTATCGGGCTTGAGCAAACCAAGAATGCATTTCAGCATCACTGATTTGCCGGTGCCAGAGCCACCCATCACCGTCAGCGACTCCCCGCGCCGCACCTTGAGGTTGACCCCATCCAACACCTTTTTCGGGCCGAATGATTTGTAGACATCGATCAGTTCGATCATCGGCGTTTCATTGTGTTGGCCCATGGCTTCGCCCTCGCTCATCCGAACACCATCAGCGTGATGATGAGATTGGACAACAGGATCATGATGAAGCTCGACACCACCGCATGGGTGGTCGCGTTGCCGACGCCTGCGGCACCGCCACTGGCACGATAGCCATGATAGCAGCCCAATAACGCGATGAAAAAGCCAAACACCGCCGCCTTCATCAGAGCCATGATAAAATCGTCATGCTCGATAAATTTGCGCGTCGTGGCGAGATAGGCACCGCTGTTAAAGCCCAGCTTGTTCACTGAGAGCAACCAGCCCCCCATGATGCCGATGGCATTCGCCACCATCACCAGCAGCGGCAACATCACCACGCTTGCCACCAGCCGTGGCGCGATCAGCCAGCGGAACGGATCGGCGCGCAGCGTGGCGAGCGCGTCGATCTGCTCCGTGACGCGCATCGTGCCCAGTTCCGCCGCCATGGATGAAGCGACCCGGCCCGCGACCATCAGGCCCACCAGCACCGGGCCAAGTTCGCGGATCATGCCGAACACCACAATCGCCGGGACGGTCGATTCCGCGTTGAAACGTCCGCCGCCAACATAAATCTGCTGGGCCAGCGCCGCACCGGTGAACAACGCCGTCAGCCCGACCACCGGCAGCGAGAACCAGCCGATGAGCGCCATCTGTTCGGCCAACCGCCCGAAATAATAAGGCGGCACCACCGCAGCCCGCAGCGCCTGCAAGGTGAATAGCATCAACCGGCCGACACCGGAAAACATGTTGATCGCGGTCCGCCCAAGCGCGGCCAGCGCCTCAATCAGGAAGTTCATGCCCAATGCCTCTCGAAACGACGGCCCAAGCCGGTCAACAGCTCATATTGCGACATGCCGGATAGTTTCGCCGCCGTTGCCAGCGTGTAATCCACCTCCACCCAATCGCCCTCCTTGATCCCTGGCGCGGCATCAACCGCCACCGCCGTCAGGTCCATCGAGACGCGGCCGATCACCGGCAGTTCGACACCGTCGCGCAGCGCCCGGCCCTTGCCGGAAAATCCCCGCCAATAGCCATCGGCATAACCAAGGTTGAGGATCGCCAACTCCATCGGTCGGTCGGCGGCGAAGGTGGCATTATAGCCGACCGTATCACCCGCCGCGATCCGCCGACGTTGCAGCACCTGCGCCTCGATCCGGGCCACCGGGCGGATATGACCCTCGGCCTCACGCCGCGCAATGCCGCCATAAAGCGACAGGCCCGGACGGGTAAGATCGAAATGATAGTCGCGGCCCAGCGTGATGCCCGCACTATTGGCAATACTCATCCGCCGCCCGCTCAATTGCGGCATCAGGGCCGCAAAATCGGCGCGCTGCCGCGCGTTGAGCGGCACATCCTCATCGGCACTCGCCAGATGGCTGATCACCAGATCGCAGTTCAGGCCATCCAGCAGCCCCGCACCAAGCTCGGCCACGCTGACACCCAGCCGGTTCATCCCGGTATCGACCATGACGCTGCACGGCCGCCCCTTCCCCCCTTGCCGCCAGCGGCGCACCTGTTCGACCGAATTGAGCACCGGTCGGGCATTATAGGCGAGCGCGGTGGGCATGTCCTCATCACGCACGCCGTGCAGGACATGGAGTTCAAGCTCCTCATGCCACGGCGCGAGTTCAATCGCCTCGGCCCAGGTCGCGACGAAGAAAATCCGGCACCCGGCATCCACCAGCACCCGGACAGCATCACGCGCGCCAAGGCCATAGGCATTGGCCTTGACCGCCGCCCCGCATTGCGCCTGCCCGCTTTGTGCCGCCAGCCAGCGCCAGTTATCGGCCAGCGCCGCGCTATCCACGCGTAATCGCAATGGACCAGCAGGATGTGGAATATGGGAATGCAGGTCGAGCGCAATCGGCATCAGGCGACCGGAATTTGCTGGCTGATGCAGTGGAACGATCCGCCGCCGGTCAGAATATGGCTGGCCGACAGGCCCATGGCACGACGCCCCGGGAAGAAGCGGGCGATGGCCTTGACCGCATCAAGGTCGCTATTGCCGCCATAGGTCGGGACCACCACCGCCGCGTTGCCAATGTAGAAATTCATATGGCTGGCCGGAATAATCTCATCATCGACAACATGCAGGCCCGCCGAGGGAATATCGACGACCTCCACCCCGAACGCCTTGGCACGGGCGCGGGCATCGGCAAAAATCGCTGTATTGGGATCATCGCCATTGTCCGACGCGGGCAGCGCCAGCACATGAGGGGCGACGAAGCGGGCAAGATTGTCGACATGTCCGTCGGTATGGTCGTTGACCAGCCCCTCGCCCAACCAAAGAATGCGTTCGACGCCGAACTCCGCCTTCAACAGATGCTCAATCTCGTCCTTGCCCAAGCCCGGATTGCGATTGGGGTTCAGCAGGCACTGCTCGGTCGTGACCAGCAAGCCCGCCCCATCGACATCAACCGCACCGCCTTCAAAAATCCAGTCGCATGCCACATCCGCGAGGTGATAGCCGTCCCCCCGCTGCCGTGCCGCAGACAAGCGGCGGCCGATGCTGTCATCATGCGGCAGGTCATATTTACCGCCCCAGCCATTGAAGCGATGCTGCAGCGCGTGCAGCCGATCACCCGCACGCACGATCACTGGGCCGGTATCGCGCAGCCAGATATCGCCGAACGGCTCGACAATCACCTCGGCCGCATCGCCGACCAGACGACGCGCCACTGCCGCCGCCTGATCATCCGCAGCGACAAGGATCACCCGCTCGCCTGCACCTTCGGCATACACCGCACGGGCAAAGGCCGCGACCTCGGCCTGGGCCGGATCAAGGTCTTCCAACCACAGGTCGGCGGCGCTCGGAAATCCGATCCATACGGCCGCATGCGGCGACCATTCAGCAGGTTGGTAAAAAGTCATGCGGCTTCATAACGTCTGGCCATAGTCTTGTCACCCGCACAGGGACCGGCATGGGCCATCGAACGCGTTATTGCAGGGTCACGCTATCGTCGCTGCCCTTGGCGCTCAACATGCGGAAGAATTCCATGCACTGGATCAGCAATTCAGCGCGTTCCGGCAGGGTATCGGCCTCCAGCAACGCCTGTTTCGCCGCAGAATCGAACGGCGCGACCTGCGACACCAGATGGATAAACGTCTCGTCATCCAACTGACGCACTGCCGCCCAATCGACCTGATAGCCATTTTGGTCGGCAAAGCGCCGCGATTCGGTTTCCAGCGCACTCCGCAGCACGGAACTGATGCTGATCTCGCGGTCGGGCTGCTGATCCTGCGCGATCCAGTCGGCCTCGACCTGACGATAAGGGGTCGTCACCGCCAGTTCGCGCCGCACCCGAAACCGGGCAATGCCCTCCAAAATGACATTATAGCGTCCATCGGCCAGCGGCGTGCAATCCAGAATCCGCCCGATACAGCCCACGGCGAACAGCTCGCCCTGGCCATCGCGCGGCTGGATCATGCCGATCAGCTTATCGCCCTTCATCGCATCCTCGACCATCGTGCGATAACGCGGTTCAAAGATATGCAGCGGCAGGCTTCCCCCGGGAAAGAGCAAGGCCCCTTCCAGCGGGAAGATCGGCAAGGCTGATCCGATGTCGCTCATCTCAACCAAACAACACGGCGGACAGGCGACGGCGCTGGGCGCTCACCCACGGGTCTTCCAGCCCGACCGCCTCGAACAGTTGCAGCAGCCGGGTCCGCGCCGCATTACCGTTCCAGTCGCGTTCGCGCTTGATGATATCGAGCAACGCATCCGCCGCCGCATCTCGATCCCCCGCCGCCAACAGGCCGCCGGCCAGCTCGAAACGGGCGTCATGATCATCGGGATTGGCAGCAAGCCGCGCTTCCAACTCGGCAAAATCCCCCACCGGGGCCGCCGTGCGGGCCAGCGCCACCGCCGCGCGCACCTGCTGCAGCCCCGCATCCTTGGCCACGTTATCCGATGCGGCATCCAGCACCGCCTCGGCCTCATCCACCAGCCCTTGGGCCAGCTTTGTCCGGGCCAGCCCGGCCATCACGCCCGGATGGTCCGGCGCGATCTGCATCAACTGGCTGAAAATGGTTTCGGCCTGCACCGCATCGCCAGATGCCAGCACCTCTTCGGCCATCGCGATCACCGGCGCGATTTCCTGCGCCTGTGCTTCAGCCGGGCTGGCAATTGGCAATTGGCGGAGAATCTGGTCGAGCATCTGCTTGACCTGCCCCTCGGTCCGCGCCGGGGTAAGATCGGCGACGATCTGGCCCTGAAACACCGCATAGACGGTCGGGATGCTCTGCACCCGGAACTGGGCGGCGATCACGGCCTGTTCATCGACATTGACCTTGGCGAGCAGCACGCCCTGATTGGCATAATCGACGGCGATCTTTTCGAGCACCGGCGTCAACGCCTTGCACGGCCCGCACCATTCCGCCCAGAAATCGAGAATGACGAGCGCATTCATCGACGGTTCGATGATGTCCCGCTTGAACGCTTCAATCGCCTCGCGGTCCGCCGCGCTCATGCCCAATGTCGCCACCCCGATCTGCTCCTGTTGCCCTTGGGTTATTCAAGCCCCCTATTTGGGGTCGAACCGCGCCAATTCCAAGCCCCCGAATTTTTTCTCGATTTGGGGTATTGCGCGAGCAGGGTGTCCCTGCTAGTTGCCCCTCCACCGGCGGGGACCTGATCCCCACCAGTCGCCAGAGCGGGCGTAGCTCAGGGGTAGAGCACAACCTTGCCAAGGTTGGGGTCGAGGGTTCGAATCCCTTCGCCCGCTCCAGTTTTCCTAGAGAAAACTAGAAATTTATCTGGATCCCCGATTCGGAAAACGTCTTCACCTTCATGTCTGCCATTAGGCTGTTCATCAAATAAGCGTCGTTGAGCGGACGTGCTTAATGTCCATTGACGTTAATCTATTAGCCCAGCCCCGCGCAACTCTGGCCTAGTCCCGACCGTTCAGGCCATCTTCAATGCGCCATTGCGGTGTGACGCGACGACCGCGGAGCAATCCTCGCACCATGTCGCGATGACGCAGTCGAAGTCGCGTATAGCGGTCGAACCAACCAGCGCGATAATAGAGGTTGAGTTTTGAGATCATCCAAACTGCCGCACCTGGCGCGTAGAGATTAACTGCGTTCGGACAATCAACGGCGTTCTCAAACACCTTCCGCTCGACACGATAGTCACCATAATTCTCAAGAAGATAAGTATGTCGATCGCGGGGAAGCAGGAGCTCGGCGTCCTTCACCTGTACCCGCTCGGTAACGATCGGGCTATTGATCCAGAGACGGGTTCCAATACCGTGCACATCGAAACCCAGTGCCCGGAAATGCAAGAAAACATCGACGCTCACAGTCTCGCCCAATGCGGAAGGATCTTCCATGTAGAAGGTATGATAGATCACATGGTCGGGCATCAGCGGCAAATGCGGGTTGAGGTAGCGGGTGATCGCTCCAAGTCGCGCCGACTTGGCCCGGCGCGTCAGCGGCGAACATACCATTGCCCTTAGAAAATCATCGAGCCGGGGATCGTCGAGATGTATGCCGACATCAATATCGACATCATGCGCCAAAAGACCGCCATTACGGTGGATACCCAGGAGCGTTCCCGAGATGGCAAAGACCTCCGCGCCAGTCACATCGGCAATTCTCTGGACTTCCTTCAGAATGTTCCAGCCCGCATCCGTATTGATCCGGTTGCGGCGCGCGGCCCGGCGCCCAGAGATCTCGCTCCGGCGGAATGGCAAAATCCTGTCGATCACTGGCAACAGTAGATGCTGGAGATCGCCCAGCACGAGGAGCAGAAGCGCCAATGGCAGCCGAAGGAGACTGAAAGCGGCCCGCTGCCACCAGGAAAAACTTGGCGACGTGGAGACGTTCCTATCGCTGTCCCCGACCTGGCTCATGTCGCCGCTTTCAGAGCGCCGAGAGCGTCGCGCAACAGGGTCGACGAGATTTCGGGGGTCCGGTCGAGATAAACCACCTGGCATAGTGCGGCCAATTCGTCGAAGTGGCCCGCCCAGTCTGAACCCATCACGAAGCTCGAGACACCATGGCGGCGAATGTCATCCGCCTTTTGTTCCCAACTCTCCTCGGGAATCACCTCATCGACGCAACGGAGCGTGGACAGATAGGCGCAGCGTTCCTCGAACGACAGTTGTGCACCCTTGCCCTTGAGCGCATTGAAGCTGTCGGTGGAAACACCGACGATTAGCCGGTCGCCCAACGCGCGTGCTCGGCTGAGAAGCCGGATATGTCCATAATGTAGGAGATCGAAGGTCCCGTAAGTCAATATGGTGACTGCCATGCCATTTTCCGCAACGAGTTTAAGGGAGCGACGCAAATCGCCGCTGACAGCAGAGTGGATACGCTAACCTGGTTACCTAAAAGGCACTCTATATTCTTGCCATGATCTTTCCCACGATAAAAGGCAACAGGACGGGCGTCATTGGCAAGGGACAGGCCGGATATACTGCTTGGGAAACGGGCGACTTCCGTCCAAGCCACCCACTCAATGGCGGATTCACGTAAGCGATGGCGACACTGCTTCGTCCCGCCGTCAAGGAACTAGCGTCGGGGCGTCATGCACATGCGGTGAGGGCCCGCATTCAAGTAAGCAATGCAAGTGCAGCGCGCAAAGCAATTGTTATTCAATATCGGCTGGGCATTCGACGGGTCGCAGCGAGAGCATATACTCAATCATGCCGCGATTCCTGCGATCAGCGGGTAACGATAAAAGGCTTAGCTCCATCGAAAGCAGATTTTCGGCACGGCGCGTCAAGCATTTGGGATGGAACATTTGCTTCTGGATCAACTCAATTCTAGGTAATTTCAGCAAGAGGCCGCCTTCGGGTGGCCTTTTTGCTTTCGGTCTCCAGCTACCACCCGCACAAGAGCTTGCAAGACCGATGCTCCGCTCTCACCCATGCCCATGGCGTGGTGCGGCTTTATTGATCCGGCATCTCATGCGGGTCCATGATCTTGCCCAATACCATCTCTGCCGCCTCGTGCCGGAAAATCGCAACACACCGATTTTTCACGATATTGTTCGATAGTTCGGCATCATCTTCGCACAGATAGACGTTCTTTGTGCATGTCGGGCAAAATCGTATTTTCGGGTTGCGCTTCTGCTCCAAATTTTCCCAAACAGCATCGCATTTGAAGGCGAAGCGGCAATTTCTGATCAATAATCGGCTCTTTTCCCGGCGCGCCATGTCTCATCTCCTATGGATCGCTCGACCATTATCGCGGCCACGCCCTTCGCCCCGATGGCGATGGGGGCGGCCACGCGCGGTTTGGGTCGCTTGTCCCCTGCCCTCAACTCATGCACAACACGGCAAAACAAGCATCGAGGAGACGGACACATGGCTTGGAATTTACCCGCAAATGCCCCGAAGACGACGGGTGATGCATTTGCCTATGTCGGCAATCTCGTCAATGGCGCGACGGTTGATGATCTGAAAATTCTCGCGCTGGTCGAGGCGCTTGGCATGGAATTATATGAGGATCTCGCCACCCGCACCGATCATCCCGAGGTGAAGGCCCTGCTCATCGCCAATGGGCGCGAGGAAATGGTCCATGCACATCGCATCAGCCAAGCACTCGAAATCCTGACGGGCGAGCCCTTCCCCATTCCGCCGATTGCCGATAATCCGCTCTACACCGCGCTGCCGCCGATGCCGGTTACCAAATCCGGGCTGACCGGGCTGGCCGCCGGGGAATTGGCGGGCGAACAGCTCTATGATGGCATTGCCGCCAGCTTCGACCATCCCGATGTCATTGCGCTGTTGAAGCAAAATGGCCGGGAAGAAGTGGAACATGGCCAGCGCCTGCAACAGGCATCGGCCTATTTGCCCGATTGATCAGCCCCGCGCGATATGAAAGCCGAAGGGCGGCAGGGTCAGCCGTGCAGCCTCACCCTCCCATGTCGCGGTTTTGCGGCCGAAATTGAATAGGCAGAGCAGGCGTTCGCCCGCCGTCTCGCGGATAAAGGCCAGCAACTCGCCCTGCTGCGGCAGGAAGGTGATGCTGCCCAAGGCCAGCGCCGGATGGCTGCGGCGCAGGGCGATGGCGGCGCGATAGGCCGTCAGCACGCTATGCGGATCGTCCTGCTGCCGGTCGACCGCGAGCGGAAGATGCGCCGCAGGAACCGGCAACCACGGCTTGGCCACCGAAAACCCGGCATAGGGGGCATCGGCTTCCCATATCATCGGGGTACGGCACCCATCGCGCCCCTTGAAGGCGGGCCAGAAACGGATGCCATAAGGATCGCGCAGGTCTTCAAAGGCGATGTCGGCCTCGGGCAGGCCGAGTTCTTCACCCTGATACAGGCAGACCGGCCCCTTGAGCGCGACGAGCAGATGGATTGCCAGCTTCGCGAGCGCGACCGGGTCATCGCCCGGCTGCGCCCAGCGCGAGACATGGCGCACCACGTCATGATTGGAAAAGGACCAGCACGCCTTGCCCGCAAAAGCCGTCTCGCCAAATTGGGCGAACACCTCGGGGATCAGCCCGGCATCAAAGCGCACCCCGAACAGATCGAAGGTATAGCAGCAATGCAGCCGCGCATCGCCGGCGGTATAGAGCGCCACCGTGGCAGGCGACCGGTCGCCATCGCCCACCTCGCCCAGCGCGACCCGCCCCGGATAGGCATCGAGCACGCCACGCAACCGCGCCAGAAAATCGAGATTTTCCGGCTGGGTCTTGTCGTAGAGATGCTCCTGAAAGCCATAGGGATTGGTTTCGGGCACATCATGCGCATCGCTCGGCGGGCGCGACGGATTGTCGCGCAACTGGGCATCGTGAAAATAATGGTTCACTGCATCAAGCCGGAACCCATCCACCCCGCGATCCAGCCAGAAGCGGATCACATCCAGCAGCGCCGTCTGCACCTCTGGGTGATGAAGGTTGAGATCAGGCTGCGAGGTGAGGAAGCTATGCATATAATATTGCATGCGCACCCCATCCCATTCCCATGCCGGGCCGCCAAAGATCGACAGCCAGTTGTTGGGCGCGGTGCCATCGGGCTTGGGATCAGCCCAGACATACCAATCGGCCTTGGCATTGCTGCGGCTGGAACGGCTTTCGCGAAACCAGGGGTGCTGATCCGAACAATGGGACAAGACCTGATCAATGATGATCTTCAGCCCCAGCCGATGCGCCTCGGCGATCAGCGCATCAAAATCGGCCAGTGTGCCGAACATCGGGTCAACATCGCAATAATCCGACACATCATAGCCCATGTCCGCCATCGGCGAGCGGAAAAAGGGCGAGATCCAGATCGCATCCACCCCAAGCGCAGCAATATGCGGCAGGCGGCGCGTCACGCCACCCAGATCGCCCAGCCCATCATGGCCATTGTCCTGATAGGATCGGGGATAGACCTGATAGATGACGGCGTGCTGCCACCAGTTCGGATCGCTCATCAACAGGTCTCCTTGCGGGACAGCAGCCGGACGCTGCGCGCGGTCACGCCATCAACGGCCGAACACGCCCGGCTATCCATCGCATCCACCCAATTGCCCGGTGGTAGGAAAAAGTCGAGCGCGGCGTCACGGCGATTGATCAGCAGCAACATATCCCCAAAATCCGCCATCAGCGCGCATGGCGCGGGATCGTGCCAGTCTGCCGGGCCAAAAGGCGCGCCATCCGGCCGCCGCCAGCAGACCTGATCAGGCCGGAAAAAACCGGGGTCGGACAAGATCGGGCTGGCCTTGCGCAGCGCCATCAACTGGCCAAACCATGCTTCGAGATCACGGTCGCGCCCCGCCCAATCAAACCATGTCAGGCCATTGTCCTGACAATAAGCGTTGTTATTGCCCTGTTGGCTCCGCCCGCATTCATCGCCCGCCGTTACCATGATCGTGCCCTTACTGACGCACAATAACGCCAGCAGCGCCCGCAGATCGGCCTTGCGGCGCGCGACAATGACGGGATCATCGGTCAGGCCTTCGACGCCATTGTTCCAACTGAAATTCTCCCCATGGCCGTCGCGATTATCCTCGCCATTCGCATGGTTGTGGCGCTGTTCATGGCTGACCAGATCAGCCAGCGTAAAACCATCATGGGCCGCCAAGAAATTGACGCTGCGGCTATACAGTGCCCCGCCAAAAATATCGGAAGAACCGGCAATCCGGGTCACGAGCGACCCGATCAGGCCGCCATCGCCACGCCAGCAGCGCCGCATATCGTCGCGATAGCGGTCGTTCCATTCCAGCCAGTGATCGGGAAACCGCCCCAATTGATAGCCCCCCGGCCCGATATCCCATGGTTCGGCAATCATCACCCGGTCGGCCAGCCATGGATCATCGGCAATCGCCGCGAAAATCGGGGCATCGCGGTCAAAGCTGGGGCTACGCGCCATAATCGGCGCAAGATCGAAGCGAAAGCCATCGACCCCCGCATGGCGGACGAAATGACGCAACGTATCAAGCGCGATATCCCGCACCGCCGCTTGACCGAAATCGAGCGTATTGCCCGTGCCCGTATCGTTGATCAGCTGGCCATCCGGCGCATGGCTATAATACAGCCGGTGATCCAAGCCGCGCAGCGACAAGGTCGGGCCATGCACATCGCTTTCGCCCGTGTGGTTCAGAACCAGATCAAGCATCACCCCGATCCCCGCTTGATGCAGCGCGCTGACGGCCGTTCGCAGATCGGCCATGCCATGGGGAGCCAGCCGGGGATCAAGCGCCATCGGCACCACCGGATTATAGCCCCAGCCATTATTCAGGCCCAGCGGTGGCAAATGGCGTTCATCAATCCATGCCGTGATCGGCATCAGTTCCACCGCATCCACCCCCATGCGCCGCAGATGATCAATCACCGCCGGATGGCCAAGGGCGGCCAACGTCCCGCGCATGGCGGGCGGCACCTCGGGATGGCGCATGGTGAAGGCCCGCACATTGATCTCATAAATCAGGCCGCCCGGCTGGAAGCGCGCAGCCGCCGCCGCCACCTCCGGCAAGGGCGGTTCAATCACGGCCCATGGCACCAACCCCGCGGTATCCGCGCCAAATGTCGCGAGGCGAGGATCTTGGACAAAAGGTTTGTCGATCCGGCTGGCATAAAGATCGACCAGCAACTTGGCCGGATCATACCGATGCCCGGCCTCGGGCTGCCATGGCCCCTCGGCGCGAAAGGCGTAACGCTGACCGGGCAACAGACCGGGAACCGCGACACGGTGCCAATCGCCCGCCCGCGCCATCGGGATGCGGCGCTCCTCGCCGTCTATGTCGAGACAAAGCCAGAGCCGGGTCGCGTGGCGGGCAATCACCGCAAAATCGGTGACATCCGCCCGCCACTGCGCGCCCTGTTTCATGCCCCCGCCCTGATCACGCCGGGCTGCACAGCCGGGCATAAAGATCGGCATAAGCGCGCCCGCTATGCGTCCATGAAAAATCGCTCTTCATGCCGCATTGCTGGATCGCCCCCCAGCGCTCCGGCTGGTGGTAGAGCCGCACCGTGCGACTGATCGCAAGGGACAGGCTATCGAGTGTCAGGCCATCGAATTGAATGCCCGTGGCGGTCCCGGCGGCAAGCGCGGCGACATTGGCATCGATCACCGTATCCGCCAGCCCCCCCGTTCGGGCCACGACCGGCACACAACCATAAGCCAGCGCATAAAGCTGGGTCAGGCCACAGGGTTCAAAGCGCGACGGCACAAGGATCGCATCGCCCCCACCCTGCATCAAATGAGATAGCGGCTCATCATAGCCAATCCGCACCGCGACCCGACCGGGATGACGCGCGGCGGCCTGGTGAAACGCATTTTCAAGTGCGGCATCACCCGAACCCAATAACGCCAATCGTCCACCCGATGCGACCAGATGGTCGAGCGTGGCCGCCAGCACATCCATGCCCTTTTGCCACGTCAACCGGCTGATCACGATGAACAGCGGCCCATCGCCCGGTTCCAGCCCAAAAGCCTGTTCGACCGCCCGCTTATTGGCCACCCGCCGCGCCAAGGTCCGCACCGTAAAGGTTTTCGCCAGCGCCGGATCATGCGCCGGGTTCCAGATCGCAGGATCAATGCCATTGACGATCCCCGTCACCCGATCACTCTTGGCGACGATCAGACCCTCCAGCCCCATGCCAAAGCCGGGCGTGCGAATTTCGCGGGCATAGGTCGGGCTGACCGTCGTGATGGCATCGGCCGCTTCCAACCCCGCTTTAAGAAAGCCGACATCACCATAATATTCGACCCCATCCATCGCCCAAGCCGCAGGTGGCAGGCCGAGCTTCGGAAAGATCGTGCGGGCAAACTGACCCTGAAAGGCGATATTGTGGATCGTCATCACCGACTTCGGGGCCACCCCCTTGTCGCCATGCAGAAAGCGGAGATAGGCCGGTGCCATGGCGGCTTGCCAATCATGGGCGTGCAGCACATCGAATGGCTTGCCGCCACCCACTACGCCTGCCGCCAGTTCCGCCCCCGCCTTGGCGAAGGCCGCAAAGCGCAACCAATTGTCCGCCCAATCACGCCCATTCTGGTCGCCATAGGCTCCACCATCGCGATCAAACAGGCCCGGCGCATCCAGCACCACCAGCGGATGCACCCCGATTTTGCCGCGCAACAGCCGGGCCTCATGGCCCAGCAAATCGGCATAATGGTGCAACAGCTTCGCCCGTTTCAGGCCTTTCATCACTACCGGATAGCCCGGCAGCATGACCGTCATCTCGATACCCGCAGGCCCAACCGCATCCGGCAACGCCCCGGCTACGTCCGCCAAGCCGCCGGTCTTGACCAGCGGAAACGCCTCGGAAGCGAGCGAGAGAACCCGCAGCGTCATTCGCTCTCCAGCTTCTCAATCATCGCGCGAGTGATCAGGCAGACGCCGCTATCGGTCCGACGGAACCGCTTGGCATCAAGTTCGGGATCTTCGCCGACGATCAGCCCTTCCGGAATCTGCACGCCGCGATCCAGCACGACCTTGGTCAAGCGCGCCCCCCGGCCCACCGTGCAGCGCGGCAAGATCACTGCCTCATTCAATTCGGCAAAACTATGGGTCCGCACCCCGGTAAAGATCAGGCTGCGATTGATCGTCGAGCCGGAAATAATGCAATCGCCCGACACCATCGAGGAAATGGCAGAACCGCGCCGCCCATCGACGTCATGCACAAATTTGGCGGGCGGCGTGATCACCGAATAGGTCCAGATCGGCCAGCTTTTGTCATATAGATCCAGCTTGGGCAGCGTATCGGTGAGGTCGATATTGGCCTCCCAATAGGCATCGATCGTGCCGACATCGCGCCAATAGGCTTCGGTTTCGGATGATGAACGCACGCAGGATCGGTCGAAGCGATGGGCCACCGCCTTGCCACCCTTGACGATGGTCGGGATGATATCGCCCCCGAAATCCCGCTTGGACTCCGGATTGGCGGCATCGGCGCGCAGCATTTCGAACAGGAAACGGGTGTTGAAGACATAAATGCCCATCGACGCCAGCGCGCGATCCGGCTTGCCCGGAATGGCGGGTGGATCAGCAGGCTTTTCGACAAAATCGATGATGCGATCCTGTGCATCAACCGCCATCACGCCAAAGCCGGATGCTTCGGCCCGATCAACCTCCATACAGCCGACGGTCACATCAGCCCCGTCATTGACGTGCTGCTGGAGCATCAACTCATAGTCCATCTTGTAGATGTGATCACCCGCGAGGATCACCATATATTCGGTGTTCAACCCGCGAATAATATCCAGATTCTGGAAGACGGCATCGGCCGTGCCTTCATACCATTGATGCTCGGAAACGCGCTGCGATGCGGGCAGAATGTCGAAGCTTTCATTCCGCTCCGGTCGCATGAAATTCCAGCCCCGTTGAAGATGCTGGATCAGCGAATGCGCCTTATATTGGGTCGCCACGCCAATGCGGCGGATGCCGGAATTGATCGCATTGGATAAGGCAAAGTCGATGATCCGCGACTTGCCGCCGAAATAGACCGCCGGCTTGGCGCGATTGCCCGTCAGTTCCTTCAACCGGCTGCCCCGACCGCCTGCCAACACATAGGCCATGGCGTCACGTGCCAGCGGTTGTCCGCGTCTCTCCGTCATTGTGCGCTTCTCCCAGGTCCCGTTTACGCCAATAATTCCAACATGATCGTCGACAATGGCGGCAATGTGACAGTCGCGACACCGGCTGATGCCACGACAGTGCCCAGATTGCCCATATCGCTACCACCATAAATGGCGGCATCGCTGTTGAGGATTTCCCGCCACTCGCCATCATGCGGCAGCGGCAGGCGATAGCCCGGTTGCGGCACCGGGGTCATGTTCGCAATGACCGCCACCGGGGCCGCCCCCGGCGCCTGTCGCAGCCAAGCGAAGACCGACCGCTCGGCATCATCCACGACAAGCCAGCTAAACCCGTCCGCCTCACAATCGCGGGCGTGCAGCGCAGGCCGCGCGCGATAGACATGGTTGAGATCCTGCACCAACCGGCGCACGCCCGCATGAAGTGGCGACGCGCATAGATCCCAATCGAGTGCGCGCTCCTCGCTCCATTCGCGGCGCTGGGCAAATTCCTGCCCCATGAACAGCAATTTCTTGCCCGGATAGCCCCACATCATCCCGTAATAGGCGCGCAGATTGGCGAATTTCTGCCAATCATCACCCGCCATTTTGGTCAGCAACGCCCCTTTGCCATGCACCACCTCATCATGGCTGAGCGGCAGGACGAAATTCTCGCTGAACGCATAGGTCAGACCGAAAGTGATATCCTCATGATGATATCGGCGATGCACCGGTTCGCGCGCCATGTAGCGCAGCGTGTCATGCATGAATCCCATGTTCCACTTGAAACCGAAACCAAGCCCTTGCTCGTGCACCGGCTTGGTGACACCCGGCCATGAGGTCGATTCCTCGGCCACGGTAAAGATGCCGGGATGCTCGCGGTACACGGCCTTGTTCATTGCTTGGAGAAAGCGCACCGCTTCCCAATTCTCGCGCCCGCCTTGATCATTGGGAATCCATTGATCGGCTGGGCGCGAATAATCGCGGTACAGCATAGATGCGACGGCATCCACGCGCAGCCCGTCGATATGATAACGCTCGGCCCAGAACAGCGCATTGTTGACGAGAAACGCCTCCACTTCGCGCCGCCCAAAATTATAGATCGCGGTATTCCAGTCCGGATGAAACCCAAGGCGCGGGTCTTCATGCTCGTACAGCGCCGTCCCGTCGAAACGGGTCAGGCCATGGGCATCGGTCGGAAAGTGCGCCGGCACCCAGTCGAGCAATACGCCAATGCCCGCGCGATGCGCGCCATCGATGAACCGGGCAAAGCCGGCAATATCGCCGAACCGGGCCGAGGGCGCATAAAGGCCGGTCGTCTGATAGCCCCAACTGGGATCATAGGGATGTTCCGAGATCGGCAGAAATTCGATATGGGTAAAGCCCATTTCCACCACATAAGGGATCAACCGGTCGGCCAGCGCATCCCATGGCAGAAACCAGCCTTGTTCATCGCGTTGCCAAGAACCGGCATGGACCTCGTAAATGCTGATCGGCTGGCGGCGAACGTCGTGACTAGCCCAGAATTCCCGGTGCGCGGCATCGCCCCATTGATGCGCGAGCGGGGCCGTGGTGCGCGAGGCAGTCGCAGGGCGCAGTTCCGAGGCAAGCGCGAACGGGTCCGCCTTGAGCGGCTGAAGCGTGCCATCCGCCCCGGTAATCGCATATTTATAGGCACAGTCTGCCCCAACGCCCGGAATGAAGATTTCCCACACCCCAATGTCGAGCCGTCGCCGCATCGGATGCAAGCGGGCATCCCAACCGTTGAAGTCACCGACCACGGCCACTCGGCTGGCATTGGGTGCCCAGACCGCGAAATGAACCCCGTCCGCGCCCTCGTGGCGAATGACATGCGCGCCGAGCTTGTCATACAGCCGGAAATGCGTGCCTTGCGTGATCAACAGATCGTCGACCGGCCCCAATACCGGGCCAAAACTATAGGGATCGGTGACCCACCATTCGGCACCAAAGCCGCGCAGCCGATATTTGACCGGCTGGCGCACGCCCTTGATCGCCCCTTCGAATAGGCCGCGCGGATCGATGCGCTCCAATTCGCCGAGTTCCTTGCCCTCCAGCCCAAAGGCCGTCGCCTTTTCCGCTCCCGGCATCAACGCCCGCGCAAATGTCCCCTTTGGCCCCTCGAACACGCCGAGCAGGGCAAAGGGATCATCATGGCGCCCTTCGAGCAGGGCATCCAGCGCGGCGCGGGTGGGTTTCACAGCACGCCCCAAATATCCCGCGCATATTCGCTGATCGTCCGGTCGGAAGAAAACCACGCCATATGCGCCACGTTGCGGATGGTCGCCGCACGCCAAGCCCGGCGATCAACCCAACGCCGATCCACCTCGCGCTGGGCTGCGGCATAGGCCTCGAAATCGCCCGCCACCATGAACCAGTCATGTTCATAGAGTCCGCCCATCAGCCCGGTGAAACGGCCCGGATCATCGGGCGAGAACACCCCTTCGGCAATAGCCTGCACCGCCTGAGCGAGTTCGCGCGACCCTTCGATAATCTCGCGCGGGTTGTACCCATTGCTGCGCCGGGCCGCGACTTCTTCGGCTGTCATGCCGAAGATCACGATATTCTCGTCACCGACATGATCCTTGATTTCGATGTTCGCGCCGTCGAGCGTCCCGATGGTGAGCGCACCATTGAGCGCGAACTTCATATTGCCCGTGCCCGACGCCTCCATCCCCGCCGTCGAAATCTGTTCCGACAGATCCGCCGCCGGGATGATCCGTTCGGCCAATGAGACATTGTAATTCGGCACGAACACCACCTTGAGCAGATCGCCGATGGTGGGATCGCTGTTGATGCGGCGCGCCACATCATTCGCCAATTTGATGATCAGCTTCGCGTTATGATAGGTCGGTGCCGCCTTGCCCGCGAACAGCTTGATCCGGGGCGTCCAGTCGCGTTCCGGGTGGCTTCTGATCTCGTCATAGAGCGCGACCGTCTCGATGATATTCAGCAATTGCCGCTTATATTCGTGGATGCGCTTGATCTGAACGTCGAGCATCGCATCCGGGTTGAGCCGCATCCCCGTCTTTTGGTGCAGGAAGTTCGTCAACGCCACCTTATTGGCTCGCTTCACCTCGGCAAAGCGTTCCTGAAAAGCGGCATCATCCGCAAATGCGTCGAGACCGATCAACGCCTCCGTATCATCGAGGAACTTGTCGCCAATCGCATCACGGATCAGCCGGGTCAGACCCGGATTGCATTGCTGCAACCAGCGGCGCGGCGTCACGCCATTGGTCTTGTTATTGATCTTGTGCGGCATCAACCGGTGGAGATCGGCGAACACCGTCTCTTTCATCAACTCGGTGTGAAGCGCCGCCACACCATTGACCTTGGCCGAACCGACAAAGGCAAGATTGGCCATCCGCACCCGGCGGTCGCCGCCCTCGTCGATCAACGAAATCGCCGAAATCGCGGCCTCATCCATCCCGTCGGCCTTGCGCGCTTCGCGCAGGATCTTGGCGTTGATCGCATAAACGATCTGCATATGGCGTGGCAGCAACCGCTCGAACAACGGCAGGCTCCAACTTTCCAGCGCCTCCGGCAACAATGTGTGGTTGGTATAGTTGAAGGTTCGCCGCGTGATATCCCAGCTTTCATCAAAGCCAAGCTGATGCTCATCCACCAGCACGCGCATCAGTTCCGCCACCGCCACCGCCGGATGGGTGTCGTTAAGCTGGATCGCCGCCTTGTCGGGCAAGGTGCGAATGTCTTTGAAGAATTGCAGATGACGGCGAACAATGTCTTGGATCGAGGCCGACGAGAAGAAATATTCCTGCCGCAGCCGCAACTCCTGCCCCGCCGGAGTCGAATCCGCCGGATAGAGCACGCGCACCAGCGATTCCGCCGCCATTTGATCGGTCATCGCGCCGACATGGTCACCGGCGTTAAACGCGTCGAGCCGCAGCGGATCAAGCGCGCGCGCCGTCCATAGCCGCAAGGTATTGACCCGCTTGCCACGCCAGCCGACGACCGGCGTATCAACCGCAATCGCTTCCACCTGTTCGCCCGGCTCCCACTGCACCGTGCCAGACGGATCGGCATCGACATGACCGCCAAAGCCGATACGATAGGCGCTTTCCTGCCGTTCAAACTCCCACGGATTGCCATGAGCAAGCCAGTTTTCCGGCAATTCCAACTGCCAGCCATCCTTGATGCGCTGCCGGAACATGCCGTTCACATAACGGATGCCATAGCCATAAGCGGGCAATTCCAGCGAGGCCATGCTCTCCATAAAGCAGGCCGCCAATCGACCAAGGCCACCATTGCCAAGCGCCGCATCGGGTTCCACCTCTTCGATCGCCGCAAGATCGACCCCCAGCGCCGCAAGCGCGGCCTTGGCCTCCTCGTTCAAGCCGAGATTGGACAGCGCATCGCGCAACAAGCGCCCGATCAAAAATTCAAGGCTGAGATAATAGACGCGCTTGGCCCCCGCCGCCTGGGTCGCGCGCGTGGACGCCATCCAGCGGTCGATCACATCATCGCGCACCGTGAGGATCGTTGCCGCCAGCCAGTCATGCGGCTTGGCATTGGGCACATCCTTGCCGATGCGGTGGATCAGCGCGTCGACAATACGATCTGCAAACCGGATAGAACCGGATAAGGTCATGGGATCAGGAACGGGCACAGTCATGGGCGTGTCTTCCTTCTTGCCAGAATCGGCATTCATCCACTCCTGTGCGGTTGCTACCCGTTGCGCGATTTTTATGCAATCGATTGTAAAGCAGCTTCCATGCCCATTGAAAGACATCGCGACGATCTTGTCAAAGCAACAATGCGCAAAAATGGCGAAGGGGCGACGCGGCCGTGTCCTTCTTGCACCATGGCGCGCCAACCGGCGTGCTGCGGCGCACAAAAAAGGGCGGGACACCGGCTGGTGCCCCGCCCCTTTTTTATCGGAAGCCGACTGAAATTAGTTCAGCACGACAATCACGACGCGACGGTTGGCCGAACGGCCAGCGCGATCAGCATTCGATGCCACCGGCGTGCTCTCACCATAAGAGACCGACGCCATGCGGTTGAGCGCAACACCCTGCTGGTTCAGGAACAGGCGAACCGCTTCAGCGCGACGCAGGCCGACAGCCTGATTCAGGCTTTCCGCACCAACCGAGTCGGTGTGACCCTGAATTTCGAGATAGACGTTGCGGTTGTCGGTCTTGAGCTGTTCAGCGAGCTGGGTCAGGCGACCCTTGGCATCGTCGGCCAGCACGGCCTTGCCGGCAGCGAACTTGACCGAGTCATCCGACAGCACGGTGCTGAACACGAACTTGCCTTCGGCCAGCTTATGCGCGGCATTGGCGCGATCAAGGGCTTCACGGCTGGTCTTGTCGAGTTCGGCGATCTTGGCGTCCTGCGCATTGTCGACCGCGACACGGCGGGTTTCAAGATCAGCGATCTGGCGCTTCACATATTCGTGCGACGCGCAGCCGCTCAGTGCCAGCAGGGAAACAATCGGGGCCAACAGAATTCTCAAGGATACCTCCTATAAATGACGCGCCTTCAATACACCGTTCTTGGCTTTCGTCAAATGAACGATGCGTTTATAATGGCAGTGTCCGTGCGAGTTGAACGACTTATGGCGTCCGCGACCGCCGCGCGCTATGCTCGCCGCCATGGCAGAGGCGCTCCCCATCAAGATCAAGATCCAGCTATTTTGCGGTAGCGAAATTGCCATGGGCCCCGGCAAGGCCGATCTATTGGATGCCATCCGGCGTGAAGGATCAATTTCGGCGGCGGGGCGGTCATTGGGGATGAGCTATCGTCGCACTTGGTTGTTGGTGGATGTCATGAACCGCTGCTGGTCCGCCCCGCTGGTCGAAACCTCGGCGGGCGGCGCGCACGGCGGCGGCGCGCGCGTGACCGCATTGGGCGAAGAAATCCTCGACCTTTATCGCCAATTGCAGGCGCAAGCCGGACAGGTCGCGAGCGGCCCTGCGCGTGACGCGCTGGCCAGCCGGATCCGCCCTGCCCCCCAGCCCGCCAACCGACCTTAAGCGAACCGCAAAAGGATCGGGATGGACTCTGCAATATGGCGCTATATACAATGCGATATATCGATATTACCGGAGCCTGCATGACCGAGATCTTCAAGCGCCTGTCCCTGTTGTTCGCTGCGCTGACGCTCATCGCCATGCCAGCGCAGGCCCAGCAACCAGGCCCGCTGATCCTCGCCGCCGCCAGCCTGCAAGAGGCACTGACCGATGCGAGCAATCGCTGGGCCGCCCATGGCCATGCCAAGCCGGTGCTGTCTTTTGCGGCCTCGTCGGCGCTGGCCCGGCAGGTGGCGGCAGGCGCGCCCGCCGACCTTTTCATTTCCGCCGATGAGCCATGGATGGACGATCTCGCGCGCAAGGGCCTGATCCGACCTGAAACCCGCATGTCCTTCCTCGCCAACCGGCTGGTGCTAATCGCGCCCGCCGCGTCGCGGACAAGGCTGGCCATTGGCCCCCGCTTCCCGCTGGCGCGGGCGCTTGGCACTGGACGGCTTGCCATGGCTGATCCCGACGCCGTGCCAGCGGGGCGCTATGCTAAGGCAGCGCTGACCCGGCTCGGCATCTGGCCAGATGTGGCAGACCGGTTGGCGCGCGCGGAAAATGTACGGGCCGCCTTGCTGCTGGTCGAACGCGGCGCCGCCCCCTTCGGCATTGTCTATGCTACCGATGCTCGCGCCTCAACCGGGGTCCGGGTCATGGGCGTCTTTCCGGCCAACAGCCATGACCCGATCACCTATCCGCTCGCCCGGCTCAAGACCTCAACTCACGCCGATGCCGAGCCGTTTCGCCGCTTTCTCCTGTCGCGCCCCGGCAAGGCGATCTTCGCCCGCCATGGTTTCATCCCGCTCAGCGATCGGTGACCTGATGCTGACACCCGAAGAATGGGCCATCGTCCTGCTGTCGCTCAAGGTGAGTGGCGTGGCGGTGATGCTCACCCTGCCAGTCGCGTTCGGGCTTGCCTGGATATTGGCGCGTGGCCGTTTTCCCGGCAAGCTGTTGATCGATGCCATCGTCCATCTGCCGCTGGTCGTGCCGCCGGTGGTGACCGGCTGGCTGTTGCTGCTCGCCTTCGGGAAGCAAGGGCCGGTTGGGCACTGGCTAGATCACTGGTTCGGGATCAGCCTGATGTTCCGTTGGACCGGGGCCGCGCTTGCCGCCGCCGTGATGGCGCTGCCGCTGATGGTGCGGGCCATGCGCCTATCGATTGAGGCGGTCGACCGCCGGCTTGAAGGAGCAGCACGGACGCTCGGCGCGCGTCCGGCGCGGGTGTTCTGGACGATTACCGTGCCGCTCTCCCTGCCCGGTGTGCTGGCCGGGGTGGTGCTTGGCCTCGCGCGCTCGATTGGTGAGTTCGGGGCAACGATCACCTTTGTTTCCAACATCCCCGGCGAGACCCAGACACTGCCACTCGCGATCTATAGCGCGCTGCAACTGCCGGGGGGCGAGGCGCTGGTGGCGCGGCTGGCGCTGATCTCGGTCGCGCTATCGCTCGGCGCGCTGCTGCTTTCAGAACTATTGGCAAGGCGCACCGGGCGCGGAGGGCCAGGCCATGTCCTTTGACATCGACATCGCCTATCGACGCGGCACGCATGATATCGCGCTGCGCCTGATCGCCAAGCCCGGCCTGACCGCGCTATTCGGGCCATCCGGCGCGGGCAAGACAAGCCTGCTCAACATGGTGGCGGGCCTGCTGCGGCCTGATCGGGGACATATCCGCATCGGTGACGAGACGCTGTTCGACAGCAAGGCCGGGATCGACCTTCCCCCCGAACGTCGCCGTGCCGGCTATGTGTTTCAGGACGGGCGGCTCTTCCCCCACCGCCGGGTGCGCGACAATCTGCTTTATGGCTGGAAACTCGCCGCCCCGGCCCAGCGCTGGATCACGCTAGAGGAAAGCATCGCGTTTCTCGACATCGCGCCGCTGCTCGACCGCTGGCCCGCAACGCTTTCGGGCGGCGAGGCGCAGCGCGTCGCCATTGGCCGCGCCTTATTGAGCGGCCCGCGCTTCCTGCTGATGGACGAACCGCTCGCCTCACTCGACCGCGCCAGGCGGGAAGAGATCATGGCCATGATCGAGCGCATCCGCGATGAACTCCAGTTCCCCATCCTCTATGTCAGCCATGATCGGAGCGAGGTCGAGCGGCTGGCGAGTAGCATCATCACGCTCTGACGCGCTGACGCACTGATTTCCTGATTTCCTGATTTCTGGAGCTGGCGCCGACCGAACCGGTGGGCGGGGCTGTTCGTCGCGCCTTATCTTGCCTTCAATTTATTAAATAGTGCATCGTCCTACAGCTTCACCCGCCGCTGCCGTTCCGGTGGGGTGGAACAGGAAACAGGTGCACCCGATTGATGACCCAGTTCTCTCGCCCCTCAACCCGCAACATGCTGCGCCAGACCTTGAAGCGGCTTGTCGCGGCGAGCCTACTGGCGATCATGTCCACCCTCGCCCCGGCATCGCAGAGCGCATTCATCACCGAAGCCCATGCCGCCACGGTCGTGCATCTGGTGCGCTTCACCATTTGTCGCGGTTCTCACCGCATCAATTGCGTGGTCGACGGCGATACGATCTGGCTGAATGCGCGCAAGATCCGCATCGCCGATATCAACACCCCGGAAAAGAGCCAGCCGCAATGCGTCTATGAAAAGCAGCTCGCCGAGCGCGCCACGCGCCGCTTGCTCGACCTACTGAACCAAGGGCGGGTCGAATGGCGATCCAGCGGCAAGCGCGATCAGGACCGCTATGGCCGCGAACTGCGGCTGATCTTGGTGAATGGCCGTTCGGTAGGCGATATCTTGGTCGCCGAAGGATTGGCCGAACGTTGGACCGGACGCCGCCGCAACTGGTGCTGATCAGCCTCAGTGCATGACCGTCGGCCCGCCAATCGCCGCCACGCGCGCATGGGCCTTATCCATGTCCTGCCGGATATGATCCGCCAGCCGATAGATGATCCGCCGGTCATCTGCCCCATCACGCGACGTCAAAATCAGGCCATCCCGCTTCAGCCGGGCGATATCCTGATAGAATTTCGACGGCGAGGTGGTCGCGATCATGCAGAGGTCATTGCCCGATAATTGCCCGCTGTCATACAGGTTGATCAGCAGATGATATTCGCTGGCGAACATGCGGATGTTCAACTGCTGCTCAAATCCCTGAATCGCACCTAACAGCGTCGCCTCATCAATCGGCGCTTGCTCCTGTTGCTCGTCCAGCCACTGCGCGCGGAAATCGTCCTTGGCGTTCAACACCTGCCGCGCATGATCGGACAGCGCATAATAACGCCGCCGGCGGTCCGTTTCACCCTGTTGCGAATGCACCAGACCCCGTGCCTCAAGGCCCGACAGGGTGTTGGAACAGGTCGTCGACGACACCCGACACCGCGCCCGCAATTCGCCCGCTGTCATCTTCGGCTGTTCGCAGAGCAGCAACAACATGTGAAACTGATAGGAATAAACCCGCGTGCCAATGGCCACTTCAAGCGGCTCGATAATATCAGAGAGAAGCAACGTCATATCCGGGAATACCCATGGTTCCGCCGCCGAAGCAATCGGAGAATCCCCGCATTGCAGGCTTTTGACTTCGGATATTGGAGCGATAAAAGTATCTGCGAGACCGCGAAAATCGCAGGCGTGTCCAATACGACCGTTCAGAAAGTCCTCAAGAAATCGGCACTCAGGGACGATGCCCTGCTTTTTTTCCGCGTAGCCGGAAGCGGTCGCTCTGATGTTCAAATCGGTCGCGCCATGATAGAATGACACGGTTGGTCTATAGAGTGGGGCGTCCGAATGAGTTTTTCCAAGGTAGTTACTTCGGGCCTGATGATGATCGCCCTTGAATCTTGCAATGCCAGCGGATGTTCTGAATACTCTTCCCAGTATCCTTGCTCGTATGTCGAGGAGAAGGCCGAGTATGAAGTCTGGTACTGGCGGAACCTTGAGCGCGATGACGAAAGCGACAACGTCGTGATCGGTAGGGCGATCGGTCTCCGCATGTGCGAAGGTAATGCTCGCAGTTTCGCAGATGCCATCAAGGAGCCATTCAACTACCGCGCATACATCTGCGTCTTGATGAAGGATGGTGAGCGGATGGAGAAGCACAGGCTGCTTAGCACCTGATAGTTTTTGACCTTGGCACCTAGGGCCTCGCCCGTCCAAGGAACCCACATGCCCCGAAAGATCACCCCCAGCGCCTCGCCGGGAAACAAATGGTGCCACGGGCACCGCCGAGAGTTGCCGGTCGAGGCATTCATCGTAGACCGCAGCAAGGCGGATGGGAGAGCGCATGGGTGTCGAGAGTGCGATACGAGGAAGCGCAAGGGACGGCGGGAAGTCGTTCACGCCATGGCCGACACTTACGCTCGCCTTTCAGCCTTGGGCTTCACCCGGCAGTGCATCGCTATCGGGTGAAATGCCCTGCTTGTTTTCGCTGTCTGTATCGCCACTGGGGGATTGATCATTGGGTGGAAGCTGCCAGATTCCCGCGATCATGTGTAACGACTGCTGTCCCTTTAACACTAGTTTTAAGAGTCTACGGATTTCCATGGTTTCAAGCATCTCGTTGGACCACGCTATCGGCACATAGCCCTGCCGATGTTCCTCTTTGTCGGGAAGCTTGACCTTCACCGCAAGGGCCACCGCGTTGACTAGATCCATACGCCGCGTGAAACTCCTGTCGACTGTCGCCCTCTTGACCTTTTCGTCTGTCGAGTTCCAATACGGATCGTTCAGGGAGTCCAGCAGGCAGCCCCATGCCTCCATGACTCCCTGATCCTTACCAAACAGTACAGGGACCATATTGATTGCGGCGACGTGGTCGGCTGCCAATTCTAAGCCACGAGTGCGACGCAAGGTAACAAACAACTCCCAGCGTCTCTTGCGCCGCTCGTTCGCCCCATCAATCGATCGAGTGACCCAGATACCGACTATCGGGCCAAGCACGATCGCTGCGAGTGTCAGCCATTCATACAGACCCAGCGAACGGACTTCGATGTCCATGAGACAAACCTCGCAAATAATTTATTATATTAACAACAAATATGAATGTAATTAATAAATATCTCATTTTTTCATACGTTTACAATGTCATCGTATCGATAATCATATACGAATCAAGGAAGATAAATGATAAAATCAGCAATCGGCGAGCTGAGATCAGTAAGATTTATAAATATCAAATAAAACATGGATCTAGACAATCGCAAGGATCGTCAAGAAATCTGAAATTTTAAGTTTTTATCATTCCCGATGACTGGCTGGGGCGGGAGGACTCGAACCTCCGAATGGCGGTACCAAAAACCGCTGCCTTACCGCTTGGCTACGCCCCAATACCTGTCTGGCCGCGCTATTGCGGGCCGGGGTGGCGAGGTGGTGAACATCCCGCCGCCCGAAGTCGCGCCGTCCTATACCAAGGCCGACGCGATTGGCAATGGCCTCAATGGCCTTGTGCCCGGCAATGCGGGCACATCATCTCAACCGAGACGCATCACCCAGTCATGCGGGTCTGCCGCTACGCCGCGCTGGATGTCGACGAGGCGCTGCTTGAGCCGCTGGGTCAACTGGCCGGGGCCACCCGAACCGATGGTGAAGCTACCCGACGGGTTCGTGACCTTGCCCACCGGGGTCACCACCGCCGCCGTGCCGCAGGCGAAGGTTTCGACCAGACGGCCACTCTTCGCATCTGCTTCCCATTGGTCGATGCCATAACGTTCTTCGCGGACCGACAGCCCCTCCTCCCGCGCGAGGGTCAGCAACGAATCGCGGGTAATGCCCGGCAGGATCGTTCCGCCCAGCGGTGGCGTCAGCAGCGAGCCATCATCGAACACGAAGAACAGGTTCATGCCGCCCAGTTCCTCGACCCAGCGGCGTTCGGCGGCATCAAGGAACACCACCTGATCAAAGCCCATGCTGATCGCCTGCGCCTGCGCGGCCAGGCTGGCGGCATAGTTGCCGCCGCATTTCGCATCGCCGGTGCCGCCGGGTGCGGCGCGGGTGTAATCCTGCGACACCCACAATGAAACCGCCGGTGCGCCACCCTTGAAATAGCCGCCAACCGCCGATGCGATGACGATATAGAGATATTCCGACGATGGCTTCACGCCGAGAAAGACCTCGCTCGCGAACATGAACGGGCGGAGATAAAGCGAACCGCCCTCCACGCTGGGGAACCAGTCGCGGTCGATCGCCACCAGCTTGCGGACGGAATCGATGAACAGGTCCTGCGGGATTTCCGGCATCGCCAAGCGACGGGCCGAATCACGGAACCGCTTGGCATTCATATCGGGACGGAACAGCGCCATGCCGCCATCTTCCAGCCGATAAGCTTTCATGCCCTCGAAAATTTCCTGCGCATAATGCAGCACCGCCGCCGCCGGATCGAGCGGGATCGGCGCACGCGCCGTGACCTTCGCATCGTGCCAGCCCTGCCCTTCGGTATAGCGGATGATCGCCATATGATCAGTGAACACGCGGCCGAATCCGGGATTGGAAATCAGCTCTGCCCGCTTGGCCGAATCGACTGGCGCAGGATGACGCTCAACCACAAATTCGGTGGTGGCGGGAACATCAAGCGTATCGGTGGCCATATGAGAACGTCCTTGCGATGTGATCCGGGGTAAAGTGGATGTGAAAGCCGGTAAATCCGCAGCTTGTCGGCGTCAAGTTCACCGAAGGATGAATTCGGCTCGGAACGACATGGCCAGGCCCGCGCCAGATGCGAAGCGCCGCCGCCCGGGGGGAACCGGACGACGGCGCAGAGAGCATTGGCGCCCCTTAACGCGGGGACACATTCGGATCGGAACGCCAAGCCGGGGGAACATCCGGCGACAACCTCTATGCACCCGGCAGCGTAAAGCCCGACTTACCCATTGGTCCGTTCCGGCGCGACAAAGCGGAATTCATGCGCCGAACCGGAGGGGACTTCCGCCCAGCCGCGCGCCATGGCCACAGCGCGCAATTCACCGGGCGCACGCGGATCATCGGCAATGATCACCACCATCGCCCCCGGCACATCGCCCGTCTCGCGCAGCTTGCGCCCCAGTTGCAGCGCCGGCCAAGGACAACGCATGCCACGGGCATCAATCCGGCTGTCTGGCTCAGTCCTTCTTGTCATAAGGGTTGCGCGATGACCGCAGCGTCAGGCGCACCGGCACCGTGCCGAAGCCCAGCTCGCGCCGCAGCCCGTTGACGAGATAGCGCCGATAGCTTTCGGGCAACTCATCCGTCCGGTTGCCGAAGATGACGAACGTCGGCGGCCGCGTCTTGATCTGCGTCATGTACCGCAGCTTGATCCGCTTTCCACCGGGGGCGGGCGGCGGGTTATTCTCAATCGCGCGCTCGAACCAACGGTTGAGCTGGCCGGTGCTCACGCGCTTCGACCATTGTTCGCGAATTTCAAAGGCCGCGCCCAGCATCTGGTCCAGCCCCTTGCCGGTCCGCGCCGACACCGCGAGCAGCGGCACATTCTTGGCCTGTGCCAGACCTTCATCCAGCGCCCCGCGCACACCCTGAAACAGGCTGCTCTGCCCCTCGGCAACGTCCCATTTATTGAGGACGATCAACAAGGCTCGCCCTTCCGACCAGATTTGATCGGCAATTTTGAGATCCTGTAACTCCAGCCCGCGCGTCGCATCAAGCAACAGCACCACGACCTCGGCAAAGTCGACTGAACGCAGCGTATCCGCCACCGACAGCTTTTCCAGCTTGTCTTGCACCCGCGCCTTTTTGCGCAGGCCCGCCGTATCGACCAACCGCACCGCGCGTTCGCGACCAGAGGCGTCCTTCCACATCCAGTCGATGCTGATCGAATCGCGGGTGATGCCCGCTTCCGGCCCGGTGATCATCCGGTCCTCGCCCAGCAGCTTGTTGACCAAGGTCGATTTGCCCGCATTGGGACGGCCAACAATCGCCAGCTTGAGCGGCAGCGCCAGCAGCGCCTCATCGTCCAACTCTTCTTCCGGCTCGTCGACTTCATCGCCACGGTCGATATAGGGACGCAGTGCCTCGAACAGGTCAACCAGCCCCTCACCATGTTCGGCGCTGAACGGAATCGGTTCGGCAAAGCCCAGCGAAAACGCATCCAGAATGCCGTCTACGCCTGCCCGGCCCTCGGCCTTGTTCGCCAAGAGGATCACCGGCACATCGCCATTGCGCAGCCAACGACCAATTTCCTGATCAAGCGGCACAAGACCAACGCGCGCGTCGATCATGAACAGCACGGCATCGGCCATTTTGACCGCGGCTTCGGTCTGCGCCCGCATCCGGCCCGGCAGGGTCTGCGGGTCGTCTTCTTCAAAGCCCGCCGTATCGATGATACGGAAGTCGCAGCCCAGCAGGTTGGCAGCGCCTTCCCGCCGGTCACGCGTCACGCCGGGCTGGTCATCGACCAGCGCCAGCTTCTTGCCCACGAGACGGTTAAACAGGGTCGACTTGCCGACATTCGGCCTGCCTACGATGGCAATAACCGGAAGTTTATTCATTTCCACGCGCTGATTTTGCCCTCGTCATCGAGAATATAAAGCATGTTGTTGGCGACGACCGGCTGGACCATGACCGACCCCTTGGCGTCCGCCGTGGCACCCACCGTGCCAAGCAACGGCTCGACATTGGTCAGGCGACCATCGGACGAGGCCAGAATCAGGCGATTGCCCGCCAGCACCGGCCCGACCCAACTGATCGGCTTGTTCTTTTTCTTCTTGTTCTTGTACCGCGGCAACTGGCTGATCCACTTGATCCGGCCGCTGTTGCGATTGATGCACATCAGGCGCGCATCGTCACTGATCGCATAGATCCAGTCACCCACCACCCAAGGCGTGGCAATGCCCGCCACGTTGATTTCCCACAGCCGCTGGCCGGTCAGCATTTCAAGCGCGACCATGCGGCCGCCTTTGCCAATCGCATATACACGACCGCCATCGATCACCGGGCTGGCGTCGATATCGGCGAGCGCCGACACCGTCGTCATCATATTGGTGCGGGTCAGCGCATCCTGCCACAAGACACGGCCATTTTCGTAGCGATAAGCAGTGAGTTCGCCCGACGAGAAACCGGCAACCACCGTGCCCTGCGCCACCGCCGGTGCCGCTGCACCGAAGATGCCCGCGATTTCCAGCGTGCTCGCCTCGTTCCACGCAAGCTTGCCAGTCGCGGCTTCAAGCGCGAAAATCTGGTTGTCCTGGCTAATCACATAGATATTACCATAGCCAATCGAAGGCGACCCACGCAGCGGACCGCCCGGCTTCACCCGCCACAACACATTGCCGTTCGTGGCATCGATCGCAGCGACTTCGCCCACCCCGTTGGTGGCGTAAACCTTGCCATCCTGCGCACTGACGCCGCCGCCAAACAGCGAGCGCTCGTCTTCCTTATTACCCAAGCGGGCGGACCACAGGGCACGACCGGTCTGCGCATCGAACGCCTTGATATTGGCATCCGCATCCATGGCGAACAGCTTGCCGTCCGACACCACCGGCGCCGCGCCGATCCGGGCGCGCTTGCTGCTGCCCTGACCGATCGAAACGCTCCACACCCGTTGCGGGCTGCGCGACAGTGCAAGATTGCCCATCGACTTGGCGGCATTGCCGCCCGGCTGGCTCCATGCATCATTCGGTTCGGGTGGCGGCAGCAGGACATTGACGTCCGCCAACGCCGGATCCACCTCGACATCGCTATCGGCGTTGAGCACTGGGATACGATTACCCAGCACCGGCGTCTTCGGCTTCTTGTCGCCGCCTCCGCCAATGATTCCACAGGCAGACAGGGTGCCCAACATCGCCATGGCCAGTACGACGCGCTTCATTCGCCCTTGTCCTTCCCATTCACATTATTCTCTTCCGCACCGGGCACTTCGCCCAGCGCATCGACACCCAGCGAACCCGCCATTTGGGTCGCCCGCCGACGCAGCGATGCAGGCACCTGTTCATCCTTGGCAATTGCCGCGAACATGGTGGCCGCCTCTTGCGTCTTGTTGAGCTTGACCAAGGCCAGCGCTGTCATTTCACCTGCCGAACCAAACCAAGCATTGCCCGGAATCGCGAGTGGCTTCAGCCGGTCGATCACCGCCTGCGGCGCCATTGTATCATATTCCAACGCCGTCTGCCGCACGAGGGCCGCATCGCGGAACGGGCGGGGCAGGCTGTCATCCGCCAAGACCACCGCATATTTCGCAATAGCCGCGCTTTGCTTGTTCTGCGCCATTGCCACCGCAGCTTCGGTCATCAGCGCGGAAGCGCGATACGCCGCAACATGCGACTGTTCCAACTTCGCGAGATTCGCGGTGACGCCGCCGAAATTCCCTGCGCCCAAGGCGGTCAGCGTCGCATCAAGCAACTGGCCGTCCGCCTCGGCCTGTTGGGCACGATTGTGCTGCCAATATTCCCAGCCGCCCAGCGATGCGAGCCCCAGCACGACACCACCAATGATGGTCACGCGCCAGCGCCGCCAGAAGCCGGTGATCTGGTCGCGGCGATATTCTTCTTCAACTTCGCGCAGGAACGCTTCGTTATGCTCGGGCTCGGGCGGCAGGGCCAACATCATCTCCAGCGAATGGGATCGGTTCGGGCGCGACCTTAGAGCCAGAACCGGATGGGCGAAAGCCCTTTCATCCGTTGGCCCGAAGGTGCGATGGGCGGTGGATCAGTCCTTGGGCTGATATGTCTGTTCTGGGGTCGGAAAGGCGCGACTTCGCACGTCGGCGGCATAATTGGCGGCGGCCTGCGCGATTTCCTCGCCAATCTCATGATAGCGCTTCACGAAACGCGGCACGCGATCAAACATGCCGAGCATGTCCTCCGTCACCAACACCTGGCCGTCGCAATGTGCCGATGCGCCAATGCCGATCGTCGGACAGGCCACGGCTTCGGTCACGGCGATGGCAATCGGTTCAACCACGCCTTCCACCACGATGGCAATTGCCCCGGCCTCATCAATCGCCTTGGCGTCTGCGACAATTTTGTCGGCTTCGGCCTTGCTGCGGCCGCGCACGCCATAGCCGCCCAGCGTGTTCACCGCCTGCGGCGTCAGGCCGATATGGCCGATCACGGGAATGCCGCGCGCCGTCAGGAATCTGATGGTTTCCGCCATGACCGCCCCGCCTTCCAGCTTGACCGCCGCCGCGCCGGTTTCCTTCATGATCCGCGCCGATGTCTCGAACGCCTGCACCGGGCTTGCTTCATAAGAGCCGAATGGCAGGTCGATCACGACAAGGCTATGATAGGAACCGCGCACCACCGCCGCGCCATGCGCGCACATCATATCGACCGTGACGGGAATGGTGGACGGCAAGCCGTAAATCACCTGCGCCAGCGAATCCCCGACCAACAGCATATCGCAATGCGGGTCCAACAACTGCGCCGTGCGCGCCGTATAGGCGGTCAGCATCACAAGCGGCTCGCCGCCCTTGCGCTGACGGATCGCCGGCACGGTAAGCCGCCGCATCGGCGCGGGCATCGGGTTGGCGCGCGAGGTGCTGGTATCGAGCGTGAACGTGGTGGACATGGTCTGGTCCTCGATGGCGAGATATCCATCCCGGCGGCACGTTGCGGTGGCCCGGGTCGAAGGCCCCTGCAATGTCCAACCTCCCCCCGAATGTCAACGAAACTGTACCACTTGCCCTCCGTAGCGCTACGTGGAGACAGCAGAATTCTCCGCATGCTAACAACCGCAGGGAAAATGCGCCCGACTCGGGGCAAGGACGGGATGTGGTGACCAACAGCGCGCGAGAAATCGAGATCAAGCTGCTGCTTCCCGATGGCGATGCCACCGGCATGTTGGCGCATCGCCTGCTCGCAGCCGAACCCCGGCTGCGGCACATGCGCACCAGCTATTTCGACACCCCTGACTGGGCCTTGAGCGAAGCCCGCATCGTGCTGCGCATCCGCGAGAGCGACGACCGCATGGTGCAATGCGTGAAAATGCCCGCAAGTTCGGCGCGGCCGATGGAGCGCGCCGAATGGGACCGGCCACTCCTCACGCCGGGCATTGATCTTGGCCTGCTCCCCCAGCGCCCGCGCAAACGGCTTGAACGCCTGATCGGGCAGCACCCCTTGCCTGCCTTTGCGGTGCTGAAGGTGGAACGGCGCGTCTGGCTGCTGCGTCATGGCCGATCCGATATCGAGGTCGTGCTCGACATCGGCGCCATTGTTGCCGGGGAGCGCCGCGAGCCGATTGCCGAGATCGAACTTGAACTCAAACGCGGCAATGTCGCCGATCTGCTCGACTTCACGCGCTCTTTGCCACTTGGCCCGCAATTATGCTGGTCGACCGTCAGCAAAGGGCAGCGCGCCTATGCGCTGGCGCGGGATATGGACCGGCAAGCGGCGCGCGCCCGGCCCATCCGCCTCAGCCCCCGCCTATCGGTGCCGCACCTGTTTCAACAGATTGGCTGGCATTGTCTCACCCATTTTCTCGACAATTACCGGCTGGTGATCGACCGCGCGGATGGCGAGGCACTGCACCAATGCCGGGTTGCGCTGCGGCGCTGGCGGGCTGCCTGCACCCTGTTTCGCGACCTGCTCGGCGATGACCAATCCCGGCTGATGCGGGCGGAACTCGCCCGGCTTGCCCGCGCGCTTGGCCCGGCCCGCAATCTTGATGTGATCACCGCCATGATCAGCAAGCCCAAGGGGCAAGACCTGCGCGATGTCGAATTACTGTGCGACCAATTGGCGCGCCAGCGGATCGCCACCTATGCCGATGTCCGCCAGTTGCTCGACAGTGAATCCTGCCAGCGCCTGTTGTTCGAGCTGACATGCTGGCTCGAAGCGGGCGAATGGCGTCGCCCCGCTGATAAACAACCGCCCGCCCCCGTCTTCGCTGCTGCCGCGCTCAAAAAACGCTGGCGAGCAGCAATGAAGGACAGCCGCCACATCGCCGAACTCGCCCCGAACGACCGCCACCAGCTTCGCATCGCCACCAAGAAATTGCGCTATGCCGTCGAGTTTCTGGCTGGCCTATTTCCTGACCGTGTCGCGGAATCCCGCGCCATGGCGGCGGAATTAGGCCGGATGCAGGACGTGCTCGGCGACCTCAATGATCTGACGATCGGCAGCGCGCCAGTCGAGGCTGGATTCGAACAGCTTAACGCCATTGAACGCACCCGGTTGCAAGCCTGTCTTGATGCCGCGCTTGATCTGCGCCGCGGCGATGAGCCTGATCTCATCGCCGCCGCAAAAGCCGTTCGCGATACCTTGTCAGACATGCCGCGCTTCTGGAAAGCCACGCACTAAAGAGCGCGCGGCACCGGGACGGCACATCAGGACGCAGGTCGCGATTGTCACCAACTCGTCATCCGAATCACACAGTCCTGTCACAGCTTGATGGCAAGACCATCAGCATGATGGACCAATCCACCCTACCCTTCACCGCCCGCCCTTGGGACCAGGCCACATCCTCCACGGCCAAGCTGAACGGGCATATCGTCCGACGCCACCTCCCGGTCGGGCGGAGCTGCGACATCACACTCGTGGCCTTCCGGCTTATGCGCTGGGCAACTCGCAATAGCTGACACGACCAGCGCTTACCCCGACCGCGCGCCGCGCCAGCCATAGACACGCGCGCGTTCAGCCCTTAGGCGGCAGGTTCGACCGTCCAAGGGAAGGAACCACCGTATCGTGGCGTTGCAGCACATCGAGCCGACCCCGAACAGCGGGCTGCCGCCGCCGATCCCGTCCGACCAACTCGGCCCGCCGCCGGGTGTCGGCCTGAAAGAATTCATCGTCATGATCGCCGCCATCATGGCGATCAACGCCCTTGGCATCGACATCATGCTGCCGGCCCTGCCCGCGCTTGGCCACGATCTGCACATTCCCAACGAAAATGACCGGCAGTGGATCATTTCCGCCTATATGATCGGGTTCGGCGTCACCCAATTGATCTATGGCCCATTGTCGGATTGGTATGGCCGCAAACCGATCCTGATCATTACGGTCGCGCTTTATGCGCTGATGGCGCTGGCCGCCGCTGCCGCCCCCGATTTTGCATCGGTCGTGGCGGCGCGGGTGCTGATGGGCATGTTTGCCGGCTCGACCCGCATTCTCACCGTATCGATCGTCCGTGACCGCTTTTCGGGCCGACATATGGCGCGCGTTGTCTCGCTCGCCTTCATGGTGTTTCTTGCGGTGCCGATTATCGCGCCGGCACTGGGCAAGCTGATATTGGTCTTATCCAGTTGGCACGCCATCTTCGTCTTTCTGGCGCTGTTCGCCACTTGCACCGCCACATGGATCGGCCTGCGCATGCCGGAAACACTCCATCCCGAATATCGCCGTCCGATCCGCTTCGGCGTGATCATGCGCGGTTTCCGGGCTGCGCTTACCGACCGGGGATCGCTGGGCTATACGCTGGCGATGTCGTTGATGTTCGGGGCGCTGCTCGGCTTCCTCAACAGTTCGCAACAGCTATTTGATCATGTGTTTCATGATCTTGAACATTTCCCGCTTATCTTCGCCCTGATCGCGTTCGGCATGGTGATCGCCGCCGCGACCAACAGCCGGATCGTCGGCCGCTTCGGCCCGCGCCGTGTTTCCCATACAGCAGTGTTCGCCTTCATCGCGATCACCACCACCCACCTTGGCGTGGTGTTGGCAGGGTGGGAAACCATGTGGAGCTTCACCGCATTGCAATCGGCCACGATGATCTGCTTTGGCTTGGCCAGTTCCAATTTCGGCGCATTGGCGATGGAGCGCATGGGCGAACTGGCTGGCACCGCTGCCTCGGTGCAGGGCTTCATCTCAACCCTGCTGGCCGCCGTGATCGGGCTGATCGTCGGCCAGCTTTTCGACGGGACGGTGTTGCCGATTGTCGGCGGTTATTTCCTGCTGGGCTGGGGCGCACTTGCCGCCGTGCTCTGGGCCGAACGCGGCAAGCTATTCCTCGCGCACCATGAGGACCAACTGATCCACGCATAGCGACCGGCACGGGTGTTGGTGTTATATGGAGGCGAGTTCCTGTGGCCGGTTGGTCGGTTGCACCTACCGCCCCTCCTCAGCCCCATAGCAGACCCTCCCAGCCCCTCCCAAGACCTTCGTCATCCTGAACTTGGTTCAGGATCCGGCGCACCATTGCCCAAGCGATGCTGAAACAAGTTCAGCATGACGAACGTGGGAGAACAGGCAGGCGTGTAATGAACGCGACGCCAACACGGCGCGCAAACGAGGGGCGCAACAAGTGAGCATCGCAAACACCGCGCTGGTAGGCCCGGAGGGACTCGAACCCCCAACCAAGCCGTTATGAGCGGCCTGCTCTAACCATTGAGCTACAGGCCCCTCTGGCCAGCGTTCCGTCCCGATAGCGCGAGCGCCGTGGCTATCGCAAGTCCTGATCGCGTGCATCGATAAAGGCCAGTAGCTCATCCTGCCCGATGGGACGCACGCCCAATGCGGCCAGCAGCCCGAACATGCTGCCCCACCATCGATGAAAATGGCGCAGATCGGTCGCATCGCGGACATATGGCAAATGGCCGGGGTTCAATGACAGCGCCTGATAAGACAGGTTGAACAGCGGCAATCCCTCGCCATACAGGATGCGCACCGCCTCCAGCGCCTTGTTGATATCTGTGCTTTCCGGCGTCAGCGCCACTCGCTCGGCAAGGCCGCAGCGCGCCAGCAAGCGGCGGAGCAACGGCAAGCGTGCAGCGCCGCGATACCATGGCAGGGCATAATGCTGCCACCGCCCGACAATCGTCGCGCTCGCGGGGATTTCAAGCAACTGCCCCTTGGGTCCGGCCCAATAAGGTCGGGCCGGATGGTCGAAAAAATTCGGGCCACCGGCCCAGCGTTGGCTGAAATAGGGTCGAACCGATGCATCAATCCGATAACCGGCCTCATTCAACAACATCGCGCTCGCCGGGCCGATCCCACCCCGCCCGGCCCGGAAGCAGACCGGACGCACGCCAAAGTTGGCATCGATGCGCCCGGTCAACATCCGCAGCTTCATCCGTTCAAGTGAAACGGAAAGATTACGCAAAAAGCTATTGTGTTCGTTGAATTCTTCACGAAACGGCGGATTGGACCACGGATGGAGTTGCGCCCCGATATGCGCTTGTCCGGCGTCGAGCCAAGGCCCGATCAGATCCGGCCCATGCGCCGATTCCGCCACCGGATAATCGACCAGATAGACCGGGCAGACGCCATGCGCCGCCATGCGTTTTTGCCCTTCCGCCAAATATTGCAACACCGCCGTGGCATGGCCCGGACGTCGCACCGGGCGGCGGCGGTCGAACGGTTCGGCGGTGTCGACAAACACCATGAAGCGCTGGCCGAATGCCGGTCGGGGCTGCCATAGGGAGCGGGCATCGGGCGGCAGATCAAGCCGACCCGCGCCAAAACCGGACCGGGCGTCGCGCCCCGCCGCATCATCCCGGCAATCGTTGAACTCGTTACGCCAATACACCGCAACATACCCTGCCACACGCCCATCACAGCGGACGGGATAAGCCTAAGCGGCAGGCGTTAACAAATGACGATGAAGGCTGATCGTCGCCGCGATCAGGACAGCCGGGCGATATGATCCGGCGTCAAGCTGGGCATCATCAAGAGAAAATCATGATCGGCAATGTCCAGATCGCCCCCGAACTGGCGCGCTACATTGCGCAGCAAGTGGAGCGAGAAGCCCAGCGCGAGCCGAGGCCCATCCACCGCCGCCCCTTCGCGGGCGCGATCCGGGTCGAACAATTCATCGGCATGCACGCCCATCAGCTTGGCTGGCCGCGCAATCGACAGGCATGCGCTGCCATCCGCGCGCGGCAGGCTCATGAAATCCACGCCGATCTGCTCACCCTCGTCGCACAGTTCGACAAGATTCCCCAGCAGCCGCGACATCACGCGCTCCAGCACCTGTTCGTCAACCGCCAGCGGCGGCAAGCTGCGGTTGATTTCGACCTGCAACTCGACCTGACGCGCTGCCGCCTGCGCGCGATGCCCTTCCAGCACGCGCCGCAGCACATCGGCCCCATCTGTGCCGCCAGCATCGACCCCGGTCTCCGCCGGCTGGTCCACTGCGGTTGCCGGATGGCGCACCAGCAGCGAGAGATCTTCAAGAATTTGGGTCAGTTCGGCGGCAGAACGGACAATCCCATCAGCCTGTTCGCGATAGGAACGCGGCACCGGCCCCAAAAACTGACTGCGAATCATGTCGCCAAAGCCACTGATCGCATTGATCGGCGTGCGCAATTCATGGACCAATTCACGCAGACGCTGCATCTGGGCCGCATCGTCTCCGGCGTTGGCCACGCTGGGGTCTGAACTCTGGTCCGGCGTCTCGGCCTCGTGCTGATCGCCTTGACGTTCATGCGGATAGGGCCGCCGGGCGGTGCCGCGATAGCCCCGGAAGCGGCCACTGGCCTCATCGAACAGCGGCACCCCGGAAACGCACCACGACCCGCCTACCCGGCTGCGGCCTGATACCAGCAACCGACCATCGCGAAACGCAGAACGGCGGGCAAATGCACCAGCGACATGGCCGTCCACGCCAAAGCCCATCAGCGGTGCCGCCTCGGCAAGGCTGAGGCCGATCAGCGGCGTGCGCTCACTCGCATCCACCCAATGCAACAGGCCATCATGGTCGGCCTCGAAACGAAATTGGCGCAGCAGATCTTCACCGGACTGGTCATGCAGTTCCGGCCCATGGCCCGTCCCCATCGGCAGCGGCGCAAATGGTGTGGCTTGACGCTGCTGGCGAAAACGCTCGATCCGGTCAACCAGATCGCGGATTTGAACCGGCCGTGGTGCCGATGCCAATGACACCGACGCCTCGATCGGCATGTCCAACGCTTCCGCCGGAACGGCCTCGGCCGCGGGGATTTCCAACCCGCTCAGGTCGAGTACCGCGTCTGGCGCAGCGTCTGGCGCATCTGCTGGCGCACGGTCATCCGGCAACATCAGGTCAGACGGGCCGAAATGGTCAAGCTGGCGACGCACCGCAGGATCAAGATCACGCCGCTGGCGGATCAACGACCGGGCGACCGGGCCAATAGATGCCACCAATTGGGACCATTCTGTCGGATCAAGCCGCACCGTCAGCAAGAGCGGCGCGGCAACCTCGGGACGGTCGGCAGCAAAGAAACGCACCATATCGAGCGACAAACGCCGCCCGCCGAGCGCGGACGCAATCATGCGCCGCCCGGTTGGGTCGATGATCTGGCGGCCCTGTTCAAGAAATGCATAAGCGGAATCGCGGGTCAGCGGCGACAGGTCGCGGACATTGGTCTGGGCCAGAATATCGACCAACTGCCGCCACATGGCGGCACGCGCCAGCGGATCATCCGCGCCTTGCGCGGTGATGGTCGCAATCCGGTCGTCAAATCGCACTGCCATTCTGAATCCCTGCGGCGGTGGGCCTGTTCCAGCCCCGAGCTGTGTTCATGCCGGGTCATGCCGACCCAAAGCTACATTTACGCCACTAGCGATACTCCTGCAGCATTCCGTTACCTGCGGAATCTTCTCAGGAAAAGTCATTTGCGCGGCGAAATGGAAATGCGTTGCAAAGTGGGACAATTGCCGCCTTGGTAAAAGCAGCTATATGTTCCCCCGACGTCCGGTGAAAAAGCGGGACCGCACGCAGCAAGAAGAGGACAGGCACCATGGGCACGTCGCGCGCCCGGCTTGACGAGATCGACTGGAAAATATTGGCGGCCCTGCAACGGGACGGCAGAATGACGAATATCGAGCTCGCGCGTCAGGTCGGCCTGACCGCGCCACCCTGTCTGCGCCGCGTGAAGGCGCTGGAGGAAGCGGGCCTGATCCGCGATTATGTCGCCCGGCTGCATGGGGCCGCGCTGGGCTATACCATCACCGTATTCGCGCTGGTCAGCCTGAAAAGTCAGGCCGAGCAGGATCTACGCGCCTTTGAAGAACATGTGCAGGCCATTCCGGAGGTTGTCGAATGCCATATGCTGAACGGCGAGATCGACTTCATCCTCAAGATCGTCGCCCATGATCTGCAAGAATTCCAGTCGCTGCTGACATCGCGCCTCACCACCGCACCGGGCGTGGCGCATGTGAAAACCTCGCTCACCATCCGCACCAGTAAGGATGTCGGCGGCATTCCCATCACCACGGCGTAAAGATGCCCCGGCCGCTATCAGCCGCCAACCACCCACAAAAAGGCCCCCGAAGCGATGCTTCGGAGGCCCTTTGCAGCGGATGAGACCCGCTTATTTGGTCGCGAGGATCGCCCAATAGCTGGCGACATCGGCACGCGGGCCGGTCACCTGCTTGAACGCCTCGATTGCCGCAGGCTTGTCGCCCGAGCGCAGCAAGGCGATGCCAAGCCGAGTATTCAGCTCGTTCATATCGACATTGCCCTTGGTCGCGGCCAGCCGATAGAGTTCGATGGCCTTGGCATTATTGCCATAGCCGAGCCATGCATCCGCCGTACCCTTGGCGGTCTTGCCGTCCGGCGAGGACTTGGCGCGGGCTTCCGACCCGGCAAGGCCCGCCTTATCGGCGGCAACCCGGCTGGCGGCATCAGCCTTCAACTCGGCAATCGCGCGGCTGTCTTTCGGCAGCATGCCATTGGCCATGCCCGCCTCAAGCGTTGTCGCGGTTTCACCCGGCAGACCACGGGCGTTGGTGGTTTCGGCATATTCATACCAATCGCGCTCGCCCATCAGCGACTTGGTATCAAAGCGCAGGCGGAACAGATCAAGCGAGGTCTGCGGATCGAGCTTCACCAACTGGAGATAAAGTTCCGTCGAGTCGCGCCAGTTCTGCGGCGTCGGATAGGCAGCGACGAGCAGCTTGCCATAGCGGATCACTTCCGGGACCAGCTTCTTGTCGGCCGCAATCGACAGGCCGCGCTGATACCATGCCTGTTCAGCCGGTGCGCCGGTCGCTTCCTTCACCGCAATCGCGCGGGCGATGGTCTGCAAGGCAATATCGGTTTTGCCGTTGCGATACTGCAATTCGCCAAGGCTGATCATCATGCCGCCATCCGACGGGTTCAGTTCCGTCAGCTTGGCGAACGCGGCTTCCGCCTTGACATAGTCCTTCTTCTGATAGGCCATGCTGCCACGGTTCTGATAGAGCGGGCTCAGCATATCCGCCGGTGCACTGCCGCTATCGATCATCAGATCAATGCCCTTGGCCTGCAATTCCGAGTCATTTGCTTTGCCGCCCGCCTGCAAGAAATACTGACCCACGACGAATTTTTCGTCGCCCGTGGTTGCCGCTGCATCGGCGATGGCTAGCGCAGCACGCGCCTCATCAATTTTGTTTTCCGCCAGCGCCTTCTGGATCGGCATCAGAGCTTCGCGCACCTTGGTGCCCAGCTTGAAATTCGGGGCCTTGGCCGGCTTTTCCTTCGCAACGGCAGGGGCCACCGCGACGGTCGCCGTGCCGCCGACCACCAGCGCCAGACCAAGCGCCAAAGACGAAATTGCCTTCTTCACCATTCATTCTCCCAATGCGACGGCCCTGCCGCCCGATGTTGCTCACGTCGCCTGACCTATAACGCCCGGTTCCGGCAGACAAGTGACAAGAACGCTTCCCACCCACATGTCATCGCACCAGTGAATACAGCTTGAATGGAACGCAAGCTGCCATGCGGGCTGCACGGCCTTCACCCTTGGCGTTCAACCTTGGCATTTAACCCTTGGCCAAGCGCCACCGCATTGGTAGCAATGCCAACCATGATTATCACCCTCTCACCCGCCAAGACACTGGATTACAAGTCGGCGCTGCCCGATCTTGAGGTCACCTTGCCCCGCTTCCCGAATGAGACCGCGACGCTGGCTGCCGGGGCCGCAAAACTGTCGGCAGCGGAACTTGGCACATTGATGCACATTTCGGACAAGCTCGCCGCGCTCAATGCCGAACGTTACCATCGCTTTGATGAGCAACCGGAACGCCCCGCGCTCTTCGCCTTTGCCGGCGATGTCTATTCCGGATTCGAGGCCAAAAGCCTGCCGGAAGAGGCCATCGACTTTGCCCAGAGCCACGTCCGCATCCTGTCGGGTCTTTACGGCCTGTTGCGGCCGCTCGACGCGATGAAGCCCTATCGCCTTGAAATGGGCACGCGCTGGGGACCGGCATCTTATAAGACGCTTTATGACTTTTGGGGAACGAAGCTTGCCGAACAACTTGGCAAGGATGCGGCCGACGACGGCTCGCATGAGGTGCTCAACCTCGCCAGCCAGGAATATTGGGGCGCGGTGGCGTCCCATCCCCCCAAGGGCACGCGCATCGTGACCATCGACTTCAAGGAACAGGGGCCCAAGGGCCTGCGCTTCAACAGCTTCGGTGCGAAAAAGGCGCGTGGCATGATGGCGCGCTATGTCTGCGAACATCGGCTGGGCACGCTGGAGGCGGTCAAGCAATTCGACAGCGATGGCTATGCCTTCGACCCTTCAGGGTCAGATGAGACAAGCTGGCGGTTTGTGAAGGGCTGATGGCTGGTACCGCTGTCATCATCGGCGCGTCCGGCGGGATCGGTGCGGCGCTGGCCGATGCGCTGGAGGAAGAGGGCCATTTCAGTCAGGTGCTGCGCTTTGCCCGCACCCTGCCCGCCCCGTTCGCGCTCGATATCACCGATGAAGCGAGCGTCCGCGCTGCCGCAGAACTGGTCCAGTCGAAACTGGCGGGCAAGCCGCTCGAACTGGTGATTGTCGCGACCGGCCTGTTGCATGATGGCGAACGCGGGCCGGAAAAGGCCAATGCGCGCCTTGATCCCGATTGGATGCTCCGCAACTTCGCGGTCAACAGTGTCGGCCCGGCGATCGTTGCCAAGCACTTCATGCCCCTGTTGCCCCGCGACGAGCGCAGCATATTTGCCGCGTTGTCGGCACGAGTCGGCAGTATTTCCGACAATCGCATGGGGGGCTGGCACAGCTATCGCGCCGCCAAGGCCGCGTTGAACCAGTTGATCCGCACCATGTCGATTGAGCTGGCACGCACCCATAAACGCTCGATTTGCGTCACGTTGCACCCCGGCACGGTGGACACCGGCCTCAGCAAACCATTCCAGTCCAACGTCCCCGCCGGACAGCTATTTTCCGCGGATCGTGCCGCCGTCCAGCTGCTGGATGTGCTGGATGGACTAAGGCCGGTCGACAGCGGCAAGTGCTTTGCTTGGGACGGGGTTGAAATCGCGCCCTGAAGCTGTGGAAAACTTGCATTAATGCTGGCCTTTTCGGGATGTCCCCGCTAGGGTCGACCCACGCATTTTAAGCAGCCTGAAAGTGAAAAATTGAGCACCGACGAGACGCTACTCGCCGCCCCTTCGGACATCAGCCCGATCAACATCGTTGACGAGATGAAGTCGAGCTATCTCGACTATGCCATGTCGGTCATTGTGTCGCGCGCCCTGCCTGACGTGCGCGACGGTCTGAAGCCGGTGCACCGTCGCATTCTCTATGCCTCGCATGAGGCTGGCTATGTCGCGGGCAAGCCCTATCGCAAATCGTCCCGCATCGTCGGCGACGTGATGGGTAAATATCACCCGCATGGCGATAGCGCGATCTACGACGCGCTGGCCCGTCTTGCGCAGGATTGGTCGATGCGGGTCATGCTGATCGACGGCCAGGGCAATTTCGGCTCGATGGACCCGGATCCGCCCGCCGCGATGCGTTACACCGAGGCGCGTCTGGCCAAGGTTGCCAACAGCCTGCTGGAAGATCTCGACAAGGACACCGTCAATTTCCAGTCCAATTATGACGGCTCGGAGAGTGAGCCGCAGGTGTTGCCTGCCCGCTTCCCGAACCTGCTCGTCAACGGCGCGGGCGGTATCGCGGTCGGCATGGCGACCAACATCCCGCCGCATAATCTCGGCGAAGTGCTCGCCGCCTGCCGCGCCTATATCGCCAATCCGGCAATCAGCTCGGAAGAATTGCACGAAATCGTGCCCGGCCCGGATTTCCCGACCGGCGCGCTGATCCTTGGCCGTGGTGGGGCGCGCAATGCCTATACCACCGGCAAGGGCTCGATCATGATGCGCTCGCGCCATGTGGTCGAAGAAGGGCGCGGCGACCGCCGGTCGATCGTGCTGACGGAAATTCCCTATCAGGTCGGCAAATCCGGTCTGGTCGAGAAAATCGCCGAAGCCGCCAAGGACAAGCGGATCGAGGGCGTTAGCGACATCCGCGACGAATCGAACCGCGAAGGCGTCCGCATCGTCATCGAACTGAAGCGGGACGCCACGCCGGAAGTCGTGCTCAACCAGCTTTGGCGCCACACCCCGGCGCAATCGAGCTTCCCGGCCAACATGCTCGCCATTCGTGGCGGCCGCCCGGAAGTGCTGACGCTCCACGCCATCATCGAAGCCTTCGTGAAGTTCCGTGAAGAGGTCATCACCCGGCGTTCGAAGTACGAACTGATGAAGGCGCGCGACCGGGCGCATATTTTGCTCGGCCTCGTCATTGCCGTGACCAATCTTGATGAGGTGGTCCGCATCATCCGTGGCTCTTCAAGTCCGGCTGAGGCCCGCGAAAAGTTGATTGCACGCGAATGGCAAGTGGCTGAAATAGCGCAATATATCGCGCTGGTGGAAGCGGTGGAGAAGGAAGTCGGGGGCGACACCTATCGCCTGTCCGACACCCAAGTCCGCGCCATTCTCGACCTGCGTCTGCATCGCCTGACGGCCCTTGGCCGCGACGAAATTGGCGACGAGTTGAAGAAGCTCGCCGCCAGCATTGAGGAACTGCTCGAAATCCTGCGCAACCGGGTTCGCCTTTATGAAGTGTTGCAGGAAGAACTCGACGCCATCGACGCCGAATTTTCGACCCCGCGCCGCTCGGAAATTACCGCTGGCGGGTCGGACATCGACGATGAAGACCTGATCGAACGCGAAGAGATGGTCGTGACCGTCACCATGGGCGGTTATATCAAGCGCACCCCGCTTGAAGCCTTCCGCGCCCAGAAGCGTGGCGGCAAGGGCCGTTCGGCCATGTCGACCAAGGATGAGGATGTCGTCACCGAATTGTTCGTGACCAGCACCCACACCCCAGTGCTGTTCTTCTCGACGCTCGGCAAAGTCTATCGCATGAAGGTATGGAAACTGCCGGAAGGCAGCCCCACCACGCGCGGCCGCCCGATGATCAACCTGCTGCCGCTGGCACAGGGCGAAACCATCTCGACCGTGTTGCCGCTCCCCGAAGACGAAGGTGAATGGGGCAAGCTCCACGTCATGTTCGCCACCGCCAAGGGCACGGTGCGCCGCAACTCGATGGATGCGTTCACCAACGTGCCCACCAACGGTAAGATCGCCATGCGCTTCGACGATGAGAGCGAGGACCGGTTGATCGGCGTCGCGCTGCTGACCGAGGAAGACGATGTGTTGCTCGCCACCCGTCAGGGCAAGGCGATCCGCTTTGAAGGCACCGACGTCCGCGAATTCCAGAGCCGCACCTCAACCGGCGTGCGCGGCATGACGCTGAAGGGCGATGACGAGGTGATCTCGCTGTCGATCCTCCACCGTTCGGGCGCGGATCCGGAAGAGCGCGAAGCCTATCTGCGCGCCGCTCCGTGGAAGGACAATGAGAATGAACCAACCCTATCCGCCGACCGCATGACGGAAATGGCGGCGAAGGAGCAGTTCATCCTCACGGTCTGCGCCAATGGCTATGGCAAGATCTCGTCGGCTTATGAATATCGCCGCACGGGGCGTGGTGGTCAGGGCATCACCAACATCGACAACATCGCCCGCAACGGCACCGTAGTGGCCAGCTTCCCGGCCACCAAGGACCAGCAGTTGATGCTCGTCACCGATCAGGCGAAGATGATCCGCTTGCCGCTCAACTCGATGCGCGTCATCGGTCGCGGGTCGGCGGGCGTCCGCCTGTTCAACGTGGCCGATAACGAACATGTCGTCTCGGCGGCACGGATCGAGATTGACGAAGACGAGGATGGCGACGACGGCGTGGAAACCACCGAAGCCTGATCGGCATGGCGGACCACGCGACCACCGCATTTAAGATCATGACCCCGGCGCAATGGACCGAGTTCCAGCGCACCGGGGTCTTCCACGGCGCGCCGGTGGATGTGGCCGATGGCTATATCCACCTATCCGCTAATGATCAGGTACAAGGCACGCTGGACAAGCATTTTGCCGGTCAACCCGGGCTGGTGATTGTCGAGGTTGATTTGGCAGCGCTTGGTGATGTGGTGCGCTGGGAAATCTCACGCGGTGGGGCGTTATTTCCTCATCTTTACGGCCTGCTGCCGATGACATGCGTGCGAGGCACGCGCCCCGCCTAAACAGGCCATGGCCGCGCGGGCGCGGGCGTTTATTCCAACCCGTCGACGCTCCGCCCGGCACGTCCGGCCAGTTCCTGCACATAATGCCACGCGATCCGGCCCGACCGGGCACCGCGCTGGGTCGCCCATTGAATAGCATCCAGCGGGTCGAAAACGAGGCCAAGGCGCTGGGCATAGCCCGCCACCATCGCGACATAATGATCCTGATCACAGGCGTGAAAGCCAAGGCTCAAGCCGAAGCGATCCGCCAGCGCCAACCGGTCATCCACCACGTCGCGCATGTTGATCGGATCGTCCTGCTCGCGCATGTCACGATGGACAATGTTGCGCCGGTTCGCCGTGACATAAAGCCGCGCATTGGCGGGTCGGGCCTCGGCACCGCCTTCCAGCAGTGAACGCAACAAGCGGGGCGCAGGGCTTTGCTCTTCGAAACCAATATCGTCCAAGAACAGCACAAAGCGTCGCTCCATGCCGCCGATCAGGCGAAATAATGCGGGCAGGCTAGAGAGCGAATCGGCAGAGACCTCGATCAAGGCAATGTCGCTGCCGGCTTTGCGGCAGTCCGCAACCACGGCCTTGACCATTGCCGACTTGCCCATGCCGCGCGATCCCCAGAGCAGCGCATCATGCGCCGCATGGCCCGCAGCAAGACGCCGGGTATTTTCAAGCAAAATCTGCTTCTGCTGATCGATGCCGGTCAGAACATCCAGCGGCAACGGGCGAAAATGCGTCGTCGCCGTCAACACGCCCTGCCGCCAGACATAGGCAGGCGCCATAGCCGGATCAGCCATCGCCAAGACCGGTGGCGCCATGCGGTCAAGCGCATCGGCAACGCGCGTCAAAAGCGCAGACATATCTTCCATGTTGTCAGACCAAGCCCCAATTGAGCCGCAGATCAGTTCGGATTGTCGGCCGTGCCGCCGCCCTCGCCGACCGCACCGACCGAGCCGATATTGCCGAACAATTCGCGGAAGAAGCCACGGTCGCGGCCCAAGGTCGGGGTGCGTTCATCATCCGGTGAGACGCTGACGATCTTTTCCATCCCGGTCTTGTCGACTTTTGCAACACTGCCCGTCTTGTCGAACTGGATCGCCAGCACATATTGGCCGGACGGTGCCGGATTGCGGAACGCCAATTGCTTGGTGTCGCGCGACACATAATACCAGACGTTCGTATCAAACTGGCTGACCAGGGTCGGACGGCCGAGCGTCTTTTCAACCGAATCACGATTGTCGATACCGGGCTGGATCCCAGCCACCAGCACCGGATCACCAAGAAACCCCTTGTGATCGCGAATGCGGGTGCAGCCAGTGGCAGTCACGGCCACGGCAAGCGCCGCCAGCGTCCAGCGGATCGAACGGGAATTGCGGATCATCTTCAACACTCCATCGCCGGACCGCTTCGGGCGTCGACCCGTTGCACCAGCATTGCTTTCGTCCAATATGCGCTTATGAGGCGTTCAGGCAAGCACGCGCTGCATCATCGGAGGCCGCTTTTGTCGTTTTTCAGTCGCCTGTTCGGTCGTTTCCGCAAGGATGACCGCCCCGTCGCCCTCTATCGGGCGATTGTACAACATGCTCGGCTGCCGGTATTCTACCTGCAAGGCACCGTTCCGGACACCGTGGAAGGCCGGTTTGAGATGGTTTCGACCGTCACCGCGCTCGTCCTCCTGCGTCTCGAAGCCGATGGCGAGGCCATGGGTGAAGCGGCCGCCCGCCTCACCGAATTATTCGTCGACGATATGGACGGCCAACTGCGCGAAATGGGCATTGGTGACATTGTCGTCGGCAAGCATATCGGCAAGATGATGGCCCTGCTCGGCGGTCGCATCTCGGCAGTCCGCGACGCGATCGACGGCAAAGAGCCACTGCGCGACGTGTTGGTGCGCAATATCTGGCGCGGCGAAACCCCGGATGGCGACGCCTTGTCCTATACTGAAGATCAGCTACTGGCGCTGCATCGCGCGCTGAGCGCCATGGAAAGCGCGGCCTTGATCCGTGGAGAATGGGTGACCCTATGACCGACGCCCCCGAATGGTCCCGTCTGATCGAAGCCGCGCATGTCAGCCTTGAGGTGCGCAAACTCTCGCTCGAAGCCAACGAATCGGAACGCCAAGGGCTAGCCCGGCGCTTTGATCTGCCACGGCTCGACGTGCTGCGCGCCGAATTAAAGCTGCAAGCCCAGTCAGACGGCGTGCACGCCGATGGCACGCTTCATGCCGAACTCGCACAACGCTGCATCGCAACGGGCGACGAACTGCCCTTGGTGATCGACACCCCCTTTGCGCTCCGCTTCCGGCATCAGGCCGAAACGGGCCGCGCGGCGGATTTCGAGGAAGAAGTCGAACTCGACGCGTCGGATTGCGACACGATTGATTATCCCGGCAGCCAATTCGACCTTGGCGAGGCCTTGTCCGACACGCTCTACCTCGCGCTCGACCCCTTCCCGCGCGGACCGAATGCCGAAGCCGCACTCAAGGCCGCCGGGGTCAAGAGCGAAGGCGAAGCCGGCCCATTTGGCGCGCTGGCCGAACTGCTGAAAAAGGGCTGAGTCCCTCCTCCACCCCCAACGCTCCCCAGTCTCGTCACCCTGCAACGAACCTCCATTCCCTCAACCGCCCTCCCCAGTCTCGTCACCCTGAACTTGTTTCAGGGTCCACTCCCCTCCCACCCGCCACGTTCCCGTGGTGCGGTGGATGCTGAAACAAGTTCAGCATGACGAATTGGGAGGGGGGATGAGGTCAGGCCTCTAACAAAAAGACCGGCAACAAAAAGGGCGATTCTTGCGGCCCGCCCCCCTTGTTCATTCCCAAAAAACCGAGGATCAGACGCGCATCGGCATCAAGACGTAAAGCGCGGGCGACTTATCATGTTCGCGGATCAGGGTCGGGGCCGAGGCATCAGCCAGATGGACTTCCACCGTGTCGCCCTCAATCTGGCCGAGAATATCCATCAGATAACGCGCGTTAAAACCGATTTCCATGCCCGGTGCGGTGTAGTCGCTCGCCAGTTCTTCGGCAGCGGTGCCGTTTTCCGGCGATGTGACCGACAGCGTCACCCGGTCGCGATCCAGCGCAACCTTGACGGCGCGGGTCTTTTCCGACGCGATGGTGGCGACGCGATCGACACCGGCCATCAGGCTCTTCGGGTCGATGCGCAGCAGCTTATCATTCGCGGTCGGGATGACGCGGCTGTAATCCGGGAAGGTGCCGTCGATCAGCTTGCTGGTCAGCACCGCCGAACCCAGATCAAAGCGGATTTTCGATGCGCTCATCGACAGTTCGACATTGCCATCGACTTCGTCGAGCAACTTGCGAATCTCGGCCACGCATTTGCGCGGGATGATGATGTCGGGCATCGATTCCGCCCCATCCGGGCGCGCCATGGTGACGCGTGCCAGACGGTGGCCATCGGTTGCCGCCGCCTTGAGCGTCGGTTCACCATCATTGCTGACATGGAAGAATATGCCGTTCAGATAATAACGGGTTTCCTCAGTCGAGATCGCAAAACGGGTCTTGTCGATCATAACCTTAAGGATATCGACCGGCAATGTGAACGCCACCGGCAGATCGCCCTCGGCAATGATCGGGAAATCATCGCGCGGCAAGGTCGGGAGGTTAAAGCGCGAACGCCCTGCCACGATGGCGAGCTTGCCATCCGAAGCGACCAGACTGACCTGCGAGCCTTCCGGCAATTTGCGGGCAATGTCGAACAGCATATGGGCCGACACGGTGGTCGCGCCATCGACTTCGACATCCGCCGGCACCTGCTCCACGATCTGGAGATCAAGGTCGGTCGCCATCAACCGAAGGCCGCCATTGCCCGCTTCGATCAGGACGTTGGACAGGATCGGAATCGTATTGCGGCGTTCCACCACGGATTGCACATGGCTCAGGCTCTTCAACAGATTGGCCCGCTCGATCGTCGCCTTCATTCCGGTCCCCTGAAAGTCTTCGGATAATATGTTTGACTCTTATAACGGCCAAATCAGGCTGCGCCAGTAGGCGCTTGCAATTCGTGGCGCTTTTCGACGCTGTTAGGCGAGATTGAAGCCCGGTGCGCCCACCATCGCAAGTAGCGTCATCACCCGGACATCAATTCCCAGTCCCTCGGCACGCTTGGCGGCGATGAAGAGGGGGATATCCGCCATCGGCACGCGGTGAACGATGATCGCCTCGTCATCGGTGCCGCCACCGGCGTGAACACGGGTCAGGCCCGTTGCGCGGAACAGCGTGAAATGTTCCGATACCATGCCGGGCGAAGAGTAAAACTCCCCGATTTCCGTCATTTCCGCCGCATGATAGCCGGTCTCTTCGGCCAATTCCCGAATCGCGGCATCAATGCTCGCCTCGCCATGGCTGTCATCGCCCACCAATCCTGCCGGTAGTTCAATGCAATTGCGCTTAAGCGGCACACGATATTGCTCGACAAGGATGACATGCCCCTCGTCCAGCGCGAGGATCACCGCCGCGCCGATATTGCGCGAGCGGCTGACATATTCCCAAGTCCCTTCGACCTTCACATTGATATATTTGCCTTCCCAGGCGGTGCGGATCGCCTGTCCGGTCACAATTCGATGATCCTGTCGGGCAATTCGTTGATGTCCCCCGGTGCAACCGGCAATTGGCGATGCAGCACCACGCCGATACGGTCGATGGCGGCGACCAGCCCATCCACCATTCGCCCGGCGCGCAATTCGTCAATCAGCGCGACCATCGCCTCGCCCCACATTTCAGGCGGGACGCTGGCGTGAATCGCTTCATCCACGACCAGTTCCGCCATATGTTCGCCCTGCGAAATATACAGCAGCACCGCCGTTTTGCCGCTTGTCTTGCCCCGCGCCATGGCGTTGAACAACAATACCGCCCGCCGTCGCACCCGACGCTGCTTGGTCGCTCGTGGGGTCAAGCGCAGCCGCACTGGCATCCACGCCATCGCATAGCGCACCACCAGAAACACCGCCGCCAGCCAGACGAACAATAGACCCAGCACCTGAGTATGGCCGCTTGGCCCATCCCAGCCCCAGAACCGCACCATCAACGCATGCAGCCGATCCGGCCCCATCGCCCAGATCGCGCCCAGTTTCAGGAACATCACGCCGATGGCATAATGCAGGCCGACGTCATGATAGCTGTCGGACAGCTCCGATGAGACGACGAGCACCTCGCCGCTCGTGCCCGATTCCGCGCGGGCAATGGCCTCGGCCAACTGCGCGCGCGACGTATCTTCCCAATATTGCTTCACCATTGGCCCGATGCGCCTCCCCCGCCGAAGCTGCCGCCGCCGCCCGAAAAGCCACCGCCGCCAAAACCGCCGCCGCCGCTACCAAAGCCGCCGCCACCAAAGCCCGGCCCCCAGATCACCACCGGCAGCCCGCCGCGACGATGGATCCGGCCCATGCCGCGATTGGCGCGCAGGATCGACATCATCACAATCGCGAAGACGATGAAGAAGAAAATGCCAGACTGCGGCGTACCGCTATCGGCCTTGGCCTGTTGCTCGGCCACAATCCGCTTGGCCCGCGCCTCGGCGGCGGGGGCGGGCAGCCGCAACTGGGTCACAATAGCATCCGACCCGGCCTTGATCCCGCCGCTCAAATCGCCCTGTTTGAACCGGGGCAAGATCACGTCATGGATAATGATACCCGACAGGCCAGCGGTCAGCACCGGGGTCAGGCCATAGCCAACCTCGATCCGCAACTTGCGATCATCGCGCGCGATCAGCAGGATCACGCCATCATCAACCTTTTTGCGCCCAATCGCCCAGTTACGGCCGAGTTGATAGCCGTAATTCTCGATGGTCTCGCCCTGCAATGAAGGGATGGTGGCAACCACGAACTGGATGCCCTTATCGCGTTCCAACGCCGCCAGATCGTTGCTGAGGCTCGCCTCCGTCGCCGAGTCGATCATCCCCGCTGTATCGACCACCCGCCCGGTAAGCGGCGGGAAACGCATCGCCGCATGGGTTGGCGTGGTGGCAAGCAGCAGAAACAACGCGGCAAGCAACAGCGGCAGGGCAAACCCACCCATGGTCATCACCCCCCAAGCCCTCTCATACCCGCTCGCACGGCAATGAGGGGCGGATGTGGGGGCCGCCCAGCTCAGAACGCCACCTTCGGCGCGCTATCTGCGCCCGGGGTAGTGGCGGTGAAGGACGCCTTTGGCTTCGCGCCATAGATCATCTTCGCCCCGATCAGATCCGGGAAGGTGCGGATGGTGGTATTATAGTCTTGCACCGCCGCATTATAATCCCGCCGCGCAATGGTGATCTGGTTCTCCGTCGTCGCCAGTTCATTCTGGAGCGCGAGGAAATTCTGATTCGATTTCAGGTCCGGATAGCGCTCCATCGTTACCAACAAACGCCCCAACGACGCGCCGAGCTGGCCCTGCGCCTGTTCAAACTGCTGCAATTTGGCGGGGTTGTTCAGGTCTTCCGGCTTGACCTGTATCGATGAGGCCTTGGCCCGCGCCTCGGTCACGGCGACCAACACCGTCTTTTCCTGCACGGCATAGCCCTTCACCGTCGACACCAGATTGGGGATGAGATCGGCCCGGCGCTGATATTCATTTTGCACATTGCCCCAGGCGGCGTTGACGGCCTCTTCCCGGGTCGGGACAGAATTGATGCCGCAAGATGCGAGCGCCAGCGCCATCGGAACAACCAACCAGCGGCCAAAACGAATATTGCTCATAAATCCCCTTTCACCAAGAAAGAACCCGGCGATTTGCACCGCCGGGCTCCCCATATTACACCAGATCAAGCCCCTTGCGGCGCGGCGCCGGCCAATCCGCCGCCCGATCGCCGCGACTTCGGAATGGAGGAACCACCCGATGCCGGGACCACCGGTTTGGACAGGCTGCTGTCCGGACGGTCAATGCCTTCGCCGTTCATGATCGCCCGGATTTCTTCACCCGACAATGTTTCATATTCAAGCAACGCATTGGCCAGCGCGTGGAGCTGGTCGATATGCGTGCCGAGCAGTTCCTTGGCCTTGTCATAGCCAGCATCCACGATGCGCCGGATTTCCGTGTCGATCTTCTTCGCCGTCTCGTCCGACATATGAACGCGCGCCGATTGTGAATAGCCAAGGAATGTCTCGCCCTGCGGCTCTTCATATTGCAGCGGGCCCATTTCATCGGACATGCCCCATTGCGTCACCATGTCGCGGGCCAGCTTGGTCGCGTATTGGATATCGCCAGAGGCCCCCGAAGACACCTTGTCATAACCAAAGATCAGTTCTTCCGCGACGCGCCCGCCCATCGAGACCGAGAGGTTCGCGTGCATCTTGTCGCGATGATAGGAATAATTGTCGCGTTCCGGCAGGCGCATCACCATCCCCAGCGCACGACCGCGCGGGATGATGGTGGCCTTGTGGATCGGATCAGATGCCGGTTCGTGCATCGCGACAATGGCGTGACCCGCCTCGTGATAGGCGGTCATTTTCTTCTCGTCGTCGGTCATGACCATGGACTTGCGTTCCGTGCCCATCATGACCTTGTCCTTGGCGGACTCGAACTCGGCCATCGCGACCAGTCGCTTGCCGCGACGCGCCGCCATCAGCGCCGCCTCGTTGACAAGATTGGCGAGATCCGCACCCGAAAAACCCGGCGTGCCACGCGCGATCACGCGGGGATCGACATCGGGCGCCAGCGGCACCTTCTTCATGTGCACCGACAGAATCTTCTCGCGACCCTCAATATCCGGGCGCGGCACCACGACCTGACGGTCAAAGCGGCCCGGACGCAACAGCGCCGGATCAAGCACATCCGGGCGGTTGGTCGCGGCGATGATGATGATGCCCTCATTCGCCTCGAAACCGTCCATCTCGACCAGTAACTGGTTCAACGTCTGCTCGCGCTCGTCATTGCCATTGCCAAGCCCAGCGCCACGATGACGACCGACCGCATCGATTTCATCGATAAAGACGATGCATGGCGCCGATTTCTTCGCCTGATCGAACATGTCGCGGACGCGGCTCGCGCCGACGCCGACGAACATCTCGACAAAATCCGAACCGGAAATGGTGAAAAACGGCACCTTAGCCTCGCCCGCAATCGCACGGGCCAGCAAGGTCTTGCCGGTGCCGGGCGAGCCGACCAGCAACGCACCCTTCGGGATTTTGCCGCCGAGGCGCGAAAATTTGCCCGGGTCCTTGAGGAAATCGACGATTTCCTGCAACTCCTCGCGCGCCTCATCAATCCCGGCGACATCGTCGAAGGTGACGCGCACTTGCTTTTCCGTCAGCATCCGCGCCCGCGACTTGCCAAAGCCCATCGCGCCGGACCCCGCATTTTTCTGCATCTGGCGCATGACAAAAAAGCCAAGCCCCAGCAGCAGCACAAAGGGCAGCGTCTGGTAGAGAATATACATCAACAGGCTCGGTTCTTCGGCCTGCTTGGCACGGAACGCGATGCCCTTTTCGGTCAGCCGATCCACCAACCGGGGATCAGCCGGGTTGACCGTCTTGAAGGTCTTGCCGTCGCTGAGCGTGCCAGTCACGACCTCGCCCGCGATTTCGGCATTGCGGACGCTGCCATCCTCAACCTTTTTCAGAAATTCCGAATAGGCGATGTTCGAACCGGCGGCATCGCCGCGACTGCCTTCGAACAGGGAAACGACCAGCACCAACGCCGCCAAAATCCCGACCCAAATGCCAAGACTGCGCATCCAAGGGTTGGGCGGCGGGGGGGGATCGCGATCTTCTTGCATAGGGAGGGCTACCTTTCACGCACCAAGATAGGCAGCGCGATCATAAACTCAATGGCTGAACTGGCCGTTAAGCGTCGACAGGTGAAGATTCTGCGTCGATTTTTCGCACAAGCCATGTCTCGCCGGGGCGCAACTGGGCATGACCAAGCGATACCGTCTCGCCCCGACGCAAGGCCAGCATCGCGCGATGGGCGGCCTGCCCCCTCACCTCGTCACCCATATGACCCAGAATCGCCACAAGCGTCCGGCGCACCAACTCGTCCGGTAGACCCGCCGCATCAAAGCGACAATTATCGCCCGGCCAGTTGCAACGGGTGCGCAGCACTTCACCACATGCCCATTGCAAAGCCTCTTCGGCCCCGGCCAGACGATTGGCCGTCTCGGCCATGCCCTGCGGATCGGGCATGCCCGGCTGGTTCAACAATTGCCGGGTGCGGGTGCGATCGTGGCGCGGATCGTCGTTGGACGGATCACGACTGATCCCGATCCCGGCCTGCGCACAAAGATCATCCAGATCAGCCCGCCGCCAGTCGAGCAACGGACGGACCAGCATCACCGGACCAGACTGACGCATCCGCCGAATACCGCTCAAACCCGCTAAACCCGATCCTCGGACCAGCCGCATCACCATGGTCTCGGCCTGATCATCGGCATGATGGGCCGTCATGATCCACGCCAGGCCATGGTCTGCGGCCCAGCGTTCCAGCGCCCGATAGCGCACCTTGCGCGCCTCGTCTTGCAGGCTGGCCTTGGGCGAACCATCCGGCCAGTCGATCGTCAATATATCATGCGGGATGCCCAAGGCCTGCGCCTCGTCCGCGACCTTGCGGACTTCGTGCGCGCTTTCGGCCCGCAAGCCATGATCGACGGATGCCACCCGAAAACCGCCATGTTTCGCCTGAAACATCAACCACATCAACGCCATGCTGTCCGGCCCGCCGGAAACCGCGACACCGCCCGGCTGCGCCAGCAGCCCCGGGTCGAGATCGTCAATCAGTTCAAGGTCTTTCCCGAACCGATCAACCCAAATGCGCAGCGCCTCCGAGGTAGGTTCAGCTGGCACACTGCGCTTCCTTGCGCGCCGCTGGCAGGCGCTGCTTGACGAAGTCACGCAGGCTTGGACCATAGACCGCGTCCAGCTCGTCGAACGACTTGCAGGCATCCGGCAGCTTCTTGAGCTGGATCAGCGACACGCCCAAGAAATACAGGCTGTCCGCTGCGCGGTCGCCCTTGGGCGCATTGCGGTAATTCTCAAGGAATATCTTGGCGGCCGTCACCGCCTTGCCCTCATCAAGATAGGCCCGACCAAGTAGGTTCTGGGCATAGCTGTAACGCTTGTGCTGCGGGAATTTCTTGGCCGTCTCGGTCAAAATCTTCTGCGCGCCCACATAATCTTTGGCCTCCCACAGATCATAGCCCTGTAAATAGCCGTCTTCTGCGGCATCGCCGGTTGAAACGCGCGCGGTGACCGGTTTGGCCGTCGCAGGCGCAACAGCGGGCGCCGCAGGGGTCGTCGGCTTGGCGGCGGCGGGCACCACCGGCTTGGCCGCCGTAACCGGCTTGGCCGCCGCGACCGGCTTGGCCGCCGCGACCGACGTCGCGGGCGCCGCCGACACGGCCGATGCGACCGGGGCGACGGGGGCCAGCGCAGCAGCCGCTGCATCAGCCGCCGCCTTTTGTGCGGCCATCGCCTCTTCGATCTTCTTCAGGCGATAGCCTTGCTGCTCAACCTGACCGGTAATCTGGGTCAGTTGCTGTTCCAGCGAATCCACCCGCGCACTCAAATCCGCGACCGGGTTGGAGGCCGGCACACCCGCCGCCACCGGCACCGGGGCCGTCACCTGCGGTTCCAGCGTCATGCCCGCACCACCCGGAAAAACTTTGCGCTGCACCGCGCGCATTTCTTTTTCGAGCTTGTCGACACGGGTCGTGACCGTCGCATCCTGCGCCAGCGCGGGCAAGGTGCCGAGCACCGCCACCGAAACCAGCAACATTTTCCTGAACAACTTCGCGGCCATCAATACACCTTTCGCCTCATCTTCCCGCAACGGCGGGATTGTTCTAAAGTTAAATCTGCTTCGATCTTAATGCGCCGACATCGGCGCGGCCACAGGGGCAGCATCCGCCCCCGACGGTGCGGCAGAATTCGTGCCAGAATCCACCCCAACATCCCCTGATGGCGCCGCATCCGCCGCCGGTGCGACAGATGGCGAGCGACGCGCGGCCGTTGCGCGGCGTGACGGCTTGGCAACCGGATCTATCACCGCTTGCGGCAAAGGCTGCGGTGCCGTTCCATCCAACGCCACCGGCAATTGCGGCGGTGCCGGTTGGGCCAGCGCCAACAAGGCGGCAGGCTTCAGGCTCACATCCTTGATGCTGACATCCGACTTGGCGAGCGGTGGCACCAACAGCGCGCCAACACGGATCGTCAACGCCTGCGGATGGCCCGTCAAGAGCAACGGGTCCACCGCCGTTGTCGGCAATTGCCAGCTTTCACCCGCCTTCAATTCCCGTTCCAGCAGCTTGGCCCCGTTGCGCTCATACACCCGCAGCCAGACATCGGCAGTGGCTGTCAACACCACCGGCCCCGCCTCAACCGGTGCCGGTGACGGCGCGATGACCTGCGGTGCCGGTTGCGATGCGACCGGCGCAGTTCCGGCCACGGCCTGCACAATCTCCTCGTCATTGGGCACCGTCTGGGTGCGGATCAGCCAATAGCCCAGAGCGACGATCAGCGCCGCCAACAGCCCGCCCATGACAAACCAACGCGGCGGCACACGCGCCGGATCGGCCTCTTCCAGATATTCCGGCATGCTGGACGGGGCGCGCATATAACCGATTTCACGACGGAAACGCTCGCCAAGCGATTGCGGGTCAAGGCCAACCGTCTTGGCATAAGTGCGAACAAAACCAACCGCGTACATCGCGCTTGGCAGGCCATCATGCACCCCCGCCTCGATCGCATGAAGAAAGCGCAGCGGGATGCGGGTCCGCAAGGCAACATCCTCGACCGACAATGCCTGCTGCTCACGCGCCTGACGCAACTCCGCTCCCACCTCCTGAACCGGATTCGAGACCGGTCGTTCACCCGCGACTTCGCTCATCGACCACTCCTGCAATGGCGCTCATGACAATCGGTGCGACCCAGTGCCAATTTGCCTGTGATGCCCTGAAGGCACCATAGTCATGTCAAGTTGACCAACAAATATCCAGCGCTTTTTCAGTCGACTATAATGCCGTTTTCGGCAGCATAGGCGGCGAGTTTTTCGCGCATATGATGTTCCGGCAGATCAAGCCATGCATCAAGCTTTGGCCCAAGATCGGACGGATCAAGATTGCGCAGCATCGCCTTCAATGGCCCGACTGCCGCCGGGGTCACCGATAGGCGCTGCACCCCCATGCCGACAAGCGCCATCGCTTCCAGCCTGCGCCCGCCCATTTCACCGCAGATGCTGACCGGCACATCACCCGCATGGCTGGCCCGGATCACGCGACGCAGGAAGCGGAGGATCGCGGGCGACAGCCAGTCATAACGTTCAGCCAATCGCGGATTGGCGCGGTCGGCGGCGAACAGAAACTGCGTCAGGTCGTTGGTCCCGATCGAAAGGAAGTCGATCTTGGGCAGCAACACATCAAGCCATTCGGCAAGCGCCGGGACTTCCAGCATGCAGCCATAGCGGATCAACGCGGGCAACGGACGGCCCTGATCAAGCACCCAGTTTTTCTGCGTCTCGAACAATTCGCGCGCCCGGTCGAATTCCCAAGGCTCGGATACCATGGGGAACATGACGTTGAGCGTATTGCCCGCCGCCGCATCGATCAGCGCGCGCGCCTGCGCCTTCATCAACCCATCGCGATCCAGCGACAAGCGGATGGCGCGCCAACCCATGGCGGGATTTTCCTCATCATGATCTTCTTCGCGCAGATAAGGCAGCGCCTTGTCGCCCCCAATATCCACGGTGCGGAACACCACCTCGCGCTCACCCGCCGCGTCCAGCACTTCACGGTAAAGGCGCTGCTGGCGCTCGCGCTGTGGCAATGTCGCGGAGACGAGGAACTGAAATTCGGTGCGAAATAGCCCGATCCCATCCGCGCCCATGATATCCATCGCACCGATATCGTCGCGCAGCCCGGCGTTGACCATCAGCTTGATCCGCTCGCCATTTTTCATGACCGCGGGCTGATCGCGCAACGAGGCATATTCGGCGCGCTTCTTGTTGGTCAGCGCCAGCTTGCCGAGGAAACTATCTTCCATCGGCGGCGTCGGGCGAACAATCACCTGACAGGCCCCGACATCCAGCAACAATGTGTCGCCCTCGCCAATCAACCGGCGGACATTCGGCACCCGGCCCAGCACCGGCACCCCCATGGCCCGCGCCACGATAGTGACATGCGCGGTCAGCGACCCTTCTTCGAGAATGACGCCCTTTAACCGCCGCCGGTCATATTCCAACAATTCAGCCGGGCCCAGATTGCGCGCGATCAGGATCGTATCCTGCCGCAGCCCCATTTGCGCCGCGGTGCCAAGTTGGCCAGATACAATCCGCAACAGCCGGTTGGAGAGATCCTCCAGATCGTGCATGCGCTCGGCCAGCAACGGGTCCTGAATCTGCCGCATCCGCATCCGGGTGCGCTGCTGCACGCGTTCAATCGCCGCCTCGGCCGTCAGCCCGCTATCAATCGCCTCGTTGATGCGGCGCGACCAACCCTCATCATAAGCGAACATCTTATAGGTATCGAGCACGTCTTGATGCTCGCCCGACCCGCCGAATTCGGCTTGGGCGGCCATGGCATCAATCTGTTCGCGCATCTTGCGAAAGGCGGAATAGACGCGGTGGCGCTCGGCTTCGGTATCCTCGGCGACGGTATGTTCAACCGTGACGCGCGGTTGGTGGAACACGGCCACACCCATCGCCATGCCGTCCACCAATTTCAGGCCCTTGAGTTCCTGTGGCCCGCTATCGCGCGAGCTTAAGCCGCGCGCGGCGGCGGCATCGACCAGCCCGGCACCTGCGATCAGCTCGGACAGCACCATCGCGGTGGTCTGCAATGCCTCGATCTCGACCTCGGCATAACGGCGCGGGTCAGCATGCTGAACGGAGAGGACGCCAATCGCCGCCTCCCGCCGCACGATCGGCACCCCGGCGAAGCTATGGAACATTTCTTCGCCGGTCTCGGGCTTATAGGCAAAGTCAGGATGCGCCATCGCCTCATCAAGGTTCAGCACCTCGACATTTTCGGCAATTTTCCCGACCAACCCCTCACCCAGTGCCAGCTTGGTGACGTGCACCGCTTCCTGATTAAGGCCGCGCGTCGCGTAGAGTTCAAGCGCACCATCGCGCAGCAAATAGATGGAGCAGACCTCGGAATGCAGCGCCTCACCGATGACCTGAACGACCTGATTCAGCTTGGCCTGCGGGCTATTCCGCGAGGCCATGATATCATGCAGGCTCCGCAGGATGTTGCGGGCGGCAAGGGCAGGCGAATTTGGGTCGGTTTCTGGCATGACCCAATACTAGAGGAAGAGGTGCGGTCATGGCAATGAGCGCCCGAGCCACGAACGCCGACTTCATGATAAATCTTGTTTAACCTTGGCCTCAGCGCCCGGCGCGTTCACCCAGCACCCGCTCCCAATTGAGCGCGTCCGTGACAATCTGTTCAAGATCGTCGCGTTCTGGCCGCCAGGCGAGACGCGCGAGAATTGCGCTGTTGTCCGCAATCAACGCCGCCGGATCGCCCGCGCGCCGTCCCTCCATCACGCGGTTGATCTTGTGATTGCTGACACGTTCCACCGTATCCAGCACCTCCAACACCGAATAGCCATGGCCATAGCCACAGTTGAGCGTGAAATTATCTGCCGGCGCGGTGATCAGCGCCTGCAACGCCACGACATGGGCGGCGGCAAGGTCGCTGACATGGATATAATCACGCACCCCGGTGCCATCCGGCGTGTCGAAATCAGTCCCGAACACGCCGACCTGCTCGCGCTTGCCCAACACTGCCTCAACCGCGACCTTGATCAGATGCGTTGCGCCCGCTGTCGATTGGCCGGTCCGCCCCTTCGGGTCGGCACCCGCCACGTTGAAATAGCGCAGCACGCCATAATTCATCGGATAGGCCTTGGCGACATCGGCCAGCATCATCTCGGTCATCAGCTTCGACGTGCCATAGGGATTGATTGGCCGCGTCGGATCACTTTCCTTGACCGGCACATGTTCGGGCGTGCCATAGGTCGCGGCGGTGGACGAGAAGATGAAATGCTTCACCCCACAAATCACCGCGCTTTCCAACAATGTCCGTGTCGCGGCGGTGTTATTGCGATAATATTTGAGCGGGTTTTCAACCGATTCCGGCACGATGATCGACCCGGCGAAATGCATAATTGCCCCAACCGCGTGACGATGCAGCAACCCCTGCACCAACGCTTCATCCTCGATCCGCCCTTCGACGAAACTCGCACGCTCATCGACTGCCCAGCGAAAGCCGGTGGAGAGATTATCGATCACCACCACCTGATAACCAGCATCCAGCAGCGCCAGCACCGCATGGCTGCCGATATAACCGGCGCCGCCAGTGACAAGAACATTGGGCTTGGTTGATGTCATCGGGAACGCTCCATGGCTGAAACTTGAGCTAGGCTCGTTGATCGGGGGCGGCTGGATCAGTCGCGATGCGGTCCCAGATCGGGATCAAAGTCGCGCGGCCGCATCAGCCGGGTCAGACGGGCAGAACGAGGCTCGATATCCGCCCAACGGTCGCAATCAAATGTCAGCTCGACAATCGCGGAAGTCGGCAATTTCTCTTCGATCTCGTCGCGTTCCGGGCTTTTGCCATCATCGGGCACCAGCATCAGCACCATATCTTCCAGACCGGGATTGTGCCCGACCATCAAGATCGCCTCGAACCGGTCATCCGCATCATGCACGACATCAAGCAGGGTCATGCACGAGGCGAGATAAATGCGCTTTTCCCATTCAGGCTCCAACGGGGCGCCAAAGGCTTTTTCAAATTCCTCGATCGTCTCCACCACGCGGATCGCGGGCGAGGCCAGCACATGATCGAAGCGCGGGCCAAGCTCGCGCAGCTTCTGCCCCATCAATTGCGCGCCCTTACGCCCGCGCGCGTTAAGCGGACGGTCGAAATCGCGCGAAACCGCGTCTTCCCATCCGGACTTGGCGTGGCGGAACAGGATCAGGCGTTTCATGGGCTCTCCGGTTGCACCGGCGGCAGCACACCGCCCGGCTCGTCTTGGCCCTGCTGATGCCGCAAATCTGTGTCAGATGAAAGACCATCGGGCGACAATTTCCGTCTCACCTCGGCAATAGCATCGGCCAATGTCATCCGGCGCACCGGCGTGCCGGCCGGAAATGCGCTAAGGAAGCGCGATGGCATCGCCGATGACAGCAGCACGAACATCCCCCGATCATCCTGCTTGCGGATCAGGCGGCCAAATGCCTGCGCCATGCGCGCCCGGATCAGCCGGTCATCATGCGACTGGCCGCCAAACGCCGCGCGCCGCGCCGCATGCAGCACCGTCGGGCGGGGCCAAGGCACACCCTCCATCACCACCATCCGCAGCGAATGACCGGGCACATCCACCCCGTCGCGCAACGCATCCGTCCCCATCAATGAGGCATGAGGGTCGTCGCGGAAAATATCGACCAATGTCCCGGTATCAATCGGATCCACATGCTGCGCGAACAGCGGCAAGCCCTCACGCGCCAACCGGTCGGCGATGCGGGCGTGCACCTGTCGCAGGCGTTGAATCGAGGTAAACAGACCCAGCGTCCCGCCGCCGCTTGCCTGAATCAAGGCCGCATAGGCCCCGGCCAATCCGGCCACATCGCCGCGCTTGATATCAGTCACGATCAGGATTTCAGCCTGCCGCGCATAATCAAATGGGCTGGACGCCGCAAAATGGCGCACCGGGGCGTCGACCCAATTCACCCCCGCGCGCTGTTCGGCGACACCCCAATCTTCGCTGCCGCGCAAGGTGGCCGACGCCATCAGCACGCCATCGGCGGGCTTGAGCACGGTGGCGGCAAAGGGCTTGCCCGGATCAAGCCAGTGGCGATGCATGCCGATGTCGAATTCACGCCCATCGCCCCGGTCCACCGCGAGCCAGTCGACAAAATCCGGATCGGCCACGCCACCCAAGCGGCCCAGCATCGCAAGCCAGCCACCCAATAATTGGGCGCGCCAGTTAAGGCTGTTGAGCGCGCCTTCGACCCGCGCCCGCGCCTGCCCGTCCAGCCAGTCCGGCTGTTCCTCAATCACCGCCATCAGGCGTGAACGCAGACGGATCATCGGCTGCATGATCGCCTCAAGTGCCTGCATCGCCGGGCCAACCGCCGCGATCAGCGCCCCATCCAGTTCGGCGGCTTCGGTCTCCAGACTATAACCGGCATCCTGCGCATCGGCCCGCGCATAGACCGTCGCCCGCAGCGCGCCGAGCAGCGCCTCCAGCGGGCCGAACGGATCGCCCTCGGTAATCCGGGCCAACCAGCCTTCGCCCGGCAATGCCTGCGCAGCGTTGACGATGGCGTTCAAGGCCTCACCACCCGCCTCATCATAGCTGGCCACATCCATCAACCGCGCCGACAATCCACGCCGCCGCCCACGATGACGACCTTCCGGACCGATAATCCAGCGCCGCAATTCAACCGCCTCTTGCCCGGTCAGCGCCAGCGAGAAGGTTGAATCCGCGGCATCATGGACATGATGACCTTCGTCGAACACGATGCGCTTCAAGCCACGCGCCTCGTTGCGCTGGCGTTCTGCCAACAGCATCACCAGCGCATGATTGGCGATAACGATATCCGCCCCAGCCGATGCCCGGCTAGCGCGTTCGATGAAGCAGCGGCGATAATGCGGGCAACCTGCATAAACGCACTCGCCTCGCCGGTCGGTCAGCGCCGTCGCCCCTGCGCGACGGAACAAGGTGGGCAACCAGCCGGGCAAATCGCCGCCGACCATGTCACCGTCCTGACTATAGGCCGCCCAGCGCGCCACCAATTGGGCAAGGATCGCCGCGCGCCCGGCAAAGCCACCCTGCAACGCATCTTCCAGATTGAGCAGGCAGAGGTAATTTTCCCGCCCCTTGCGCACCACGACCTTGCGGCGACGTTCGTCCGCATTGGGATAGAGCCGGGTCGTTTCGCGGTTCAATTGGCGTTGCAGCGCCTTGGTATAGGTGGAAAGCCACACCGTTCCGCCCGAGGCCTCGACCCATGCCGCGCTTGGGGCAAGATAGCCATAGGTCTTGCCAATCCCGGTCCCCGCTTCCGCAAGCAGGAGATTGGGCTGGTCCACGCCGGGGCGGGGGTCAAAGACACTGGTCGCGGCCTGTGCAAATTCCTGCTGGCCAAGGCGGATCTCGCCATGCTCGCCAACCAGCCCGGCTAATTGATCCTGCACCGCGAGCGGAGACAGGCGAACCGTGCGCGGCGGCGGCAGATCGCCGACTTCCTCCCATTCCGGCAGGCGGGAAAACAGCCATGGCTCGGACTCGCCCGGCTGGCGGATCAGCTTGCCAAGCAGCGGCGCCCATGACCAGCGCAACCGGGCGAGCGACTGGCCGCTCGTCCATGCCCCGACACGTTCCGGCCAATCGCCGCTCGTCAGTTGGGTGAAGATATGCGCCACCGCCCGCCGCAAAAACGGGGCGGCGTCGGTATCGCTGGCGGGCGGCTCCAACCCCAGAAACCGCGCCAGCCCGCCCGGCGTCGGCACCACAAATCGCGCCGGATAGATAAAGGCGATGAGTTCAAGCACATCCAGCCCGGACAGTTCGGGCAAGCCAAGCCGCTGCGCCACCAGCGGGGCATTGAGGATGATCGTGGGCGTATCCGATAGCCGGGCAATCGCCTCGCCCCTCCCCACTGCGCGGCTGTCGCCATCGCTGCCGGCCATCCATGTGCCACTATGGCTGGCATGGAGCGCGGGCGGGAGAGTGTCTACGGGATACATGGCGCAGTTTTGGGCGTTCGCGCCCGGGATTTCAACCGGATTCGACGGGATCATGACCCGCATCGGCCGCTGCTTTCACCGCAGCCCCGGCCCCGCCCGCTTACGCCGGCAGGAGCGGCACCCCCGCGAAATACCCATGACCCACAAGCAACGCGCCATAGACCAGCGCAGCCGCCAACAGGTTCAAGCCTTCGCGCGCCACACCGGGTTTGTCGGTTGGCAATGGCGGATGGCCGTCGCGCCGGTCGATCGCGACGATTTCCACCGCCGCCCAAAGGCCCAGACCGGCGAACAACAGGATTGAACGATGGTCGCCATTCGCCAACAAATGCCCAACCGCCCATAAGATCGTTCCGGTCAGCATCGGATGCCGCAGCCAGCCCTTGATCCGCGAACGACCGCGCCCGACCAAGAGCAACAACACCGCCACATACATCAACGCCATGTTGAAATGGCGTCCCCAGACCGGCGGATCATAGACCGCAACCGGCACCGTCTCGCGCCAGCCCGTCACCATCAGATAGAGGCCCGACAAAATCAGCGCAGCCATCAGCCCGCGCGACGCCCAGCCCAGCCTTCGCCACAGCGCCTCGCGCAGCGGCACGAGCATCGACGGGATGAGGTGCGCCGCCATCCACACAATCACACCAGCCAGCAGTGTACCCATTGCATCCCTCCGCCGTCTGTCCTAGCGCTGCAACGCAATATTGCAGCGAAATACAGCTCCCCCCGATGGGAGCGGAACTGCATATCTGTATTAAGACCAAATTTCGGGGAATGACAACGTGAACGAACTGAGGGAAGCGGCGCTCAAGTCCAAGGCATGGCCCTATGAAGAGGCGCGCCGGGTGTTGAAACGCTATCCCCAGCCCAAGACCGGGCCGGATGGCAAGCCGATTCCGGTGATTTTCGAGACCGGCTATGGCCCCTCGGGCCTCCCGCATATCGGCACCTTCAACGAGGTATTGCGCACCACCATGGTGCGGCGCGCGTTTGAAGAAATGTCGGACATGCCGACCAAGCTGATCGCGTTCAGCGACGATATGGACGGGCTGCGCAAGGTGCCGGACAATGTCCCCAATCAGCAACTGTTGCGCACCCATCTCGGCAAGCCGCTGACCGACATTCCCGATCCGTTCGGCGAATATGAAAGCTTCGCGCATCACAATAACGCGATGCTGCGGCGTTTTCTCGACCAGTTCGGCTTTGAATATGAGTTTCGCTCTTCAACCGACCATTACAAATCGGGCGCGTTTGACGACGCGCTGCGCAATGTCCTGCGCCACAATCAGGACATTCTCGACATCATGCTGCCGACGCTGCGCGCCGAACGGGCCGCGACCTATTCGCCGATCTTGCCGATCTCGCCGACCAGCGGTGTGGTTTTGCAGGTCCCGATCGAGGTGGTCGACGCCGATGCCGGCATTGTCCGGTTCGAGGACGACGGCAAGATGATCGAGCATTGCATCCTCAAAGGTGGCGCAAAGCTCCAGTGGAAGGTCGACTGGGCGATGCGGTGGGTCACGATTGGCGTCGATTATGAAATGTACGGCAAGGACCTGACCGACAGCGGCGTGCAATCGGGCAAGATCGCCCGTGTGCTGGGCGGCAACAAGCCCGAAGGGCTGATCTATGAGATGTTCCTGGACGACAAGGGCGAGAAAATCTCCAAATCCAAGGGCAATGGCCTGTCGTTGGAGGAATGGCTGACCTATGGCTCGGAAGAGAGCCTTGCCTTCTACGCCTATCGCGAGCCGAAAAGCGCCAAGCAGCTTCATATCGGGGTGATCCCGCGCGCGGTTGACGAATATCTGCAATTCCGTGGCAATTATCCGACCCAGGATCTCGACAAGCAACTCGGCAACCCGGTCCACCACATCCATGGTGGCAAGGTGCCGACCAACGTGCTGCCGGTCACCTATGGCCTGTTGCTCAACCTTGTGGGCGTGATGGGCGCGGACGCGACCAAGGACCGGGTCTGGGCCTATCTCGGCAATTATGTCGCCGGGGCGTCGGCGGCACAATATCCGGAACTTGACCGGCTGATCGGCAATGCGCTGGCCTATAATCGCGATTTCGTCGCACCAACCCTCGTGCGCCGCAAGCCGGAGGGCATCGAAATCGCCGCCTTGCAGCGGCTTGACGATGAACTGGCGACCCTTTCACCCGACACATCGGGCGAGGATATTCAGAACATCGTCTATGCCATTGGCAAGGAAGCGGGCTTCGAAAATTTGCGTGACTGGTTCAAGGCATTATATGAGACATTACTCGGATCGTCGGCTGGGCCGCGTATGGGCAGCTTCATCGCGCTCTATGGCATCGGCAACAGCCGCCGACTGATCGCCGAGGCACTGGCGGCTTAACACCGCCACAGGAGGGTAATTGACCGCCAATACCACCGCCCTGATCGACCCGTTCGGACGCCGCATCCGCTATTTGCGGCTGTCGGTGACTGATCGCTGCGACATGCGATGCCGCTATTGCATGGCGGAGACGATGAGCTTTCTGCCACGCGAAGCGGTGATGTCGATTGAGGAAGCGGGCCAGATCGCCGACGCTTTCATTGATCGTGGCGTCACCAAGATTCGCCTGACCGGCGGCGAACCGCTGGTGCGTCGCGGGATCGATACGCTGGCCGCCCATATCGGACGTCGACTGGGTGGAAACGGCCTTGATGAGCTGACGATCACGACCAACGCGACCCAGCTTGATCGCCATGCCGACGCGCTGGCCGCAGCGGGCATTCGCCGCGTCAATGTCAGCCTTGATACGCTGGACGCCGCAAATTTCCGTTACATCACACGGCGCGGCGATCTCGACCAGACCCTCACCGGCATTCGCGCGGCCACGCAGGCCGGGTTGCAGGTCAAGATCAACATGGTCGCGCTCAAGGGACTGAACGAGGATCAGATTCTGCCGATGATGCGCTGGTGCGCCGCCGAAGGCCATGGCCTGACGCTGATCGAGACCATGCCATTGGGGCACATCGACGAAGATCGCACCGACCGCTATCTCCCGCTCAATCTGGTGCGTGACCAGATCGAACGCGAATATAGCCTTGCCCCGCTGGAAGAAACCAGCGGTGGGCCGGCGCGCTATTGGCGGGTTGGCGAACTGGGGTTGAAGCTTGGCCTGATCACCCCACTCAGCAATAATTTCTGCGATGGCTGCAACCGTGTCCGGCTATCGGCGACGGGGCGGCTCTATCTTTGCCTTGGTCATGACGACAAGGTTGACCTGTTAACTGCCTTGCGCAGCGGCGGAGAAGCGGCCATGCATCACGCCATGGACGACGCCTTGCGGCTCAAACCGCTGCGGCACCAGTTCGAACAAGACATGGCCGCCGGCACCCCGTCGGTGAGCCGGCATATGAACGTGACGGGCGGATGATTGATTTCGGCAAACTGGCGTTATTGGCCTCCCCTACCCCACAGGCAGAAGAAGCCGCCGTCGAGTTGAGAAAGGCCTATGACTGGGTCGATCTCGCGGACGCAAGCGCGGTCGTGGCACTGGGCGGCGATGGGTTCATGTTGCAGGTGCTGCATGACATGCTCGACAGCGGCCACATCTTGCCGGTGTTCGGGATGAACCTCGGCACGTTCGGCTTTCTGATGAACGACTGGCGCGAAAGCGACCTCACCACCCGATTGCGCGCTGCCAAGGCCATCACGGTGTCGCCACTGTGCATGAAGGTCGTCACCATCGGCGGCCAATGCTTCACATCGCCTGCGATCAACGAAGTGTCGCTGCTGCGCGAAACGCGTCAAACGGCCAAGCTTGAAATCACCGTCGGCACACGTGTCGTGATCCCGGAACTGGTATGCGATGGCGTGCTCGTCGCCACCCCGGCCGGGTCGACCGCCTATAATTTCTCGGCACAAGGCCCGATCTTGCCACTGGATTCCGGCATGTTGGCCCTAACCCCGATCAGCCCGTTCCGGCCGCGCCGTTGGCGGGGGGCGATCCTGCCGGAACGCACCCCGGTCCGCATCCGTGTGCTGGATGCGGCCAAGCGCCCGGTTAGCGCGGTCGCGGATCAGCGCGAATATCGCGACGTCGAAACTGTCGAGGTCAACATCGACCGCAGCCAGGCGCTGACCTTGCTGTTCGACCCGGAACATGCACTGGATGACCGCATCGCGATGGAGCAATTCGCCATCGGATAAATTTCATGCGGGGCCTTGCATATCGTCCAAACCCGCTGCTATAGGCCCGCCATCGACGCGGCACGGAACGTTCCGCCGTCGCGGAAGAATGGTTATTCCCCGGTAGCTCAGCGGTAGAGCATCCGACTGTTAATCGGACGGCCGCCTGTTCGAATCAGGCCCGGGGAGCCATCCTCCACCCTTCACCCGTTGGTGCATGACCCATTGGTGAATTCCCGAAAATTGGTCTCGCACGCGTCATCCGGTGGGTGATCCTGCGCGCAGGATACAGCCCTTCGGACAGCCTTGTCAGGCGACCGGTTTCGCCGCATAGCATCGCCCCATGTCGCAAGCATTAGCCCCGGGCGTAGGTCGCCCCCAAGCCGTTGCCAACTGGCTGCTCACCGTGGCCTTCATGGTGTTCCTGATCGTTGTTGTTGGCGGGATCACGCGCCTGACCGAGTCCGGCCTGTCCATGGTCCGCTGGGAACCGATCCGTGGCACTCTCCCCCCGCTCAACCATGCGCAATGGATGGCGGAATTCCAGTCCTATCAGACCAGCCCGCAGTTCCAGACGGTGAACCGCCATATCTCGCTGGCGGAATTCAAGGGCATTTATTTCTGGGAATATTTCCATCGCCTGATCGGCCGGACGATCGGCCTGGTCTTTGCGCTGCCGCTCTTGTGGTTCTGGGTGAAGAAGCAAATTCCGCAGGGCTATGGCCTGCGACTGACGGCCCTGCTCGCGCTTGGCGGCTTGCAGGGCACAATTGGCTGGTGGATGGTCGCTTCTGGCCTTGTGAATATTCCCGCCGTCAGCCACCTGCGCCTTGCCACCCATTTGATGACGGCGCTGTTCATCATGTCGGGTCTGATCTGGACCGCGCTTGACCTGCGCCAGCTTGGCCGCACCGGTGTCAATCGCCCCGCCGGGCTGCGCGGCCTGCCGCTTGCGGTGCTGCTGGTGCTGGCGGTGCAGCTCTGCTGGGGCGCATTCGTCGCCGGTCTTGATGCGGGCTTCATCTTCGCAGAATGGCCATTGATGGGAGACAGGCTGTTCCCCGACGGCGTGCCGTACCTCTCGCCCTTATGGCATAATGTCATCAGCCAGCCGGTGGTCGTGCAGTTCATCCACCGCTGGTATGCGTGGGTGGTCGCGGTCATGATCGCAGCGCTCGCGCTGCGGCTGCGCAAGGCGGGCGAAACCGGGCTGGCGCATGGCATCGTCGCCATCATGCTGTTGCAGATTGGTCTGGGCATCGCGACGCTGCTCAGCGGTGTGGCCATTCCGATTGCGGTCAGCCATCAGGCGGTGGGGGCGATCTTGCTTGCCGTCACGGTCGCTGCGGCACATCGGCTCGGACGCCACCCCGGCTGATACCGCCCAAAACGGTCGGCGGCGTTCAAGCGATTAGCGCGGGCATGCGATATTGCCCGCCCCCCTTTTAACCGTCGTCGCGGGCGCGTTCGTGGTGCCGGATCACTTCATCGATCACGAAGCGCAGGAATTTCTCGGAAAAATCCGGATCGAGATTCGCCGCCTTGGCCAGCGTGCGCAGCCGTTCAATCTGCGCCGACTCACGGCCCGGATCAGCGGGCGGCAGTTGATGCTCGGCCTTGTAACGGCCAACCGCCTTGGTGATCTTGAACCGTTCGGCCAGCATGAACACCAAGGCGGCGTCGATGTTGTCGATACTTTCGCGATAGCTCGCCAGCATGTTGTCGCTTTTGTCGGTCATGATCATGTCTATTCATGAGGCTAGGCGCGTTTTGCAAGCGGGAAAAATATGGACTTTTAATACATATCGGCGCAACGGGGCTGGCACATGGTGCCATCTTGGCAGCTTTAAGGAGCTTTGAGACGTCGTGACCAGCAATGTCGTGCCCATCCAACGCAAGTCGGAACCATCGCTGCAACCGATGATGGATCTGGTTGCGGGCGGCATGAATCAGGTCAACGCGGTCATCCTCGACCGGATGCAGAGCCGGGTGCCCTTAATCCCCGAACTCGCTGGCCATCTCATCGCCGGTGGCGGCAAGCGGCTGCGTCCGATGCTGACACTCGCCTGTGCCAAGCTGCTCGATTATCCGGGCGACCGCCATTACAAGCTCTCGGCTGCCGTGGAATTCATTCATACCGCGACCCTGCTGCATGATGATGTGGTCGATGGCTCTGGCATGCGCCGGGGCAAGCGCACCGCCAATGTCATCTGGGGCAATCCGGCAAGCGTGCTGGTCGGCGACTTTCTCTTCACCCGCTCCTTTGAGTTGATGGTTGAAGATGGCTCGCTGCGGGTGCTCAAGATTTTGTCGAGCGCGTCCGCCGTCATTGCGGAAGGCGAGGTCAACCAGCTCTCGGCTCAGCGCCAGATCGACACCACCGAAGCCAAATATCTCGACATCATCAGCGCCAAGACCGCAGCCTTATTCTCCGCCGCCTGCCGCATCGCGGCGGTGGTCGCTGAGCGCGACGAAAGCGTCGAAGAGGCGCTCGACGCTTATGGCCGTTATATCGGCATTGCGTTTCAGTTGGTGGATGATGCCATTGACTATGTCTCCGACGAACACACCATGGGCAAGGATAGCGGCGATGACTTCCGCGACGGCAAGGTCACGCTGCCCGTCATCCTCGCTTATGCGCGTGGCAGCGCGGATGAGCGCCAGTTCTGGAAGGACGCCATCGAGGGCCGACGCGTCAGCGACGACGATCTGGTGGAGGCCCGGAAGCTGCTGTTGAAGCATGACGCGATTGCGGACACGCTGGCCAAAGCGCGGCTATATGGCCAGCAAGCGATCGACGTGCTCGGCGCCTTCCCGAATGGCAAGGCCAAGTCGGCGCTGATCGAAGCCGTCGAATTCGCCATCGCCCGGGCCTATTGAGCCAAGGCTGTTTTCCCGCAAGCGCGTTATTTCAGCCGGTCGAGTGCATCGCCGAAGATCGACATCATCGTACCGATATGTTCGTCCTCGATGATCAGCGGCGGCGACAGGGCGATGATGTCGCCGGTCGCGCGCACCAATAATCCGCTGTTGAAACAGTCGACAAATAGTTCATAGGCCCGCGCCCCCGGCGCACCTTCGCGCGGCTTGAGTTCGATCCCGGCGACCAGCCCATAATTGCGCACGTCCGCCACCATCGGGTGGTGATCAAAGCCATGGACGGCGGTTTCCCACTTGGCATGCATCGCCGCGCCGCGGGTCAGCAACTGCTCGCGCGCATAAATGTCAAGCGTGGCAAGCCCCGCCGCACAGGCCACCGGATGGCCGGAATAGGTATAGCCATGCGCCAGCTCAATCGCATTGACCGGCCCCTGCATCATCGCATCATGGACGGCACGGCTACAGAATACCGCACCCATCGGAATCGCCCCGTTGGTGATGCCTTTGGCGGTCGTGACGATATCCGGCACCACGCCAAATGCCTCCACCCCAAACGGCGTGCCAAGGCGACCAAAGCCAGTGATAACTTCATCGTAAATCAACAAAATGCCATGCCGGGTCGCGATCTCGCGCAGCCGGTCGAGATAGCCCTTGGGTGGCAGCAGCACGCCGGTTGATCCAGCCATTGGCTCGACGATCACCGCCGCGATGGTCTCGGCCCCGTGCAGATTAACCAAACGTTCGAGATCATCGGCCAGTTCCGCCCCATGTTCTGGCTGCCCCTTGGTAAAGCCGTTGCGGACAGGGTCATGAGTGTGCCGCATGTGATCGACACCGCCGAGCTGCGACCCGAATTGGCGACGGTTGCCGACAATGCCGCCGACCGAAATGCCGCCAAAGCCAACGCCATGATAGCCCCGCTCACGCCCGATGAACTTGGTCCGGCTGCCCTGTCCAATGGCCCGCTGATAAGCGAGCGCGATCTTGAGCGCGGTATCGACCGACTCCGAACCCGAATTGGTGAAAAACACGCGATCAAGCCCCCCCGGGGCGATCGACTGCAACGCCTCGGCAAATTCAAAGGCGATGGGATGGGCCATTTGGAAGGTCGGGGCGAAATCCAATTCGCTCAACTGGCGGGTGACGGCTTCGGTGATTTCCTCGCGCCCATGACCCGCATTGACGCACCACAGGCCGGATGTGCCATCCAGCACCTTGCGACCATCATGAGATTCGTACCACATGCCCTTGGCCCGGGCGAGCAGGCGCGGCGCGGCCTTGAACTGGCGGTTGGCGGTAAAGGGCATCCAGAACTGGTCAAGGCTGTTCACGTCATTCACTCCCGGTTTACAAAGGGCCTGGCACGCCCGATGCACAATCTATCGGCTAATCTTGGGAATGTCAGCCACGATCCATTGGCAAATGATACGGGCACAGGATAAGAGAGCCGTCATGTTCCTTCCCCGCCCATCCTCGCCGCGCAAGGCGTTCAGCGATCTCGCCGCCTTTTTCAAGACGAGCGGCAAGGTCAATTATTTTCTCATCGGCGTATCATTGATGATGCCGCTCGCGATTGTGGCGGCCGTGCTGTTCGATTTCCGCTACCAGACCAACCCGGATGATAACATCGTCTATGGCGATATCCTTCCCGCCAATCCCGATGACCCGATCTACAAGGAATGGCAGGCCCGCAAGCTGGAAGACTTCAACCTGCGGCGCGATGAACAGCAACGGGCCGAAGCCGCCAAGCGCAAAAGCTTCCAGAAGCTGGCCGACGATCTCGGGATCAAGACCGAGAAATGACCGACGCCCGCTGGATGGCGGCGGCGCTGGCGCTGGCCGAACGCGGGCGGGCGCGGACCATGCCCAATCCCAATGTCGGTTGCGTCATCGTGCGCGATGGCAAGGTGGTCGGGCGCGGCTGGACCCAGCCAGGCGGCCGCCCCCATGCCGAGGCGATGGCGCTGGCACAGGCAGGGGAACAGGCACAAGGCGCGACCGCCTATGTCACTCTTGAACCCTGCGCACATCAAAGCCCGCGTGGGCCATGCTGCACGGACCAGTTGATGGTGGCAGGCGTCGCTCGTGTCGTCGGCGCGATGATCGACCCCGATCCGCGCACCAGCGGCGATGGCTATGCCCGGCTCAAGGCCGCGGGTATCGAGGTGCATCTGCTCGCGTCTGCTACCCCGGCGGCCCGCCGCAGTCTGGCGGGCTGGTTGATGCAGCTCGAACGTGGACGGCCATTGGTGACGTTGAAGCTCGCCACCTCGCTCGATGGCTGTATCGCGCTTGCCAATGGTGAAAGCCAGTGGATCACCGGCGAACAGGCCCGCGCCCATGCCCATGTCGAACGGGCGCGGCATGATGCAATTCTGGTCGGGCGTGGCACCTTCGTCGCCGATCAGCCCCGTCTCGATGTCCGATTGCCGGGGCTGGAGGATCGCTCCCCCCGCCGCTTGCTGCTCAGCTCCACGGCGGCACCAGATGGCTGGCACGGCCTGACGGAACCGGAAGCCATCGTCACCCTGAACGACGTGCAATATCTGCTGGTCGAAGGCGGCGCACAGGCGGCAGCGGCATTTTTGCGGGCCGGGCTGGTTGATCGCCTGCTGCTGTATCGCGCGCCGATCCTGATCGGGCGGGGCAAGGCCTGTCTCGGCGATCTGGGCCTGACCTCGCTAGTGCCAACGCATGGCCAGTGGCAGCACGTCGATACGCGCACTCTTGGCATTGACACACTCGACGTTTACGAACGCGCCTGAAAGGGTTGAAACCATTATGTTCACCGGCATCATCACTGACATCGGCACCATCCGCAAAGCAGAGCAGCGCGGCGATTTGCGCGCTGAAATTGCGTGCAGCTATGACATGGACAGCGTCGATATCGGCGCGTCCATCGCCTGCTCGGGCGTCTGCCTGACGGTTGTCTCGAAAACGGCGGACAGCTTCATCATCGATATTTCCGCCGAATCGCTGTCGCGCACCGCGACCGGGCTGTTCGTGGAAGGTAATCGGCTCAACCTCGAACGCGCGCTCAAAATCGGCGATGAACTGGGCGGCCATATTGTGACCGGCCATGTCGATGGCGTCGGCACGGTGGTGTCGGTCGAACCCCAAGGCGATTCCCGCAAGATCACGATTCGCGCGCCCAAGGCGCTCGCCCCGTTCATCGCCCCCAAAGGCTCGATCACGCTCGACGGCATTTCACTCACCGTCAACACGGTCGATGACGAAACCGGCGGCACAGCCCTGTTTACGATCAACATCATCCCGCACACGGCTGAGATGACCACCTTCTCAACCATCGCCGCCGGTCGCCAGCTCAACATCGAGATCGACGTGCTGGCGCGCTATCTCCAACGCATGCAGGCCGCGCGCGGCTGAGGCGCTCGGCCCATGCGCGGCGGTGCGGGATCGAAAATTCCCTCAATGTGAAACTCAATACTTGCTAATCACATTTTAATGTGATCAACCGTCACATTATGAGCATAGATCTGATCCAACGACTCCGCGACCTGGTGAGCAAGGGCTCCGTATCCCGTTCGGGCCTTGCCCGTGCTGCCGGTCTTCATGCCAACACGCTGCGCGACCTTGACGCGCCAGATTGGAACCCGACCGCAGAAACGCTGCGCAAGCTGGAATCCTATCTCCAGCAGCGCGAAGCCCGCCCTGCCCTTGTCCCGATCGAGGAAATCATCGAGGAAGCGCGCAACGGCCGCATGTTCATTCTCGTCGATGACGAGGACCGCGAAAATGAGGGTGACCTCATCATCCCGGCCCAAATGGCGACCCCCAATGCCATTAATTTCATGGCCACCCATGGCCGTGGCCTGATCTGCCTCACCATGACCCGTGCCCGCTGCGAATATCTCGGCCTTGAACTGATGAGCCGCCAGAACGGCACACGTCACGAAACCGCCTTCACCGTATCGATCGAGGCGCGCGAGGGTGTCACCACCGGCATTTCCGCTGGCGACCGCTCCCGTACCATTGGCGTCGCCATCGACGCCAGCAAAGGCCCGGATGATATCGTCACCCCCGGCCATGTCTTTCCGCTCATCGCCCGTGATGGGGGCGTGCTGGTCCGCGCTGGCCATACCGAGGCAGCGGTCGATGTCTCCCGTCTTGCCGGGCTGAACCCGTCGGGCGTGATCTGCGAGATCATGAAGGACGATGGCACCATGGCCCGGTTCGACGATTGCGTCGCCTTCGCCCAGAAACATGGGTTGAAGATGGGGACGATCCGCGACCTGATCGCCTATCGCCGCCAGCACGACCATCTGGTCGAACAGGTCTCGGAAAGCGAATTCCAGTCGGACTATGGTGGCGACTGGATCGCCAAGACGTTCCGCAATAAGATCGATGGCTCGATCAGCATCGTCTTGCAAAAGGGCCGGATCGTTCCAGAACAGCCGACCCTGTGCCGCGTCCATTCGACCTCAATCTATACCGACATCCTCGGCCAACCGGGCGACCGCAAGCGCCTTCTCCAGCGCTCCATGACGGAAATCGGGCGTGAAGGTGCAGGCGTCATCCTGATGCTGATGCATCATGAACCCGAAGCAGTGATCGCCGAAATCTCGGGCCAGACGGGCGGATCAATGGATCTGCGCGCTTATGGCATCGGCGCCCAAATCCTCGCCGAACTCGGGATCCATGACATGATCCTGCTCAGCAATTCGAGCCGCAACATCGTCGCGCTCGAAGGCTATGGCATCAACATCGTCGGCGAACGGCCGATTCCGGAGGCCTGATCAATGGCAAAAGTCCTGCTCGTCGAAGCCCGCTTCTATGACCATCTCAACGATCTATTGCTCGACGGCGCGCGTCATGCGCTGGAGGAAGCGGGTCATCAGCATGAAACCATCACCGTGCCGGGCGCGCTGGAAATACCGGCCGCCATTGCGCTCGCCGCCGAAAGCGGGCGCTATGATGCGTTTGTCGCACTTGGCGTCGTGATCCGGGGCGAAACCTATCATTTCGAAATCGTTTCGGGCGAAAGCGCGCGCGGCATCATGGCGCTGACGATTGATGGCGTCGCCATCGGCAATGGCATCCTCACGGTCGAGAATGAAGCCCAAGCCCTCACCCGTGCCAAGCGTTCGGAGAAGGACAAGGGCGGCGAAGCAGCCAAGGCCGCCTTGGCCCTGCTTGAACTCAAGGGCCGCTTTGGGGTCTGAATTTCCCGCACGGCGTTTCGATGACGCTGATCGACGGGCTTTGCTTGCGTCAAACGAACGCAGACCGTAAAGCGCGGGGATCATGTCCGATCAGATCATCTTCGCCGTGCCCAAGGGCCGTATCCTGGAAGAAGCCCTGCCGATGCTCGCCAAGGCCGGTATCGAGCCGGAGGCCGCGTTTCACGACCCGAAAAGCCGGGCCTTGCGCTTCGCCACCAACCGCCCGGATGTTGGCATTATCCGCGTGCGCGCCTTTGATGTCGCTACCTTCGTCGCCCATGGGGCGGCGCAATTGGGCATTGTCGGTTCGGACGTGATCGATGAATTCGACTATTCCGAACTTTATGCGCCGGTTGATCTCAACATCGGCCATTGCCGCATTTCGGTCGCGGAACCGGCTGACATGGCGCTGCATGACGATCCGCGCAGTTGGAGCCATGTCCGCGTCGCCACCAAATATCCCGGCATCACCAAACGCTATTTCGAAGCGCGCGGCGTGCAGGCCGAATGCGTGAAGCTGAATGGCGCGATGGAATTGGCCCCGACCCTTGGCCTGTCCAGCCGCATCGTCGACCTTGTGTCGTCGGGCAAGACGCTCAAGGACAATGGCTTGGTCGAAGTCGAGGTCATCTCGCAGGTCTCGGCGCGTCTGGTCGTCAATCGTGCCGCCTTCAAGACGCGCCAATCCGTGATCGGCCCGATCGTGCAGGCATTCCGGGAGGCCGTCCGTGCCCCAGCGGCTTGATACCCGCGACCCAGGCTTTGCCGCTGCGTTCGAGACCATTGTCCACGCCCGGCGCGAGGCCGATGCCGATGTTTCACGCGATGTCGTGGCGATTATCGCCAAGGTGCGGGCCGAGGGTGACAAGGCCATCGCCGAACTGACCGCGAAATTCGACGGTTTCGATCTCGATCAGCAGGGCTGGCAGATCGACCGGGCAACCTGCCGCGCGGCGCTTGACCAGCTCGCCCCGCCCTTGCGTGCCGCACTGGAAACCGCGGCGGCGCGCATCCGCGCCTATCACGCTGCCCAACGCCCTGAAGACCGCGACTATGTTGATGCCGCTGGGGTCCGGCTGGGCGCGCGCTGGCGGGCCGTGGAGGCTGCGGGCATTTATGTGCCGGGCGGCCGTGCCTCTTATCCCTCATCAGTGCTGATGAACGCCATTCCAGCCAAGGTGGCAGGCGTTGAGCGGCTGGTGATGACGGTCCCCACCCCCAAGGGCGAGATCAACCCGCTGGTACTGGCGGCGGCCGAACTGGCTGGCGTCGATGAACTGTGGCGGATCGGCGGGGCGCAGGCGATTGCGGCGCTCGCTTATGGCACCGACCGGATCAAGCCGGTCGATGTCGTCACCGGCCCGGGCAACGCCTGGGTCGCAGAGGCCAAGCGTCAGGTCTATGGCGTGGTCGGCATCGACATGGTCGCGGGGCCAAGTGAAATTCTCGTCGTGGCCGATGCCAATAACGACCCGGAATGGATCGCTGCCGACCTGCTGTCTCAAGCCGAACATGATCCCAGCAGCCAATCCATTTTGATCACCGATGACGCCGCCTTTGCCGATGCGGTTGAAGCCGCCGTCACGCGCCAGCTTACCACCCTCTCGACCGGTGCGGTGGCCACCCAGAGCTGGCATGATTTCGGTGTCGTCATCTTGACCGATGATCTGCTCGGCGCTGCCCCGCTCATCGACCGGCTGGCGCCTGAACATCTCGAACTAGCCATCGATGCCCCCGATGCGCTGTTCGACCGCGTGCGCCATGCCGGTTCGGTCTTTCTTGGCCGCCATACACCCGAAGCTGTTGGCGATTATGTCGCCGGCCCCAACCATGTGCTGCCCACCGGGCGGCGCGCCCGTTTTTCCTCCGGCCTTTCGGTGCTCGACTTCATGAAAAGAACCAGCTTCCTCGCCTGTGACGCCACCTCGATCAACGCCATCGGCCCTGCCGCCGTCGCACTGGCCGAGGCCGAGGGCCTGCCCGCCCATGCCTCTTCCGTCGCCCGGAGGCTCGCCCGATGAGCCGCAGTCGCACACGCTCCGCCGCCCGTCTTGCCGCCGTGCAGGCGCTGTACCAGTTGGAAATGGAAGGCACCAAGCTGCCGATCCTGCTCCATGAATTTCACCAGCACCGGCTGGGCGCGACGATCGAAGACGCGACCTATGTCGCGGCGGAAGCGACGTTTTTCGACGATCTGGTCAAGGGGGTGGACGCGCGGCGCGAAGAAATCGACGCGCTGATCACCGCGCATCTCGCCGAAGGCTGGACGCTCGCTCGGCTTGATCGGCCGCTGCGCCAGATCCTGCGGGCTGGCAGCTATGAACTGATTGCCCGGCTCGATGTCCCGACCGCAACCGTCATCAGCGAATATCTCGATGTCGCCGACGCCTTCTACGACAAGCGCGAAAAGGGCTTCGCCAATGGCCTGCTCGACGCCATCGCCAAGAAAGTGCGAGGATCATGAAACTGATCCTCGGCAACAAGGCCTATAGTAGCTGGTCACTCCGCGGGTGGCTCGCGGCGAAACAGTCGGGCCTGGCGTTCGAGGAAATCACCCTCCCGCTTTATGATGAGCATTGGCCCACCCGCCGGGCGCAAGCCGATCTCGCCCCCTCATCGGGCAAGGTGCCGATCCTGTGGGACGGCGATATCGCGGTGTGGGACAGCCTCGCGATCATCGAATATCTCGCCGAAAAGTCCGATGCCCGCCGGTTCTGGCCGGAAGACGTTGCCGCACGCGCGTTCGCCCGATCAATGGCCGCCGAAATGCACAGCGCCTATCTGGCGCTGCGCCGTGAGCATTCGATGAACACCCGTCGCATCTACCCGGCCCAAACGCCCTCAGAGGCCGTGCTGGCCGATATCGCGCGGATCATGGAACTATGGTCGCAAGCCCGTGCGCGCCATGGCAGCGGCGGCGATTTTCTGTTCGGGACATTTGGCGCGGTAGACATCATGTTCGCGCCGGTGATTACGCGCTTCATCACCTATAGCCTGCCGGTCGCGCGTTTTGCCGAGCCTTATATGCAGGCCGTCATTTCCCATCCGTTCATGCAGCAATGGATCGGCGGCGCACAGGCCGAGCCTTGGGTCATCGACAAGTTCGAACTGCCCGAACAGGTATAAAAGGGGAGCCGAAGCTCCCCTTTTCAATCTGCATCGAACGGATTGATCAGAACGGGAACCATTTTGAATTCTTGGTGAACTTCATATAGCCCGCGTTCACCCCAAGCCGCCATCCAACGCCCAGCCGGATCGGGATCAACACCACCGACCCGCGACGCAAATAGCTGGCCGTAAAGCCGCCAACGACATAGGCATTGCCCTCCACCGCCGGATAGCGCCGGAATATCTCTGCCGTATCCCACAGATTATAGACCAAGACGAAAGTCTTGGAACCGTTCGCGCCGAGATCAAGGCCCAGCGACGGCCCGGTCCAATAGACCGGCATCTGGCCTTCCACCTTGTGGGTCAACGTGCCGGAGCCATAACGCACGCCAACCGCAATCGCACCGCCAGCCTCACGTCCGGCGATATAGCCATTGGGCTCTCCCTGATCCTTGAAAATTTTCTCGATCAGCTTGGCCAGCCCCTCGGCCCCTCGACCAAACACGCCTTCAGCCGCGCTAAGCACGTCTTCCTGCTTATAGGTCGTGCCGGCAGGCGCAGGCGAACCCGCAACAGCCGGGGGCACATTCGCAACCACCTCGGCCGAACCCGGCGCCGCCGCAACCGGTTCAGGAGCAGGAGCAGGAGCCGGAGCAGGAGCCGCCGCGGGTGCGGCAACCGGCGCAGACGGGGGAACATTCGTCCCATAGGTCGATTCATTGGCCGGGACCGGCGCCATGTCGCTCTGCAATGCCGCATTGGGATCAACCTGCTGGACCTGCGCCGCAGCCAGCGACGACCACGCCAACGCCACGCCAAGCATGGCCACGCCAAGCCCCCGGGTTCCAGTGCGCAAGATGGACATGAACGATGACCTCCTTATGTATCTTCAGCCACACCACCATAATGGCCTTGTCGCGACTGGCAACCATCCAAAGCGATCCACACCTTGCTACACGCTGAACCGGCGCACACAAAGGCGCTTAAGGACAGAAATCAAGCCACCGGATTTTTCCGAAAAAAATTGCTTCCAATGCGCTGATTCCACGGTTAGGGAAGCATCGTTCCGGCGGCGCCATTCACGCCGGCACACGGCACTGGCCGGAGACGTGGGTGAGTGGCTGAAACCAACGCTTTGCTAAAGCGTCATACGGGAAACTGTATCGAGGGTTCGAATCCCTCCGTCTCCGCCATTCAACCCGTTGGAATCATTCTATTCCTTGGGTCTGGCTCGAAAAATCCCGTGCATTTCAAGTGTTATAGGCCAAGGGCTCTCCACCGGGTTAGGCCTGATATGCCCCTGGCATGCTCTCTCTCGGCCGATATTCTCCAAAGCTCTCGACTACACCGGTTTCAGTGTAGAGCTTTATCACATTGAAACTATGCGGATATTTTGGCGATCCCTTTTGGGGTCAGAACCGAGATTTATCTCAAAATCCGTCCCGACTCTAACCGCTTCATCACCGCAAAGCTTGGGCGATGATCAACGCCAGAGCCATGATCGTGATCCACGGCCAGGGCGTTGCCCAAGGTGACCGCGCCTTCAGCTGTGTTCCCCGTCAGCACCTACGGCACAGATTTGAGGTTGTAATTTAAGGAGGGTTTGGGCTTCGTCGTAGTGACGAAGGAACGAAGATGAAGCCCAAACCCTCTAACGCAAAATCGCCGGTGAAAGCCTCCGCTGAGCGGGT
>CAIJLZ010000017.1 GCA_903821605.1 uncultured Sphingomonadales bacterium | reverse complement strand
GCAATCCACTCATTACACGACCAATCTCCGCGTCATCTTCCCTGACCGCGACCATGCCGAGGGCATTTGCGATGTGGATTGTATCGGCACGACCAGCGATAATCAGGCGCAGACCGTCGCCGCGACCTATACCGACCAGTTCGAACGGCGCAACGGCGTCTGGAAAATCGTCCATCGCCATATGAAGATGCACCATTTCAGCCCGTTGGTCGGCATCACGCTGGCGCCACCGCAATAATCGGAGGAGATATCCATGGCCTATTATGAGGCAGGAGACGGCCGACGCGTCTATTTCGAACATTATCATGGGCCGAAATCCCCCGTGTTCCTCATTCATGGCTGGGGCATGTCGAGCCGAGTCTGGGTCGACACGATTGAAGCGCTCAAAGCGGCTGGTCATGAAGTCTTGACTATCGATCATCGCGGCTGCGGTCAGTCGGATCGCGATTTCGACGATCTATCGGTCAACGCGATTGCCAGCGATGTCGAGGGTATTGTCCGGCAACGCGGCTTGCGCCCGGTGGTACTGAATGGCTGGTCGCTGGGTGGTGCCATCGCTGCCGAAGCCGCACAGCGTCTGGGCGAACGGGCGGCCGCTTTGGTGCTGACCTGCGGCGCCTCACCGCGCTTCACCCGCACCGATGACTTCCCCTATGGTGGCGAGCGCGAAAATCTCCTCGCCATGCCGGGGGCGATCAGCGCCAACCGGGCCGCGTTTTTCAAGGGGCTAGCCCAAGGCGTATGTGCCAAAGATGTTGGCCAGCCAGCGCTTGACTGGATGTGGTCGATCTTCATGGATGCTGGCCCCGATGTGGTGAAATCCCTGCTCGACCTTGCCGACCTCGATCAACGCGCGCTGCTCGCGAAACTCGCGATCCCGGTGCTGTCGATCGTCGGCGGCAAGGATGTGATCCTGCAACCCGAAGTCGGGATTGAGGCCGCTAAACACGCGCGCGACGGTCGACTTGTCAATTTCGAAGATTGCGGCCATGCCCCGTTCATCGAGGATGGCCCGGCCTATATGGCCGCGTTGTTAGACTTCCTGAACGGAATCCGCTCATGACCGGGTCATAAACGGCCTGATCGTCGGGTAACTGCGTATTTCCCTTTAAGAAAATAAACTGGCGAGGAATTGTATGAGCGTGTTGGACGCATTTATGGCGCCGTTTGAATGCAAGTCATTCCGCGCCCGAAACCGTTTTGCCATGGCCCCGATGTCGCGCTATTTTGCGCCAAATGGCATTTTGGCCGACGCCTCCATCGATTATTATCGCCGCCGCATCGAAGGTGGTATCGGCACGGTGATCACCGAGGCCGTGGCCATCGACCGCGTGGAATCGGTCGCGGCCGATACGGTGCCGCGCTTCTGGGGCGCGGAAGCCCTCGCCGCATGGGACAAGGTGCGAGCCGATGTCCATGCCGCCGGGGGTGCCATCGTGCCGCAGCTTTGGCATGTTGGTGGTTGCGAGGACTTCAACTTCCCCGATTCCCCTCACGCCCCGCTGGAAAGCCCGTCTGGCATCGTCGGTCCGGATGTGCAGGGTGGCCGTGTGATGAGCGAACAGGACATCGCCGATGTCATCGCCTCGTTCGCCCGTGGGGCCGCCGACGCCAAACGGATTGGCTGTGACGCCGTTGAATTGCACGGGGCGCATGGCTATCTCTTCGATCAGTTCTTCTGGGAACTGACCAACCGTCGCACCGATCGTTACGGTGGTCCGGATATCGCCGACCGGGTGCGTTTCACGGTCGAAGTGATCGAGGCGGTGCGTCAGGCAGTTGGCCCGGATTATGCCATCATCTTCCGGATATCGCAGTGGAAGACCTATATGTACGAGGCGAAAATCGCCCATAACCCGCAGGAAATGGAACGCTGGCTATTGCCGCTCGCCGATGCCGGGGTGGATATCTTCCACTGTTCGGATCGCCGCTTTTGGGAACCGACCTTTGCCGAAAGCGACCTCAACCTTGCGGGCTGGGCGAAAAAAGTGACCGGCAAGGCAACGATCACTGTCGGTTCCGTGGGCCTTGATCGCGACTTGATGGCTGATTTTGTGGAAGGGGAATCGGTTCCCAGCCTCAAATCGCTGAACGAACTGGCGCGTCGGTTTGATCGTGGCGATTTCGATATGGTGGCGGTCGGCCGTGCGTTGCTCAGCGACCCGCAGTGGCTTGAAAAAGTACAATCGGGCCGTATCAGCGAATTGAAACCCTATTCGCGCGATTTGATGATGGAAACTCTTTACTGACAAACCGCGCCGGTCGTCCAAATCGACCGGCGCGGCCGCAGGCGGGGATCAGCACACCGGGCTTGGGGCCTCGCGACGCAATAATTTCGGTTCGATCCGCCCGGTCGGGATGAACCCTTGGCGAAGCTGGAACTTCTGCACCTTGGTGGCGCTCATCGGCCAGCTTTCAACAAAGCGGACATAGCGCGGGATTTTGTAGCTCGCGATCCGGTCAAGGCAGTAGGCGACCACCTCCTGCCCCCGCAGCCGTTGGCCCGGCTCCAGCTCGATAAACACGGCAGCGACTTCCATCAGCCGTTCATCCGGCACGCCGATGACCTGTGCCATGCGGATCGCCGGATGGGTCATCAGGAAGCTTTCCAGCTCAATCGCCGCGACATTCTCGCCACCGATCTTGAGCATGTCCTTCAGCCTGCCCGAATAGACCAGTCGCCCTCCCGGTGCGCGCGAACCAAGGTCGCCGGTATGAAGCCAGCCCTCGGCATCCACCGCCTTGGCCGTCGCGTCCGCATCGTCATAATAACCGGGGAAAATCGCAAAGCCGCGCAGGCAGATTTCACCCGCCTGCCCTTCCGCCACTTCGTGGCCTTCATCGTCGATGATCTTCGCTTCCATACCATCGAACAAATGGCCGTTGGTGGTGAACAGCAATGCGCGCTCCTCATCCAACCGGCTATAGCAAGGCACGCCCGATGCCTCGGTCAGGCCATAGCTGTTGACCGGCACCGCGCCCGGAAAATGGCCGGCGTAGCGCCGCAACAGATCGGGTGGGCCGACGACATGGTTGATCCGCAGCCGGGACTGATCATAGGCCGCAAATTGCGGGTGGCTGATTAGCGCCCCGATAATCGCCGGGAAGCCCGCATAATGCACAGTTGGCCGTTCCTTGATCAACAGCGCCATCGCGCTATCCGCTTCGAAATAGCCCATGCCAATAAAACATGCGCCCGAGGCGCGACAGGCGGCCAGTGGCAGGATCGTCGACATATGGAACAACGGTAGCGGGTCCCAGATCACATCCTGTCCTGTCAGTTCGAACCGTTCGGCCAAGGCCGCGCCGGTCAGCGCCAAGGAGCGATGATTGAGCATGCACGCCTTGGGATGGGCCGTCGTGCCGGAGCTGAAGATCAACAGCCCGATCTGATCCGGTGATACGGTGGCGGCAAGCGCCAGCACCTCGGCCCGATCCACGCCCAGCGCGGCGGCGGTAAACGCCTCATCCGCAGGCCATTGGCCCGGCCGTTGATCGCCCAGTTCGACCAGCAGGTCGAGTGCGGAGGCTTCTGGCAATTGCAGCGGCCCGCCGCGCCATGCGGCAAGGCCCGGCAGGATGCGCTGGAGCAGCGGGCGATAATCACAATGCTGCCATTGCTGGCCGCCGATAATCAGTACGCGGATATTTGCCTTCGGGATGACATAAGCGAGGTCATCGGCACGATAGCGCGCATTGAGCAGCACCGCGACGCCACCGATGAGATTGATCGCGTAGTAAAGCACGACATAATCGTAACAATTGGGCATCAAGAGCCCGACATGATCGCCCGGTCGGACCCCAAGGCCGATCAGGCTGCGGGCGCGTTCGATCACCTGTTCCTGCAATTCCGCCCAGCTGGCGCGGCGGCCATCATAGACCAGCGCCTCGCCATCGCTGCGCATCGCCACCGCCCGCGCCAATTGGCCTCCAAGCGTCAGTTCCTCTGCCTTGATCGTCATCCTTATCCTCTCCGCTCACAGCCTTTGGCCGCTTTATATTTTCGTCACGCCCGCCAATTTGGCTGCCTCACGCCCGGCGATACGTCCAAACACAATCGCATTGGCGATGGAGGCCCCACCCGCCGCATAGCATTCACCAAACATGCCGCCGGTCGTCTCACCCGCCGCGAACAGGCCCAGCACCGCGCAACCGGCCGCGTCGAGCACCCGCGCCGCCCGGTCGATCCGTAGCCCTGTTCCGGTCCAGCAGATGATCGCGGCGCGCACCGTGGCGGCATAAAATGGCGGTTGCCGCACCGGGCGCAGCATGGCTGAAGATTTGAAAAAATCCTCATCACGGGCTGCCTCGGCATGTTGATTATAGCGGGCAACGGATGTTTCCAGCGCCGCGAGCGGCACATCCAGTTGGGCAGCCAAGGACTCTAGGCTATCCGCCCGAACGAGATCACCACGATCCGCCAATTCGGCCAGCCGGTCTGCGGTCCAATGGGGTGCCGGCCGGACGGGTGAAAGCTTGGCCGCAAGCCTGCTGGCCTCGTCAAATAGGCCATAGCAACGCCGCCCCGATTGCTCTCCCAAAACGCCGGCCAAGACGGAATATTCAATACTCTCGTCGACGAACCGCCGCCCTTGCTGGTTCACGACCATCAGCCAGCCGGGCAGATATACCTCTAGATCTTTCGCGAAACCGGGCGTCAACAACAGCAAGCCGCGATTGGGCGCGCTCAGTTCACCGCCCGCAGACTGCCCCATTACCAGCCCATCACCCCGGCAACTGGGCTGGCCGATATACCAATGCCAGTCGCCATGACGGGCGGCATCCGGATAAAGCCGCGCCAGCATCTCGGGATTGGCACCAAAGCCACCGGTGGCGATGACCGTCGCGGCCGCGCGCACCGGTTCACCATCAACAATGATGCCGCTAACCCGGCCCTGTTCGATCAGGAGCTTTTCGACCCGCGTCGCATAGGCGACATCGACATGCTGCTGGCTGATCACCCCTTCCAGCGCCTCGGCGATCGCGGCCCCCTGCCCCGCCGCCCGATGGCCGCGCCGCAATTTATCGACCCCGGCGACATATAAATCCTCGGCTCGGAATTCGACCCCCAGCGCCCGCAGCCATTCAAACGCCACCGGCGCATCATCGCACAATTGCCGGACAAGCCCTGCCTCCAGCTTGAACTGGTTGAGGGTCATATAATATTGGAACATCGCATCGGGGCTGTCGTCCGTGATGCCCGCTTCACGCTGGAGTGATGTGCCTGCCGCATAGAACACGCCGCCGGACAGGCTCGTCGACCCACCGGCGCGTGGCCCCGCCTCCACCAGCAGCACCCGCGCGCCCTGATCGGAGGCGACGGCAGCCGCCGCCAGACCGGCCCCACCGGCACCGATCACAATCACATCATAGTCATGAGCCGTCGGGTCATTCATCGCCCGCAGTCTCCTCTCCATATTTTGGAGAAGTCTAGGCAGCACATGCCTGCGGGTCCAGCCGCAAAGCGCCTGCCGTCAGCGATAAATAAGCGGGTGAAACTTCTGCTCAGGCCGCGACGGTTGCGGGGGCCAAAGCGGCCGGACGCATCGCGGCAACCTGCGCTTCCACAAGGTGCAGCATCGGCTCCACCATCGCCGGATCCATCGCCCCCGTCAGCAGGTTGATCGCCATGCCTTCCATCATCGTCTGGGACAAGGCCATAGCCAGCGCAAACTTGGCCGGGTCGGCCTGCCATTCCGGATAGAGTCGCATGCCCTCGGCATAGAAACGTTCGCGGAATTCAATCTGCAACGGGTGCAAGATGCCGGCCAGATCATGATTGGTCCGCGCCGCCAGCGCCAGTTCATGAAAGGCCACGAACGCCGGCTTTTGCAATTGGCGCCAATAGGTGCCGATCATCTGGCTGGTGTCCTGCTTGCTCAGCTCCGCCGCCCGGCGAAAGGCGCGCAGCCGCTTGTCATGCAGTTCGACAATCGTCGCTTTGATCAGCGTGCCGCCATTTTCAAAATGATGCAGCATCGCCCCGCGCGACAATCCCGCCTCGGCCGCGACCTGCGGCGCGGTGGTGCCCGCATAGCCATGTTTGACCAGGCAGGTGATCGTCGCCTCGATCAAACGGGCGCGCGTTTGCGCACTTTTCATCGCCTGATGCGTCTGTCCCGGCTCACTCACCCGCCGAGGCGGACGGGGCGCGGACTTTTTACGGGGAGAAGCGAGCGCCATCGGCCAGAAATCCTTTCACCTGCCGTCTTGGCGGTCTGCAGCGCCTAAAGTCAAGCCTTGGAAACCCGTTCCAACCCCCTGTTCTCATGGGGATTGCTCGATATGCCTGATCGTTACGCGTCCCGTTCCCGTGCCGCGCGGGTATAGACAAGATTGGTGCTGCTGAACGTCACGGCCTCGGTCCCATCGGCGGTCACGACCGCATAGCGCGTGACAGCGGTGCCGCGCGGCTTGCCCGATGTCGAAGGGCGCAGGGCCGTAATTTCCGAGGTCACATGGATCACATCGCCCGCCCGGATTGCCCGGCGCAGGCGGAGGTCATCCCAACCCACGCCGCAGACATAATCAATGTCGTGGTTGATCTCATGATCGAGTTGACGCCAAATTGCCAGCACATGAATGCCGCTGGCGACCACCTCACCAAAGACCGATTGCTTGGCCAGTTCCGGATCGGTGTGAAACCATTGCGGATCATAGCGGCGGGCAAAGTCGAGAATTTCCTCTTCGGTCACCAAGCGCTCACCCGAAACGCGATATTCGCCGACCGTCAGATCCTCGAAACAGCGGGTCGGCTTGTTGGGGATAAAGGGGGCGGCGGGGGCATTGTCGGTCATAGCGTCTTGCTCATTTGGCCACAGGGCCGGGAATAGCCATCGGCTTATCCAGAATGCGGGCCAGTCCCTCTTGCGTGACGCTCGCCACCAGCCTGCCGTCGCGGGCATAGACCGTGCCACGGCTCAGCGTGCGGACGCCGATACTGGCATCGCTATCAAGCACATATAGGAACCACTCATCGACCCGGAATTCGCGGTGAAACCAGATCGCATGATCCAGGCTGGCTGCCTGAAAGTTCGGCTCGGCCCAACCAAGGCCCAGCGGCACCATGCCGGTGTGCAAGAGATGCAAATCCGACACATAGGCAAAGAAGCGCTGATGTTCGGCCCAGTCATCACCCAGCGGTTGCTTCATCCTGATCCAGAAATGGCGCGGCAAAGTCCCCGGATCGGTATTGAACATGAAAAATGGTTCAACCGGACGCCAATCGAACAGATGGTCGCGGCCCCAAAAGGGGCGATGATAGGGGGGAAGTTCGTCACCTGCCGCCGCGATAAAGTCGCTCATCGGGGTCAGGCTCTCGGGATCGGGCAGGCCAGTCGGCATATCGGCCTGCCAGTCATAGCCGGCTTCCGGCACATGAAGCGACGCGTTCATGCTGAGGATCAGTTCACCATCCTGCATCACCCGCACCCGGCGCGCCGAAAAGCTGCGCCCGTCGCGATCACGTTCAACGATCAGGTCAATCGGATGATCGAGCCGTCCGGGCCGCACAAAATAAGCGTGGCAACTATGGATCCAGCGATCATCCCCACCGGTACGCTGGATGGCGGCGACGGCCTGGGCCACCACCTGCCCGCCGTAAAGGCGGAGCATCGTGCTCGGGATCGGTTGCGCCCGGAAATGGTCGGGCGCCACCGTCTCGAAATCGAACAGCATGGCGCGTTCAAGCAGCGGGTCATCGTGACCCGTTGGTGATGAGCGCAGCGTCTCGCTCACGCCGTCGCGATCTGATCGCTTAGCACCTGCTCAACCCGGAGTTCGGGCGGCACTTCGTTCAGACCGATGCGGCGGTCCAATTCTTCATGCCAATGATAGATGCGGCGTTCTTGGTAATTGAGCGGCATGCCCTTGAAGCCCTTGCTCTCCAGTGATTCTTGAATCTGCGGTGCAAATTGAAGATCCTCATACAGAATCCGTTCCCAATTGCCGATCCGGGTTGCCCACATCGGGTCCGGATTTTCAGGGTCATGATCAGGGGCAATCCAGCTCGACACGACTTCGCATTTTTTGTCGCCGAGCGGCCAGAACTGGAGGATCGGAATGCCGGTATCCGATGCCGGCATCACGAAGTTCGGATAGAGGTGATAGCTGACATTGTTATTGGCCGGGATATCGGTCACGCCCGGAATCTTCGGCATGCCAATGGTGCCGGGATCGCGCCAATCGGGACGACGGTTCGGGGTGATCATCCGGCTATGGCCCTTCGGCCACAGCGTGATGAACATGCCGCGATGATCCAGGAAACGGTCAACCGTCTGCTGGTGGATCGATTTCAGATGATAGACCTCAAGGAACGCATCAAGCAGCACCTTGACGTTGCAATCCACTTCATAGCGCCGGGAATCGACGAGCCGCAGCGTTTCCAGCTTATATTGTTCAAGTTCCTTCACCATCGGTCCCAGATGGTCCACCAGCGGTTCAGCATCGGGATCCTCGTTGATGAAGATCATGCCGCCCAGCAATTCGCAACGCACCGACGCCAGCGAGCGACAGGCGAAATCGAGATCGGTAAAGTCGCGGATGTCGCGCACGGCCGTAAGCTTGCCTTCCAGCGTATAGCTCCACCCATGATAGCCGCAGATGAAGCCGCGCGATTCACCGGCATCTTCCTTGACCAGTGGCGCGCCGCGATGCTGGCAGGTGTTGTAATAGGCCCGCACCTCACCCTTCAGATCGCGCGCGATGATGATGGGCGAACCCGTGTTGCGGGTCACGAACCAACTGCCGGGGCGCGGGATCTGATCGACATGGCCCGCATAGAGCCACGCGCGCTTCCACATGCGCTCGCGCTCCAGTTCGAGAAAGTCGCGGTTCACATAGCGCCCGCCGGGGATATCGGGGAGCTTCGGGAAATCTGCAGGCGGGCCTTTGCGGTCGCGCTCATAATCCATCAGCGCCTCAGCGGCGGCGACATTATTCTGGTTCAATTCCATGTCCGGCTCCTCAGGGGTGGCTTTATGCGTCGCCCGACCCAAAAACAAGCATGTTTGTTTGTTTGTTGTCCGAGATCACTTGGCCCGGGCCGCGGCGACTGCTGCCCCGATTTCCGCATTGGTCGGGTTGCGCCGCAGCGTCAGGCCACCATTCACCTGCAACACCTGCCCGGTCATGAAACACTCGTCGGCGCACAGCCAGACGGCAGCCGCCGCAATGTCCTCGCTCGTGCCGACCCGACCGAGCGGATAGGACTGCGCAAAGGTATCAACGATCGCCTGATTGCGCGCTGCCTTGGCCGTCATCGGCGTGGCGGTGAAGCCCGGCGCAATCGAGTTGGCGCGAATACCCTTGGCGCCAAATTCATTGGCGATGCAGCGGATCACATGATCAGTCCCCGCCTTGGTACCCATGTACGCGGCGTGGTCTTCCAGCATGATCGTGGCAGTTGCCGACGAAATCTGGATCAGCGAACCACCGGGGCGCATCACCCGCAACATCGCCTGATAGAACAGCACCGCGCCGGTAAACTGGAGATCGACGATTCGCTCGATTTCCGCCTTGGTCGTTTCCAGAAACGGTTTGAGCAGGCCCCAGCCGGTGGCATTGATCGCGATGTCGAGGCCGCCAAAATGTTCGACCGCCGTCGCGGCCAAGCTGGCGAGTTGCTCCTCGTTGGTGATGTCACAGGCAACCGCCACGCCGCCCAATTCGGTCGCCAATTCCTGCAACGCGTCGCCATGACGGCCCGCGACCACCAGTTTCGCGCCTTCAGCAGCAAGGCGTCGGGCAATGACTTGGCCCATATTATCACGACCGGCAGCGCCGATGATGATCGCGACCTTGTCCTGCAACTGCCCTCCAGATCCACTCATCCCGCTTGCTCCTCTGCCGTTATTGATTATCCTGTGCTTGGTTTAACCCGAGTTGTGCCGGGACCCCAAGAAAAAAAGACATGATAGATTGTTTTTTATTACAGGTGACGCTAGGGCTGAGCCGATTAAGATGCATTCAATGGCAGTGTCGGGCAACGGTCGGTCAACCGGCTGGAAGCAAGCCTTAAGCTGCAGAGGAGAGACGGATGGCCGGATTGGAGCCGATATTCACGATGGGCGCGTTGCTGCGGGACCGCGCGGCGCACTGGCCGGAACGCCCGGCGTTGATCTTCCCGGATCGGCGGCTGAGCTATGCCGATCTGAATGCATCGGCCCGCCGTTGGGCCAAGGCCTTTATCGCCATGGGTGTCCGACCGGGCGACAATATCGGTATTCTGCTCACCACCCGGATGGAATTCGTCGAAATCTTTTTCGGCATCACCATGGCGGGCGCGGTCGCGGTGCCCGTCAATGCACGATATCAGGCCAGTGAACTGGCTTATCTTGTCGAAAATGCCGACCTTGTCTTGTTGGCAACCACCGGTCGCGTCGCTGATAGCCTTGATTTTGGCGAACGCCTGCGCGCAGCACTGCCGTCGCTGGCATCGGCGTCGGACCCGCTGGCGCTGAACCTTGATGAGGCACCGATGTTGCGCAGCATCATCTGCATCGATCCGCCGGCGGCATCGCCATTGCTGGGTGGTGAAGAGACACAGGCGCTTGGCGCTACGGTCAGCGACGCCACACTCGATGCCCGCATCGATGCGGTGGACGCGGAAGACCTTTCGTTCGTGTTGTATACGTCGGGCACCACCGCGCACCCCAAGGGCGCGTTGATCAGCCATCGGGCCCAGATCGGCAACAGCCGCAATCTCGGCAAGCGGTATGAAGTCACCAGCGAAGATCGCGTCTGGTCGCCATTGCCGATCTTCCACATCGCCGGCATTCTGCCGATGATCATGGTGCTGGATGTCGGCGGCGCGTATATGACCGTCCCCTATTTCGAAGCGGGGATCGCGCTGGAAATGATTGGTCGCGAACGGGCGACGATTGCCTATCCAAGCTTCGTCACCATCATGCAGGACCTGATCAGCCATTCGGCGTTCAAGGAAACGGACCTGTCGGCGCTCCGCCTGATGAACTCGAATTTCGCGGTCCAACCCGCGTGGATCAAGGATGCGGTCACCTCGGCCATGCCTCACACGATTCAGGTGGGCACCTATGGCCTGACCGAAGCGGCGGGCACCGTCACCACCAGCCGCCTGACCGATAGCTTTGAACAGCGCACCGGGCGCCTTGGGGTGCCGCTTGATGAATGGGACGTCCGCATCGTCGATATCGAAACCGGCAAGGATTGCGGCGTCAATGAACATGGCGAGATCGCGTTGCGCGGCCCGAACATGCTCAAGGGCTATTATAACGCGCCTGATAAAACCGCCGAAGTGATCCGCGACGGCTGGTTTTACACCGGCGATATCGGTTCGTTCAACGAAGACGGCCAGATGATGTTCCACGGCCGCACCAAGGACATGCTCAAGGTCGGCGGCGAAAATGTTGCGGCGGCCGAGATCGAAGCCATGCTCCAGACCCATCCCGCCGTGCGCCTTGCCCAGGTCGTTGGCATCCCGGACCCGCGCTATGTTGAAGTCCCGGCGGCCTTTATCGAACTCGCCACCGACGCCAGCGCCACCGAGGAAGAGCTGATCGGCCATTGCAAGGGCCAGCTCGCCAGCTTCAAGATCCCGCGCCATGTGCGCTTCGTTACCAGTTGGCCGATGTCCACCTCGAAAATCCAGAAGTTCAAGCTTCGCACCGAACTGGTCGAGGAACTGGAAGGCAAATAGGGCTAGGTTGGGCGCTCGGGTCGGGGTCTAGCCCCGTCCCCTCGCCGTAATATCGCTCGCTTGAAAATGTACCATATATAGTGCACCCTCGATGAGTGTGGGTCATGCGCAGCGTATCGAACTGGTGTTTTACCAGACCGAAGCAGGCAATGTGCCGGTTCGGGATTGGTTGCTCGATCTGCCTGAATCCTATCGTCGGGAGATCGGACAAGACTTGCTACGGGTCCAATGCCGTTGGTTCGGCCCATGGGAAAAGGTTTATGGAAAGCCCGGACCTCGCTGCCAGATGGCATCATCGCCCGCGTCTTGTGTTGTTTTCACGACGGTGAACTTTACGCGCTGCATGGCTTCATCAAAAAGTCGCAAAAGACACCCGCTGCTGATTTGGCATTGGCCCGCAAGCGCCGGAAAGAGGTTGAAAATGGCTGAAAACAAACATCGCGGCCCAACGCTGGACAGCTTTCTCGGGACCGAGCATGTTCTCGCGGCATTTTAGGCAAAAGCCATCAAGGAAGTGATTGCATGGCAGCTTGCCGAGGCGATGCGCGAGCGCAAGCTCAGCAAGTCCCGCCTTGCGTTGTTGATGCGCACCAGCAGAACACAGGTTGATCGCGTGCTGGACCCTGCCGATGGCAATGTGACCATTGAGACCTTGCAGCGGGCCGCCGCCACTGTGGGCCGCCGGGTGCAACTCGCGCTGATTTGATCCCGCAAAAAGCTTAGCCCTGATCACGCTCACCATAACGGGTGTCACGTTTCTCCGTATAGGCCGCGATACCTTCTCGGCTGTCCGCTGAGTGGAGTGTTGCCTTACCGAATGCCATGCCGAACGACAGGCTATGTTCCACGGGCATGGCACTGCTCAGATCATGGAGCAGCTTGGCATTGCGCACCGCCGCCTGGCTATAGCTCGCGATCATCTCGCCCAGTTCGATCGCGCGCGCCATCAACTCGGCGCCCGGCAATATCTCGCTTACCACGCCCAGCTCGTAAAGCCGTGCCGCCGATACGGTTTCGCCGGTCAAGATGATCGACATCGCCGCTGAACGGGGGATTTGCCGCGACAGGCGTTGAATGCCACCAGCAAAGGCGAACATGCCGCGCTTCACTTCGCTCAGGCCGAACATCACATGATCCGCCGCCAAGATAATGTCGCAGGCCAGCGCGATTTCAAACCCGCCAGCCACCGCTGTGCCATTGATCGCCGCGATCAGCGGCTTGGTGCGCTGGCGTTCGGTGATCCCGGCAAAGCCGCGTCCGGGGATCAGGCCATTGCCTGCCCCCATCGATGCAGCTTCCTTCATGTCCATGCCCGAACAAAAGGCCCGGTCGCCCGTGCCGGTGATGATCGTGACGGCAATATCGGGGTCCTGTTCTGCCCGCTCGATCATCGCATCAACCGCACGAGATGTCGCGGCGTCCAGCGCATTGCGCCGCGCCTCCCGCGTGATGGTCAATAACAGCAGCCCGCCGCGTTGTTCGACCCGCAGGCCGTCGCTGTCGAAAACACCCATGACCATTCTCCTCGCCCTTGCGACGCACCCGGTTCAGCCGAGCCTGTCTTCCATCCGGTCGACTAGTCGCGCTAGCCGATCCAGTTCATCGTTCATCGTGGTCGATCCGGTCTCGTGCCGCATCATGCCGTTCAGCATCAGATCCACATAGCGCGCGGCTTCCTGCTCAACATCAATCGCGCGGCCGATCAGGCTGGTGCGCATCGCAATATGTTCCAGCCCGCCAAACAGCATGTCGCGCACCATCGCCGGGTCAATGTCATCTTGCAATTCGCCCCCCTTGGCAGCGGTTTCGACCGCAATGACCACGGCCTGGGTAAATTGATGGCTGAGTTTGTGCAGCGGTGAACCGCGATAATTGGACCAGCGCAATTCCTGATAAAATACGCGGTGCACCTTTGGCGTTTCTTCCATCGAGCGCAGATAGCGGATCGCAATCAAGGTCAACTGGGCACGGATGCCGCTGAAATGGGGCAGTTCATGGGCCAACCGCTCCAAAAACGGCGTCGCCCAGTCGACCAGCACCTGATTCACCAACTCCTGCTTACTCTCATAATATTTATAAACCGTCGCCTCGGACACCCCGGCGCGCTTCGCAATCCGGGCCATGGATGTGGCCGCCGCCCCCTCTTCCTCGATCAACTGGCGCGCCGCGGCAAGGATTTCCTGCGGCCGGAAATCCTTGCGCCGCCGCCAAGCCACATGGTCGTCCGTCTCATGGATATTGTTCACCAATGGGTCCCCCGCTTGCAATTGACGCGGGCGCCGGGGCCGGTGTGGCGCACGGCATGACGCATCTTCAACCCGAACGGCCAGCCGCCGTCAGCTCTGGCGTGACTTCTCATATTCCACCCAGCTCGGTAGCCGTTCAGGGAAGTCTGCCGGGGTCGGCACGCCATAGGCATGGTTGCGATCAACTGTCTTCAGAATATCCGGATAGTCCTTGAGCGGCACATAATAGAGGAAGCTGATCGTGCGATCATGGATTCGCCAGCCGTCCGGCGTGTTACGGTAGACATCTTGATAGCGAATGCCCGTCACCATCATCTGGCCCAGCCGCCATAATTCAGCATGACCCGACACCTTGCCGGTCGCTTCCACCGTGCCGTCGCCGACAAAATCGAGCTGGATATCATGCATGAAGTGCCAACCCGCGCCCAGCACCTCGAACCGCCCGTGATATTGCTCGATAATCGCATCAACGCCGGTCGCGTTCATCACCCCATCGGCAGAGCGCAGCGTGGCATCCGGGGTGAACAGGGTCCGCACCTTCGCGATGTCGCGTTCATCAATGTAGAAACAATAACGGGCAATCAACTGCCTGATCTCGGATTCCGCTTCCAGCTTTGCAATCCGTGCTTCGAGATTCGCCATGGCTCTCTTCTTCCTCTTGGTGCAGCGCCTACGGGTCCGCCCGCGACCCCATCTGGTGACAGCGCTTATTCATGGGCAATTTCGTCCCGGACTGCAAGCGCCCGCTTGCCCCGATAATAAGGAAGGATATCTCTATCAAAGATTGTACCTGTCACCCAATATCATACAGACATCAGCTAAAAATCCCTATTTATCTAGAAAAAATGTAAAAAATAATGGCCGCATTTTCGCGATATAAAAATTATGTGATCCTCATTTTTAATGCGGACGCGTGGCGATTTTTGATCTCGGTCAATGCCGACACCCCCTCGCTTCGGGTCTAAGAGCACGAACAGGAGGAGCATGAAAATGGACCAGCAATTCGAACAGACGCTTTTCGCCGGCATGAAGGCCGAGCAGGACCGCGACGGCCCGCCCGAAGGCTTTCCGCAATTGCCGATGATTCCTGGTGGTCGCTATACCGACCCGGCTTTTCTCAAGCTGGAACATGAGTTTCTCTGGCAGAAATCATGGCTCTATGCGCTGCATAGCGACGAATTGCCCAACCCCGGCGATTATGTCCTGTGGACCAAGACCGGGTCGCCGATCATCATCAGCCGTGGCCGCGACAACAAGATTCGCGCCTTTTACAACACCTGCCGCCATCGCGGCGCGCCCTTGGTGGAAAATGACCGTGGCAAGGCGCAAGGCTTTTTCTGCCGCTATCATGGTTGGACCTATGATCTTGCTGGCCGCCTGACCATGGTGCGCGAACAGCGCGACTTTCCGGGTCTCGACAAGGATTGTCTCGGCCTGAAAGAAGTGCGTTGCGAACAATTTGGCAATTGGGTCTTCATCAATGAAGACAAGGATGCGATGCCGCTGCTGGAATCGCTCGGCGGCATTCCGCACGACTGGGAAAATCTCGACATCGACAATATGCGCCATATCGGCAGCGCGAGCTTCGAGATTGCCTGTAACGTCAAGATACTGATCGATGCGTTTCTCGAAACCTATCACCTGAAATCGATCCACCCGCAGACGGTCGACCGCTTCCTCGATTCTCGCGGGTCATATATCGAATTGTGGCAGAACGGCCATTCGATGATGACCACGCCGCATCGCAACCCCGAATGGCGCGATCCCGGCGCGGTCGGCATGCCGGAAATCCCCACGGCCGAGGATATTTTCGCGCACCAGAACCCGTCCTATAATATCTATCCCAACCTCGTCACGCCGCCTTGCGCAACCGGCATCCCGATCCTCACCTTCTGGCCGAAGACCGACAAGACAATGGTCGTCGATGTCCATTGGTTCGGCCCGGACCAATCGGAAGGTCATGAAATGTGGCCGACCCGCATGTCCAACCTGGCGCGCGTGCTCGAAGAGGACACCCAATTTGCCCCCGCGATCCAGAAATCGGTGGAGGCCAAGGGCTTTGAGGGCATGTTCCTGTCCTATCAGGAACGTCGCATCTATCATTGGCATGAAGAGCTTGACCGGCTGATCGGCGTCGAGCGCATTCCCGAAGCGCTGCGGATCAAGCCGATGCTCGCCAACTATAAGCTGCAACACTGAGGAGAGCGGCCATGGCCAGCGAGAGCTACCAGCAACTGCTGGACACCGATAGTCGTGACGCGCCGCCAGTCATGCGTGAGGAACGCCGGACTGATCTGGGCAGCGATCCGATTGCCGCTGAACGTTATGTCGGGCGTGACTTTTTCGAGCTTGAAAAGCGTCATATGTGGACCAAGGTCTGGCAAATGGCGTGCCGCGAGGAAGACATTGCCGCGCCGGGCGATGTGCATGTGTATGAGATTGTCGACCAGTCGATCTTGGTCATCCGCACCTCATCCGGGGCGATCCGGGCGTTCCATAATAGCTGCCTCCATCGCGGTCGACGACTGCTCGACCAAAGCGGGCATGTGGAACAGTTGCGCTGTGGCTTTCATGGTTGGTCCTGGGGGCTGGACGGGGAGCTGCAATCCCTGCCCTGCCGCTGGGATTTTGCCCATTTGACCGATGCAGAATTGGCGCTGCCAGAGGTCAAGGTCGGGCTATGGGGCGGCTTCGTCTTCGTCAACCTTGATCCCGACGCCATGCCGCTCGCTGCATATCTTGGCGCGCTCCCGGCCCATTTCGAACGGTGGAAGCTGGAGGATTGCTATAAGGCCGCGCATGTGGCGCGGGTCATCCGCTGTAACTGGAAGATCGCGCAGGAAGCATTCATGGAGAGCTACCATGTCGTCGCGACCCATCCGCAAATTTTGCCGATCTTCGCCGACACCACCGCCGAATATGATATTTACGGCGACCATGTGAACCGCAACCTCGCCGCCTTTGCCGAGCCTAGCCCGCATCTGGCCGAACGCCCTTCGCGCGAAACCGTGATTGCCGGGATGCTTGACCTGTGGGGCCGCAAACCCTTGGGCGATCGCGACATCGGCGACAGCCCGGCGCGCGAAGTGTTGGGCGATATCGCGCGGCGTTCCTTTGCCAAGGCGACCAAGCGCGACATGGAAGATGTCAGCGACGCAGAACTGCTCGATGCCATCGTCTATAATGTCTTCCCGAACTTCGCGCCTTGGGGCGGGTTCGCGCCGAATATTGTTTATCGCTGGCGTCCCAATGGCGATGATGTTGATAGCTGCATCATGGAAGTGATGATCCTCAAGCGCGTGCCGGACGGCGAGGAACGGCCCAAGCCGGTCCCGGTCCACTGGCTGACCGAGGACGAAGAATGGGCCTGCGCCAAGGAACTCCCCGCCCTTGGTCCGGTCATCGATCAGGATATGGGTAATATGCCATCCGTCCATCAGGGGCTGAAGGCATCCGGCACCGGCAAGGTGCATCTTGGCCTCTATATGGAAGGGCGCATCCGCCACTTTCACCAGACGCTCGACAAATATATCGCACGCGGACAGCGGGGGGCTTGATCCCCCCGCTGCACGGGCGGTGAATAGCAGCGCACCCCCTTTTTATTGCGCGTAGCAAAATGTTTAGCCGCTTGATTGACCTAGTGCGAATAGATGCTTGTCAAACAGCCGCGCCTTTGGTCTAGTTCGGTGCAACGACCGGGGCGGGACCGGCGCGCGCAACACCCGCGATAGGAGCACAAGCCATGATCGCCGGGGTTCATCATCTCGCTATTTCCACCCATGATCTTGATCGGTTTATCGACCATTATCAGCGCTGGTACGGGTTCGAACGGGTCGCGGATGGCGCTTGGGGATCGGACAATGAACGCGTCGGCCGGATGGTGCAGCTCCCCGGTTCGGTCGCGCGTTATGCGATGTTGCGGCTGGGGCGCTTTTATCTGGAAGTCTTCCAATATGACGAACCGCGCGGCGAGCGCGTTGAACGCCGGATGTGCGATCCCGGGCTGATCCATCTTTGCCTATATGTCGATGATATCACCGCAGAATATGATCGTTTATCGGCACTCGGCATGGAATTTCATAGCCCGCCGGGCGGATCGGGCACCATGCTTGCCACCTATGGCCGGGATTGTGATGGCAATGTAGTCGAACTGCTGCAAGTCATCGCCCCCGACCACCCGTTCCCGTTCCGCGACCGCGCGACCACGACCTAAGCTTTTCCCCTGATCGCAACGGAGCAACGATCCATGGCCCTGACTGTCACCGTGTTTGGCGCCAATGGCGATCAGGGCGAGGCCCAGATGCGCCAATTGCTCGCCGCCGGTCACCACGCCATCGCGGCGATGCGCGATCCCGCACAGGCACGCCCGGGCTGGACAGCCATGGCGGCAGATTATCGCGACCCAGCCTCATTGCGGCGCGCCTGCGCCGGATCGGATGTCGTGTTCCTGACCCTGCCCTCCACCTCTTTCCAACCGGCGGACGTCGTGGCGGCCGCCGCAGATGCCGTTGCCGCCGCGGCGCATGACAGCGGCGTGGGATTGATCGTGTTCAACACCAGCATGAATGTGGGTAGCAAAGCGCGCGGCTTCGCCGCCCAAGATGCCCGCTTTGCCATTCGGGAAAAGCTGTTTGCTGGGCCGGTCCCCTGCATCGCAATCCAGCCCGTCATTTACCTCGACAATCTGTTACGCGCATGGGCCTTGCCCGATATTCAGCGCGACGGCGTCATCCGTTATCCGCATCATGCCGGGTTGGAAGTCTGCTGGATCAGTGAGGATGATGTGGCCCGCCTGATGATCGCGGCCTGCTTCCGCCCAGATCTGGCAGGACGCCGGTTCAATGTCGGTGGCCGCGATGCCCTTTGCGGCCCTGATCTCGCGCGGCGGATCGGCGCGGCGATTGGTCGTCCGCTCCGATTCGAAACGCTACCGGTCGACCAATTCGCCGACCGGATGGCGGCCGTGTTCGGCGGCGGCGAAGCCCTCGACCGCGACACGCTGGTCGCCTCGCTTAGCCGGATTTATGACTGGTATAACAGCTCACCCGTCCGCCCCTTTTATGTCGACATGGGCCCGGTGCTGGCCGAATTGCCCATCGCGCTTGAAAGCGTTGAGCAATGGGCGTTGCGGCAGCCGGCCCTATGCAGCCATTCGTCGCGTTCGGGGCTGGACCCTGAAACAAGTGCAGGGTGACGATGATCGGGGGGAGCGGCGGAGAATGAGGCGCAGGCTGGCATAGCCACAAACTGCATCACGCCGCGCCCCTCTCTCCCCTTCGTCATGCTGCACTTGGTTCAGCATCCATGGGCGGCGATCCGCCACCCATGGCGCTTATGGTTGCAGCGTGGCCTCCAGCACAACCAGTGTCGGGTCATCATCCAATGGCCGCGCCACAAAGCCCATCTCGCGTTCCAATTCGATCGCCGTGAAATTCTCGCGGCTTTCGATCGACTGCAATTTCTTGATTCCGCGCGCCTTGGCGCATGTCGCGACATATTCCAACAGGGTCCAGCCGATGCCGCGTCCCTTGAAGTCCTCATGCAGCGAGATCGCGACTTCCGCGACGTTCAGATCCTTGTCCGCGGCGAGCATCGCATTGGCGACCACCCGACCGGTGTCGACATCAAAGGCGATGAAATCTTCCTTCTGGCGGTGATCGACATGGGTCATTTCATCGAGCTGCGCGGCCGAGACCTTCTGAACCGAGCTCAGGAACCGAAAGCGAAGATCCGACTGCGTTACATGGCCGAAAAACTCGCCCAACAGGGCCTCATCGCCGGGATGGGCCGGTCGCACCTCGAAACGATAACCGCTACGCGTTGCGAGCATTTGATGGGAATCCGCAGTCATGTTGTTACTCCAATATCCACTAGGCGCGGGTGGCCTGCCCCAACGCCGATCAACTTCCAATGATCTTGGTCAATCTAGTCGCCCGGGGGGATGCATGTCGATCAGACTAAAGTCGCCCATGCCGCGCCGCACTAAGGGAAAGTCCCAACAGCCTGTGCTCCCCTCCGCCGAGCCAAACGGCGGCCTGTTGACTGCTGCCAGTGCAAATTTGCCACACCCGCACCCAAAATGACATGGATCTGTAAGAATCGGTTTCCGATCTGGGGGGACGCCTCTATGTCGGTCTCGCGGATAAAAATAAGTCCTTGGGAGAGGATGCCGCACCCGCAAAGATCAGTGTGGACCGCGACAGCGCGTAGGTGGGGGAGCCTCGCGGTCCACGCTATCACTTCAAACCGAACATCATGAGAAAACACGCTTTTCCGGCCTTAATGGTGCGCTGGGACGGCGTTTTTTTTGCGCGTGGGTCGGGCCGCTTTTCTGACATAACAGCCTGTAAGACAGGTCTTCAGCCAATATCAACACGCGTGGTTCGTTGACCGGCGGCGCGAGTGACCCAGAATGCTCGCCAGCTTTCTGGGGGACAATCGGCAGCAGCCAGCTCAACGCACCAGACAAGATTGTCGCCTGTCACTGGTGATGGTTGACAGATGGCGGGCAGCGCCGGTCTAATTTTCGCCATCAACGATAACATCCCGGAGAGAAGACATGTCCATCCTGACGACCCGTGAATGGCTATTGGTCAAGCGTCCCGTCGGCATCCCGCAGCGCAGTGACTATGAATATCGCGAAGGCCCCGTCCGGGAACCGGGCGAAGGCGAAATCATGGTGCGCGTGCTCTACACGGCAATGGACCCCGCGATCCGGGGCTGGATGGATGCAGGCGGCAATTATTTCACGCCGATCCCGCTGGGCGCGCCGGTCACCGCCGTGGTGCTTGGCCCGGTGGTCAAATCCAATGACCCGAATTTGCCGGTGGGCACCATGGTCTCCGGCCTGGGATCATGGTCGGATTACGCCGTCGGTCCCGGCTATTTCTTCAGCCCGGTGGTCGAGCCGGATCAGCATGAACTGGTCTCCTTTTTACACCCGCTGGGGCCGGTAGGCCTCACCGCTTATTATGGCCTGTTTGACCGCGCCGGGATGAAGGCGGGCGATGCCGTGCTGATCAGCGGCGCGACGGGGGGTGTTGGTTCGCTGGTCGCGCAAATGGCGCGGTTGCGGGGCGCATCGAAGATCGTCGGCATTGCCGGTGGTCCTACCAAATGCAAACAGGCCATCGAACTGTTCGGCTATGACGCCTGCATCGATTATCGCGCGGAAAGTGATCTCTCCGCCGCCATGGCGCGCGAACTGCCGAATGGCTTTGACGTGTTCTTCGAAAATGTCGGCGGCAAGATCTTGGAAGCCGCGCTCGATAACATGGCCAAAAACGCCCGGACCGTCGTGTGCGGTATGATCTCCGGCTATAATGCGACCGAAAAACAGCCCGGACCGGGCAATATGTGGAACCTGCTGGTCAAGACCGCACGGATCGAAGGTTTCCTTGTCGCCGATTGCCTTGGCACCCCGTTGGCAGAAGAAATGTACACCGCGATCAGCGGCTGGTTGAAAGAGGGCAAGCTCGCCTACAAGGTCGATGTCCGCGAGGGGCTGGAACACATTCCGGACACGTTCAACCTGCTGTTTAGCGGCCAGCATGATGGCAAGCTGCTGGTCAAGGTCGCTGACGCCTAAGGGCACGACTAGGGACGGTGCCGCCGCAACGGTCGCGATGCTTGATGCGCCATCGCGGCCGGGCAACGCCTGCACGGTGAGGATGGTCAACCAACATGGTGATGAGCCGATAAAAATCGGCCAACGCTGGTTCATCTCATAGTGGTCAATGCGCTGCGACAAATGAGATGATGTCCCCCACGACAAGATCATTCCACAGGAGTTGGGCATGGCTGAAAATACCCTGCATCTTTCGGGCGACGAATTGGCAGCCGTCCGGCAATTGATCAACGAAGCCGCCTGCCGCACGCTGATTGAAGCCTATGCCTATGCAGTTGACTGGAAAAACTGGTCCGGCCTTGCCAAGCTATTCTGGGACGATGCCAGCTTCGATTTCGGCATGTGGAGCGGCGACACCGCTGGCTTCATCCCTTGGGTCACCGCGCTTGAGGCCGGCTATTCTCGCCGGCTCCATATGCTGGCGATCCCGCGCATGCATGTCGGCAGCGAAACTGGCCATGCAGAAACGGGCAATTGCACCGTGGTGCGGGGTCCGAATGATCAGGGCATCGACCATGACAATATGATCTTCGGCCGCTACCAATTCGACTTCGCCCGCCGCCATGGTGAATGGCGCATCTCGGCGCTGCGCTTCCTGATGCACGGCATCCAGAGCCTGCCATCCACCGATAATGGCGGCGCACCTTTTTACGCCGACAATATGGACACCACCCACCCGCTGTTCGCCCAATAACCTTTAAGCACCAGATATCTCAAGGAGTACGCATGCCGCAGAACCGTCAAGTCACCCTGATCAAACATGTGATCGGCAATCCCAAGATCGAGGATTTCGCCATGATCGAAACCCCGATCCCGGAACCCGGCCCCGGCCAGTTTCTCGTCCGCAACCTGTATTTCTCGCTTGAACCGGCGATCCGTGGCTGGCTTGACGGCAAAGCCAATTACTTCCCGCCGATCCCGCTGGGTGGTGTGGTGCGCGGGCCGAGCGTCGGCCGTGTGCTGAAGTCGAACAACCCCGATCATCAGCCGGGCGACATTGTGTTCGCGCTCAACCATTGGGAGGATTATTCCATCCTCGATAGCGACACCATCCTGCTCCAGAAGCTGCAACCCAAGGGTGACACGCCGATTTCCTATTATATCGGGCCGCTCGGCGGTTCGGGTACGACCGCTTATGTCGGTCTGCATGAAATTGGCCACATCCAGCCGGGCCAGACCGTCGTGATCAGCGCCGCCGCTGGTGCCACCGGCGGCATGGCGGGCCAGATTGCCAAGCTGCGCGGTTGTAAGGTCATCGGCATTGTGGGGAGCGACGACAAGGCCAAGCTGATCACCGAGGAACTCGGTTTCGACCACGCGATCAACTATAATAAGACGCCGGGCATCGCCGCCGCCGTCAATGCCCTCGCGCCGGAAGGTGTCGACATTTATTATGACAATGTTGGCGGCCCGACCCTGAACGAGATGCTGCTGACCATGAAGGTGCAGGGCCGGATCGTTTGCTGCGGCATGATTGCCGACTATAACCGCACCGACAATCCCAACCCGATCACCAATTTGTGGGAAGTGGTGGCGCGCCAGCTCACCATGCAGGGCTTCCTCCTCCATTATTATCAAGACAAGGTCCCGGCCGCGCTCGATCAGCTCGAAAAATGGATCGCCGAAGGCAAGATCAAGGTGATGGAACATATCACTTATGGCATCGCCAATACCCCGGCGGCTTATAGCGAACTGATGTCAGGCAAGACCATCGGCAAGGCACTCGTCGCACTCGACACGCCGGAAGATACGGCCAAGTAAGACTGGCGGGGAAAAGGGGGCCATTCTCCGATGGGGAATGGCCCTGCCCGTAAAAAACGGCCTGATCATGTGCAGATACCCCACACGCCGCTGATCCGACCACCGGGTGATTAGACCGGCTTGCCCTCGCTCGTTGCCCAGGCCTTCATCAACGTGTTGGAGGGCAATGTCTTGTCGAGCAACTTGCGGGCACACTCGACCCCCGCCACCGGCAAGCCGGTGGGATCGAGCAGCCCGATCTGGACCAGCACCGATGCCTGATCCCAATAAATATGCTCATTATACAGCTTATCGCCGCGAAATGAGACGATCGCAATCAACGGCACCTCGACATATTTGCCCGTCGGTGGCACGCCGGGAAGCATCCAGTCAATCTCCCGCGTGTGGGTGAAACAAAACAGCATTTCATCCACCACCCGGTCCTTGCCGACCGTCCGCGAGATCGGGACCATCTTCATGTCTTCGGGATTGGAGTTGACGAAATGATGGGTGTAAAAGCGTTTCAGATGATCGTGCCCCACCCCGCCCGTCATGGTCGGGATATGGTTGACATAGGGTTCGTCCACCATCGTCGCCATGGTCGCGCTCGCGTCTCTTGTCTCAAATTCATGATAGCAATGCGCATCCCAAAGCGCGCTGAGGTCCAGTTGCTGTTCGTCCATGCTCATTCCAGTTCCCCATTGATGGCATCTTGTGCCGCACCGATTCGAGTTGAGTCCTTTCACCTTGTCGTGGCACGAAATGAAAGTCGTGCATGATCATCTGCGATGGTCAACCCCATCTGTTTCTCATAATCCGCTATACACAATGGTCAAATCACGGCACGGTGAATAGAACATCATCACAAGCCGAAATTCTAGGAAGGCAGCCAAGTGACCTCGACATCCCGCCCCCACCAACCGCTCTATCTCGATCTCGAAGCCCCTGCGACGGGCTCGGGCGAACGCGCGGAAATCATGGGCGGGGTCTATTGGGCCACCATGCCGGTCGGCCCGGATCTTGCCGCGATCAACATCTGGCTACTCCGCGACGGCGACCATTGGACCGTGGTCGATACTGGACTGCGCAGTTCGGCCGCGCTCGCCGCATGGCGGCAGATTTCAGACGATCTCTTCTCTGCCGCGCCACCAAAGCGGGTGATCTGCACCCATATGCACCCCGATCATGCCGGGTTGAGCGGCTGGCTGGCCGAAGAATTCAACACCCAATTGCTGATGAGCCGGCTGGAATATTTCACGTTGCGGACGCTGGCGTGGGATATTGGCCGCCCTGCGCCACAGCAGGCGCTTGATTTCTACCGGGCGGCGGGCCTGGATGACGATGCGGTGGACCATTACCGGTCACGCTTTGGCCAGTTCGGGCACATGATCTACCCTTTGCCGGACTCATTCCACGCCCTTGGCCATGGCCAGCGGATTGAAATCAACGGCCACGAATGGCAAGTCGTGATCGGCAGTGGTCATTCGCCTGAACATGTCTGCCTCTATTGCCCGGATCTCAAGCTCTTCATCTCGGGCGATCAGGTGCTGCCGCGCATCTCAAGCAATGTCTCGGTTTATTCCTATGAGCCAGACGCCGATCCGTTAAGCGACTGGCTGTTCACCCTTGCCCGGATCAAGCAGATCGTGCCGAACGATGTGCTGGTCCTGCCCTCGCATGGCCGACCATTTCATGGGCTGCATGAACGGATTGATGCCCTGATTGCGGGGCATGAAGAGAGCCTGCGGATCATGCACGCGGCCTTGCTCGAACGCCCGATGCGGGCGGTCGATGTCTTCCCATTATTGTTCAAGCGCGCCATCACCGCCGAGATCGGGATGATGGCCGCAGGCGAGACGCTTGCCCATCTCGCCTGTCTCAAGGTACGCGGCCTCGCCACTGTCACGACCGATGATGACCGCATTCAATGGTGGTCGGGTATCCCGGCCTAGGCGAAAACGGCGTTTCGCACCCAATCGATCGAACCAGCAGGATCGGCTAGCCGGGCCTCGCCGATCACCTTGTGCCAATAGCCTTCCGACCCATCGGCAAGCCGCCATTCGTGCAACCGGCGGGTCAGCAGCTGGAGATCATATTCCTCGCTGACGCCAATCGCGCCGTGCACCGCATGGGCCGTCGCCGCGATCCGGGCAACCACGGCGGACGTCATCGCCTTGGCGGTCGCCGCCGCGACCAGCGATCCAGTCGGACCGCCAGCGCAACCAAGCTGGGCCGCCAATCGGGCCGAAATCGCATCTTCGGCAATCACCGCAAGATTCTGCTGCAATGCCTGCTGGCGGCCAATCGGCTTGCCAAACTGAACGCGCTCATTCGCATAGGCGGTCGTCATCTCGATCAAGCGTCCGGCAGCACCGGCAATCAGCGCCGCCCGCAACAACGCGGCGATCCGGCGCAAGCCATGGGCCGGGCGTGGTAGTGATTGACCCTGCGGGCGACCCGTCCACGCAACCCGCGCGGCCAGTGCATGATGCACCCCCGTCGGCGTCACGATCAAATCAGCGATATCGGCAAGAATGAGCTCCGCCCCGGTATCAACCAGCACATGCGCTGCCACTAGGGCACAAACCACCATCTGGCCGGATGTGGCCGATGTCGCCAAGGCAATCGGCCCATCAGGTGCAGCCAGCCCGGCATCGGCCAGCAACGCGCGCGCGACCATCGTCTCCGCCACCGGCAAGGGCACCGCACGGGCACCCAATGCTTCGATCAGCGGTTCGATATCGCCCAGCGAAAGACCGGCGCCGCCCTTGTCTTCGGCGACCAGCGCATCGAGGAAACCCGATTCCAGCAGTTCCTGCCACATCGGCGCGGCAGATGCGCCGCCTTCCACCGCCCGCACCAAAGCAGGGGCCGCCGCCGTGTCGAGCATACGGGCGAAAGGTTCGAGAAGTTCGTTGATGTCCATGTTTCTCTCCGCTTTCAACGCAGGCCCATGCCGCGGGCGATGATGCCGCGCAGAATTTCGCGCGTACCGCCACGCAGCGAGAAGCTGGGCGCAATATGGGTGACATAGAGCAAGGCACGATGCAGATCGTCGCTCACCACTTCATCCGGATGGGCGGCCAGATCATCGCCAATCGCCATCGGCAGTTCCTGTTCAAAGGTCGTGCCGCGATCCTTGACGATGCTCGCTTCAACCACCGGACTTTCGCCCAGCACCAGCCGGGCGGTGCAGGCAATCGACATCGCCCGCAGCGCGGCCAGTTCGGTCATCAGGCGGCCAACCAGCCCATGGGCATCGGTACGGCCGACCGACTGAAGATGTGCGATCCACGCATCAAGCAGCACGACACTGGAATAGATCCGCTCTGGCCCCGAACGTTCAAACGCCAGTTCTGCCGTGACCTGCTTCCAGCCCTCGCCTTCGGTGCCAATCAGGGCATCGGGGCCGAGTTCGACATTTTCGAAAAACACTTCGGCAAAATGGGCATCGCCGTTCAGGTCGACAATCGGGCGCACTGTCACGCCCGGCGCCTTCAGATCGATGATCAACTGCGACAGGCCCGCCTGCCGGTCGGCAATCGTGCCGGAGGTGCGTAGCAGCGCAATCATATAGTCCGAGTGCATGGCATGGGTGGTCCAGTTCTTCTGGCCATTCACCACCCACCCCTTGTCTGTCCGGTCGGCACGGGTGCGGATGCTCGCAAGGTCGGAACCCGAACCCGGTTCGCTCATCCCGATGCAGAATAACGCCTCACCCCGGCAGATCGCCGGGATATATTTGCGACGCTGCTCTTCGGTGCCGTAATTGAGGATAAGCGGCGCGCTCTGGCGGTCCGCAATCCAATGCGCCGCAACCGGTGCGCCCGCGCTCAGCAATTCCTCGACAATCACGAAACGGGCAAATGGCCCCAATTCCCCGCCGCCATATTCCTTCGGCAGCGTCTGGCCGAGAAAGCCCGCCGCGCCGAGCTTGCGGCTGAAATCGGCATCAAAACCCTGCCATGAACGCGCCCGGCGATCGAGCGGCAGACCGTCAAGATGGCGCGAGAGAAACGCGCGAATCTGCGGGCGAAGCGCCTCATCCTCGGGCGATAGCGAAGCGAGCGTGAGCGTATCGAACACTTGCGGCATCCTCGTAACAAAATGGCGGGCTGGATTCCTCGCCTTGATTGGCGATGCGCCGACAATCCGGTGCGATCAAATATTTATTTCGCGGTTTCCGATACCGATTGAATATCAGTTGACGCCAGTGCCGCCGTGACGAAGTTCCGGGCAAGCGGTCCCGCGTCAACTGCACGAACAATCCCCATTTCAATCGCCATGGGATCAACGAGGGGGAATAGCTTCACCCCCTCAGGGGCGAAACGGGCGGTGCGCGCCGGGACCAGCGCCACCCCAAGACCCGCCTGCACCAGCCCCAGCAAGGTCTGCACCTGCATCGCCTCCTGTGCAATCCGTGGCGCAAAACCCGCTTGTTGGCACGCCAGCAAGATGGTCGCGCGCAACACGCTGAGCGGGCTATAGATCACGAATGGATAATCGGCGAGATCGGCCAACCGCAGGGCGCGCCGGCGCGACGGCATGCGATGGGCAGGCAAGGCCGCGACCAATTCATCGCGTTCGATCACATCAATCACCACCGGCGCCGGGTCGAGCAATGGCAGGCGTACCAGCCCAACATCGATCTTGCGCTCCGTAATCGCGTGCACAATCTCGGCGCTGTTCATTTCCTCCAGCACCAATTCGACCTCGGGATAGGTCTGGCGGAAAGAGGAAATGATCCGGGGCAGCAAGGCACCAACCGCCGATCCGATAAAGCCAACCGCCAATTTGCCACGCACCCCGCTGGCCCCTTGGCGCGCGGCTTCCCGCACCTGTTCAGCCTGGGCCAGCGCGGCCCGCGCGGGTGGCAAGGCGGCAAGGCCCGCCGCCGTCAGCCGAACGCCACGCGGATCGCGTTCGAACAAGGCGACGCCCAGCTCATCCTCCAACTTGCGGATCGCGACCGTGAGCGGCGGTTGCGACATATGCAGACGCTCCGACGCGCGATGAAAGTTGAGCGTTTCAGCCAATACGGTAAAGTAGCGAAGTTGGCGCAGGTCCATGATATCGATCCGCTATCAATGTGAGCGAAATTAATATTAGCAGCAACAGTGCCAAAGGCATAGCGACATCATCATACCGCCCGCGCGCGGCTTTGAATCCGGGGAGAGAAACGACATGGCTGAGGCACCTTTTTTGCTGATCGAACGCGATGGCCCGGTGGTGATGGCCACGCTCAATCGCCCGGAAACGCGCAACGCCATCTCTGAAACCGCCTATAGCGAGGAAATCGCCGATTTCTGTGCCGAGATGACCCGCGACCGCACGGTGCGCGCCATCGTCCTGACCGGCGCGGGCAAGTCATTTTGTGCGGGCGGCAACGTCAAACACATGCATGACAAGAGCGGCATGTTTGCCGGTGAGCCGTTTGCGCTGCGCAACTCCTATCGCACCGGCATCCAGTTGATCCCGACGGCGCTATATGAACTGGAAGTGCCGGTGATATGTGCTGTGAATGGGGCGGCAGTCGGGGCCGGGCTGGACCTTGCGTGCATGTGCGATGTGCGCATCGCGTCGGAAAGTGCGGTATTCGCCGAAAGCTTCGTCAAGCTTGGGCTGGTCCCAGGCGATGGCGGGGCATGGCTGTTGCCCCGCATCATCGGCATGGCGCGCGCCAGCCTGCTTACCTTGACGGGCGACACCATTGATGCCGCCAAGGCGCTGGAATATGGCCTTGTCGCCGAAGTCGTGCCGCATGATCAAGTGCTGGCGCGCGCGATGGAAGTGGCGCGCAGTATCGCCGCCAATCCGGGCCACGCCACCCGCATGGCCAAGCGCCTGCTGCGCGAAGGTCAGGACATGAAGCTGGCACCGCTGCTGGAAATATCCGCCGCCTATCAGGCGCTCGCCCACTTTACCGAAGACCATGATGAGGCGGTCGAGGCGTTTATCGAAAAGCGCGCGCCGCAGTTTTCAGACAAATAACCGACCCCGGACCGGCCATCGCCATACGCGCCTTCAGGTGTTCGCGGGCGATGGCCGTGCGCTGATGGCCTCGGCCCAAGCGCGGCCCAGTTCGTCATCAAGCGGATCCGGCCGTTGCGATATGGCATTGCCCGGCGAGAACGAGATCTCGCCCAAAATAATCTCGCCGTCATCTTTCAAAAACAGATCCACCCGCACAAAATCCTGTGACTGCGAAATCGCCGATGCGATGGCCGCCATCCGGGCAATGTCGTCACGGGTGCAAATGTCGGCGACCGAGCGGCGCGGGAACTCATGCCCCACTAAGCTTAAATCGGGCCTGAGCGAGATCAGTTCGGATGTTTTCTTGTCGAAGAAATCAATCAGGGCGACCCGGCCCCGGAAACAGAAAAAGTTGAACGACAGACGGTCGGCGCCGAGATGTTCCTCCAGCAGAATTTGGCGGGGAAAGGCATTGTACCACCATTCCCCCCACTGGATGCCGAAGGGGTGACGCAACCAATCTGCCGCCCTGCGTTCCAGCGCCGCCCGCGTCGCGGCATCGAGCGGGTAGCGCACTTCCACATTCATGCTCGACCCGTGATTGGCCTTGAGGAAATAGACCCCCGGCGCGATGGCGTCATTGGGCGGCAATATCGCCTGCCGCGCATGCCAAAGCATATGGGCGCAGCGCACCCCCTCCAAACCTGCCGGCAGAAAGTCTTTGGTCCGTAACTTGTTGCCGCTCTCGGGCACCTTGAGTGGCTCGAAAAACTTGCGGCGGACAATGCGGGCATTGAACCCCTGAGGATCGATCAGATCAGGAAAATGATGCTGGGTCCGATGAAAGAAATGGACCGCCCCGATCATCGCCCGCACCAAGCCGGGCATCCGGTAAAAGTCGATACCACGCATCAGGCCAGCCGGCGGGGGCGTGAAAAATGGCGAATCCGGGCCAGCTACGAGACGCGCCAATTGGGCTTGCACATGAGCGGCACTGGCCTGCATCCGATCTCCGTTTCCCTTGCTATTCACGTCATCATCCAGCCGGGCGGCGCTACCGCTCGGCACCTACGCGCCCGCACATATCGCGGCAAAGGCATTCATCCCCGCTGTGCGATATTTTTCCCGATGGGTGACAAGATAAAATTTCCGCATCAAGGCGAGCGCCGGCACCTTCAATTCGACCAACCGCCCCTGAAAAAGCGCGTCGACCAAGGCGAGCCGGGGGAGACACCCAATTAATGGCCCCGCCTCCACCACGCCTTTGATCGCCTCCATTTGCTGAAGTTCCATCCCGATCTGCCAGCGGCTCCAATAAGGGGCCATCGCCCGATCTAACGCCTGCCGGGTGCCCGATCCCTTCTCGCGCACCACCCATTGTGCCGCGAGCAGTGCCTCAATATTGGTCTCCCGATCCGCCGCTAAAGCGTGTTGCGGTCCGCAGAAGACGACGAGTTCGTCCTGCATCCATTCATCAAACTGCAGCCGGCTATCGCCATATTGGCCCTCGACCATGCCAAAATCGAGGTCGAACTCGGCAATGCGCTCGCAAATCTCGGCCGTATTGCCCACCGACAGCGTGATGGTCGCGTCGGGGTAGCTGGCGCGATAGCGCTCGATCAAGCGCGGCGCGACATAATTGCCGATCGTCACCGTGGCCCCAAGGCGCAACGGGCCGGGCCGATCATGCCCCGCCAGCCGCCCGTCCAATTCCGATGCGCGCGCCAAGAGTTCGAGCGCCATCGGGAGAATCGTCATCCCGGTTTCATTAAGTTTGAGACTTCTACCGGTCCGGTCAAACAGCTTCTGGCCCGCGCGCCGCTCCAATTCGCCCAGCGCCGTACTCGCCGCCGATTGCGACATGCCCAGCAGATCCGCTGCCTCCGACACGTTCAGCGTCCGGGCGATGGTGGCAAAAACCTCAAGCTGGCGCAGGCTGAACTTCATCACATATCTGTAAATTAGATGGACGTTATCAACAATACCCATTTTATCAATTCATCGTGATGCGTTACCGGCGATGCACCACCACAGACAGGGACAAGATCATGGCCAGCATTCGCAAAGAGCGCGTTTTGAGCGTGAACCACTGGAGCGACCAGATGTTCAGCTTCACGACGACACGCGACGCTAGCTTCCGGTTCGAAGCCGGGCATTTTGTGATGCTCGGCATCAGCCTTGGCGACAAGCCACTGATGCGCGCCTTCAGCATTGCCAGCCCGCATTATGAAGATCGGCTCGAATTTTTGAGTGTCAAAATCCCGAACGGCCCCCTCACCTCGCGCTTGCAGCATATCGCGCCGGGCACGGAAATTTTGGTGAGCAGCAAGCCTGTCGGGACATTGGTGATCCGCGATCTGCGGCCGGGACGCCATCTGTATCTCCTGTCGACCGGCACCGGACTCGCCCCCTTCATGAGCATCATTCAGGACCCGGAGACCTATGAGCGCTTCGACAAGGTCGTGCTGGTGCACGGCGTGCGCACCATTGGGGAATTGGCCTATGCCGATTTCATCGAACATGAGCTGCCGCAGCACGAATTTCTCGGCGAGGAAGTGGCGGCGAAGCTGATCTATTATCCGACCGTCACGCGCGAGCCATTCCGCAATCAGGGCCGACTGACCGATCTGATCCAATCCGGCAAATTGTCGCAGGACATCGGTTTGCCCGATCTTGACCCTGCGCATGACCGGGTGATGATCTGCGGCGGACCGGCGATGCTGGCCGAGGCATCGGCCCTGCTTGATGCGCGCGGCTTTGTCATCTCGCCCGGCATTGGCGAGGTCGGCGATTATGTCATCGAACGGGCGTTTGTCGAAAAATAAGCGTGTTGGCCAGAGCCGTTAACCGGCGCGGGCGATGGCGGCAATCTGTCGCTTGGCGTCGTCCATGATTTTGTCGACCGCCTCTGGTGCCCCGAATGTTGGCGCGATGCGGACGGCGTGAATATCGGTCACGCCAATAAAACCGAGCCAGCATTCAAGGAAGGATAGCTGGAAATCCATGGTTGAGGCGAACGGCTCGTCCTGCATCGGCATCGCACTCGCCGCCACGATCACCGCGCGTCGTCCGGCGGCACGGCCATGGACATTGCCGGTCGCGTCATTGTCGAACAGCATGCGCGGCTGGGTCACGACATCGACATAATGTTTAAGCCGATAAGGGACGCCGAAATTCCACATCGGGGTCGAGATCAAAATCTGGTCGAAGCCCAGCAGATGATCGACATGGCGCTGGATTTCCGCCCATGCCTCCACATGGGCCGGGTCAACCGGCTGGCCATGGATCAGCGCATAGCGGCTCTCGACCATGCCGCCGCCCAGTTCCGGCAGATCGGCGGCCCAAAGGTTGAGTTTCTCGACCTCCAGCGTCACATCCTGCGCCCCGAGCGCGGCGATATAGTGATCCGCCACTTGACGGGAACGGGAGCGCTCGTCGCGCGGGCTAGCGTCAATATGCAGCAACCGCATGGTCGTTGCGCTCCCCTTTTGGTGGTTTATTTGCCGAACACCAGCAGGACATTACCCGGCATGTGATAATACATGCCATAGCCGCTGTTGAACACGAGATGGCCCTGATAAACTGCCGGTCCCGGCCCACTCATCGCGCCGCCATGGGTCGTGACGCCCGTGATGGTCTGCACCGCTTGGGTCGTATCATAGGACCAGATCAGCTTGCCCTTGTCCTTGTCATAGACCCGGAACCAGCCGTCCAAATGACCCGCGAGCACCGCCCCCGGAATAGCGGTCGTCGCGGCGGACACCCCGGGATCGCAGTTCGGGCGCTTGCCGCAAATATTCGGGTTGCGGTGACGCCACAATATCTTGCCGGTGGCCGCATCCACGGCATGAATGCCGGAACCATTGAGCGCCGCATCATATGCGCGGCCATCATGTGTATCCGCCATGTCGACAATCGGGACATATACCGTCGTGCCTTCAACCGACATGCCGAAATGCACGCCGCCCTGCGTCCCGCCATGGCCCAAACGCTGCGACCAGATGATCTTGCCGCTGGCCGGTTCGATGCCATAGGTCATGCCCGATTTCTGGCCAATCACAATGATGTCGCGCCCCTCGGGGAGAGGCACCAGCAGCGGCGATGCCGAAAGATCGACGTCCGGGCCATTTTCGGTCGGGCAATTCTCATTGCCCATCATGCAGCCGACATTCCACGCGTCGTTCGGCGTGAACTGGGTCTGCCAGACACGCTGTCCCGTGGCAGCATCAAGCGCGATCACGGCATCGCTATTGCCATCAGCGGGCGAGGAATAATTTTCCCCTGTGCCAATATAGATGCGATGGCGGGCGGCGTCATAGGTCGGGCTGGTCCAGACCGGCGCCCCTGATGGACCAAGGATCAACGCCCCCGCCGTGGTGCGGCCATGTTCCGTCGGCGCATCCGGAATGACATAGGTCTTCCATTTGATTTCACCCGTCATCGGGTCAAGCGCGGCGACCGCACCCCGGAAGGTGCAGCAATGATAAGCAGGATCCGCGGCCGACGTCACTTCAAGCGACGACACCGGGACAAACAAATTGCCACCACCCAGCGAGGGCGATCCGGTAATCGTCGCATTGGGATGGTCATCCACCTTGGTGCGCCAGAACAACTGGCCGGTCATCGCGTCGATGGCATAGGCGCGGCCGAGCACATCGCCAAAATACAGGCGCTTGGTGTCGGGATCGGCAACAATCGCGGTGCGCACTTCAGCGCTGGCGCGGAAGGTCCATTTGGCGCAGCCGCTATCGAGATCAAAGGCATAGACGGTGCCGTCATGGCTACCGACAAAAATCGTATTCCAACCAATCACCGGCTGCGAACGAGCGCGCACGGCATTGGGGAAGGCAAACGCCCATTTCAGCTTGAGCTGTGGGATGTCCTTGGCCGTCAGCCCCCCGACGTCAGCCGGGAAAAAGCGGCGATTGTCATGCCCCCAGGACAATTTCGCCGGGGCCGGGCCGGTAAAGGCCGCCGCCGAGGCAGCGCAGCTCTTTGGCGGGGCGGGCGGGTGGTAATCCGACAAGCGGGTCCGGGTCAGATATTCGGCGACCAGATCCTGCTGCGGGGGCGTCAGGTGCGACGCCTGACGTGTCATGACCCCACCGCGCATCGCGGACAGGATCGCATCCGGCGCCATCATTTCCAGCCAGATGACGGACGGTGCCTTCGGCACGCCGCCATTGTGGCACATGGCGCAATGTTCGAGAAACAATTGGCGGCCGGGATGTGTCTTGGGATCGATTGCCTCACCCTTGCGGGCCACGAACTCTTCCGAGCTCTTGATCCGCGTGGTCTCCGGGGATGCAGCGATCCCCGGTTCGACGATGAGGCCGTTGCTGGCCACTGCTCCGAAGAGCAGCGCCAACAACGAGATCAGGACATGTCCCGGCCTGCCCAACCGCATTAACGGCCGCCGATCTTCAGGCCGAGTTCCACACCGAAGTAACGCGGTGCGCCATATTGGCTGTTCAGCCACAGACCGGCAACGTTCTGGTTGGCGGTCCGATAGCGCTTGTCAGTCAGGTTGCGACCGACGAGACGCAGATAATAGGCGTCATTGATTTCGGCGAAGGTAATCGAGCCGTTCACCAGCGTCCGGGCGTTCAGATACGCATTGCTGTCCGGGCTGCTGATCGACTGCGAGAACAGGTTCGCGCTGGTATAGTTCACGTTCCCGTTCACGACGACCTTATAGGTGTCGCCGATCGGCTGCTGATAGGTGGCATCGGCCGAGGCCGTCCACTTCGGGGTGCGCAGCAAGGGTGCCGAGCCAAGGTCATAAGAAGCATCGGCCAGGTCATAGTTCGAATATTTGGCGTCCTGATACCCCATCACGCCACGCAGCGTGAACTGTTCAGTCACACGAGCCACGGTTTCGAGTTCGAGACCCTTCACCGTCGCGCTCGCGGCGTTGACGAACTTGGTGATCTGGTTCGGCTGGCCATTCACCTCAAGCGGAACGTTCAACTCGCGCTGCAGATCCTTGTACTTCACATAGAAGCCGGTGAGGTTGAAGCGCAGACGACGGTCGAAGAATTCGCTCTTCACACCCAGTTCAAAGCTGTCGGCCGTTTCCGGCTTGGTCGCCTTGGCTGCTTCAGCGAAAGCAGCATAATCGGTCACGCCCGCAAGGTTCGTGAACGGTGCAAAGCCACCGATCTGATCGTTAAAGCCGCCGGCCTTGAAGCCGCGCGAATAGGTGAAGTAACCGAAGATATCGTCGGTGGCCTGATAGCCAACGCTGGCACGCCAGGTTGCCTTCTTCGCCGAGTCATCCACCCGAATGACGCCTTCAGGATAATCGAAGACATTGGCATCAAGCGGCTGGTCGATCGAGATCGACGGGTCGAAACCGCCGCCCAAGGTCGGGATGAACGCCTGCTGGCGACCCCACCAAGTCTTCTTTTCCCACGTGTAGCGCGCACCAAGCGTCACGGTCAGCTTGTCCGTCGCCTTATAGGTGCCTTCCGCGAACACCGCCTTGGATTCGGCCTTCTGGGCGTTGCACAGAATGTACGGCGTATCGTTCCACGCACCGAACGGCAGCGGGCCGCTGGTCAGATCAAGGAAGCCAAGGATCTGCGACACGCAGAAGTTCGTCTTGTCATGCTGGTAGAAACCACCAAACACGGCATCGAACTTCGTGCCGGTATCGGTGGCGAAGCGCAGTTCCTGCTGGAAGGTCTTGCGGTCATCATCACGACGGGCGTCGAAAATCGACAGCGGCTGGCCGTCTTCCTCGGAAATCGCAACCGCACCAGCATAGCTGTTCGGCAGACGCGACTTCTGCTTGCGATAGCCGGTGACCGAGGTCAGGCGACCCACCGAAGTATCGTAATCCATGTTGAGATAGAAACCATCAACATCGATGCGCTGACCACGGCTCATTTCAAGCAGGGCGTCGTCACGCAGCGTGATCATCGCATTGTCGAGCGGATCACCACTGTTGGTGGTGCGGCCGACACCCAGCAGGCTGGTCACGAACACATCGGACACCCGGAAGTTTTCGTTCACCGACGGCACAGAGTCCGAACGGTCACGCAGCTTTTCATACTGCAGCAGCATCGAGAAATCTTCGGTCGGCTTGACCAACAACTTCGCACGGCCGCTCCACACGTCCTTGCCGCCGATGTGGCGTCCATCGAGGCAACCCTCGGCACCCTGCCACTTGTTATCGACGAAGCCCGTCACCGGGCCATAGCAACCGCCGTTGCGATAATAGCCATGGTCCTTCTGATAACCGCCGACGAGGCGCAGCGCGACCTTGTCCTGCACGATCGGAATGTTGACCGCGCCCTGAACGATCTTGGTACCGAAATCACCGAACTGGAGCTTCATATCAGCGCCGAATTCGTTGAGCACCGGCTTCTTGGTGCGCACGGTGACGGCGCCACCGGTGGTGTTCTTGCCGAACAGCGTGCCCTGCGGGCCGCGCAGCACTTCGACCTGCTCAATGTCGAAGGTGTCAAGCAGCTGGGTCTGAACGCTTGGGACGACAAAGTCGTCGACCAGCACCGCAACCGGCGGTTCGAAATAGACGATGATGGTGTTCTGGCCGACACCGCGCATCGCGAACGACGCCGCGTTGAAGCCGGTGATGGTCGATGCCGAGAAGTTCGGCACATAGGCCGCAAGGTCACCAATGTCGCGCGGGCTGGCCTGACGGATCAGGCTGGCATCCATGGCGCTGACGGCAACTGGCGTGTCCTGCAAATTGGTATTGCGACGGGTCGCCGTCACGATGATGTCTTCGAGTCCACCGCTATTTTCAGCAGCCGGCTGTGCCTCGGCGGCGACGGCATGGACGGGAACAAGGGCCGCTGCTGCGAGTACCGCAGACGCAACGGATTCCAGAAGCCAATTGGTTTTCATGATACATCCTCCCACATGATCGATTTAAGCATCGATTTAAGCTGTTTTGAAACGGAAACGGTCCGCCGACATTACGCAAATACACCGTGTTGGTATGGCGACCCTCTGCCACAGGTTGAAATCACATGCAATCATGATTGTTTTTTTGTCAGCGCGACGTATACATATTTGCAACACATAATAGCCCGATCACGGGTGAGGAGAGCATGCCATGAATTTCGACTTCCGCAACTGGCAGATCCATGTCGGCACGCCCCATCCCTTCAACGCGGAACGGCCCCGCCCCGATAACGGCACCGCGCGCCCTGATCCCGCACGTTATTACGACCCGGCTTGGGCGCGACAAGAGTGGGAAAAGGTCTTCACCAAAACCTGGCTCCTCGCCGGCGTGGTCAGCGACGCCCCCGAATCGGGCGACTTTTTCCGCTACGATGTCGGGTCCGAATCATTCATCATCGTTCGGGCTGAAGATGGGTCCTACAAGGCGCATTATAATGTCTGCCCGCACCGTGGCAGCCAGTTGGTGCTCCAACCATTTGGGTCAGCCGACGAGTTCATCTGTCCCTTCCATAGCTGGCATTTCAACCTCGACGGCAGCAATGCATCCGTCACCGACAAGGAAACCTTCCAGCCCGATGTACTGTGCCACGGCACCGACCTGAGTTCGGTGCGCTGCGAGGAAATCGCCGGTCTGATCTTCATCAGCATGAGCAACGATGTGCCGCCGATCCGCGACTATCTGGGTGATGCGGCGGATCATCTGGCACTATATGATATCGGTTCGATGAACGTCGTGCAGCACAAGCGTTCGGATTGGGCCGCCAATTGGAAGGGCGGCGTCGATGCCTTTTACGAGATCTACCATCTTCATTCGGTCCATCCCCAGACCCAGTGCCTGATGGATGACCGCACCCAGATCGACCTTTTCCCGAACGGCATCAGCCGCCAGTTCGTCCCCTTTGCCCAGCCCAGCCCGCGCTATGCCGATCAGCAAACCGTGAATGCCGGGATCAAGATCATGCTGGCCGATGCCGGGATTGATCCGGAAACATATCAAGGCACCGCGCAAGAAACCCGCGCCGCCGTGCAGCAGGCCAAGCGTGCGCGCTCGGCCCAATATGATCTTGGTTATGAGAAGTTCAGCGACACCCAATTGTCGGATTCGACGATCTACGGCATCTTCCCGAACGTCCAGATCGGTTGCCATCCGGAAGCCGTGTTCATTCACCGTTTCGTCCCGCATGCCCGCGATCCGGAACAATTCACCTATGAGACGATCATCCTGTTCAAGCACGAAAACATCCCGGGCTATGGCGCCCCGGCATGGATGGGGCTGGCACCGGGGACCGATACAACCGGCAAGACCCGCCCGGAAATCGTGCACACCCCATTGGGTGAGCCGCCGCATCTTGGCGAGGTGCTTGATCAAGACAGCGAATTGCTGCCCTATGTCCAGATGGGTGCGCGCTCGCGCGGCTTCCGTGGTCCCTTGTGGAGCGAGCAGGAAGCGCGACTGCGGCACTTCCATGTCGAACTTGATCGCTACATCAACGATAATAAGGAATGGGGAAAATAATGGCCTGCACCTTTCTCGCACGGTTCCGGATCAAATCGGAAAAAGAAGCCGATTTCCTGCGTCTGGTCGCCCAGATGGAGGAAATCGCCAAGGAGGAGCCGGAAACGCTCGCCTATAAATTCTACCGCCTCGACGAGCCGGGCATGTTCGCGGTGTTGGAAAGCTTCACCACCGAGGCAGGCGACAAGGCGCACATGGAAAACCCGAAAAATGTCGCGCTGATCGCGGATACGATTGCGTGCATGGAAGGTACCTATCACCGCGAATATCTCCACGATATCGGCTAAACTTGTTGGACAAGGCGGCGCGGGCCATCAGCCTGCGCCGCTTTTTTTCGATCACAACCCAAATGAATATGAGGCGCATTCATGGCAACCACCGCCAAATCCTTCATCGCAACGCTGCGGGTCTTGCCCGAAAAGCGCGCAGAATTCATCGCCCTCCAAACCGAGTTGAAGCACCTTGTCTTCGCCCATGAGCCCGACGCTCTGGTGTATGAATTGATGCAGGCTGATAGTGACGAGAACCTGTTCTACGTCGTCGCGACCTTCAAGGACGATGCCGCGTTCGAGCACCATATGCACATCGACTTCCACGACCGGCTCGTCCCCCCGGTCCTCGCATGCCTCGCTGCGGACATGGAATTGCAGTTCTTCCGGTCATATCAATAAGCGGGTGGAGGATGGAGGATGGACCCTGAACCAAGTTCAGGGTGACGAATTCATTTGGGAGGGGGCAACGGCCCAATAGCCGCACCCCTCCCCCATATCATTTCCCACCTCGTCATGCTGAACTTGGTTCAGCATCCGGATCCCGCCTTATCCGCCGTGATCAGTCACCACCGCTGACAAAACCGGGCCGGATCGCCAGCCCGTTATCAACAAGATATTCGCCACCCGTAAGGAAGCGCGATTCGTCGCTGGCAAGGAACAGCACGAGATTGGCCACGTCCTTGGGTGACCCAACGGCACCAAAGGGCAGCACACCCTCCGGCACTTCGCGGTCTTGGCCCAGCCGACCTTCGGCCGACTGGATCATCGGTGTTTCGATCGACGCCGGATGCAGGGTGTTAACCCGCACCGGATAGCCCTTGTCCTGACAATGCACCGCAATCGACTTGCTCATCGAGCGCACTGCGCCCTTGGCCGCCGAATAAGCGAAAAACGGCGCGTAGCCAAAATGGCTGGCGGTTGATGAAATGTTGATGATCGACCCGGCCTTGGACTTGGCCAACAGTTTCAACCCGTGCTTGCACCCGAAGAACACGCCCGTGACCATCACCGACATGGCGCGGTTGAACTGTTCGGTCGTCGTTTCTTCCGGATCGGCGACAATGACGATACCGGCGTTGTTCACCAACGTATCGAGCCGACCCTGCGCCTTGTCGATCTCGGCATAAGCCGCGAGCCAATCCGCTTCCGAACTGACATCAAGATGAAGCGCATGGGCCTTGCCGCCAAGCGATGTGATCTCCGCCGCCACGGCCTGTGCGCCGGCGTCATTGATATCGGCCACATAAACAGTCGCGCCCTCAGCCGCGAGCAACAAGCAATCCGCCTTGCCCAAACCAGAGCCGCCGCCCGTTACCAACGCAATTTTTCCTGCTACTCGGTTCATGTTGTTCCTCTCCTTGTTGGGTGCATGCTTTTCAGCTTGACGTCACCTTGTCAAAACAAAACAATCATGCTTGTTTTAATTTAAAAGACTTCAACCTGAGAATCATGCTAGGAGCCAATCCTGACGAAGGACATATGAGATACCTTCGCGCATAAAGAGGATGTCCGCCAGCGAAAGCGCTAAAGGCGGTCGGTCGAATAGACCGATCCCTGCGCGAACTGGTGAATGAGGAGAACAAGACCGATGACAACCCCCAAGGCCGACCGGCCCGCCATTCAGGACCCAAGCCGACCCAAGCGCGGCCTTGACGAAGAATTGCTCGGCAAAAGGGAGACTGTCTTTCGTTCGGACATGTTGGAGGGCAAGACCCTGCTGATTTCCGGCGGCGGCAGCGGCATGGGCAAGGCCACCGCGATTCTCGCCAGTCGGCTGGGGGCCAATGTCGCGATCTGCGGCCGCACCCAATCCAAGCTGGAACGCACCCAGGAACTGATCAAGGAATTCACCGGCAAGGACATCTTCATCCGCGAGATGACGATTCGCGATCCGGAAGCGGTTGAACAACTGGTCGGCGATGTCTGGGATCATTTCGGGGGCATCGACACGCTGGTCAACAATGCCGGCGGCAATTATTCGCAGGATGCGATCGATTTTTCGCGCAAGGGTTGGATGACGATCATCGACATCAACCTGAACGGCACGTGGTGGATGATGCAGGAAGCCGCCAAGCGCTGGCGCGACAGCGGCAAGCCGGGCAATATCGTCAACGTGGTGACCAATGTCGAACGCGGCATGCCGCAGGCCGCCCATAACTGTGCCGCGCGCGCGGGCGTGATTTATCTCTCGAAAACGCTGGCCACGGAATGGGCGCCCCATAAGATCCGCATCAATTGCGTCGGACCGGGCGTGATCGAGACCGAGGGCTTTAACGTCTATCCGGAAGAAGCGCTGCAACGCTTCCACAACGCCAATCCGATGAAGATGCGCGGCAACGCATGGGACATTGCCGAACAGGTGCTGTACCTCTCGTCACCGGCGGGCCGCTTCATCAATGGCGACCTGATCATCATCGATGGTGGGCAGGCGCAATGGGGCACGGTCTGGCCCGCAGGCATGCCCGATTATTTCAAGGAAGATGGCGCGGCCTGATCGGGCCACCCCTTTTCAGCAACACACTCCACATCAAAGGCCGGCGAAGCGAGATGCTTCACCGGCCTTTTTATCATGCGTTACCAAAATGGAGGGTGTGATCAGCCAGCATCTCGCGGCTTGCCATTTGGCCCATAGACATAATCATCAATGACCTTGTGGAAATGGCGGATGCGCAGTTCCTGATCGCCGATCCACAGACCCTTGAATGAATCCGCGTGCATGCCCTTCTGGACCGTCGGCAGATTATAGGCGTCCTGATCAAGCACCTGACCAATCGAACGTTCGCCATGTTTGAAATGGCGATGCTTCACCCGATCCGGCCATGGTTCGCCATCGGGCACCAGTTCGAACACCCAGACGTCATACAACATCTTGTCCGGATCAGTCGCGTGCGGCCGCATGCGGAACATCATCACGTCATCCGCGTGGACGTTCAACGAGACATTCGGAAAGATGGTATAGTGGTAGTCATCGGTCAATTGGTCGTCGTTCAGTTCGCTATAGTCGCGCCCCTGCGCCGCGCCATGCTTGCGCTTGAACAACTGCACGTCACGCCGAATGTCGGTGACGCGGCCTTCATATTCGGCCGGGTCCATGCCTGCCTTGACCATGATATCGTAAATCGCTGGCGGAATGCTGGACGGCACCGCGACGCGCGGGCTGATCGCCGCGAACGGCACGAGATAACGGCTATGCTTGCCCACGCAATCGATCTGGATATTCACATCGTCGAGATACCATTGCAGCTGCGGATGGATGCCCTGCACATGATAGGTCTCGGAGAAGGCGTCGACCGCCGCCTTCCAGTTGCAGTCCCATTCCACGGTAACATCACGCACCAACGCCATGCGTTCGAAATGATAGGGGCCGAGATGCTGTTGCATTGGATCGAGATAGGTTTCGAGCGGCTCAACATCAGGGTTGAGCGAATACCAGACAAAGCTGCCCCATTCACCGCACGGATAGGAGGGCAATTTCCCCTCGGGCGGTGCGCCCTGCGGAAAAGTGTCTAGATCCGGAATGCGGGTGATGCAACCTGCGCGGTCATAGGTCCAGTGATGGTACATGCAGCGGAAATTCTCGGCATTGCCAAGCCCTTCCGGCCGCAACCGGTTGCCGCGATGGAGACACACATTCGGGAAAGCCCGAACTGAACCATCTTCCTGACGCACGATCAGCACCGATTCCTTACCGATCTCGGTGCAGATATAATCACCCGGATTGGGCATGTCGTCCGACCGGCCGCCGAGCAGCCAGACCTTGGTCCACATGTGATCCCATTCGAGCTTCATGAAAGCGTCGCTGGTATAGCGTTCCACCGGGATCAGATCATATCCCAGTTCCGGATCCGGGATTTTACCGGCTGGCGTGCCATTCGGCCAATCCTCGGGATTGACGCGAATGACATCTATCTTGCGCTTGATGTCCATGGCTGATGTCCGGTTTCGTCCTAGGGGGTCTTGCGACCCCCGGAAATAGCGTGACTTAGAAATGGGTGCGGTTGGTAAAACCACCATCGACGACAAGATGCGAACCGTTGCACCAATTCGCCGCCGGGCTGGCCATGAACACGATGCAGCGCGCGATTTCGTCGGGCGTGCCCATCCGGCCTTGCGGATGTTGGCGCAACTGGGACTGATAGAATTTTTCCATCGTCCCCTTGATCATGTCCCAATTGCCGCCTTCAAACTCGACAGGTCCGGGCGAGACGACATTGACGCGGATCTTGTCCTTGCCATGTTGGAGACCCAGTTGCTTGCCATAGGTGACGAGCGAAGCCTTGAGCGCGTTATAGGCCTGCGCCCCGCCCATCGCTTCACCGGCAGATGTCGTGGCAATCAGCACGATCGCGCCACCGCCACGTTCGACCATCGAGGGCAACACCGCCTCAACCGCACGGACCGGACCCATCAGGTCCACTTCGAAGGCGTTGCTCCAATATTTCTCGCTACCCTGTCCGCCACCCGCAGAGGCGAAGGGGATCAGAATATCGCAGCCACCGAGTTCGGCCACGGCCCATTGCAGCCATTCCTTATACTCGTCGGCATTTTTGACGTTACAGGCCTTGCCCACGACATTGCCGCCATAACGCTTCAATTCCGCGACCGCGTCCTTGACGCTATCAGCCGAACGCGCCGTAATGGCCAGATCGCAACCCTCACGGGCGAGAATTTCTGCCGTCGCCAAACCAATGCCGCGCGCCGCGCCGACGATGATGGCTTTCTTTCCCTGCAGTCCAAGATCCATGACCGAGTCCTCTCCTCCACTATGGCGTTTGCTCCTGCACCAGCAGGCCCCGAAGTTCAAGTAATAAACAGGCATGAATGTTTTTTTGAACGCCGCCTGTTACGGCAAAAATCGCGTAATCCAGCGGTGAATCGCTTGACTTTGTCTCCTGAAAAAAGTCATGGGTGTTTATTCGAAGGGAGTAAATGATGGCGCTGGCGATCGCTAAAATCAACCGTGCTCGACAGGGCAGCCGCACCGGCACCGGGGCGCCGTCGACGTTGCAGGCGCTGAAAAGCGCCCAGACCCGTGCGCGTTTGATCGAAGCGACCATCTCCTGTCTCGTCAAATATGGCTATGCCAAGACGACAACTCCGCAGGTTGCCACCGAAGCTGGCCTGTCGCGCGGCGCGATGCTGCATCATTTCGAAAATGGGTCTGCGCTGATCAAGGCGACGATCATCGAACTGCATGAAAAACGCCTGCGCGCCTTCCGCCGTGCCGCCGATACCCGCAACCATGATCCGGAAGTGCTGGTCCATACCTATTGGCGACAGCTACAAAAGCCCGCCTTTATCGCCTTTCACGAACTGGCGCTCGCCGCCCGCACCAACGATGATCTGGCCGGCATCCTGCAGCCATTGCAGGTCGAATTTCGCGAACGCTATCATGTCGAGGCCGTCCGCCTCTTCCCTGAATGGCAATCCGACCCAGCCAAGTTCGAATTGGCTATGACCTTGGTCCAAACCATGACCGAGGGCATGGCGATCAATCTCTATACCGGCGCGATGGACCCGGAGATGGTGGAACCGATGCTGCAATTGTTGATCAACAAGATCGAACAAGTGCGGCCCGTACCTGCAACCAATTGACCGGACGCGGGGCGATCCCCGTTCGGCAATCAATACATCTACCGACGCACATCGGGTCACAGATACACCGGCCAAACCGGGACAGATAAATGACCATCATATTGAGGAGGGATGATCGCTTGGCACAGGTTGACGGGCACTTCCAGGATCAGGACATGCGGCGATGAGCGGACGCGGACAAGGCCCGCTAGCCGGGGTGCGCGTGCTGGACCTGACCAGCGTGCTGATGGGCCCCTATGCGACCCAGATTTTTGCCGATCTCGGCGCGGATGTGGTCAAGATCGAAAGCCCCGATGGCGATACCACCCGCTATCTGCCCCCCGGCCACAGCCCCGATCGCGGCGGCATGTTCATCAACGTCAACCGCGGCAAGCGCAGTCTGGTGCTCGACCTCAAACAGGCTGAAGCCAAGGCGGTGCTGCTCAAGCTCGCCGAAACGGCGGACGTGTTCATCCATTCGATGCGCGCCCAGGCGATTGCCCGGCTCGGGCTTGATTATGACGCGCTCAAGGCCGTTAATCCGCGCATCATCTATGCCAATCTCTATGGCTTTGCGCGCTCCGGCCCATATCGCGACTATCCGGCCTATGATGATATCGTGCAGGCGGCATCGGGCATCGTCGATTTGCAGGCGCGGCTCTCGGGCGGGGTGCCAACCTATCTCGCGACCGTCGTGGCCGACAAGGTGGCGGGACTGACCGGCACTTATGCCGTCATAGCCGCACTCTATGCCCGCGAAAAAACCGGCATGGGTCAGGAAATCGAAGTCCCGATGTTCGAGACGCTCGTCTCCTTCGCCTCGGTGGAGCATATTTGCGGCTCGCTGTTCGAACCGCCGCTCGGCCCGCCGGAATATCCCCGCGCCACATCTGAATCCCGCCGCCCCTATCGCACCCGCGACGGCTATATCGGCGTAATGATCTACAATGATAAGCATTGGCGTTCCTTCTTCGCCGCCATTGGCGATCCCGATTGGTCGAAGGACCCGATGTTCAATTCGATGCGCAGCCGTACCGAGAATATCGGCAAGGTGCTGGGCAAGCTGGCCGAGGTGATGGAGGAACGGACCAGCGCCGAATGGATGGACTTGTTCCGCACCGCCGAAATCCCAGCCATGCCCATCGCGAGCCTGAGCGAGTTGCTGCATGATCGCCACCTTGTCGAGACCGGTTTCTGGGAAGAGCGCGACAGTGATCAGGGCAAGCTCCGCTTCCCGGGCATTCCGACCAGCTTCTCGGCCACCCCCGGTGCCATCGGCGATGCAGGGCCGATCTTAGGGGGGGACAGCCTCGCCATCCTTGACGAACTGGGGCTTGATGCCGCGACCATCGAACGGCTCGTCGCCAGTGGCGCCGTGCGCACCCCGAAAGCAGCCGAGGACGCGGCATGAGCAATCCGGCCATGGCCACATTGCCCGAAGGCCCGGAAGCGACCTGGCGCAAGGCATTGGCCGAAGGTCGGCTCTTGCTGCAACGCGCCAAAGGGTCTGGTACGGTGTTCTTCCCCCCGCGTTGGGCCGAGCCGGGCACCGGTGAGACGGACCTTGAATGGATCGAGGCCGCCGGGCTTGGCACCGTCTATAGCGTGACCGTCATCAACCAGAAGCCGCCACAACTACCCTATCATGTCGCGCTGATCGACCTTGATGAAGGGGCGCGGCTGATGAGCCGGGTCGATGGCGTGCCCGCGGAACAAGTGCATATCGGCATGCGGGTCTGTGCCCGGATCATCACCGAACAGGATGCGCCGCTGCTGGTGTTCGAACCGATTGGGGAGAAAGGCTGATGGGTGGCAACTTCCCACGCGGCCGGACCGCGATTGCCGGCTATGCAACCTATGGCATGGGTGAAGCGCCGGGCCATAGTTCGCTGGAAATCGCGGCACAGGCGTCGTTGCGCGCGGTGGCCGATGCGGGCCTCAACATGGCCGACATCGATGGGCTGTTCATCTGCCTGCCGGACGATTTCTTCGCGGGCATGTCGCTCGCCGAATATTTCGGGCTAAGCCCCCGATTCACCGATAATAACCGCACCGGCGGATCGTCGTTCATGTGCCACATGATCACCGCCGCGATGATGATCGATGCCGGTTATATCGACACGGCGTTGATCGCTTATGGATCGAACCAGCGCACCAATAGCGGCAAGCTCGCCTCCGCCTTCCGGCCAAATGCGTGGGATTTGCCTTATCGCCCGCTCTTCCCGGTATCGCCCTATGCGCTCGCCGCCGCGCGGCACATGCATGATTATGGCACGACGCGCGAACATATGGCGGCCGTCGCCGTCGCGGCGCGGCAATGGGCCAACACCAACCCCGAGGCCTTTGCCAAGGGTCCGCTCAGCATCGAGGACTGTCTCGCCGCGCGCATGGTCAGCTCGCCGATCTCGGTGCGCGACTGTTGTCTGGTGACAGATGGCGGCGCGGCGATTGTCATGACCCGGACCGATCGCGCCCGTGGCCTTCATCCCAAGCCCGTCCCGCTATTGGGTGCGGCCGCCGCGACCTGGTGGAATTCGATCGCGCAGGCGGCAGACGTCACCACCACCTCCGCCGCTGAATCCGGCCCGCGTGCTTATGCCGCTGCCGGGCTTGGCCCACAGGACATGGATGTCGTCCAGCTTTACGACGCCTTCACCATCAACACGATCCTGTTCCTCGAAGATCTCGGCTTCTGCCCCAAGGGCGAAGGCGGGCGCTTTGTCGCCGACGGCCATATCGCACCCGGTGGATCGCTGCCGGTCAACACCAATGGCGGCGGCCTGTCCTGCTGCCATCCCGGCATGTACGGCCTGTTCGCCATTATCGAGGCGGCGCGCCAGATCCGGGGCGAAGCGGCCAACCAGATGCCCGATGTCCATGTCGCACTTGCCCATGGCAATGGCGGCACGCTGTCCAGCCAAGCGACCGTTATTCTGGGGAGCTTGGCCACGATCTAGCGTTTGCGTGCCCATCCCGGCGCGGGTCATTGATATCGGCAACTCAGGCCGGACGAGACCCCCGCCCCCATCAGGAGGAGAGACCCGATGCCCCGCGTTCAAATTCCCGACGACTTCGCCCAGGATCCGACCAGCTATGTCTGGTCGCGGTTCGCGCCGGAAGTCGGTGCCGCTGCCGGTGGATTCATGCTGGCGGTTTATGAGAATTGCGCGCTGAGCGTGCGCGAGATGGAAGCAGCGCGCTATCGCACCGCCCATCTCAATGGCTGCAAGCTGTGCATCAACATGCGCGCCGCCCGCGACCTGCCCGGCCTGATCGAACGGTCGGGTGGTAACCCGGCCAAGGCCGCCGCGCGCAAAGGCCCGGACCCAGACGAGGCCTTTTACGCCGCCATCGCCGATTGGCGCACATCGCCCGTACTGACCGAGCGCGAGCGCATGGCCGCCGAATATGCCGACCGCTTGGGCCAGTCGCCGAAGTCGATGGAGGAAGATGACGGCTTCTGGCAGCAGATGCACGCCGTGTTCAGCGATGCCGAAATTGTCGATCTGAGCTTCGCCATCGCCATGTGGATGGGTTTTGGCCGCCTCACCCATGCGCTCGAACTCGACAATGTGTGCATGCCGACGGCGCTATCTTGATTTGCCTCTCCGCCTCCGGGCCACCGGAGGCGGGATCGGACCATGGGTATACGCACCCTCAGCGCGATCGATCAGGGATGGGCAAGGCCGTTAAAGGCGCGGTTCGGCCACAAGAAGTGCAGCCGGGTATAAGCGATCTTCCAGACATCGCCGACCTTGCGGTAATCATCCTCATATAGCGCGAGATACATCAGCGGATTGGCATGGCCACCGGGCGTCACCGTGCCATTGGCCGGTGTCTGGCGGGTCAGGCAATCGACCAGATACCAGCGGCCATGCGCTGTATCCGGGCCGGTCACCGTGATCCACGGGTTGGTGACGATGTGCAGGGAATCAAACGCTTCGCCGACCAAGGCAATATTGGCGCGATATTGTTCACGAATGACGTCGCGCCCTTCCCATTTGCCATAATCGCCAAAGTCGCAAACCGCATCTTCGGTGAACAGATCGACCAGCGCATCAAGGTCGCCGCCGTCAAAATAGGCACTATAGGCGAGGCGCAGTTGGCTCACCTCTTCCTTGACCAACAATGTCTCGAGGGTGATCGCCATTCGTCTCTCCTTTATCGCGTGATTGTTTCAACCGCTCACGGCGAAGCGGCCAAGCGGCGAGACTATCGCAGACGGCCATGAACACAAGGGCATTCCACGCGCCACGAACCGCCAACACCGCCTATATCCGCCCAAAAATCGGCCAATTTCCGGGGACTCATAGCGGATTTACAAAAATGATTATCCATGTCAGTTTATTTCCGAATCGCGATGTGCCACAAGTGTTGACAATGCAGCCGCGGCATGGCGGGATAAGAAACAAGGACGCGCGGCAAAAATGCCCGTTCCCAACTAATCTGCGAGAGAGGAAAGTCTGACATGAGCGCTCCATCACATGATCCCGGCAAACTGGGCGACCTGATCGTTAACCTGAAGGACGCGCCGCTCGTCGAGCTGGGCGCGGGCACGTCGATCAAATTGCTGCGCTACAGCGAAGAGACGGGCGACTGGGTGCTGTATGTCCAGATGAAACCCCATGCGACCTTTGCGCCGCATTGGCATCTTGGTCATGGCCAATATTTCGTCACCAAGGGCGAGCTGATCTATGATGTCGGATCGGCCACGGCGGGCACCTATGGCTATGAACCGATTGGCTCGCGCCATGCCGAGGCACATACCAAAGAAGACACCGAGTTTCTGTTCATGGGCCAAGGCGCCGTCGCCTATACCGATGAAGAAGGCGGCATCCGCTTCATCATGAACCATGAATTCCTGCGCGATCTCGCCAATGGCATTCCGCAGGTTGATATTTCCAAGGATGCGATTGCGGCCTGATCGGTCACCCTCGAATAACGGGAGTTCATCTATGTATCGTCAGGCAAGTGCCGACCATGATCCCGGCGTCCGGGGCGCCATGCTGGCCGACATCAACCAGATCGACTGGGTATCGATGGGCGAAGGCGTCAAATTCAAGCTGCTCCGCTATTGCGAAGTGACGGGTGACTGGGTGCTCTATGTCCAGCTCCAACCCGGCGTGAAATTCGGCCGCCACAAACACATCACCCCGGCTGAATTCTTCATCACCAAGGGCGAACTCCGGTTCGAACGCGGCTCAGCCCGCGCCGGTGTTTATGGTTATGAAGAGATCGGTGAAATCCATGAAGAGGCCTGTGGCGGCGAGGAAACCGAATTCCTCTATTTTGGCCATGGACCGGTATCGTTCATCGACCAAAACGACCAAATCCTGTTCATCGCCGATCTCGAATTCTACAAAAATGCATGGCACGGCAATCTTGCCGCCGAGATCGTCGAAGACATGAAACCAGCGGCCGCATAAGGCGCCGCCCCCTTTTGCCGGTTCATCCGGACGTCCGACATCGATGCAACCGGGTGCCCTTGATTGCGGCACCCGGGCAACATGTGATGATTTTAGCGTCGCGTATCACAGATAAGCGCGCCCGAACCGGGTCGAATGACTCCACCGGGCAACAATCTACAATAAAAACAAACATACCTGCTTTTTTTGTAGCCAGAAACGATAACGTGTGATCTTTTATAGGCGACGTCGAATGCGTCGTCATAACAGCCCGATTCGCAATTCAAGCACCGGGCTACAGAGGGAGGATGCTAATGGGAGATTTTCTCCGCACCACTACGCGTGCCCTGACCATCGGGGGCGCGGCTTTGCTCACCACCGTCAGCACCATCGCCATGGCCCAGAGTGCCGAACCAGCCCAGGGTGAAAATGCGTCGGGCCAGGCTTCTGGTCTTGAAGACATCGTCGTCACCGCGCGTCGCCGGGCAGAATCGCTGCAGGAAGTGCCGGTTGCCGTGACCGCCTTCTCCGCCGCCGCACTCGACAAGCAATATGCACAAGACATCCGCGGCCTCGCCGGTCAGGTGCCGAACGTCGTCATCACCAACGTGCCGGGCTTCAACGCGGCATCGATCGGTATTCGCGGTCAGTCGACCGGTGACATCATCTTGACCTTCGAACCAGCCATCGGTGTGATCGTCGATGATTTCATGCTGGCCCACGTCCAGACCCAGCTGCTTGATCTGTTCGACGTCGACCGCATGGAAGTGCTGCGCGGTCCGCAGGGCACGCTGTTCGGCAAGAACACCATCGGCGGCGTGGTCACCGTCAACACCAAGCGTCCAACCGACAAATTCGAAGGCGAAGTCCGGCTCGGCTATTCGAGCTTCAAGACCAAGTCGGTCAAGGGCATGATCAACATCCCGATCATCCCGGAAAAGCTCGCGCTGCGCGTTGTTGGTTCCTATCTCAACAGCGGTGGCTTTTACTGGAACACCAAGGGTGACGGCCGTCGCCTCAATGGCGTGAAGGACTTCACTGGCCGCGCCAAGTTGCTGTGGACGATCGACCCGACCGCCAACATCATGTTCAGCTATGAAAAGCTGCGCGACCGCGACGATTCCCCGGCCTCGGTCAATGAATCGCCGGCCGACTATCTGTTCCCGATCCTCGGCTATCCGGGCATTGCGGAGACCGGTGATAGCCCGTTCAACACCGGCACCACCTTGTGCAGCGGCGACCGTAACAGCAACATCTGCCCGGGCACGCTGGAAGGCCACCGGGTCGACGTCGACGGCTATTATGTGCGCGCTGAAAAGACGGCTGAAGGTCTCGGCACCTTCACGCTTGTCGGCGGTTATCGCAAGGCATCGTCCAAGCTGCCGTCTGATTACACTGGCGAAGTCGACGGCCTGTATGTCGCGACCCGCGATGACATCCGCAAACAGTATAGCGTTGAAGGGCGTTACAACTCCGACTTCTCGGATCGCTTCAAGCTGACCATGGGCGCGATGTACTGGGGCCAGAAGCTGCACAATTGGAACACCGCGTTCCTTGGCTTCCTGCGCTTCCTTGGGTCGCCGGGTTCGGACACCGACCCGAACATCTCGGAAGTCAAATATAACGTCAATAGCTATGCGATCTTCGGTGAAGGCGAATATAAGGCGACAGACACGCTCTCTGTCTTCCTTGGCGGCCGCTACACCAAGGAAAAGAAGTCGTTCTTCGATCATCCGCAGATACCGCGCTCGATTGCGACCCAACCCGGTGGCTGGCCGCTTTATGAGGACAGTACCAAGTTCTCCAAACCCACCTTCCGTGCCGGCTATCGCTGGGAAATCAGCCCGGGTGTGAACCAGTATTTCACCTGGAGCCAAGGCTATAAATCGGGCGGCTATAACGAGCAGGCCATGTCGGCGACCTCGGCACTGCCGTTCAAGGAAGAAACGGCCGACAGCTTCGAACTCGGCTTCAAGACCGAGACGGCGGATCGTCGCCTGCGCGCCAACGTGGCAGCCTTCTATGTGAAATATAAGGATCTGCAGCGTGACGCCGTGGTGCCGTTCACCGATCTGAACGGCAACCCGGGGCAGGAAACCAAGACGACCAACGCCGGTGCGGCAGAGGTCTATGGTCTTGAACTGGAACTGTCGGCCGTGCCGATCGACGGCCTGACATTATCCGCCTCCGGTGGTTATCAGAAGGCCAAGTATCTTGAGTTCACCACCGACGTGGATGGCAACGGTACCAATGACGATGCCAGCTATCTCAAGCTGCGCAACGCGCCGAAGGTCACGCTGAACGGCAGCGCCACCTATGATCTGCCGCCGACCAATATCGGCAACTTCTCGCTCAATGCCACCATCAACTACCAGTCGCAGTATGAAAGCGTGACGCTGAACCACCCCAATACCCAAGGGCAGGCACGCACGCTCGTCAATACGGCGATCACGTGGACGGATAAGAGCGAGGCTGTCACCGTGTCGGCCTATGTCCACAATCTGCTGGACAAGGTCTATCGCGTCTCGGCCAACTCGGTCGCAGGGCTGTGGAACTTCACCAACTATGCGCCGCCGCGCTCGTTCGGCGTCGAGGTCGGCCTGAAGTTCTGATAGCAGGCGATGTATGTGTGCACCCCTGCCCGCTCCGCTGCCTCCCACGGCGTCGGGCAGGGCGTGCCTGCCGACCGGCCTTGTGCCGGTCGGCTAGGCCCGCAAGCGATGCGGTTGCCCAATGCCTTCCGGCATCAGATCGAACGCAAGGCTGATCCGGTCATCCTCCCCGCCGAATGGCAGGGTGCAATGCCAAAGATAGGACGGAAACAGGATCATCCGGCCCTCCGCCGGTTCCATTTTCCGCAAGGTGCCACCGCCGCCCAACCGGGCTGGCAAAGCGCCAATCGCGAACCAACCCTCCTCCCCTGCCCCGACCGTATCGGGCAGCACGGGATAATAGACGCCCGACATCCAATTGGGCGCATGGATATGGGATTCCACCGCACCACCCGGTGCCAAAATAGTGCCCCACAAGGTCAGATCCCATTGCGCGGGCCGCGCCCGCAAAAAGGGATGATCCTTGCCTTCCAGCGTGGCAGCATGGGCCGCCGCGTTGCGCTTGGCCAAGGCGACAAGCGCGGCCATCGCCGGGCTGGTCTCATGGGCCAACTCATCGCTTTGACGACCGGCGCGCGTCACCAAACCCTCGGGCTCGAACGTCAGCGAGGGATGGGCGCGCAGTTCGCGTTCAAGCGCTTCATTGAAGGCGGCTACCGACTCAAAACCTGGCACGTCCGCCACATCAATCACCTTGACGAAGCGGTCGACGCCCATCAGTTCGGCCAATGCTGCCGTTCGGCCCAGCCGTTCCAGCGCGGCGCATTTGAGCGCCAGCGGCGTTGTGACACTCGGCAGGCTGGCCAGCAGTTGATCCGCTATGGTCAGCGCGCCTTCGGGATCACCTGCGCGCAACAGCGCCATCACCAGATTAATGCCGATCGGGTGGTTCAACCCCTCGCGTTCCAACGATTGGCGATACACCGCGATCGCGCCCGGCAAATCCCCCCGTTCATCCAGCGCCTGTGCCAACACATTGGCCGCGCGGGCATGGCCGGGCTGGGTCGCCAACACGGCGCGTGCCGCCGCTTCAGTCTCATCATGACGCCCCAGCGCGAGCAGGGCATCACAGCGATTGAGCGCCGCCTCAGTATAATCGGGCCGCAATGCCAGCGCCCGGCCATAGGCCCCGCACGCATCATGACGACGACCGGTGCGGGCAAGCGCCACGCCCAGATTATTCCATGCTTCGGCATGATCCGGCTTTGCCGCGACCGCCGCGCGCAGCGGCGCTTCGGCCTCCGCCTCGCGATGCGCCGCGATCAGGCAGGAACCCAGATTGGTGAGCGCCACCGGTGCGCCGGGGCGGAGGGCGAGCGACGCCTGAAACGCGGCAATCGCCTCATCATATCGACCGGCCTGTTTGAGCGCGACCGCATGGTTGCCGATCCGCGCCGGATTGTGCGGGTCTTGTTCCCGTGCCTGGCCAAAGGCATCCAACGCCGCCGCCGTATGGCCGGTGCGCTGTTCGACAATGCCCAACACGGTCAACGCATCGGCATCACGCGGATGGGCGTCCAGCAATCGGGCAAGCAGCGGTCGCGCCCGGTCGGGCTGCGGTCCTTGCGCCCATTGCGCCGCCTGCTGCAACAATTCCGCCGACATGCCGGTCCCCTGCTTTTTCGCATCGAAGTGCCCAGCCATCTTTCGAACACGAATTCGGGCAGCCTGTCCAGACCGGCCTTTGTGATAAGTCCCGCCAAAAGAGGATCACGCTGATGACCAACCCCTGCGTGGACCGCATCCGCACCCTCATGGTGGCAGCAGGCTGGGACGCGGTGGTACTTAGCCATCCGCATGATGTCCGTTATGCGACCGGCTATCACAGCATTCTGGAGCGCTGGACCCAGATGGAGCCGCTGGCCGCCGCGATTGTGTTCGCAGACCCGGCGCGCCCGACGGTGCTGGCCATTCCGGAAGCCAATCTCGCGGTGATCGCGGTACTCAACCGGGATCACCAGCACTGCACCTGCGATGAAATCCGCACCTTCGACATGCTGAACTTTTGTGAAGTCGGTCGCTATGTCGACCCTGACCGGCCAGCAGATCGACTGGGCGCGGATGTCGCCTCCATTGCCCTGCTGGTGCATGGCGATTGCCAGCCCGATGTCGCGAGCGCGATTGCGGCGGCGCTTACGGATCAACAGATGGCGGGTGCCCGCATCGGTTTTGACGAGCATCGGCTGTCGGCGGCGGTCGCAGGCCGCATGCCCCACCAATTCGTCGATGCGCTCGATCTCATGCTGCGCGCCCGGGTCGTCAAAACCGCCCCCGAAATCGCGCGCTATCGTCAACTTGGCACGGTTGCGGATCGGGTCATCGCCCATGCCGGGACATTGCTGCGGCCCGGTGTTGAATGGACCGATGTGCAGGCGCAACTCTGCGACTTCATGGTGCGCCAAGGGGCGATCCCGGTCGATGAAGGGGCCATGTTGTTCGGCGGCACTTATGATGGCGAGGATTTCATCCCCGATCTGTTCCGCACCACCGGTCGGCGGCAATTGCGCGACGGCGATATCGTCATCCTCGAAACACAGGGCGTCTATGATGGCTTCTGGATCGATATCAACCGGACGGCGGTGATCGGCAAGCCCTCCCCCGCCTTCCAGCAATTGCACGACATCTTGCGCGATGCCTTTTTGCTGATGGTCGACCAGTTGCGACCGGGGACCAATACCAACAGCCTGCCCGCCATTGGCTATGACTATCTTCGCAGCAAAGGCGTAGCGACACCGGAAAAGCTGTTGGTGGTCGCCCATGGCATCGGGTTGATGCCGCTGGAAATCCCCCTGCCCTATCCCTCGGCCGGATTGGCCGGGGTCAAACAGGGCTTCGTGATCGAGGAGGACATGCTGATCAGCCTCGACAGCCTGTTCTTTGGCGCGCGGCTTGGCCCTTGCCATATGGAGAATGTCTACGCCATCACGGCCCATGAGGCCGAACCCATGTATCACACCCCGCTGCAACTGATCCGGGGCGGACAAGAATAAATAGATGCGCCTGAAAGGAGAGCCATGACTGATCGACCTAATGACCATAGCCTCGAAAAATACCGCCGGATGCAACGCATCCGGACGTTCGAGAGCGAGGCGGAAGCCATTCATGCCGCGGGCGAGATCCCCGGTGCGCTTCACACCTATTCCGGGCAGGAAGGTTCGGGCGTCGGCTGCTGCATGGCGCTGCGCACCGACGATTATATGGTCGGCACCCACCGCAGCCACGGCCATCCGATCGCCAAGGGCGCGGCGCTGCGCCCGCTGATGGCCGAGCTGCTCGGTAAGGCGACCGGCGTGTGCAAGGGCAAGGGCGGATCAATGCACCTGTCCGATTTTTCGGTCGGCAGCCTGGGTGAAACCAGCATCGTCGGCTCGGGCGTTCCGGTTGCCGCCGGTGCGGCGCTTGGGTCCAAGCTGCAAGGCGTGGATCGTGTTACCTTGTGCTTCTTCGGCGATGGCGCAACCAATGAGGGCGCCTTTCACGAAGGCATGAACCTCGCCGCGATCTGGAAGTTGCCGGTCGTGTTCGTCTGTGAGAACAACGGCTATGCGGTATCGACGCCCGCGTCTGTCACCGTGCCCGTCAAGGATGTCGCCGAACGCGCCAAGGCCTATGGCATGCCCGCCGTCATCGTCGATGGGCAGGATGTCGATGCGGTCGAAGCCGTGGTCGCTGATGCCGTGCTGCGGGCGCGGACCGGCGGTGGCCCGACCTTGGTCGAGACCAAGACCTATCGTTACGGCGAGCATGCCGTGAACATGGGCCGCATCCTGCTGGACCGGGGCAGCGAGCTGGACGAATGGCGCCAGCGCGACCCGATCACCCTCTATCGTGCCAAGCTGATCGCCCAGGGTGTCGAGGCCGCTACGCTCGATGCCATTGAGCAGGAAGTGGTGACAGAAGTCGCCGATGCGCTCGAATTTGCGCGGCAGAGCCCCTATCCCGACGTGACCGAAGCCTTTGACGATGTGTTCGTCGACCGGCTGCCGATCCCCGATTATATCAACAGCTGAGCCGGAGCATCATCACATGGCAAAGGCAACATATCTCGACGCCATCCGTCTAGCCCAGCAGGAAGAAATGATGCGCGACAACCGCGTGTTCATCATGGGTGAAGACATTGTCTGTAACGTATTTGGGACCACCACCGGCTTTGTCGAACTGTTCGGCACGGAACGGGTGCGTGACACACCGATTTCGGAAAATGGTTTTATGGGGGCCGGTGCGGGTGCGGCGATGGTCGGCATGCGCCCGATCATCGACACGACCTTATCATCCTTCCTCTATCCGGCGATGGACCAGATCATCAGCATCATCGCCAAGTCGCGTTATATCTATGGCGGTCAGGCCCAACTCCCGCTCGTGATCCGCTCGTGCATGTTCTACGGCAATTCCAACGCCGCGCAGCACAGCGACCGGCCCTATCCGATGTTCATGAACATGCCGGGGCTGAAGATCATCGCGCCGTCAACGGCCTATGACATGAAGGGCCTGCTCAAGGCCGCGATCCGTGAGAATGATCCGGTCATGTGCTTTGAAGACAGCACTTGCTGGACCTCCAAGGATGAACTGCCGGATGCTCCGGACTTCATCATCCCGCTCGGCAAGGGCGACATCAAGCGCGAAGGCAGCGATGTGTCGATCATTGGCGTCGCCGGTGCAGTCCAACTGGCGCTCAAAGCCGCCAAGCAACTGGCCGCACAGGGCATTTCGGCAGAAGTCGTCGATCCGCGCACCTTGGCGCCGCTCGACATGCCGCTGATCCTGCAATCGGTCCGCAAGACCGGTCGGGCGATCATCGTCGATCCAGCACATCAAGTGTGCAGCGCCGCCAGTGAAATCTCGGCCACCATCGTGGAACAGGCGTTCGACGCGCTACGCGCCCCGGTGCTGCGGGTGACCACCGCCCAGACCCATATGCCCTTCTCGCCGCTGATCGAAAAGTCGCTTTACCCAACCGTGGACCGTATCATGGCGGCGGCGCATAAGCTGGTTACTGGCCGCCCCGCTGTTGATGCCTAATGGAGAAATTGAATGTCTGATTACAAGGTGTTGCTGCCCCAATATGGCATGGGCATGCAGGATGCGGAAATCGTCCGCTGGATGAAAGCCGTTGGCGATAGCATCGCCGAAGGTGATCTGCTGGTCGAGATTGAAGCCGCCAAGACCACGGTCGAGGTCCCGTCGCCCGTTGCGGGGACATTGACCGAAATCCTTGCCGAAGAAGGTGAAACCGTTGATGTCCGGGCGCATATCGCGACCATCCGGACCTGAGTTGATCGCAATGGCCGGGTTGGCAATGCTTCAGGCGTTGTCGGTCCGGCCATTGAAATCTTCACCTGCATCCCGCTGACGCCGATTGGTGGACGCCGCCGCGCCAATGGCGCTTAGACCCAACCCGCGCTGAATATCCGCCAACAAGCCCACATAGGCCGACCGTGTCGGTTCGGCGAGCACGAGGATGGCGCTTTTCAGAAAGGCCGCGTGCAATTCAAGCTTGCACCGCTCGTCATCAACCAGGCCCGCCGCCCAACGATGATAGACCACATATTCGTTGGATACATGTTCTTGCGCCAGTTGTTCGAGGTCGAGATCCTTGACCGTATGGCCCGCCCGAATTTCACGATCCATCCAGTTGCGGAAACGGTTATAGGCGACCGAACCCAATTCGCGGATCGCCTCTTTGCGCGGATTTTGGGAGAAGAAAAAGCCGACCACGATCAGGCCATATTCCAGATCGCGCCGCATCTCGCTCACCATCCAGTCAAGCTCGGCAAACACATTTTCGATGCAATAGTCGACCTTGCGCGCGGCGATATGGTTGCGGACTTCCTGAAACCGCTCCGTGACGGTGGCAAGAATCACGCCCTCCTTGTCATTGAACAGGCGGTAAATCGTGCGCGGTGCAACCTCCGCCTCGCGGCTCAACCGTTCGATGGTCAGCGCGCTTTCCCCGCCCAAACCGAGAATCACATGGGCGCGGTCAATGATCCGCTGACGGCGCTCGGTCATGCTCGGGCTGGAATATTTTTTGCGCTTCGGAAGGTCAGCTTCAGCCATAGGAACGCATCATAGCGCTTGGCCGCAATTCCTCTAGAATAAAGTGCGGCCACGCCGGTTGCATGTCGACCGATCCCCTGCCGGAGCGGTGCTGATCGCGGTTGTATCCGCCATATATTCTGACTAGGCTCCTGATTATCTTGAAGATGTCAGGGCTGGTGCCCGCCTTGGGAGCGTTGCGATGAAGACATATGCCGCCGGAATTCTGTCCCTCTTGCTGGCAACACAGGCGGTTGCCGCGCCTGCCAGCCCAGACGCGGCGAAACGCATCCTGAAAGACTCGATCGCCATCCCGACCGTCGAAGGCCGTGGACAGGTGCCGAAACTTGCCGCCTATTTCGCGCAGGTGCTGCGCGACGCTGGTTTCGCGGCAAGCGACATCAAGATCACCCCAGTCGGTGAGACGGCGACACTGGTGGCCACGCTGCAGGGCCGCAACCCCAAGCTGAAGCCGATTGCCATGCTGGGTCATATGGATGTGGTGGCCGCCAATCCGGCGGACTGGACCCGCGACCCATTCGTCCCGGTTGAGGAAAATGGCTATATCTATGGGCGCGGGGCCGCCGACAATAAGTTCGACGTGGCGATGATGGTCGCCGCACTGGCCGAGTTGAAGCACCGCGGATTCAAGCCGGAACGCTCGATCCTGCTGATCCTGTCGGGCGATGAGGAAACCAGCATGGCGTCCACCCAGACGCTGGCAAATCAATATCGCGACATCGAATTTATTCTGAATGGCGACGGTGGCGGCGGGCTGCTCAATGAAGAGGGCCAGCCGGATTATTATAATCTTCAGGCGGGTGAAAAAACCTATGCCGATATCGAGATCGCCTTCACCAATGCGGGCGGTCACAGCTCGCGCCCCGGTGCGGACAACGCCATTTACCGCCTATCGGCGGCGCTCGACCGGCTGCAAAACTATCGCTTCGCCCCGCAGCTCAATGAACTGACACAGGCTTCCCTCACCATTGCCGCCAAACAAGTGGGCGGTGCCACCGGCGCGGCGCTCGACCGCTTTCTGCGCAACCCGCAGGATGCCGAGGCGGTCGCCACCATCCGCTCCGATCCCGAATATGTCGGCCAGATTGGCACGACCTGCGTGCCGACCATGGCGAATGCCGGACACGCCCAAAACGCGCTGCCGCAGCGTGCGGCCGTCAATATCAACTGCCGCATCTTTCCGGGCGTGCCGGTCGCGCAGGTGGTGGATGAGTTGCGCCGGGTGGTGAATGATCCCGCCGCTCAGTTCACGGTCCTTGGTGCGCCCGTGGCCAGCGACGCCTCCCCGTTGCGTAAAGATGTGGTGAAGGCAGTGACCAAGGCGGTCCACGCGCGCTTCCCCGGCTTGCAAATCGCCCCATCGATGAGCGCGGGCGCAACCGATAGCGTCTATTTCCGGGCCAATGGCATTCCCTGTTATGGCGTCGCCGGTCTATTTATGAAGTCGTCTGACGATTTCAGCCACGGGCTGAACGAACGGGCGCCCGTCGCCGCCATTCCGGGCGCGCTGGCGCACTGGGACAGCCTGTTGCACGATCTTTCGAAATGACCACCGCCGCGCATGATCCGCAGGACGGCTGGAGCCTGCCCGCTTGGTGCTATGACGATCCGGAGTTCTTCCGCACCGAATGCGACCGCATCTTTCGGCCCAGTTGGCAGGTCGTCTGCCATATCAGCGATGTGCCGAGACCGGGCGATTATCACACGCTCGATTATCTTGGCGAAAGCGTCATCGTCGTGCGCGGCAAGGACGGCCAATTGCGCGCCTTCACCAATGTCTGCCGCCATCGCGGCGCGCGCATTGTCGATGGGCCGTCGGGCTGTGTCGGCAAGCTGGTCTGCCCGTATCACGCCTGGACCTATGAACTCGACGGGCGCTTATCGGGCCTGCCGTTGCGCTCAACCTATCCCGGCCTTGAACTTGACCAGCACGGGCTGGCCCCGGTCGAACTGGAACAGTTTTTCGGCTTTATCTTCGTCCGGTTAGAAAATGATGGCGGCCCGTCAGTGGCCGAGATGATGGCCCCCTATACCCCAGAAATCGAACCCTATCGCTTCGAAGAGCTGCGCCCCTTCGGCCGCGTCACGCTCCGTCCGCGCCGGGTGAACTGGAAAAATGTCGGCGATAATTATTCCGATGGCCTGCACATCGCCGTCGCCCATCCGGGATTGCGCCGCTTGATGGGCGATGGCTATGGCATCGAAGCGATGCCCCATGTCGACAAAATGTGGGGCGAAATCTTGCCTCGCCCATCCGATAACCCGTCCGAACGTGCCTATCAGCAATTGCTGCCCCATGTGCCGCATCTGCCGCCAGAGCGCCAAAGACTGTGGACCTATTTCAAGCTGTGGCCGAATGTCGCGTTCGACATTTATCCCGATCAAGTCGATTTCATGCAGTGGCTGCCGATTTCGCCGACCGAGACGCTGATCCGCGAAATCGCTTATGCCCTGCCCGATGATCGGCGTGAAATGAAGGCCGCGCGCTATCTGAACTGGCGGATCAATCGGCAGGTCAATACCGAAGACACTTGGTTGATCAACCGGGTGCAGGATGGCATGGCCTCGCGCAGCTTCTCGGTAGGGCCGTTGAGCGAGCAGGAAACCTGCCTGCGCCATTTCTGCACCAAAGTGCGCGAGCGCATTCCCGCCGCCCGCAACCCACAACGACCCCTGCCCGGATGGAGCCTAACCGCATGACCAAGCAATATGACGCCCTGATCATCGGCGGCGGGCACAATGGATTGGTCTGCGCGTTTTACCTCGCCCGTGCGGGGCTCAAGGTCCGCATTCTGGAACGCCGCGACATTGTCGGCGGCGCGGCGGTCACCGAGGAATTCCACCCCGGTTTCCGCAATTCGGTCGCCAGCTACACCGTCAGCTTGCTGCAACCGCAGGTGATCAACGACATGCGCTTGGCCGATCATGGCTATCGCGTGATCGAACGGCCGATCTCCAATCTACTGCCGCAGGAAGATGGCGGCTATCTCAAGCTTGGTGGCGGGCTGGAACGCACCCAGGCAGAGTTCCGGCGCTTCTCGACGCGCGATGCGGAACGGCTGCCCGCTTATTATGAGGCGCTGGAAAATGTCGCCGAAGTGCTGCGCGGCCTTGCCTTGCAGTCGCCGCCCAATGTCGGTGATGGCCTGCGCACGCTGATCGATGGGGCGCGACAGGGGCGGCAACTCGCCCGGCTCTCGATTGAGCAACAGCGCGACGTGCTCGACCTGTTCACCAAAAGCGCTCGTACCTTCCTTGACGGCTGGTTCGAAAGCGAGGCGGTCAAGGCTGCCTTCGGCTTTGACGCGGTGGTCGGCAATTATGCCAGCCCCGACACGCCGGGATCGGCCTATGTCTTGCTGCACCATGTCTTTGGCGAGGTGAATGGCAAAAAGGGCGCATGGGGCCATAGTGTCGGCGGCATGGGCAACATCACGCAAATCATGGCCAAGGTATGCGTGGCCGCCGGCGTCGAGATCAGCCTTGAAAGCCCGGTCGACAAGGTGCTGGTCGATGGCGGCAAGGTCGCGGGTGTCCGCCTCGTATCGGGTGAGGAAATCGCCGCGCCCCGGGTCATCGCCAATGTCGGGCCGAAGCTGCTCTATGATCGGATGTTCGCCGATGGCGACCTGCCGGCAGATTTTGCCCGGCGGATGCAATCATTCAAGGCGGGCTCGGGCACGTTCCGGATGAATGTCGCCCTATCCGAATTGCCGCGTTTCACCTGCCTGCCCGAACCGGGCGAACATCATCAATCGGGCATCATCATTGCGCCGACGCTCGATTATATGGACCGCGCCTTTACCGATGCGAAACTCCATGGCTGGTCCAAGGCCCCGATTGTCGAAATGCTGATCCCGTCGACCGTCGATGACAGCCTCGCCCCGCCGGGCATGCATGTCGCCAGCCTGTTCTGCCAGCAATTCGCCCCGCAACTGCCCGATGGCCGGAACTGGGACGATCATGAACAAGCCGCCGCCGATACGATCATCGACACCGTCGAGCGTTATGCCCCCGGCTTCCGGCAAAGCGTGCTAGGCACGATGATCCTCTCCCCCTTGGGGCTGGAGCGGAAATTCGGGCTGATGGGCGGCGATATCATGCACGGCAATATGTCGCTTGATCAACTATGGGCCGCGCGCCCGGTGTTGGGCCATGGCAGCTATCGCGGGCCGTTAAAGGGGCTGTACATGTGTGGCGCGGGCACCCATCCGGGCGGTGGTGTCACCGGTGCGCCGGGCCATAATGCGGCGCATGAGGTGCTGGCCGACCGGCGCTGGTATAACCGGCTATGGGGCTGAACGCCGCCGCGCCCAATAATATAGCGGTAGCCCGCTGATCATCAGGATCAGGCTGGCACCGCTGGTGGCAAGCCCCGCCCCCCATAAGGTCCAAAGCGCATAGCCCATGCCAATCACGCCGGTCGTCACCGCGAGGCGGAGCCGCACCGCCGACGCCGCGCAGGCAAGATAAAGCCACAAGGTCGCAGCGGTTGAAAGCAGCGCCATCAGTTCAAAAATATTGACCATCGTCCGCAAGCTGTTGGCGAGCAACAACAGGCTGGCGCAGAGGCTGGACAGCACAATGGCACGGACCGGCGTCTCTTGCGGCCCGACGGTTTGCCCCATCCAACGCGGCAACCGGCCCAAGCGCGCCATCGCCAGCGGAATCTCACCTTGCAGCAAAATCCAGCCATTCAACGCCCCAATCGCGCTGATCGCGGCAAAACCGGCGACCCAACGGGCGGGTCCATCCGCCCAATAAAGCCGCACGAAATCGGCAAAGGGCGCATTGGACTGGCTGGCAATGGCAGGCGGCAACAGCAACGCAATGCCGGAACAGACGACCAAATAAATGCAACCGGTCGCCAGTGTCCCGATCATCGTAGCGCGCGGAATCGTGCGGGCGGGATTGGCCACCTTATCGGACCCGACGCTTGCCGCCTCCAGCCCAAGCAAGGCCCATAAGGTTAGCGTCCCAGCCGCATTGACGCTGCCAAAATCAAGCCCGCCCGCCGGCCATGGCGCGACCGCCACCGCATCCCCCCGGACAAGGATCAAACCGACCAGCACCATCACCACCAACAAGGGCACCAGCTTCAGCAACAAGGTCCAGAATTGGAACTGTCCCGCCGTGCGCGCGCCGCGCAGATTGAGCAAGGTCATCAACCACAACAAGCCGAGCGCCGCCGCCACGGCTAGGCCGCGCTGCTGCGCCAAGGCCGGGAAGAAGGGAGAAAGATAGCTGATCGCGGCAATCGCAATCGCGGCATTGGCTGTCCAGATCGAGACCCAATAGCTCCACCCGATCATGAAACCGATGCCCGGCCCAAAGGCCTGTCCGATCACTTCGACCGGCCCTTCCGCATCCGGTCGGGTCGCCGCCATTCGCGCGAACAAGCGGGCAAGGATCAGCGCCCCGCCAATCGTCACCAGCCAACCGGCAACCCCATTCCAGCCATAAGGCGCGAGTGTTGCCGGCAACAGGAACACGCCTGAGCCGATCATATTACCCATGACCAAGGCAATCGTCGCCACCAGCCCAAGCGGACGGATATGGCGAACCGGACGGGTGGCCCCCATCAACAGGGGCCCATGATGACGGGGCGCCCCCATGCGCGCGCCCCGTCAGATGGAAAACACCGGATCAGAATTTATATCCAACCCGCAGCCCGATGGTGCGCGGCTGCACCGGGGTGCGATACAGCTTCGGCCCAATATCGGTCACGCCATCCGGATCACCGCAGACGCTTTCGGTGCACTGAATGCCAATCGTGCTGTAGCCGCGCTTGTCAAAGGCGTTGATGGCGAACAGTTCCACCGAGAACGGATCCTTCTTCAGGCCGAACGAGAAGTCGAAGCTTTCATAGCTGGGCAACACGCCCTTGATCCCGCCTTCGTAGAGCCGCAAATCGGTTGCCCGCGCCCCTTCGTGGATCATCGCGCCCTGCACATGCGCATTCCAGCCGCCCAGCGGGAATTCATAGCGCGCGAGCAGATTGCCCTTGAACTTCGCGGTGACCGGCAGGCGCGTCCCCGCCGGGGCCAGCAACGCATTCTCGCGGCCATCGCCCGGATCATAGCTGCAATCATAGGCCGGGTTGGCAATCGCACAGAAATTGCGGGTGATCTTGGCATCATTATAGGAGAAACCACCCGACAAGGTCAGGCCCGGGACCGGACGCAGGCTGATGTCACCCTCGAAGCCGCGAATGCGAGCTTCACCCGCGTTGCGCACCTCGGACAGGCCATTGGCGCCCAGGAACGACAATTGCAGATCCGACCAATCCAGCTGATAGGCCGCGCCGTTGATCCGCAGCTTGCGGTCAAACCAGCTTGTCTTGAAGCCGACTTCATAATTGACGATGAAGTCCGGCTTGTACGGATCCAGCGTCCCACGGCGGTTCACGCCGCCCGGACGATAGCCCTTGGACACCGTGGCATAGACCATCGCATCGTCGGTGACGCGATAGGTGATATTGCCCTTGTACAGAAAGCCATTGCCCTTGGTGCGCTTGTCGACATTGGTGCAGGGCGATCCCGCCACCTGACTCGGCGCGAAGCAGGCCGCTTCGCCAGTGCCATCGGAAAAGCCTGCACTATAACCGAAAAAGCCTTCAAGCGAGTTGTCATATTTATAATAGCGCCCACCGCCCGTGACCGTCAGCTTGTCTGTCAGGTCGAACGACAATTCGCCGAAAATCGCAAAATCGCGGTCAACGCGCTGCTGCTTGGTAAACCAGATATCACTGGCCGTGCCCGGCACGGTGATGCTGTCGGCGATACCATCGATGATGTAATTTTGTTCGATATTGTGGCTTTGCCGCTGATAGAACAGGCCGCCGATCACGCGCACCCGTTCGCTGCTCGGGCTGGCGATGCGCAGTTCGTGGCTCTGCTTCGAAAAGCGATCGATGCTGTCGATATACTGGTTCGGGTTGACGTTATCGCCGTTATTGTCGGTGACAACTGCGTCGTAGAAATAGCTGTAATCGGAATAGTCCGATGCAGCGGTCACTCTACGCTTAAGATAGGCACCCGCATAGGTGAGATCCCAGCTACCGATCTTGCCCTCAATCGTCAGCGCCGCCTGAAGCCATTTGTCCTTGGTCCATTCGGGATTGAACTGCATCGTCTGCAGATCACCCAGACCACTTTCGACGCCAAAACTGCCATGGGACTTCTGGGTCTGGCCCATCAACTGCGGCGTGACCGTCCAATTGTCGTCCAGATCGATCTTCAACGCCGCACGACCACCAAAGGTGTCAACGTCGTTATAATCCTTCTTGGCTAAAGAGTTATTATCCATCGTGAAGCCGGCCGATGGGAAAGTCTGGCTCCCTGCGATGTTGTCGATGTAGCCCGCATCGCGCTTGGCCCAACCCACGACGCGCAGCGCGGCCTTTTCGGACAGCGGCACGTTGACGAAGCCCTCAGCCACATAGCCCTGGCTACCCTTGGCCACCGTATTGCCCTCGACATCGATAGCGCCATAAAAGCTATCAAGATCGGGCTTGTTGGTGATGATCTTGATCGTCCCGGCTTCGGACGAAGCGCCATAAAGCGTGCCCTGCGGACCGGCCAGCGCCTCGACCCGAGCAATGTCATAGACATGCACATCAAGCGCACCCTGAATGGTGGTGATCGGCTGTTCATCCAGATAGATGCCGACCGACGGCTGGGATGTTGAATGGTTGGCGTTCTCGCCGCTGGCGACGCCACGGAAATAGACCTTGGCATTGCCCGGCCCGCCCGTCTGATAGGACACGCTCGGCAGATAGCGCGCATAGTCCTCAAACTTGGTCACCTGCAGTTCGTCAAGCTTTTTGGTGCCCATCGCGGTAATCGCAATCGGCACGGCCTGCATGTTCTCGCTCCGCTTCTGGGCGGTGACGATGATTTCCCCGCTATCACTAGCGGCAGCGCCCGCTGCGGCATCCTGCGCATAGGCCACACCACCGAAACCCAGCACAGTAGACGCCATCAAGCTGGTCATCAGCATGCGTGCAGGCGACTGGCAGAACTTGTTCATCTTGTTACCCCTTTGATATTATTCACCGATGATGGAACGCCGGTCCGCGCCCGAGCAAGCGAAATTTGCACAACCATGGTAGCAATTTGGGATTCTGGTGTCGGGCTGTGGCATGAACGCCACGCCGATGGCGATTTCGCGCCGATCCGTCGTGGGGGATGATCATTGCGGGAAAATCCGCTAGGGAGACAATATGTTGCAGGCGAATGAGACCATCTCAACCATGATTGATCTGGCCCGACGGCAGATGGAATCAGGCGAACCAGCACTGGCCGCCACGCGGTTGCGCGCACTGGTCGCGGCCTCGCCCGGACAGGCAGAGGCGCATCGTTTGCTTGGTCGCGCGCTGCGCGCACTCGGCGATACAGCGGCCGCAGAAGGGGCAGAACTCGCGGCAATCCGCGCCGCCACCCATGATCCGGCGCTGGCACAAGCGGCGCTAGCGCTTGTCGAAAACGAGCTGCATGTCGCAGAACCGATATTGAAAGCGCGGCTTCGCGAAAATCCGTTCGATGTGGCCGCAATCCGCATGTTGGCAGAACTCGCCGGGCGGATCGGGCGTTATGGCGATGCCGAACAACTGCTGCGCCGCGCCCTTGAACTGGCCCCGGCCTTTGGCGCGGCGCGGGCCAATCTCGCCACAGTGCTTTATAAGCAAAATCGTTTTGGCGAAGCGGTCGAACTGCTCGAACAGGTGCTGGCGCGGGAACCGGACCATCCCTCGCATCTCAGTCTCAAGGCGGCGTCCTTGGGTCGGATCGGCGGCTATGATGAGGCGCTGGACCTTTATGGGCAGCTCACCGCGCGCTTCCCGCAACAGCCCGCGATCTGGATGAGCTATGGCCATATTCTGAAAACCGTCGGGCGGCAGGATGACAGCATCACCGCCTATCGCCACGCGCTCGCGCTGCAACCACAGTTGGGCGAAGTATGGTGGAGCCTCGCCAATCTGAAAACTTTCCGCTTCACCGCCGAAGATCGCGCCGCCATGACCGGGGCGCTGGCGGGCGAAATCAGCGATGAGGACCGCTTTCACCTCCATTTCGCGCTTGGCAAGGCATTCGAAGACGAGCGCGACTTTGCCGCTTCGTTCACTTATTATGCCGAGGGTAATCGCCTGCGCCGCGCCTTGATCGATTATGATGCGGGCCAAACGCGCGCCATGGTCGACGCCACCATTGCCACCCTGACGCCCGCGCTTCTTACCCGCCATCAGGATGATCCAACCCGGGGCAGCGAGGTGATCTTCATCCTCGGCATGCCGCGCGCCGGATCAACCCTGATCGAACAAATCCTCGCCAGCCATTCGATGATCGAGGGGACGATGGAATTGCCCGACCTACCCGCCATGGCGCTGCGGGCAGGCAAGGGGAAAACGGATGGCAGCACGGCTTGGCTTGACATGCTGGCGACCGCCGACGCGGCGCAACTGGCCGCATTGGGCGAAGAATATCTCGAACGCACGCGGATCCACCGCAGCCAAGGCAAGCCATTTTATATCGACAAGCTACCGAATAACTGGCTGTATGTCGGGCTGATCCTGCTCGCCTTGCCGGGCGCGAAGATCATCGATGCGCGCCGCCATCCGCTGGATTGCTGCTTCTCCAATTTCAAGCAGCATTTTGCCAAGGGCCAGAGCTTCAGCTATGATCTGGCCGACATGGCCGATTATTATGCCGATTATGTCCGCGCCATGCAGCATGTGGACAAGGTCGCACCGGGCCGCGTGCATCGGGTCATTCACGAACAGGTGATCGATGATCTGGCCGGTGAGACGCGCGCCTTGCTGACCTATTTGGGCGTCCCGTTCGAAGACGCCTGTTTGCGTTTCTATGAAAATGAGCGCGCCGTGCGGACCGCGAGCAGCGAACAGGTGCGCCGTCCGATCAACCGCGATGGGGTCGACCAATGGCGGCATTATGAACCTTGGCTTGGCCCGCTGATCGACCGGCTGGGCCCATTGGTGGACAACTGGCGGGACTGATCATGCGCAGCCGCGCGGCGGGATACCCAAGATCGCCCGCGCTTGCGTCGGCGTCGCGATGGGGCGATCGAGCTCCTGCGCGAGACGGACAATGCGGTCGACCATCTGCGCATTGCTGACCGCCAATTCACCGCGCCGATAATAGATATTATCTTCGAACCCGACCCGCACATGGCCGCCAAGCACGATCGCCATGGTCGCCAGCGGCAATTGCGCCGCCCCGATCCCGGCCACGGTCCAGCTTGCCCCCGGCGGCAACTGCGACCGCAGAAACATCAGCGATTCCGGCGTCCCCGCCATCGCGCCCGGCACGCCCAATACCAGATCAACATGCAACGGCAGCGCCACCAGCCCCCGCCGCAGCCAGCGCTGAAGGCTATGCAGCATGCCCGCGTCGAATATCTCATATTCCGGCACCACCCCTGCCGCCTGCATCTCGGCAAGAAAGGCCGCCATGTCGCCCGGCAGGTTGAGAAACACGTCATCGCCGAAATTGACCGAGCCCATCGAAAGCGTCGCCATTTCCGGCAGCAAGGCGACGGGCGCGATCCGCTCCGCCGCCGTCATGCCGACCGCGCCGCCGGTCGAGAGCTGCACAATCACATCACAGCGATCCCGGATCAGGCGGATTATTTCGGCATAGACCGCCGGCTCCTGCGTCGATGTCCCATCGGCGAGCCGGGCATGGACATGGACAATAGACGCCCCGGCAGCCGCACAAGCGGCGGCGGCAGTGGCAATTTCTTCGGGCGTCACCGGCAAGGCGGGCTGTTGCGCGCGCGTGACTTCGGCCCCGGTCAAGGCGGCGGTGATGATCAGCGGGCCCATCATGATTTCCCCCGCTGGCACGCCACCGGCACGACACAGGTGCCAATCGCCCGGCACACCAATGGGGGCGGGCGCAACACATCGCAGGCAGACGGCTGATCCACCAGCCCCGCCGCCTGGATGACCTTATGCGCCGCAAAGGCCATCCGGCGCGAGGAGCGACCGACATGCAGGATCTCGCCCGTGACCTCCAGATAATCACCGGCATGAACCGGGGCGAGAAAGGCGACCTCTTCATAACCGACGAACAGCCCCTCATCCCCATCATGGCGGATCAACAGTTCGGTGGCGACATCGCCAAACAACTGCAACAGCCGCGCGCCATCGACCAGACCACCCGCATAATGCACATCGTGCGCGCTGATCCGCAGCCGGATCATGGCTTGAGGCAGGGTCATGCAGGATTTCCTTCCGGTCGGCGTTGATGGGCATGGCGGCGGATCCATTCATGGATCGCGAAACTGGCAACATCCTCGGCATAAGAGCCGGGACCAAAGCCCGCATCATAACCCAGATCGCGCGCCAGTTCATGATTGATACGCGGCCCGCCGGCGACAAGGATGACCTTGTCGCGCAGCCCGGCCTTGGTCAGCATCGCATGCAGATGGTTGAGATTGTCGAGATGGATATCCTTCTGGGTCACCACTTGGCTGACCAGAATGACATCGGCATTTTCGCGGATCGCACGCGCGACCAACTCTTCGGACGTCACCTGGGCGCCGAGATTGAGGGCGCGCACATGGTGATAGCTTTCCAGCCCCTTATGGCCGTTATAGCCCTTCATATTCATGATCGCGTCGATGCCGACGGTATGGGCATCGGTTTCGATACATGCGCCGATCACCACCAGCTTGCGGCCGATGGTATCGGCGATGAGCAGATCAATCGCCGCTTTATCCAGCGCGTCAAATTCGGGTTTTGTCACCTGAATGCGGCTGAAATCGACGCGATGAGGCGAGCGGGCATAAAGGATGAAGAAGCTGAAATCCGGCCCCATCGCCTCACCATGCACAACGGCAGGCTGTTCCAACCCCATTTGCAACGCCAGTTGCAGCGCCGCCTCGCGCGCCTCATCGCCATGCGGGACCGGCAAGGTCAGGCTAAGCTGCACCCGCCCATCGTCAAGCGTATCGCCATAAGGCGCAATCCAGTGCGGTGCGGTGGTCATGCCGCCGCCGCCCGCAATTCGCCAAGCATCAAGTCGGCAAAGGGATTGCAATAATCATCCGCCCGATCAATCACCCCGGCCAGCCCCTTGCCGCCATCCGGCTGGCGAGCGATATCGGCAAACATGCCGCGCCCAATGGCCGCGACCAGCCCGATCCGCTCAATCTCTTCCAGCATCGCAACCGTCTCGCCCAGCACTTGCTGCGCGCGCGCTTCGATCCGCCCACCCGGGGTGAACATGATCTCGTCACCCAAATCGCGCATTGTTGAAAAGACATATTGCGCGTTCTGAATGGCCAGAAACCGATCCTGCATAAACGGCGTATGGATTGCTTCGGTCATCATGCCGAGCAGGTGGATATGCTGGCCGGTCAGCACGCTGGCCGCGTTGAACAGCGTATCTTGCACATGGCCTTTGAAGATATTGCCGGTCATATGCTTGGTCGGCGGCATGTATTTCAGGCTGGCGGCGGGAAAGACCTGCCGCACCAATTGCGCATGGGCCAGTTCCCACAAAAAGCCATTCTCCATCGCAGGATCGATCTCAAACGCATGGCCCAGCCCCATTTGATCCGGCCGGAGACCTGATAATGCGGCGAATTGCTCGTTGATCAGTTGCGACGCCAGCACCGTATGCGCGGCATCATAGGCATCGGCGGTGGTGAGGTAATTATCTTCGCCGGTATTGATGATGATCCCGGCATAGGCGTTGATCATGCGCGAGAAAAACTGATCGATGAAGGTGCGCTGGAGATTGATGTCGCGGAAAATAATGCCGTACATCGCATCGTTGAGCATCATATCGAGCCGTTCCATCGCCCCCATTGCCGCGATTTCGGGCATGCACAGGCCGGAACAATAATTGGTCAGCCGGATATAGCGGCCTAGTTTCTCGCCGGTCTCGTCAAGCGCCGCGCGCATCAGGCGGAAATTCTCCTGCGTCGCATAGGTGCCGCCAAAGCCCTCGGTTGTCGCGCCAAAGGGAACAAAGTCGAGCAGGCTCTGCCCGGTCGAGCGGATCACCGCGATGACATCCGCCCCCTGTTCGGCCGCCGCCCGCGCCTGCACAATATCCTCGTGAATATTGCCGGTCGCGACGATGAGATAGAGCCATGGCGTCCGGGCTGGGGATGCCTTGGCCAGCATGCGGTCACGGGTCGCGACCTGTGCCCGGATACGATCACAGGCAAGACGCGCCGCCGCCCGCGCCCGCGCCCGCGCCGCCGCCGGGTCGCGCGGCATCGTCAACCGCAACGTGCCCGCCGCCACCGCTGCCGCGACTTGTTGGGGAGAAAGATCATGTTCGATCATCGCACCCGCCAGCAGCATCGCCGCACCATGCGGCAACAAGCCGTCCGCTTGCAGTTGATCGATCAGGCGATTGGGCAGCGGCACGCCATCGGCATCGACCCCATCGACCCCAAGCAACCGCACCGTGGCACGTTCAACCGTGGTGGTCGTGCGGACTGCGCAATCGGCATGGACCTGGCGCGCAATCCGCCCGGCAGCGGCGCGCGCCGCATCGATCTGGCCGAGATCAAGCTGCAACCGGCTCATGCCACGACCTCCGCCGGGACATAACGACGGGCGAGCAGATCGCGCAGCACCGGGTCGTCGCGCAGCATCCGCAGCGTCAGTTCAGCATGGCCGCGCGCATAGCCATTGCCGATCAACAAGGTCACATCCTTGCCCACCCCTTCCGCGCCCAATGCCGCGGCGGTGAAACTCGTCGCCATCGAGAAGAAGCAGACCGTTCCCCCCTGACGCGCTGCCAAGATGCTCGCCATTTCCGTGTGCGGCACGTTAACGCAGTTGATGACGACATCGGCCAATGCGCCATCGGTCGCTTGCTCAACCGCCTGCATCATCGCCACGGCATCGGTGGCATCGACCTGCAACACCTGATCGATCCAGCCAAGCGTCCGCATCTCGGCACATTCGCGCGCGACCGGGGAAACGCCGATCACCTGACCATGATCCCCTGCCCGCTGGCGCGCGGCATGCAGGCAAAGCGTCCCCGCCTTGCCGCCGCCGCCAATCACCACCACCCGGTCCCCGGGGCGTACCAGCATGTCGGTTTGGGCCGGGGCACCAGCGACATCCAATACCGCCAAGGCAAGCCGCTCATCCAAATCATCCGGCAGGCGCGCATAAAGGCCGGTCGCAAATAATATCGCCTGACCCTCGACCGCCAGTTGATGGGTCGCGAGATTGACCCCCCGCACCCGTTGCAGCCGGAGCGGCGTCAACGACAACGAGACCAGCGTCGCGATCCGATCACCCGGCTTCAACCCTTCGGGATTGGGGAAGCGCGGGCCGATGGCGGCCACCGTGCCCAACAGCATCCCCCCCGATCCCGTCACCGGATTATGCAATTTGCCGCGCTGCGCCACAATCTCCAGCACGCGTTCGGTCAGCCGGTCATCGCCGACCTCTTCCCGGATCTGGGTAAAGCTTGCGGCATCGACATTGAGCGCCTGCACATCGATCAACAGTTCATTGTCATGCAGCGTCATCTGATTATCGATCCGCCATGCCGGCTGCGGCAATAGCCCGGCAGGCTCGATCACACGATGAAGCCCATAGTCATGGCCGAGGGGAAGCGGCGCAACCGGCATCGCTTTACCCATTGCTGTGCGACGGAATGCTGAAATCGCGGCCAAGGCCGGGCATCTCGACCGTCATGCCCTTATAGTTGCGGCAGCGCACCGTCGTCCCCGCCCCATCGGCGCGCGGTTCTTCGGTCACATAGGTCGGGATGATCGGCAGCTTGCCCAATCCGCCTAGCCCATCGACAACAAAGGTTGGCACCGCAGGACCGCTGATCCAGCCGCGCACGCCTTCATACAGTTCCAACATGCGGTGATAGGGCACGATGAAATGATGCGCGCCTTCGACCATGTCAGTCGAATAGACATAATAGGGCCGAACCCCCATTTCGATCGCCTGCATGAACAGTTCGCGCAATACCGCGACATCGTCGTTCACCCCCTTCAGGCAGACCGTTTGCAGGCCCATCATGATCCCGGCCTTCTGGATCATCTTGACCCGTTCACGCAGCAGCGGCGTCATTTCCTTCGGATGATTGATATGGATGTTGATCATCTGCACCCGGTGTTTTTCAAGAATGGCGCAGAGTTCGGGCGTGATCCGGGTCGGCAATTGCACCACGGTGCGCGACCCGATGCGCAAGAACCGCACATGCGGCGCGCGTTCACGGATTGCACCGAGAATATAATCCAACCGGTCATCGGCAAAGGTCAGTGGATCGCCGCCTGACAGCAACACATCGTCAATCTCGGGATTGCTGGCGATATAATCAATCGAGCGTTCAATCTCGTCGCGATGCACCGCCCCGCTTGGCCGTGCGACCATGCGCTTGCGGGTGCAGAAACGGCACAGCACCGAACAGGTATTGGACACCAGAAACAACACCCGGCGCGGATAGCGATGCACCACGCTGGTGCCGGGGATGGTGTCACCCTCTTCGCCCAATTCATCAAGCAATGTCGCAAAGCCCGGCTTCTCTTCCTCATGCAGGCTGGGGAGATATTGCCGCCGGATCGGACAGGCCGGATCATCGCGATCCATCAATTGCGCCATATAGGGCGTGATCGCCATCGCAAACTTATCATAAACGCTCTCGTCCACATCCTCCAGATGGTTGAGGATCCCGGTCAATTCGTCATGATGTTGGTAGCGCCGCGAAAACTGCTCCTGCCAGCTCTCGGCGCGCGGATCATAGGCGTCGAGTTCGGCGCGGGTAAGCAGTTTGCGGGGCAGAGCTTCAACTTTTTGCAGCATGACCATCACCTTTGCCAAGCCAGCGCCGGGGCCATGGACCCGCATAGAATGCGCCTGTGGAAACAATGACTTGAGGCTATGCCGCGGTCTGGCCGAACGAAAGGCGCAAAACGACCGAAAGTGTCTGGACGGATCGGTCGAATTGGATGATTATCCGGCGAAATGATGCACCCGATCCCGGGCGAGGGAGAATGGCATGGATGATCTTGACCATCGGTTGATTGAACTGCTGCGCACCAATGCGCGCCTGCCACTGGCCCGGCTCGCCAAGGCGCTCGGTGTCGCGCGCAGCACGATCCAATTGCGGCTCAAGGCGTTGGAAGATCAAGGGATCATCAGCGGCTATACGATCAGCGTCACGCGCCCGAACAACAGCCCCGGCATTGATGCGATGGTGCTGATCTCGGTCGATTCCGGGCAAGAGGCCAGCGTCATCCGCGCCCTATCCAAACGATTTGAGATCAACCGGCTTTATACCGTGTCTGGTCGCTATGACATTTGCGCGATGCTGCGGACCGAGACGACGCAGGAACTGGACCAAATGATCGACCGTATCCGCGCCACACCCGGCGTCACCGAGACCTTCTCCAACATATTGCTGTCGAAAAAGCTGCAACGACCGGATTGAACACGCGGCACGGCCCTGATTATCCCGGTTCGCCGTCATGTCCGGCGGCACGGACGGCGGCGAACTTGGCCTCCATCTCGCGGCGCATCTCGCGACGGACCTCCGCCACCGCATAGCGACGCCGCTCGTCCGCCGTCTGCGGGATGAGCGGCGGCACGGCCGTTGGCTTGCCCTCATCATCCACTGCAATCATCGTGAAGAAGCAGCTATTGACGTGCCGCACCACCTTGGCGCGAATATCCTCGGCAATCACCTTGATGCCGATTTCCATCGACGATGTCCCGCTATGATTGACCGACGCCAGAAAGGTCACCAATTCGCCCACCTGAATCGGTTGGCGGAACATCACCTGATCGACGCTCAGCGTCACGACATAGCGCCCGGCATAGCGGCTGGCACAGGCATAAGCGACCTGATCAAGCAGCTTGAGAATACTGCCGCCATGCACCTTGCCGGAAAAATTCGCGGTGTCCGGCGTCATGAGGACGGTCATCGTCAACTGATGGGAGGGAAGATCCATGATGTTCCTTACTCGATAAACCACGCCAGCTCGTCATCATGATAGGTCAATAATTTCAACGGGACAATGTGACCATAATGGCCACCCGAACCCCCGCCCGCCGCCTGATCACATCTTCGGCCTGATAATTTTTACCTTTTTATGACAAAGGGTTGATCCACCGTCTCCGACGGTGGCGATCCATTAACCCGTTGATATGAGGCGGTGTTATGCTGACCCACCGACCCTGCCGCACCGCCGCCTGATGCCGCCAGCGCGTCAAGATGAGCGAAGACCCCCTTGAGCATAGCCGTTTAGCCAGTTACCGAGATAGGAGAGTGCTCATAATAGGGCACCACAATTTTGGCGACCGAAGGCAGGAGAGTTTGAATGTCGCGCGCTAATGCCGGGCAGCCCGGCCATTTCCACGAAGTCATCGACTGCCAACTGGCCTGTCCCGCACATACCCCAGTGCCCGAATATCTGCGCCTGATCGCAGCCGGACGCTATGCTGATTCTTACATGATCAACTGGTACTCCAACGTGTTCCCGGGGATTCTCGGCCGCGTGTGCGACCGGCCCTGCGAACCGGCCTGCCGTCGCGGGCGGGTTGATGAGGAGCCCGTGGCGATTTGCCGCATGAAGCGCGTCGCGGCCGATTTGAAGGGCGATATCCGCGCCCAATTGCCGACGGCATCGACCCCCGGCAATGGCAAGAAAATCGCCTGCATCGGTGCGGGGCCGGCCTCGCTGACGGTCGCGCGCGACCTGGCGCTGGAAGGCTATCAGGTCACCGTGTTCGACGGCGGCAAGCAGGCTGGCGGCATGATGCGCAGCCAGATCCCGAAATTCCGCCTGCCGGACAGCGTGATCGACGAAGAATGCGGCTATGTGGCCGATCTCGGCGTCGAAATCGTGCTGGATCGCTGGATCGATAGCCTTGGCGCCTTCCGGGCCGAAGGCTGGGACGCGGTGTTCGTCGGCACCGGCGCACCACGTGGTCGCGATGCGGACCTGCCCGGTCGCCATGAGGCTGCTGAAAATATCCATGTCGGTATCGACTGGCTGTCGAACCTCGCGTTCGGCCATATCGACAGCGTCGGCAAGCGCGTGATCGTGCTGGGTGGCGGCAACACCGCCATGGATTGCTGCCGTTCGGCCCGCCGCTTGGGCGCTGAAGATGTCCGCGTTATCGTCCGTTCGGGCTTTGACGAGATGAAGGCCTCGCCCTGGGAAAAGGAAGAGGCGCTGCATGAAGGCATCGTCATCCAAAACTGCATGGTCCCGATGGAATTCGTCCACGACAAGGGCAAGCTGACCGGCGTCGTCTTCGAACATGTCGAAGTCCAGTTCGATGCCAAGGGCAAGCGTGCGCTGGTCCCGACTGGTCGCATGGAAACCGTTGGTTGCGATCAGGTGCTGATCGCCATCGGGCAGGAAAACAGCTTCACCTGGATCGAGCGCGACATCGGGCTTGAATTCGATAAATGGGGCATGCCCGCGCTCAATGAAAAGACGCTGCAATCATCGATCCCGAACATCTTCTTCGGCGGTGATGCGGCGCTTGGCCCGAAGAACATCATCACGGCGGTGGCCCAAGGCCATGAAGCGGCCATTTCGATCGACCTATTCCTGCAAGGCAAGGATGTGGTGGCGGATCGCCCCGGCGACATGGTCACGCTCGCCAGCCAGAAGATGGGCATCCACGAATGGGCCTATGACAATGCCATTTCGGAAGAGGACCGGCAGAAGGTCCCGATGCGCGATCTTGAAATCGCGCTGAAGGATGTCCGGCTCGAACTCGAACTCGGCTTTGACGTGAAAAAGGCCTGTGCAGAAGCCGAACGCTGCCTCAACTGCGACATGGCCACGGTGTTCACGCCGCAGACCTGCATCGAATGCGACAGCTGCGTCGACATTTGCCCGACCGAGTGCATCACCTTCACCGATGATGGCGAGGAAGACGATCTGCGCGGTCGTCTGAAGGCCCCTGCCCCCAATCACGATCAGCCGCTCTATGTGGCCGATGGGCTCAAAACGGGCCGCGTGATGGTCAAGGACGAAAATCTCTGCCTGCACTGCGGGCTTTGTTCCGAACGCTGCCCGACCAATGCATGGGACATGCAGAAGGTCGACTGGCTTGTCGCCCATGCTGGCGCTTGAGGCATAACGACAATGAATTCTATCACTGCCACCAACGACTTCGTCATCAAGTTCGCCAATGTGAACGGCTCCGGCTCGGCATCCGCCAACGAGATGTTCGCCCGCGCCATCATCCGAATGGGCGTGCCGGTGTCGCCACGCAACATCTTCCCATCGAACATTCAGGGCATGCCGACTTGGTATGAACTGCGCGTGTCGGCCGCAGGCTGGCTCGGACGCCGGGGCGGCAGCGACCTGATGGTCGCGCTCAACCCGCAAACTTGGGACCGCGATGTCGCCGAGATCGTCCCTGGCGGCTATCTCTTCTATGACTCGACCCGCGAATTGCCGCCGTCGAAGTTCCGCGACGACATCAACGTCATCGGCATTCCCCTGACCGCGATCTGCGCCAAGGAATTCAAAGACCCGAACCAGCGCCGCCTGTTTAAAAACATCATGTATGTTGGCGCGCTCGCGGCCTTGGTTGATATCGAATTGTCGGTCATCGAAGACCTGCTCGCCCAACAATATCGCGGCAAGGACCAGCTGATCGAAGGCAACCGCAACGCGGCACGCATCGGTTATGATTATGCCAAGGCGCATTTCGCCTGCCCGCTCGGCATCCGCGTCGAACGCGCCGATGGAGTGGGCGACCGCATCTTCATCGACGGCAACAGCGCCGCCGGTCTTGGCGCGGTCTATGGTGGCGCGACGGTGGCCGCTTGGTATCCGATCACGCCCTCCACCTCGGTCATCGAGGCGTTCACCAGCTATTGCCGCAAATATCGCACCGATCCAGATAGCGGTGCCGCGCGTTATGCGATCGTGCAGGCCGAAGATGAACTGGCCTCGATCGGCATGGTGATCGGTGCTGGCTGGAACGGCGTGCGCGCCTTCACCGCCACGTCCGGCCCCGGCATTTCGCTGATGCAGGAATTTGTCGGGCTTTCCTATTTCGCGGAAATTCCGTCGGTGATCGTCAATGTGCAGCGTGGCGGCCCATCAACCGGCATGCCCACCCGCACCCAGCAATCAGACCTGTTGCTGTGCGCTTATGCCTCGCATGGCGACACGCGTCATGTGCTGCTGCTGCCTGAAGACCCGCATGAATGCTTCACCTTCACTGCACAGGCCTTTGATTTGGCGGAACGGTTGCAGACCCCGGTGTTCCTAATGACCGATCTCGACATTGGCATGAACGAACGCCTGTGCAAGCCATTCGAATGGGACGACAGCCGCCGCTATGACCGTGGCAAGCTGATGACCGCCGAGGAACTGGAAGCGGGCAAGGATTTCGGCCGCTATCTCGATGCAGATGGCGACGGCATCCCCTATCGCACCATTCCGGGCACCCATCCGAACAAGGGCGCGTTCTTTACCCGTGGCACCACCCGCAACGCCTATGCCAAATATTCGGAAGCGGGTGCGGACTATATCTACAATATGGAACGCCTGCGCCGGAAGTTCGAAACCGCCAAGACCTTGGTCCCGGCCCCCATTGCCACCCCGGCTGCCGAACCGACCCGCTTTGGCGTAATCTATTATGGATCGACCAGCCCGGCGATGGCCGAGGCCCTGACGCTGATGGCGGCGGATGGCGTGCATGTCGATGCGCTGCGCGTGCGCGGTTTCCCGTTCGCGTCCGAGGTTGATACCTTTGTCGAAGACCATGATGTCGTGTTCGTTGTTGAGCAGAATGAGAGCGCCCAGCTCCGCACCCTGTTGATCAACGAAGGCGATCTCAGCCCGAAGAAACTCGTCCGGGTGCTCCACTATGACGGCACGCCCATCACGGCGCGCTTCATTGCCGGCGCGATCAGCGATGCGATCGACGACCGCAAGGTGCAGCCCATCCAGACCTCGATGAACCGGTGATCCCATGACCTATCTCGCCAAACCGCGCCTGCTCGCCGATGTCCAGCCGAAGAACGCGCTGGGCTTTACCCGCCGCGACTATGAAGGCGCGATCTCCACACTCTGCGCCGGTTGCGGCCATGACTCGACCAGCGCCGCCATCGTGCAGGCCTGTTTCGAACTCGACATCGAGCCGCACCGCGTGGCCAAGCTGTCGGGCATTGGTTGCTCGTCCAAAACGCCTGATTATTTCCTTGGCGCATCGCACGGCTTCAACAGCGTTCATGGCCGCATGCCGTCAGTTGCGACCGGCGCGGCGCTCGCCAATCGTGACCTGACCTATCTCGGCGTCTCGGGCGATGGTGACTCCGCCTCAATCGGCATCGGCCAGTTCGCCCACGCCATGCGGCGCGGCGTCAACATGGCCTATATCGTCGAAAATAACGGCGTGTACGGCCTGACCAAGGGCCAGTTCTCCGCCACTGCCGACAAGGGATCGAAAAGCAAAAAGGGCGTGCTCAACGCCGACAGCCCAATCGACCTTGTCGCGCTCGCGCTTCAGCTTGGCGCCACCTATGTCGCCCGCAGCTTTTCGGGCGACAAGGACCAGCTCGTCCCGCTGATCAAGGGCGCGCTTCGCCATAAGGGCCCAGCATTCATCGACGTGCTCAGCCCGTGCGTGACGTTCAACAACCATGCCGGCTCGACCAAGAGCTATGATTATGTGCGTGAGCATAACGAAGCGGTGAACCGCATCGAGGTGATCATGGCGCGCAACGCCATCGAAGCCAGCTACGCCCCCGGCTCGCTGCGGCGCGTGGTGCAGCATGACGGTTCGGTGCTGATGCTGCGCAAGCTCGGGCTGGATTACGACCCGACCGACCGGATCGGCGCGATGAACCACCTGCACGAACGCAATGCGCTGGGTGAAATCGTGACCGGCCTGCTCTATGTCGACGAAAGCGCAGAAGATCTGCACCGCCACCTCAACACGGTGGAAACCCCACTCAATCAGCTCGACGATGCCGAACTATGCCCCGGCAACGACCTGCTCCAAGCCCTGAACGCCTCGCTACGCTAAACGCAACGCAGGCCGACAAGATAAAGGGGGGGAGAGGCGCAGGTCTCTCTCCCCCTTTTTGGTGATCGGGCTGAATGGCCCACATCTCATCAACAAATCAGGACAGTTCGGATCATCCATGGCGCACCAACGGTTGAAGGTGTTTTTTGATGGCGGTTGCCGTCCCAATCCGGGGCCGATAGAAGCGGCCGTGGTGGTGCGCGGGGTCGTCCATGTGTTCGATGATCTTGGCTGTGGCACCAATAGCGATGCCGAATGGATGGCGCTGATCAAGGCGGTCGAACTCGCCCAAGCGCTCCAATTGACCGACTTTATCTTGATCGGCGATGCAACTGAGGTGATCAGTCACGCCCAACAGGCCTTGCAAGATGGTCGGGCCGCAGCGGGCCACGCCACGACCTTTCTGACCTTGGCGGCGTCCCTGCCCCCGCTGCGGGTCCGCTGGATCAAGCGGGCGCAGAATTTGGCCGGGATCGCGCTGGCGGCGCGCCATCCGCGATAAGGCGGCGCGCCCTCCCCTATGCCGGCACGCCTGGTAAGCTGACCAATTCAGCCAGCCGGCGATAATCTTGATGGGTCACGCCGGTCGCGCCGAGCTTGTTCAACTGGCCGAATTCGCCCGTCATCGTGATTTCCTTGGCCGACACACCGGCGACGAGCAGATGTTTGCGCCGGATGATGCCCCATTGGCCACCGCGCTTTTCCAGCCGGTCGGCGTACATGCCAAAAAACTGCATCACATCGGATGGCGGATTATCCTCTAACGCCGCGATACCAAGGCTCAGATTATAGCTTTCGACCTCGGCCGATGTGCCGTTCAGGTCGATCTTCAACTGGCTGGTGAAGTGCCAACGCCGACCGACGCTGCGTTCAACCTGCATTAGCAACGGCTTGAAGGCTGCGCCGGTCCCTTGGAAAAAGCCATAATCAATCTCGGCATCGTCAAAGAACACACCGTCCAGCATCTCATCATCAAGCCAGTCGAGCGCCCGCGAATAACGGGTCAGCACATCTTGAATCGCGGCCATGTCCCGCATTTCAGCCAGCTCACGCTCCAACTGGTCCAGTCGAGACCCGATATCGGCCAATGTCTCCGCCATCTCTTCCCCTCCCAACGTCACGGGGAACCGGCAATCCAGCCCCGCCGCGCGATCATCTGTCGGGGATACTCACCCCGAACCGGGCGAAACACAAGCCGCCTTGCGCTGCTGCGGTGGATCGACCTATGGTTCGGAGCGACGCCGGGGCCAAGCCGAGACGGTTGGCGAACCGGGCGATGGGCGGGGCAAGGTTCATGCCATCCCACCTGCCATCCTATCGCGATGCAGAACGTGGCAGGGCTCGCACGTGTTATTAGGATACCAAGGGCGATATGGGCCGTGGTTTGACATTATACCGTCAATATGGCAGTCAAACACCAACCAAAGCCGATTCACGGGACCAATGATGCCGCACGCCACTCACATCCTGCGTACCATGGAACATTCGTGCGCCAAAATGCGGGATCGGCTGAAGGAGTTGTCGTTCCGCCCGGAAGATGAAAAGACCCTCAACATCATCATCGGACCGACGGCAGCGGCGGAATTGCTGGGTCGCACCACGGCGGCGCTCGCCAAGGCCGAAGCGCAAGGCCGCCTGCCCCAGCCCCGCACCTTCCCGCAAAATGGGCGGCGTTATTATACGGTTGAGGATCTCAACACGATTCGCGACCTGATGAAAATTCCCGTCGGCAAGGCCAAGGGAGAAAAGGCGGTCGTGCTCGCCGTCCAGAATTTCAAGGGCGGCGTCGGCAAATCGACCATCACCAAGCATCTCGCCGATTATCTCGGCCTGCATGGCTATCGCGTGCTGGTGATCGACATGGACCCACAGGCATCAACCACGACGATGTTCGGCATCAAGCCGGAAACCTTGATCGACGAGAAGAATATTCTCGGCAACTTCCTGTCGCCGCGCATGAACGTCGATGATTTCCGATCCTGTATTCGGCGCACCTGCTGGCCACGCACCGATATTGTGCCCAGCGACCTGTCCTTGCAGGATGCGGAATGGGATTTGACTGGTTCGTTCCGCGAAGATGGCACGGCGGTGATTTCGGCCTTTCAGGCGTTGAAGCGCGGGGTGGATCAGGTCACGGAAGATTATGACGTGGTCTTGATCGATCCACCGCCCGCCTTGGGCTTTTTGGGCCTCAACTCGGTCGCGGCCTCCAACGCGCTGATCATCCCGGTGCCGCCCAAGCAGTTGGATTATCTGTCGACGATCCACTTCTTCAACACCATCGCAGACAATCTGGAACTGTTTGAATCGGTCGGCATCAATGCCGAATACGGGTTCATCAAGACCGTCTGTTCCATGTTCCAGCCCAACCGTCCGGGCGAGGCCGATATGTGGACGATCATGAAGGCCACCCATGCCGGCAACATGATTTCGCAGCCGATCCTTCAATCGGAAGAGATCAAAAATGCGCTGGCGACCTTCCAGTCGGTCTACGAGGCCAATAAGGGGTCGGGTTCAAGCCAAACCTATCAACGCTGCCGTCAAAATCTTGACGCGGTGTTCGGCGAGATCGAACAGCACATCAAGGACCAATGGCCATCGCACAGCATCTCGGCGATTGATCCGGTCATCGGTGAAGCGGCATGAGCCGGCGGCTGACAGGGTTGGTCGCCCAGGCGGTGGAATCGCTAAAGGAAGAGCAAGCGGCCGCCGCCCTGCCCCAGCAACCGGGCGATGAAGCCCCTGCCGAGGCGCTGAAAAACAACTTTATCCAGCGCAAAATCAGCGGCATTCAGGAATCTGCCCGGCTGATGAAAAAGCCGATCATCCGGCTGAAGCCTTCGGAATGTTCGATCTGGGAGGGCAATGCCCGCGATTATGCCCTGCTCGATTATGAGCGGCTGAAAGACCTGATCGATTCCATTCTCGCCCAAGGGGGCAATAGCGTGCCCGCCGTCGTGCGGCGCACCTCTAACCCAGAACAACCCTATCAGGTTGTGGTCGGGACGCGTCGTCATTGGGCGATTAACTGGCTGAATAATAACAGCTACCCACAGATTGAATTCACCGCAATCATCGAGGATATCGATGACGAAGCGGCGTTCCGCCTTGCCGATATCGAAAATCGCGAGCGGCAGGACGTGAGCGATATGGAGCGGGCGAAGAATTACAAGCACGCGCTCGACACTTATTATGACGGCCGTCAAAGCCGCATGGTCGAGCGGCTGAAGATTTCGAGCAGCCACCTCTCCCGGCTGATCGCGCTGGCGGACACCCCGGCCTATATCGCCACGGCCTTTGCCCATCCGAACGATATCGGGCTGGCGATTACCAAGGACCTGTTGCCGCTCCTTAAGGACCCGCTGGCACAGGAACGGGTGAAAAAGGCAGCAACCGACATTGCCGCACAGCAATCATTCCGTCAGGCCGAGGGCGAAAGCCTACTCAAATTCCCGGATGTGCTGTCCCAGCTCGTCACCGCCGCCAAACAGGCACGCGGTGGCCGTCCAAAATCGGAGCCGAAGCTGGTGGAGATCGGCGACCGCGTCATTGCACGGGTCGATAGAGACATTGCCCGCAAGGGATTGACACTCACGATCACGCCCGAGGCGATGGATGACATTGATGTCATCCTTGATGCGATCCGACCGATCATCGCAGAGGCAAGGTTCAGAAGAGGCAAATAGGCGCATCAGCCATTTTCAGGGTGCAGGGGGATAATCGTGACGGATCAGGCTTTGGCATTGGAACCGGAGGCGCTCGCCATTGACGCGCCCCCTTCCCTTGCGGCCCGCAAGGTTGTCCAACTCGACCTGTTCCTCCCCTTCCCGAACTATAGCGAAGTCCCGCTGCGCGATTCACAGGAATTGATGCAGCGCCCATTTTTCTCGCTCGCCAAGACCAAACGGATCAAACCGATCAATTATGTCAGTCCCGATGGTAAGGTGACAATCGAAGTCACCGCCAACGCCGCTTATGGCATGGCGACGATCTGGGACAGCGATTTGCTGATCGCATTTGCCAGCATTATCAATGATATGCAGAAGTCGAAGAAAAACGACATCAGTCGTGTCATCAAGGTTCATCCCTCGGACATTCTGCGCCGGATTGGCTGGGGTTTGGGCGGACGGGCTTATGAGCGGCTGACACAGGCGCTCGACCGGCTGAAATCCACGACGATCAAGACCAATGTCCGCAACGTCAACCGGCGGGAAACCGTCTTTTCGTGGGTCGCGGAATATACCCATTTGATCGATGAGCGGAATAACAAGTCGCTCGGCATGGAGATCGAGCTTTCGAACTGGTTTTTCGAAGGCGTGGTGGATCAATCCAATCTGCTCGCCATCAATCCCGATTATTTCCGGATCAAAAGCGGCACCGGCAAATGGCTCTATCGCGTGGCGCGCAAGCATGCGGGCGGCAATGGCGCCAAGGGCTTTACCATCGGTCTCGATACACTCCACGCCAAGAGTGGCAGCGAACGCAGCTTCAAGGCCTTTAAAAAGGCCATTAACGACATGGTGCGCGACAATGACTTGCCCGACATCCATTTGGAGATGCTGGACAAGGATGGCCTGCGCCCCAAGCTGCACATGGTGATGCGCGAGCATGTTGCCCCTTCTGCCGACATGGCGATGCTTGGCGGCACGCATATCCCGGTAAGCCCGAAGAAGTTTAGCAAGCAAGAGGCCGCCGATGCGCGCCGCCAACGCGGCTATGTCACCGCAGATAGCGTGATCGACCCCGTGATTATGGCCGATATTCGCCAGAATTGGCCCGGTTGGGATTATAATGAGTTGCTCAAATTGTTCGACCAGATGCTCGAAATTCATCCCGAGGAGCTGCCGGTCAATTACAGCATCCGGTTCCGCGGCTTCGTCAAAAGCCATCACGAGCGCAACAAGCATATCGTCTTCGGCTGAGCGTATCCGATAACACGTTGATGGAACCACCGGCCACCCCATGGGTTGCAGCCTGATCGTGGATCTGCGTCGCGATTTTCACGCGATAATTTGCGCGGGAAAACAGCAAACAAAAACGAATATTAATATGATATTTCAATTACTTATGACAATATTCCCCCAAGGGGAAATTCCTATTTGTCCGACATCGCGGATCACGTCGATGATGCAGCAATAGATGCTTGCATCGATGCCAATCGACCGCATCAAGCCCCTTCTAGACCACGCGAACGTGTTTTCGCGTTCCTCCTTTTTCGATCATTGAGGGCAGCCCCCCCCCCTCCCCTGCCCGCCCCATGGATCGCTGATCATCACCCATAACAATGACGCGCGTGAGCCGTCGCGAAACCGATAACACGTCCGGAAGACCAATTACGTCTGAGACAGGCTGACTGATTGCCACGCGTCGGACCATGCCGCCGCTGAACATCTCACCCCCACAACTGCACCGCCATTTTTTTGCCGAGCATTGTCCGTCGCTTGCCGCCGTCGCGTCAACGCAAGGCCGTACGATCAGAACATGGCGACGTGCGAACAAGATATGCGCCGCAGCCGGTCGTACCAGCGCAGCACGTGTTATCGGATCCCACGGCCATGATGACCTGAGGCGGGAACTCATGTGCGAAGACCTGCGGATTTACGCCCTTGTGCCGAACGCCGATGAAGCCCCACCCCATGTCTGTGGCGAATCCGATAACACGATCAATCTGGATAATGGCCACGGGAAATATGCGCCGAAAGCGCCGCGTCACCTTGCGCCACCTGCGGGCCAGGCCGCATCATCAGGGCAGGCGGGGCCAAAGCGCACGCGCCTGACGCAGGGTTTCCGATAACACGACGCACCCCATCACCTCCATTTGGGGGCCAACATAGTTGCCGCCTATCGATATCCACGAAAGATCGGAGGGCTGGACCAGCAAACCAAGCGGCATTTTATACCATCGTTGCATGAGCTTAGGCTGAATTTCCCGCGGGGGGAGATGATGTTGAGGGGACGACCCTTGGGATCATAACCGATCAGGCAACGGTTGAAGCGCCATAATCTGTCGTGCATCGGGTCACAAAATATCTGATCACACGATGATTTTGCTGGATCATTGGCAGCAACCGGGTGGGTTCAGGGACGGAACAACGGAAAAGTGTTGTAAATCACTTCGGAAATCAAGGGTGACCACGACTTTCCTGATATCAACGTGTTATCGCCGCCAAGTTTTCCACATATCCACAGCCCGGCTAAAAGGCCCTCGTGCCATCAGATCCCAAGACGCGTATTATCAGATTCCCAAGGGGTCGTGTTTCCGGATTCGGTTAATCGTGGTTTCAGATTCGCATTAGGGGCAAAAACATCAGCATTTCCGTCTGTTTTCGACATTTTTCGATCCCCTAACCTATCTAACAGAATCCTAATAACCTTTCTAACTTACGACCTTGTCGGATTCTTCAATTTTCATTTATCAAAAGAAGAATCACGCAACCGGTCCAGTTCCGCATCAATCGCTGCCATCTCTGCATCGAACTGTTGCAACAACGCGCTTATGGCACCGGTCGGTTCGGAAAGGGAAGGGGGCCTTCCCCGATCCGATGAACGCATGCCCAAGGCAATCGCAATATCGGGCGTCACATAAGACCGCCATGATCCCCGTCCTGATGTCTCAACCAACAAGCCCAATCGTGTGGCACGTTCCAACAACTTACCTGCCCCCGAAACTGTCAAATCGAGCAAGGGTGCCAAATTACGTGCCGCAAGATTGGGTCGGGTCAGACAGGTCTTCATCAAATCGGCCAGCTTGCCCGGTCGGTGTTCATGCGCAAGTACGACGGCCGCTTTCAATCGAAACTCTTCCAACCGATCTAGCCTTGCCAAGCCATCCTCAGCGACACGGCGCAGTTGCTTGAGCAACCGCTTGAACAGGGCAGGGCGAGGATCAAGCGCGAAGCGCTGCGCAGGGTCGCCAACGACCATGCAGGGGAGAATGGCCCCAGTGACTCCAAGACGCCGTAGCGTGATCGGAAAACGCAACCACGGGGCACTGGATCGATCCTTGCGGCACCAGGCATCATGCAGGTCCAACGCCCGCACCAGCATGGGCGCCTCCGCCCAACCACGGGGAATATCAAAGCTGAACGGTAGATCTTCTTGCCAATGACGTCCGGCGCCTTCCGCCAGCCTGATCTGCCAATCATCATAGGCCGCAAAGGGCTCGCTAGCGGTTGGGGGAAGGGGGCGGCCTGCCAGGCGGATGCCACATTTGGCAGAAATAATATCAATTTCTTCCCACGGAAATTGTTGGAGGCGGAGCGCGCTTGCATAGCCGGTCCAGCCCGATCGTAAACGCCATGCGGGTGCGACCAAACTAACGGAAATTCGGGCATCTAGCCGTGAAATCGCGGCAGTAGCCTCCGCCAATGCAACCGCTAGATCGGGTGTCCAAGCCAAGGCAGAGAAGGGCAGGGAAGGGGGCGACATCGGGAGATTATATCCTGAATAGGATAGTTTAGTCCACCATCTAATCTTACCCTCCGCAGCATGCGGATCAAGGCGAACGGGCGGGACTTGCCAAGCCTATCTTGTCACGGGTAGATATAGTACATATTCGTATCATAATATTCGGCGATATTGGGGAAATAGTCATGTCCGGTGAAATGCGGACCGAGTCCGGCGCGGTTGAGCAGCCGTTGGCACAACGCAAGCCGATGCGGTTAAGCTGGCACGGGTGGTTGGCATTGGGGCTGATACTGGCCGCTGGTCTGGCCTGGCTTGCCTATCATCTGCTGGTGGGCCGCTATGAAGAAAACACCAACAATGCCTATATTCGCGCCGATCAGGTCGCGATCAGTTCGAAACTCGCGGGCTATGTCACGGGATTATCGGTACGCGATAACCAGATGGTGGCCGCGGGAAGCGAGTTGGTGCGCATCGATCCCCAAGATTATCGTGATCGTGTCGACGCTGCCAATGCGGCCGTGACAATGGCTGGTGCCCATGCGGAAGCCGCCGCCGCTGACGCGAGCGGCGCAAATGCGCTGGTGGTCCAACTCACGGCGGAACTGGCCGCTGCGGAAGCCGCTGCCGCCTATCAACAAGGCGAAGTCGCGCGCTATCAGCCCTTGGTGAAAAGCGGTGCGGAATCGTCGGCGACCCTTGCGCAATGGACATTACAGCGCAACCGCGCCTTAGCCGAGGTGAAATCGCTGCGGGCGCGGCTTGTCAGTGCGCGCAGCCAGATTGCCAGTGCAGAGGCCCGGCGTGCCGCTGCATCGGCCACGGTGCAAGCCGAGCGGGTGCATCAGCGTAGTGCCGCGCACGATCTTGAAGAAACTCGGCTGATCGCGCCGATTGCCGGTCAAATCGCCGCGCGATCGGTGCGCTTGGGTCAATATGTCCAGCCGGGTCAGCGGTTGATGACCATCGTCCCGGTGGATTCGCTTTATGTCGAGGCCAATTTCAAGGAAACACAGATCCGGATGATGCGCCCCGGCCAGCCCGCTGAGATTCGGGTCGATGCGTTACCCGGTCTGACGTTCCATGGCGTGGTTGAAAGCGTGACGCCGGGCACGGGGGCGAGCTTTTCACTGGTCCCACCGCAGAATGCGACCGGCAACTTCACCAAGATCGTCCAGCGTGTTCCGGTGCGTATCCGCCTGACGCCGGGGCCGTTGGCGCGCAAGGTGTTGGTACCGGGGCTGTCACTCGACGTCAGCGTTGATACCCGGCTCGGCAAAGACGAAGCGGCAGCTATTCAGGCTGAACTCGACGCGGCCCGTCAGTGATATGATGACCGCGTCGACATCTCCCGACCAAAATGAGCGAGCGGATTTTGCGGCTTGGCTTGCGGTTGCCGCCGGGGCGATCGGGTCATTCATGGCCTTGCTTGATATTTCGATCGTCAATTCGGCGTTACCGACGATTCAGGGGGAAATTGGCGCATCCGGTACCGAAGGCACATGGATCGGGACCAGCTATTTGGTTGCGGAGATCGTTGTCATTGCGATGGCGGGGTGGTTGGTGCGGATCTTGGGCCTGCGATTGCTGCTCGTGCTGGCTGCCAGCCTGTTCATGGTCTTTTCGGTATTGTGCGGATTGGCGCAGGATCTTGATACGATGATTATCGGTCGGATCGGGCAGGGACTGACCGGCGGCGCGATGATTCCGACGGCGATGCTTATCGTCGCCCTTCGTCTGCCACGTTCACAACAGATGCAGGGCACGGCTGGTCTGGCAGTTGCCGTTGTGATGGGGCCATTGCTGGGTCCAATCGTGGGCGGATGGCTGACCGAGGCGTTGAGCTGGCGCTATGCTTTTTTCATCAACCTGCCCGTCGGTTTCGGCTTGTTGGTGTTATTGATGCTGGGTCTTCCGCCGTCGCCGCGTGACTATTCGGAATTGCGTGATGCGGATTGGCTCGGCGCCTTGGGGTTGACCGGCGGATTGGGTGCCTTGACCGTGCTGTTGGAAGAAGGGCAGCGTGAACAATGGTTTGCGTCCGTGCTGATCCGCCAACTGGCGGTGGTGGCGATACTCGGCGCAATCATGGTCGCCATCGGCCAGATCCGAGCGCGCCGACCCATCATCAATCTGAGACTGTTTTGCCGCCCGGCAGTGGGGGCAATCATGATCATGACCATGGTGCTGGGCGCGATATTTTATGGCTTTAATTATGCCATCCCCCAATATCTCGGACTGGTTGCTGGCTATAATGCACTGCAAGCGGGCAAAATCGCTTTTGTCGCCGGCTTGCCGATGCTGATGATGATGCCGATTTCGCCGTGGATGATGCAAAAGATCGATATTCGGCCGATCATCGCTGTGACGGTCTTGATGGTGGCCTGGGCCTGTTGGCAGGATTCCCATCTGACGGCGCAATCTGCCGGAGAATCCTTCATCGTCACCCAGATCGTGCGCGGCGGGGCCATGGCGGTCGCGATGATTTTTCTCAATCAGGCGGCGGTGGCCTCGGTCCCCATGGAGGATGCGGGAGACGTTTCCGGCCTGTTCAATGTCGCGCGTAATTTGGGAGGCTCTTTCGGACTAGCGGGCATTGCGACGGTGCAGGACCATCAATTCAACGTCCATCTCTGGGACATCAACCAGACGCTCGCGGCCAATGATCCCGATGTCCAATCGGGATTTGCCAGCCTGATGGCCACCTTCGGCATAGGTGATGAGGCCATGACCGCTGCCTATGCCGCGTTACAGGGCCAGCTTGGCGTTGATGCACTGGTGATGGCTTTCAATGACGTTTTTTTCGCTCTGGCGCTCGCCTGTGTTGTGGTGGTGCCGCTCGCGATGTGGCTACGGCCCCTTCCTAAATCCGCTGCTATGGTGATGCACTAATGCCCTATTTTCATCGCTACGCTGCGGCGTTGTTGCTTTCGTTGGCGCCGGGTGGCCCGATATCGGCCCAAGAGGCGGCACGGCCAACTGCCCCCGCCTATCCTGTTTTTCGCGCTACCAGTGACGCGACGGACAGCACGGCACCCGCGCTCTCTCAATGGTGGCGCGCACTGGGTGATCCTGTGCTTGACCAGTTGATCGGCCAGGGGCTGGCATCTGCACCGGCCATGATGGCCGCCCGAGAGCGGGTGGTTCAGGCCCAAGCCCGACTGACCGGGACACAACGGGATCGCTTACCGAACATTGCCACCGGGCTGGCTTATGGCCGGGCTGATAATGGGGACAATCTGAAGGGTGAAGCGTCGCTTGTCGGCTTTGAGGCGCGTTGGGAGCTTGATTTATGGGGGGCGGGGGCGCGCCGTATAGATGCGGCGCGTGCCTCTGCTGGTGGTGCGGGGGCGGCGCTGGCCGATGCGCAGGTCAGCCTGAGCGCGGAGATTGCCCGCGCCTATCTGTCCTTGCGGCGGGCGCAAATGACGAATGCGCGCCTGACTGCCGAGCATGATTTGGCGGAAGAACAAGTGCGGTATGCGCGGCAACGCGCCGACGCTGGCCTGACAGGACAGGTCCCGGTGGCCGAGGCTGTCCGCCGCCTCGCTGATCTGACGGCGCTGAGGGTCGAGGCCACAGCCGAAGCGGCGGTGCAGCAGGACATGCTGGCTATGCTCACCGGTCAGGTGCCGGGCGCGCTGGTGCTGAATGCCGTCAACAGCGATTCCGATGTTATTCCCCTTCCGCCCGCCGTGGTGGCGGTTGGTGATCCGGCCTCGCTGATTGCCCGCCGGCCAGATATTCGGGCGGCGGCAGCGCGGGTTGCCGGTGCCACGGCTGATCGCCGGGGAGCTGAAATCGCCCGCTTACCGATGATCCAATTATTGGGATTCATTGGTCTTGGCGGCACCGGCGCGCCGTTTGAATCCGGTCATCTTGCCAATCTTGCCGTGCCGCAGTTGCGCTGGTCATTGCTCGATTTCGGGCGCGGCGCGGCCGCCGTGCGGGGTGCCAAGGCGGGAGAGAGCGCGCTACTCGCCAGCTATGATCAGACAGTGCTGACGGCCTTGCAGGATGTGGAAGCCGCACTGGGCCGTTATGGCGCGGCCCGGATCGCTTATGGCCAGGCGCGGATTGGGGCCGATCAGGCGGCGCTGGTTGCCCGGCTGGATCAGGATCGGGTCCGCACCGGCGCAATCAGCCACAGCGCTGGGCTGGTGAGCGCGATGGCGGCGTCCGCTGCCGAACGCAGCGCCGCCGATGCACGCCTGCGGCTGACGCTCGCCTATGTCACGTTGGCCAAGGCGCTCGGGCTGGGATGGGAGGCCGCCCCGCGTGGATGAGGCGCGTCACCCGCATCCGGGACGCCCGACCCACAGCCAGTCGGAGGAACTGACACAGCATGTGCTGGCCACGGCATGGGCGTTACTGGTGGAACAGGGGCCGGATAGTTTTTCGATCGACCGCCTGCCGCCCGTGGCCAAGGTGAGCAAATCGACGATCTACAGTCGCTGGCCGGGCGGCAAGCGGGAACTGTTGGAAGCCGTGCTGGCCGACCGCCATGACCAGTTGCTTCCCGCTTTCAGTGTCATTGGCGTGCAAGACGAGGCAGAGGCCGCCTTTGCCGACCTCGCGATGCGGACGCTGAACATTATCATCATGCCAGAGGGCAGGGCGCTTGATCGCCTCATTGATTGGTTAGATGCCACCGGGACGGTCGGTGGGCCAGCCCCGGTCCGCACCCGGATCGTCACCGCGAGTGTCCAATTGATCGAGGTGCAGATGATCGCCGCTGCCGAACGCTGGCACTTGCCGCTCGGTGAGCCGACCTTATTCGCGCGTTTCTGGCTGGAGGCGATTATTGGCCACGCCCGCACAAGCCCCGACCCAGCGGCGGATCATTGTCGCTGGGCCGGTGATCTTGCGCGTTCCTTGTTACGGGCACTCCGCTGAACGCCCGATCAGGTTAGAGCGAGCGCACCGGATCACTGCCATCCCAATCGCGGGCAGCGGCCTTCACCAGATCAAACAGATCGATCATGGCCTGTGCCGGTTCGACCAGTTCAACCATGGTGCCGGGATAAAGCAGGTCGGTTTCGAGATAGACAAAGCGCGACATCGGCAGCTTGCCTTCAAAAACCACCTTAATACCTGCCGCTTTGGCGGCAGCGAGTTGGGCATCATAATCGGTCGCATAGGTCCCGACATGATGTGCGCCACTTCGGCCAGCCGCCAAAAATTCGCGATAGGGGGAGGGGACACTGCCGGGTTGGATGAGTTCGATCATGGTATTGCCACTATAAGCGATGCCTACCCCGCCAAAAATGTCCGCATCGAGCGCGAGTTGCTGGCCTCGGATCGCGACTTCATCGAACACCAATGGGACTGGGAAACGGTAAAATGGCCCGACGCCGATATTTTGCGTCCAATGGGCCATGGCCGCGTCGAGATCTTCGACAACATAGGCCAGCTGAAAAATATCTCCGAACAGGCGGCTCATTTTCTTCTCCTTGATTGTCGGGATCAGGCCTTGTGGGCCATGTAACGGTCGAGCTCGGCATGGAAATGGCCGATGCGTTGCTCTTGTTCAGATAGCACGCTGCCCCGGAAACCGGCGCTTTCAATCCCCATCTGAATGTCGGCGAACAGGCTGCTGTCTTGATCGAATACCTCGCCCAGTCCGCCGTCGCGCCAGTCGATATGCTCGGTCACTGCCGGTTCACGCCCTGAAATATCCCAGCCCTCTGGCAGGCCCATATAGGCCGGGGGCAGGATTTCGGGATTTTCCTGCGGGTGTAGCATCACGATCACATCGAAGATGAAGCGGCGCGGGTCGCTCGCATGCGGGCGGAAATATAACAGGCTCACCCCTTCCGGATGGATACCCATCTGGATGTTGGGGAAGATGAAATAATTCCAGTCGTCGGTCAGCTGATTATCGATAAAGCCCGAATAATCGAGCCCAAGCCGCGCCGCCCGGGCGCGCTTGGCCGCCTGCACCGCGGGGCGCACGGCCTCCATCGGCCCATCGAATGTATCGGGGTCGATCCCGACTTCGCACATGGTGGCGCGCAAGGCGGCGTTGACCTCGTCCTGCATGCGCGGGCTGGCATGGGCAAACTTGGTCACCATGCGGCTCATGCCATGGGGGTAAAGGTCGATCTGGGCATGATAGTCATTGAAGATCGGCAAAATCTGCGGGTGTACGGCATGGACGTGATAGGCTTCGTTGAAGCCATCGACCCCGACTTTCCAATTGGACTCCCACACCGCCTGCACCCGGCGCAAGATCCGCATATCGCGCAGGCGATAGGGCTTGGCATGGGCGACCAGCGGCCCCAGCGTATCAAGCAGGGGTTCGGCATTCGGGTCCATATTGATGAAGACAAAGCCTTCCCAGCTTTCGCACCGGACCTCACTGAGCGACAGGTCGCGGCAGCGTGCCTCGGGCCGGAAGGTTTCCGGGTCGGTCAGCTTGTCGAGCGCGCCATCCAGACCAAAGCGCCAATTATGGAACGGGCAAGTGAAGCCGTCGGGACGGCTGCCGCTATCTTCCTTGACCAGCCGGTTGCCGCGATGCGGACAGACGTTGAAATAGGCGCGGATGCGGCCATCATCGGCGCGGGTAATGATGAAACTCTCCCGCCCGATGGTGAAGGTGACATAGTCGCCGGGCTCGGGCACATCCTCTTCCCGCGCGGCCCAGTTCCAGACTTTGGCCCAAAGCTGGCTGCGCTCTCGTTCCATCCAGTCGGTGGCGAAATAACGTTCGGGGGAGATCGGCCCGGCACCATTGTCAACGAATGGGGCCTTGGCCTCATTTGAGGTCGCCGGGGCGTCGGGATTGACCGACCATGTCAGCCGGGCATCACGCTGTGTTTCGCTGTCCATTGCCACTCTCCTTAGATAATATTCGTTGCTTGATTGAGGCGGTGACGTGCCTAGCGCGCCAGCCAGCGATCTAATTCGGTATGGAAATGGCGCAGCCGGGCTTCCTGTCCGCTCCACAGCGGCCCCCGGAACCCACGAGAGCGCGCCCCGGCCTGCACGATCGGCATCAGTTCGGCATCCTGATCAAGCACCTCGCCCATGCCCGGCGGTTCGCCAAGCCCGGTATGGACGACCTCAGGCCGGGTCTTGCCGGTCAGGTCGACATCGCTGCCCAACCCCATCCATCCCGGCGCGCCATAACCGGGGGCGTCGACATAATGGTAGAGGATGATCGTTTCATAGGTGAACTGTTCCGGGTCGCGGGCATGCGGCTTGAACCGGTGGAGGAAGACGGCCTCGGCGTGGCATCCGACCATGGCGTTGGGAAACACGCCGAAGATCGTGCTGTCGGTCAGTTGGGCATCGCTGAACCGGTCATAATCGAGCCCGAAACCGGCGGCGCGCTGGCGCTTGGCGGCGGCGAGTGCGGCGCGGGTCTCCTGCGCCGATCCGTCGAATGTTTCGGGGTTAATGCCCACATCGCGCAGCATCATCGCGATCCCGCCATTAATGCCCTGCTGGTCCGGGAAATGGGAGTTGGGCTGGCCAAGCGGCACGAATTGGCGGCTCATCCCATGGGGATAAAGGTCGATATGGGTACGGTCATCCAGCACGCCCATGGTCTGGGGGTGAATGGCGTGCAGGTGATAGCTCTCGTAAAAGGCGTCGATCCCGCCCTTCCAATTGGCCGCCCAGTCCGACCGCCGATGCTGCACAACATGCATCTGATCAAGCTGATAGACTTCCAAGAGCGGTAGGATATCGCCGAGATAGTCGCGCAGCGGCGGCACGTCGTTGCGCATCGAGATGAATACCAGCCCGGCGGCTTCCTCGACCCGGACCGAATACAGGCTGGTGCCATGGGCCAGCACATCGGGGTTGAACGTCTCGGCGTCTGTCACCTTCTGACATGTGCCCTCCAGCCCGAAGGTCCAGCTATGGAACGGGCAGGTGAAGCTGTCCTGCGATCCGAAGTCGCCCAGCACGAGCCGGCTACCGCGATGCGGGCAGACATTATAATGGGCCGACAGGCCGCCATCGGGACGGCGCACAATGATAAAGCTTTCGACCCCGATATCGAACTTGATCCAGTCGCCCGCTTCGCGCAGGTCGCTTGCGGGACCGGCCAGCAGCCATGTCTTGGTGAAGATCTGCTCCCATTCCGCCTCGGCGATGGCGGGATCATAATAGCAGCGCGGATCGGGCCGTTCGCTGCCATTGTCGATCAACGGCGCATGGCGATCGAATGGATGGGTAGAATCCCGATGGACGGCCCAGCTGCGCGGGTCATAATTCATGCATCTTCTCCTCGATCCCCGTTATGGGTTATCGTCGACGGACTGGTTGGAGTGGATCGAGGCTGGTCTGGCGCTACTGCCATGTTCCTGCCCGACCAGCGATCTCACCCCGGGCAATCGGTCGCCCGGCAGTCTGCCAAAGTCCGGGGCGATGGCAAGTAAAAATCAGGCATGACTGTTTTTATTTTTGTCGCGCGGTCACATGGCGGGCCTGTTCGCCAAGGGGTTTAGCTGCCGATCGTGATGTCCAGCACTTCGATCGCATCCTCTTCGCCTTGATAGGCAAGGATTTCCCCGATTTCCGCTTCCATCAACGCCCGGCTGAGCGGGGCGGAAAAGGACACAAGGCCCTGTGCGGGATCGGCTTCGTCATCGCCCACGATATGGATCGTCCGGTGCCGACTTTTGAGCCGGAAGGAGACGCAGACGCCGAAGGCCACGACATCGCCGGTCGGCACCGGCATCAGTTCCGCCGTCGCCAGCCGCGTATCCCAATAACGCAGGTCGCGCTTGGCCGCGGTGAGTTCGGTCTCGTCCGTCAGGCTGGGGAGCAATGCGCGGAGTTGTGCGGCGCGGGCCTGAATCTGGGCTAGGCCATTGGCAGTGACGAGATTGGGACCGGGGGGAATGGGGATTTCGAACTTAGGCTCAAGATGCTCGTCATCGCCTTCGCGGCGGAATGCAACGCTCATGCGCTCTCTCCCGGATCGGTCCATGCGGCGATGTCGGCTTCCTGCCCGATCAGCGCCAGCCCATGCGCGATTGAGGTCAGTTCATTGCCGGTGTCGATCTTGTCATCGCCAAAGCGGCCCTCAAAGATGCGCCGTACCGCCGGGATCAGGGAGGTGCCGCCGGTCAGGAACACATGATCAATATCGTCCGCCGTCATTTTCGCTTGCTCCAGCGCGGCATCGACGGCTTGCGCGATGCGGTCGAGATCGGGTGCGATCCAGCTTTCGAACTGGTCACGGCTGACCTCGGCATCGATGGTCAGCCCGGCATCGTCAAAGCGGAAATGGGCGTGATGTTCGCTGGATAGCGTGCGTTTCAAGTGGCCTACGGCATCATAGAGCGGATAGCCCAATTCATGTTCGACCACCGCGATCATCTTGCCGATGGCTTGGGGATCAAGCGCGCTGCGCTGCAACCGCGCCAGTTCGTCGAGCGTCTTGCGGTTGCGCATCAGGGCAAGCCGCGACCAGTCGCCAAAATCGGTGAAATGCCCGGCGGGGATGTCCAGTATCTTGTCAAACGATCGGAATTGCCCGCCCTTGCCCAGCATCGGCAGCACGAGTTGATCCATGATGCGAAAGTCGAAACGGTCGCCCGCAATGCCGATCCCGGTCGAACTGAGAGGAATACAGCGCCGCCCGGTGCCGGGTGCCGCGATCCGCACGACCGAAAAGTCGCTGGTGCCGCCGCCAAAATCGGCGACCAGCAAGGTGGCGGGCTTGCTGAGCCGCGAGGCGAAGCTGAAGGCAGCGCCAAGCGGTTCATAGACATAATGGATTTGGCTGCCGAAATGCCGGAACATGGCGTCATAGCGTCGGCGGGCAAGACCGGCATCTGGTTGGCCGCCGACATAACGCACGGGGCGTCCGACAATGATCTTCTCCGGCAATCGGGCGAGCGCATCGCCCGCATGGGTGCGGAAATGGTCGAGAAAAATATGGCCGAGATCTTCAAAGCGGAGACGCTTTTCGAAGATATTGGCATGTTCGAAGCTGGCACTCGCCACCACCGATTTGAACGATTGGAGAAAGCGGCAACCCTGTGGGAAGTCAAGAAACTCGGCAATTGCCCATGGCCCAGCCTCATGCGCCAGCCCGCCACGTTTCTGATCATCTTGCCAGAAACACAGGGCAGAACGGAACACCGGGCTGGCCCCGTCTGGTCCGTTCAGGGGCAACAGCGCCGAATGTTGCGCATCATTGCTGACAGCGGCGACGGAGTTGGTCGTGCCGAAGTCGATGCCAAGCGCATCGTGGGTTGGCGCGGCACTGCCCATTTGCGCGGTTCCATTATTCCATAAGGGGAGGACAAGTCCTGCGGGCGAGCCCTATGACAGTCCTGCGAACAGGGCGCAACCGGCCAATCGGGCGCGGGTCTATCGTATCAGTTGCTCAGGCTTTCCAGCCGGGTCCGGGCGACCGCGATACGCGCTGCCAGCATGGTGGCGTGATCACCATGGGCGATGGGCAGGAAGAGCTGGCCGACGCACAATTCAAGATAGGGGCCGAGTTCCTCATCCCGCAATTCATAACGGGCCCAGAACAGGACGGCGGCGACGATGGCGATCCGCAACAGGCGCGCTTGCAGGCGCGGGGAGGGGCAGGAGATGCTGCCTGCTGCGGCCAGTTGCGCGATGGTGTCCGATAGCCGATGTTCATAGACTTCTTCCAACCCGACCAGATCAGGATGGTCGAGCAGCACCGGGGCGAGCACCCGGGCCATGGTGGGTGCGTCCTGTGTGCTTTCGTCAACACAGGCGGCAAAGGCGAACAGGGTTGCCCAGCCACCCTCAGGCGAGCGTTCCAAGGCCATTTCTAACACGCCGAGCGCGCGTTCTTGCGCCGCGGTGGCGATCAACCGGTCCTTGGTCACGAAAATATTATAAAGGGTTTTTTCTGCCACCCCGCTTTTGGCGGCGATGGTACGCATCGACACGGCTTCATAGCCCTGTTCCGCCGTCAGTTTACGGGCAACATCGAGAATGCGCCGCCGGCGTTCTTGCTGGCGGGGGGTCAGTCGCTGTTCGTTTGAAGGAACGGTCATTATTCTTCCATGCCGCGTCGGCAACAGTTCGAACTGTGCCAAACCATTGTTTCAATTGTTAGCCATTCCATCGATAGCATTCGTAGCAAAATGCACAATCCATGGCTTGAAACGCCGCTGCAAAGCCGGGCGGCAAGGGGTAGGCCATTTGACCTGCCGGTGGAATGGGGCCTTTTTTCGATCAGCCAACAGCCCGGGCCACATGCCTAGCCAACTGTTCAGCTTTATGGTGCGGTTAATGCATTGTAGGCTTGCGATCAAATAGAACGGATCGGCGTTCTCCTGCCCGGCAGGGGGGGCGCTGACCATCATGATTGGAGCGGCTGAGATGGGCTTTCGGGAAAAAATAATGGGCCTGCGCCGGTCCACGCATCAATGGGGTCTGGTCGCCTCGGCGGTTCTGCTGGCGGGCACGTTCACCGCTTATGCGGCGGTTTCCCATTCTGGCATGTTGCTGATGGATACCAGCAGCGGCGATAATTGGCCGGCTTTTGGCCGCACCTATGGTGAACAGCATTTTAGCCCGCTTACCCAGATCAATGACGAGACCATCGGCCGGTTGAAGCTGGCTTGGTATTATGATCTGCCCACCGGACAACCGGTGAGCGGCCCGGTGTCGGTCGATGGCGTGCTGTACACGGCGACTGGCTATAGCATCGTGCGGGCGTTCAATGTGCAGACCGGCAAATTGCTTTGGGAATTTGATCCCAAGGCGCCGGAAGCGGCAGGAGCCAAGCTGCGCCAGGGTTGGGGCAGCCGTGGCCTCGCCTATTGGAACCACAAGATTTACGTCGGCACGCAGGATGGGCGGCTGATCGCGATTCATGCCAAGACCGGCAAGCAGCTCTGGAGCGTGCTCACGGTCGACAAGGATGATGTGCGCTTCATCTCCAGCGCGCCGCGCGTGTTCGACGGCAAGGTGATCATCGGCCATGGTGGCGCGGATGTCGGGTCGATCCGTGGCTATGTCACGACCTATGATGCCGAGACCGGCAAGCAGCTCTGGCGCTTCTGGACCGTGCCGGGCAATCCGGCTGACGGGTTCGAGAACAAGGCGATGGAAATGGCGGCCAAGACTTGGGCCGGCGAATGGTGGAAATATGGCGGTGGCGGCACGGTGTGGAACGCCTTCAGCTATGATGCCGAACTCGACCAGATCCTGATCGGCGTCGGCAATGGCGCCCCATGGAATCACAAGATCCGCAGCGCAGGGCAGGGCGATAATTTGTTCCTGACCTCCATCGTCGCGCTGGATGCCAAGACCGGCGAATATCGTTGGCATTATCAAACTACGCCGGGCGAGAGCTGGGATTATAACGCGTCGATGGACATGCAGATCGCGACGCTCAACATCAACGGCCAGCCGCGCAAGGTCGTGATGCAGGCGCCGAAGAATGGCTTCTTCTATGTCATCGACCGCACCACGGGGAAGCTGATCTCGGCCGAACCGATCGTGAAGGTGAATTGGGCGTCGAAAATCGATCTCACCACCGGCAGGCCCGTTGAAAATCCGGGTATCCGCTATGAAAATGGCGATCGCGCGCTGATGTGGCCCGGCCCGAATGGCGGCCATAACTGGTTGCCGATGTCGTTCGATCCGCGCACGTCGATCGTCTATATCCCGACGCTGGAAATGCCGGGTGCTTATGATGATCGCGGGATCGATGCCAAGACCTGGGTCCGTACGCCGGGCAGCGCCGTTGATGCTGCCGTCAATATCAACCTCAACGCCGATGAACCGGGCGCGGGTGAGGGTGCGCTGTTGGCTTGGGACGCGGTACACCAAAAGCAGGTCTGGCGAGTGCCCAACCCGGGCTTCTGGAATGGTGGCGCAATGGCGACGGCGGGCAATCTTGTCTTTCAGGGCTATGCCGACGGGACATTTAACGCCTTTGCTTCGGCGACGGGCAAGAAATTGTGGAGCTTTGATGCGGGTGCCGCTGTCATCGCCCCGCCGATCACCTATCAATATAAGGGCCGCCAATATGTGACCGTGCTGTCCGGCTTTGGTTCAAGTGGTGCCCTATTCGGGGAAAAGGTGGCGCGCTTTGGCTGGCAATATCGCGAACAGGCGCGCCGGGTGCTGACCTTCGTGCTGGATGGCAAGGCCAGCTTGCCGCCGATGGTGAAGACCGCGCTGGTGCCGATTGAAGATGCCGGTTTCGTGCGGAATGACGAATTGGCGGGCAAGGGCGCTGAAGTTTATGGCCGCCGTTGTATGGTCTGCCATGGCGCTGATGTCATGTCGGGCGGGATCGCACCTGATCTGCGCGTCTCACTGGTGCCGCAGGATGCCGAGGCGTTCAACGCCATCGTCCGGGGTGGCGCGCTGGTGCCCAATGGCATGCCGCGCTTTCAGGAATTGACCGACGAACAAATGGCCGGTGTTCGACACTTCCTCCGCACGGCTGCGCGGGACTTTGCCGAGGGCAAGGCCAACAAGTGGAAGGGTGTCGGCGCGGCACCCTGAGCCGCACGGCCGAGGCCGTTTTCATCGATCAATGCTGGTGGGGAAGGGGGTTGGACTATGGCCCAAGCTGTTCAACGAATGGCGCGAGTGACGGGGCTCGAACCCGCGACCTCCGGCGTGACAGGCCGGCACTCTAACCAACTGAGCTACACCCGCATCCGTTGAAGCGCCGCCACTACGACCGGAAAGCCACGGTGTCAATCATCCCGTGCGATTTTGATCAATTTCCCTCTCGCCGTCGCGGAACTTGGGGTGGCGACCGGGCTTATCCTTGGCTGCATGAAGCTGCTGTGGGTGTCGGGTCCAGATCCCTGCGCGTCGTACCCCCGCATCTCGATTTTCTGCGGGAAAGTGCCGCAATCATCGCTGCTCGACACCAAAACTAACCTGCATTGTAATTTTTCTGATGTCGCAGGGCGCTGCTTGTGTCACTGATAGGCAGATCGCCCCTCTAGGCGGAACGGACATAAGCGGCATCACCCGGGCGCAACGACGCTGAAATCAAGGGTGAGTCGAGCTTGGTAAGGAGAACAAGGATGTCGGTGCGTGCGACTCGAAGTGGGTATTTAAGCCAAGGGTTGAGGCTGGTTGTCTTGCTGCTGTTGGCCCTGACGGGGCTGGGCCTGTTTGCTGGCGGTGTGCAGCTCGCGCGGCTGGGTGGCTCGATTTATTATGTGTTGGTCGGCCCGGCGCTCGTCATCAGCGCGGCGCTATTGTACCGCCGTTCGGGCTGGGGTCCGGTCTCCTTCATGCTCATTTTGTTGGTGACGCTGCTGTGGAGCGTGGCGGAAGTCGGCTTTGCGGGTTGGCAGTTGATGCCGCGCCTGCTGGGACCGGCGGTGGTGGGGCTGTTGCTCGCGATGCCGCTTTTCCGGACAGGCGCGCGCACCGGTCCGCAGCCTTCGGGCGCGTTGCTGGCCATTGTGCCGGTACTGGTGCTTGGCGTCTGGCTCGTGACCTTGACGCAGGATCCTGCCGAGGGCAGCGGACGGGCGCGGACCGCGCCGGTGCAGGGCACGGATCCGAGCGCGCAGGAATGGCAGCAATTTGGCGGCTCGTTTGCGGCCCAGAAATTCACGGCGTCCGACCAGATCAACCGCGATAATGTCGCCGGGCTGAAAGTCGCGTGGCAATATCGCACGGGCGATAGGCTGCGGGCGCATGAGCCTGCGGGGATCAGTGCCGCGTTCGAGGCCACGCCGATCAAGATCGGCGATGGCCTGTATCTCTGCACGCCACACAATGAACTGATCGCGCTTGATCCGGATACGGGTCGCGAGAAGTGGCGTCATGATCCCGCGACGAACACCAAGGGTGCCGTCCATCTCGCTTGCCGTGGCCTGTCTTATTATCCGGGCAAGGGGTCGAAGGCCTTTTGTGACCAGCGCCTGTTCGTTGGCACGGTGGATGATCGGCTGATCTCGGTCGATCTTGCGACTGGTCGGTCATGCACGGGTTTCGGCGAGGGCGGCGAAGTCCGGTTGGATCGCAATCTTGGGCCGCTGCTGCCGGGCTATCATTTCACCACCTCGCCACCGGCGATTGTGGGCGACGCGGTGATCATCGGGTCGTTTGTGCTCGACAACCAGTCGAACGACGAGCCACCCGGGGTGGTGCGTGCCTATCACGCGGTGACGGGCGAATTGCTTTGGGGTTGGGATGTGGCATCGCCCAAGGGCATCAAGGGCACGCCGCCGGGCGGGGTCTATACCCGGAACACGCCCAATGTCTGGTCGGTGATGAGCGCCGACCCGGCGCTGGGTCTGGTCTATCTGCCGACCGGCAACACGCCACCCGACTTTTTCGGCGGCCAGCGGTCGGCGGCGCAGGATCGTTATGCCAGCTCGATTGTTGCACTTGATGTCCGGACCGGTGATGTGCGCTGGCATTTTCAGACGGTTCATCACGACATCTGGGATTATGACATTGGGGCACAGCCGACCTTGGTTGATGTCACCGTCAAGGGCGCACGCGTCCCGGCCATGATCGTCGCCACGAAATGGGGCGAGCTATTCATGCTTGACCGGCGCGATGGCAAGCCGATCATCCCGGTTGTCGAACGCCCGGTGCCGCAAGGGGCCGCGCGGGGAGAGTGGCTGTCACCGACCCAGCCTTTCTCGGTGGGTTGGCCGTCCTTCACGCCGCCCGATTTGCGAGAGGCCGATATGTGGGGGGCAAGCCCGATTGACCAGCTGTGGTGCCGGGTCAATTATCGCTCCCATCATTATGCTGGGCTGTTCACGCCGCAGTCGGAACGTGGCTCGATCATCTATCCAAGCTCTTTTGGGACCATCGATTGGGGTGGCGTGGCGGTTGATCCCGAGCGCCAGATCATGATCGTCAACACCAGTCGCCTGCCCTATCTCGACAAGCTGATCCCGCGTGCCGAGGTCGAGAAAATGGGTGTGCGTCCGGCGGGCGTGCCAGACAAGGACGCGAAACCGGCCAAAATGCATTATGCGGTTTTCCCGCAGGCGGGAACGCCTTTTGGGGTCGAGACCATCCCGTTCTTCTCGCCGCTTGGCCTGCCCTGCCATCGCCCGCCATGGGGCGAGATTGCGGCGGTTGATTTGAAGACCAACAAGCTGTTGTGGAAGCGCCCGCTGGGCACGACGCGTGATCATGCCCCATTGGGTGTGGCCTTGCCGGTCGGGGTGTTCAACCTGGGCGGGGCAGTGGTGACGCGCGGCGGTGTCGCCTTCATCGCGGCCACGATCGATCGCTATTTGCGGGCGTTTGATGTCGAGACCGGCCAGCCCCTTTGGCAGTCACGTCTCCCTGCAGGCGGACAGGCGAATCCGATGAGCTATGTGTCCGAGAAGACCGGGCGGCAATATGTCGTGATCGCGGCCGGCGGCCATGCCTCCATGCGTACTCAGCGCGGTGACTTCGTCGTCGCTTATGCGCTGGATCGGAAATAGCAGCGGGATAGAGAAATCCCCACCCGTGATGGCGGCAAACGGGTGGGGATGCCGCCCCATCACTTCGGCCACCAGGCCTTCATCAGACGACACTATACCCATTATGGTGTTATTTTGTGCAACGCACCATAAAGCGATTGACGATTGTGCGATGCAGCATTATGGGCGCGGGCATCAGATTATCGTGAGGTAGATAGACATGACGAAGACCAAGCAGACTTCCGCGTCGATGTTCGGCAAGAATTTTGATGCTTTTGGTGATCTGGGTAAGGTTGCCCAGGCCAATATCGATGCGCTCAATGCTAGCAAGGACGCGGTTGCTGCCGGCGTTAAGCAACTGTCTTCCGATGTCGTGGAGCAGGGCCGCAAGCAGATCGAAGAGAATAAGGCGGCGCTTTCGGCGCTGATGGGCGTGCGCAACCCGACCGACTTGTTCAAGTTGCAATATGACCTTGCCCAAAAGCAGTTCAACCGCTTTTCGCAGGACGCGGCCCATTTTGGTCAGTCGCTGCAGCGCACCGGCGAGCAGGCGATCAACCCGCTGAAGGAGCGTCTCGCTTCGCTGATGCAGCAGGCGAACTAAGCTTCTGCACTCCGGGCCATGGTCCGGGACGGATCAAGGGCGGTCATGGACATATGGCCGCCCTTTGTCGTTTGCGGTGCTGGCTTGCCATCGCTTGGGCAGCGCGCGCTGATCTCAATGGGTGGCGGTCTCGTCGCAGCCATGATCGCACAAGGTGCATAGCGTCTGGATAACGGCACGAACCACCGGGTCGGTCAGGCGGTAAAAACGCGTTTGCGCCTGTTGCCGGATGCTGACCACGCCCTCGGCACGCAGCAGGGCGAGATGCTGCGAGACCGAGGATTGGGCAAGGCCGGTGAGCGCGACCAGTTCATTGACCGACACTTCGCCCTCTTCCAAGCGGCACAGCATCATCAGCCGCAACGGATTGCTCATGACCTTGAGCCGGGCCGCCATGCGGTCGGCATTGGCCTGAAGATCGTCAAGGCTGGCAGGTTTCATGCGTCGGTTTCGGGAAGCAACTGGCCATCGTCCCGTAGCACGATGTAGATTGCGGGGATCACCAGCACGGTGAGCAAGGTGGACGATGCCAAGCCGAACAAGAGCGAGATCGCCAACCCCTGAAAAATCGGGTCGGTCAGGATCACCGCAGCACCGATCATCGCCGCCGCCGCCGTCAGCACAATCGGCTTGAACCGGATCATGCCCGCTTCCAGCAGCGTCTCGCGCAGGCTCTTGTCGGGCGAGCGGGCGTGGCGGATGAAGTCGACCAACAGGATTGAATTGCGAACGATGATCCCCGCCAGCGCGATGAACCCGATCATTGACGTTGCCGTGAACGGTGCCTGAAACAATATATGGCCGAGCACGATCCCGATCAGGGTCAGCGGCACCGGGGTCAGGATCACCAGCGGCAATTTGAAGCTGCGGAACTGGCCGACGACCAGCACATAAATACCAAGCAGCGCCACCATGAACGCCCCGCCCATATCGCGGAACGTCACCCAAGTGATTTCCCATTCGCCATCCCATAACAGCGATGGCCGGCTTTCGTCGTCCGGTTGGCCGTTGAGAATAATGTCTGGCTTGGTCAGTCCATGGGCCTGCCAGTCGAATTGCTCGACCGCCTCATCGACGGCCAGCATGCCATAGATCGGTGCCTCATAACGCCCTGCCAGATCGGCCATCACCATGGTCGCGCCGCGACCGTCGCGCCGGAAGATGGCTTGCCCGCCCGGTTCCATGCGCGCACTGACCAACTCACCCAGCGGGATGAGCTGAGGCCCGCCCGGCCCTTGCGCCACCGCCACCGGGGTGGCGGCGAGACCGCTTGACCAACTGCGTTGCGACTGGTCGAGCGTCATCTCAATCGGCAGCGGATCCCGCTCACCGCCGCGCGGGGCATAGCCCACCACTTGCCCGCCCAGTAGCGCGCCAATGGAATCGAACAATTGGCGTTCTGACAGGCCATAATGATCCAGCTTCGCCCGATCAGGCGTCAGGCGCAATGTCGGGCGCGGCTGGCCATAGCTATTGTCGACATCGACGATGAACGGCACCGAACGGAAAATCTCTTCCAGCTTGGCTGCGGTTGCGCGCCGGGTGGCTTCATCAGGGCCGTAAATTTCGGCAAGCAGGGTCGCCAGCACCGGCGGGCCGGGCGGGGTTTCGACCACCTTGATCGAGCCACCTTGGGGCAGTGCCACTGCTTGCAATCGCGTGCGCAGGTCGACCGCGATTTCGTGGCTCGACCGGCTGCGGTCGCCCTTGGGCAATAATGTCACCATCAGGTCGCCCATTTCGGGCTGGCTGCGGAGGAAATAATGGCGGACCAGCCCGTTGAAGTTGAACGGGGCCGAGGTGCCGGCATAGGCCTCCATCGACACCACTTCCTGCACCCCGCGTGCGATGGCGGCGGTCTGTTCCAGGATGCGCGATGTCGTTTCCAGACTGGTGCCCTCGGGCATATCGACGACAAGCTGGACTTCGCTCTTATTGTCGAACGGCAACAGTTTCACCGTGACCGCCTTGAAGTAGAACATCGAGCACGCCACGAGGGTCGCGACGCCGACGCCGATCAAGAATCGCTTGGCGCTGTCGCGGGTGGCGATCACCCGGCGGGCATGGCGAGCATAAAGCGCGCCAAGCTTGCCGCCGACCGCATGGCCATCGTCATGCGCCAGCGCCTCGCGGGCGAAGCGGACCATCAGCCATGGCGCGATGATGACCGCGACGAAGAAGGAGAAGATCATGGCGGCGGACGCATTGATTGGGATCGGGGCCATATAGGGGCCCATCAACCCGGACACGAACAGCATCGGCAACAGGGCGGCGACCACCGTGAGCGTCGCGATGATGGTTGGATTGCCGACCTCGGCCACCGCCTCGACGGCGGCGTCAATCCGGGTTCGGCCATCGCGCATCGCCCAGTGGCGGGCAATGTTTTCGATCATCACAATCGCGTCGTCGACAAGGATGCCGATGGAAAAGATCAGCGCAAACAGGCTGACCCGGTTGATGGTAAAGCCCATGACATTGGACGCGAACATCGTCAGCATGATGGTTGTCGGGATGACGATGGCGGTGACGCCCGCTTCACGCCAGCCGATGGCAAAACCGATCAGCACCACGATGGAGATTGTCGCCAACGCGAGGTGGAAGATCAGTTCATTCGCCTTGTCATTGGCCGACTCCCCATAATTGCGGGTCACCGCGACCTCGACGCCCGGCGGAATCAGGCGACCTTTGAGCATGTCCACCCGCTGCACGACCGATTCCGACACCTGCACCGCATTGGCACCGGCCCGCTTGGCGACGGCAACGCTCACCGCTGGGCTCATCGTCCAGCCCTGTTGCGCATCCTTGGCCCAGCGCCACGCGCGCGCCTGATCCTGGCTGGCCGCCTGTTCGACCCGCGCGACATTGCGGAGCAGCACCGGTGCGCCATTCACCGAACGCACGGTGAGACTGCCAAGCTCCTCGGCACTTTTCAGCGTCTGGCCGGCGACGACCAAGGCCGCCTGACCATTTTCGCGCACATTGTTGACCGGAAAGGCGCGATTGGCTTGGCTAACCGCTTCGATCACGCTGCCAAGCGGCACTCGATAAAGCGCAAGCTTTGCCGGGTCCGGCACCACGCGCAATGCCATGCGTTGGCCGCCGGTGATGAAGGACAGGCCGACATCATCGACCTTGGCGATTTCATTGCGGAGCTTGCCCGCCAATTCAAGCAGGCTCTGGTCGTTCCACTGGCCGGCGGCCCCGGGCTTGGGGGTGAGCGTCAGCACCACGATGGGGACGTCATTGATGCCGCGCACCGTGATCTGCGGCGGCGGGATGCCGACCGGGATGCGGTCGATATTAGCGGCGATTTTCTCGTCGATGCGGATGGCCGCATCTTCCGGATTGGATCCGACAAGGAAGCGCGCCGTCACCAACACGCCGTTGTCCTGCGCCTGGGTATAGACATGTTCGACGCCGTCCACGCTCTTGACGATGGTTTCGAGCGGCTTGGCGACCAGTTCGACCGCATCTGGCGCCGAAAGCCCGGGGGCGATGACCCGGATGTCGATCATCGGCACCTTGATTTGCGGCTCTTCTTCGCGCGGGATGGTGATGGTCGCAATCAGCCCGACGATGATCGCGGCGAGCAGGAATAGTGGCGTCAGTGGCGACCGGATCGTCGCGCGGGTGAGCTTGCCCGAGATGCCGAGGTTCATTGCGCGCCCGTCCCGATCAACATGTCACCCGCCACCGCGCCGGAGAGGATCTCCACCGTGCCCGGTTCGGCTGCTGGCGCGATCTGCACTGGCACTTGCCCGGCGCTGCCGTCTTTGGCGAGCAGCATCACATAGTCGATCCCGAACCGGTTGGTGACAAAGCGGGTCGGGACGAGCAACGCCTTGCGCTTGCCCGTTTCGACCTTGGCGGCCACCCGCCGCCCGATGAAGCGATTGTCGATGCCCGCCAGTTCGACATCGGCGGTGACTTGTCCGGCGGTGACGGCGGGATAGACCCGGATTACCCGGCCAAGGGTCTGGCCATTGCCGATCTCGCTCGCACGGACTTGTGCGCCGGGCTGAACATTGTCGGCCAGCGATTCCGGCATGTCGAGCCGCAGAATGGTCGGCCCGGCGGTAATGACGGCAATCGCCATGCCGGGCGCGACCGGCGCACCGGCGGGAATATCGGCGCGCAATACGCGACCGCTGGCCGGGGCCATGACCGCCCCTTGTCCGGCCACCGCGCTGACGGCGTCCTGTTGCGCCCGCGCGGCACGGGTTTGGGCATGGGCGGCGGTGGCGGCGGCTTCCGCTTGTTCCAGCCGGGCCTTGGCATAAACGCCGTTTTGGAACAGGAAGCGCACCCGATCGAGTTCCGCCTGTGCCTGCGCGGCCTGTGCCTGTGCGGCGGCGGCCTGCGCGCCATAGGCCCCGGCCTGATATCCGAGCTGGCTGTCCACAATATGCCCGATTACCTGTCCCTTGCGCACCATGTCGCCTTCGCGCACGGACAGCGAGGTCAGAATGCCGGGGATGCGGGCCAGCACCTGCGCCTGATCGACGGTCGCGATTTCAGCACTGACATCCTGCCAGTTCGTCGTGTCGGTGGCACGCAGCGTCAGGCGCGGGCCGGCAGGCGCGGTCGCCTTGGGCGCTTCGCTCTCGCTGCCGCAGCCTGCGAGTGGCAGGCTCAGCAATGCCAGCGCGATCATTGACCTTTTCATGCCGCTTGTCCTTCCGCTTATCGTTCCACTGGCAGGCGGCTCGCCTGCCACGCGGCCATGCCGCCCTTGAGATGCGTATCTACCGCTGCCTCAGCGGCACGGCATTTGTCCAGCGCCATTCCCGACCGCTTGCCCCCAAGACAGGTCAGCACCAGCTGGCGGCCCTTTGGATCAGGCAGTCGCGCGGGCGCAAAGCTCGACAAGGGTATGTTCACCGCGCCCGGAATGTGACCCATGGCAAACTCGCCCGGCTCGCGCACATCGATGACCAGCACCTCGTTTTTGCCCAGCCGCTCGGCGAGTTCAACTGCGTGGATTTCCTGATGCCGGGATTTCCAGAAACCGAATACCATCGCGCTCTATTCCTTGCTGCTGGCGGCGTGCCGGATCACTGTTATTTAAATTACTGCTTGCTCATATTGTAAAACACTTATATTAGTCAAGTGCGATGCGATTGGCCTGAGCGAGATTTTCCGACAGCGTCAGCCAACAAGATCACAAGGGAGAATGTCGATGTCATTGCCCCGCATTATCGTCCTCGGTGCAGGCTTGGGTGGCACCATCGCCGCCTATGAAATTCGCGAAGCCACACAGGGCAAGGCGGATGTCATGGTCGTCAACGACTCGGAAGATTATTGGTTCGTCCCCTCCAACCCATGGGTGGCGGTGCGCTGGCGCGAGCCGGAGGCGATCAAGGTCCATCTCCCGCCGGTCATGGCCAAAAAGGGCATCGGTTTCACCGCCATTGGTGCCAAGCGCGTTCATCCGACGGAGAACCGGATCGAACTCAATGACGGCAATATGGTTGATTATGACTATCTGGTGATCGCGACCGGACCCGATCTGGCGTTTGACGAGATCGAAGGACTGGGGCCGCAGGGCTTCACCCAATCGATCTGTCGCACCGATCATGCGGTGGTGTCATTGGTCGCCTTTGAAAAGCTGGCGGCGGACCCTAAGCCGATCATCGTCGGGGCAGCGCAAGGCGCGTCCTGCTATGGCCCGGCCTATGAATTCGCGCTGCTGCTGGATACCGAATTGCGGCGTCGCAAGGTGCGGGATCGCGTGCCGATGACGTTCATCACCGCTGAACCTTATATCGGCCATCTCGGCCTTGATGGGGTGGGTGATACCAAGTCGTTGCTCGAAAGCGAATTGCGCAAGCGCCATATCAAATGGATCACCAATGCGAAGATCGCACAGGTCGAAGACGGCATGATGCATGTCGATGAGATTGCCGAGGATGGGGCGGTTAAGGCGCGGCATGATCTGCCCTTCGGTTTTTCGATGATCCTTCCCGCCTTTCGCGGCGTTCCCGCCGTGCGCGGCATTGAGGGCCTCACCAACCCGCGCGGGTTTATCCTCGCGGACAAGCATCAGCGCAATCCGACTTTCCCTAATGTCTATTCGCTGGGCGTCTGTGTCGCCATTCCGCCGGTGGGGCCGACCCCGGTGCCGGTGGGCGTGCCTAAGACCGGTTTTATGATTGAATCCATGGTGGCGGCCATCGCGGCCAACCTCAAACGGGAATTGGCCGGCAAGGCACCGACACAGGAAGCGACCTGGAATGCCGTCTGCCTTGCCGATTTCGGCGATGGCGGGGTGGCGTTCGTGGCCCAGCCGCAAATCCCGCCGCGCAACCTCAACTGGTCGTCGAGCGGCAAATGGGTCCATCTCGCCAAGATTGGGTTCGAGAAATATTTCCTCTACAAGGTTCGTAGCGGGGTCAGCGAGCCCTTTTACGAAAAGCTCGCCCTCCATGTCCTTGGTATCCGCAAACTTCGTTTTGATCAGGAAGATTGACCATGACCCTTGATACTGCTGTCCTGCGCTTTGCCGGGTTCGTCGTGCTCACCAGCGTGTTGCTGTCGATCTATGTCCATCCTTGGTGGATCGCACTTGCCGCTTTTGCCGGGCTGAACATGATCCAGGCGTCGTTCACCGGCTTTTGTCCGGCGGCGATGATTTTCAAGAAATTGGGCGTCCGTCCGGGCAATGCCTTCAACTGAGTTCGAGACGTTCATGCGCTGTTTACTGACTAGCCTCAGCCTATCCTGTGCCGTGCTGGCGACGCCCGTCGCGGCGCAGGATCTCAATACCGCCATCGCCGATGCGCTTGGCCAAGCCCCTGCCATCGCCGAAGCAAGCGCGGGCGAGGCGGCGGCAAAGGCCCGGCTTGATCGGGCGCGGGCGGAGCGCAATCCATTGCTCCGGCTCGAAGGATCGGTCGGCACGGGCCGCATCGACAATCAGGGCTTTTTCGGTTTTGCCCCCGCCAATACCACGCCATTGGCGTTGCAGGCTGTCGGCGAGCTACCGCTTTATGCGGGCGGCCGCACCGCGGCGGCGATGGCACAGGCCAAGGGCGGCAGCGACATGGCCCGGTTGCAGGCGGAACAGACCCGGTTGCAAACCATCGTGCAGGCGGTCGCCACCTATGCCGAGGTGCTGACGGCTCGCCAGTTGGAAGCGCGGTTTGATCGTCTCGTCACGGCATTGGTCGAAACCGAGCGGCAGGCGCAATTGCGGTTCCGCACCGGCGACATCGCGAGTTCGGAACTGGCCCAGACCCGTGCGCGCCGTGCCGAAGCCGATGCCGGGTTCGCACAGGCACAGGGACGGCGTCTTTCGGCGGAAGCCGCCTATGCGCGCGTGACTGGCAAGATGGCGGGCGCGCTTGATCCATTGCCCGCGCTTCCCGTTATGCCCGCAACGCTGGACGAGGCCTTAGACCACGCCCGCCATGCCAATCCGTCGCTGCGTCAGGCACAGGCGGCAGTCGCCGTCGCCCGCTCTGGGGTGCGCGCCGCCAAGGCCGAGGGGATGCCGATGATCGGCGCTTTTGCCGAGGCAGGCCGCGTCCGCGACCAGTTCTTCCCCAATTATCAAGCGGACTCGGTCGCGGTTGGCGTGCGTGGTCGTTGGACGCTGTGGGCGGGTGGGCGTGTCGCGGCGCAGACCCATGCCGCCAGCGCCGAACTCAATGCCAGCACTGCCCGCGAGCGGGCCGCCAGCCAACAGCTTGACGGGATGGTGATTGATGCCTGGCAGGCGGTGCAAACCAGCCAACGCATGGTCACCGCCTCGACCTTGCGGTCGGAAGCCGCTGCGGAAGCCCTACGCGGAACGCGGTTGGAAACGCAGGTGGGAGCCAAGCCGACGCTTGCTTTGCTTGATGCCGAACGCGAGGCGATCGAGGCTGAAGCGGCCCGGATTGAGGCGGAAGCGATGCGGACCGTTGCAGCGTGGCGGCTGAACGCCCTGACCGCGACTGTCCAACCCTAGGCGGCGCATGGCCGTCGTGATTGAACCCGGAAAGGAAGATGAGATGCACAAGAATTGGCCTGAGATGGCGACCGAGTTGACGGGCGCCATCAAGGAAGTTCGCCTTGGGTCGCCCGATGTGATGAAGGCGTTTTCCGCCATGGCACAGGCGGCGACCGGGCCGGGCGTGCTGGATACCAAGACCAAGGAATTGATCGCGCTGGGGATTGCGGTTGCGATCCGGTGCGACGGCTGCGTCGCCTTTCATGCGCAGGCGGCCGTCAAACATGGCGCCACCCGTGAAGAGATCATGGAAGTGATGGGGATGTCGCTCTATATGGGGGCGGGGCCAAGCCTGATGTATGCGGCGCAGGCGGTAGAAGCCTATGACCAGTTTGCGGCGCAGGCGGCTGGCGCCTGAGATGTTGGTTGTGATGGTCGGTTGAACGGAGGCTGGTGATGAACAAGATCGATGCATCGCTTGTCATCTGTCCGCACTGTCTTGCCACCAATCGCGTGCCGTTGGCGCGGCTGGGCGAAACGCCGCGCTGCGGCAAATGCCGTTCCCCCTTATTTGCGGGCCAACCGCTTGATGTCGATGCGGCAGCGTTTCAGCGACATATTGGGGCAGGCAGCCTGCCGGTGTTGGTCGATTTCTGGGCGGCATGGTGCGGACCGTGCAAGATTATGGCCCCGGCCTTTGCAGCGGCGGCAGGGATGCTGGAGCCGCAGTTCCGCCTGCTCAAGGTTGATACCGAGCGGGAGCAGGCGTTGGCTGCGCGATATGGCATCAGATCGATACCGACGCTGATGCTGTTCGCGGACGGACAAGAGGTGGATCGCCTCTCGGGTGCGCTGGATGCGCGTGGGATCGTGGACTGGGCGCGGCGGGCGCGTTAGCCCGGAACGTCCTGTTCGGCCTCGCGTGCAGCGCTGGCCTGACAGATTTCCCAAAGCGCGTGAATGATCGCGCCGATTTCGGGGTCGACCAGCCGATAGCGGCGGGACTGGGCATCGACGCGATAGCTGACAACCTGATCATCGCGCAGCATGGCCAGATGTTGCGACACGCTTGATTGCGACAGGCCGGTCATCGCGACCAGCTCACCGACCGAAGCCTCGCTCTCATCGAGCCGGCACAGCATCAGCAAGCGTTCGGGATGGGAGAGCAGCTTCAACTTGCCTGCCATGTGCCCGGCGCGGCTTTTCAGGGCCGCTAGATCGGCTGATCCGTTCATGACCTCATATTCTTCTCATCTTGGCGACCATCACCCCGCCTCACATCGGACGGGCAGCGCCAACATTATCAGAAGCGGCGGGCCGCGGCCAGCCGTCGTGATACTGCCCCTATGGCAATGGCCAGAATGATGGCCTTGCCAAAATTGTTAGGGACAGGCGGAAGAAATTGCCGTGGCCGGGCAAGACGGTGGTGCGGATCATCCGCGATTGACCACGCCGAGCGGGGGTGAAAGCCCAAGCCGGGCTTTCACCCCCTCAAGATCGCCTATAGTTGCGCAAATACTGAATTAATATCAGGGTCAGCGCATCATGACCTTATTTTCCTCCTATTTGCCGCCTCTGCTGGGTGGCGCGATGATCGGCTTGGCCGCGGGCGGCCTGCGGTTTTTTGCCAATGAAATCGCTGGGATCAGCGGCATCGCGCGGGCCGCTGTCACTGGTCCTCGGCGCGGCTGGTGCTTGGCCTTTGTGGCCGGTCTGCTGGGCGCGGGCTTGGTCGCCGGACGGGCAGGGGGTGCGCAGGCGATTGCCGGGCTGGAACATGTCTCGCTTGGCCTGTTGTTGATTGCGGGCCTGTGTGTCGGGCTTGGCACCGGCTTGGGCAATGGCTGCACCAGCGGGCATGGGATTTGTGGGCTGGCCCGCTTTTCACCTCGTTCGCTGGTGGCGGTGTTGACCTTTATGGCGACCGCCGCCTTGACCGTATTCCTCATGCGCCATGTGGTGCAGTCATGAAGGCGCTGCTGTCGCTTTTGGCTGGTCTGCTCTTTGGCGCGGGGCTGATCCTATCGGGCATGACCAGCCCGGATCGGGTGATGGGCTTTCTCGATGTGGCTGGGCATTGGGACCCTAGTCTGGCCTTTGTGATGGCGGGCGCGGTTATGGTCGCAACGCCGCTGTTCATGTTGGCGAACCGCAAGGCCAGGTTGGCCGCTTGTGCGGCGGATGCGCCGGAAACCGACATTGATGCCCGGCTGCTGGGCGGCGCGGCATTGTTCGGGATCGGCTGGGGCTTGGCCGGCATTTGCCCCGGCCCGGCGCTCGTCAATGTGGCGATTGCCCCCGGCTTGGCGCTGCCGTTCGCGGGCGCGATGATGGTGGGCCTGCTGCTAACGCGCGCCCGGCCATCGGCCTGAACGGGATCGTTCCGTTCAGCCGCCGACCAGCTCCGCCGCCGTCAACCCATAGAGATCCGCCGCGCCTGCCATGGCCCCGGCTTTGTGCCCTAAGGCTTCGGGCACAATGCGGTCGAGGAAGAAACGCGCCGTCGCCCGCTTTGCCTTCAAGAAATCAGGGTTGCCATCACCACGGGCGAGCAACTCACCGGCGATCCGATATTGCCGCGCCATCAGCCAGCCTGCGCTTGCGGTCGCGAACATCGCCAGATAATCGACACTGCCTGCCAACCGGTCGTCCATCTCCGCCGCGCGCATCCATGTGGTGACCTCGGCCACGGCCTCGGCCAGTGCGAGCAGTGGAGGCTCATCAGTGGCACCCGCCCGAATATCGGCGACCAGCGCATCAAGTGGCGCACCATTGCCCAGCCCCAATTTGCGCCCGACAAGATCGGCCGCCTGAATGCCGTTGGTGCCTTCATAAATCGGGGTGATGCGAGCGTCGCGATAATGCTGGGCCGCGCCGGTTTCTTCGATGAAGCCCATGCCGCCATGGATCTGCACCCCAAGGCTGGCCACTTCGCACCCGATATCGGTCGCCCATGCCTTGACCAGCGGGATCAAAATGTCGGTGCGTGCGGCGGCCGGGCTATCGCCGAGCGTGCCACGATCAAGCTGGCCTGCCGCATAATGGACCAGCGCGCGCGCACCTTCGGTCAGCGCCTTCATCCGCAGCAGCATCCGGCGCACATCGGGATGTTCGACAATCGCGACCGGCCCGGCACCCGGCGCGCTGGCGCGGGCCGATTGGACGCGGTCACGGGCATAGCCGAGCGCCTGTTGGGTGGCGCGTTCGGCGACCTGCACGCCCTGATCGCCCACCATGAGCCGGGCATTGTTCATCATCACGAACATTGCCTTCATCCCGCCGCCGATGTCGCCGACCAGTTCGCCAAGGCTATCGCCTTCCTCGCCATAGGCCATGACGCAGGTGGGCGAGGAATGGATGCCCAGCTTATGTTCGATCGACAGGCAGCGCGTGCCGTTCGGGATGCCGGGCTGTCCCGCGGCATCAAGCCGGAACTTCGGCACGAGGAAGAGCGAAATGCCCCGTGTTCCTTCCGGTGCGCCGGGGGTGCGGGCCAGCACGAGATGGACGATGTTATCGGTCAGATCATGTTCGCCGAAGGTGATGTAGATTTTCTGCCCCCGGATTTTCCACAGGCCCGCATCCGGCCCGGTGGTGATCGGTTCGGCCGTGGAACGGAGCGCACCGACATCGCTGCCTGCCGAGGGTTCGGTCAGGTTCATCGTGCCGTTCCATTCGCCGGTCACAAGCTTGGGCAGCCATTTGGCCTTTTGTTCGTCCGAGCCATAGGCTTCCAGCGCATGGATGGCGCCGGGGGTCAGGGTGTTGATCAGGCCAAAGCCCATGTTCGCCGTGCCGACCATCTCGGTGACGGCAGCCGCGAGCGCGAAGGGCAGGCCTTGCCCGCCATGCTCTACCGGGCCGTCAAGACTGCCCCAACCGCCCTCGACATAAGCGCGATAGGCTTGTTTGAATCCCGGCGGCATGGTGACCTTGCCATCTGCCCATTGCGGCGGTTGTTGGTCGCCGATGCGCAAGGTGGCGGCGTGTTCATTTTCGGTGAGCTGTGCCGCGCCGTCGAGGATCGCATCCACCATGTCGGGCGTGGCATCGGCGAAACGCGCGTGGCCGGCCAATTCCTCGATCCCGACAATATGGTCGAGCAGGAAACGCAGTTCGGACACAGGGGCACGATAGGTCACTTCAGTCATCCTCCGGCAATGGTCGCCTGACGTGGCAGGGGACCGGCTTTTCAGGCCCGTTGAGCGATCAGGCGCAATGCGACGGCTTCATCCACTACTTCCGCATATTTGGCTTGCAGGTCAAACAGATTGGCCTCGTGCGGGGCGGGGTGGCGGTCGGCACAGGCATCGCGCACGACAATCGGAATGAAGCCGTGCTGCAAGGTGTCAAGCGCGGTCGCCCGCACGCATCCCGAGGTTGAAAAACCGGTTACCAACAGCGTGTCGACACCTAGGCTGGTGAGTGTCGCAGCGAGCGACGTGCCGAAAAAGGCCGACGCATATTGTTTGGTGACGACCAGTTCGTTTGCGCCCGGCTGCAATTCGGGCGGAAAGTCCCCCATCGGTGAGCCTTTGAGAAAGGCCTTAAGGGCGGGAACTTTGCGATAAAACAGGCCGCCATCCATGCCGCCGGCCTGATATTCGACATTGGTGAAAATGACCGGAATGCCCGCCGTCCGTGCGGCGGCGAGCAGGCGGACATTGGAGGCCAGCGCATCTTCAGCCGCGGCATAGAGCGGGCTTTCAGGGTCGAGATAAGCCTGCACCACATCGACAATCAGCAGCGCCGGCTTTTTCCCGGGCTGCAAATTCCCATCGAACGCGCCGGCATAATTGGCGTCGAGCTCGTTGCGGCTGGTCATCAGATCACGCCTCTTGCCCGGAAATCGAGCATTTCATCGATGCTCACGCCGACCAGTTCGTGCCATATCTCATTATTATGCTGGCCCACAATCGACGGCGCGGGGCTGCGGATGCTGCTCGGCGTCATCGACAGGCGCGGGAAGGCATTCTGCATCCGCAGCTTGCCGAAGCGCTCGGTTTCGACCTGCACAATCGCCTCGCGCGCCTGAAAATGCGGATCGGCAATCATCTCAGGCGCGCGATAGACGCGCCCTGCCGGGACCGAATGGGCGATCATCAGCCGGTCGACTTCATCGATGGTGAGTGTTGTCGTCCATTCGTTGATCAACGCATCGAGTTCAAGCTGGTGCTTGCCGCGCGCCAGATGGGTGGCGTAACGGTCATCATCGGCGAGTTCGGGCTGGCCCATCGCCTGACACAGCCGCCGGAAGATCGCGTCCTTATTGGCCCCGATCATGAATTCACCATCACGGCAGCGATAGACGTTGGAGGGCGCGATGCCCGGCAGGAAAGAGCCGGAGCGTTCGCGGATGATACCGCTGCGGTCATATTCCGGGACCAGGCTTTCCATCACCTGCAACACGGCTTCATAAAGTGCCGTATCCACAACCTGACCTTTGCCGGTCTTTTCCCGCACATGGAGCGCCGCAAGAACGCCCATACAGCCATAGCTTGCGGTCAGCGTGTCGCCGATGGATACGCCCATCCGGCTGGGCGGACGATCCGGTTCGCCGACGATATAGCGCCAGCCGCCCATCGCCTCGCCGATGCCGCCGAACCCGGCGCGATCCGAATAGGGACCAGTCTGCCCATAGCCGGACATGCGGGCGATGATCAGCCCGGGGTTGAGCTGGTGCAGCACCTCTGGCCCCATGCCCCATTTTTCGAGCGTGCCGGGTTTGAAATTCTCGACCAGCACATCGGCGGTGGCAATCAGGCGCCGGGCGAGTTCCTGCCCCTCGGCCACCCGAAGATTGGCGCTGACGGAACGCTTGTTGCGCGCGACGACTTCCCACGCGACCTTGTCTTCGCCCTGTCCCCAGTCGCGCAACGGGTCGCCTTGGCCCGGCGGTTCGACCTTGATGACGTCTGCGCCCATGTCGCCCAACAGCTGGCCGCAAAACGGGCCAGCAAGCAACTGCCCCATTTCGACGACCCGAATATCCTTGAGCGCCCCGTTATTTTCCATGTTCTGCTCCGCTGACTGGCGGGTTGTCTGAGATTAGTCCGAACATTTATAGCGGGGGGAAGCCCCATCCCGCAAGGGAGATCGGGCTATTTTCTGTCCTGACTGCTGGGTGTCGCGGCTTGCCGCGTGTTGCTCACTCCTTTTTCGGAAATCCGCCCGCGCGACTGACCATCGACGGCATGGGCTTTTCCATGATTTCGCCAAGCCAACGACCAGCGTCGATCAGCCGGTCGAGATCAAGCCCGGTCCCGATTCCGGCGCGGGCGAGCATATAGGCGACATCCTCGGTCGCAACATTGCCGGCTGCGCCCTTGGCAAATGGGCAGCCGCCCAGCCCGCCGAGCGAGGCATCGATCACGCTGGCCCCCGCGCCGATGGCGGCCCAGACATTGGCCAGACCGGTGCCACGCGTGTTGTGGAAATGGACGCGCACCGGCAAGGGCGCGACCGCCGCTTTCACCCGCGCGACCAGTCGTTCGACATGGAGGGGGTCCGCCACCCCGATGGTATCGGCAAGCGCAATTTCGACCGGCCCCGCTTCGACCAGCTTTTTGGCCATGGCGACGACCCGGTCGGGATCCACTTCGCCTTCAAACGGGCAGCCGAAGCTGGCGCCGATGGTCACTTGGGCGGTCAGGCCCGAACGGTTGGCAAGGCGGATGATGTCGCTCGCCGCCGCCACCGAACCATCAGACGACTGGCCCTGATTGGCCATGGCGAACTGATCGGTGGAGACGCTGACCGCGCCAAGCTGGTGGATGCGCCCGGTGGCAATCGCCCGTTCCGCGCCGCGCAGGTTCATCACCAGCCCGATATAGGTGACATCATCGCGCATCGGCAGGCCGGCGCAGACCTCGTCGGCATCGGCCATTTGCGGCACTTTATGTGGATTGACGAAGCTGGCGACTTCCACCCGTCGCGCGCCGGCGTCAATCGCCCGCTGGATCAGGGCCAGCTTGTCAGCGGTGGCAATGAGATGGGGTTCATTCTGCAACCCGTCGCGCGGGCCGACTTCCACCATTTCAACGGATTCGGGATAATTCATGGCATGCCTCCTCGATATATCTTACACGATCTGTCCATCCGTGGGCGGATCCGCCTGTTGCGTTGATCTGACCAGCGCCCATGTGCTGTTACAACCGATGGCGCGGTTGGCGGGCGGCCGAGATGGCCGCGATCACGGTGCCGATGCCGCTCGCCACGGCAAATAATGCCAAGCCGTGACCATAAGAGCCGATCTCGCCGTACAGCGCGGCCATGCTTGATGGCCCGATCACGACGCCGATGAAGGTATAGACGAGCACCGCCCCGATCACGCGGCTGGCCTCGCCCGGATCGCAGAGCCGCGCCATTTCCGCCATGGCGACACCGTTCCAGCCGCTGGCGGTTGCGCCCAGCAGGCACAGGATCGGGATGAGCACCAGCTCCGGTAAGGTTGCGAGATTCCACAGGGCGATCAGCCCAAGGGTGCAAATCAGCCCGATCAACGCAAGAATCGCCATGCCATGCCCGGCCCGGTCACTCGCCACGCCCCAGAAGACGCGGCCAAATGCCCCGGACAGTTGCACTAGCCCGGCGACCCCGGCGGCGGCAATCAGGCCCCAGCCGCGTTCCTCCACCAGCATCAAGACGATAAAGGTCGAGAGCGACATCTGCACCGACGAATAGAGCAGTGACAATAGCGATAGCGCCCGAAACGGCCCGCGCCAGATCAGCTTCTGATCGGCCAAAAGCGCGGCGAGCCAGTTTTTCGAGCTATTGGCGGGCGGGCGTTCATCGCCCGCGACATGTCGGTTCAGATAAAGGCAAAGCCCGATCGGGATCAGGGTGATGATGGCGAACCCGGCCTGCCAGCCGATGGCGCGGTCGAGCAGGGGAAAGCCAAGGCTCGCAATCACACCACCCACCGGCACGCCGGCCTGTTTGATCGAAAAGATCATGTTGCGCTGATGGGCGGGTGCGATGCGGCTCAATATCTGGGAGGAGGCCGGGTTCTGCACACCATAGCCGATGCCGATCAAGGCGGAGGCCAGCGCGGCCAGCCACAGGTTTGAGGTTGCCAAACCGAGCAGGCCTGCGGCGAATAGGAGGAGGGCAAGTTGCTCCACCCGCACCGGGCCAGCGCGGGCGACCAGCGACCCGGTAAAGGCCGAACCCAAGGCCCCGAAGACATAGATCAGGCTGATCTGATAGCCGATCATGTGTGGGCTGATGCCAAAGGACTGGCCCGCATGGGGGGCAATCGGGGTGAGGCCGAGCATGGTCGCGGTGGCGATGATCTGGATCAGCGTGGTGGTGACAAGGACCTCAACGATCCCGCCTTGCGTGCCTGCCTTGGCCTGCACCGGATGAGGGATGGACCGGGTCATCGGCCCGCTGGCCGGTCGGGGTATGAAGGAGAGGCGGGCGTATAACGGCATGGCATGATAAGCTGTGTCGTTCCTGATCGAATGGGTGGGACTCCCGGGCGATCCTCTCGATCTCACGCTGCTTGGTCTGCTGTCCGGCTGGTGAGAACCGGCGCATCAAGGACGATTGACGCATTGCTCGTCGCGTCGCATTGTTGTCAAGCCATTTATTCGGATGTTTGCACCATGAACTCTGTCACCACGGCGTTAGACGGGCGGGTTGCCGCTGCCCATGAACGGATAGAATCGCTGAATCCCAAGGTGAATTCGGTGCTGTCCGTCTTTGCCGAGCCTGGACAGTTGGATCCAAAGATGTCCGATCTTTCGCGACTTCATGGCGCACCGGTGCTGGTCAAGGACTGTATGGACATTGCGGGCCACCGCACTGGCCATGGCTCCCGCATTTTCGAACAGGCCCCAGTGGCGACCCAAGATGCGGAAGTCGTGCGGCGGCTGAAGGCGGCGGGCATGGTGATCGTCGGCAAGGCGCATTTGACGGAATTCTGCTTTGGCGCGACCGGCGAAAATGCGCGCTATGGCGATTGCCGCAATCCATGGGATATGGCGCGGATCACTGGCGGATCGAGTAGCGGTTCGGCCGCCTCGGTTGCCGCGGGCATGGTGCGCTTTGCGATTGGCACCGATACCGGCGGATCGGTGAGGGTTCCGGCGGCCTTGTGCGGCGTGGTCGGGTTGCGGCCCACCATGGGGCGGGTGTCGAATCGCGGTGTGCTGGATGTCAGCACGATCTGCGACACGGTTGGCCCGTTCGCGGCGACGGTGGCGGATGTGGCCGAGCTATTTACCGCGATGGCGGGCTATGACCCGGGCGATCCGCTCTCCATCCCCGATGACGGCAGCGATCCGCGCCGCCGCATCGGTGCCCCGCTGGCCGGGCTGCGCATCGGCCTGCCGCGCACCTATTTCTATGACGATTTGCAAGCCGAAGTGGGTGATGCGCTGGCGGCGGCGGCACGCCGTTTCGAACAACTGGGCGCGACCCTCGTCGAGATCGATCTGGCCGATCCCGAGGGGCTGAAGGCGCATCGCACCTTCAGCTTTGTCTTGGCCGATGTAGCCGACGCGCGGCGCCCATTGATGGAGCAGCACGCGGCGGAGATGGGGCCGGAGGTGCGTCGTCGGATCGAACTGGGGCGTGCCGTGATGGGGCAGGATTATGCGGCCTGCATCCGCGCGCTGTGGCGCTGGAAGGCGGAATTGCGGGGCATTTTTGCGGATGTCGCCGATGTCTTGCTGACGCCGACCACGCCAGTGACCGCGCCGCTATGGCAGGATTCGCGGGATATGGTGGAAACCACCAAGCTGGTGGCGCGCATGACCTATGATCTGGGCGCTTCGGGCGTTCCGTCGATGAGCGTACCTTGCGGTTTTGATCGGCGCGGCCTGCCGATCGGCATGCAGTTGAGTGCGGCCTGGGGCCGGGAGGATCTGTTGTTCCAATTGGGGGACGCCTATCAGCAGGTCACCGACTTTCATGCCCGCCGTCCAGCCGGATTTCCCGAGTTGTTCGAATAATAGTTGATCAGAGGACGATGTGGCGGCATGTTGAGCGCATGAACAGCGGAGCGACGCCATGACTCACTTACCCCTTGCCGGCTTGCGGATCATCAGCTTCGAACAATATGGCGCAGCACCCTATTGCACGATGTTTTTGGCGGATTTCGGCGCAGAAGTGATCAAAGTAGAGGGGGTGGACGGGGATTATGCCCGCCAGACCGGGCCCAAGACGCTGGGTGAGGCAGACAGCCTGTATTACCAGTGTTTCAACCTCAACAAGCGCAGCCTGATCCTTGATCTCAAAAGTCCGGATGATCGCGAATTATTTCATGCGCTGGTCCGCGATAGCGATGCCGTCGTCAATAATATTCGCGGCAGCCTGCCGGCTAAGCTTGGCATTGATTATGCCGCACTCAAGGCGGTGAACCCGGCCATCGTGTGTGGCCATATTTCGGCCTATGGGCGGACGGGTTCGCGCGCCGACTGGCCGGGTTATGATTTTCTGATGCAAGCGGAAGCCGGGATTATGTCGCTCACCGGCGAACCCGGTGCGCCACCGGCGCGGGTCGGCCTGTCGATGATCGACTATATGACGGGGATGATGATGGCCTTCGGGCTGGTCAGCGCCATTCGCAAGGCGGAACGGACGCGCGAGGGCTGCGACGTCGATGTATCGCTGTTTGATACCGCACTGCATCAACTCGCCTATCAGGGCACTTGGTATCTCAACGAAGGGCTGGAGACCGAGCGGGTCGCCCGTTCGGCGCATCCCAGCAGCGTGCCGGTGCAGCTTTATCCCTCGGCGGATGGCTGGATCTATATCTGCTGCATGAACCAGAAATTCTGGGAAATTTTGCTCGAAATTACGGGCCAGCAGGCCTTGGGCCAAGACCCGCGCTTCGCTCAAATGGCGGATCGCACGGCCCATCGTGATGTCTTGACGGCGCTGCTGGATCCCGTGTTCCGGCAGAAAACCAATGCCGAATGGATGGCGTTGCTCAAGGGCAAAATCCCGGCGGCACCGGTGGAACAATTGTCCGCTGCCATCGACAATCCGTTTGTCGCGGAAAGCGGGATGGTGCGTGAGGTGCCGCATGAGCGCTCCGGTCGGATGCTGCGCATGTTTGCCAATCCGCTGCGGCTTGATGGCCAGCGGCTCAATCAGGCGGCGGCACCGGGGCTGGATGCCGATGGTCCGGCATTACGTGAAGAATATCAGGCGTCAGCCGTGGTCAATCGGGGGTAATGAGATGAAACTTGATGGTGTCCGGGTCATCGACCTCAGCATGTTCCTACCGGGGCCGGTAATGACGCAGATCATGGCCGATCACGGTGCGCAGGTCATTCGGGTGGAACCGCCCACGGGTGAACCGGCGCGCGCCTTTGGCCCGTTCGATCCGGATGGTGAGTCCATCTGGTTCCGCAACGTCCATCGCGGTAAGAGCAGCATCGCGCTCAACCTGAAGGATCCGGCAGACCGGCAGGTATTGCTGGATCTGGTGGGCGAGGCGGATGTGTTCATTGAGGGCTTCCGCCCCGGTGTGGCGAAAAGTCTTGGGATCGATGCGGAGACATTACGCGCGCTGAACAAGCGGCTGATTTATTGCTCGCTGTCGGCTTTTGGCCAATCTGGTCCGCTGTCACCCAAGGGTAGCCATGACATGGGGGCGCAGGCCTATACCGGCTTTTTGGCGATCAACGATAATGGCGATGGCCGCCCGGTCGTTCCCGGCATGCCGTCCGCCGATATGGCGGCGGCCCTTACGGGGTTGAGCGCGGTGTTGATGGCGCTTTACCGTCGCGAAACCACGGGGCTGGGTGATACAGTGGACGCTAATATGTATGACGCGCTGATGGCGTGGACCGCGCATTTGTCCGGCCCGGTCTTTGCCAGCCGCAACCCGCCGACGACCAAGACACATCGTTCGATTGGTGGATCGGCCTTTTACAATCTCTATGAGACGCAGGACGGGCGTTTTATCGCCCTTACCGGACGCGAAATGCGGTTTGCCACGGCCCTGCTGACGGCGCTTGAGCGCCCCGATCTGATCACCCTGGCCAGCGAAGAGCCGGGACCCAAGCAGCAGGAATTGCTGGCGGCGCTGCGCACGATCTTCCAGTCGCGTGACTTTGCGACATGGTGCGATTTTCTCAAGGGGGTGGATGTTAGCTGGGCACCGGTGCTTGATATGGCAGAGGCGTTCGATCATCCGCAGGCGACGGCGCGCGAGATGTTGATCCGGCTGGAAGATGGCCGCGAAATCCCCGGCACGCCACTCAAATTCGCCGACGAACCGGGCCAACCCGAACTGGTAGCCCCGAAGTTGGATGAAAATGGTCCGGACATTCGGGCCAAGGGCTGGGCCGGCGCGCGGGATTGATCCGCGCCTGCTCGGCTAGTCGCGGCGGAGTTGCGAGCGAATATTGTAGACGAAATCGTGCGAGCGATAGCTGTTGACCGAGATCACATAGATCGCGTTGGTGCTGTCGAAATAGCGCCGCACGATCTGAAGTGCCGAAGCGCCGGGTCGATCATTGAGCAATTCGGCCTCGGCGGTGGTCAGGGGCTTGGCCATGATATCTTGTGACAGACCGACGAGTTCGACGCCGCAATTTTGTTCGACCCAGCGGTAAACCGGGCTGTCTTCGAATTCGCTGGGGTTGGGCAATGGCGGCAACCCGGCATCGACATAGACCTGCACCACGCCGAGCGGCTCGCCATTTTCTTCATAGCGCGTGCCGCGCAAATATTGCCACTGCCGCAACTCATCACAGCCCAGCAGACGCGCCAACCGCCCATCGGTGCGAATCAGGCGCGATTCATGCCACACCACGCGGGTGACAAAGGCATAGCTCAGCAAATCTTCCTGCGAGCTGGCGGCATGGCGGAAGACATGGGCCGGGGTGCGGCTGATGACCGATGATCCCGAGCCGCGCCGGCGGCGGATGAAACCGTCGCTTTCGAGTCGTTGCAATGCCTCACGCAAGGCGTAGCGGCTGACAAGATGTTCGGCGCGAAGTTGTTCTTCGGTCGGGAACGGGCCGCCCACCGGAAATTCGCCGCTTTCGATCTGCGCGCGGAGCAGCAGATAAAGCTGCTCATGGCGCGGAGTCGCAGCCGATGTGTCTGTTTCAGAGAAACTTTTCGCGCGACGGCGGGAAATTGCCATGCGGTTGTGAACTCCGTTGTGAGCGTGCGATATTTTCCATGTCCACCGCGCAAAGATCAATGACAAATTACCTCAATTTGTTCGAATAACTTCTTGACGGCATCCATCGCTTCATCATAGCCTCGCTCCATAGATCGGGACAATGAAAGTCCGCACCAAGTTTTCTGAGGAGTAGGCGCAGATGAGCTATCGGGTCGGCGTTGACGTTGGTGGTACATTCACGGACATTTTTCTGCTTAACGAGCAGTCGGGCAAATCCTTCACGGCGAAGGTGCCGTCGACCCCTGCCGATCCGTCGATTGCGGTGATCGAGGGTATTGCCAAAGCATGCCGGCAAAACGGGGTTGATCCGCGTGAGATCGGCCATGTGATGCACGGCACGACGGTCGCGACCAACGCCGTGTTGACGGGCAATGGGGCGAAGGTCGGGTTGATCGTCACCGAAGGCTATCGTCAGGTGCTACATCTTGCCCGTGGCTTTGTGCCGGGTGCGTTGTCGGGCTGGATCAATTTTGTGAAGGGCAAGCCGCTCGCGGAACTGCATTCGACCATTGAAGTGTCGGAACGCATGGGCGCAGACGGCAAAATTGTCCGCCCGCTTGATGAGGCGAAGCTGCGTGCTGATGTGCGTCGGCTTGCCGATACCGGGGTTGGCGCGGTCACGATCTGCCTGATCAACAGCTATGCCAATTCGGCGCATGAAGAGCGGGTCGAGGAAATCGTTCGTGAAGTGCTGCCCGATATGTCGATCTCGGTGTCGTCGAAGACATTGCCGGAAATGCAGGAATATGAGCGCGCGGTGACGTCGGTCGCCAACGCCTTTGTGAAGCCGGTGGTGTCGCGCTACGTCACCAATTTGCAGAATAATCTGCAGGCCACGATGGGCGATGTGAAGCTCTCAATCTTGCGGTCGGATGGCGGCTTGGCGGCGGCACGCTCAGCGGCCGATTATCCGGTCAATCTTTTGATGTCCGGCCCTGCCGGTGGCGTGGCGGGCGCGATCTGGGTCGCGCGTCAGGCCGGTTTCGACAATATCATTACCTTCGACATGGGTGGCACCTCGACTGACGTTTGTCTGGTGGAAGGTGGCGAAGCCCAGGTGCGGCGTGAGACGGTGGTGCATGATGTGATTGTGCGCGCCTCTTCGGTTGACGTGCGCACCGTGGGTGCAGGCGGCGGCTCGATTGCGACCGTGCCGGAACTGACGAAAGCCTTGCGGGTCGGTCCGCAATCGGCGGGCGCAGTGCCGGGACCGGCAGCCTATAACAAAGGCGGTGAATTGCCGACCGTGACCGATGCCAATGTCGTTCTCGGTTATCTCCCGTCCGAATCCAAGCTTGGCGGCGACATGGCGATCCGCCGTGATCTGGCGCTCAAGGCCGTGCAGAAGGTGGCCGATGCGCTTCATCTTTCGGTGGAGGATGCGGCGGAAGGCATCATCCGGATCGTCAATGAAAACATGTTTGGTGCACTGCGCCTCGTTTCGGTCGAGCAGGGCTATGACCCCCGTCGCTTTTCCCTGATGGGCTTTGGCGGTGCCGGGCCGCTCCATGCCAATGCGTTGGGGCGGTTGTTGAAGGCATGGCCGGTCATCATCCCGCCGGGTCCGGGCGTGTTGTGCGCGGCCGGTGACGCCACGACCAGCCTGCGTGATGAAGCAGCCCGCACCCTGATCGCGCCGGTTGACAGCATTAGCCGGGATGAACTGCGGACCTATTTTGCCGAGCTGGAACAGCGCGTGCGCGCCACGCTTGATGCCGATGGCATTGCGCGGGACGAGCAGGATGTCCGTTACCAGGTTGATATGCGTTATGCCGGGCAATCGGCGGATATCACGATCAGCTTTGAGCCTGCCGAGTTTGAGCAAAGTGGCTTGGTACTGGCGGCGGAACGCTTCAACGTGCTGCACGAACAGATGTTCAACTTCAGCCTCGATAAGGCCAAGGAGATCGTCAACCTACGCGTCATCGCGCAAGGCGGTGGTGCCGAAGTGGGCAGTCTGGTCGCGCCGAAGGGTGATGGCAATCCTGCCCGCGCCGCCATCGAGACGACGCGCGTCTACAGCGACGCGCGCTGGCATGAAGCGACGATCTACGACCGTAGCAAGCTTTGCGAGGGTGATCGGGTGGAAGGTCCGGCGATTGTGTTCGAACTCGACTCGACGACCCTGATCCTGCCGGGCAGCCATGCCATGGTCGACAAGGTCGGCAATCTTCTCATCCGCGATAACGACTAAGGTCTGATCGCACGTAAGACATCTCGCAAGAGCCTGATTTCGGAGGACCGTACAGTGGCCCAGATTATCGAAACCAACCACACTCCCTGGCCGGAAGTCGAAGTTGATCCTGTCACGCTCGACGTCATCGAGAACGCGCTGCAGAACGCTCGCGTCCAGATGGACGCGATCCTGTTCCGCACCGCCATCTCGCCGATCATTCGTGAACAGCGCGACGGCTTCCCCGTGCTCGCCAATCGCGAGGGCATGATGCTCGCCGGGCAGTTCGGCTCGCCGATTGATGGCTTCGTCCATACCTATGACGGCGAAGTCGAAGAAGGCGATGTGCTGCTGACCAACGACCCCTATGCCTGCGAGGGCGCGATCAGCCATTTGAATGACTGGTTGTTCTGTATGCCGGTCTTTTATCAAGGACGGTTGCTCGGTTGGACCGCGATGTTCGGCCATATGAGCGACATTGCGGGCATGACCCCGGCCTCGATGCCGGTGACCGCAACCGACCAGTTGCAGGAAGGCATTGTCATCCCGCCGGTCAAGGTGGTGGCCAAGGGCGTATTGCAGCGCGACCTGATCAAGCTTGCCTTCCGTAATTCGCGCACGCCGGATTGGAATGAAGCAGACTTTTTCGCGATCCTGTCGGCTTGCCGGACCGGGGCGGCCCGTCTGGTGGAAATGGCCGACCGCTTCGGGGCGGATGTGCTGATTTCTGCCCAGAACCGTCTGTTGGAACGCAATCGTGAGGCGATGCGCAACCTGATCATGACGACCATGCCGGAGAAGCCGGTCTATTTTGAAGACTGGATCTGCGATGATGCCATGGGCCATGGCCCGTATAAAATGGCGTGCGAGATGCGGCGCGAGGGCGAGAAGCTGATCTTCGACTTCGCCAAGACCTCGCCCCAATCGCCGGGCTGCATCAATTTCTATCTCAACGAACGCATGTTCAAAATGTTCTGCGGCCAGTTCATGGTCAATGTGTTCGATCCGCAAATCGTTCTGAATGACGGCTATATCGATCTGATCGATGTCCGCATTCCCAAGGGCTGTCTGCTCAACCCGATTGCGCCTGCCGCATTAAATGGCCGGACCCACGCGCTTGGTCGGATTTTTGACATTATTTCTGGCCTGTTCGGCTCCGCCAATTCTGACTTTCTCGTCGCGGCGGGTTTTTCGGATAGCCCGCACTTCATGTATTCCGGCTATTCGCCCAAGGATGACTGGTTCTTGCTGTTCCAGATTGGCTTTGGCGGCATTCCGGGCAAGCCCGGCGGCGATGGGCCGGACGGTCACTCGCTCTGGCCGAAATTCCGCAACGTGCCGAATGAATATATCGAAGCCTATTTCCCGATCCGGATCGAACGCTTTGAATCCATTCCCGACACCGGCGGCGCTGGCAAACATCGCGGCGGCAATGGGGTGCGCACCGAATATGCCTTCGAGGCGGATGGCCAGATTTCGATCCATGATGATCGCTGGCTGACCTATCCTTGGGGGGTGAAGGGCGGTAAGCCCGGCACGCGCGGCCGCAAGTTGATGGTGCGGGTCGATGGTTCGACCGAAATTATCCCGTCCAAGATCGATGGCATCAAGGTCAAGGCCGGTGACCGGCTGATCTTTGATACCTGGGGTGGTGGCGGCTGGGGCGACCCGCTGGAACGTGATCTTGATGCCGTGGCCTATGACATCAAGGCGGGGTTAGTCAGTGTCGAAGGCGCGCGGCGTTATGGCGTTGTCGCGACCGCCGATGGGGCGATTGACGCGGCGGCGACCACGGCGTTGCGTGCCGAGATGGCGGCCTCGCGTGGCCCGGTGGATGCGTTCGATTTCGGTCCGCCGATTGCCGAACTCAAGGCACGCTGTTTCGAGGAAACCGGCTTGCAACCGCCGGTCGAGCCGCAGCTTTCCCGCATTGCCACCGCGTGGCTACGCAAGAATGGCATGGCTTATCCCGATACCGCCGTGGCGGCTGAATGATCGGTCGGCAAGACCAATAAGGGAGACGCGGCATGGCACAGGATGACGGTTTCACCCGGGCCGGATATGGCGAACGCCGCGTCGGCTATGGTGTTCGTCCAGCCGTGCTCGTCGTCGATTTCCAGCGTGCGTTCACTGATCCGGCCTTTCCCATGGGGCGTTCGCCCCATGTCGATCGGGCAGTCGAAAGTACGGCGCGCCTGCTCCATCTCGCGCGCGCCCATCAGGTGCCGGTGGCGGTCTGCAATGTCGGTTGGTCGAATGAGCGCGACATGCCTTATTGGAAAGTCGGCTCGGTCTATCACGACATGTACCTCGGCCAACCCGGCATGGAAATCGACCCGCGCATTGCCCATCCGGATGATTATCTGGTGACCAAGGTCGCGCCGTCGATCTTCTTCGGTACATCGATCCAGACGTTTTTGACCCGGCACCGGATCGACACCACGATCATCACCGGCTGCACGACCAGCGGCTGTGTGCGCGCCTCGATCAACGATGCCTTTTCCCATGGCTATCGCGTGATTGTGCCCGAACCCTGTTGCGGCGACCAAGAAGAAGCCGCCCATCACGCCAATCTGGCCGATGTCGGCCGCCGTTATGCGGATGTCGTGACGCTTGATGAGGTCATGGACTGGATCACGCAGTTGCCGGCGGAGTCCGCCAGATGAGCCCAAGGAGAATAACGTGCCTGAACTGAAGCGCCCCGATGGGGCAGTCATCTATTATGAGGTGATTGGCGAAGGCGAACCGGTGCTTTGCCTAGGCGGCTGGGGCACTTTCTGCCATGGCAATACCGGGGGCATGCCGTTCGGGCTGACCGACCGGTATCAGGTGGTGATCATGGATTATCGCGGGCTGGCGGAATCGACCGACAATGTCGCGAGCGAGGCCACCATGGGCCTTTATGCCGATGACGCGATTGCCGTGCTTGACGCGCTGGGTCTGACCAAGGTTCATTTGCTGGGCATGGTCGGCATCGGGGCGTGCATCTGCCAGTTGATCGCGATTGATCGCCCGGATCTGGCGCGTTCGCTGGTCAATACCGGGGCATGGGCATCGTGCGACCCATTGCTGGCCGAGCAGCTCAAGCTGTTCGTCGACATTCACCGCGAAGCCGGTTGGGCCACGTTCCAGCGCTTTGTTTGCGCCTATTCGTTCGATCCCGATTTCTACAATGCCAATGCGCATCGCATCGTCGGCCCGCAGGGACCGTGGCGCGAGCTGATCGACAAGATTCCGACTCATGAGCGGTTCATCGAGGCGAGCCTGACCCATGATGTGATCGAACAGCTTGCGTCGGTCCAATGCCCGTCCTTCGTGCTGCATGCCGGTCAGGACACGATCACCGGGCCGCGCACCACCATGCCGATTGCCAATGCCCTGCCGAACTGCACCAGCCTGACGTTCGAAGAGGCGGCACATGTGCTGGCGGGTAAGGAATTGCGCCAGCGTTTCTCGACTGCCTTGTTCGACTTTTTCGATGGGGTGAACTGACGCATGGCGCGGATCGACCATCATGTCTCCTTGTTGTTCGTGCCGGGTCATCGTCTCGACCGGCTCGACAAGGCGCTGGCGACGGCGGCGGGTGTGGTGTGTGTCGATCTCGAAGATGCGGTGCCGCTCGCCGATAAGGCAGCGGCGCGAGAGGCGATTTTGGCCCGGCTGGCTGATCTGCCCGGCGGGCGATTGGCGCTCCGGATCAATGGACTGCGCACGGCGGCGGGGATAGCCGATCTCGCGGCGTTGATGACGGCCCCGCACCTGCCCGCATGGCTGCTGCTGCCGATGGCGGAAAGCCCGGTTGAAATTGAAATCCTGCGGGGCGCGCTGGGTGCGCATTGCCCGCCGATCATTGCGCTGATCGAGACGGTGGCAGGCTTGCATCAGGCGGCGGAGATTGGCCGCGCGCCCGGGGTGCAGGCGTTGATGTTGGGGGCAGGCGATCTGTCGGCCCAGCTTGGCTGTGCCTTTGCATGGGAGCCGCTGCTGACGGTGCGTGGCCAGTTCGTGATGGCCTGTGCCGAAGCCGGTGTCCCGGCGATTGACGTGCCCTATACCACGCTCAACGATGAAGCGGGGCTGGCTGAAGAAACCCGCCGGGTGCGCGAGATGGGCTTTTTGCTCAAGGCCGCGATCCACCCGGCCCAAATCGACCCGATCAACGCGCTGCTGATGCCAAGCGCCGAGGAAATCGCAGACGCCGAGGCTGCCATCACCGCCTATCGTGCGGGTGGCGGTCAGGCGGTGTCGTTCAATGGCAGGATGCTCGAAGCCCCCTTTATGCGGCGGCTGGAGCGGATTGCCGCTTTCAAGGAGAGAACCCATGCGTAACGGTGTGATAGAGGTCAGCCCCGGTCGTTTCCGGGAGAGCTTTGGCCGCTATTTCGAGGATTTCGTCGTCGGCCATATCTATGAACATCGGCCCGGTCGGACCATTACGGATCAAGACAATATCTGGTTCACCCTGCTGACGATGAATACCCATCCGCTGCATTTCGACTATGAATTTGCAGCCAAGACCGAATTCAAAAAGCCGCTGATCGCCTCGCCGCTCACGGTGGCGATTTTGGTCGGCATGAGCGTGTCGGATGTCAGCCAGAAAGCGGTCGCCAATCTTGGTTGGAATGACATCACCATGACCCATCCCCTGTTCCCGGGGGACACGCTGTATGGCGAAACGGAAGTGCTGGAAAAGCGCGAGTCCAAGTCGCGCCCCGAACAGGGGATCGTGACGGTCAAAACCATCGGCAAAAACCAGCATGGTGATGTGGTGTGCAGCTTTGTTCGCAAGGTGCTGGTGTGGAAGCGGGGTTTCGGCCCCGCTGATGATTGAGAAAGAGCGAACGATGAACGCAACAACCACCCGCGCGGTGCGAACTGTCGACCCTGACGAGGAACGCGCGCTGCTTGAGGGCATTGATCGCTGGATCGAGCGTGAGGTCCGGCCCGTTGTCATGCATCATGACCATGAAGATCTCTGGCCGGCTGAACTGGTCGAGCAGATGAAGGAAATGGGCCTGTTCGGCGCGACGATCAGCCAGGAATATGGTGGCCTTGGCCTGCCCGCATCGACCTACGCCAAGATCGTGATGCGGATCTCTGCCTGTTGGATGGCGTTGAGTGGCATTTTCAATTCGCATCTGATGATGGCGGCGGCGGTTGAGCGTTTCGGGACCGAGGCGCAAAAATCGCTCTGGCTGCCGAAATTCGCGAGCGGCGAGATGCGCGGTGGCTTGGGCTTGACCGAACCGAATGCGGGCACTGACTTGCAGGCGATCCGCACGACTGCGGTGCGGGATGGCGATCATTATGTCATCAATGGCACCAAGACGTGGATCACCAACGGTATTCAGGGCCATTGCATTGCCTTGCTGGTCAAGACCGACACCCATGCCGATCCGCGCTATAAGGGCATGAGCCTGTTCATCGCGCCCAAGGGGCCGGGCTTTACGGTTGGCAAAAAGCTCAAGAAGCTGGGCTACAACGCGATTGATAGCGCGGAACTGGTGTTCGATAATTATCGTATTCCAGCGGATCATCTGATCGGCGGCGAGGAAGGCCAGGGCTTTTTCCACGCGACCGGCGGGCTTGAACTGGGCCGGATCAATGTCGCGGCGCGCGGCGTTGGCTTGGCCGAGGGCGCGCTGGCGCTGGCGACGAGCTATGCGCAACTGCGCGAGACGATGGGCAAGCCGATTTGCCAGCATCAGGCGATCCAGCTCAAGCTGGGCGAGATGGTGACGCGGGCGCGCGCCGCCCGGTTGCTGACGCTCGACGCGGCGGCGTCTTATGACGCCGGCCAGCGTTGCGACATGGAGGCAGGGATTGCGAAATATTTCGCATCCGAGGCCGCTGTTCGAAATTCTGAGGAGGCGATGCGCGTGCATGGCGGATACGCCTATTCCAAAGAATATGATATTGAACGTTGTTATCGGGACTCGTTGCTGATGTGCATCGGTGAGGGAACCAATGAAATGCAACGAATTATCGTGGCGAAAGAGTGGGTTAGAAGAAATCCGGTCTGATTTTCCGGGGAATATCAACAGTAAAAGTAACAGCAACAAGCACAAAGGGGGTTGATTATGAGCAGCTACAGTCTTCACGTATCAACGACGGCACTGGCATTTGGCATCGTCATGGGCGCATTCGCGCCTACGGCCGCCACGGCGCAGGAAGCCGATGTCAAGTCCGACGAAATCATCGTCACCGCGCGTCGCACCAATGAAAAGCTGATCGACGTTCCGGCTAGCGTGTCGGTGCTCACCGAAAAGCAGCTCGAAGTCACCGGCGTCCGCGTGGCCGCCGATTTCGTGCAGCTGACACCGGGTGTCACCATTGTCACCGGCAATGTCGAAGCCGCCGATACCCAGATCAACATTCGTGGCATGAACGGCGCGCGTGACGCCGAAAGCAACGTCGCGCTGGTGGTCGATGGCGTGTTGAAAACCAACACCTCGTCGCTCAATCAGGATCAGGGTGCGCTTCAGCAGATCGAAGTGATGAAGGGCCCGCAGGGCGCGCTTTATGGCCGCAACGCTGCGGCGGGTGCGATTGTTGTCACGACCAAAAAGCCGGGTGACAAGCTTGAAGGCAGCATCAAGGCGAGCGCTGCCAACGACAAGACCTACACCGCCGCCGCGCTGATCAGCGCGCCGTTGACCGACACACTCGGCATTGTGGTGAACGGTGATTACAGCCGCAGCGATGGCTATTTCCGTAACAATCTGTTCCCGTCGGCCGCCGGTCAGGCTGCCTATCCGAACAACACCACCGACGCGGCGACGATGGACAATTATCGTCGTTGGAACGTCAATGGCCGTTTGGTCTGGAACCCGGGCAGCAGCGACACCGAGGTCGACGCCAAGGTGCGTTATGGTGAGGCCAAGAGCGGCGCCATCAGCTTCAACGCGATCTTCCAGATCCCGACGCTCGAATTCCTCAGCCCGGACTTCAACATCGACGCGAACAACCATAATTTCGTCTTCTCGCCCAACGTGGATCCGTTGAACTCGCAGAAGACGTTTGAAAGCTCGATCCGTGTTTCGACCGATCTCGGCTTTGCCAAGCTGAATGCGTTCGCCGCCTATAATGACATCAAAAATTATTTCTACGCAGATGGCACCAGCGGCACTTTCGCTTTCTTCAACGAAGAGAGCAATTGTCAGGCTTCCGCCGCGGATCTGGCCGGCTTCCCGGTCCAGTCGCCATTCGGCATCGGCGGCGGCGCGTTCCTGCCGCCTTATTCGCCGACGACTTGCGACGGCACCCAGTTTCAGCAGCGTAACCAGAAGGATTTCAGCGCCGAAATCCGCTTGCTGGGTGAACTTGACCGCCTGAAGTGGCAGTTTGGCACTTATTACCTCCACATCAATCGTGAGGTCTGTCTCAACCTTGGTCTCGACACGGGCGCGGGCGTGGTGCCGGAATGCTATACCACCGATCCGAGCAACCCGACCGAAGCTCTGGCGCATGACCGCTTCAAGACCAACGTCTATGCGATCTTCGGTTCGGCCGATTATAAGCTGGCTGAAAAGCTGAACCTGGGCGTCGCCTTGCGTTATGACGTTGAAAAGCGTGACGTGAACAATCTGGTGCCGACCACCGCCCGCAGCCGTTGGGTGGGCAACGTCTTGACCGGCCATCCGAATGGCACGGCCAGTACGTCCGCTGATTATTATCTCAACCCCGGTCTGGATCCGGCCTATAATGCGAGCGGCGTCATTGCCGCGCGTCAGCAGACGTTCAAGCAGTTGCAGCCGAAAATCTCGCTCAGCTATGAGCCGAGCAATTACACCACCCTTTATGCCAACTGGGGTGTCGGCTTCAAATCGGGCGGCTTCAACAATGGCGGGTCGCAGGTCGTGGTTGATCAGTTCTTCAACAACGTCTTCGACGCGGGCATCTCGATCTATGACAATTATAAGAAGGAGCGTTCAAGCTCGTTCGAAGCCGGTCTGAAGTGGAATGCCCCGGGTGGTCGTGCCAGCTTTGAACTGGCGGGCTATATGACCGACGTGAAGGACATGCAGTTCTTCGAATTCTTCGTCGGTCCGTTCGGCCTGTTGCGCGTCGTGTCCAACATCGACAAGGTCCGCATCAAGGGCGTCGAAGCGGCGGCCAGCGTCACGCTGATGGAAGGCTGGAAGCTGTTCGGTTCGGCCAATGTGGTCGACAGCAAAATCCGCAAGAACAGCGCGCGGCCTTATACCGTGGGCAACAAGTCGCCCTATACTGCGGACTATACGATCAACATTGGTTCGCAGGTGGAAGTGCCGGTCAATGACAGCATGAACGTGCTGCTGCGGGCCGATTATCGTCTGACCGGGCCGACCTGGTTCCACACGGTGCAGAACAACACCGTGCCGAACATCTTCAGTCTCCCGGGCACCTTCACCAACAGCCAGCGCGATTCCTATGGCATCGTCAATCTGCGTGGTGGGTTGCAGGCGGATCGTTGGTCGATCATGGGTTTTGCCAACAACCTGCTTGGCAAGAAGTATCTCGCCGAAGTCATTCCGGCGCCGGAGTTCGGCGGCGACTTCCTGACCCCGGGCGCACGTAGCCGCTACGGTGTCGAGGTGAGCTACAAGTTCTGAATGCGATGACAATCTGACAGGCGGAATGACGGCGTAACAAGCCGCTTCCGCCTGTCATCCACATCAATCTGGCGTTCGACACCGGCCTTCTTTGGCGGGCTGGTGTCGCTTGCCCTTCGTCTGGAGAGGAAGACCGTGATGGCCAATAGCGGACCATTGACCGACATCCGGGTAGTGGAAATGGGGCAGTTGATCGGCGGTCCCTTTTGCGGCCAGCTGCTTGGCGACATGGGCGCAGATGTCATCAAGGTTGAACAGCCCGGCATCGGCGATCCAATGCGCAATTGGGGGCGCGGCGATGCCAAGCTGTGGTGGGAGATTGTCGCCCGCAACAAACGCTCGGTCTCGGCTGATCTCCGGCGTCCGGAAGGGCAGGATCTGGTGCGCCAGTTGATCCTGAAGGCCGATATTCTGCTCGAAAATTTCCGGCCCGGCACGCTCGAAAAATGGAATCTCGATCCGGTCGAGTTGCGCAAGCTCAATCCCCGGCTGATCGTGATCCGGGTGTCCGGCTATGGCCAGACTGGCCCTTATTCCAGCCGCCCGGGCTTTGGCGGCGTGGGCGAAGCCATGGCGGGTTTCCGCTATATCGTCGGCGAACCCGATCGCCCACCGTCACGCGCCGGTATCTCCATCGGGGATTCGCTGGCGGCGAGCTATGGCTGCATGGGCGCGCTGGCCGCGCTGCATCATCGCGAAAAGACCGGCGAGGGGCAGATTATCGACAGCGCCCTTTATGAGGCGGTGTTGCAGGTGATGGAGAGCCTGATCACCGAATATCAGGTGTCCGGCATCATCCGCGAGCGCTCGGGGGCCATTCTGCCGGGTGTCGCCCCGTCCAATGTCTATAGCTGCAAGGATGGCGATTATATGATCGCGGGCAATCAGGACAGCATCTTCCGGCGCTTGTGCACGGCGATGGAGATGCCTGCGCTTGCCGATGACCCGCGCTTTGTCGACCATGTCTCACGCGGGCGAAATCAGCAGGAACTCGACGATCTGATCAATCAGTGGACGCGCCACCTGACCGCGGCCGAGGTCGAGGCGCTGATGGTCGAACATGCCATTCCCGGCGGCCCCGTCTATCGGGCGCCAGAAATGTTGGCGGATCCGCATTTTGCGGCGCGCGAGGCGATCATCGAAGTCGAGAGTGAGCGGTGGGGGCCGATCAAGATGCAGAACTGCTTCCCCAAATTCTCGGCGACGCCGACATCGGTCCGCACCGCCGCCCCAAGCCGGATCGGCCAGCACAATGCCGAGGTCTATGGCGAGCTGCTGGGGCTGAATGATACGGATCTGGATCGGCTTGGCGCAGACGGGCTGATCTGATCCCTCCCTTATGCTGATGTGATCATGGGGGCATCAGGCGTTGCGCGCCTACCCCCTAGCGGATGATATCGCGGATCAGGTGGCGGCGCGTCACGAAGAAGCCGCTACGGCTGTGGTCCATGAATGCGCGCTCCTCTTTATAGGCGTCTTGCGTCACCAGCGGTGAAGCCATCAGCGTCTTCATCTTGGCGATGCTCTCGAAATAGCCGGTGGTGACGCCGTCCCAGCTATCTGGCCCGGCAATGGCCTCTAACCCGTCTTGCGCCCCTGAGGTCAGCGTCACATTCTGGACATAGCCCATCAACAGCTTGGCTGCATGGGCGCGCCGCCCGATCTTGCCATGTTCTTCCCAGCGGCGGCTGAATTCGGCCCGGTCGATGTCGCTGCGGCGGCGTAGGCATTCGAACAGCACAATCGGCACATCGGCGCATGGTTCGATGATGACCCGTTCCGTGGTGAGGCAGGCGGTGGACCGGCGATGATCGATAAAATGGCGTTCGTCCTCCAGTGCGGCGGCCACCTCCGGGCTATCCATCGCTGTCCTGACGCTATCGAGATCATCCCACCATGATATGGCGACCCCGTCAAAGGGTTCGACCTGCGAGGCACCAGCCTGCGCCATGGCGGCGACAATGGGGTCGTCTTCCAGCCGGTGATATTGCACATAGCGCCGGATGATCCGGTTATCGCGGCCAAAACGGGCATGCTGTTCCAGCCAATGTTCCTGAAACTCCCGCAACGACAGGCCAGGGACACGGCGTAGGCAGTAAATCAGCTTGATCACGATCGGCTTCCTTCTCGGTCATTTTTGTTTTGGTCGGGACGCGCGCCACTGCAAGGGGAGAGGATATCGCCCGACGTCACATGGTCAAGGGAAGTGACGCCTTTATCCCATCGCCGCTTGATCTCTGCCGGACGGTCCGCCAACCATGTGTCATGACCGGTTGTGGGGGCAGTGCCCGATGCATCGGCAGATGGAGAGAGATGCGCGAATGACTGATGATCGTCAGGCTATGCTTGCCACACCCCCGAGACCCGCCCTGCCTGCGCGGCGCGCGATGATTATTTACGCGCTCTGCTTTGCGGCGGCATTGGTTGAAGGATATGATTTACAGTCGGCAGGCGTGGTGGCCCCGAAATTCGTGCCCGACTTCGATCTTAGCCCGACGGAATTGGGCTGGGTGTTCAGTGCCAGCACCATTGGCCTGTTCTTTGGCGCGGCGATCGGCGGCACGATTTCGGATCGGCTGGGTCGCCCCTTGGTGTTGATCACCTCGATCTTGTTGTTCGGGCTATTCTCGATCCTGACGGCACTCGCGCCCGATACCGGATGGTTTCTGGCGGCGCGCTTTCTGACGGGGCTGGGGCTGGGCGGGGCGATGCCCAACCTGATTGCGTTGGCCGCCGAGATGGGGCCCGCCGAAACCCGTGTCACTCGTGTTGCGATGATCACGGCGGGCATGCCATTCGGGGCTTCGCTTGCCGGTTTCATCGCATGGATGGGCAGTGCTGATCTTGATTGGCGGACTATCTTCTGGATCGGCGGTACGGTTCCACTCCTCCTTGGGGTCGCGCTGATGGTGTATTTGCCGTCTGGCAGCAGGGCGGGGAGCGCGGCTGGTGCCGCCGGTACCGGTGCCGCTGCTGGTCAAGCGAGCGGGCGCAATATCCTGTTTGCGCTGGCGGGAGAGGGCCGGGCCGTGGCGACATTATTATTATGGGCGGCGTTTTTCTTCACCCTGATCGTGCTCTATCTCATCTTTAACTGGTTGCCCTCGCTGTTGGTTGGTCGCGGCTTTACCCTGTCGGATGCGACGCTGGGGGCAATGATTTGCACCCTTGGCGGCGGGATCGGTGCGATTGTCCTTGGCCGGTTGGTGACGCGCTTTGGCTGGCGGAAGATCATGTTTATCGCCTATCTTGGGCTTGGCGTGGCGATCTATTTGATGGCGACGGTGGTGGCCCATGTGCCCGCCATGTTGATCACGGCCTTTCTGATTGGGTTGCTCGGCGCGGGGGCGCAATATGTGCTCTATGCGCTGTCGCCGACACTTTATCCGGATGCGGTGCGCGGCACGGGTGTGGGCTGGGGGATTGCCGTTGGTCGGCTGGGTTCGATTATCGGACCGATGATCGCGGCGATGGTGTTGGCGGCAGGCCATGGCCCATCATCGGCAATGCTGGCGATGCTCCCTTTTGTCGCGCTTGGCTTTCTGGCTGCGTTCGGACTGAATACCCGGGTGGCACAGGGGCCAGCCTGATCCCGGCCCGCCAAGCGCTGGCAGGCCGGGGTGCGGGGGTTATGACTTGGGCAGCAATGGCGCGCGTTGATAGAATTTAATGTCCTCGATCTCGATGGTCGGCGGCGTGGTGCCGTCCCATTCTTGATGGGCCCGCTTCCAGATATGGAACATGCCAAGAATATGGCCCGGGTCGCCATGGATTTCGGTGAAGCCGCCGTTCAATGAACGGGTGTCGAAATAGCCGGCGTTGACCTCGTCGGCATAGAGCTCGGTCGCCAGTTCATAGCCCAGATCGAGCCAGCGCTGGCGCTCTGCCGCGAAATCGTCGACGAGATAGGCGACGTGGTGGAAGCCTTCTTCTCCATCCTTGTACATGTCGCGATAGATCGAGGGCTTGTCGTCATGCTGTTCGATGAACTGGATCATCCGGTCGCCGAGATAACCAAAGGCATAGGACACATCGGCCTCAACTGCCGTGCCGCGATAGGTGAATTCCTCACAATGATGGTGGCGGACCATGAAGAATGGGCCTGCACCGAATGCCTTTGCCCATTTTTGGGCCGCCTCATCGATGCTGCGGACATAATAGGCTTCCTGAAACATGGCGTATTTTTTGATCATCGGTGAGGCTCCTCAACGGCGGAATGGGGGGGCAGTGCGGGCGTTCAGAAGCGCGCCAGATATTTGTCGAGTGTCTGGTGGAACTGGCGGATGCGGATTTCCTGATAATTGCCGAGTTCGATCTGCTTGTTCTTCGAGCATTTCAGCCCTTGCTGCACGACCGGCATGTTCTCCATATCCTGATCGAACACCGCGCCGAGAATGCCCCAGTCGGTATAGGACGACCATGTCTCATCCTCGCCGAGTAGGTGCATCGGCGGGCAGGGCGGATGTGGCTCACCCTTGGGCACGCGGGTCAGGATGCGGACCTCCATCAGCGTGTGATCCTGATCCGGCCATGGCCGCCAGCGATAGCAGATCGTCGGCATGAACCCGCCCCAAGGCGAGAAATTGGGGAAGACATTGTAGACGAGCGAGTCGATGACTTCGCCATCGCTGACATGCGATAGATCGCGGTTGCTGGCTTCGCTATATTCCTGGCGGAACATGTCGGCGAGCGCTTGGCGCGCGGTCATGCCTTCCGGTACCACCAGCGAATTTTCGCTGACCGAGCGGCCATTGCCGCGCAGAAATTCGTCGGCGATCCATTGTTCGGTTTTGCCCGTCCCCATCAGATGCGGGGACAACACGCCTGACGGTGTCAGTGCCCGGTTCACATGGTCGCCATAAACCCCATAATGGGTGTTCGCATCACCGAGAAAACCGAGGAATTGCGGATGGGTGACGATGGAATGCCACGCCTCAAGAAAGGCTTCCATCGTCACTTTCCAATTGGCTTTGACGACCTTGCCGACCCAGATGGCGGTCGTGCACTCCTCATTGCGCCATTCTTGGAAATGCTCGGGGAGCGGGGCGAGATATTCCTCGATCGACGGGCCTTCGTCATTTTCCCGGACAAAGATGAAGCCCTGCCAAACGGCAACCTTGGCCTCGGGCAATTGCATCTTTTCGTCGGTCAAATGACCGAAATCCCAGCGGCACGGGATATGCGCCAGACTGCCATCCTTATTCCAGGTGAAGCCGTGAAAGGCGCATTGGAACTTGTCCGCGCTCCCGCTTTCGTCGCGCAGCTTGCGGCCACGATGGAGGCAGACATTGTGGAAGGCGCGGATGCTGCCGTCGTCCTGCCGCACGACGATGTAGGAGCGTCCGACATTTTCGTAGAGCACATAGTCGCCGGGATGGGGCATTTCCTCTTCGCGCGCGGCGAACTGCCAGACGTTCGGCCACATTTTCGCGCATTCCTGCTGGAAGAAGTCGGGCGATGTGTAGCGTTCGGTGCTCAACGGCTCCGAACCACGATATTCGTAGCTGTCTTCGCGCAAAAAGGCCGGGACCGGCTTCAGGCTGGTGTTAAGAATGTCATTCCAGCTATCGCCCTCGCTGCGGCCCTGTCCAAGAGGTACCGCTTCATCTCCAGATGCACGCCGAATATCCATGGCTCTCCTCTCCAGCGGGGCTGCCCTGTCCGTGCCACCCCGTCTCTTTTGTCTTGTGATGCCGCCGCTCCGGAGGCGTGATTATTCGGCCGCTTCTTCCAGCGGGTCTTCAATATAATCGGATAGCAGTTGCGCTACGGCCAACCCGTCCGGAAGATGGGCAGGGCCGATGCGCCGGTCGATTTCCTCGTGCAGCCAGTAGATCCGGCGTTCCTGATAATTGATCATCATGCCGGTAAAGGCACCGGAATCAAGCGAGGCCTGAACCGGTTCGAGGTTCATCAGATCCTCTTCCAGCACCTGATCGAACAGCGGCAGGAACCAATCCCAAAAGGCCGGGCGTTCGCCTTCGCCCCAATCCAGCCCGATATAGATCGCCTGCATTTCGGTCTGCCGCAGACCGCGCGGCCAGAACAGCAGGATCGGAATGCCGGTGGGTTCGACCGGGCTGATGAAGTTCGGGAAAATGCCATAAGCGACGTTGTTGGTGCGGTAGAAATCCGGCATCGCCTTATTGTCCGGGGCACCTTCCTGTTCAATGAAGTTCAGGCCCTGGTTCATATTCTTGCGCGTCGCCATGCGCGAATGGCCGTTGCGCATGAGGCCCATTGCCGCGGCCTTGCTGTCGAGCATGATGCCGGCGTTGGTCGGGTGAATCGTGTTGACGTGATAGACTTCGAGAAACGCGTCAGCCGCAGCTTTCCAGTTGCAGTTGAAGATATAGGATTTCTCGTTGATGACGCGCAGCTTGTCCATTTCAACACAGGCCAATTCACCCACCAGCGGCCCGAGATAATCGAGCAGCGGCATCGCGTCTCGGTCCTGATTGATGAACACCATCCCGGCCCAAGTTTCGCAGCGAATTTCGATCAGGCCGCGATCGGCCTTGTTGAGACAGGCGAAATCGCGCTCATCCGGTACGCCGATCAGTCGGCCATCAAGCCCATAGGACCAGCTATGATATTGGCAGCGTAGTAAATTGGTCTGGCCGGCATCGTCACGCACCACGGGGGCACCGCGATGGCGGCAGGTGTTGTAAAAGGCGCGCAGCTCGCCATCCTTGCCGCGTATCAACAAAATTGGCGGCCCAGCCTTGGTGAACAGGCGATATTCCCCGGCTTCGCGCAGACCCTCTTCACGCCCCGCACATAGCCAGGATTTTTTCCAGACATGCTGTTGTTCAAGCTGGTAGAAATCATCGCGCGTATAGCGGCCACCGGGAATTTCGGGCAGTGCTGGATAGTTGCTCGGCGGGGCCGTTCGGGCCTTTTCCCAATCGATGATTCTCTCGATATTATCGGTGGTTACCGTCATTTTGGCATCCTCTTATTTTGGCCGAGCCTATCATTATATTGAACACGCGTGCAAACTAAAAATTGCCACGAGCGGGGCTTTGGCCCTATGTCTTTGGCGAGGATCACAGGACGAGGAAGACCCCCGATGAACATGCCGACCAATCGCCAGTGGCAGGTAGCAAAATCACCTGAATCGGGCGGCTTGACCTCAAGCGGCGGGCTGGCCTTGACGGCGGATGTCTTCAAGCCGGGCACGGCGGAGGTGCCGGAGCCGGGCGCGGGCGAGGTGTTGATCCGGGTGGTGTGGTTCTCGCCCGATCCGATGAACCATGCCTGGGTGCGGGGCATTCCGGGTAAATTTGATCCGACCCCGATTGGTGCGGCGATGAAGGGCGGCATTGCGGGGCGGGTCGTGGCGTCCAACCATCCCGATTGGAAGATTGGCGACGGCGTCACCGGCTTTCTTGAATGGCAGGATTATTGCGTGTCCGATGGCACCGACCGGATGGGGGCGCCACTCCAGCGCATTCCGGCTGGCGTGCCGCTCGAAAGCGGTCTGGGTGCGTTGGGCATGACGGGGCTGTGCGCGTGGCTGGGGCTGGTTGATATTGGTCACCCGGCACCCGGCGATACCGTGCTGGTGTCGGGGGCATCCGGCGCGATTGGTTCGATTGCCGGGCAGATTGCGCGGCTGGCCGGTGCCCGTGTCATCGGCATCGCCCGCGGCGCGGACAAATGCGACGTGGTCAAAGGTTTGGGCTTTGACGAGGTGCTGGACGCGACCAAGGGCGATTTGATGGGCCAGATTGCGCAGGCGGCTCCCAAGGGCGTCGATGTATTTTTCGATAATGTCGGCGGCTATATGTTGGACGCTGCGCTGGCCAATCTTGCCCATGGCGCACGGGTGGTGGTGTGCGGTGCGACCGCCCATTATGATGGGCCGACCCCGATTACCAACCATCTGATGTTGGCGATGCGCGGGGCGACAATGGGCGGTTTCTTTTATTTCGACCATATTGCCCGCTGGGCGGAGGGTCGCGACCGGCTGGGGCAATGGCTTGCCAATGGTCAGATCCGTGAATTGCTCGACATCACCGACGGCTTTGATCATGTGCCCGAAGCCGCGCTCGCCCAGTTTCAGGGCAAGGGGGCAGGGCGCAAGCTGGTCAAAATCGCCGACGACCCTTTTGGTTGAGGCGCAGTCTTAACCCTGCGGGTGTTTGCGCATCAGGCCGATCTGCCACAAGAGCGCGGCGCGCTGTTCGTCGGGCGACCATGCTGCCGGTTTCATGATGACCATGCTCACCAGACCGTTGAGGAAGATTTGAATCCGGTTGCTGTGAAATGGGATGTCGAGATCGGCCGGCAGTTCACCGCGATTGATGGCGTGATTGAGGATGCCGGTCAGCGTCTTTTGCGTTTCCTCAAGCCCGGCCAGCCGTTCAGCCGCGAGTTCGGGATCATGGGTCACCTTGCCCCAGAAGCCAAACCACGCCTGCCAGTCGCGCAGATTGGCCGGGGTGTTGGGGAGCAATTCCTCCAGACAATCCATCAGGCTGCCGCCCGCGTCCATCGCCGCTTGCACGCGGATCGGGGTCTCGCTCAATACCGATCCAAAAGCCGAGATCAGCAAATGCTGCTTGTCGCGAAAATAATGCGAGAGGATGGTCGAGCTATAGCCCGCCTTGCGGGCCACGGCGCGGACAGTGACCGATTCAATACCGGTTTCGGCAATCATTTCCTTGACGACATTGGCGATCACGGCCCGCCGTTCATCATGGTCAACAATTAGTGGCATGCGGTCGGCTTGTCCCCATCGGCCCTGCGGGACCGGTTATTTGCAAACGGCGAAATCAGCCTTTTGGCCCCGTCCCTCATGCCCATTTGGGCGGGCATGAGACAGGGATGAAAAGCGACTGAAAATACCGTGTCGCCATAGGCAAGGACGCGCAGTGAATAAAGGGAAATCACGCCTTGATGCGCGCCGCTTATTCAATGCGCCGTCCAGCCACCGTCCAGCGCGATCGAGGCGCCATGCATATAGGGTGACATGTCAGATGCCATGAAGACCACGGTGCCGGCGATTTCCTGCGGCGTGGCGACGCGCCCGGCGGGGATACGGGCCATCAGCGTGGCATTGACGGGGTCTGCCGGGTCGAAGCCCGCCATCATCGGTGTCAAGGTGACGCCCGGTGAAATCGCGTTTACCCGGATATTGTCGCGCGAATAATCGACTGCCGCAGCGCGGGTATAGCCAAGGATGGCATGTTTGCACGCGGTATAATGCGCCGAATAGCCGAGCGCGAGATGGCTCTGGGCGGACGCATTGTTGATGATCGAGCCACCATGGCCCTGCGCCAGCATCTGCTTGATCTGATATTTCAGGCAAAGAAACATGCTGCGGACATTCGCGTCGAAGCTGTGTTCATAGGCTTCTTCCGTCAGGTCGGCGAGTAGGCCCAGTCCTTCGAAAATGCCTGCATTGTTGAATGCGACGTCAAGCTTGCCATAAGCGCGGACCGTTGCGGCGACCAAGGCCTCGACCTCATCGGCCTGGGAGACATCGGCTTGGAAGAATTGGCCGATGCCGCCGACCTGCTTGATCATCTCGACGGTTTCGGCACCCGCTTCCGGGCGGCGACCGCAGAGCATCACCTTGGCCCCATGTTCCGCGAAAGCCACCGCGACCGCCTGACCAATGCCGCTTCCGCCGCCGGTCACGATTGCAACCTTGCCATCCAACAGACCCATGACACTCTCCTTGATTATTGTGTTTTTCATTATCGTCACAACAAAGGGCCGAACCTGTTGGTCCGGCCCTTGTCGGTGTCATCAAGGCAGGGTGTGCATCCCGCCTTCGAGCATGAAGGTTTGCCCGGTGATATAGCCCGCGCCCGGCCCGGCGATAAACACCGCCAGCGGCCCGCCGTCCTTGACCGGATCGCCCAAGCGGCGCACCGGGATTTTTTCCTTGAGTGCCTCGACAAAATCAGGGCGCGCGCTCTTCCACGCGTCGAACGCGCGGGTTTCAAGTGCGGGGTTGATGATGTTGACGGTGATGCCGTGCTGGCCCCATTCGCGTGCCGCGGTCCGCGACAAGGCGCGGATCGCTTCCTTGGTCGCATTATAGCAGGTGTTGCCCTCAAATCCGATCTGGCCGGACGATGACGCGAAGTTGATGACGCGTCCGTAGCCCGCCTTTTTCATGTGCGGGAAGGCCGCCTTCATGAACCACAAAGACGCGGTGGCCCCGGTGCGGAAAGTATATTCCCACTCTTCCTCGTTGGTGTCTTCGCAGGCGACGAACACGGTGGACGGCTGCGGGCTGTCTTCGGTGCCAAAGCCCTGCGCATTGTTCACCACGATGTTCAGGCCACCAAAGGTCTCGACGGTCTGCTGCACGGCGGCGAACACTTGATCGCGCTTGCCTACGTCACAGGCGACACCGATGGCCTCACCACCGGCATCGCGGATTTCCTTGGCGACGGCGTCGACGGTCGCGGGCGTGCGCGACACCACGGCGACTTTCGCCCCGGCGGCGCCATAAGCCAGCGCAATGGCCCGCCCGATACCGCGCCCGGCACCGGTGACGATCGCGACTTTGCCTGCCAGTGATTGTTCCATCAGTGTCTCTCCTCATCCGCTTGATGCTTTATTGTGCATCTGTTGTATAAAAATGCTGATGCAGCTTCAAGCGGATTCTCGCCGTGTTGGGAGGCGGGCGAGACGAGGTCAGAACATCTTGAGGACAGTATAAATGCGGCTGGCGAAGCACCAGCCGTGCGCGGTGCGGATCAAGCGGTCATCATAGCGGCCCTTGATACGGGTCAGGCTGCCATCTTTGCCCCATAATTCTTCGCTGACATAGACGCGCATCGTGGCGCTATCGCCATTCACCAGCAATTGGCCGACGCTCATGTTGAAGGCGGTAAATTCGAACCCGCCCATCAACGATTGCCAAAAGCCGACAATCGCGTCGCGGCCCTTCAGCGTCTGGTCAAGAATGACCCATTCCGCGTCATCTGCCCATGTGTCACCCCATGCCTTGGGATCATTTTGAGCGACGGCATCGCCATAGGCCTCAATCAGGCTGCGAATGGCGAGTTGATCTTCCACGGTGCCGCTGAAATTCATGTGCTGATCCTCATCCTGTTGTCGGCCGGCTGATTTTTGATTGAAGGAGTATGTGCCAAGGTGCGGCTTCAGCCGCCGACAGTGCGCACCACCCCGCGCGAAAAATCGCCCGCGACCTTGCGCACATAGTCATAAAAGCCGGTGAGCGACGGCACGCCTTCATAGAGTTCGATCATATGGCCATGATCTTTGGTGGCGTCGACCATCACAAATTGGAAGCCGTCTTCCATTTCGGCGTAAAGCGCCTCTTCCAATCCCTGCGCCGCAAAATGCGCGCGTGCGGCAGCGAGGTCATCGACGATTAGGGCGACATGGTGGAAGCCCTCCTTACCCGGCGCGTACATGTCGCGCACGGCCGAGGGGCCTTCATTATGCTGGTGCATCATTTCGACCATCACCTCACCCCATTGGCCATAGGCGGAGCTGTGATCGAACGGCGCCTCTGCACCGCGATGCAGCGCGCGGCGCAACGGAATATGTTCCATCACAAAGAATGGACCCGAGCCGAACAACTCATGATGGCGCTGCGCTGCCGCCCGCACATCATTGACGGCATAGGCAATCTGGCGAACCGGAAAGGGCAGGGGCGACATCAGCATTTCTCCATATGGATCATCAAACATGTGCGGGAGATAAAGGCCAGACCGCAGGCCGCAGCGCGGGCCCTTGGTTTGTCGATCATGGCAACATCTCCTCGCCTTGTCGCGGGCCATGCTTATGGGGTGGCCGGGCGGCGACAAGATACAGATCATGTTCGTGCAGGCACTTGTCTGTCAAGTTGCTGCACATGAGTGCAAAAAATACGCCATGACTGTGCAGCGCAACCACCGCCCATGTCGTGCTTGACGGGTGCAGTATGTGCGACCTCATCTATCATTATATATACGTTTATACAAAATCTTATGATCCATAGCTCGATTTGAATTGAACGCGTACATATGATCGTTTCTGCCGAATACCGCTTTCCATCGCGCAGCGGTGAAAGAGAAAAACATTGCATCAAGTAAGGGTTCGGTTATTTTTGTCGCTCAGCAACAGTGACCCGGAATCACCCGTTCATCATGGTGCGCCATGCTAGGCAGGTGAGGGCTGGAACGGATGACAAGAGACCGACGATCAGTCGGTGCGGATCATCACAAGAGCGGAGAGCATGTCCTTGAAGATCAATTTCCAATCGGCATCGGGCGCAACCCAAGTGGTGGATGTCGCCGGTGGTCTGACCCTGATGGAAGCCGCGGTGCGGGGTGGCATTGAAGAGATCGCGGCCGAATGTGGCGGGGGCATCTCCTGTGCCACATGCCATGTCTATATTCCTGAATCATGGCGTGAACTGACGGGTGTGCCGTCAACCATGGAAGACGAATTGCTGGAGATCGTGCCGCATCGTCAACCGGGATCGCGACTGAGTTGCCAGATCAAGTTGACGGACCGGATGGACGGCTTGGTGGTAGGTCTGCCGGTGGTCTGAGGGACCACGAACACGCGAAAAGATCAAAAGAGGAGAGGTGCGATGCAAGACGTGATGGAAGCGACGGGGTCGGCGCGCCCGGCCCATGTGAAGCCGGATCAATTCGTCGATTTCGACATTTATGCACCTCCCGGCGAGGGCAAGAGCTTTTATGAAGGCTGGCAGTTGCTCCATGCGCAAGGCGTGCCGGACGTGGTCTGGACGCCGCGCAACGAGGGTCATTGGATCGTCACGCGCAACGACCTGATCGATGAGGTGTTCGCCGATCACACCCGCTTTTCGAGCCGTGTCATCCTCCTGCCCAAATCGGCAGGCGAGCAGCATAATCTCATTCCGACGACGCTCGATCCGCCAGAACATCGCCCGTATCGCAGCCTGTTAAACAGCAGTTTTTCGCCGCGCGCGGTGGGCGGGATCGAGGCGCAGATCCGTGACGTTGCCGCCGGACTGGTCGAAGCGGTGCGGCTTGATGGCCAATGCAACTTCACCACCGCTTATGCAGAAATCCTGCCGATCAAGGTGTTCATGACCATGTTCGGCCTGCCGCTGGAGGATTCGCAGCAGCTCAAGACATGGTCCGACGCGACAACGCGGGCAGATGGCACGATCAGCATGGCCGATGCGCTGGCCCGGATCGCGGCTTATCTCCAGCCCTTCCTTGATGCCCGCAAAGGCAAGGACGGCGACGATATGCTCAGCCGTATCGTCAACGGCAAGATCGGGGATCGGGCGTTGAGCGATGTGGAAGCGTTGCAACTCGCCTTGCAGGTGCTGATTGCCGGGCTCGACACGGTGGTCAATTTCCTGGGTTTCACCTTCCTGTTCCTTGCGCAAAACCCAGCGCATCGCCAGCGTCTGGTTGAAGATCCCGACCTGATACCGACCGCGATTGAGGAATTGGTGCGGCGCTTTCCGATTGTCACCATTGGTCGGGAAGTTGTGACGGATATGGAATATCACGGCGCGCAGTTGAAAAAGGGCGAGATGATCGTGACCGCCACCGTACTCGGCGGGCTTGATCCCACGGTCAATCCCGATCCGATGAAGGTCGATTTCGACCGGGTTGGCGCCCGGCATGTCAGCTTTGGCACCGGCCCCCATAAATGCCCGGGTGCGCATCTTGCGCGGACCGAGATCAGCATTTCGATCGAGGAATGGCTTAAGCGCATCCCGGTGTTTGAGCTGGCGGCGGGTGCAGATGTGCGGGTGATGGGCGGAATCGCGGCCACGGTGAATGCGGTGCCGCTGGTTTGGGACCCGGCGACCACGCGCGCGGTGTAAGCATCGGAATGTCCAACGACCGCCACGCTTCCCGCCCGGTTCAACCGGCTGTGCCCGGGGCGCAGGTCATCGCCCTGCGCCCCCGGCATCGTGCCGCTTATGGGCGGCATATGGAGCGGCGGCGGCAGGAGATTTTGGCCACCACATGGGAGTTGATTGCGGAATATGGCAGCGACCAGTTCAAGCTGTCCGATCTTAGCGAGCGTTGCGGTGTGGCGCTGCGGACGATCTATAATGGCTTCACCGATAAGGACAGCCTGATCGCGGAAGCGGTCGCCACCCATTATCATTCGCTGTTTGAGGGCATCGGCCCCGGTGCAGGCGATAGCCGGACCTTGGATGAGGTGGTCGCGATGATGGTTCGCGTCGCGCGGGAAATCAGCAGCGTCCCCGCCTTTTCAGCGACGGCGGCCCGGCTATATTATGCAACGCGCACAAGTTCGCGCTTAGTGGAAACGCTCCGCCGCCTGCCAATCTCCACGCTGAAATCATGGATCCGGTCGGACGAGGCGGACCGCAAGCTGATCCAGCAATTTGGCCGCGAGGCGTTGGAACGCAGCTTTGCCAATCTGCAATGGGGGTCGGTCAATGATTGGGTCGCGGGGCGCATCGACGATGCCGAACTGGTGAGCGAAATGCAAAAACACATGATCGCCGTCGCGCTGGGCTTTGGCAACCGCACCGGCCGCGCGGCGGCGAAGCGACTGAACGGCGAGATTGATGCATGAGGATATTGGCCTCAGTGCTGTTTAGCGGAGGGTCGCGGCGATCCGGCTTGCCTCGACCTGTGCGCCGGGGGTGCCCAAGGCGAGCACGACAATGATCAGCCCTAGCTTCATGTTGCGCGCAAGTTCCGCCTCAGTGATCCGCCCGGCGGCCCAGTCATTTGTCAGGCCCCATTGGCCATTGGCGTAGCTGCGTTCAAGCTCGTCGCGCCGCACGAGCGCCAGTCGATCTGCATCGGCCTCGGGAGAGGCGAGCCAGGCGTTCAGGATCGCGAGCGGCATGGCGCGCAGGGAGTCGGTGATGGTGGCACTGGTGCGCGGCGCGAAATACATCATCGCCCCGGTGCGGGACCAGCCAGGGACTTTGGAGATTTCCGCGACCACCTCATCGATCATCGCCAGTGCGGCGCATAGATCGCGCGGTTCGATATCCTCGTTGAGCGGTTCGGGAAACAGGGCGCGATAATGCGCGGCTACGGATTTGGCGACGACGCCGTCACGATCCCCGAACGCATTGTAGATCGTCCGCGCCGACACGCCGGAGCGTTCGCTCAACTCTGCGATGCTGAAACTGTCCCCCTCGCGCTCGGCAATCAGTTGCCATGCCTCGGCCAGCACGCGTTCGCGGCGTTCATCGAACGTCCGGGAATAGGGGCGTCTCGGTGCTATGGCTATGGCTGCGGCGGTGGCGGTCATCGTGGTTTCCGAGGCATGAGCATGGAACAAGGCTTTGGCCCGCTTTGGCGCGCGGCGTCAACCTTGGCGATGGCTAGGCTGGTATGAAGTTGCAGAGTTATGCAACATCTATTGACTCGCTTCGCCCCGTGCGGCAGCGTCCCGCGCAAAAGAACTATCCGAGGAACCTTTTCATGAATCCGACCGCCGCGGCCGCGATTGCCGAGCAGATCCAATATGAGCTGAACCGCGATTTTTACCCGGAGGGTTTTCCCACCCTGCCGCAAATTCCGGGCGGTCGTTATACGAGCGAGGCATTCTACCAGCTCGAAATGGATCGGCTGTGGATGCGAAGCTGGCTGGTTGCAGGGCGCGAGGAAGAAGTGCCCGAACGCGGCCATTACAAGCTGTTCGAACGGCTCGGCAAGGCCGTGATTATGACGCGGGGTGCAGATGGCACGGTGCGGGCCTTCCACAATACTTGCCGCCATCGTGGTGCGCCCATTGTGGGCGAGACATCGGGTAAGGCCAACCTGCTGGTCTGCCGCTATCATAGCTGGTGCTATGATCTTGAAGGCCGACTGATGCGCGTGCCGGAAGAACATGATTTTGGCGATTTCGACAAGTCGCAGCATGGCCTGTTGCCGGTGCGTTGCGAAATCTGGGATGGCTGGATCTTCCTCAATTTCGATCCCGATGCGCGCCCGCTCAAGGAAGAACTGGGCCAGTTGGTCGATGACCTTGCGCCGATGAATATGGCCAATCTGCGGATCAAGGGGCGGCTGAGCTACAAGATCAACTGCAACTGGAAGGCCGCGCTCGACGCCTTTCTTGAAGCCTATCACGTCAAGGCGATCCACCCGCAGACGGTGGCGACGCTGTTGGATGGGAAGGGTACGGCGATTGCCATGTTTAATGGCGGGCATACCCGTATGGCGTTGCCGAAAAAGCATAGCGCGGCTGGCGGTACATGGGGCACGGAAGATTTTGAACGCTATGACATTGCGGGTGTGCCGCCGGTGTTCCGCGAGAATAATTGTGCCTATGGCGTGTTCCCGAACTTCGTTTCACCATTCGATTCCGGGGGCTTTCCGTTCGTGACTTTCTGGCCGACGGCCAAGGGGAAATGCGAGTGCGAACTGATCTTTGTCGGTGCTGGACCGGAAGATGAAACGGCTGAAAATTCAGAATATTGGAAGACGTTTGTCGCCAATTATGACAAGATCCAGATGGAGGATTTCCAGTTCCTCGCCGGCATTCAAAAGTCGCTCGAGTCCGGTGCCTTCACCGGCATGACGCTCTGCTATCAGGAACGCCGCATCTATTGGATGCACGAGGAATTTGACCGCCGCATCGGTATTGAGAATATCCCGCCGGCATTGCGGGTCGAGCAATTATTGACCCCGTTCATCACCGCCTGATCGGAACCGCCCGTCGCGCGCCACATCGGGCGTGATGCGGGCGGACGCGATGAACAGGGATGAACCTACCATCGCGCTGGCCGTTCATGTATCATAGGGCCATGGCTGGAAGGTTCCGTAGCGCATGATCCTTGTCGCGAGTTACAATATCCGCAAGGCGATCGGCACGGATCGGCGGCGCAGGCCGGAGCGTATCTTCGATGTGCTGGGCGAACTGGACGCTGATGTGGTGGCGTTGCAGGAAGCCGACCGCCGCTTCGGCGCGCGGCATAGCGCCTTGCCGGGCACGCTGCTGGGTGAACATGCCACGTATAAACCGGTACCGTTCGATGTCCGGCCCGGCAGCCTTGGCTGGCATGGCAATGCGTTGCTGGTGCGTCGGTCGGCCCGGATCATCGACCAGCGCATTCTGCATTTGCCCTGCCTTGAACCGCGCGGTGCGGTGGTGGCGGAGGTCGAGATCAACCACCGGCCCTTGCGGATCGTGGGCATGCATCTCGACATTTCCGGCCTGCATCGGCGGCGGCAGGCGCGGGTCATTCTTGATGAGCTGGCCCGGCAGGATGAGATGCCCACCGTGATGATGGGCGATCTGAACGAGTGGAATCCGCATGGCGGCTGCCTCAAGGAATTTGCCAAGCATTTTGCGATTGCCCATTCCGGCCCGAGCTTCCATGCGCAGCGGCCCGTCGCCCGGCTGGACCGGATCATGGTCAGTCCTGAATTCGAGATTCTCGCCAGCGGCACCCATCACAGCATCAATGCGGCGCGGGCATCGGATCATTTACCGGTCTGGGCTCGGCTGCGGTTGGCGGGGTCGGTAGAACAATGAAATGGGGCGGCAGGTGAGGGCGGTACTTGGTATCGATGCGGCATGGACCACGACCCAGCCAAGCGGCGTTGCGCTCGTAGTCCATGACGGCAAGGGCTGGCGGCTGGAGATGGCCTGCGCCTCTTATGACCATTTCTTGGCGTGGTCGAACGGCATCAGCCTGACTGACCGCCCGCGCGGTTGTGCGCCGGACATCATCGCCTTGATCACGGCGGTCGAGCGGCGGCTGGGGGTCCGCCCCGATCTGATCGCCATGGACATGCCGTTGGCAAAAGGGCCGATCATCGGCCGGCGCGAGGCGGATAATGCCGTATCCCGCGCCTATGGCGCGCGCCATTGCGGGACGCATTCGCCGAGCGCCGAACGTCCCGGCCCGATCAGCGACCAATTGCGCGCTGCTGCCGAGCAGGCGGGATATCGGCTGCTGATCGATCAGGTTGTCTTGCCCGGCTTGGCTGAAGTGTATCCGCACCCCGCATTGGTCGAGCTGCTGCGTGCAGATAAGCGGCTACCCTATAAGGTTTCGCGTGCCGCCTCTTATTGGCCGGAGCTGACGGGTGTAGCGCGTTGGAGCGCGTTGCGGGGGCAATGGGCACATATTGTGGCTGCGCTTGATGGGGTCGTCAGCGGGTGTTGCCAGTTGCTCCCCATCCCGCCGGAAGAGACGCGCGCGATGGATCGTAAGGCCTTTGAGGATATGTTGGATGCGGTGATCTGTGGCTGGATCGGGGCCTGCATGATTGACGGCAAGGCGCGCGGCTATGGGGCAGGGGACGCGGCGATCTGGGTGCCGACACCGCTGGATGACGTCCATTAGTAGCGGCCCAGCCGCCGTTCAGAATGGCAATTCGGATTGGGCCGCGACCGGCTTGGCCTTGATCGGTATCGTCATGCTGTCCGGTCGGGCCGGCAATAGGCTGCGTGCGGCCCCGACCAGCGTATAGACGGCCTGACGCTGCGCCCCGCGATTGTGATGGTCGACGCGATAGCCCTGATAATGGCGTTGCAGCAAACCAGCCCCGACCAGTTCCGAAACAGCACGACTGACATTGGTCTTGCCCGACGCGCGAACCCGCTCGCGGATTTCATCCTCAACCCGGATCAGGGCGGCCGCCTCATCGGCGGGCAGTTCATTTTTGCCGCGCAGTTCATCGACGATGCGTTGTGCCAGCGCTTTGCGCTTCGGGTCACGGCGTCCCATCGGGGTGAGGCTATCGCATAGCCAGTCGCGCAGCAGGATCACGCCTCCGGCCTGTCTTGCCACCACCGGCCCCGCGCTGCCATCCGACCGTGCGACCTGGGCGATTAGATTAAGCACCATGAACGCATAGCGCGGCCGCGATGAGCAATGGGCCAACTGATCAAGCAGCATGGCGACATCGCCATTGGCGGTTTGTTCGGGCAGGATCGAGGTGTGAAACATAGCGGGACTGAATCAAGCACATAAAGGGGTCGTTGTGAATCCCCCATGCACATGCGCTGGTCATTTTGTCGGCAGTGACACTTTGCCAGCGGGTAAAGTGTCACCCATGGCAATCATGCGGGCCATCATGAGTATCCGCGCCATGCGGTCCGCGCCACTATAAAGATCGATAATATATCTTATGTTAAATAAAATGGGACTCTCGTGTAAAGAGGAAGGTCCCGACGACAATGTGCACCCATGATGCGCCTCACGTGCGAGAGCAAGCGTGCTGTCCTTGCGACAGGTGCCCGCCTCTTTTTCTGACGACCACTTGATCAAGGCGGCTTTTCAGGCGAAAGCCGCCCTGCATTATCTTATGCGTGATCGAGAGGAATCTCACCACCATGACGCGTTCTCGCTGCCTGCCGCTCTTCGCTTTATTGATCAGTTCGCCGGCGCTGGCCGATGGTAATGACATCATTGTACGCGGGGGTGGCCTGCCGCTGCCGCCGGGGACGCCAGCCTATGACCAGACCGAGGTCAATCGCGACCGGCTGGTCAATGCGGCTTCGTCCCGGATTGAAAATCTGCTGGGTGATGTGGCGGGGTTCCAACAGTTCCGCCGCTCGGATAGCCGCGCGTCCAATCCCACGGCACAGGGCGCAACGCTCCGCGCGCTGGGCGGCAATGCATCAAGCCGGGCGCTTGTCTTGCTTGATGGCGTCCCGATGGCCGACCCGTTTTTCGGCCATATCCCCTATTCGGCGCTGGTGCCTGAACGCCTTTCGGGGGTGCGGGTAACACGCGGTGGCGGGGTTGGTGCTTTTGGCTCGGGCGCAGTTGCCGGTACAATCGAGATGGCGAGCGCCACCCGCGACCAATTGCCGTTGCTCTCAGCCACCGGCTTCTATGGCAGCCGCGCGTCGACCGAATTATCGGGCACCTTTGCCCCCTCGCTGGGCGAAGGCTATGCCATGATCTCTGGCCGCTGGGATCGTGGCGACGGTTTCCAGACCACGCCGGTTAGTCAGCGTATCGCCGGAATCACCGTGCCGGCGCGCTATAAGAGCTGGTCGACTTCGGGCCGGGTTGTCCAACCCCTGTCCGACACGCTTGAACTCCAGGCCAATGCGCTGGTGTTTCGCGACCATCGCACCCTGCGCTTCCGTGGGGCCGATAACAGCAGCAAGGGCGAAGATTTCAGCCTGCGCCTCGTCTCGCAAGGGCCTTGGGCGTTTGATGCGGTGGCCTATGGCCAACACCGCAATTTCACCAACATCGTTATTGCGTCGTCTGCACCTTATGCGATCTCGCTCGATCAACGCGATACGCCCGCGACCGGCCTAGGCGGCAAAATTGAACTGCGTCCGCCGGTTGGTAGTGACCATGTGTTGCGGCTGGGTGGCGACATGCGCCATGCCAAGGGCGACATGTATGAAGACGCCTATCGCAGCGGCAATATTTCCGAACGTCGCCATGCCAGCGGCAATCAGACGGTGGCCGGGCTATTTATCGAAGATAGCTGGACGCTGGGCCCGGTGGTGCTGACCGGTGGCGCGCGGGCTGATCACTGGACGATCAACCAGGGGGAATTGCTGAAAACCGATGCCGGTGGCACGCCGACCAGCAGCACCTTTTATCCGAACCGTAGCGGCTGGGAATCCTCGTTGCGCGCCGGTGCGGTCTATCGTCCATCGGACGCGGTGGCCCTGCGCGGCGCGGCCTATACCGGTTTCCGTCTGCCGACGCTCAACGAGCTTTATCGCGGCTTCAAGGTCTTCCCGATCGACACCTTCGCCAATGCGAATTTGCAGCCTGAAAAGCTCAAGGGCGTCGAGATTGGCACCGATGTCACCCCGCTTGCCGGGGTGAAGCTCTCGGCGACATTGTTCTATAACCGGCTGGAAGATGCCATTGCCAATGTGACGCTGACCCCGACCACGCGCCAACGCCAGAATGTTGATGCCATCGTCGCGCGCGGGATTGAATTGGGGGCCGAGGCGCGGACCGGCAATGTCGTGCTGAACGCGTCTTATGCCTATACCCATAGCCGCGTCCATGCGCCGGGCCTCGCCTTTGACGGCTTCATCCCCGCCCAGACCCCGCGCCATGCGGCGAGTGCGACCATCGGCTGGATGCCCGCTGATGGCCCGAGCTTCTCCGCCACCATGCGCTATGTTGACCGGCAATATGAAGACGACCTTCAGACGGATGTGCTGCGCCATGCGCTGACGATCGACGGCTATGCCCGCCTTCCCGTCATCAAGGGGGTCGCGGTGATCGGTCGGGTTGAAAATCTGTTCGACGCACAGGTGATGACGCGTAACGCAGGCGGTTCCATCGATCTCGGCACGCCACGCACCTTTTGGATCGGCATGCGTTTCGAACGATGATGACGGGTTACCGGACCGCGCTGTTGCTGGCCATGGCCGTGCCGTTGCCGGCATGGGCCGCCGCCACCGCCGCGCCGGATGACACGACGATCATTGTAACGGCACCGGGCGGCGGGATGGATGCCGATGATGCGCTCGGTTTCTCGGCCGATGATATCGCACGAGCGGGTCATCCCGATCTCGTGTCGGCGCTCGCGCGCGGATCGGCGGCCATCACCTTGCAGGATCCGCAGGGTACGGGTTGGCAACCCAATCTCGTCTATCGTGGTTTCACCGCCTCTGGGCTGCAAGGTCAGGCCCAAGGGCTGGCGGCCTATCTTGACGGGGTGCGTTTCAACCAGCCGTTCGGCGATACGGTCGCACTTGATCTGCTACCGGACGCAGCGATCCGGCAGGTCAGCTTGCTGGATGCCAGCCCGGTCTATGGGCTGAACGCGCTGGGCGGCGCACTGGTGATCGATACCCGCACCGGGGCGAAGGATCCGGGGCTAGAGGCCAGCCTCACCGGCGGCAGTGACGGTCTGGCCGACGCCAGCCTCGCCGGGGGTGGCGCGCGCGGCCAATGGAGCGGCTATGGCGCGATCCAGTTCCGGCGCGAGCAAGGCTGGCGCGCACATAGCCCTTCCCGGCTGTGGAACGGCTATGGCGATATTGGCGTGGATGGCGCGACCGCCGGTGCGCATGCCAAGTTGGTTGCCGCCGATACCCAGTTGTCCGGGCTTGGCGTGACGCCGGTTGAACTGCTCGCGGTCAATCGGCGTGCCGTGCTGACCTGGCCGGATCGCGGCGATCATCGCTATCTGCTCGCCAGCTTGCATCCTTGGATGCAATTGTCGGATCATGTCCGGGTGGAGGCGACGCTCTATGCTCAGCGGATCAACAGCCATAGCCTGAACGGCGATGCAGCGGATTTTGCCCCCTGCCCTGATGACGGCGACGTGCTTTGCCTCGATGAGGACGGCACGCGGCTGACCGATGGCACGGGCAATTCCTTGGCCACCACCGGGGCAGATGATTACGGCCTGCTCAATCGCAGTGCAGCCCATAGTCGCGCCGCTGGTGTGCTGATCCAGTTGAGCGACCGCCGCCCGCTTGGCGCGGGCGAAAATTTGCTCGTTCTAGGCGTAAGCCTCGATGTCAGTCGCACCGCTTTCACCGCCTCGTCTGAACTGGCTGAACTGATCACCAACCGCGAGGTGGTCGGCCTAGGCCCGATCATTGATCAAGCCGATGGCCTGCTCGCCCCCGTCAGCCTGCTCGCCCGAACCCGCTATGGGGGGCTGTTTGTGCAGGACCGGTTGCCGCTCTTGCCCGGCCTGAGTGCGGAAATCGGGCTGCGTTACAATCATGCCCGGATCCGTCTGGATGACCGGATTGGCACCGCGCTCAATGGTCTCCACCGGTTCAACCGGCTCAACCCCGGCGTTGAATTCGACTATGATGGCGGGGAAGGCCTCGCTCTGCGCGCGGGCTATGCCGAGACCAATCGTGCGCCGACCCCGGCGGAACTTTCCTGTGCCGATGAGGCGGCTCCATGCAGCCTCGCCAATTTCTTCATCGCCGACCCGCCGCTGCGTCAGGTCATTGCTCGCAACTGGGAGACTGGGGCAAATGGGCGAACGCAACTGGGCGCGGTGCGGCTCGATTGGTCGCTGGCGGGCTGGCGCAGCGATAGCCGCGACGACATCCAGCATGTCGCCTCGGCCATTCGTGGGCGCGCCTATTTCCGCAATGTCGGCGGCACGCGGCGACAGGGGATCGAGGCGATGCTCAAGGCCCGGGCCGGGCGCTGGACCATGGCGCTGAGTTACGCCTTTACCGATGCCCGCTTTCGCAGCGATTTCACCATTTCCAGCCCCGCCAACCCGGCGGCGGATGAGGATGGGCTGATCATGGTCGCCCATGGCAACCGCATGCCGGGCATTGCCCGACACGGGTTGGTGGTGACGGTTGAGCATCAAGGGCGCGGCTGGCAAATGGGTGGCGACCTGATCGCGCGGTCGCGCCAGCGCTTGTTGGGGGATGAGAATAACGCGGGACAGATGTTGGCCGGCTATGTCCGCGTCGATCTGCGCGGCGGGCTTGAACTCGGTCATGGGGTGCAATTGTTCGGCGAAATCCGCAACCTGTTCGACCGCGATGATGCCAGCTTCGGCACTTATGCCGATGTGAGCGAGATCCACATCGCCGAAGTCCCCGGCGCATCCGACCCGCGCAGCCTTGCACCCGGCGCGCCTCGGCAATGGCGGGCAGGTCTGCGCTTCGCCTATTGAGTGCTCTTGGGTTGATTGAGGCGCGGCCAGCGCCGTTGTTCCAGCCCGGGATGGTCGTCCGTTGCCTGCCTTATTTGTCCCGGAAAAACGCCTGCAATTCGCTGGCGACGCCTTCGGGATTTTCGGCGGGGGCGAAATGGCCGCCATGGTCGAACAGGGTGTAGCGCTGAAGATTGCAGCGCTCCTGGATCAGGGCACGCGGCACCATCACCACTTCCTTGGGCGAAATGGCGACACCGGTTGGCACCGGGATCATCGGCTTGCGGTCATGGATTGGTTCCCATGGCCGACGGAAATGATCCGCATAAAAGCGGAATGACGTGCCGATTGACTTGTTGAACCAGTAGATTGACGCCGTGGTGCAGAGAAAATCCCGACCATGCAGCGCGACGAGATCGCCCTTGCAGTCGCTCCACGCCCGGCGACGTTCCCAAATCCAAGCAGCGGTGCCGACGGGCGAATCTGCCATGGCATAGGCCAGCGTCTGCGGATCGGCGACATGGACGGCGACATGGCTGGAGATCAACGGTTGCGCTTCCCGGTTGCGCGCCGCCATCCATTGTTCGTTCGGGGCGAATTCGATGTTCGGATCGGCCAGTAAGCCCAGCAACCCGGTCATCAGCGGTAAGGTCAGATAAATGCCTGTCACCGCCTCGGGGTAGAGATGGCCAAGATCAGAGGTGACCAATGCGCCCCAGTCCCCTCCGGCGGCGGCGAATTTGCCGTAGCCCAGCTTTTCCTGCATCAACTTGACCCATAGCCCCGCCGTTTCGCGCGCGCCGATGTTGGTGGTTCGCAGCGGTACCGAAAAGCCGAAACCGGGGAGCGAGGGCACCACCACGTCGAACGCGTCGTCTTCGCTGCCGCCATAAGCTGCCGGATCGGTCAGCCGGTCGATGACATCTTTCCAGTCCCAAAAAGTCCACGGCCAGCCATGGGTCAGGATGATCGGCTTGGGATTAGGCCCCTTGCCCTTGGCATGGATGAAATGGATCTGGATGCCGTCGATCATCGTCCGGAATTGTGGGAAGCGGTTGATTGTGGCTTCCTGTGCTCGCCAGTCAAAATCATGGGCCCAATAATCGACCATTGATTGCAGCCAGGTTTTTTCGACGCCATAACCCCAATCCGCATTGCCATAATCATCGGCCCAGCGCGTGGCTTTCAGGCGGCGCTGCAATTCCGCTAATTCATCATCCGGAATATGGATCGTAAAGGGTTCGACGCTCATCATTCTCTCCTGCGCAAACCGGTTCAGGCGGCCGCAATGTCGCGGGTGGTGGCGACGTCCCATACCAACGGCAAGGCATCGACCACAGCGACGATGCCGCCAGTGAAGCGTACCTCTTGCCCCGGCGCAACCGCGAATTCGGGGATGCGCGACAGCCATTCTTCAAGCGTCACCCGGATTTCGAGCCGGGCGAGATGCGCCCCCGGACAACGATGTGGGCCATTGCCAAAGCTGGTATGTTCCGCCGCTGATCGGTGAAAATCCACGTGCATCGGATTATCGTTTACCCGGTCATCAAGCCCGCTCAATTGGGTCGGAATGGCGACCATGTCGCCGGCCTTGAGCTGCACCCCGGCATATTCCATGTCGTGCACCACTTCACGGCCGATGGTCACGACACCGAAGCGGCGCACCATTTCCTCGATCGCTGCCGGGATCAGGCCGGGGTCATTCACCAACTGCCGCCGGGCCTCGTCATGGGTTGCGAGATAGAGCATCGCAAAGCCGAGGAAATTGACGACGGTGTCGAGACCGGCAATTAGCACTTGTGCGGAGAGCTGGAGCGCCTCTTGGCGGGTGAGCGCGCGGCCATCAATAGTGCCGTTGATCAAGCGGCTGAGGACGTCCTCGCCATCCTTGCCGGTGCGTTCCTCGATATAGGGCGTGAGATATTCGAAAAAGTGGCGCACCCCCCAGGCAAAGCCATTCTGATCCGCCCCCCAATCGCGTCCCGGCGTCGGGCGCAGCATCTGGTCGGACCATTGCTTGAGTTTCGGCGCATCTTCCAGTGGCAGGTCAATCATTTGCAGAAAGACCTGCAACGGGAATTTTTCGGCATAGGCGGTCGTGAAATTGCACGCGCCATCGCGCCTTATCTCTTCGATCAGCCTGACCGCCACGGCGCGGACCTGCTGCTCGTTGCGGCTGATCGTCTTCGGGCCAAGGCTGGTATTGAGCAAGTTGCGGAAAGGCCGGTGGACCGGCGGATCGATGGTGGTTGGCAGCAGCTTACTATCTTTCGCCGCTTCCTTCGGGATGATGATGTTATTGTTGGAAAAACGGGTATAATCGCTGATCACTTCATTGATCAACGGGTTGCGCGTCACGATCCAATGGCCGCCATGGCGCGGCGTCCAGACAATTGGTGGCACATCCGGCGCATGCAGCGATTTCCAAGATGCATGAAAATCTTGCTTCGCCTCGGGCGGCGCATAGAGATCGAAATCGACAACATGGTCGGCGGGGACATGGGCCGGGCGTGCGGCGAGCAGGCTATTCATCGGGTCATCCTCTCTTGATGATGATCGGCTCAGGCCGGGTCGAATGCAATGTGCAGTGCCTTGAGTGCCCGCAACATCAGGCCGGGCATATGCGTGAGATCATTCTTGCCGGGTGCCAGCCGCAGGTTGTGAACTTCTTCCAGTAATATTCTGAAACTCCAATACATTTCACGCCGGGCGAGCGGCGCGCCGATGCAGTGATGGACGCCCGATCCAAAGGCGAGATGCGAGCCCCCATTGGGCCGTTCGAGATCGAGTTGCGCCGGGCAGCCGAAATGCCGGTCGTCGCGATTGGCGGCGGCAAAACGCAGATTGAGCAATGAGCGCGCCGGGATGCGAACACCCGCGATTTCCACCTCACGGGTGGTCACGCGATAAAGCCCCTGTACCGGCGACTGGAGGCGAAGCACCTCTTCAATAAAGGCAGGAAGATTCGCCTCTAAATCATTCATTAATAGTGCATATTGCTCGGGGTTTTGGCAGAGAAGCAAGACCCCCTCCCCAATCGCATTGGTCGATGTCTCGCTGCCGCCGACGAACAGGTCGGACAGAAGGTGCGACACGATATCGGCATAGCCAAGCTGGCTGCCATCCGACAGGCGCAGGTTGACGAGGTCGCTCAACACGGTGCCGTCTGGCGCGGTGCGCAACCGGTTGATGATCGGTTCGAAATAATGCTGAAAGGCAATTTCCTGCGAGATGCTCTCGCGTTCTTCTGCCTCGGTCTGCATCATGCTGAAGCGCTTGACCCAGGCATCGGTCCAGCCCTTGATCTTCCAAATATCATCGAGCGGCACGCCCACTTGGCTGCAAATCGCGATCAGGGGCAATGGCACGGCCAGTTCGGCGATCACATCGCACGCACCCCGCGATTTGAACTTGGCCACCAAATCGCGTGCGGTGTCCTGAATGAATGGATCGAGCGCGTTGATCTTGCCCGCCCGCAAGGCCCGGGTGAAGATGGCGCGTGTTTCCTTGTGGCGGGGGTCATCTTGTAACGACAGGGTCGGCGTCGGTTCCCAACCCTGTTCACGATATAAATGGCGCGCCATGGCTGCCCGTTCGGGGGCGACAGTGTCCCGCGCCAGTTCGATGGTTGCCGCACTGCTGAACGTTGCGGTGTCCGTCAGCACGCGGCGGATATCGTCATAGCGGCTGACCACCCAGAAGCCGGCTTTCGGGTCCTGAAACACCGGGGCGTCGGCGAGCAGCCGTTCATAGAGCGGAAACGGGCATTCCTGCACGGCTGGATCGAGGAGGGTCAATTCATCCAGGCTGGCGTCGGCAATGTCTTGGGTCATCCTCTCAGCCTCTCCTGATCGTGCCGCTGGCGCGCGTTGTCTGGCGCCAGCCCGTCGTACCCAATATCACCTATATCCCTGTTTATTTTCAATAATTAAACGGTGATATTGACCATCAGATATCAGGATGTTCAGCTCGCGCTGCCAATCGCTTCATCCGGCCCGACATAGGGGCTATTGGGTTCATGCGGCCCGATATGCAGCACCTTCAGCGTGCGGCTCTTGATCTGCCAGCGGCCATCGCGTTTGACATATTCATCGTGATATTCGTTGGTCCAGCGCTGGGTCACACCGCTGATCGTGGTGTTGAGTTCGGCATTATAGGTAATGCCGCGCGCCGTATTGCCGGTCACATTCGTTTCCCCCGGCACGGCCAACATGACCTGAAACGGAAACAGCTTCATCGCTTCAACCCAGATCGCCATGATCGCATCCCGGCCTTCAACCAGTTCCATGCCGGGTAGATCGGGAATGCTCCAGACCCCATCTTCGGCCCAGCATTCGGCATAGGCCACGGGATCGTTGCGGGTGACAGCATTGGCGTAGGTCGCGATCAGTTCACGGATCTCGATACGGTCCTCAAGCGGGCCTGTAAAAGCCATCATTCTCTCCTTCATTGCGGGACGTCGTGCGTCCCGACTCATGGGGCCGGATGGTTTTCCACCCTTGTCGGACAAAAATAGAATGGGTATTCGGATCTCAAGTCAAGCTGTACCGGGGCAGCCTGTCCTTTTGTCGAGGTCGGAAAAGGAGCCGCACATGCCGCGCGCCGCGAACGCCCAACGCCAGCGGATCAATAAGGCGTCTCGCCAGCTTTCAAGCGACGCCATCCGCTGGTCCGAGGCATCGGAATGGCTGCTCCCCCCACAACAGGCGCGAAGTCTCGACACCCTGCGCCGGATCCTGCAGGCGGCGACCGGCTTATTCGCCGAACTAGGCTATGCCCAGACGACAGTGGCAGCGATTTCCAAGGCGTCTGGGGTCTCGACCGGCAGCATCTATGGCCGGTTCGAAGACAAGGAAGCGATCCTCAATACCCTGATGGACGCTTATTATCGCAGCCGGATGGAACAGTTCGACGCCCTGTTTTCGGTCGAGGCCTGTGGTGATTTCGATCTCGGCCAACTGGTCAGCTATTACACCGACCTGTTGCTCGCTTCATTCCGGCAGGACGGGGCGTTGATCCTGCTGGCCGATTCCCAGCGGATGACAAATGACATGATTGCGCGACAGGTGAACGAGTTGAATCACCATGTGGCATCGTGCTTTGCCGAGGTGCTTTGCCATCACGTTGCACCCAAGCGTCAGGCGGATGTCAGGGCGGCGGCCATGCTCTATCACGATATGGTTTGTTGCCTTGCCCGCATCGCGATCCAGCCGACGGGCCCGGTGGCATCAGGCTTTACGCCCGATGATCCCGCTTCCCGCCAACGGGTGATTGGCATGTTTCTTGATCATTTACGCATGATCGGGCTGGTTTCTGTTGCGTGATCAACGGGATCCCATGCCGCCATCGGCGTGGCGTCATTGCGGGCCATGGATCGATCTCAGGAAAAGTCGCAAAGCTCGTTCATTTCATGGTTGCTTGATCTGGCTGACGATCTACTAAAGAGACCGGCTTGGCCGAAAATCGGACAGAGAAAGAACCGGCCCTGATGACATTCCGTGATGGCTTTCTGTTGGCAACCTTGCTTGCGACGGGGGCCTGCTCCGTCCCGAATATGGGGTCCATGCGACAGGTTGCCAAGCCGTCGGACATGGCCGCTACCCAGTCTTTTGCCGCCCCCGAGCGTGCATGGCCGTCGGACGCCTGGTGGACGCAATATGGCGACCCGCAGTTGGATAGCTTGGTGGCGGAAGGGCTGGCAGCATCTCCCGATCTTCGGATTGCCGTCGCACGGATGAACGCGGCGCAAGCGATCGCGCGTCAAACCGGTTCAGCGCTATATCCGAAAATAGCGGCTGACGGCACGGTCGCCAGCGAAAAACAAAGCTATAATATGGGCTTCCCCCGCGAATTTCTGCCGCAAGGCTGGAATGATACCGGCCGCGCCACCCTTGGGGTCAATTTTGACATTGATATATGGGGCCGTAATCGCGCGGCCCTAGCCGCCGCCAAAGGTGAAGCTGAGGCTGCGCGGGTCGATAGTGCGCAGGCCCGGTTGGTGCTCGTCACGGGCATCGCAACGGCCTATGCCGAACTCGCCGGCTTGTATGCGCAGCGCGATGTGATCGCCCGGACCGTCGAGGTGCGGGCGTCCTTCCTCGATCTCGCGCAGCAGCGGGTGGAGAGCGGACTTGATAATCAGGCACCCGCCGAATTGGCCCGCGCCAAGCTTGCCTCCGCCCGTGCCGAATTGGCGGCGCTCGCCGAATCCATCGGCTTGGTGCGCAATCAATTGGCGGCCTTGATCGGTGCGGGGCCAGATCGTGGTCTGTCCATCGAACGTCCCGGCACCGCATTGCTGCACGACTTTGGCCTGCCCGATCAACTTGCGCTTGACCTGATCGGGCGTCGCCCCGACATCGTCAGCGCCCGTTTCCGGGTTGAAGCCGCCGCCCGGCGGGTCAAGGTTGCGCGCGCGGATTTTTATCCGAACCTCAACATCATGGGTCTGATCGGGGTCCAGTCGCTCGGCATCGGCAATCTGACCGGCAATGGTTCAGACTATGGCCGGGTCGGCCCTGCCTTGAGCCTGCCCATTTTTTCAGGCGGGCAGTTGCGCGGGGCCTATCGCCAGTCGCGCGCCGATTATGATCGCGCCGTGGCCGATTATGATCGCACCTTGGTGGGCGCGCTGCGTGACGTGGCGGATGCCGCGACCTCAATGCGGGCGCTGGCCGAACGTCAGACCCAGACGAACATCGCGGTCCAGGCTGCCGAACGCGGATTCCAGATCGCGATGGATCGTTATCGCGGTAATCTGTCGACCTATCTTGAGGCACTCGATGCCGAAGACCTGCTGCTCCAGCAGCGGCGCGCCGATGCGATGCTCAAGACCCGGGCCTTTGCGCTCGATATCCAGATCGTCCGGGGACTGGGCGGCGGCTATGCCGATCCGCGTCGCCCGGTTCCCCCTGTTTCTCAATAAGGTCTGACAGCGTGACCGATATGCCTTCGACGAACCAAGATGATGCTACCGACGGGCGCTGGCAAGCGCTTCGCCTGACCCAGCGCAAACGCCTGTTTACGATGCTGGCGATCGGTGTGGCCGGTGCGGCACTGGTATATGGCGCTTATGACTGGCTGATCGGATCGCGCAGCGTATCGACCGACAATGCCTATGTCGGCGGCTATATCGCGCAGGTTAGCCCGTTGATCACCTCGACCGTGGTGGCCATCGAAGTCACTGACACCCAGTTCGTCCGCAAAGGCCAGATCGTCGCGCGCCTGTCGGCATCGGATGCCGAGGTGGCGCTGGCGCGGGCCGAAGCGGAATATGCGATGGCCAAGCGGGACTTCCTCCGCCAACAGGCTGGTGGCGAGGCTTTGGTTGCGAATGTGGCGGCAAAGCAGACCGAAATCGCCAGTGCCGAGGCCGAACTGGCCACGGCCGATGCCGCATGGCGCAAGGCACAGACGGATTACGAACGCCGCAGCGCATTGGTGAAAACCGGGGCGGTCTCTGGCGATGAAATGACAGCCGTGGCCAATGCGTTGACAGCGGCCAAGGGCGGCGTGGCCTTGGCCCGCGCCCGGGTGGCGCAGGCACAGGCGGGCCGTCAGGCGGCCGAAGAGGAAAAAAATGCCGGGCTGGCGCTGACGGTCAATTCGACGGTGGAGACCAATCCGGCGGTGTTGGCGGCCAAGGCGAAGCTCAATGATGCCCGGCTCAACATGAACCGCACCATCGTGCGCGCGCCGATTGACGGCATCGTGACACGGCGACAGGCGCAGATCGGTCAGCGCATCGCCGCGGGCACGCCGATCATGGCGATTGTCCCGATCAACAGCCTTTATGTCGATGCCAATTTCAAGGAAAGCCAATTGGCGGATGTCCGGGTGGGCCAGCAGGTTGAACTGACCTCGATGCTCTATGATGACGATGTCGTCTATCACGGCACGGTGCAGGGTCTATCGGGCGGCACGGGCAATGCCTTTGCGCTGATCCCTTCCCAGAATGCGACCGGCAATTGGGTCAAGATCACCCAGCGCCTGCCCGTGCGTATCTCGCTCGACCCGCGTGAGCTTGAGGCGCATCCGTTGCGCATCGGCCTGTCGATGGAAGCTGAAGTCCGGATCAAATGATGGTCGAAGAGATCCAGCCTCTCCACGGGCCGAAACTCTTCATAGCGGCCTTTTGCGTCTCGCTGGCGTTTTTTCTCGTTGTGCTTGACCTGACGGTCGCGAATGTCGCGGTGCCGCATATCGCCGGGGCGCTTGGCGCATCGACGACGCAGGGAACGTGGATCATCACCTCCTATGCCATTGCCGAGGCGATCTGCTTGCCGTTGAGCGGCTGGCTGGCCACACGTTTTGGCACGATCCGCACCTTTGCTTATGGGGTGCTGGGCTTCACGCTCACATCCGCGCTGTGCGGCATGGCGACGTCGCTCAGCATGCTGATCTTTTTTCGGGCCTTGCAAGGTATATGCGGTGCCCCGCTCATGCCCTTGTGCCAGACGATCCTGCTTCGCATCTTCCCGCGCGATAAATCGGGTACGGCGGTGTCGCTATCAGTCATGACCGCCATTATCGCGCCGATCATTGGCCCGATCGTAGGCGGGACGATTGCAGACAATTATTCCTGGCGCTGGCTGTTCTTCCTCAACGTGCCCTTCGTGCTGATTTCGGTGCCGGTGGTGCTCAAGCTGCTGCTCCCGTTCGAGACGCCGCGCCTGATCGAACGCATCGACTATATCGGTTTAGTCTTGTTGGCGATCTGGGTGGGGGCATTGCAAATGCTGCTGGATATGGGGCGCGATCATGATTGGTTCGCTGATCCGTTGATCGTCACCCTTGCGCTGGTTGCGGCGGTGGGCCTGCTGGCCTTTTTGATCTGGGAGTTGACCGACGATAAGCCGATTGTCAACCTCAGGCTGCTGCAAATCCGCGCCTTTTGGATGCCGGTTGCGTTCATGTCGGTCGGCTATGCGATGATCATCTCGAGTTCGGTGATGGTCCCCTTATGGCTTCAGACCACCATGGGCTATACCGCCACGCTCGCCGGCTATACGGTTGCAGCAATGAGCCTGTTTTCACTGATTTGCGTGCCGATTGCGGCCCAGTTGGCGAACAAAATCGATGTCCGATACGCGATTTGCTGGGGCTTTTTCTGGATGGGCATTGTGATGGTGGTGCGGTCCCAAAGCTCTACCGACATGACCTTGCCGTGGCTTGCGCTGCCCCAGTTGATGCAGGGGCTGGCCAATGCCTTTATCTCGGTCAGCCTGATGGTGATCGCGCTCCGCGCCGTGCCACCGCATCAGATGGCCGCCGCCGCCGGGTTGCTCAACTTCTTCCGCACCATGACGACCGCCATTGCGATCTCGACCATGACGACAATGTGGGAACATGGATCCCGCGTAGCCCGGTCTGAAATTATAGGCACCTCTGGCCACGGCGCGTTGATCCCGCCCGAACTGGCCGGGCTGGGTCTCAACCCGGTGCAAGCGGGGGCGACCCTAGAACGCATGATCGATGTGCAGACCAATACGATCTCATTCGACAATCTGTTTATCGTGATCTCGATGATCTCGTTGACCATTGCCGTGTTGGTATGGACCTTGCCCAAAAAGGTGGCACTGCTCGCGCGCTAAAAACGCTTGGGGGAGGTCAGCCTGCCTGCCCATCCACGGGTAAAAAGGCCATGGCTTCGACCTCCGCCGCAAGTTCGATCCGCTCGTTGATCGCGCGACTATTGTCGCTGGTGCGATGCGGCTGATCTAGCCGATGCGGCCGAATGCGCCCTGATCGCGGAGATGTGTAATCTCGGTGGCACTCAGCCCAAGTTCGGCCAGCAGCGCATCCTTGTCACTGTCTTCCTGCCACATATGGGGCGTCACCGGCATGGTGTTTGAGAAGCGCGGGACGGGCGCGGGCTGGGTCATGCCGTTTACTTCAATGAAGCTGTGCCGGGCCATATTATGCGGGTGACCCGGCGCCTCGTCGAGCGACATCACCGGTGAGAAACACACTTCTTCATCCTCAAACAGGCGGCACCAGTGATCTAACGACTGGGCGCGGAAGCGCGCCGCTAATGTGCGCCGCATGGCATCCCAGCGCGTTTCGTCATGCTGATCGGCGAAGTCGGGGTCATGGCTCAGGTCGAGCAAATGGCGCAGCCGATCAAAAAATTTCCCCTCAATCGCACCGAGCGCCACATAGCGGCCATCCGCCGTGGCATAAGTATCGTAAAATGGGGCCCCGCTATCCAGCAGATTGTCGCCGCGCGCGCCCTGCCATTTGTTATTATGTTTGAGCGACCAAATGCCCGCCATCAATGCCGATGCGCCTTCCGCCATTGAACAATCCACCACCCGCCCGGGTGCGCCACCGCGCGCCGCGAGCAACGCGGCCGTCATGCCGAAGGCCAGCAACAGGCCCCCGCCGCCATAATCACCAAGCAGATTGAGCGGGGCCAGCGGCGCTTCGCCTTTGCGGCCGATCGAATCGAGGACGCCAGAGACCGCAATGTAATTGATGTCATGGCCGGGCAGCTTGGCATAAGGGCCGTCCTGCCCCCAACCTGTCATGCGACCATAGACCAGTCGGGGATTGAGCGCGAGCAACGCATCCGGGCCGAGACCAAGCCGTTCGGTAACGCCGGGGCGGAACCCTTCGATGAAGCCGTCGGCAGTCGCCACCAGTCGACGGACGATATCCATGCCCGCCGAGGTTTTCAGGTCCAGCGCAATGCTGCGTCGCGAGCGGAGCAGCACATCACGACTGCCATCTACCTCCACCCCGGCCTGCACCCCACCCGCCCGATCAATCCGGATCACTTCCGCGCCATGATCGGCCAGCATCATCCCGCAAAAGGGGCCCGGACCAATGCCGGCAAGTTCGATGATCCGGAGCCCGGCGAGCGGTGGGTCAATGGCCATAGACAGCTATCATCTCCGAAGTCGTAAGCGGGCAGCAAGGGCGAACGTCATATCATTGACCGCATGGGCGGTTTCTTTCGATCATAACACTGATAAAATACCCAGCCCCCAAGAAGTCGGGCGGCTGTCATGGAGACGATACCGCCCGCTTCCGGGTTCACTGGCGATCAACGCGACAAGCGCTTGTGGATCAGTTCATCCGGCTCCAGGACTGCACTTCCGGCAGCACCTTTTCGGCGAACAGGCGGACGCCACTTTCGGCGTTTTCACGGCTCATCCCGCCATAGCTGATCTGCACCGTCAGGTCGAAGTCGCCGAGATATTGGCGACGGGCATCCAACTTGTCGAGAATCTGCTGCGGCGTGCCCCAGGTGTTGATGTCCACAAATGCATTGGCTGCATCGCTCATGCCAAGCTGCTGCAACAGACCTGCATTGGTCGCATAATCGCCATAGCCCTTCATATTTTTGAAGTGCTCACCGGCCATCTCATAATGATCCATGACGGTGACATAATAATTCGCCATATGCTCGCGGGCGAGCGCTTCGGCGCGTTCGGCGCTTTCGTCGCAGGCCATGAAATCGACGCAGATCGGCGGCGGGGCGGCCACACCGTGATGCTCAAGATAGAGATCGCGATAGGTCTGGAAATGCGAGACCATCTGATCCCATGGCTTTTGGGCGAAGCTCATCATCGTGGCACCGAGCCGTGCGCAGACGGGCACCGAGTCCGACGACATCGCGACCGAATAGAAACGGTCCTTGAAGCTCTTGAGCGGGCGCGGACGCACTTCGGTGCGGACCTGTTTGAAGTGCTTGCCATCCCATTCGCACACACCGGTTTCAAGGCCGCTCATGATGCATTCCGCAGCCTCATCGAACCGGTCGCGCGCTTCATTCATATCAAGCCCGAATGTGTCATATTCGCGCTTCGCCAGACCACGGCCGATCCCGAACATGGCCCGCCCGTTGCTGAGATAATCAAGCGCAATCATGCGTTCGACAATCCGCAGCGGGTCACGGTGCCACGGCAAAATCACCGCGCCGGTCATCAGGCCGATCCGGCTGGTCTTCGCCGCCATATAGGCGAGAAACTGCATATTATCGGGCGACATCGCATAATTTGAAAAATGATGTTCCACCGCGCCAAGGGTGTCGAAACCAAGTGGTTCCGCCAGGCTGCACAGGTGAATATCACGATCCCAAGCTTCACGGTCGGTGGTCCGATCCATGAAATTCTGGAACACCATCAAAAGACCAACTCGCATCTTTCTCTCCTATCCGCCCTGTCGGGCCATCTGACAATTATCTGTCTTGTTCTTTGCGCTCGAAACTAACTTATTTGCTCAACTCTAGCAAGTATATTCGCCAAGCGGGATCAATGGGTTCCGCCCGATTAATGCCGCCTTTCTGCTAATGTTTCCAAGGTGCTGCGGCGATAATGTTGGAACACGGCATGCAGGTTGATCGAGGTTGGATTGACCAGCCATTGATAGACCAGCCCGAAGATAAACGCGTTGAACTCCACCGCGAAACATGTGGGGTCGATGGAGGGACGGATTGTACCTTCCTCCACGCCTTGGCGGACCCAACGTTCAGAATCCCGGCGATAAGCAAGATGGTTCGCGGCAAGCCGGCGACGGATCGCGGTGTGGCTGCTGATCGATTCGTACCAAAGGGTATAAAGTGCCTGCATCTGGACCGTGTGGTTGAGCAGGAAGAATTCGACCGCCTCTAGCGCCGCCATGAATGCGGCAAGGCCGCTCAGATCACCGACAAAGCGCCGCAGCTCAATCGCCCATTTCTCGTTAAAGTCCCGCACCATCTGGTTGAAGAGCGCTTCCTTCGACCCGAAACGATTGCTCGCCAGCCCGCGGCTATAACCTGCGCGTTCCCCGATTTCCTTGAGCGTCGTGTTGTGCGTGCCATGTTCGACGATCAGCTCCATCGCCGCCTCGAACATGCGCGCATCCGACAGGGCAGTGCGTTCCGCCTGGGTCCGCCGGGGTTTCGGAATGGTCACCGGATTGGCGACAGCGCGCTCACTCATCAATCTTTTCCTCTGGGAATCATGCTCGTTTCACAGACATACGCCAAGACGCCTGCCTCCACCTCCTGTCTCAATTTCTTCTTGTCGATCTTACCGACACTGGTCTTGGGCAGGCTGGTGACGGTCGCCCAATATTCTGGAACCATGAATTTGGCAATTTGCTTCGCCAGAAATTCACGGAGTGCGGCGAAGTCGAGCCTCATCCCGTCCAAGGTCGCGATCACGGCCAATGGCCGCTCCTCCCAGCGCGGATCGGGAATGGCAATGACTGCCACCTCCGCCACCCCGGGAAATCGGCCGATAATATGTTCGAGGTCGACCGAAGAAATCCACTCGCCGCCTGATTTGATCAGATCCTTGGTGCGATCGGTGATCTGGACATAGCCCTGCGGATCGATGGTCCCGGCATCGCCGGTGCGCAGCCAGCCATCCTCGGTTAACGGCGATTCTTCGGCGGTCTGATGATAATAGCCTGCGGCCACCCATGGCCCGCGCAATTGGAGCGCGCCAATGGTCTTGCCATCTTCCGCCAGTGCTACCCCATGATCATCCACGATCCGCACTTCCATCCCGGCCACCGGCCGCCCGCTTTTCGCCCGCCACTGCAACGCTTGTTCCGCTGTCGCATCGCGCGGGGGGAAGGACAGGACGCATATCGGGCTGGTTTCCGTCATGCCCCATCCTTGCACGACATCGACACCCCAAGCGGCATGGATGCGTTCGATCAAGGCTGGCGACACGGCAGACCCGCCCGAGACAATGACGCGGAAGCAGGATAGGTCCAGCGCTGCCTGCGCATGGAGTTGGAGCAGATCATTCAAAATGGTCGGCACCGCAGCGGTGAAACTTGGACGGGTCAACGCAATGGCGCGGGCGATCTTGTCTGGTTGCAGATGCGGCCCCGGCAACACCAGATCGCTACCGGCGAACCAACCCGAAAAGGGCGTGCCCCACGCATTGGCGTGAAACATCGGCGGCAACATCAAGATACGGTCCTGATTGCTGATGGCAAAGGCATCGACACCCATGGAACCAAGGCTGTGCAAGAAGATCGAACGATGGCTATACACGACGCCCTTGGGATGGCCGGTGGTCCCTGAAGTGTAGCACATCACGGCGGCGCTGTTTTCATCGACGGCGGGCCAATCGACCAGCGGGGCATGGCTGGCCAATAGGGCGTCATAATCATGCACCCGGCCCTGAAATCCGGTGATCGGCTCTGTCGGGGTGCCGATGATGATCAGGTCACGCACTAGATCAAGCCCGGGTAAAATCGGCGACAGGATCGGCAGCAGCGCCGCATCAACCAACAGCACCCGATCGGCGGCATGGGTAATGATATAGTCGATCTGCTCGGCGAACAGGCGGACATTGATCGTATGCAACACCGCGCCCAGCGCAGGAACAGCGAGATAGGCTTCGAGATGAGCCTGGTTGTTCCAGCAAAAACTGCCAACCCGGTCGCCCGTTTCCAGCCCGAGTGACAGCAAGGCGGACGCCAGCCGCCGCGAACGTTGGGCGACCTCGCCATAAGGCGTTGCGCGCACCGTCTCGCCATCAAAGGTCGCGATCACACTCGACGGAAAAAGTCGCTCGCCGCGCCGGAAGATCATCTGGGTCGTCAGCGGATAGCGCATCATTGTTGCATCCATCACACCCTCCCCTTCTCAATATATCCCGCAGCTTCTTGCAGCAGATGGGGTACGTCAAATTCAAGGCCACGCGCATAGGCGCTGTCTTCCTTGCCCTCGCGATGGAGGACAAAGGCCCCCTCGACAATGGCCGCCAGCCGCCATGCCGAGAAAACCCGATAATAGTTCAACTGTCCATGATCGATTCCGGTGTGGGTCGACCAGAGATCGGCGAGCGCCATCGGTTCAATGACACCGGGGCGGTTTGACAGGCCCTGCACCGTCGGAAAGCCCAGCGGCTTGGCCGGATCGCGGCGCCAGAAGAACAGACATAGCCCCAGATCGATCAGCGGATCGCCAAGCGTTGCCATTTCCCAATCGAGAATGGCCTGCAATTGCGGGCGGTCGCGCGATACGAGGCAATTGTCGAGATGGAAATCACAATGGATCATGCTCGCCCGCGTCATGGCGGGGCGCATTGTCGTGAGCCAGTTGGCGATTTGCTCCAGCAATGGCAAGTCGCGCACCGCACGCTGGCGGCGGACGTCCATCCAGCGCTCGATCTGGCGCTCGACGAACGTATCTGGACGACCAAAATGATCGGGTAACAGGCCTTGCCATGCGATGCTGTGAACCGCGGCGAGACCAGTGATCATCTCGCGCCCCAGCGCATTCACGGCAGCGGCGTCTTGTGGATAGCTTTTGGGCAATTCGGTCGTCAGCGCCACCCCATCAAGCCATTCCGTCACCGCAAAGGGCTGGCCAAGGATCGAGGTATCGTCGCACCACGCGATCGGGCGCGGCACCGGGGCGCGGCCATACAGCGCCTGAAGCGCCTTATATTCACGGGCAATGCCTGCCGCCGCTTTATCCGACACCACGTTGACGGGCGGGTGGCGCAAGACCATGCGGCCCTGTTTTGTCTCGATCAACCGGGTTACATTGGCATTGCCGCCAGCAAGTAGTGGCCCAAGCCGGGCCTCTTCGACCCCGGCAGCGGCATTCAGCCAGATGGCAAAGCGGTTGGCCGTTTCAACCTCTACAGGTTGCACATCAGCCCCCCGTCGGTCATCACGACGGAACCGGTCATATAGGTCGACCCGGCGACCCACCAGCAGACATCCGCGATTTCCTCGGGCTTGCCCATGCGCCGCAGCGGCACTTTGGCGACGATGGCGTCGCGCGCCCGTTCCGATACACCGGCCGTCATGTCCGTCATGACAAAACCCGGCACCACAAGATTGACCCGAATCTGGCGCGCCGCCAGTTCGGTGGCAAGAATCTGGGTCAAGCCGGCAAGCCCGGCCTTGGACGCGCCATAGCAACTATCGCCCGCGAACCCCCGAAAGCCGACCACCGCGCCGATGTTCACGATCGATCCGCCGCCCGACATATGGGGGAGAGCGGCCCGCACCGCGTGCATTGGTCCAGAAAGATTAGTCGCGAGTGATTGTTCCCAATCAGCAACGTCCAGCACATCGACCTTGCCGCCGCGATGCAGCCCCGCATTATTGACGAGGACGTCGATCCCGCCCCAGCGGTCTGCGACCGCCGCGCAGGCCGTCGCAAGGTCTTCCGCCTTGCTGACATCGGCCTGGACGCCGATGGCGTCCGGCCCCAACGCCGCTGCGACCGCAGCGATGTCGGGGTGACGGGCAACCAGACAGACCTTGTCACCCCGTGCAATCGCGAGGGTGGCGATCGCGTGGCCAAGACCACGCGATGCACCTGTGACAAACCAGCGACGCTGGACTGAGGGGGAAAGTTTCGTCATTTCCCGTCCTGATCAGAAGGTCTGCGTCAAAGCCACGCCCCAAGTACGCCGGGGGCGCGGAGCCGCATAGCTCCAGACATTCTGGACGTCATAACCGATCGTCCAGCCCTTTTCGTTGGCAAGATTCTTGCCGAACACGCTGATCATCGTTTTGTCGATCTTATAGTTGATCGACGCATCGAGCAGATACTGGCCCTTGTTCCTCAGATTGGGATTGTTGAGGAAGGTAATTTCATGCGCGCCAACATAATGCAGTTCGCTGCTCAACCAGACAGTGCCCGGACCGACTTCCTGTTCATAGGTCATGCCCAGATCCCAGGTCCATTTCGGCGCACGCCGGATTTTGAGGAACGATGCGTCAATCGCCGTGCCGGTGCTGTAGATATCCCCGATGAAGTTTTTGTACTTGGCATCGAGATAGCCGACGTTACCGCTGACCGTGAAATTGCTGCTCAGCTTTGCCTGAATATCAAGTTCAGCACCCTTCAAATCAGCCTTCGAGGCGTTGATCGTCCGGTTTTCACGACCCGTTGAGGTGCCGGGTGCCGGCACGTCGAGATCCTGCTGCATGTCCTTATACTTCATCATATAGATCGCGCCGTTGAGGCGGACGCGGCCGTCCATGAATTCCGACTTGAACCCCAACTCATAGTTGTCGAGCGTTTCCGGGTTGTAAGGGTTCGTAGCAGCACCATTGGTCGACGGACGCCCGTTGAACCCGCCACCACGATAGCCGCGCGACCATAACAAATAGGTCATCACGTCATCGGTCCAATTGTAGCTCAGGCTCACTTTTGGCGTGAACTTCGACCAGTCCGCCTTGACTGGGGTCGCCATGACGATGTTGCCGGCCTCCAAGCTGGGCGGCAGGGTGACGATCGGGTCTACTTCTTCAGTCGTACCGTAGATGTAGATCGTCTTATCGTTCACAAGGCTCGTCTTTTTGTCGTGCGTATAACGCGCGCCAAGCGTCAGTTTGAGCTTCTCTGTCAGGCGGTAGTCGCCTTCAAAATAAGCTGCATAAGACTTGGTTGTCTGGGTCACATCCTGCGCGCTGGTCAGCAATGGCGCACCGGCAAAGCCGATGTAGTTCTTGAGATTGATCGTATATTTCGAATCCCAGAAATAGCCCCCCAACACGAAGGTAAGCGGTCCGCTGCCACCCTTGGACAGACGAACTTCGTTTGTCGTCTGCCGCCAGCGTGCCGGACGATCGGTATGGTAAAGCGTCAGCGATGAAGTGTCGAAATCCTGGGTCGCGGACTCGCTGGTCTTCAGATGACCAAGGATATAATCGAGCTCATAGTCTTCGCTCAGTTCATATTTGACCTTGCCGATTGCCATGTCGAGCTTGAACCGGGCGTCCTTGTTGATCGGACCGTCGCCAAGGCTGACATAAGGATTGCCAGACACCGGCACACCCGGAGCAGGTGAGCACTGCTGATAGGCCGAGCAGAAAAGGTCGGTTGGCCGATTTACAGCTAACAGCTGCGGCGCATCCTGACGTGTCAGTTGATGATCATAGTTGAAGCTGAGTTCGAGCTTGTCGGTCGGTGTAAACAGCAATTGCCCGCCGATTGCCCTGAAATCCGATTTTTGGCCCGGCTGTTGCTGGGTCTGGTTCCAGATATACCCATCGGTGGAATTATAGGCACCGGTCAGCTTGATCGCGACATTTTCCGCCAGACCAAAGCTCACCACGGCTTGGGCGTCGACGGTGTTGAAGCGGCTATAAGTGACACGGGCCTTGCCGGTCAGCTCCTGGGTCGGACGTGAACGCGCTAGGTTGATCACACCACCCGTCGCATTGCGACCGAACAGCGTGCCCTGCGGACCGCGCAGCACTTCCACCCGATCAACGTCGATCGCCTTCAGCAGCGAGCCCGAGCTTTGACCGATGTAGACGTCATCGATCACCACGCCGACGGCAGGATCAACCGACTTTTCAACATCAGCAACACCGATACCGCGAATATAGATGGCTGCCACGCCGCCCGGCCCCTGCTGGGTATCGTCAATGATGACGTTGGGCGATGAATTCGCAAAGTCGCGCACGTCCGAATCAAAACGACGCGCCAGATCACCCGCCGACAAGGCGCTGATCGACGATGAAATGTCCTGCAGATTCTCGACGCGCTTGCGCGCCGTCACGACGATATCTTCAAGCCCCTGATCATTGGAGCCGCTCTCCGCGCCCAGTGCCTGAAACGACACAAGGGACGCCATCGACACCCCGGCCGATAGCAGCACGCGGAACATATTACCTGATGTCATAGCCATCTCTCTCCTCCCCTCGCGCTCAAGCGCAATGGCGATTGTGGACAGCAGTGGCCGCTGCACATTCAGACATCCGACCCCCACTGTATCGCCCGTCCGCAGCGATAGATGACCCGCGCCAAAGACGACGGGCATCGACCGCTCGACGAGCAGTGAGGCGATTCATATCTAACTTGCTCCAGTCTAGCAAGTCATTGTTCAACGCCCCCTGCGAAGACGGTATCGGAAAACTGAATCCGTCAATAAAATGCGATATATCCTCATAAATCCGGGATATTTAGGCCCTTTCCCGCTCCATTTTCAGCGCCGATCGGCGTCATAATCTTACTTGTCATCGTCTAGTATATTGGATATCACCACCGCAACGAACGATAAAAGTCGAGAGGAACTGAGCCGATGGCAGGACGTCTGGCGGGGAAGGTTGCGCTGATTTCTGGCGGCGCGAGCGGACTGGGTGAAGCTCAGGCCTTATTGTTCACGCGCGAGGGTGCGCAGGTCGTGATTGGTGACCTGCAAGACGGGCTTGGCGCGCAGGTCGTCGAGCGCATCGCGAGTGAGGGCGGTGACGCCCATTATGTCCATCTCGATGTCACAAGCATGGCAAGCTGGCAGGCGGCCGTCGCGCTCACTGTCGAACGTTTTGGCAAGCTGACGACTTTGGTCAACAATGCAGGCATTTTTCACCCCGGCGGTGTGGTCACCGAAACCGAACATGGCTGGGCAAAGATGATCAGCGTCAATCAGACCGGCGTATTCTATGGCATGAAGGCCGCCGCGCCTGAATTGCTCAAATGTGGCAATGCTGCCATCGTCAATATTTCGTCGCTCTACGGCCTCATCGGCAGTCCGAACGCCATCAGCTATCACGCTTCCAAGGCGGCCGTGCGGGTCATGGGCAAGGGAACCGCGCTGGAATTTGCGCAGCAGGGCATTCGCGTGAATACGATTTTCCCCGGCCAGATCCGCACCCCGATTTTGGGCGACATCACCCCCGAACAGGATGCCGCGATCAAGGCGTCGATCCCGATGGGCATGGTTGGTGAGCCGATGGACATCGCCCATGGCTCGTTATTCCTTGCATCGGACGACGCCAAATATGTCACCGGGGCCGAATTGTGGATCGACGGCGGCTGGTACGCCGGCAACTGATATCATCTGAGGATCAATCAAATAATGGCATGGGATTTTTCGACCGAGCCTGAGTTTCAGGCACAGCTCGACTGGATGAAGACATTTGTCGCCACCGAAATCGAACCGATGGATCTCGTATTCCGTCATCCGGCTGCGCCTTTTGATCCGTCTTCGCCGGCGCAACGGGCCATGGCTCCACTCAAGAAGATCGTTCAGGCGCGCGGGCTATGGGCCTGCCACCTGGGGCCAGATCTGGGCGGTCAGGGCTATGGTCAAGTCAAGCTTGGCTTGATGAACGAAATTCTCGGCCGCAGCCGGTTCGCGCCCACCGTTTTCGGGACGCAGGCACCCGATACGGGCAATGCTGAAATCCTCGCCCGCTTCGGCACCGAGGACCAGAAACAGCGCTATCTTCAACCGCTGCTCGATGGCGAGATTTTCTCCTGCTATTCGATGACCGAGCCGCAGGCTGGCGCCGATCCGGGCCAATTCACCTGCCGCGCCGATCTGCATGGCGATGAATGGGCGATCAATGGCGAGAAATGGTTCGCCAGCCATGCCTGTGTCGCGGAATTTCTGATCGTCATGTGCATCACCAACCCCGATGTGCCGGTCCATGAAGGCTCGACAATGATCATCGTCCCGAAGGATACGCCGGGGCTGGAGATCATCCGCAACACCGCGGTCGGTCCAAAGGACGGGCTGGGTAGCGGTGTCCATGGATATCTCCGTTTTACGGATTGCCGGGTGCCGAAAGAAAACATGCTTGGCCCGGTCGGCGAAGGCTTCAAGGTGGCGCAGTCACGGCTGGGTGGTGGCCGCATCCATCATGCGATGCGCACGGTCGGCATGCTCAATAAGGCCTTGGACATGATGTGCGAACGCGCCGTCTCGCGCATCACCAAAGGTGAACGTCTTGCCGACAAGCAGATGGTGCAGGAAAAGATTGCCGACAGCTATACTCAGATCACCCAATTCCGGCTCCACGTGCTCTACACGGCGTGGCTGCTCGACCGGGACAAGGCCTATACCCGCCCTGTCCGGCGCGAAATTTCGGCAATCAAGGCGGCGATGCCCGGTGTGCTCAAGGATGTGATCTATCGCGCGCTCCATCTCCATGGGTCGTTGGGCATGTCAAACGAAACGCCGTTGATGGACATGTGGCAATATGTCCCGGAAATGGGGATCGTCGACGGCCCGACCGAGGTCCACAAAATATCCGTGGCCAAGGACGTGCTGCGCCATGTTGCCCCCTCGCCCGGCGTCTTTCCCACCTATTTTGTGCCAGACACCCGTGCGGCGGCAGAAATCAAATTCGCCGCTTATCTCAACCCGGAGAACAGCTGATGACCATGTCTCTTGAAGAACGGGTCGACCAATTGGAGAGCCGCTTTGCGCTGCTCGATCTGGTCAGCGATTATTGCCTCGGTTTCGACAAGCGCGATTTTGACCGCTTCATGAACATCTGGTGGCCGGATGCTAGCTGGGATATCGGGCCACCTTTTGGCAGTTTTGAGGCCCATGCGGGCATCACCCATGCGGTCAAAGACATTCTCTGGCCGGCTTGGCTGCAATCCACTCATTACACGACCAATCTCCGCGTCATCTTCCCTGACCGCGACCATGCCGAGGGCATTTGCGATGTGGATTGTATCGGCACGACCAGCGATAATCAGGCGCAGACCGTCGCCGCGACCTATACCGACCAGTT
>CAIJLZ010000016.1 GCA_903821605.1 uncultured Sphingomonadales bacterium | reverse complement strand
GTAGTGGCGGTGATGGCTATTCGGCGACTACACTAGGAGTAGCGGGCGGCAATGGCGGCAGCGGCGGCGCGGGTGGCCTTGCCCGGGGTGTTGGCGATGCAGGCAACGGCGGTGCTGGCGGCCTTGGCGGCGACGGTGCTGACGGCGCTGCCGGCACCGCGGGCGCTCTCCCGGGTGAAGCGGGCGGTATTGGCGGCGCTGGCGCCGACGGCGGCAACGGCGGTGCCGGCGGTTTCGGCGGCGTAGCGCTGGGCACAGGGTCCTCGGGTGCTGCAGGCCTAAACGGTAACGGCGGTAACGGCGGCAACGGCGGTGTCGGTGGCAATGGCGCAGATGGCGCTGCTGGCATTGATGGCGCTTTGCCTGGAGAATCTGGCACCGATGGTGGTGTTGGCGGTAACGGCGGCGCAGGCGGTGTTGCTGGTCTTGGCGGCGCTGCGGGCGCTGGCGGCTTTGGAGGTGTTGCAGGGTCGGATGGCGCAGATGGCGACGGCGGCAACGGCGGCAACGGAGGTGTTGGCGGCAATGGTGCTGCAGGCGCGGACGGCACCGCACTGATCCCCGATGGCCAGAGCGGTGGCGATGGCGGCAATGGGGGTGCTGCCGGCGCAGGTGGTTTGGCCGGTGGTTCTTTAGCCGCGGCCGGTACGACTGGTTCAGCGGGTCTTAGCGGCAACGGCGGCGACGGCGGTGATGGCTTTAACGGCGTCGCAGCGACTGGTGTTGCACCCGCCACTAACGGCGGCAATGGCGGTGACGGTGGCAATGGCGGGGCAACTGGTAACGGTGGCAATGGCGGCAATGGCGGCGCTGGCGGTGCTGGCAGTCTTACATTTCTCGATGGCGCAGCCGGCGGAAATGGGGGTGTCGGCGGTCTTGGCGGCGTCATTTCCGGTAATGGCGGGGCCGGTGGCATTGGTGGGGTTGGCGGCAATGGTGCCGATGGCACCGCTGGTGCCGACGGCGCTCTCCCTGGCGCAAATGGCGGCAATGGCACCGCTGGTGGCGTCGGCGGCGACGGAGGCAACGGCGGCGCGGGCGGCACTGCCTTGGGCCTCGGTCTTACAGGCACCGATGGTGCCGGGGGAGACGGGGGCGTCGGTGGCAGTGGCGGCGTAGGCGGCAATGGTGCTGCGGGCGATGCCACAACCATCAACGGTGGCTACGGCGGCAACGGCGGCGCTGGCGGGTTTGGCGGTGTTGGCGGGGCAGGAGCTGGTTCCGCGGCCAATGGTACCAACGGGCTCGACGGTAGTGGCGGTAATGGCGGCAATGGCGGCAATGGCGGCAACTTATCAGGTACGGGTACGAATATTACCGTTACTGGCGGTAATGGTGGCGCGGGTGGCGCGGGTGGTTTCGGGGGCTTCGGTACAAGTGTTGGTGGCAATGGCGGCAACGGCGGTAATGCCGAAGTCACCGGCGACTATTCCAATGCCGTGGGGGGATTTGGTGGTATTGGCGGCGACAGTTTTTCGTTTGGTCTGGCCGGAACCGCCGGTAATGGCGGAAACGCGTCAGCCACCGGAGATGGAACCTCGGCGCAAGGCGGAGGGGGCGGAGCTGCCGCAACCACTGGGATCAATGTCTTTGCCATCACTGGAGGCAATGGCGGCAGTGCGACCGCGTTTGGCAACAACGTATCAGCCGCTGGGGGATCGGGTGGATCAGGTGGAGCTGGCAATGGGGCATTCGGTTCTGCCTATACTGGACCTGCTCCCCTCAGCATCGCGCCAACCCTGTTCTTCGAGCCACTAGTCAGTAACAGCGGTAGCGGAGGAAACGGCGGTGCCGGTGGCGCCAATGGCCTTGGCGGTGCTGGTGGTCTGGGCGCCGCCGGCGGTCTGGGCGGTGCTGGTGGCCTTGGCGCGATCGGGGGCTCGGCTGCCGATGGCGGTGCAGGTGTCCTTCTGTCTGGCTCAGGAAACGCAGTTTGGAACGATGGGCGGATTATTGGTGGTAATGCTGGCGGAGCTAGTGCCAATGCTGGCGCCGGTATCAAGCTCGAGGCGGGCGGCATGGTCACCGAACTGGTCAACCTTGGCTCCATCCTTGGCGGCACCGGGCTGAATAGTTACGGCGTCGATAACGCAGGCGGGGGTATTAATCGCCTTGTCAATGCGCAAGGTGGCTCTGTTTCCAAGCTTACCTATTTCGGCGATCTCGCCCAAAATTATGCCATCGTACTCAATAGTGCGGCGTCATATGGACAGTTGGATGTTCAAAGCCCGACGAGCACGCAGAACATGACTGTCAGCATCGATACGGCTTACAGTCAGGATCTGTCGACGCGGCGCTATGGCAATACGATTTTGGGCGTTTCAGCGGCGAATATCACCAATGAAAGGACAGTATTCCACGTCACAAACGGCGTCGTGGCGGCGTTGGATTACAACCAGGACGTTGCATCGATGGCTTGGGATGCGCGCGTGCTGAATTATGGGGCGGATATGGCTGAGCCGCAGCACATGATCTTGGACAGCAACGCCTATGCGCTGCGCTCGCAGATCAGGAACTATGACTGCAACCAGTTCGCTGACGGGGGGCTCTGTTTCTCATCCAGCGTTCGTTACCAGTCGCAGGGTCAATCAGCAGTCGGCGCTGGTGACGATAGTAACACCGCGATCGCATTGATGGTCGCCAAGCGGCTTGGCAGCAAATTGCGGATTGGTGCATTTGTCGAATTTGGTGAGGGTCCCGATGACGTCACCGGGATTAACGTAACTAGTCGGCGCCCGATGTTTGGTGGGTTCCTTGGCTACTCGGCGCAGCCAGATGGTTCTGGTTTGCAGGCCCGCATTGCGGCTGCCTTTAAGCGCGACAATGCGACGTTCAAACGGTCTAACATCCTTGGCAGCGGAACGATTGTCGCGGCACATGGTGGTTTTGAAACCTTTGGCGTGATGGCTAACGCTGGGTGGGGCTTTAAGGTGAGCCAAGCGGCATTTATCACGCCCTATCTGGGCATGAACATCTCCGAGGCGAGCCGCCGAAGCTATAGTGAAGGGGCTCAGCAGGCCGGGGTGCTCGACGCCCAGTTCAGCTACGATAGGTATACGGCTAAGCAAACGTCGGGCATTGCTGGCATTCGGGTGAATGGTACATTGACCCCGATATTAACCTATCGTCTCGGCGCGGGACTCGAGCATGACTTCTCCTATAAACTCGACAGATTTATGTTGCGTGGAGAGTTCGGTTCTTCATCTTACGCCAGTGGGATCAAACCACGCGAAACCCGTGTTAATGGCTCTGCCGGCCTCAGCGTTTTGACGAGCGAACGCAGTGCAATCACGCTCGACGGCTACGTCAGCCAGTACAATTACGGCAACCCGGCTGAGTACACGATTATGGTCGGGTTCAAGATCGGTCTTTGATCTGCGCCGGTCTTTGGACAAAAGGCTCGGGAGCAATCCCGAGCCTTTTCACTTATTGTCTCACGCAAGATCACGCCCCCATTACCTCCCGGTCCGGCTTCCAGCAAACGACAGCCCCCTCAGCCGAGCTTAGGCGTCGGAAGAGCGTGAAAGAAATAATGGCAAGATCTCTGGCTGGGCTCAGCCCTAGGCTCGCCTCCAGAACGCGTCATTCTGGAAGCGTTGGAAGATGTCTGGTGGAAGGATCGTCGGGCGCTCAATCCACTCGACTTTTCGTCTGATAGCGTGGAGGCCCTTAGCTCCTAGCTGAAGGTCAAAATTGTCAGCTTCATATTCAACATTGTCGAAATCGTGGTTGAACCGGGGTTGGCCGATAAAGTCATAAAGCCGCGTCATGGATGCTTCGGGGTTGCGACACAGATCTTCATATTCGAGAAGCATAACTCGATTCGATTCTGCGCCGTAGCTAGCCTCACGTAAGGCATCTAAAGCATAGCCAACCAAGCCAGAGCTTTTCGCGATACTGTTGACCCTCGTGTAGACCGTGCTGCTCGCATCAAAGCCGAATAGGCCTGACAGTTCGAATGCGTTCTGTCGGGCAAGCCTTTCAACAGAATCGACGATCCAGCTGATTGATCTGACGCAGCAAATCACGCGAGCCTCTGGGAAAAGTCTCGAAAGAGCGGGAAGCTTGGTGCACCAGATCCTGTTGGTATCGAAAATGACTTCTTTGTGATCTAACTCGTTATAATAGCTTGAGAAAATGCCCCTCAGAATATTTTCGCGTTGCTGGTCGGAAATGAAAATGGCGGCCTCGTTTTTTCTACTCATCGACTCTTCAAGGGCGCGGTACATACTGCCAACCGGACTGGTCATACCCGCCTGAAAGCGTGGATTTTGCAGTAGAATCCCAGCCAGCAAGGTCGAACCGGAACGCGGCAAGCCTGAGATGAAGTGAATATTGTTTTTCATTTTATCGTCTGCGCGCCCCGATCAATTAATCGCCCCAAGGTGACCGATGAACAGCAAGAGTGCAACCTTAGAGGTGACGCTTCACGCTAAGTTCGCGCGCTGCTCTTAATTTGGGCCGCTGTATTCGAGTTGAAAGGATCCTTCACAATATTAGGCTCAGGACTCATCGATCAGATACAGTAAGATACGGTTGCGACGATGCAGATCGCTATCATGAAGGCATGCTCAGTTCATGATCGTGCGAAGAGCGGCAAAACAAAAAATTTGCGCAAAACGGTGAAACGACTCGCGATAACCTCAAATTGGTCTCGAAATTTATAATTTATACGAATAAAAACAGTTTCTTGTATATCAATTTCTGATCCCACCCTCTCCGCCAGTTTATGTTGATAAAACGCATTTCCCATTGTCGATGATGGTCACGTCGCGTTCTTTTAGGCGGCACCGATAGGAAATGATCTCGTGATCGATCCAAAGGTCTAAAATAAGCGTTTCTCCGGGATATGCCGGCGCTGAGAATCGACCGTCAAATTGGCGTATCTTGGCGGGGTCAAAAAGGCATAGATGTTCAATAATGGCCCTGCAGCAAATGCCATAGGTGCACATCCCGTGCATGATCGGGTTTGTGAAGCCGACCATTTTGGCAAATTCAGGGTCGCAATGGAGGGGGTTTAAATCCCCCGATAGGCGGTAAATAATCGATTGGTCGGGTCGGGTTTTGATTTCTAAACACCGGTCAGCATCACGACTGGGTAGCGCGTGATGTGTATAGGGCGGGCGTTGATCAGGGGCGCCGAAACCGCCATCGCCGCGCGCAATGATACTTGAAACGGCTGTGGATAAAGGCGATCCGCTATCTTTCAGCGTTGTTTTTGTTTCAACGAAAATGATGGCCCCTATTTCTTTACCTTTGTCTAGCGCCTCGACGACGCGTGACTCGATAAAAAGATTCCCCTTAGGCGGTAATTCTTGGTGTAGCGTAAGCCATTGGCCAGCATGAACAACCATGCGGAAGTCAACGCCTGCTAAGAGGTTGCTCGGTACGCTGAACAGTCCAGCCATTGTCGGCACTGTTCTAAGATGTTTTTCATAGACGAAACTTAGATCATCATGATGAAGCGGGGTGCTGCCAAAACCAATGCCGAGAGCATATAAAATTGCAGCCCTTTCATCATAGGAATAGGTGCCGCTCACTTTTCGGTTGATGATATCTTCATATGTGAAAGACATTTGAATGAATTCCCTTGGAAGGCGGCATTAAAGCGGGTTTAGGCTCGAAAAGTCCAGTCCGGCAGTGGGTTGATGCACATCATTGAACGAGATCATCACCCGTAACGGCGATCGGCAACCCGCGCCCATGGTCGTACGCGGCGCCTTGGCGATATCGCGATGGGTTGAGCGAGGTCGGCCAGACATCGGGGCAGCGCGCCTTTGCATGAGCGCTCATTTCCCTTGGATACGGCCGAATGCCCATGCTGACAGGAGATGCCAATCATTTTAGCGATTACCGCATGGGAAATGTAATCATATGGTTTGACGGAAGCTGTCCGCTTTGTGCGCGCGAGATTGCGCTGATGCGATGGTTGGATTGGCGCGGCGCGATCACATTTCACGATGTGTCACCGCCAGACGCGATTTGCCCGCTGGACCGGCAAAGCCTCCTTGCGCGATTCCATGCCAGCGAAAATGGCGTGTTACTCTCAGGAGCTGCCGCCTTTGCTGCCATGTGGCGCGCGATTCCGCTGCTCAAACCGCTTGGCTGGGCGGCCCAACATCCAGCCGTTCTGGCGTTCCTCGAACGGGCCTATATCCGATTTCTGGATATGCGACCCCGCATCCAACAGGTACTTTTGCGGCGATGACGCCCAGCGTTCTTGATGCCGCTACGCGCGGCGCGGGCTTGGATCGGCTTACGCGTTTCCTCCCGGATGCGGGGCACGCTTACGCCATTGGTCGCAATACCGATCACGGACACGATCAACCAAGCGCGGTTTCAAACCTCTCTCGCTATGTGCGCTACCGCCTCGTTACAGAACCGGATATTTTCGCCCGAGTGCTTGCTCGGCATCCAGACATGTCGGCACAGAAATTTTTAACGGAGGTGTTCTGGCGGACCTATTGGAAAGGCTGGCTGGAAATGCGTCCGGCAGTTTGGTCGCGCTATCTGGCCGAATGTGATCGGCAGCGCGGCGCTCTGCTCGATAGCCGCGCAATTGCCGACGCCGAACAGGGCATGACCGGCATTGACGGTTTCGACCATTGGGCCAGAGAATTGGTCGAGACCGGATATCTGCACAATCACGCGCGGATGTGGTTTGCCTCGATCTGGATATTCACGCTGCGTCTGCCTTGGGCGCTGGGCGCCGATTTTTTCCTGCGCCACTTGATCGATGCGGATGCCGCCAGCAACACGCTGTCATGGCGCTGGGTGGCGGGATTACATAGCATCGGCAAAACCTATCTCGCCACGACGGACAATATCGCCCGCTTCACCAACGGACGGTTCGCACCGACCGGTCTGGCGCAAAGCGCGGTCGCTCTCACGGAGCCGCCGGTGGAGGCCGCAGGCGGACTGGCTGACATGGTGTCATTTGATGCGAACCAGCCCTGCTTGCTGCTCGTTACCCATGAAGATCTGACACCAGAACAGCTTTTTCCGGGCAAGGCCCCGATCCGGGCCGCGCTCATCGCTGCTGATCCAGACCTGCTATGGGGGCGCGCCGCCCGGCAATTCGTGCAGGCCGCCGCCGCAGACACGGCATCACGGACTGCCGCGCATTTTAACTGCGCCGCGAATGTATCGCAAACGCTGGACGCCGATACGCTCATCTTGGCCGCACAGGCCGCGGGCGTGCGGCAGATCATCACCCCCTATGCGCCGGTTGGACCCGTGGCCGATATGTTGGCGCGAATCGGCCCGATGCTATCGGATAATGGTATCAACATGGTACAGCGACGCCGCTCATGGGACAGCCGGTTTTGGCCTCACGCCACCAAGGGCTATTTCGCGTTCAAGGAGCAGTTGCCGACCGCGTTCAAGGACGGGCAATTGGCGCGGGACGGCGCCTGATGAGCACGCGCAACCTTATCCTTGTCCTTGGCGATCAATTGACGTGCACGCTCTCTAGCCTTGCCGCCGGCGATCCGGCGCGCGACCGCGTGCTGATGGCGGAACTGCATGATGAAGCAACTTATGTGCGCCATCACAAAAAGAAGATTGCGTTCCTCTTTTCAGCCATGCGCCATTTTGCCGAAGAACTGCGCGCCATGGGCTGGACCGTGGATTATGTGAAACTGGACGCACCCGACAATCGGGGCAACTTTACCGAGCAAGTGACCCACGCCATTGGCCAGCATCGGCCTGAACGTGTCGTCGTCACCGAGGCAGGCGAATGGCGCGTCATGCAGATGTTGCAGGATTGGCAAGCACAATTCCCAATCCCGGTCGATATTCTGCCCGATGACCGGTTTTTGTGCCCGCCCACCGCATTCAAGGCCTGGGCCGCGGACCGCAAGCAACTGCGCATGGAGTATTTTTATCGCGACATGCGCCGCCAGACCGGCCTGCTGATGAACGGAGATCAGCCTTGCGGCGGTAAGTGGAATTTCGATGCAGACAATCGGAAAGCTGCCGATGTTGACCTGTTCATGCCTCAGCCTAGCCGCTTCGCACCCGATGCCCTTACACAGGATGTGCTGGCACTGGTCGCCACGCGCTTTGACGACCATTTCGGCGATCTTGCGCCGTTTTGGTTTGCCGTCACCCGCGCCAATGCCGAGGCGGCATTTGCCGCGTTTGTCGAAAATGCATTGCCGCATTTTGGGGATTATCAGGATGCGATGCTGACGGATGAGCCGTTCCTGTATCACGCCGTCATTGCGCCCTATTTGAACTGCGGGCTGCTAGATCCGCTGCGCATTTGCCAACAGGTCGAGGCCGCTTATCACGCCGGCAAGATCCCACTGAATGCAGCCGAGGGGTTCATTCGACAGGTCATTGGCTGGCGTGAATATGTGCGCGGGATCTACTGGCTGAAAATGCCCGGCTATGACTGCAGTAATTTCTTCGGCCACAGCCGTCCGCTCCCCGATTTTTACTGGACGGCCGAAACCGGCATGGCTTGTATCAGGGCGGCAGTGAGCCAGACCAAACAACATGCCTATGCCCATCATATCCAGCGACTGATGGTGACCGGCAATTTTGCCATGCTGGCCGGGATTGACCCTTACCCGCTGCACCAATGGTATCTGAGCGTTTATGCTGACGCGTATGAATGGGTTGAACTGCCCAATAGCATCGGCATGAGCCAGTTTGCCGATGGCGGCCTGCTGGCGTCCAAACCCTATGCGGCAAGCGGCGCATATATCAACCGAATGTCCAATTATTGCGGATCGTGTCGCTATGATGTCAAGCAGCGGACAGGGGACGACGCGTGCCCCTTCAACGCACTTTATTGGCATTTCATCGCGCGGCATCGCGACAAAATCGGCAAAAATCCGCGCATGGCACAGATGGTTCGCACCTATGACCAGTTCGCCGCAGACGAACAACAGCGCATTACCAACAGCGCCACGACGTTTTTGGCAGGCTTATGACGGAGAAGCGCTACACCAAATCCAACCTACCCGAAAAAATCTGCGCGGCTTGCCACAGGCCATTTGCATGGCGCAAAAAATGGGCGCGCGATTGGGACAATGTCAAAACCTGTTCGGAACGCTGCAAGGGTGACCTGCGGCGCCAATCTCATGCGAGCACTGATCGGCGCCCGTCGTGAAAAAGATAATCTAACCCCCGACCAGAACCGCCCCAAAACGCATTCGATGGCGATACCGAGGATGGTTTGCGCTGCGTCTCATCGTCTCCGCATGGCGTGCGCCACGAGCCACATTATGGTCAGGCGCCAACCAATTGTCGTAGCTTGGCCAGCGCCATGTTCTGGTCTTCCTGATGGTCGATCATCGCGACGAACTCACCGTTGCGCCCCATCAGGAAGATTGCGGCGGTGTGGTCGATGGTGAAATCCCCATCCGCTTGCGGCACCTTGGCGACATAGAGATGATAGGCCTTGGTGATCTCCGCAATTTGCGCGGTTGATCCGGTCAGCCCGATGATCGGCGTGCCGAACAGGTCGACATAGGCGCCGACAGTCTGCGGGCTGTCGTGATCGGGGTCTACCGATACGAACACGATGTCGAACTTATTGCCGTCGGCCCCCAATTGCGTCCGCAACTGGGCCATGCGGTTGAGCGAGGTCGGGCAGACATCGGGGCAGCGCGTATAGCCGAAGAAAATCGCAAAGGGTCTGCCCTTGAGCTTGGCATCGGTGAAGGGTTGGCCATGGCGGTCGATCAGCGTGAAATGGCCGCCAAAAGGGATGTCCGACGCTGCGGGTGGCGGTGCGGCGTCATATTGGCGGAAGAGCAAGACCCCGCCCGCCAGTGCCATCGCGGCCCAGATCACGAGCCACAACGCACGCCTGATCCGGGGAAGCCAGTCGCTCATTGGCCATGACCCATGGGCAAGGCGGCAGTGATCGGCTGCACGCTGAAATCAACCGTCATGGTGCCGGCATTTTTGAAATTCAGGGTCACCGGCACATGGGTGCCGCGCCGGAGCGGTTCTTTCAGGCCGATGAACATGATGTGCAGTCCGCCGGGCTTGAGATCGAGCCGACCCTTGGCGGGAACCGTGACACCTTCGGGCAAATGGCGCATGCGCATCACGCCACCATCCATCGACATGGTGTGGATCTGCACCTCCCGCGCAACAGGTGCAGATGCGGATAGCAATTGATCGGACTGGCGAGCGGTGTTGACGATCGTCATGAACCCACCACCTGCGGCCTGTCCTTCGGCGGTCTCGCGCGCCCACGGCTGTTCGATCGTCACATGTCGCGTGGGGGCGGCCTGCACGATCGCCGGAATCGTCAACAGCGTTGCAAGCGTCAGTCGGGAGAAATTCTTGGTCATGTCTTCACCTTTCCAATTTGGGATGAGGGTTGATTATCGGGCTATTCACGAACGGTGCCGAGCCAGCGGGCGAGGGGCTTGCTGCGCCGGATGATGAGCCAATCCAGCAGCCCCACCACGACCAGCGACAATAGCAGCATCGGCAACAAGGCTGCCAAGCCGCAAAGCAGGATGATCAGCCCCTTCATGCGGCTGTCCGTCGGCATTGGGGGAGCGCCAAGCGTGCCTTGCGGGCGACGACGCCACCACATGATGCTGCCACTTACGGCCAAGCTGATGAGGGCGAGCGCGGTCAACACTCCCACCGCCTGATTGATCGGGCCAAAGAGCTGCCCTTCATGCCACGCAATGCCGTAATTGATGACGCGGTCAATCACATGCTTGTCGCTGAAATCGGATCGACTGGTTTCCGCACCGGTCATCGGATCATAGGTGACGGTGCGGATCAGCGGGCGGTTTTGCGCCTCGCTCGTCAGCCTCCAGACATTGCCGTTGGGTGGGCCAAAACGCGCGGCGGCAAAGGGGGGCTGAATGATCGCCGGAAACGGCATGTTTTCCGCCATTGCCTTTGCCGCAATCGCGGTCAGGCTGATGGTCGGGGCAGGTGCGGCCATGCTGTGATGATCCATCATCGCCTGATGATCATGGCTGGCATGGAGATCGACGCCGCCTTTCCAGGTCTGTGGGCCGTCGATCCAGCCCATTTCAGCCCGTACCAGCCGAAAGCCGGTGGCCCAGGCGTCGCTCCATGGCAGGCCGCTGGCCAGTGAAACAAGCGCCAAGCCGGCGACCCAAAAGCCGGTAACGGCATGGAGGTCGCGCCAGAATAATCGTTGCCCCCCGCGCCATCGTGGCCAAAGCACGCCCGTCAAACCCCTGCCACGCGGCCACCAGAGATAAAGGCCGCTCAGTATCATGACGATTGCCCAACTGGCCGCCAGTTCGACCAGCAGGCCGCCGGCCAGTCCCATGAGCAAAGAACCATGGATTCGGGAGATGGTCGGGCTGATCCGGCTTGTGGGATCAACGATGGCGATGACCTTGCCGGCGGGCGACACGGCGACATCGCGCATCGAGTGATCCGCCAAGGCAAGGTGGATGACGGCGGCGTCTCCCGCTTGGGATGGCAGGCGATAATGGTTGAATGTCCCACCCGGCACGGCGGCCAAGGCGGCTTGTAATTGTTGATCCGGTGTGACCGCCTGTGCGGTGGGAAGACCGCGCCAATCCCGTTCTTCCCAGCGGTCGATCTGCGGCTTGAACAGGTAAATCGACCCGGTGACCGAGAGCAACAAAATGAAGGGAATCACGAACAGCCCGGCATAGAAATGCCAGCGCCAAATCGTGCGGTAGAGCGCGGTCTTCGCCATATCGGCCTCCGCTTAGAAGCGCGCGCGGACGCCGGCGAACACCGCACGACGTTCAACGGGGTAATAAATCACCGAATCCGCATTGGCGGTGATGGCGGCGGACATATCGCCAATCGCCTTTTTGCCGGTCAGGTTTCGGGCATCGAGGAACAGATCGATCCCGTCCCGCCATGTCGCCCCGGCGGTTAGGCCGAGCAGCGCATAGCCCGGCGTGCGGGTCGTGTTATTATAATCGGCCATAGCCCCTTGCGGCACCCATTCGAGATTGGGGGCGATGTGCAGCTTGTCATTGCCGATGCGGAGTTCGCCGCGATAGCTGTCCCGGGGGATGACGGGAAGGCGGTTGTTGCCATATTGCGCGTCGTGGCGGAAACGGAAATCGGCATGTTGATAGACCTGACGGAAGCGCAGCCACTGGGTGAGATCAAGCGACAGCGCCGCTTCGATCCCCTGATGGCGGGTCTTGTCGGCGTTGAACGTAGAGGCGGGAATATCCGGCCCGGTGCTGAATTGCAGCATCTCGCCGTTCAGGTCGGCGCGATAGAAAGTCACGTCCCAGCTTGCGATGCCGGACTTGCCGCGACTGCCGAATTCCACGGTCCATGCGCGTTGGGCATCGACCGGGACGAACTGCGAAATCTGGGCCAGCTCGATAAAGCCCGGAAATTCCGCCGAACGGCTGTAATTGGCATAAAATTGGATGTCGGGGCTGGCATCATACAGAATGCCGAACTTCGGCGAGAATTCGTCGAACTTGGCACGCCCCCAGACATCACGTTCACCGCCAGCATAGCTGTTATAGGTTTCATGCTGGCGACGGAAACCATCGGCATAGACACCGCCCGCGATCAACGAGAGGTTTTCCACCGGGCGATAACGAATTTCGCCATAGAGCGACGACGTCCGCGCCTTTTGATCGGCGGCGAAGCTGCGGGCGCCCGATGTGCCGTTCACATTGATGAAGCGTTTGGAGTCAACCGTGCCATGGCGGCTTTCGCCACCCCATGTGAGCTCGACCGGACCAGCGACATAGCGGGCGCGGAAAAACGCGCCGATATCATCCGAATTTTGATCGATGACCTGAAAGATCGGATGAAACAGTTGCTTATGATTGTAGAATAGGCCGAAATCGACCTTGGCATCCCCGAGTTCCAGCGTCGTGCGGTTCTGGAGCCGAACCGATTTGATATCGCGCTGTTGGTGGCCCGAAAAATTGCCGGTCTTGGGGGCCGTCAGGGCGGTGGCTTGGTTGAGGGCGCCGGGCAGTTCCTGATCAATGTCGTTATAGCTGACATAGAAGCGCGTGCTCAGCCGATCCGAGAGTGTGAACCCCAGATTGCCGTGGAGGCGAATGGCCTTGCGCTTGGCATGGTCGCGATCACCCTTGGAGGTGTCGGCACTCGCCGCCAGCCAGCCATCGGTGCCGCCCTTGGCAAAGCCGCCCGATACCAGCAGCCGCGCGGTTTCGAACGTACCGACATCAAGCCGGGTATAGAGACCGGGCGCGGTGTGGCCGGTCGGCGTCACGCCGTTGATCGCGCCGCCCAGCGTGCCCGCCCCGAAGCGGAGCGCATTCGCGCCGCGATACACTTCGAGATGGTCGAAGAAGATCGGTTCCAGTTCCTGAAAATCGCCATTGTCATCGGCGAGGTTGATGGGGATGCCATCCTGCAACAGCGTCAGGCCGCGCATATGATAGCCGCGCGACAGGCCCGAGCCGCGGATCGAGATGCGGACTTCCTGCCCGAAGCGGGGCTGGACATAGACGCCCGGCGTATAGCCAAGCGTGTCGCGCAGCGAGACCAGCGACTTGTCGGCATAATCATCATGGGTGACGACATCGGCCCCACCCGGGGTGCGGTCGGCTTCGGCCTGCGCCTGATCCGATTGGGTCCGGGCAATCACGATGATGGTGCGCTCGTCATTGTCCGCTTCAGTCGCCCAGACGGGGCTGGCAATGGTCGCGGCCATGAGGGCGATGATCGAAGTTTTCATGTTATTTTACCTTGAAATAAAAGTGCGCGATGCGGCTGCTGTGTCAGCGCATCAGCCTGTGTGGGGTTTGCGATGGGGGGGGCGGCTCAGCCCGTCTTGACCAGCACTAGGCCCGGCTTGGGCGTCGGGGTCGTCAGATGTTGCGCAAGGTCTGCAACGCCATGGGCGAGCAAGACAGCGAACACCAATCGCCATGCCCAGCGGCGGACATGGTGCAAAGGCGCGATTGCGGGCGCGTGCGCCCGGTGCAGCGTGAACATGATACAACCTTGTTCGTTACGGGTCTGAACGCCGCAGGGGGACGTCAGACGTCAGATGCTTGCACAGGTCATGCCTGTGCGCAGATCAGCAGCGAACGAGGTGTTATTGTCCGCTGCGCGAGCCTTAGCTCAGCGCAGGAGGGGCTTGAGATGGGGGCGGCGGGGCCGCGAGCCGGTTGATCGTGAGGTCGGCAATCGTCCGACCGATGACGATGGTCAGTCCATAGATCAAGGGCTGGATCATGCCCAAGTCGGCGGTCGCTAACAGGGCATGGTTCAAGCCAGCGGCATAGACGCAGGGGCTATCCGCCGCCTGATGCTTTTCGGCTGGGGTCTTTTTGTTGACGTCGATGACGACCGTCGGGCCATCCATGCCGGCGCAGAGTTGAACGACAATGCCTTGCGATGTGGCCGTCGGCATGAACCCGGTCGGCACCAGGATGCGCAAGAAAAGGGCAAGCAACACGGCCATCGCGAAAAGCGATTTCCCGGATTGCGACTCTCTGATCCACGCGTTCATGGCCGATTGCGCTAATACAAGACGGTCATGATGTCACGAATTTCTTATTAGTCGGTGAACAGTGGCTGCAACTCGATCGGGTCGGCCAAGGTGATGCCATCAAGGATGGTGGCGGTTTCATCCCGCACCTTAAGCATCAGGCTGCGCAACCGGCATTCGCTTTCCGGCAGGCAGTTTTTGCAGGTTTCATGCGCCAGACGACTGGCGCAGGGGACGAGTGCCAGCGCGCCATTGGTCAGCCGGATGATGTCGCCATAGCGAATGTCGGCGGGCTGTTTGGCCAGCCAATAGCCACCTTCGCGCCCGCGCTTGGTCCCGACCCAGCCTTCGCGCGACAATTCAGACAGGATGACCGTCAGGAATTTTGAGGGGATATTCTGCTTGTCGCTGATCTCGGTCAGTTGCACCGGCCCCTGATCATGGCGATCCGCCAGATGCTGGAGTGCGCGAATGGTATAGCGTGTTTTTTGCGAAAGCATGACACCGACATGGCGCTTGGTGGGTCATGTTGCAAGAACGATCAGTTCAGGGTTTCAAGCCATTCTGCAATCATCTTGCGCCCGGCATGGACCGCAGAGGGGCCAAGTGCGTCATGCGCGGCGCGCAGCGAGGCCTCGTCACCACCTGCTTCGAGTACGGATTCCGGCCATTGCGAAATCCATGCATCAAAGCGCGGGTCTTCCCCCATCTCGGCATGAAACTGCACGGCCAGAATATTATTGCCGCGCCGGAACGCCTGATGATCATAGATATGGCTGGAAGCGAGCAGCTCGACACGGTCGGGGCGGGTGAAGGTGTCGCCATGCCAGTGCAGGATCGGCACATTTTCGAGATGGCGCAAGGGGCTGTCCTTCGCATGGTCATGCACCGCAATCGGGTGGAAGCCGACTTCCTTGACCGGTCCTTCATAGACATGTGCACCCAGCGCCGCCGCCATCATCTGCGCGCCGAAGCAAACGCCAAGCGTGGGGCGCTCCGCCTCCAGCCGATGGGCCAAGCGGCGGAGCTGGCACCCGATCCACGGGTAACGATCCTGTTCATAAACGCCCATCGGGCCGCCCATCATGATCAGCAGGTCCGGCTCGCGCAGGTCGAGTGAAGAAAAGAGCGGATCGGTCACATCGATCCGATCCACCTCATATCCCGCATCCTCGATCGGCTGGCGGTATCCGGCCACTCCTTCGTAAGGGACGTGGCGGATGATGAGCGCTTTCTTGACTGCCATGAACGCCGGTTACCTCGTTAATATCTGGCCTGCCAGCGTCCCGGAAAGGGGGGCTGGCAGGCCGCTGATGATGCGATCAGAAGCTCGCCTTCACCGTCACCCCGAACGTCCGGGGATCGCCGGGCTGGCCGACGATCAGGCCGGTGTTGCCCGATTGGTTGGCGAGAACTTCATAATATTTGCTATCAAACGCATTACGCACCCAACCATAAATGTCCCAACGGCTATCGGCCCGGAAGCCTGCACGGAAATTGGTGAGGGCATAGCCCTTGACGTCCATATAGGCCGAGCGCGACGGATTGGACGAGAATTTCGAGCGGTAGCTGCCCTCGACACCCAGATAGGCCTCGCCATCAAGCCCCAGTAATTTGGTCGGCAAACGATATTCGCCGCCATAAGACAGGGCGAATTTCGAGATGCCGGGCAACCACTGGCCCGAAATGTCGCATGACGCCGGGCTAAGCCCTGCGGCGACCCCTGGCCCGCTCGGCGTTTGGCCAGCGGTGACGGTGGTGCCGCCTGCGAGTTCCGGCGGGCAGGGGGCGTCTTTGAAGCTGACATATTCATGGTCGGTATAGGCACCGTTGAAATAGACATCGAGCCGGTCCGTCGGGCGCGCCGAGAGATCGAGTTCGACGCCGCGCACGCGCACCTTTTCCGCATTTGCGAGATAGCCGCGCAGCACGCCCAACTGGCCGTTGGTGACGGTCGCCTGATAATCGCTGATCTCGGTCCAAAAGCCCGCCAGGTTCAACGTGACCTTGCGGTCAAGCAACTGGGTCTTGAGACCGACTTCGAAATGATTGACCTTTTCCGGCTTGACGCTGCCCGCGCTCAAAATCGGGTCGTTATTCCCATCGAGCGGCAGGCCCGACAGGTTGACGCCGCCCGATTTGAAACTGCGTGCATAGGTTGCATAGGCCAGCACATGATCCGCCACATCATAGGATGCGGTAAAATCATAGGACAGATTCCAGTCCGAGAACTTCGCCTCATAGCTTTGCGGCGCGAGCACGCCGCGCTGGTCGCTGTTGAGCGTGGTTGAACCGGTGCCCGTGGTCACCGTCGCGACATAAGAGCCGTCCTTCTTGTCATAATTGATGCGAACGCCCGGCTGTAGTTGCAATCGGTCGGTCACCTTCCAGTTGAACTGGCCGAAGGCTGCGAGGCTGGTATTTTTGAAATGGATGTCGTTGTTCGACGTCAGCCCATCGAGCACCGCCGGATTGCCAGCATTGGCCGTGCCCGGTTTCAATAGCCATGCGCTGGCGGCTGAGCCTTGTTGCTGGACACCCGAGGTGTGGAGCTTTTGATGAAAACCGAATAGGCCGACGACATAGTCGAACCGGTCTGCCGTATAGGCATAGCGGAATTCCTGGGTTAGCTGATCCTGCTTGGATGGGTTGGCCGAGATGGTCGTGATCGGCAGGCCGGTGAAGTCACGATCATTCGACGGCTTCCAGTCCCAGAAGCGCCAAGCGGTGACCGAGGTCAACGCCCCTTGGCCAAGATCCCATTGCGCCTTGAGCGCGGCACCGCCGAGCTTCTGTTCCGCATTCAGCTCCGCATCAAGATCGGTCAGCCGATCAAAAGCGTTGGTGCTGGGCGGGGCATAATGCTGGGCTGCGGCAAGCGCCGCGAATTGGCGATTGAGCGGCCGCTGGGTTGCACCGGTGCGAACGAAAATCTGGGCGCAGCATTCTGGGTTCTGGCGGTTGAAATCGCCCGACAGCGTCAAATCCAGCGTGTCCGTCGCCTTCAACAGCAACTGGCCGCGAAGGCCGAGATTGTCCTGTTCGTTGACGCGGTTGCCGGTGGTGACATTATAAATCGTGCCATGGCGGCTGGTCGAGGACACCGCGAGCCGGGCTGCCAGCCGGTCGGCAATCAGTGGGCCGGAGATCGAGGCCTTGGCCTGTACGAAGCCGAGATTGCCAACCGAGATTTCGGCACGGCCTTCCGGGGTGAAGCTGGGCTTGCGCGTGGTGATGTTGATCGCGCCCGCGGTCGTGTTCTTGCCATAGAGCGTGCCCTGTGGGCCGCGCAGCACTTCAAGCCGCTCAACATCGAGGAAGTCGAAGGTCGCGGACGCGATGCGGCTGTAATAGACCTCGTCGACATAGATGCCGACACCCTGTTCGATGCCATCATTGGTGAGGCCGAACGGCGCGCCCAAGCCGCGAATATTGGCGGCCGAGTTACGCGGGTTGGTCGAATAAAATTGCAGCGTTGGCTGCAACTGGGTCAGGCGCGACACGTTGAAAGTGCCGGTTGCCTCAATCGCCTTGTCGTCGATGACGGAAATGGCGATGGGCACATCCTGCACGGCCTCTTCGCGGCGGCGGGCGGTGACGAGGATTTCGCTGTCGGCGGTGTCGTTGGCCGCGACGGCGGCACTTTCGGCGAGGACCGGTGCAGCCGAGAGGCCAATGCTGGCGACGCTGGCGAGCAAAAGAGAACGTGCGATCATGGAATTCTTCCCTTGGATGTTGATCGCGACGCCTCCGGTGGTCCGGTCAGCAGCGCAGTTATATGGATTGGAGATGGGAGCCTGTGGGTCAGTTCGGCTTGAGCCGCTTCTTCTCCGTCACGTCGATCTGGACGACGCGGCCTTCATGGATGGTAAGCGAGATGTTGCCGAAGCGCAGGCCCGTCAGGGCTTCGCGTACATTGGCAAGACTCTCTTCGATCTGCCGGGCTTCTTCCGGCGAAAGTTGGGGGTGGCTGTGGTTGGTCATGGCTTCATTTCCCTTGGACTAGGCCGCATTAATATCAATCATAATAGTAGACAAATAACTTAGCCTTTGCCCCCTGCAACTGTTCCTATTCGGTCAGCGGGCGAGGGCGGGACGCCCCTTAGGGGCATCCGGCGGCGAAAATGCGCGATTTTGACGGAAAGGCGACCAGTTGCTGGCCGATGATCGGCGGTGCAACACCAGCGTCGAGGTCGATCTCGATCACCCGGTCAACTGCGGCATGATGGCCTTCCACCCGCCAGCATCCCCCCTTGCGGAAGATGTTGCTGATCGTGATCGGCAGGCCGCCGGGCTGATGGTCGGCCAGTTCCACATCGTGCGGACGGAAATGGAGTTGGGCCGGGCCATCGGGATGCTCGCCCGCCGGAATGGCGAGGCTTATGCCACCAAGCTGGACCTCACCACCGGCAATCATCACCGGCAGCCGGTTGATCTCGCCCACAAAGTCGGACACGAACGGGCTGGCCGGGTCCATATAGACCTGTTCGGCGGTGCCGACCTGTTCGATCACGCCATGATCCATCACGACGATGCGGTCAGCGAGTTCAAGTGCTTCTTCCTGATCATGGGTGACGAAGATCGAGGTCAGGCCCATTTGTTCGTGCAATTGGCGCAGCCAGCGGCGCAGGTCCTTCCGGACCTTGGCATCGAGCGCGCCGAACGGTTCATCAAGCAACAGCAGTTGCGGCTCGACCGCGAGCGCGCGGGCCAGTGCGACGCGCTGACGCTGGCCGCCCGACAATTGGGCCGGATAGCGATTGCCAAGCCCGCCCAATTGGACAAGGCTGAGCAGCTCTTCGGCACGCGCCTTGATCTCGCTTTTCGAGGGGCGGTCTTTGCGTCCGCGCACCGACAGGCCAAAGCCGACGTTTTCGGCGACCGTCATATGGCGAAACAGGGCATAGTGCTGAAACACGAAACCGACGCCGCGTTCCGCGACCTTGCGGTCGGACACGTCTTCGCCATCGAACAGCACCTTGCCGCCGTCCTGAAATTCCAACCCGGCGATGATCCGCAGCAACGTCGTCTTGCCGGAGCCAGACGGGCCGAGCAGGGCGATGAACTCGCCGGGCTGGATCGTCAGGTTGATGTCATGCAGCGCCGGATAGTCGCCAAAGCGCTTGGAAATATTCTGGACGGTAATCAATGTCCCGCTCCCCCATGATGATAGTCGAAGCGCCATTCGAGCACGCTCTTGGCGACCAGCGTCACCAGCGCGAGAACGGCAAGCAGCGAGGCGACCGCGAAAGCGCCGACGAAATCATATTCGTTATAGAGAATCTCCACATGCAGCGGCATGGTGTTGGTCATGCCGCGAATATGGCCGGATACGACGGAGACCGCGCCAAATTCGCCCATTGCCCGCGCATTGCAGAGCAGCACGCCATAGAGCAGGCCCCAGCGGATATTGGGCAGGGTGACATGCCAGAAGGTCTGCCAGCCATTGGCGCCAAGCGACACGGCGGCTTCCTCGTCATCCTTGCCCTGTTCCATCATCAGCGGGATCAGTTCCCGCGCGACAAAGGGGAAGGTGATGAACACGGTCGCCAGCACGATCCCCGGCACGGCGAAGATGATCTTCAGGTCATGCGCCTGCAACCATGGCCCCAACAGGCCATGCGCGCCGAACAGCAGCACGAAAATCAGGCCCGAGACCACCGGTGAAACCGAGAAGGGCAGATCGATCAGTGTGATCAACAGGCTTTTGCCCTTGAAGTTGAATTTGGCGATGGCCCAGCTCGCGGCGATGCCGAAAACCACGTTCAGCGGCACGCTGATCACGGCGATGATCAACGTTAGCCGGATCGCAGCCAGTGCGTCATGCTCGACAATAGCGGCGGCAAAGGCGCTCCAGCCCTGCTTTAGCCCCTCCGAAAAGACGGCAAGTAGCGGCAGCAGCAGGAAGAAGCCAAGGAACGCCATCGCGCCGCCAATCAACAGGGCGCGGGCGAGACGGCTTTCGGTGACGGCAGCGGCGCGGCTCATGCCATGGCCCTCCGCCGTGACCATGCCTGAATCAGGTTGATGCCGAGCAGGATGGCAAAGGAGGCGACCATCATGACGGTCGCAATCGCGGTCGCGCCATCATAGGCATATTGCTCCAACTGGGTGACAATCAGCAGCGGTGCAATCTCGGTCTTGCCGGGCATGTTGCCGGAAATGAAAATGACCGAACCATATTCGCCAACCCCGCGCGCAAAGGCGAGGGCGAAACCGGTGAGCAGCGCCGGGCCGATCGCGGGCAGGATGATGCGGACGAAGGTCTGGGCGCGGCTGGCCCCCAATGTCGCGGCCGCTTCTTCCACATCCTTGCCCAAGTCGGCCAGCACCGGTTCGACCGAGCGCACGACAAAGGGTAGGCCAATGAACACCAGCGCAATGACGATGCCGATCGGCGTGAAGGCGACTTTGACGCCTAAGGGTTCAAGATATTGGCCGATCCAGCCATTGGGGGCGTAAAGCGCGGTCAGCGCGATGCCTGCCACGGCGGTGGGAAGGGCGAACGGCAAATCGACCAGGGCGCTGACCAGTTTCTTGCCGGGGAATTGGTAACGCACCAGCACCCACGCCACGAGCAAGCCGAAAAGGGCATTGACCACCCCTGCTGCCGCCGCCGTTCCAAAGCTCAGGCGATAGGCCGCCAGCGCCCGGTCGGAAAAGCCAACCGCCCAAAAGGCGGACCAGCCCATGCCAGCGGTCTTGAGGAAGATCGTGGCGAGGGGGATCAGCACAATCAACGTGAGCCAGGTCAGGCTGAACCCGAAGGTCAGCCCGAAGCCCGGTAGCACCGATGGTTGTCGCCAGCCCGCACGCGATGCGGCAAATAGGGTCATCTGCAGTGGCCTGCTCGATTAGATGAGGACAGGGAAAGCGACTTACTTCTTGGTGTAAATTCGGTCGAACACGCCGCCATCATCGAAATAGGTTGCCTGCGCCTTCTTCCAGCCGCCGAAATCCTTGTCGATGGTGACGAGGTTGATCGTCGGGAACTGGTCCTTGAACTGGGCGGCCACCTGCGGGTCACGGGGACGATAGAAGTTGCGGGCGATAACCGTCTGGGCTTCTGGGGTGTAGAGGAAGCGGAGATAGGCGTCGGCGACCTTTTCGGTGCCATGCTTCTTCGCATTCTCGGACACGACGGCGACCGATGGCTCGGCAAGGACGGAAATGCTTGGGACCACGATTTCGAACTTCCCCTTGCCCAGTTCCTGTTCGGCGAGGAAGGCTTCGTTTTCCCATGCGAGCAGCACGTCGCCGATGCCGCGTTCGACAAAGGTCGTGGTCGAACCACGCGCGCCGCTATCAAGCACCGGCACATTGCCATACAGCTTCGACACGAATTGTTCGGCTGCGGCGTCCGATCCGCCCGCCTTGCGGCCATAGGCCCATGCGGCGAGGAAATTCCAGCGCGCACCGCCACTCGTCTTGGGGTTGGGTGTGATGACGCTCACGCCCGGCTTGGCGAGATCGCCCCAATCAGTAATGTGCTTGGGGTTGCCCTTGCGCACCAGAAACACGATGGTCGAGGTGTAAGGCGCGCTGTTATCGGGCAGCGAGGCCTGCCAGTTGGCGGGCAGGAGCTTGCCCTTATCGGCAATGGCGTCGATATCATAAGCGAGTGCGAGGGTCGCAACGTCCGCTTCCAGCCCATCGATGATCGCGCGCGATTGTTTGCCCGAGCCGCCATGGCTCATCTGGAAGGTCACGGTCTGGCCATTTTCGGCTTTCCACTTCTGAGCGAAGGCGTCGTTGATCGCCTTGTATAGCTCTCGCGTCGGATCATAGGACACGTTGGTCAGTTCGATCGTCTTGCTGTCATCGGACGTCTTGTCGCCACCCGAGCAAGCGCCGAGCGTGGCCAGCAGCCCAAAGGCGGCTGCGGAAAGAAGAATTCTGCGGTTGATCATGAGTCGCCTCCATGTGTTGGTGACGGTGGTAGAGTCTATCATATTGGTAGACAAAATAGTTGATTTTGACCGGGGCCAATAAATTCTATCTATAAGGTAGAAATATAACGCCGGGGCGCAAAAGGGTGCGGCCCGCGAGCCGCGCCGATAAAAAAGAGGAGAGCGCCGGGTGGCGCTCTCCTCTGAGATGGGGGGAGAGAAATGGGGAGGTCTTGCCGGCCATCGGCCGGATCATATCTTTCCTGGCGGCGCTGACGGGGTGCCGATCAGGAAAGTGGCGTATTTACTGCGCCAACTGCGTCGACACATTGTTGAAGGTGGTGGTTAGATTATTGCCGATGCTGCCCATCGCACTGATGGCCGCGACCGAGATCAGGGCGCAGATCAGACCATATTCAATGGCCGTCGCCGCCTTGTTATTGTTCAGAAGATGACGAATGAACTGCATGTTGTTCCCTTTCCGTGCGTTCAAACAACAAGCTGTGCCTTATTGTTTCGGCGCCGTTGTGTGACCCGTCGGATAGGGTAGATCGGGTTATCGAAAGGTTAATGTGTAAATAGATCATAAACCAATATGAATTGATCATTTATTCATTTCGGCATGAATTTAGTCCGCTCGCTTGATCCCTCTGGTGTCGGTCAGTGGTGCGCCCGGCGGGTGGCGCGGATCAGGTCGGCGGCGCGTTCGGCAATCATCAAGGTCGGGCTGCTGGTATTGCCCGAGGTAATACGCGGCATGATTGAGGCATCCACGACGCGCAGCCCTTCCAGCCCACGCACGCGCAGCGCCGCATCTGTGACCGCCATCGGATCGTCCGCGCGGCCCATTTTGCAGGTGCCGACCGGGTGGAAGATGGTGGTGCCGACCCGGCCCGCCGCTTCGGCGAGTTGTTCGTCGGTGGTAAAATCGGGACCGGGAAGATATTCGAGCGGCGCATAAGGTGCGAGCGCGGGTTGGGACACGATTGTTCGGGTCAGGCGCAGCGCCTTGGCCGCCTTGACGCGATCCGCTTCATGGCTGAGATATTGGGGCGCAATGCGTGGCGCGCTTGCCGGATTGGCGTCGCGGATAGCGATATGGCCGCGAGATTGAGGCCGCAGGTCGCAGATGCTGGCGGTGAAGGCGGGGAAATCATGCAGCGGGTCACCGAATTTTTCGAGCGATAGCGGCTGTACATGATATTCCAGATCAGGGGTCGGCACCGATGGGTCCGACTTGGCAAATGCCCCAAGTTGGCTCGGGGCCATGCTCAATGGTCCGCTGCGGAATAGCGCATAGTTGAGGCCCATCATCGCCTTGCCCCACAGGCTGCGCACCTGCCGGTTCAAGGTCGTGACGCCCTTGACCTGATAGATGCTGCGGAGTTGGAGATGGTCCTGCAAATTCTGGCCCACCCCGGCAAGGGCGTGATTGACCTTGATCCCGAGCGATTGCAGCAGCGCCGCATCGCCGATGCCGGAGCGTTGCAAGATCGCAGGCGAACCGATGGCGCCCGCGCTCAGGATCGTCTCGATCCGGGCCGTGGCGGTGTAGGACTTGTCGCCCATCTGAAAGCTTACGCCCGTGACCTTGCGCCCCTTCATCACCAGCCGGTCGGAGAGCGCGCCGGTCACGATCCGCAGATTGGGCCGATGGCGCACCGGGTCGAGAAAGGCGCTCGCGCTGGAGACGCGCACGCCGTGCCGCTGGTTGACATGGAACAGGCCAACGCCCGCATTGTCGCCACGATTGAAATCATCGGTGGCCGCAATGCCAGCCTGCATCGCCGCCTCGGCAAAGCGGTCGAGAATATCCCAGCGCAGGCGTTGATGTTCGACGCGCCATGCGCCGCCTGCGCCGTGATGCGCGCTGGGGCCGTCGCGATGATCTTCCATGTTCAAGAACAGCGGTTTGACCGCATCCCAATTCCAGCCATTGTCGCCGGTGAGTTCGGCCCATTGGTCATAATCACGCGCCTGACCGCGAAGATAGAGCATGCCATTGATCAGCGTGCAGCCGCCCAATCCCTTGCCGCGCGCATAGATGATCGAACGACCGTTCAGGCCCGGCTCGGCCTCGGTCTGATAGCACCAGTCGGTGCGCGGATTGTTGATGCAATAAACATAGCCGAGCGGGATTTTCGTCCAGATCCAGCGTTGATCCGCGCCTGCTTCAAGCAGTAAAACCGAGATATCGGGATCGGCGGAAAGCCGGTTCGCGAGCAGGCAGCCTGCCGCGCCGCCACCGACGATGATATAATCAAAGCTGCCGAAATCCGTCATGATCGGGGCGTTTTACCACTATTGCGCCATTCTGCCAGTGCGGCGAAAGCGGGGTTGACGGGGATCGCCTTTTCCACCCGTTTGGGCCGACCGCGCCAGCGCCATGCGGGCTGGGTCGCCTTTTCGACCGGGACAAAACCCAGGGCACGCATGATCCGAGTAAAGGTTGCTGTCCCGATCCCGATCGACGTGGCGAAGGCCATGTCGGGGACAAGATCGCGTGACGCCCCGCGCGCGTCATGCACCGCCCGCGCAATCCGCTCGACCAAATCGATCCGCAGCATCTGGTCGCCGAAACGGCGATAACCCGCGATGGTCGCTGCGGATGCCAGCATCGGGCTGGGCTGGTCGAGCAGGCCGATGCCGGGCATGGGCAGGGGCGGCATGTGGTGATCATCCCGTATCGCGTGCAGCGCCACCCGCCATGCCGCCGCTTGTGGTTTCAAGAGCAGCGGATGGAAAATATCCAGCGCGCCAATCACCAGCCCCAGCCGCCGCAACTGGTGACGATCTTCACGGCTGAGGCCGTTCAGCGCGGCTTCCAGTTCGGTGCGGGCCATGGTCCCGCCATGGGCCAGCAGTTGCGCGACCACGCCGCGCAGCGCGGGCGATGCCTTGTCACCGGCGGCAAGCTCGGTCAGGCGCAGCAAGGGCCGAAGCTGGCTTGTGACCCGCATTTGGACCCAGTCTTGTAGCCGCGCCGTCACCGCCTTGCGCAGCGCCACGGGCAGGGCCGCGATGGCCGGGTCGGGGTGTAGCATCGGGTGCAACAAATCCTTGCCGGGGCGAAAACGCGCCACATCCTGACCTTGCCACAACAAGGTGATGGGTTGGCCCGCGATATTCGCCAGCGTAAACTGCTCGTCCCCCGCGTCGGCAAGCGCGCGGGCGCGGCGTTCGAGTTCGCGCGGCAAATGATGTTCGGCAGCGGCGAGCAACATCTTGCGGTCGCCACGTCGCGCATCGCCATCCACCGTAAAGCGGAAACCCGCCAGATGGCCGATCATTTCGTCCTCGACCGTGACGGTGCCGTCATGGCCGACCTGCACATCCAGCAAATGCCGGTCACGCCCGACCGAGCGCATCAACACCATCGTGCGACGATCGACAAAGCGCTCGATCAACCGTTGATGCAGCGCATCGGACAGCCGTTCCTCCAACGCCATAGTGCGGATCGCCCATTGGCCGGGCATGGCGAGCCAGTCGGGCCGTTGCGCGATATAGGCGAGGGTGCGCACCCCGGCGAGGCGTTGCCCTAGCTTATCGACATCGCCGCCAACCTGATCAAGCCGGGCGAGTTCGCGCCCGAACCAGTCGTCTGAGATCGGGCCGGATAAGCGTTGCAGGAACAGTTGCTGGACGAGTTGCGCATGATAGGCGGTGCCGACCTTGCGGAAATCGGGCAGGCCGCACAATTCCCACAGCAACGCCACCGCCCGTGCCCCCTTGGCCTTGTCGCGAATATCGGCATGGTCGGCGAGCAGGCGCAGCACGCCGAGATCAACTGCTTCGGGTGCCGCGCGCAGCATGGCGTCGTCAGGCGCCGCTTCCAGCGAGGCAATCAGCGCATCGAGCGAGCTGAAATCGGGTTCAGCATGGCGCCATAGCAGATGATCAAGCGGCGGGAATCGATGGTTCTCGATGCGGTCGATCTCGGGCGCGGTGAGTTCCAGCCCATCGCCAAGGCCGCCCAGCACGCCGAAGCTGCCATCGCGTTGATGCCGCCCGGCACGGCCCGCAATCTGGGCCATTTCGGCCACGGTCAGGCGGCGTTGGCGGCGACCATCGAATTTCGACAGGCTGGCAAAGGCGATGTGCGCCACATCCATGTTGAGACCCATGCCGATGGCGTCGGTCGCGACAAGATAATCGACCTCACCGGCCTGAAACATCGCGACCTGCGCATTGCGGGTGCGGGGCGATAATGCGCCCATGACCACCGCCGCGCCGCCGCGCGTCCGGCGCAGCATTTCGGCCACGGCATAGACTTGTTCGACCGAGAAGGCGACCACTGCCGAGCGCGCGGGCAGGCGGGAGAGCTTCATCGGCCCGGCATGGGTCAATTGCGAAAAACGCGGGCGGGAGATGATCTCCGCCTCGGGGATGAGGGCGCGGATCACCGGCTTGAGGCTGGCGGAACCGAGGATCATTGTTTCCTCGCGCCCGCGGGCGTGGAGCAATCGGTCGGTGAAGACATGGCCGCGCTCCGGATCAGTGCCGAGTTGCGCCTCATCCAGCGCGACAAACGCCACGTCGCGGCTAAGCGGCATGGACTCCACCGTGCAGAGTAACCAGCGCGCCCCCGGCGGCATGATCTTTTCTTCGCCAGTGATCAGCCCGACTTCGGCCGGGCCCTTGATCTTGACCACCCGGTCATAGACCTCGCGCGCCAACAGGCGGAGCGGAAAGCCGATCATGCCGCTGGAATGGGCGCACAGCCGCTCGATCGCAAGATGGGTCTTGCCGGTGTTGGTCGGGCCGAGCACGGCGCGCACCATGGGTTGATCAAGGCGAGTCATGTCATGCAAATTGGCGACTTGGCCGCGATGTGCAAGAGGGCCTTTCGCCCCGGTGTGCTTGCGCTCGGCTTTAGAGTTCGAGCAACTGCTTGCCGCGATTGGCACCGACGAACAGGCGCTGGAGCGTGGCCGGGGCGTTTTCGAAGCCGTGCTGCACATCTTCCTGCCATTTGAGCTGGCCCGACTGGATCAGCTTGCCCATACGCTTGCGGATCGCTGGCCATTCGCTCGCCCAATCAAGGACGATAAAGCCCTCCATCCGGGCGCGGCGGAAAATGAGGTTGAAATAATTTTGCGGGCCGGCCGGCATGCCGCCGGTTTCGTAGCGACTGATGCCGCCACACACCACGACCCGCGCGCCATGGGCGATGTTGGCCAGCATGTCGTCGAGAATGGCGCCGCCGACATTGTCATAGACCACATTGGCACCCTCTGGTGCTAGTTCGCGGAGCTGTTGCTTCACCGATCCGGCCTTATAGTCGATGGCATGGTCGAAACCGGCCTCGTTCACCAACCATGCGCATTTTTCCGACCCACCGGCGATGCCGATGGTGGTGCAGCCCGCGATTTTTGCGAGCTGACCAACGATCGAGCCGGTCGCGCCCGCCGCGCCGGAGACAATCACCACATCGCCTGCCAGGGGCTTGCCCACCTTGAACAGGCCGCACCATGCGGTCATGCCGGTCAGGCCGAGGACCGACAGCGACGCGCTGGGGGAAAGGCTGGGATCTACCAGTTCCAGCCCGGCGCCGTCATGCAGTACATATTCGCTCCACCCGGTCATGCCGGTTAACAGCGTGCCGACGGGATAGCGGCCATTGTGGCTCTCGATCACTTCGGTGATCGCCATCCCGCGCATCACATCGCCAATGTTGAGCGGCGCGACATAATCGGCGATATTTTCCATCCAGCCCTTTTGCGCCGGGTCGAAACCGAGCCAGAGGGTCTTGAGCAGCATTTCGCCGTCAGCCGGGGCGGCCAGCGCGGTGGTCACAAGTTTCAGATCGTCGTCCACCATCGGACGTCCGCGGGGGTGGGCGTTTACCAGCCATTGGCGTGTCATCTTCGTCATTGCGCAGTCATCGCTCCCCATCGCATGTGATTGTCTGAATGGTCATGGGCCGCACATTATCAACCGTGCAACTCTCTTTCGCGTCAGCCCTTACCGGATGTCGACGATCACCTTGCCGATGTTGCGACCACTCAGCATGCGGGCATAGGCGTCGAGCGTATGCTCCAATCCCTTGGTCTCGTCGAAGCGGACGACCAATTTGCCCTCTTCCATCCACTGGCGCAATTTCGGCAGATAGCTGGTGCAACGGTCGAGAAAGTCGGGGATGAAGAAGCCAGTGATGGTCAGGCGGCGCATCAAGATCTGATCAAAGCGGGCCGGGCCGATGCTCGGGCCTTCCTGATCATAGGTCGCGACCAGCCCGCAGATGGCGATGCGGCCATAATGCGCCATATTGGGCAACACCGCATCAAGGATCGGTCCGCCGACATTGTCGAAATAGGCGTTGATCCCGCCTTCGATCTTGGCGAGTTCCGCCTCGACATCATCGGCCTTATAATCAATCGCGCGGTCGCAGCCGAGCTCTTCGACGAGATAGCGGCATTTTTCCGGCCCGCCAGCAATGCCGATGACGCGACAGCCCAGATTGCGCGCGATCTGGCACGCCAGCGACCCGGTGGCCCCTGCGGCGGCCGAAACGAGCACGGTTTCCCCCGGCTGGATCTTCGCAACGTCGACCAAGCCAGCATAGGCGGTCCAAGCGTTCATGCCGAGCGTGCCGAAATGTTCGCGCAGATCGGCAATGTCTTCATCAAGCTTGGTGAGGCCGGATGTTGCGGGTGTCACCACGGCATAATCGGCCCATTGGCCAAAGCAGCGCACAAAGTCGCCGGGCGCAAATCCTTCGGCGCGCGATAAAGTGATGCGTCCAAGACACAGTCCGACCATTTTCGACTGCAACGGGAGTGGTGGCTGATAGCCATCGGTACGCGGCGTGATCCACATCCGGGTGCCTGCATCCATCGACAGATAATCAACCTTGATCAGCACTTCGCCGTCTTCAATCGACGGAATTGTCTCATTTTTTAAGGCAAAGGCGGCGCTGAAATCATTGCCATGCGGATGTGCTTCCAGTCGCCAAAAACGATTTGCTGTCATGATTTTCTCCTCATTAAACGATCTGCCCTAACCCCGCGTGGTGGCATACCTGTCCAAAAATGTAGGCGGCACTGTAATAGCATGGGGCGTAAGGGGGCCTCCGTCGTTTGTAAGGCGACTTGGGAGGACATTATGACTAACAAATCTCTTAACACCAAGCTTTCGGTCAGCCTGATCGCGCTTGCTTTTGCCTCGATCCCGGCTGTTGCCGCCGCCCAGACTGCGGATGCAGCGCAGGCGGACGAAGGTGGTATTCAGGATATCGTCGTCACCGCGCGTAAGCGTCAGGAAAGCGTCCAGGACGTGCCTGTGAACGTGAGCGCCGTTTCGGCTGAAATGATCCAGCGTCAGGACCTGACCTCGATCGAAAAGATCGCCGCTCGTACCCCGAACTTCTCGGTGGGTCGCGCTTCGAACGGTTCGGGCGCACAGCTCACCATGCGCGGCATCGGTTCGTCGTCGACCTCGATCGGTATCGAACAGTCGGTCGCCGTGGTCGTGGACGGCGTCTATTATGGTCAGGGCCGCGTCATCAACGAAGGTTTCTTCGACCTCGCCGGTGCGGAAATCCTGAAGGGCCCGCAGGCCCTGTTCTTCGGCAAGAACGCCACCGCTGGCGTGATCTCGCTCAAGACCGCTGAACCGGGCGACAAGCTCGAAATCATCGGCCGTGTCGGTTATGAATTCAAGGCCCAGCAGGCGCAGGTTGAAGCGATTGCTTCCGGCCCGCTGAGCGATACGGTCGGCCTGCGCATCGCGGTGCGCGGTTCGAAAATGTGGGGCGGCTATTACAAGAACGAGTCGGTCAACCGCACCTACACCAACCTCGACATTGCAGATCTCCTTGACGGTGGTGACGGCAACGCGCTCGGCCACGTCGCGACTCCGGCGTCGAAGGATGGCCCGGGTGAAAAAGAACTGCTCGGCCGCGTGACCCTGAAGTTCACCCCGACCGATCAGCTGACCGCGACCCTGAAGGGCTCCTATAGCCACAACAGCGTCAACAACTCGTCGTGGAACTACAGCGCCTTTCATTGCCCGACCGGTGTCAGCCAACTGACCGGCTATGCATGCGGCGGTAGCTTCGTGACCCACCAGAACAACATCCCGACCGACATCGCAGCCAACTTCCCTTATTCGAAGGAAGACGGCCAGTTGTACAACCGCTATCGCTCGTTCGCGATCACCGGCAACATCAACTATGTCACGGATGATGTCACCTTCACCTCGGTGACCAACTTCAACAAGAACAATAACCGCTGGGCATGCGCCTGCGATTTCCAGACCAGCGATAACGGCACTTGGGCGACTGAAAATTCGACCTTCTGGGCGTTTTCGCAGGAAGTCCGCGCGCTGACCACCTATGATGGCCCGGTCAACCTGATGGTTGGCGGTCTCTATCAGAAGACCAAGCGCGACTTCGACCAGTTCATTATGTTCGCGGGCGTCCGTGATGACACGGTGTCGGCGGAAAACCAGAACCTCGCCACCACCAAGACCAGCTTCACCAAGGGTGAAACCACTGCGCTCTTCGGTCAGGTGACGTGGAAGGTGCTGTCGAACGTCGAACTCGCCGGCGGTGCGCGTTACACCCATGAAACCAAGGACAGCTACTTCACGCAGCCGTACAACAACATCGGCGTGCAGGCGATCTTCCGTCCGCAGGATGCGGTGGATGGTCTGGGCGAAGTCTATGCCAAGCAGACCTTCAACAACTGGTCGCCCGAAGCGACGATCAGCTGGAAGCCGACCAAGGACGTGCTGGTTTATGGTGCGTTCAAGACGGCCTATAAGTCGGGTGGGTTCTCGAACGGCGGCATCAACTCGATGTTCTCCAACGATCCCTATGGCGATCTTACGTTCAACCCGGAACGTGCCCGTGGCTTCGAAGTCGGCGTGAAGAGCACCTTGCTTGACCGTCAGTTGCGCTTCAACGTTGGCCTTTACAGCTACGCCTATAAGGACCTGCAGGTCGACTTCTTCAACTCGCCGATCTTCGCGTTCCAGACGCTGACGGCGGACGCCCGTACCAAGGGTGTGGAAGTCGAATTCGAATATGCGCCGCGCGCTGTTCCGGGCCTGAATGTTCATGGTTCGGCCAACTATAACCGTGCGCGTTACACCAGCTTTGATAGCGCTCCTTGCTATGCGGGTCAGACCCCGACCGAAGGCTGCAACATCGTTAGTGGTAGCCCGCGTCAGAACCTCAATGGTGCGCCGCTGTCGGTGGCACCGGAGTGGACGGGCAGCTTTGGCGTTGGCTATGACACGGCAGTTGGCAACGGTCTCAAGGCCGGTGTGAACGTCGATGCACGGTACAGCGATGCGTATATTGCTTCGGGCTTCGGTAACCCGGATTCGAAGCAGGGCAGCTATGGCGTACTGGATGCCAGCATCCGCGTTGGTGCTGAGGACGACAATTGGCAGCTCGCGCTGATCGGCAAGAACCTGACCAACAAGTTCTACGTCTCGGGCGTGGTTGATGGTCCGTCGACTGGCGGTGGCGCCGGTACGCCGGGTGGTGTGCATGCTGACCAGCTCGGTTTCGGCAACGTGCCGCGCACGGTTCAGGTTCAGCTGACCAAGCGTTTCTAATCGGTCAACGACTGAAACAGGGAAGGGGGGCTGGCAACGGCCCCCCTTTTCTTTTGCGTGCCGTCCACGCGTCCGCCGCAGACAAGAAAAAGGCCCCGGGGAATGTCCCCCGGGGCCTTTTCATTGCGCGATCCTCTGTGTGGTTCAGACGGACTGGCGATGGATATTCTTGAAGATGCGGCTCTTGAACAGCCACTTGCCGTCGATCTTGACGCAGACGTCGTCATAGACGCCACGGTCGCGGATGGTCTTGCCGCCTTGGTCATAGACTTCGGCGGTATAGCTGCGGACCTTGGCTTCGTTGCCGTTCACGTCAATCGAGCCTGGCCAAGCTTCGAACATCAGGCCCGGATAATGCTTCATCGCTTCGATCCACAGGCCGACGATTTCGGCCTTGCCGGTCTTGGTGCCGAATTCCGGATAGTCGGGCATCGACCATGAGCTATCTTCGGCCCAGCAAGCGCCCCAATCTTCGGCGCTGACACGGGTCACGGCGTCGGCATAGATGTCGAGCAATTCACGGATAGCAAGCCGGTCTTCGGCGGGGCCATTGAAAGCCATAGTCTCTCTCCTTGATATGGACTGGGGGGAGACTAGACCGGGGCGGCGGGCGCGCAACCTATGTCAAAGGGCAGGGGATGGGCCGCCGCGCACAAAAAAGGGGAGGCGCCAGTTGGTGCCTCCCCTTTTTGGGTGAATATGTCGGTTCGCTCAGAGCGAAATCGGCAGTTCTTCCATCGAAGGTGCCACATCCGGCACCTGCACTTCGATCTGGCCATTTTCGACGCGCACGGCGAAGGTGCGCAGGTCGCGATAGGCGCTGCCGAGGCAACGGCCAGAAGCGAGCTCAAAACGCGCGCCATGCAGCGGGCACATCACCGCACCGCGACGAATGCGTCCGGTGGACAGGAAGGACGCCGCATGGGTGCAGCGGTCGTTGACGGCGTGATACTGGCCATCGACCTTGCCGAGCAGCACATACCAGCCATTGACGATCGTGGTGGCCTTGCCCTCTTCCGGGAAGTCAGCTTCGGCAATTACCGGGTGCCAAGTCTCGCTCATCTCTATGCCTTATCATTCTGGTGCGCTGGACGATCTTATCAAATATCAAATATCGAATCGCGCGATTGCAGATGCCGGTTATCGCGATGTGCATCGAATGGCAAAAGCTATCGGAATAAAGAGGCGTATCTGCCGGTTTTAGGGGGCTGGGTCCGGATCATGTGGTACGGACGAGGCATGCTCTAAACGGAAAAGAAAAGCCCCGCCCGCCGGGTGGCGAACGGGGTGAGGTGGAGGAGAGGGGAAAGGCGGTTAGGCCTTGAGCACGGGCTTCGGCGTCTTGCCGGTTTCATCCAGATAATAGTCTACCCATTTGTGGAAATACTGGTTGCCCGGCTCGTTGCGGCCGAAGGTGATGTGCTTCATCGCGCCGGATTCAAGGCCGTTTTGGACCTTAAGGCCGAGGAAATAATCTTCCTCTTCGACGACATTGAAGAAGAAGTCGCTCATCTCGTCGAGCGCCTTGAGTTCTTCATCATTCTGCGGTGCCGTCGGGTAGATATAGTTCATCACCGTGATGTTGCGGTCTGGCGTCGGTCCCGGGAAAAGTTGGGCGTACTGGCACATTTCTGGGGCCAGAAAGAAGCTGAAGTTCGGGAACAGGATACGGATGAAATCATAGCCGTGGTTTTCCTGCTTGCCCCATTCCTCACGCGGGAGGTCCTTGAGCCGGGTGATGCTGTTCTGGGGGAAGCCAAGGCGGATATGCGGGCCGAAGGCCTCGTAGCTGGCGCGATTGGACGGCGAACGGGTGGCGACGGTGTTCGTATGGGCGGCCTGAAAGTGATAGCCTTCCAGATAGCCGTCATAGGACACCTTCCAATTGGCACCGATCATCGTCTTGGCCTTGTGGTAATACCAAGTCTCAAGCTTCAGCGCGGCGAGATCGTCAAGCATGCCGCCGAGGAAGGTCGGCACATCAATCTCAAGGCCCGGCGTGAGGATCACGAAGATCATGCCGGCCACTTCCTGACAGGGCAGTTCGGTCATCGCCAGCGTCTTCTTATCGACATCACCAAAGGTGCTCGATTCCGCAATGCCGATCAGTTCACCATCATTGGCATAGGTCCAGCCATGATATTGGCAGGCAAAGCGCGAACAATTGCCTTTGCCTTCCTTGACCATGTGCATGGCGCGATGCTTGCAAACGTTGAGAAAGGCGCGCGCCTGACCGTCCTTGCCACGGGTGATGAGCACGGGCAGGCCCATCACATCCATCGCCTTATAGTCGTTCACCTTCGGCAATTCGATGGTGAGCGCAAGCATCAGCGGCAGGCGCTTGAAAATCAGATCAAGCTCCTTCTGCCACAGCACCGGGTCCATATAATTGGCAACCGGCACTTCGAATACGCTGGACGCCTGATCGGTGGTCTTGGTTTCGACGAAGTGCAGCATCTTTTCCGCTGCGTCGCCATAGGCTTTGATGAGGTCGGTCATGGTCGTGCCTTTCCGATCAACCGTTGATATAGTGAGAGAGCAGGTTGTGGAAATGCCGGATGCGGATTTCCTGATAATCGCCCAGTTCGACATTGCCGTTTTTGGAGACCTTCAACCCTTCATGGGTGAGTTCCATGTTGGTCATGTCCTGATCGACCACTGCGCCGAGTACGCCGAGTTCGGGGGCATCTGCCCAGATCTCGTTGTCGGAAAGCAGGTGCATCGGGACGCTGCGCGGACGCGGCTGGCCTTCCGGCACGCGGGCGATGACGCGGACTTCCATCAGGCAGTGATCCTGATCCGGCCACGGGCGCCAGCGATAGACGATGTTCGGCATGAACCCGCCCCACGGTGCGAAGTTCGGGAACACGTTATAGACCAGCGCATCGAGCAGTTCGGATTCCGAAACCTGGCTGTAATCGCCGCCAAAGGCGCGCTCTGATGCCTTGCGCATCGCTTCACCCAGCGCGCGACGGGCGGTTGTGCCTTCCGGCACGGTGACGTTGTAATTGTCCTTCTCCGGATCATAATTATCTGAGGAACGGCCATTATATTTGACGAACTCGTCCACCACCCATTGCTGCGTCTTGCCCGTGGCATCGACGTGCGGTGACATGGTCCCAAACGGGGTGTAATTGACGTTCACATGCTCGCCCACGACGCAATAAGCGGCGTTGGCGTCGCCGGTGAACGGCATCAATTGGGGGTGCGTCACATAGGCGTGGTAGGATTCCATGAAGGCTTCCATGGTGATCTTCCAGTTCGCCTTCACGACCTTGCCGACCCACGCGACGGTCACGCAATCTTCGTGACGCCATTCCTTGAAATAGTCCGGCAGCGGGGCGAGATATTCCTCCAGCGACGGGCCTTCGGCGGCATCGCGGACGAAGATGTAGCCGCCCCAATGCCCGACGCTGGCCTGTGGCAGCTTCATCTTCTCGTCGGTCAGATGACCGAAATCCCAGCGGCAGGGGATGTTCTTCAGCGTGCCATCGGTATTCCACGCAAAGCCATGGAACGGGCAGACGAACTGATCGGCAAAGCCGCTATCCGTCGTCAGCTTGCGGCCACGATGGAGGCAGACATTGTGGAACGCCTTGACGCTGCCGTCGTCCTGACGAACGAGCAGATAGGAACGACCGGCATTCTCATAGGTCACATAGTCGCCCGCTTCCGGCATTTCCTCGTCACGCGCGGCAAACTGCCAGACGTTCGGCCAGACCTTCTCATTTTCCAATTTGAAAAATTCGGGGTCATAATAGCGCGACGCCGGGATCGGTTCAGAACCGAGATAGCGATAATGATCATCGGACATGAACTGCGGCGGCTGAATGGCATCGGCGTCGAGAATGTCGTTCCAACTGGTGCCGGGGCAACGGGGAACGTCATTCGAAATACCGGGATCGCGGTCCGCCATGGTTTTTCCTCTCTCTCGCTGGAGTGTCTCTCTGGAGAGGATCATTCTCACATCTTGGCCTGACTGTGGTTGATTCAGGTCAAGAAAACCGACAGCCCTACCTGTAATTTTCGCTAGGGTCGGCCAGTCCAGTTCCGTCTGGCTGCGTTATTCCGGCGCTATGCGGCGCATATAAAAATACCGTCCCCTGACCATGCAAGGGACGGTATTTGGGCCGAACGCTCCTCCCATGGGGAGGGGCAAGCGGATTAGAAGCGGACGCCCTTGGTATAGCCGCCATCGATCACGACATTGGCACCAGTGGTGTAGGACGAGGCCGGGCTGGCGAGGAAGACGATGGTCTTGGCCACTTCTTCCGGACCGCCCCAGCGGCCCATGGCGAAGGCGGCTTCGGTCGCGTCATGCAGCGCGGGCACATGCTTTTGAATGGTTTCCCAATTGCCGCCCGGGAATTTGATCGGGCCGGGGGAAACAACGTTGATCCGGATCCCCTTGGGGGCGAGCGCCTGGCCCAGTTGCTTCGAATAGGTCAGCAGCGCCGCCTTGATCGAGTTATAGCCCTGCGGGACGATGAAGGTTTCGAGCGCCGCAGTCGACGACATGAACACGACCGCGCCTTCGCCCGACTTTTCGAGATAGGGCTGAAGCGTCTCGACGCCGTTCACGGCACCCATCACGTCATAATCGAACGACTTCTGCCAATCGCCAGTCGCGCCCGCGCCCGAGGTCGAGACCATTGGAATGAAGATATCGCAGCCGCCCAGCTTTTCAGCGGCGCTGTTCAGCCATGCCTTATAGGCGTCGGGGCCGGCTTCATAATCAAAGGCTTCGCCGATGATCTTGGTGCCGAACTTCGAAGCGGCGGCGACGGCTTCGGCGACCTGTTCCGGGTTGCGCGAGAAGAAAGCGACATCCGCGCCTTCCTGCGCGAACAGTTCAACGGTGGCACGACCAATGCCCCGGCTACCGCCGGTGAGAATGACCTTCTTGCCCTTAAGTCCAAGATCCATATTGATTTCCTTTGATGCTGAGATGAAGGGGGGAGGGCTTAGACGGCCGCTTGGGCCGCGACCTTGGCGGTGACATCGGCGCGCAACTGGTCCTTGCGGATCTTGCCGGATGCAGTGCGGGGAAAGTCGTCCACGAACTCGAAACGCTCGGGGATTTTCTGCTTGGCAAGGCCCGAGGCCTCGACATGCTTGGCCAAGCCATGGGCATCGACCGACCCCCCATCGCGCAGGATCACATAGGCGCAAATCCCCTCACCAAGCCGGGCATGCGGCATGGCGACCACGGTCGCTTCCTTGACGGCCGCATGGGTGTGGAGCACGTCCTCGATTTCCTTGGCAGAGATATTCTCGCCGCCGCGAATGATCAGGTCTTTCTTGCGCCCGGTAATCAGCACCGCACCTTCCGGCGTGATGCAGCCAATGTCGCCCGTGCGGAAATAGCCATCGGCGGAGATGGCGTCGGCGGTTTGCTGCTGGTCGGCATAGCCAAGGAACATGGCCGGACCACGGGCGAGAATTTCGCCATGCTGTCCCGGCGCGACATCATTTTCCTGATCATCGACGATGCGCACGTCATAATCGACAATGGCGCCGTCGGTGCTGGCGGCGAGATGTTCATTCTCGCGCCCCGGATAGCCAAGGGTGACAAGCGGCACTTCCGAACTGCCAAACACGCGGAAGGCGGCGCAGTTTTCGAACGCCTTATTGGCCGTCGGAATGACTTCCGGCGGCACGGCTGCGCCACCACAGGCAAAGAAGCGGAGCGAGGGCAGGCGAGTGCCTGCGGCGGCGGCGGCGCTGGCCAATTCGATCAGAAACGGGGTTGCGGCAACCGTGCCCGTGACCTGATGCTGTTCGATCAATGCCAGCGCATCCTGTGCGTTCCACACTTCCATCATGATCGAACGGGTCTGGCCGATCAGCGGCAGTTCAAGGCCGTTGGCATAGCCGCTGACATGGGTGACAGGCGACGGCATGATGATCGCGTCGCCGGGGTTGATGCCCCAATGTTCGACCGTCATCCGCAGCACCCGGTTCAGCGTGTTATGGCTGTGCAGCACCCCCTTCGGACGCCCGGTGGTGCCAGACGTATAGAGCAGCATCTTGACCGCGCCGGCATCGACCTGCGGACGCTGGAACGGCTTGCCGCGGCCCGCCTTGACCAGATTTTCATAGGTGGTGCCGCTCGCACCGCGCACGGTGATGACATGCTGCAGTTCGGGCAGGTCCGGGCGCAGCCGTTCGGCCATGGCGGCATAGTCAAAGTTGCGGAAGGTGGAGGCGACGAAGAACGCCTTTGCGCCGCAATCGCCGAGCATCATGCTCACTTCATGGTCGCGATAAATCGGCACGATCGGATTGATGATCAGGCCCGACATGGCGCAGGCGAGGTTGATCACCGCCGCTTCGATCCAGTTCGGGGTCTGGAAGCTGACAACATCGCCCGGCTGCAAGCCAAGTTCGGCGAGGGACACCGAGAGCGCTTCGGCATCGGCGAGCAATTCGCCGCGCGTCATGCGCTCATCACCTGCAAGGAAGACGACAAAATCAGGGTCGGCCGCTGTCAGTTCATAAGCGAGGTCGGCAATGGTCTTGCCAGCCCAAGCGCCGCTTTCCGCATAGGCCTTGTGATGGGGGGCGGGGAGTTCGAGCCATGCCCAGGGTGCGTTCATCTGCCGTATCATCCTGTCCTTGCGTGGTGCAATCGTCGCTGACCCTCCGCACGGGTGAGCGAGAGCCTGAATAATCTGCTACTGCACGATCATTGCCCGTCTTGCCAGTTGTGACAAAAGCGAGGATGCAACCTGTCACCTCTCGCAGCTTGTTGACGGGCGCGGTTGGTGGTCCAACAGGGGCGCAGAACAATTTAATGAGGAGTGTGGCGATGGATCGCCCGGAAATCGGTCTCGCGGCTGAAAAAATGCTCGATTATGTCGAGAATGATACAACCTTCATGACGGACAAGATCGTCCGGGTGCCGAGCCGGTCCTATACCGACCCGGACCAGTGGGGCGCGGAGATGGAACTCATCTTTAAGCGCGTGCCGCTGATGTTGGCGCTGTCGTGCGAGCTGCCCAATCCGGGGGATTATAAGGCGATGGAAGCGGTCGGCCTGCCGATCCTCATCAGCCGCGACAAAAACGGGCTGGTGCGCGCTTTCCTCAACGTCTGCTCGCACCGTGGCGCGCCATTGGCCAATGAAGGTCATGGCAATTGTGCGCGTTTCACCTGCATCTATCATGGCTGGACCTTTGCGCAGGATGGCAAGCTGCTGGCTGTCGCCGACCGTCCGAAATTCGGCGATGTCGACAAGGCCGGGCTGGCGCTACGCGAATTGCCCTGTGCCGAGCGGGCTGGCATGATCTTCGTCTGCGTGACGCCGAATGCGCCGCTGGATGTGGACGCTTATTATGGCGCGATGCTCAAGGATTATGAGGACGTCGGGTTCAAGGACTGGACCTTCATGGGCAGCCGCGTGATCGAGGGCGCGAACTGGAAAATCGCCTTTGATGGCTATCTCGAAGGCTATCATTTCGCGTCGCTGCATCCGGAAACGATTTTCCCGCGCACCCCGTCGAACGTCACCCATTATGAAGGCTTTGGCCCCAATATCCGGATCGGCTTTCCGCAGCGTTCCATTGCCAAGCTCAAGGAATTTCCGCGCGCCGAATGGGGCCTGCACGAAAATGACGGCTTCGATTTTGTGCGTATCTTGTTCCCGAACGTGTCGATCTTCCTGGCACCGGAAATCGCCCAGATCGCCCAGCTTTTCCCCGGACCAACGCCGGACAAGAACCGGACTGTGCTGATGTACGCCCGGCGCGAGCCGATCCGCGATGAGGAAGACCGGGTTGCCGTGGAAAACATGATCAACTTCCTGCGCGATGTGACCTATGGCGAGGATTATGTCGTCGGCATGGCGATCCAGAAGGGACTGGAATCGGGCGCGCATGATGATCTCGTCTTCGGGCGCAACGAGCGCGGCAACCAATATTTCCATGAATGGCTGAACTGGTATTTGCAGGATGATCCCACCTTGCCGAAGCCGGTGATGTAAGCGTGGCGCACCGGATCTCGTTCGCTTCTGGCATTGTTCCTGAATTTGGTCCGCTCGACACCATCCGCGCTGCGGCAGCGGGTGGTTTCGATGCGGTCGGCCTGTGGGTCGAACCGCCGAATTGGACGGCGCAGACGACACGGGATGCGCGTGCGGCGCTCGCCGATAGTGGGCTGGAACTGCTTGACGCTGAGGTCCTTTGGCTGAAGCCCGGTGCCGATATTGACGAGCATCGTCGCGGTATCGATATCGCCGCCGAACTTGGTGCGCAAAATGTGCTGTGCGTGTCGTCGGAAGCGGACCATGGCGCGACAACCGCATGGCTGGCTGAGCTGTGTCGCCATGCCGAAGGGTCCGGCATCCGGGTGGCACTCGAATTCGGGATCTTTACCGAGGTCAAGAATTTGAAGATGGCGCTCGCGATCCTCGACGCCGTTGCCCATCCTCTGCGCGCGGTGTTGATCGATCCGATCCATGTCGACCGGTCCGGCACCACCGTTGAGCAAATTGCGGCGATCCCGCGTGACTTGCTGCCTTATGCGCAATTTTGCGACGCGCTGGCCCAACGTCCTGATCCGACGAATTTCGATGCGATCATCGAAGATGCAATCGACCTGCGCCAGCAGTGCGGCGAGGGGGCGTTGCCGCTCACGGCCATGTTGCAGGCGCTTCCGCCGCAGGTGCCGCTCAGCATTGAGCTGCGGTCCAAGGCGCTGCGAGACCATTTCCCCGATCCTGCCGATCGTGCGCGTGAAGTCGCGCGGGCGACGCGGCAATGGCTGGAGGCACATGCAGCATGATTAAGCTTATCACCCTTCTCAAGCGTCGCCCCGGCATGTCGAAGCAGGACTTCATTGCATATTATGAGCAGCATCACCGGTTGATCGGGGAAAAGGTGCTGTCGGGCTATGCCACTGACTATTTCCGCCGCTTTATCGAGCCGACGGACGGCATTGATGAGGATCAGGATTTCGATGTGGTGATGGAAATCTGGTTCCCGAACGAGGCGACTCGCGCGGCGTGTTTTGCCCGGATTGGGCAGCCTGAGCTGATGGCCGAGATTGTCGCAGACGAGGAACGGCTGTTCGACCGCAGCCGGATCCGCAGCTTCACCATTTGCCATGAATCGGCGTCGGAGATGCCGTCCGTCGGTTGACCCTGCCGCCGGGCGGGGTCGTTCAGTCGACGCCCTCTTTCTTGTAAATGTCGGAAACCGCTGTCGCGATCTGGTCCTTGACCTTGCGGGTGCGCCGCTCGCCAAACATTTGCTGGCTCATCAATAGCCCCATATGGGCGGCCATCGCAAAGTCGCTTGCCACCTGCAATTCGGCCCAGCGCGCTTCCCATTCGGGGAATGAACGCTTCATTTCATCCTGCCAGACCTTGTCGAACTTCTTGACGGCGGGGGCCATGAATTCGTTCAACTCGTCATCCGTGCGGGCGGCCATGGCGAGTTCAAGATAGGCCGCGAACTCCCGGCTCTGCACATTCTGCCAGTGCATTTCGGTCGCGACGACAAAGAAGCGCTTTTGCTTCTTCGAGCGCTTGAGCACGTCATAATAGCCCTCAAGGAAGCGGTGCATGCGCTGATAGAGCGTATATTCGATCACCGCGCCGACCAATGCCATGCGGTTGGGGAAGTGATGATGCATGGCCCCGCGCGAAACACCGGTGCGCTGCACGATCTCGTTGGTGGAGAGACCGGCATAGCCTTTCTCCACCAGGCAATCGACCGTCGCTTCCAAGATACGGACGCGCATTTGCGCGCTTTTCCGCTGTTGCCAGGGCGCGTTATCATCCACCAATGTATCGGGCCGCATCATGACGACGGCTTCTCGTACGGTTTTTTTCAAGACTGTTTCAGTCCGGTCACTGGCGATTCTCCCCTAATCGGCCGTCGATATACTATCCAAAGGTTTAGCTGTGCAATCAACCTTGCATGGCATAAAACCGACAGACTGTCCGGTTATAACAGCATAGCGACATCGGATATAAAATAATGGTGGAGAGAGATGATGTCTGCAGTGCGGCCTCACGGCCTGCCGAATCCTGATGACAAGGCGTTTGGCGAAGCGCGTTGCGCAGCGCCGACGGTGCAGGACATCATCAAGGGTGACAAGTTTCCCGCGCCCGCCGTATTGACCCGCAGCGATTATCAATATCTTGGCAGCGAGGACGTCGATTACGCCCGCTATTATGATCAGGCCTTTTTCGAAGCCGAGGTCGACAAGATCTGGGGGCGCACATGGCAGTGGGTCTGCCGCGAAGATCATATTCCCGAGCCCGGCGACCATTATGTGTATGAGGTCGCGCATCTCTCGTTCATCGTCGTTCGGCAGGATGACGGGAGCGTCAAGGGCTTCGTCAATAGCTGCCTGCATCGCGGCACCAAATTCCGTAAAGCCGAAGGCTGCGGCCATGCGGCGGAGCTACGCTGTCCCTATCATGGCTGGACTTGGTCGAATGACGGCGGCCTGAAGTCTGTGCCTTGCGCATGGGATTTTCCGCATGTCGATCCCGCCGCCTTTCATCTGCCCGAAGTACGCATCGGCCATTGGGGTGGCTTTGTCTTCCTCAATCCAAGCGATGACGGCCCCGATCTGCTCGATTATCTCGCGCCATTGCCCGCGCATTTCGCCAGTTGGGACATGGATAACCGCTATGTCGACCTGCACATGGAGAAGGAACTCCCGTGCAACTGGAAGACGGCGCAGGAAGCCTTTCTCGAATCCTATCATGTGCTCGAAACCCATCCGCAGCTGTTGACCGGCGTGGGTGATGCGAATGTGCAATATGATATCTACAGCGACCATGTGAACCGCTTCTATGCCGCCGGTGGCGTCAATAGCCCGCATCTCGCCAAGCCGCTGAGTGAGCAGGAACTGGTCAACCAGATGCTGATCGGCGACCGGTCGGTGCTGGATGACAGTCTGACGGTGGGCGAGGGTGAAAATGCCCGCATCGTCATGGCCCGCTTCCTGCGCAAGGTGCTGGGCGACAAGTTCAAGGTTGATCTGTCGCGCTTCTCGGATTCCGAGATGATCGACACGATCGAATATCACGTCTTCCCGAACATGGTGCTGTTCCCGGGTGTCTCCCTGCCGATGGTCTATCGTTTTCGACCAATCGGCATGGACCCGAGCCGCACCTTGTTCGAGCTCCTGTTCCTGCGTCCTAAGCCGGACGTGGGGGTGGCACCAGAACCGGCAGAACCGGTGCGGGTGCGTGAAGAGGAAAGCTATGCCTCGGTGCCGGGCATGGATGCCGCCATGGGGGCGGTTTACGATCAGGATACCGACAACCTCCGTTCCCAGCAGCAAGGCTATCGCGCGACCCGCAAGCGCGGTCAGACGCTGGGCAACTATCAGGAAGTCCGTATCCGGCACCTCAACGAAGTCGTTGATAAATATATGCGTTCTGGATTGTGATAGCAGAGGGAGGAAAGAAAATGAAGCGTATGAATTGGAAACTGATGGCCGGATTGTCGGTCATTGGCCTGAGCGCGACATCGTTCGCGGCGATGGCGCAGCAGGCTGCCGACACCGGCGGTATCGAGGACATCGTTGTTACCGCGCAGAAGAAGAGCGAAAATCTTCAGTCGGTGCCGATTTCGGTGTCGGCCATCGGTGGCGACAAGCTCTCGAACATGAACCTGACCTCGCTGCAGGGCCTCGCGAATAGCGTCCCGAACGTGCAGATCGATAACTTCGCCAACACCCCGCAGACTGCGGTGTTCAGCATTCGCGGCATCGGCGTGATCGAACCCGATCCCTATGCCGGTAACACCGTGGGTATCGTCGTGGACGGCGTGCCGCAGTTCTTCTCGATGGGCGCGCTGCTCGACACCTATGACGTCGACCGGGTGGAAATTCTGCGCGGTCCGCAGGGCACGCTGTTTGGCGCCAACACCACGGGTGGTGTGGTCAACGTCGTCAGCAAGCGTCCGTCCGGCGAACTGGGCGGTTATGTCAAGGGCACCTATGGCAACTGGAACCGCTTCGACCTGACCGGCGCGATTGACGCGCCACTGGTCAAGGACAAGTTGAACGTCCGCTTGACCGGCATCCATAGCGAACGCGAAGGTTGGGTCACGAACGTCTATGATGGCCAGTCGATGGGCGACAAGAACCTCGATGCCATCCGTGGCATCCTCGTCTACACCCCGGATAGCGACCTTAAGATCACCCTGCAGGGCGAATATGTCGCCACCCGCAATGGTGCGCCGGTCGTCGTCAATGGCGGTCTCCCGGGCGAAGGTAACTATGTCCCGGCTGGTACCTATTGGAATGGTTCGCTGCTGCCGATGTACACCAGCCCGTGCGCTGGTGGCGGTCGTTGCTCGGCACCGGACAAATATTATTCCGGCAACAATGAAGTGCCGGACGTGTCGGACATGAACACCTATCTGGCGATCGGCACGATCGAGTATAATAACACCCCGATTGGCGACATCACCGCGGTGACGGGCTACAAGAAGTTCAACCTGTTCGAATATACCGATCAGGATGGCACCGCCAAGACCAATAATGCGACCCGTCGTCGGACCGCTGCCCATTCGTTCAGTCAGGAACTGCGGACGGCATTCGACGTTAATGACCGCATCAATGCGATCGTTGGCGGCTTCTACATGAAGAACCATTTCGATCACTATCAGATGTATCATCTTGATTTTGCTGTGCCGGGCCTCGCTCAGTTCAACATGCAGGATCAGGACAACGAGTCGATCTCGGCGTTCGCGCAGACCTATACCCAGCTGACCGACAAGTTGAAGCTGCAGGCTGGCGTCCGCTTCACGCATGAAAAGACCAAGGCGGTGGCGACGCTCGATTATGGCATGAACCTGCCGGCGCTCGACAATCCGAATTGGGCAATCGCGCCGGGTATCGGTGATTTGCGTACGGCCGAACATCAGGTCAATGCCGGTGGCAGCAAGAGCTGGGATCAGGTGGGCTGGAAAATCGGCCTCGATTATGAACTCGGTCAGAACCAGCTTGTTTATGCCAGCTGGGCACGCGGCTTCAAATCGGGCGGCTTTACCGGTCGTATCTCGAATGCGGCAGACGGCAGCAGGCCGTTCAACCCGGAAAAGGTCGACACCTATGAAATCGGCCTGAAGGCTGACTTCCTGGATCGTCGCCTGCGCGCCAACCTCGCGGTGTTCCGTACGAACTACCGCAACATGCAGGTCGCGCAGATCGGCTATAATTCGGAAACGCAGGAGCAGTACAACCGCATCCTCAACGCCGGTAAGTCGAAACTGCAGGGCTTCGAACTCGAAGTCACCGCCGTTCCGGTTGATGGCCTGACGCTGCGTGGCTCGCTGGCCTATCTCGACGCGACGTACAAGAACTTCATCTATGTCGATCAGGGCATCGAGTATGACTTGAAGGGCAAGGATCTGCAGAACGCGCCGAAATGGTCGTCGACCCTCGGTGTGAACTACAGTCATGCGTTGCCGAACGATGCCAAGGTCGTGGCGGATGTAAGCTGGAGCTACACGGCTTCCAAATATTACACCGCGATCCTCGACACCGCGCGTTCGCAGGTGCAGCCGACCTATTATGTCGATGCGCTGCTGACCTATCATGCGCCGGACGACAAATACACGATCGGCCTGTGGGGCAAGAACCTGCTCGACAAGCGCTATATCGCGACCGTGTATGACTCGGTGGGCTATATGGGCCTGACGGGCTATGCTCCGCCGCGCCAATATGGCCTGTCGGTTGGCGTGAACTTCTAACCTCTAGACTTCCCCCTCCCGGTGTCACCATGACATCGGGAGGGGTCTTTCATTCAGAGGATCCGGCCCAGATATGACCATCACCGCCCATGACTTCGTGGCTCGACACGGCATTTTGAACGCGCTGGCGATGCACAGTCGCGGGGTGGACCGGGCCGATCTCAATCTCCTGAACGCCGCTTATCATCCCGATGCGACCGCCGATTACGGTTTCTTCGTCGGGCCGGCGGCCACCTTATGCGAGATTCTCGCAGGCGCGCAGAAGGGCTCGCTGCCCACGCTGCACCGCACCTGCCAAAGCTGGATCAAGGTGGATGGCGATCATGCCGTCGCTGAATCCTATGTCATCGCCTATGCCGAGGAAGCCGAATTGCAGCGCTTCGTCTTCGGTCGCTATCTTGACCGTCTGGAAAGCCGCAATGGCGACTGGCGGCTGGTGCACCGGCAATATGTGCTGGATGGCAATACCAATCGCCCGAACACGGCACAGCGGACCGATCCGCCGGTTGCCAGCGAACATTTCACCCCGGCGGGCGCCAAGGGTGCCAGCGATGCGGGGCGCGTGCTCATGGCCTTTCATCAGGCTGAATTCCGCAATTCTCCCTCATTTTCGCAGCATGGAGCCGAACCGATGACCGTTGATGCAACCGCCCTCGATGTCGCCTTGTCGCGTGCCGCCATTCAGGACCTGTGCGCAATGTACAGCCGGGGCGTTGACCGTGGCGATAAGGAGCTGCTGGCCTCGATCTTCCATGCTGACTCGACGGTGATTTCCGGCGTCGTCAACGGCACCGGGGCCGAATTTGCCGATGGCATTATCGATTATGTCATGGCCAATCTCGATTATTGTTTCCACACCGTCGCCAACCAGTGGATCGACATTCGGGGCGATCAGGCGGTGGGCGAACATTATGCGCTGGCCCATGTGACGGCGGGTGGTCAGGATGTGCTGACCGGTGGCCGCTATATCGATAGCTATGAACGTCGCGATGGCGTGTGGAAGATCAGGAGCCGCACCTTTGTGATGGACTGGAGCACGACCCACGGCTCGACGATGGAGCGCGACGGTTTTTACGAGGTGCTGAAAACCCGTGGCGCGTTCGGCAAGGGCGATCCGGTCTATGCGATGTGGGCCAGCAACTGACCGCTGCCAGCGTCTGAACAGGAGTTGTGAAGATGACGGATCATCGTAAGGGCGGGTGTCTGTGTGGCGCGGTGCGCTATGAAGCCAGTTGGCCGCCGCTCACGACCCTCGTCTGTCACTGCAAAAACTGTCAGAAACAGGCGGGTTCGGCGCTGTCGGTTGTCGCGGTGCTGCCGCGCGACGGCTTGAAGGTCGAGGGTGATCTCACCATTTATGAGGATAAGGGCACGAGCGGACAGACGGTCTATCGCCAGTTCTGCGCCAAGTGCGGTTCCCCGGTGGTGACTGACACGCCCGAGGCGGAAGCGAACAAGATCATCTTCATCAAGGCGGGGACGCTGGACGAGGCGCACGACCTTCAGCCGACCGTGCATTATTGGGCGGATAGCGCCCAACATTGGTTCGTCTTCCCGGATGGCGTTGAGCGTCTGGCGAAGCAATAGGAGAGAGTAGATGGGACGCGTTCAAGGCAAGGTTGCGCTGATCACCGGTGGTGCGTCGGGACTGGGGGCAGAAGCTGCCCGCACATTGGCCCGCGAAGGCGCGCAGATCGTGATCACCGATGTGCAGGAAGAACTGGGCCGCAAGGTCGCGGCCGAGATTCCGGGCGCGCTGTTTCTCAAGCATGATGTGCGCCGTGAAGACGAGTGGCAACAGGTGGTCGAACAGGCCGTCGCCGCCTTTGGCACGATTGACGTGCTGGTCAACAATGCCGGTGTCGTGCGCTTCGCCAATGTCGAGGAACTGAGCTACGCCGACTATAAATTTCAGGTCGAGATCATGCTCGATGGGACGTTTCTTGGTTGCAAATATGCGCTGCCGAAAATGACCAAGACCGGCGGTGGCTCAATCATCAACATCTCCTCGGTCGGTGGGATCAAGGGACTGAGTTCGATCCCGGCCTATGCGGCGGCCAAGGGCGGGATCATCTCGATCACCCGCAGCGTGGCCATTCACTGCCAAGAGCAAGATTATGGGATTCGCTGCAACGCGATTGCGCCGGGCGGCATTGCGACCCCGATGATGGATCAAGCCATGTCGGCCATCGATCTTGATGATCCGGGCATGGCGCAGAACAAGAATTTCGGTCTTGGTCATCCAAGCGACATTGCCAATGCGGTGCTGTATCTCGCGTCTGACGAAAGCCGCTTCATGACCGGCGCGGTGATGGTCATCGACAATGGCGAAACCATCCGATGAGCAAGCCCTTTGATCTCGAAGCGGAAGTCCGCGATCTGGCCGCCCGGCGCGATATTCATGATGCGCTGTGCCGCTATATGCGCGGCCAGGATCGGCTCGATCCCGTGCTGCACCGTTCCGCCTTTCATGACGACGCCTATGTTGATTGCGGGCTGATGCAGGGCACAGCGGACGAATTCGTCGCCTTCGCCCAAGGCTTTCTCGCCGATATGGCGGGCAGCCAGCATATTATCGGTCAGGTCCAACTGGATGTGCGCGGTGATGAGGCGAGTGGCGAGGTCTATTTTTACGCGTGGCACCGTCATCAGGAAGATGGCCAGCCCAAGGATCTAGTCGTCGCCGGGCGCTATGTCGATGAATATGGCTGTCGCAATGGTGAGTGGCGCATCGTGAAGCGGCGTGAGATGATTGATTGGGCGCGTTCGGATGTCGCAGCAGACGACTTCTTGGCCGCAAATCCGATCCTTCCACGTGGCGGCCGTCGCGGCGAGGATTTCAGTCAGACGAGAAATTGGCCGCTTTGAGGAGACTATCATGAACGTCCAGTCGACTGTGTCTCGCTATTCCGAGGGCTTTGACCTGCCGGTGCGCGGAGATGCCATCACTGCTGATCGCTATGTTTCGCGCGATTATATGGATCTGGAGAACAAGAATCTCTGGCCGCGCGTATGGCATCTCGGCGGCATGATTGCCGAGCTTGAGGAAGAGGGCGATTTCGTCCGCCACAATCTTGGCAAAGAATCCGTCATCATGGTCAAACAGGCCGATGGTTCGATCAAGGCGTTCTACAACACCTGCCCGCATCGCGGGAACCGGCTGGTGATTGGCGAGGTCGGCGGTGCTGATCGCATCACCTGCGCTTACCACAATTGGCAGTTCGCGACCGATGGCACGCTCGTCAAGGCGCAAGACCCGGATGATTTCCCGAATGGTGATCCGTGCGGCAAGCTCAAGCTGAGCGAAGTCCGTTGCGAAACCTGGGGCCCGTTCATCTTCTATAACATGGACCCAAACGCCAAGCCGCTGATTGAGTGGATGGAGCCGCTGGCCGACCGTCTCAAGGGCTATGGCCTCGAAGATTGGGTGCGCGTCGTCTATATGTCGGCGGATTGCGAGTTCAACTGGAAGATCATCCGCGATAATTTCAACGAGAGCTACCACCTGCCGACGATCCACCCCGAACTGGCAACCTTCATCAATGACGGCCTGCCGGATACGTTGTTCGAAATGTATCCGTCGGGTCATAACTCGATGTGGATGAAGGGCCATCAGGCCACCACTCGCAATGAAGCGTTTCAGACTGGCGACGTGCCGGCACCGCTTGATGATGTGGCCCGCGCCTGGGGCGTGGATCCGGCTGATTATAAGGGCCGCACCGGCGATGTCCGTCAGGCGATCATCGAGGCCAAGCGTCGCCTTGGTCCGGGCCGTGGGTACAAAAACTATGAGAATATGACGGATCAGCAGTTGGTTGATTATTTCCACTGCACATTCTTCCCGAACCTGACCCTCACCATGTCGCCGGAACAGTGCCAGATCCTGCGCACCGAACCGCACCCGACCGATCCGGAAAAGTGCGTGTTCCAACATTGGATCCTCGTGCCGCGCGTCGAAGGCATGACCGAAGTGGAAGGCCCGATTGGCAAGGTGCCGCTCGACTGGGCGGAACATCGCCACTCGGTCTATGGCGACGGTCAGTCGCTGGGCTTCGTTGCGGATCAGGATCTCAGCATCGGCACCACCCAGCAGCAGGGCCTGAATTCGCGCGGGTTCAAGGGTTGCCACCTGACCAATCAGGAAAAGCGCATCCAGCGCTTCCATGAATTGCTCGACGACTATGTGTACGATCGGATCTGACCCATCAGGGCGCTGGCTTCGGCTGGCGCCCCTATTCCAAGGAAGAACATCACGTGATCAATATGCCGCTTGAAGACCGCACCGCCCTTCAGGATCTGATGATTGCTTATTGCTATGCGGTCGATCGGTTGGAACATGTTGATGAACTGCTCGCGCTGTTCACCGAGGATGCGGTGCTTGATTTTTCCGCCATCGGCCTGCCGTTGATGAATGGCCATGGCGAGATGCGGAAATTTTATGAGAGCGTCTTCAAGGACATGACGCATCACGCCCATTACATCACCAATTTCCGCCCGATCCGTTACGATGGCAATAGCGGCGCGATGACGGCCTATGTCATCGGCATCGGCCATTCGAAGGATGGCAATGAGGTGACGGTCAACGTGCAATACACGTTTGAGGCGATCCGCACGGCGGCGGGCTGGAAGTGCCAGCGTTATTCGATGTTCTCGATGTTGCCGCTGCCGGGTTCGCTCGCCGAAATCCACGGCGAGCGCTGAGTTTCAAACAACAATCAAAAGACGATCCCCCCGACCGGGCGGAGGAGCCGGTTAACCCGTTAGGAATGATGACCATGGCCACTAATATCGAGGCACGTGAAGACGCCAAGACCTATCCGTTTTCGTCCAAGGCTGAAAAGCCGAAGGCGCGCGGCGACATCATCAACGGTGAGCGTTATGCCTCCAAGGCATTCGCCGACCGTGAGTGGGAGCATATGTGGAAGCGCGTCTGGCATCTCGGCGGGCGCGTGTCGCAGCTTGAAGACGCCGGCGATTTCATCGTCCATAATTTCCGCCATGAATCCGTGGTGATGGTGAAGCAGCAGGATGGCTCGATCCGTGCCTTCTTCAACGTCTGCATGCATCGCGGCAACCAGTTGGTCACGGTGGAAGAAGGCGGCGTCAACGGGCATTTCACCTGTTCCTATCACGGCTGGAAGTGGAACATCGACGGCGCGCTCGATTGGGTGCAGGATCCGGAAGATTTCTCGCAGGGCAATCCGTGCGGCAAGCTGCGGCTCAAGGAACTGCCGTGCGAAACCTGGGGCGGCTTCGTCTTCTGGTCGTTCGACAAGAATGCCGTGCCGCTGCTCGAATATCTTGATCCGATCCCGCAGTTGCTCGCCAATCGCGACCTCGAAAATTATACCCGCGTTGTGTGGCGGACGCTACGCGTCAACACCAACTGGAAATTCGCCTCGGACAATTTCAACGAGGCCTATCACATCCCGTCGGTCCACCCCCAGTTCCAGCCGATGATCGATGATCATTATTCGACCACGGTCTTCGAAATGTACCCGAGCGGCCACAACCGTATGGTCGAGAAGCTCCAGCCGTCGAGCCGGTGGGAAGATGCCCAGCAGGTCAAGCCGCTCTGGGCGGAAGTGCTCAAGGAATGGGACATCAACCCGGCGGATTTCGAAGGCCGCGCCCAGCAAGGCCGCCAAGCGTTGCAGGAAGCGCGCCGCCGGCTTGGTCCGTCGCGTGGCTATGGCTATTTCGAGAAGTTCACCGATGACGAACTGACCGACCAGTTCCATCATACCTGCTTCCCGAACCTGACGCTGACCGGCTCGCCGGAAGGTCTGCACGTGTTCCGCACCGAACCAGACCCGGAAGATCCCAATTGGTCGACCTTCGATTATTGGTATCTTGTGCCCAAGATCGAGGGCGCGACCGAGGTCGGTACGCTTTATGGTCTGCGTCCCTATGAGGAGGCCGAGCACCAGACCGGTGGCTTTGATGACTATCAGACGGAGATCGCCCAAGGCGACTTCCTGACGCAGGATCTAATGTTGGCGGAAACCCAGCAGCGCGGCCTGCGTTCCATGGCATTCGAGGATTGCTATCTCGCCGATCAGGAAACCCGCGTGCGGCGCTTCCATGAGGTGATCAACGACTATCTCGAAGGTCGTCGCTGATCGCGGACGGCCCTGCCTCGAAAGGGGGAGGGGACAGCCCTGCGGATATAAAAAGAGGCGCGACCCCGGTGGGTCGCGCCTCTTTTTTGTCATCTGACTGGCGGATCAGATCGCGGTGAAACCACCGTCGATCACCAATTCACTGCATGTTTGGAAGCTGGCGGCATCCGAGCAGAGATAGACCACGCCGCCGCTGATTTCCTCCGGTCGGCCAAGGCGGCCAATCGGGTGCATCCGGTTTTGGTGTTCGATTGCTTTTTCCCGGCTTTCGACCCCGCCAAGTTCGACATAGCGGTCGATGATCGAGTTCAGCATCGGCGTATCAATCCCGCCCGGATGGACCGAGTTGACGCGGATATTATAGCCGAGTGCCGCAAATTCCGCGCCAAGGCACTTGGTCAGCATCAACACCGCTGCCTTGCTGGTACAATAAGCCGCGTTGAACGCCGCGCCGCACTTGCCGCCGACGGACGACAGGTTGACGATGGATGCGCCACTTTTCCGCGCCTTGCCGCCGAGTTTCAGCAGCGGCAACATGGCCTGAATGCCGATCACCATGGAATCGACGTTGATCGATTGGATCCGCTGCCATTCGCTGAGCGGCGAATCCTCGAACTTCACCACGATCGAATAACCGGCGTTGTTCACCAAGGCGTCGAGCCGACCATAATTTTCGCTGACATACGCCGCGACACGCGCCCAAGCAGCGGCATCGGTCACATCGTGCTGGAGATAGGCGTCGGCGATCAGACCTTCCGGGTTCTCGGCAAGATCGGTCGCCACCACGGTTGCGCCTGCGGCCTTGAGGGCCTTGCACAATTCGCGGCCGATGCCACCCGCCGCGCCAGTGACCAGCGCGACGACATGGGGCAGGGAAATCGTCATATATTCTCTTTCGTGCAGGTTCTTATTGCGCGGTCCAGCCGCCATCGATCACCAGTTCCGAACCGGTCATGAAGCTCGCATCGTCGGAGGCGAGGAAGGCAATGCCTGCCGCGATTTCCGAGGCCTCACCAATGCGACCGATCGGCGTGCCCTGATCAAGCGTGGCCAACATGTCCTGCGCGGTGGCGCCGACAGATGGATCTTCTGCCGCACGGTCCATGCCTTCTTGCAACAAGGGCGTGCGGATGAAGCCCGGATGGACCGAATTGACGCGGATCGGAATGCCCTTGCGCGCGAATTCCAGCGCGGTCGCCTTGGTGAACAGCCGGGCTGCCCCCTTGGACGCGTTATAGGGCGAGGCATCGACCCAGCCGACCATGCCCATGATCGAGCTGATATTGATGATCGATGCGCCGCCACGGGTTTTCGCACCGGTTTCGGTCATCAGCGGGGCGAAATATTTAGTGCCGAGGAACAGCCCGTCGATATTGACCGCCATCACCCGCTTCCATGTTTCATATGGCATGGTGTCGACCGAGCCGACGCCATCAATCCCGGCATTGCCGACGAGAATGTCGAGCCGACCGAAATCGCGACGCACGGTTTCCGCCGCCGACTGCCAATCCGCTTCGCTGGTGACGTTGAGCTGGACATAGCTGCTCGCCTGACCCAGTCGCTGGAGCGTGGCTTGCACCACCTCGTCGCTTGCTGGCTTGAGATCGGCGATGATGACCACCGCGCCTTCATCCAACAACCGATCCACGGTTGCGCCGCCGATGCCGCGCAGGCCGCCCGTGACAAGGGCGACGCGTCCTTGAAGCCGCTTCATACGCCCTGCATCCCGGCCGTGCTGGCGCCATCGATGACATATTCCGAGCCAGAGATGAACGCGGCCTCATCGGATGAGAGGAAGGCGACCAAGCCGGTGATTTCGTTGACCTTGGCCATGCGCTTCATTGGCGACAGGCTTTCATAGGCCGCGCGGGTCGCGACCGGATCAGCCGAATGCTCGATCAGATTGGTGATCATCGCGGTTTCGACAACGCCCGGCAGGATCGCGTTGACGCGGATCTTCGTGCCGGTCAGGGCGCAATGCAGCGCCGCCGATTTGGTGAGCGCGATCACGGCCGACTTGGTGACCGAATAGGCCATGAAATTGCCCATGGCGCGCAGCGCGTTCATCGAGCTGTTGACGATGATCGCGCCACCCGAACCACCCGGATTGGCCTTCATCGCGCGCATCGCGTGCTGGACGGTCAGCATCACGCCGGTCTGGTTGACCGCGACGATGTTGTTCCAGCCTTCGATCGAGATATTCTCGATGCTGCCGTCACCGGCTTCGGTCCCCGCGTTGGCGAAGGCGATGTCGAGCCGACCATAGAGCGTGTGCAACTCTTCCATCAGCTTCGGCCATGCGTCGGCGTCCTGAACGCGGACGGCGTGGAAGGAAGCGCCGGTTTCCGCGCATAATTTGGCGGCGGCTTCGGCATTCGAGCCGGTGAAAGCGACCTTGGCGCCCTCATCGACGAGGCGGCGGACGGTGGCCGCGCCGATCCCGGACGTACCACCGGTGATCAGGGCAACCTTGCCTTCGAGTCTTTTCGACACGTGCATCAACTCCTTGCTGGAAATCCTGTGCTGGATTGGCCGATTTTGCGTGGGAAATAACCTATGCTTTCGGTAAGGTGACTATGGCCGCACGTGGGGCCAATCTGCAATTCATATCCAGAAATGTATCAAGTGGTGGAGGATTTAATGGCTGATATCGACCCCAAGTCATCTGGGGGCGTCAATCGCTCGGAAGGAGTTAGCTGGGTTGAGTTGATGGACAAGGATTCGCGCCCTGTGCCTGACTTCCTGCGTACCGAAAGCTACACCTATCGTGGTTCCGCGCCGCTGGCCGCCACCCGCTACACCAGCGAAGAATTCGCCAAGCTCGAACGTGAGCGGATGTGGCCCTATGTCTGGCAGTTCGCTGCCCGCGAAGAGGATCTGCCGGAACCGGGCGATTATATTGTCTATGAGAATGCCGGCCGTTCCTACATCGTGTCACGTCAAGACGATGGTTCGGTCAAGATCGTGCACAATGTCTGCCTGCACCGTGGCCGCAAACTGCGCGATGTCGACGGCACCGCCGACCAGTTCGTCTGCCCGTTCCATGGCTTTGCGTGGAACAAAGATGGCAGCTTTGCCAATATGCCCTGCAAATGGGATTTCGGCCATCTGAACGAGGAAAAGCTGGGCCTGCCGGAAGCCGAAGTTGGCCGCTGGGGTGGCTATATCTTCCTGCGTGAAGAAAAGGGCGGACCAAGCCTTGAGGAATATCTCGCCCCGCTGCCCGAGCATTTCAAGCGCTGGAAGCATGAAGAATGCTTCACCGCCCTGTGGGTCGCCAAGGAAGTGCCGGCCAATTGGAAGATCGTCATGGAGGCCTTTATGGAGGCTTGGCATACGATCGTCACCCATCCGCAACTGCTGCCGTTCACCGGCGATTGCATCGGGGCTTATTGGACCTGGGGCGATAATATCAACGTCAACAACACGCCGTTCGGGGTGATGTCGCCGCATGTGAACCCGGAAGGCAAGACCCAGCAGTGGATTGTGGACGAATTCGTCAAATATAATGGTCGTTCGGCCGATAATTATGACGGCGAATCGGCAGCGGATCCGTTCAACATCAAGGTGCCGGAAGGCATGACCGCCCGCGAGGCGCTCGGTGCGACCATGCGCAAGGCCTATTCGGAACAGGCCAAGCAGGATCTTGATTACGCCACCGATGCTGAATTGCTCGATGGGCTGGTCTATAATGTGTTCCCGCATTTCGCGCCTTGGGGCGGGTTCATGCCGAACATTGTCTATCGCTGGAAGCCGGGCGCGACACCCGATAGCTGCATCATGGAAGTCCGCGTCCTCGTCCGCGTCGCCAAGGGCGATCCAATGCCGCGCGGCGCGCAGATGCGTATGCTTGGCAAGGATGAGCCGTGGACCGCGTGTAAAGAAATTGGCGTGCTGGGCGATGTGTTCGAACAGGATATGGACAATCTGCCCTTTGTGCAGGATGGTCTGCATTGTTCGAAGACCGGCGAGGTCAATCTCGGCGATTATCAGGAAATCCGGATCCGTCAGTTTCACCAGACGATGGACAAATATATTTCCGGTGAACTGGGGGGATGGAAGAAGTGAGTAAGGAAGAACGGCCGAAGCGCGTTAATTGCGTCCTGATCTGTGGCGGCGTGTGGCATGATATGGACTTTGCCCGGCTGGAGTTGCTCAAGCTGCTGTCCGAGGACCAGCGCGTCCGCACCCGCGTGTTCGAGGATTACGAGAACATCAAGGCGATCAAGGAAGCCGACATCATCATCACCTATACCTGCGACGTAACGCCTTCGCTGGCGGCGCAGGAAGCGTTGAAGAAGTGGCTGGAAAAGGGCGGTCGCTGGTATGCGCTGCACGGCACCAATTCGGTGCTACGCCTGCTCAGCAATGGCCTGTGGGATGCCCCGCGTTGGGCGCCCCTGTTCATGGACATGGTCGGCTCGCAGTTCATCTCGCACCCGCCGATTGCCCCCTATCTCGTGACCGTGGCCGATCCCGAGCATCCGTTGGTCAAGGGCGTCGAGCCGTTTGAAACGACGGACGAGCTTTACCATGTCGAAACCCATGGCGACCTGCATGTTTTGCTCGAAACCGAGTGCACGGTGCCGGGCACCGGCTTTGTCGAGGCCGACGACGCGTTGGGCACCCAGCCGGTCTATTATATCAAGCAGCACGGCAAGGGCGCGGTGCTCTACCTGACGCTCGGCCATTGCCGCGGTCATTATGACCTGCAACCGATGGCGGAATGGTGGCCCAGCGTCGACCGTTGCGCATGGGACCTGCCGGTATTCTACGACCTGCTCCGGCGTGGGCTGGATTGGATCAAGGAAGGCAAATAAGCCGACCGGCATTCAAGCTGAAAGAAAAGGGCGGGGGGACACCTCCGCCTTTTTTGTGGCCGGATCAGGTCGGGATGACGCGGGCCAGCGCAGCCATTGTCGCCGATGCTTAGAGCTTCGCAGCCTCAAGGGCGTTTTCGATATGGGCCTGAGGCATGCCGAAATGGGTCGAAAATTCATCTACCAGCTCAGCATATCGTGGTTTCCAATATGTCTGGAAATCCATGACCGTCACACCGACCAACGCATCATCATCATCGCGATAACGCCACACAAGGCCGGGCGCTTCACCCTCTTCACCATAGGCAGCACCATTCTGTCCGGTTGAGACGTAAAGCACGTCTGAACCGCGATCATACCGAAGGCGAAGGGCGTCAACCTTGTTCATCGGTGCCCTCATAAAGCAATTCGCCTTTCACTTCACCACGAAACATTGCCGTAGTGACCCGGGCCGAGGTGCCTTCACCCACCACCCGGATAGGGACGGCCATCGCTCGGTTTGCTTTCAGGTTGTTGGAACTCCGAAATACATAGCCGGATACGGTATCTGTCCGGCTGCGGTATACCTCAGTTGGGTTCCTGATCGTATCGATCACGGCATGTTCCAGGCTTGGAAGTCGATTAGAAAATTCGGGGTGTTGCGCGGCGATATGACTCCATGTTTCTTCATAGAGGCGAACATGCGTCACTTGGTCAATGGCCGTGGTTTCGATGATCCGATAAGCCGTGTCGGTGTCATCATTTTCTGGGTGCGTCATCGCTCCTTTTCGCGCCGCTCTTTCAGGTAGGGCGTGTCGATAGCGCCAAATTCTGTATCAAGCTGGGTCAAAAGGCTTCCCAATGCGAGGGTAATCTCCTTGGCTGTGCCGCGAGAGAGGGACAGGATGCAGACCGGTTGCGCAACAACTTCTACTTGACCGAGAGTGGGTACTAATCGGGATAATGTCAGGAATACATCGACACCATTGCTGGATATTTGGGCCGTATGGACGTTGAAATAGGGCGTATCGATGGTTTGACTGACCATAGAGATCTTGGCGTCAGATGTCTTGGTTTCCATCACATGATTTTCCATTTCTACGGCAGGTCCGCGTGCGTGGTTTCGAAAAAAAACGAGCGAGCGACGCCGACCGATTTAGATGCGGGGATCGGGCGGCGAACGGTAAAGCAGGCGAGGCGAAGGGGGCTATTTCCAAGGTCTACCAAATCATTGTGGATAAACGATGGATGCGCACGAAAAAGGGCGACCCGTTCAGGCCGCCCTTCTTTATTTTTAATCCGGTGCTGCTGATCAGGCCGCGTAGCGGTCCAGTGTGCGTTCGGGGGATTCTGGCCAGCGCGACAGCATCAACAGGCGCTTATGGCCATGGCCGATGATCAGTTCGTCAGTCACGCCCATGCCGCCGTGGAGCTGGATCGCCTCATGGCCGAGGTCGATTGAGGCTTCGGCGATATAGGCGCGGGCGCCGTCCACAGCCTTGCGCCATGCGGTCTTGTCTGCGCCGTCGGCCATCGCCGCGATATAGAGCAGCGAGCGGGCCTGTTCGAGTGCCGAATATTGATCGACCATGCGGTGCTGCAACGCCTGAAAGCTGGCGAGCGGCGCGCCGAACTGCTTGCGGGTGCGGAGATATTCCAGCGTCTCGTCAAACAGTCGCTGCATGATGCCCAGTGCTTCGGCACTCCGCACCAGCGAGGCGCGGGTCTGGGCGTTGTCGAGCTCTTCCGCGCCGCCGCCGAGCGGGGTGGCCGGGGTGTTGGCGAAGGTGACGGTGCCGCCAACGCTGCCGTCGACCAGCCGCCACGGCTTGATATGGAGGCCGGGGGCGTCGGCTGCGACCAGGAACAGGGCGATGCCCTGCGCGTCGCCGCTATGGCCCGAGGTGCGGGCGGAAACGATGAAGGCAGCAGCACCCATGGGCGCGATCACCAGCGATTTTTCGCCGGTGAGGGTGGCGCTGTCGCCAGTGATCTGGGCGCGGGTTTCGATCCAATGCGGGTTGTCACGAGCAGCGGCCTCACGATGGGCGAGGGCGAGTCGACGTTCACCCATGGCGAGCGATTCCAGCCATGCGGCCTTGAGGGCATCCGAGGCGGTGCGTTCGAACAGCCCGGCAGCGAGTACAATCGACTCAGCCAAGGGTTCGACCACCAGGCCACGGCCGAGTGCTTCGAAAATCGTCATCAACCCGGTCGAACCGATGCCCAGCCCGCCGCTGTCTTCCGACATCGGGGCTGCGATCAGGCCGAGTTCCGCCATCAGCGCCCAGTTTTCCGGGGAAAAGCCCTGATCATGGGCCAGATATCCGCGCCGACGATCCAGATCATAATGGTCCGTGACGAAACGCTCCGCCACGGCCTTCAGCATCTCTTCATCTTCGCTCAGGTCAAAGTTCACTGGTCATCGCCACCTTGTAGTCACTGCTGATTTGGGGTCTAACGCTTCTGTCCCCGGAAACGCCGCTCCCCAAAAGGCTAGGCAGCTTGAATGGCAGGTAGAAATGGCGGTTGGCAAGGGCTAGAGAGGGCCGGATGGAAAAACCTGAAAAGCCGATCCTGTTACAGGAATATATGGAAGCCGTCAGGATAACGGGGCCGCAGGACGTGCGGCGCGCGGCCGAAGCGCTGCATCAGATTTCCATGGATCTTGCGCAGATGCGCATCGCGATGGCCCATGACATCGCCGACAAGCGGACGCCGGTCGATGAGAATGGCGTGGTGCTGGCGCGTGATGTGTTTGGCTGGCCGGATGATGAGAAGGCGTGGTGGCGCAATTCGCGGATTGCGCTTGATTCCCCGATCACCGCTGCTTGCCGGTTCGAGAGCGAGCCATTCTGGGTCAATGCGCAGGGCTTTCATACCCGGTCGCCCAATCCCTATCTCAAGGCGATTGAACTGACCAATTTCGAACAGCGGGCGATGACGCGTGGCGCGTTGGTGGTGCCGGTCCATCTGCCGTTTGGCCAGATCGGGGTGGCGACCTTCAACCCGATTGATCGCGGCATGTCTGATCTTTCGGCCGAGTTTGAGCATCTGGGCGATGCACTTGGCATTTACGCGCGCACGTTCATCGAGAGCTATGTCCATGCCACAAGCGAAATTCAGCGACTGCCGCCGGGTTCGCGCCTGTCGAAGCGTGAGGTGGAATGCCTGCGTTGGGCGGCCATCGGCAAGACGGACCTCGAAATCAGCATGATTATGAGCCGTAGCCGGGCCACGGTGCGCTTTCATATTCATAATGCGTCGATCAAGCTTGATGCCGTCAACCGGAGCCAGACCGTCTTTAAGGCGGCCCAGCTTGGATATATTTCGCTCAACCAGTTGATCGGTTGAGGGCAGGGCCATCCGGCCCGATAAGCTAGCCTAAAGATTAACCCTAGCGTTTTTAGGAGTCTCGGACTGGCTGTTTTTCAGGCTTTAGTGCGAGTTAAGGAATCAGGAGTAAGGCGATCATGCGGCCCATTGCCGAAGGACTTTTCACCGACGAGACCTCGCCGCGATTGGTGGGGGGGCGCAACCGCGAAACGGGGCGCATCGTCTTCCCGTGCCCGTCGGGCAAGGACTATGAGCCTTATCCGCTCGGTCGTCAGGGCACGATCTGGTCGTATACGATCCAGCGTTATCGCCCGAAAAGCCCGCCTTATGCTGGGCCGGATGATTTCCGCCCATGGCCCGTCGCCTATATCGAACTGCCCGGTGAGGTGATTGTCGAGGGGCGACTGACCAATGTTGAATTCGACGCCATCCGCATTGGTATGCCCGTCGAACTCACCTTTATGCCGCTGGATCCGGCCAAGCCGGACTCGGTGATGATTTATGCGTTCCAGCCGATTGGAGACAAGCAATGAGCGATGTGTGCATTGTCGGCGTCGGCATTCATCCCTTCGGTCGCACCGATGGCGTGTCTGGCCTTGATCAGGGCGTCTTTGCCGTCCGTGAGGCGATGAAAGATGCCGGTGTCGAATGGGAAGACCTGCAATTCGCTTATGGCGCGTCGGACGCTGCCGGCAATCCGGATACGATGGTGGATCGCCTTGGATTGACGGGCATGCAATTCATCAACGTGCGCAATGGTTGCGCTGCGGGCGGCTCGGCGCTGTTCTCGGCACAGATGGCGATCAAGTCGGGCGAATTCGAACTCGGCCTGGCGGTTGGCTTCGACAAGCATCCGCGCGGCGCGTTCAACGCCATGCCTGCCGAATATAATCTGCCGGAATGGTATGGCGAGGCGGGCTATATGATCACCACGCAGTTTTTTGCGAACAAGATCATGCGCTATATGCATCTGAACGGCATTTCGCAGACCACGCTAGGCCGGGTCGCGGAAAAGGCGTTTCGCAATGCGGTTCACGCGCCCCATGCTTGGCGGCGGGAGCCGGTCGATATCGACACGATCCTGAACGCGCCGCTGGTGAGCGATCCTTACACCAAATATATGTTCTGCTCGCCGGCAGAAGGCGGCGTGGCGCTGCTGCTCGCCAGCGAGAAGAAAGCGCGCGAACTGGGTAAGCCACTGGTCCGGCTGAAGGCTGCGACGATGCGCACCCGCCCGCCGGGTTCGTTCGAGGTGTTTGCCCCGTCGGTGGATATCGAACGCGGCGGTTCGGCCACCAATATCGCGTCGCGCGATGCGTTCCGCCTGTCGGGTATCGGGCCGGAGGATATTTCGGTCGCGCAGTTGCAGGACACCGAGGCCGGTGCCGAAATCATGCACATGGCCGAAAATGGCTTCTGCAAAGATGGCGATCAGGAACGTTGGCTGGCCGAGGGGCTGACTGAAATCGGCGGCAAGTTGCCGGTGAATACCGATGGCGGCTGTCTTGCCTGTGGTGAGCCGATCGGCGCGTCCGGTCTGCGCCAAGTTTATGAAAATGTGGTCCAGCTCCGTGGCGATGGCGGCGGTCGGCAGGTCCCGAACAACCCGAAGACTGCCTATAGCCATGTATATGGCGCGCCCGGCGTGTCGGCGGTTACGATATTGGAACGCTGATGGATCTTGATTTTTCCCCTGAAGAATTGGCCTTTCGTGATGAAGTGCGGGCCTTTCTTGCCGAGAGCCTGACCGAAGAACTGCGCGAGGGAGCAATCGCTTCGCCGTCGGTGTTCGTGGAGCCGGATATCGGGCAGGCGTGGAATGCGGTGCTGAACAAAAAGGGCTGGCTCTCCTACCAATGGCCGAAGGAACATGGCGGGCCGGGCTTTACCCCGGTGCAGCGCTATATCTTCGAGAAGGAATGCGCACTGGCTGGTGCGCCGACGCTGACCGTGCTCAGCTTGAAGCTGCTTGCGCCGGTGATCTATGCCTTTGGGACGCAGGAGCAGAAGGATTATTATCTGCCGCGCGTCTTGAGTGGTGAGGATTATTGGTGTCAGGGTTTCTCCGAGCCGGGCTCAGGGTCTGACCTTGCCTCGCTCCAGTGTCGTGCGGTGCGCGAAGGCGACAAATATATCATCAACGGGTCCAAAATCTGGACCACCCATGCGCATCATGCGAACCGCATCTTCTGTCTGGTTCGCACCGGCGCCGAAGGACGTCCGCAGGCGGGCATCAGTTTCCTCCTTGTCGATATGGATCAGCCGGGCATCACTGTCCGCCCGATTCTGACGCTGGCGGGTGACCATGAGGTCAATCAGGTCTTTTTCGATAACGCCGTGGCGCGTGCATCGGATCTGGTCGGCAATGAAGGCGATGGCTGGAAGATTGCGAAGTTCCTGCTGGAAAATGAACGCGGTGGCTCGTGCCTCGCGCCGCGCCTGCTCGCCGATCTTGATCAGATCGAGAAGTTGGCCGCAAATGAACCGGATGGCCAAGGCGGCAAGCTGGGCGACGGTGCGGCGTGGAAGCGTCGTCTCGCCAAGGTCCGGCTTTCGTGCCAAGCCTTGGAAATCATGGAGCTACGCATCCTTGCGGATATTGCCAAGGGGCGTCCGCCGGGACCGCAGACATCGCTGATCAAGTTCCTTGCGTCGTCGCTGCGGCAGGATGTCGATCTGCTCGGGATCGATCTTTATGGTGATGCGGGCTTGCAACTTGACACCAATCGCCCGCTATATGGCGACAATGCCCCTGAACCGGCGATTCATTCGAAGGATGCACAGATGGTCACACCGCGCTATCTGAACAGCCGGGCATGGACGATATTTGGTGGCACCAACGAGGTGCAGGCCAGTATCATTGCGAAAACAGTATTAGGCCTTTGAGCCCTGAAGGAAGAGGATTGAACGCATGCAATTGAGCCGAGACGCGCTGCTGCGCTCTTATCGCCAGATGAAGGTGATACGGGAATTTGAAGAGCGGCTGCATACCGAAATCATGACCGGCGAAATCGCGGGCTTTACCCACCTGTACTGCGGTCAGGAAGCGGTCGCGGTCGGCGTGTGTGAGCATCTCGACAATGTCGACAAGATTATCTCGACCCATCGCGGTCACGGCCATTGCATCGCCAAGGGCTGCGACGTCCCGACGATGATGAAGGAAATCTGGGGCAGCGCGGAAGGCACTTGCAAGGGCAAGGGCGGTTCGATGCACATTGCGGACATCGATCAGGGCATGCTCGGCGCGAACGGCATTGTCGGCGGCGGTGCGCCGATTGCCGTTGGTGCGGCGATGGCCGCCAAGATGGACGGTCAGGGCAAGGTGTCGATTGCCTTTTCGGGCGATGGCGCTTGCAACCAGGGCACGACCTTCGAAGCGATGAACATGGCCGTGGTGACCAAGGTCCCGGCGATCTTCGTGTTCGAGAATAACCATTATTCGGAACATACCGGTGTCGATTATGCGGTGGGCACCAGTGGCGACATTGCCAGCCGCGCCGAAGCGTTTGGCATGAAGGTATGGCGCGGCAACGGCGTCGACTTTTTCTCGGTCTATGAAACCATGCGCGAAGTGCTCGACTATGTCCGCGCCGGTAACGGCCCAGCGGCTGTCGAATTCGATACCGAGCGCTTCTTCGGTCACTTTGAGGGCGATCCCCAACGTTATCGCGGCGAGGGTGAACTCGACCGGATTCGTGAACAGCGCGATTGCCTGAAGATTTTCCGCGAAAAGGTGACGCAGGCGAAGCTGCTTGACGGTGCCGATCTTGATGCGGTTGATGCCGAGGTGATGTCCCTGATCGAAGCGTCCGTTGAGGGAGCCCGTGCGGCGGCCCGTCCGACGGCCGAAGATGTCCTGACCGACGTCTATATTTCGTACTGATTGGGGGGAGAACTGACATGGCAAGAATGATGTATCGTGAAGCAGTGCTCCGGACCATTTTCGAGGAAATGGAGCGCGATGAAAATGTGGTGATGCTCGGCGAAGACATCGTCGGCGGCATGGGCACCGCAGGCGGCCCGGAAGCCATCGGCGGCATTTGGAGCACCTCGACCGGCCTGTTCGATAAGTTCGGTGGTGGCCGCGTGATCGACACCCCGATTTCGGAAAGCGCCATCATCGGCGCGGCCAATGGCTTGGCGCTGTCGGGCAAGCGCCCGATTGCCGAACTGATGTTTGCCGACTTCATCGGCGTGAGCCTTGACCAGATCTGGAACCAGATGGGCAAGTTCCGCTATATGTTCGGCGGCAAGAGCAAATGCCCGGCGGTGGTTCGCATGGCCTATGGTGCCGGTTTCAACGCCGCGCCGCAGCATTCGCAGTCGGTGCATTCGCTGCTGACCAGCATGCCGGGCCTGAAGGTCGTGATCCCGTCGACCCCGGCAGATGTGGTCGGCCTGCTCCGCACCGCGATCCGTGATGATGATCCCGTGATGTTCCTTGAGCATAAGGCGCTTTACGGGGCCAAGGGCGAAGTGCCGGATGGCGATTATACCATCCCGTTCGGTCACGCCCGTTTGTCGCGTGCTGGTCAGGACGTGACCATCGTGACCTGCGGCCTTATGGTCGGCTTCTGCGAACGCGTTGCGGATAAGCTCGCGGCGGAAGGCATTGGTTGCGACGTGATCGATCTGCGCACGACCAGCCCGCTGGACGAAGAAGCGATCCTCGATTCGGTGGAAGTGACCGGTCGCCTGATCGTGGTGGATGAAAGCGTGCCGCGTTGCTCGCTCGCGACCGACATCATTTCGCTGGTTTCCGAAAAGGCATTTTCCAGCCTCAAGGCACCGCCCGCCATGGTGACGCCGCCGCACACGCCGGTTCCGTTCGCGCGTGAACTGGAAAGCGCCTATCTCCCGTCCACGGACAAGATCGAGGCGGCTGTCCGCAAGATCCTGGCCTGGCGTTAATTAAGGACACGGACGATGGCTAATATTCGCCCGTTCACAATGCCCAAATGGGGCATTGAAATGACCGAGGGCACTGTTGCGGAATGGATGGTGAAGGAAGGCGATGCCTTCAAGCGCGGTCAAATTCTGTGCCTGATCGAGACCGACAAGATCACCAACGAGGTTGAAGCGGAATATGATGCGGTCGCGCACCGCATCATCATCCCGGCTGGTGGCGGACCGGAAGCGGTGGGCGTGTTGCTTGCTGTTTTCGCTGATGCTGGGACGCCTGCGGCGGAGATCGACGGCTTCATCGCCAACTTCAAGGCAGCGGACACCAGTGTTGCTGCCCGGTCGTCGGATGATGCTGCCCCAGCTAAAGCCGCAGCGGCGGCTCCGACCGCAACGCCCGAGCCTGCACCAGCGCCCAAGCCGATCAAGATCGAGACCAATCGGCCAATCAGCCCGGAAGCGTTGAAGCTGGCGGAACAGCGTGCGGTTGACCTGACCAATATTGTCGGTTCGGGTCGTGGTGGTCGTATCACCTATCAGGATGTCGATCAGGCAAGCCGTGCTGCGGCGGCGCCGACGCTCCTGGGTGTGGCGGAACTGCCGGTCAATCTCGACGCCTTCTACGCCTCGCCGCTGGCCAAGCGTCTGGCGGTGATCCATGGTGTTGACCTTGCTGCCGTCAAGGGAAGCGGCCCGCGCGGCCGTATTTCCAAGGCGGACGTACTCGCACTCGCTCGCCCGGCAACGCCAGCGGCATTGGCGGTTGCGCCTGCCGGTCCGGTCGACAATACGCCGTCAATCGAGCCGATGGACAAGATCCGCAAGGTCGTTGCCCGTCGTCTGACCGAAGCCAAGCAGACCATCCCGCACTTCTACCTGCGCATGAATGCGCGGGTCGATGAACTGCTGGCCCTGCGCAAGACGGCGAATGTCGTGCTTGGGACCAAGGCCTCGATCAACGACTATATCGTGCGTGCGGTTGCGGTGGCGCTGACCCGTCACCCGGATGTCAACATCCAGGTGCATGGCGATACGATCCACCGTTTCCCGCATGCTGATATTTCGGTGGCCGTTGCCTCGCCGAAGGGGCTGGTGACGCCGATCGTGCGGGCTGCCGATACGATGCGGGTCGATCAGATCGCGGCCGCGACCAAGGCGCTGATCGCCAAGGCGGAAGCGGGCAAGCTGGGCTTTGCCGATATGGATGGCGGGACGTTCTCGATTTCCAACCTCGGCATGTTCGGTATCGATCAGTTCGATGCGATCATCAATCCGCCGCAGGGGGCGATCCTGGCCGTGAGCGGGATCAGCCGGGTGGCGGCTGAAGGCGAGGGTGGTGACATCTTCTTCGAAAGCCGCATGGCCTTCTCGCTGTCGTGCGACCATCGCGCCATTGATGGCGCGGCGGGTGCTAAGTTCATGGCGACCCTCAAGGGCCTGCTGGAAGAACCGGAAGCGCTGTTCGGCTGATCTGGTCCGCAAGGGTAATAAAAAGGCCACCCCGATTGGTTCGGGGTGGCCTTTTTCATGGCCGCTATCGCCCCTGCACACGACAGGGGCGGGCGATCACCTTCAGGCGGTGGTGGCTGCCTTCGCCTTGGCGGCCGCAATCATCGGGGCCGGGTCGAAATAATAGGGCTTGATCTCGGCGACCTTGCCTTCTGCGTTGAAGCGGAAGAGTTCGCAGAGTTCCGCGCCTTCAATGGTCGGGTCGACGAATTGGAAGCGTACAACGCAAATCGCATAATCGCCGCCAACCGTGAGCGCGACGCGTTCCAGCCCAGCCACGTCCATCATGCCCATGACCTTGCCGTAAAGGGCGCGCAGTGCGCCCTTGCCGCGATACACGCCTTCCATCGGCAGGCCATTGGCTTCGGTGATGATCAGGTCATCGGCGAGATAGGCTTCCGCGCCGTCGAAATCGCCCACCGAGGTCATGGCGTACATATCGTCGACGAGCTTCGCAATTTGTTCAGGTGTCATATGGGTCTCTCCGTTGAAGATGGGGCGACACTTCCTTTTGCTGTGCAAACACGCACCTAGTGCTATGGCTAGCTCCCCTAACTAGCATGGGCGGGGGCATAGACACGCTGACAGGTTTTCGTGACATGGGGAATAACGCCCATGGCGGTAATCACTGGAGGAGAAACGGCCATCCGCGTCGGACGTGCAAGCTGATGACGAGCGGGCCTGCGTATTTGGTGATGACGAATTTCAAGCGACTGGAGATACGATAATGGTAACGCAACGCGCAATGGAACTGGCCGATCGCGTCGAACGCTTCGTCCGGGACGTGGTGATTCCCTATGAAAAGGACCCGCGTTGCGGTTTCCATGGTCCGTCGGACGATCTCGTCATGGAAATGCGCGCCAAGGCCCGCGCGGCAGGCGTGCTGACACCGCACGTTCTGCCCGATGGCAGCCACCTGACCCAGCGTGAGACGGCCGTGGTGCTGATCCGCTCGGGCCTGTCGCCGCTCGGCCCGCTCGCCTGCAACACCATGGCCCCGGATGAGGGCAATATGTACCTCATCGGCCATGTCGCCAGTGCGGAGCAGAAGGAACGCTTTCTCAAGCCGCTGGTCTCGGGTGAAGCGCGTTCGGCTTTCTTCATGACGGAACCGGCGTCGGATAATGGCGCGGGCTCGGACCCGATGATGATGCAGACGACCTGTAAGCTCGACGGCAATCATTGGGTGATCAATGGCCGCAAGGCGTTCATCACCGGCGCGGAAGGGTCCAAGGTCGGGATCGTCATGGCCAAGTCGGAAGATGGCGCGTGCATGTTCCTTGTTGAACTGCCCGACCCCGCCATCACGATTGAGCGCGTGCTTGATACTATTGATAGCTCGATGCCCGGTGGCCATGCCGTGGTGAAGATCGAGAATCTGCGCGTCTCGGCTGACCAGATGCTCGGCGCATCGGGTGAGGGCTTCAAATATGCGCAGATCCGCCTGTCGCCGGCGCGTCTGTCGCACTGCATGCGCTGGCTTGGCGCGTGCATCCGGGCGCAGGAAATTGCGAGCGAATATGCCTATAAGCGCATGGCGTTCGGCAAGCAGTTGATCGATCACGAAGGCGTGGGCTTCATGCTCGCCGAAAATATGATCGATATTAAACAGTCGGAACTAATGATCGATTGGTGCGCGGGCGTGCTGGATAGCGGATCGCTTGGCACCTCGGAAAGCTCGATGGCCAAGGTCGCCGTGTCGGAAGCGTTGATGCGCATCGCTGACAAGTGTGTGCAGGTCATGGGCGGCACCGGTGTGACGCAGGATACGATCGTCGAGCAGGTATTCCGCGAAGTGCGCGCGTTCCGCATTTATGACGGTCCGACCGAAGTGCATAAATGGTCACTCGCGAAGAGGATCAAGCGCGAAGTCAAGCAGGCGCAGCCGGCATGAGTGCTGTCGGTGCCTCGGAAAATGCGGGTACCACGGCGGTGCGTGAAGGCTTTGCCTTTGATGTCGCCGCGCTGACCGGCTGGATGGAAGCGCATGTCACGGGCTTTCAAGGCCCGATGACGGTGGAACAGTTCAAGGGCGGGCAGTCTAACCCGACCTATAAGCTGGTGACGCCGCAGCACGCCTATGTGCTACGGCGCAAGCCACCGGGGCAGATTCTCAAGGGAGCGCATGCCGTCGAGCGTGAGGCCAAGGTGCTTTCGGCGCTGGGCAGCGTCGGCTTCCCCGTTGCCCATGTCCACGGGCTGTGCACCGACGAAAGCGTGATTGGCACTTGGTTCTATGTGATGGACATGGTGGAAGGCCGCATTTTCTGGGACGCGACCCTCCCCGATATCAGCCGCGAAGAGCGCCCAGTCTATTTCGACGCGATGAATGCCACACTCGCGCAACTCCATAGCGTTGATTATGCGGCGGTGGGGCTGGCCGATTATGGCCGTCCGGGCAATTATTTCGAACGCCAGATCGGCCGCTGGACCAAGCAATATCTCGAAGATCCGGATGCGGGGCGTGATCCCCACATGGATCGGCTGATCGCATGGTTGCCGACCGCCATCCCGGCGGATGACGACCAGACGACGGTTATTCATGGCGATTTCCGTTGCGACAACATGATCTTCCACCCGACCGAGCCGAAAGTGCTGGCGGTGTTGGACTGGGAATTGTCGACCTTGGGCCATCCGGGGGCGGATTTTGCCTATCACGCGATGATGTACCGCATGCCGCCGCATATCGTGGCGGGCCTTTATGGCGCGGATCTGGCCGCGCTCAATATCCCAAGCGAGCAGGATTATCTTGCGGCTTATTGCCGCCGCACGGGCCGTGATGGAATGCCGGGCTATGATTTCTACATCGCGTTCAACTTCTTCCGCATGGCGGCGATTTTCCATGGCATTAAGGGGCGCGCGATCCGGGGAACCGCTGCATCGGCTCAGGCGCAGGAGCGCGCCAAGGTCTTTCCGGAACTGGCGCGGATTGCTTGGGAACAGGCCGTGCTGGCGGGCGCGATCTAAGCGTTTTCGGTTGACGTCCGATTAGTTTATAAATATCTAATATAACAAGATTGAGCTTGAAAGCTTCTCGAATTTTGGGGCTTTTCCCCATGCGGAATTCCGTGAGCAGGCACGTTACCTTCAACAGTGGGGCGTGCTGGTTTATCCTGCTTCGGGTCGCCGCACCTTCCCCTGATCGTGTCGCCAGCCGGCCTGGTCAGGGGAAGGCGCATTTTACCGCCGCCCGGTAGATGAGACTGACCCAAGAAATTCCCTAAATGGTTATTAACCTGATCTTAGCGCTTTGCCTTGCATATTGGCCATCTGTCGGGAGCCGGTCGACCATTTTGGTTGTAGCTGGTGTCACCCGTCACGGAGGTGAAGATGCGATTTTCATTGGCGATCCAGCAACTTGACGGCGCGCTCGGCGCTCGGCTGCGCCATGTGTTGCGTCCGGCTCCTGCCAATGACAATGCCCGTGAAGGGGAAGAGACGCCTGTCGGCCATGGCCTGATCCTTGGTGAGGTCTATGGCGAACGGGTGCGTGATCATGCTAAGGCCTGCGCTCGGCGGGCCTTTTTTCAAGACGACATGGCGACCTATCGCTGGTGGTTGGAAATGTTGCGGCTTCTTGATCGGCAACATGTCGAAACGTCCCATTAACCAGCGGGATTAACGCCGAAAAAGTATCAGTTTGCGTAAGAGTTCAGGAGGCGTGACGAAGGCAAGGCTGCGCTGATGCGGGCCGTGATCGGATGAGACAAGGGCTTGAACAAATTTCTCCGCATTGCTGAACGCCGCAAAGGCGAGGTGGTCCAACTGGACGAGCGTGTGCGCTCGGCACTCGTGGAATCGCTGTTCGGTTCACCCTCCACGCTGATTATCGGCGCGGTCTGCGGTATGTTGACCGGCATTTATCTGGCTTGGGCGTCGGGCAATGCGACTGTGGCCAAGGCCGCAGCGGTGCTTTCGTTGGTGGCGATCATCCGGATTTGGACGACCTGCGTCTTTGCCAGACAGATCCGCCGTGGACGCGGCCATCAACATATTTATTGGGAACGGCTCTACGAAATTGGGGCCTGGAGCTACTCCTTCACTCTTGGCGTCCTGTGCGGGGCGACGGTGCTGCACAGCCATGATGCGATGCTGCATACGCTCGCGGTCGCCAATGCGGTGGGCTATGCTGGTGGCATCTCCAGCCGGAACGCCGGTCGTCCAATCATCGCTATCGGCCAGTTCCTGCTGGTGACGGTGCCGGTGACGGTCGCGTTGCTGATGGTGGCCTCCATCACTTATCTTATTCTGGCCGCGACGATCATGATGTTCATCGGGGCGATGATCGGCATTACGCAAAAGACCTATGAAGTCGTGCGCCGTTCCTTTTCGATGGCACAGGAAAAAAGCGACCTTGCTGATCGCATGGAAATTCTGGCGCTGACGGATGACCTCACCGGCTTCATCAATCGTTATGGCCTGAATGTGCATGTCGAGAATATCTTCGCCAATCGCGGTGATCAGCCGGTCGCCTTGCTGTGGCTCGACATCGACCGGTTCAAGGAGGTCAATGACTCGCTTGGCCATCCGATTGGCGACCAGTTGCTGATCCGCGTGGCGGACAAGATCCGTGCGGTGCTTGGTGATGCAGGTGCGGCCGCGCGTTTTGGCGGTGACGAGTTCATCATCATCTGCCCCGACATGAGCATTGCCGAGGCCGAGGACATGGCCCAGCGCCTGTTGGAAGTGGTGCGGATGCCGACCCGGATCGATGGCCATATCATCAACGTGTCGGGGTCGATTGGCGTGGCGGTTGCCCCATTTCATGGGACCGAGCCAGATATCATCATGCGCAATGCGGACATCGCGCTTTATGGTAGCAAGGCCGCTGGGCGCGACCGTTCAAGCCTGTTCGACTTTTCGATGAACCGCGCGTTGATCCGCCGTAAGGAACTGGAAGTCGAACTGCGCGCCGCGATTGAGTTGAACGAACTGGAGCTGCACTATCAGCCCATCGTCGAAGTCGAGACCCGCAGCATCGTGGCCTTTGAGGCCCTGATCCGGTGGAATCACCCGACGCGTGGGCCGCTGCGCCCATCGGAATTCATCGCAATTGCCGAGGAAACCGGGCTGATCATCACCCTGGGCAATTGGATTGCCGCCGAAGCCTGTCGGACTGCCAGCCAATGGCCGGAACATATCGGTGTCTGTGTCAATATTTCGCCGGTGCAGATGCAGGCACCGGGGGCGTCACTCGGTATTCTCAATGCGTTGCAGGCATCGGGTCTCGCGCCGCATCGGCTCGAACTTGAAATTACCGAGACCGCGCTGCTGGATACCAATCCGCAGGTGAAGGATTTCGTGGCCGCGATTGACGAGGTCGGGATCAAGATGGCGCTGGATGATTTCGGCACCGGCTATTCGTCGCTGTCCTATTTGCACCAGTATAATTTCAGCAAGATCAAGGTCGACAGTTCATTTGTCAGCGGCGCGCTTGCGGGCAAAAAGTCGGATGCGATCATCAAGGCCGTGGCCGAACTGGCCAATACGCTTGATATGAACATTGTCGCGGAAGGGATCGAAACCGAAGAGCAGGCGGCATCCGTGCTTGCGGTCGGCTGTCGGCAGGGGCAGGGCTATCTCTTCGGCGCGGCCATGCCGAGTGCAAAGGTCGATGCGCTATTGGCGCTGGGTGGGCGGATTGCTCAGGCGGCCTGACCGGCCAGCCGCTCCGCATCATTGCGGCGCGATTGCGCACCGGCGAGCCGCAGCATCATCTTGAGATCCTGTTCGCGCAATCGCAGCGCGGAATCTGCCCAGAATTCGACGATCTTTTCCAGTTCATCCAGCCCGACCGGGTTGACGCTGCGCATCGCACGAAAGGCACCGCTATGCCCGGCAAAGCGGCGACTATTTTTGCGGATATAGTCGCGGGCCGCGTCCTTGCCCTGACCGGCTTCAGCAAGCACGCTCACCAATCCCCATTCGTGCAGCTTTTCGGCGGAATAGGTGTTGCCGCTCAAGATCATCTCTTCCGCCCGGGCGCGGCCGATGCGGCGCAGCAGCAGGCTATGCGCCCCCATGCCCGGAAACAGGCCGAACATCGCCTCTGGCAAGCCGAATGATGCGCCGCGTTCGGCAATGATGACGTCAAAGGAGAGCAAGGCCTCCAGCCCGCCGCCCAGCGCATCGCCCTCTGCCAAGCCGATGGTCACGATTGGCAGGTCCAGCGCGTTGATATTGCGGTGCAGGATGCGCACGCAGGCCCAGCCATAATCCAGTAGCGCCTTGCGGTTGCCGGTGCGGATCAGCGAAACAAACAGTTCCAGATCGCCGCCGTAACAAAATACGCCCGGCACGCGCGAGCCAAGAACGAGAAAGCGCAGATCGGCCTTGTCGGGTCCGAAGCTGGTGGTGATGGCCGACTGCCAGCGCCTGAAATCACTGAGTAAGGCAGGTGTAAAACTGGGGCGACCTGCCGGCCGCATGAAGCTCCAGAGCGTGGCTTCATCTTCGTCATAGAGAACATCAATTTCGTCGAGTTCAAATAAATCTGCACTGATGCTCAGCCGCTTCTTAGCCGCGACTAACGCTGTCTGTTTGACAGTGATGTCGAGGTCGCGCGTGAACTCTTCGCCCCTTCGATATTTGTTCACGACGCACGGCCTTTCGATGACGTTAACCATTCATTGACATGATTTTAACCAATGCTCAACAGCCCTGTGCGCCTCGGTTGCTTCATTTCGGTGAAAATGTGCCAATTTTCCCACAAAATGCGGGGAAAAAGGGGGTGCAGTGGCCGATGGATATATCCGTAATGGAATAAATAATCGCTCATTTTGGGGGTTTTATGGGCCTGCCCCTCAACTGTCGGAAAAGCCAAAGGGTGCGGTGGTGCGGCGATAATCATCGGGCAGAATTTGACGCCCAATCGGCGGTTCGGATCGTGCGGTGCATGCCGTGCGATAGCATAAGCGGCAGGTGACGCCGATCGGCGTGGCCGTGTCCGGGCTCAAATCGGGGCGGTTCAGGGTATAGATCAGCTTGCCCGCATGTTCGGCCGAACAGCCCAGCGCCACCGCGCGCTCTACCCGCAGTGCGCCGAACGCGCCACCGCCTGCCGTCACTGTCCGCGCAATCGAGAAGAAGCGCTGGCCATCCGGCAGTTCCAACCATTGGGTCACGATCTGGTGCGGTGTCCGAAATACCTGATGCACCGACCACAAAGGGCAACCGCCGCCATGGCGGGCAAAGGGAAAGCCTGCGCCATCCAGCCGCTTCGACACATTGCCTGCCGGGTCGACGCGGATGAAGAAGAACGGGACGCGCTCGTGCCCGGGTTTTTGCAGCGTGGTGAGGCGGTGCGCGGTTTGTTCGAAGCTGGTGCCGAATTGGCGGGCGAGGGACTCCACGTCATATTTGCGCGCCTCCACCGCCTTGGCGAAGGCGCTATACGGCATGAGCAGCGCAGCGGCGGCATAATTGGCAAGCGCGCGCCGGGTGAGCCGCTCGGTCGTCTCGGATGAGAAGCTGGTCGACTGTAACAGGCCATCGATTTCCTTGCGCATTTCGAGATAGGCAAGCTGAAGCGCGAGCTGGAATTTCTGGCTCGCATTATCGAGCCCGTCATCAAGCAGCAGTTCCTCGCGGTGGCGGTCAAGGCGTCGGATCGATCCAACCATGACATCGCTCGGCAGGCGGCGCACGCGCAGGCTGTGGCGCTTTTTCAAATGGCCGATCAGGCCGCCATTTTCCTCGACCGTCTGGGCCAGTCGTTCGGCCACATCGTCGAGCAGCGGGAAGCTGTTGCGCCGCGCGGCAAGAAAGCGCCGCGATTCCGCCGCCGGGTCCTGGCCGTCGGACAGGCTGGTCGGGCCGCTGGCATCGCGGTCGGCGAGCGCGAGCTGTTCTTCGCGATAGGCGGTGTAAAGCCGCAGCAAGGCTTCAGTAATGCCGGGGTAATTGGTCGCGACATCGGTGGCTTCCATGCCGGGAATGTCAATGTCGGCGAACATCGGGTCTTTGAGAATGGTCTGCAAGCGCGACGAGAATTCCACGCCGCCATCACCCGCCAATTCGGTCATGTCCAGCCGATAGGTGCGGGCGAGGCGCAGCAGCATTTCGGCGGTTAACGGTCGCTGATTGCGTTCCAGCAGGGCAACATAAGAGGGCGAGATATCGAGATCCGCCGCCATGTCCGATTGGGTCAGTCCCAGTTCGCGGCGCAACCGCCGCAGGCGCGGGCCAAGATAGACGCTACGGTCACGGGTCATGAGACGGGTTGCTCCTCTCGTCGAGTCTTGTCCTTACAACATTACAAGGGATTTTTGTAAAGTGTTACATCTGAACTTCTTCGCACCTGCACAGGCGCGGAATCGCTACGTATAGGCCGTGCATCGCAATCACCCATCGGGGAGTCAGCAATGTCCTATCAGTCTTTCACCGATCAGGCGTCGTCACTGATCAAGAGCTACAATGGCACCTGGAACGGCATCGATGCCGAATCCGTCGCCCGTATGCGCCTGCAGAACCGCTTCCAGTCGGGCCTCGACATTGCGCGCTACACCGCGAAGATCATGCGTGAAGACATGGCTGCCTATGATGCAGATCCCGCCCATTACACCCAGTCGCTGGGTTGCTGGCATGGGTTCATCGGGCAGCAGAAGCTGATCGCGATCAAGAAGCATTTCGGCACCACCAAGCGCCGCTACCTCTATCTTTCAGGCTGGATGGTCGCGGCCTTGCGGTCGGACTTTGGTCCGCTGCCTGATCAGTCGATGCACGAAAAGACCACGGTTCCGGCCTTGATCGAAGAACTCTATACCTTCCTTCGTCAGGCGGATGCCCGCGAACTTGGCATGATGTTCCGCGACCTCGACAAGGCACGCGACGCGGGTGATAAGGGCAAGGAACAGCAGATCCGCAACGCCATCGACAATTACCAGACCCATGTCGTGCCGATCATCGCCGATATCGACGCCGGTTTCGGCAATGCCGAAGCGACCTATTTGCTCGCCAAGAAGATGATCGAGGCGGGGGCCTGCTGCATCCAGATCGAAAATCAGGTCTCGGATGAAAAGCAGTGCGGTCACCAGGACGGCAAGGTCACCGTGCCGCATGAAGATTTTCTCGCGAAGATCCGGGCTGTGCGTTACGCCTTCCTCGAACTGGGCATTGAAGATGGCGTGATCGTCGCCCGCACGGACTCGCTTGGCGCTGGCCTGACCAAGCAGATCGCCGTCAGCAACGAACCGGGCGACCTTGGCGACAAGTACAACAGCTTCCTCGATTGCGAGGAAATCGATCCGGCAACTGCCCGCAATGGCGATGTCGTGCTCAACCGCAATGGCAAGCTGCTGCGCCCGAAGCGTTTGGCGTCGAACCTCTTCCAGTTCCGTGAAGGCACGGGCGCGGATCGTTGCGTGCTCGACTGCATCACCGCGCTTGAAAATGGGGCCGACCTGTTGTGGATCGAAACCGAGAAGCCGCATATCGAGCAGATCGCCTCGATGGTGGATCGCATCCGCGATGTCTTCCCGAACGCCAAGCTGGTCTATAACAACTCGCCGTCGTTCAACTGGACGCTGAACTTCCGTCAGCAGGTCTATGATGCATGGGTTGCCGCGGGCAAGGATGTGTCGACCTATGATCGCCAGAACCTGATGAGCGTGATCTATGACACCACCGAACTGGCGGCCGAAGCCGATGAAAAGATCCGCACCTTCCAGCGTGACAGCGCCAAGCGGGCGGGCATCTTCCATCACCTGATCACGCTGCCGACCTATCACACTGCCGCCTTGTCGACCGACAATCTGGCCAAGGAATATTTCGGCGAAGCGGGCATGCTCGGCTATGTGCTGGGCGTCCAGCGTCAGGAAATCCGCCAAGGCATCGCCTGTGTGCGGCACCAGAACATGTCGGGTTCAGACATTGGTGACGACCATAAGGAATATTTTGCGGGTGAAGCGGCGCTCAAGGCGGGTGGCGCACATAACACGATGAACCAGTTCGCCTGATCTCTTTCCAAACTACCGTAAATATAGATAGAACTGCTCGGTGTTCCATGCACCGGGCCGTTTTTCTGTTGCGCCGACCCCTGCGCGCCTTATGTCAACGCCGCATGCCCAAACCTGCCAATTCGGTATAAATTCCGTCGAAAATTTAAAGTAATTTTTATTAAATAATGTTATCAGCTCGCCCACTTGGCTGGGTTCAAGGGGGGGGTGATGAAGATTTTTGGGGCGCTGCGGCGCGATTGTCGTGGATCAACTGCCGCGGAATACAGCCTGATCTTGACGCTTTTGGGCGTCGGTATGGTGGGTTCAATCATGTTGTTAAAGACGGCGGTTGCCGATTCCATGACGCATGATGTGACACTGTTTGCGGGCAATGCTGGGTCGTCCGCATCGAGCACGACGGGCAGCACGAGCACGAGCACGAGCACGAGCACGAGCACGAGCACGAGCACAGGAGGTGTGACGACAAGTTCGACTGGTAGCACGGGGACAAGTTCCAGCGCGGGCATTACCACAGGCGGAACTACCACCGGCGGCAATCCTAACGCATCCAGTGGGGCAAATAACGCCTCCAGCGGCGGAAACAACGCCTCGAGCGGTGCCGCGCCCGCGCGCGGGCGATAGGGCGGCATCGGCGCGGCACGCATGGCGGCACGGCTGTTGCCCAGCACGATCCGCGCGTCGCCGCTAGGTCAAGATGAACACGGATACGCCTCGCGATGGGCTGCGCTTCTCCTTGAATATTTCATTATAATTTCGGCGAATTTATGAAATAAATATCGCCGCCCAACGTGTTGGAATTGCTTGATATATTCTATGATGTTTATATCATGGAGATGTGTGTAGCGTAGATGTATTTATTGCGCGTTGGCGTGGTGGTGAAGGGGGTGCGGAGCGCGCCAACTATGCCATGTTTCTTGGTGAACTCATCGACCTGCTGGAACTGCCGCGTCCCGAACCGGCGGGCGCGACCCATGAGAACAACGACTATGTGTTCGAACGCGCCGTGCGTCGGCAGGACATGGACGGCGGATCGCGGCTGGGACGGATTGACCTCTATCGGCGCGATAGTTTCGTGCTGGAGGCGAAGCAAAGCCGCTGGAAGGACCAGCCCAAGGAAGTGAAGATGCCGCCCGAACAGGCCGGCTTGCCTGGTTTTGAGGCGAGAGAGACGCTGGGCCGTCGCAATGCCCAGCGCGGCTGGGACGTGTTGATGCGCAATGCGCGTGAGCAGGCGGAACAATATGCCCGCGCGCTACCGACTGATCATGGCTGGCCACCGTTCATCATTGTCTGCGATGTTGGCCATTGCCTCGAACTTTATGCCGATTTCACCGGGCAGGGGAAGAATTACCGCCAGTTCCCGGATCGGACGAATTTCCGTATCTTCCTCGACGACCTGCGCGACCCGGAGGTGCGTGAGCGGCTGCGCGCGATCTGGCTCGATCCCCATAGCCTTGACCCGAGCCGGAAAGCGGCAAGGGTGACACGTGTCATCGCCGGTCGGCTCGCGAGGGTCAGCCGGTCACTTGAACGGCGCGGACACCATCCGGAAAAGGTTGCGCATTTCCTGATGCGCTGCCTGTTCACGATGTTCTCGGAAGATGTGGGGCTGCTGCCCAGCAACAGCTTTACCGAGATGCTTCAGGCTGCCCTAGAAAACCCAGAATCCTTCGCTGCCATCCTGCTAAATCTCTGGTGCAGCATGGACAAGGGCGGCGTGGCGGCGGTGCTGCGCAAGCGGGTTCGGCGCTTCAACGGCAGCCTGTTCGCCGATGCGACGGTGATCCCCCTGGAGCGCGAGGAAATTGGCGAATTGCTCAGTGCGGCGAGGCAGGATTGGCGGTTTGTGGAACCGGCGATCTTTGGCACGCTGCTGGAACAGGCGCTCGACCCGGCTGAACGGCGCGCGCTTGGTGCCCATTACACCCCGCGCGCCTATGTCGAGCGGTTGGTGATCGCGACCGTGATCGAACCGCTGCGGCAGGAATGGGAAGGGCCGGTGCTGGCCACCATTGAAAGCGTGCGGGCCGAAGACCCCCGCGCCGCGATCCGGTTGGCGCATGAATTCCATGTCCGGCTGGTCGAAACCCGCGTGCTGGATCCGGCCTGCGGGACGGGCAATTTCCTCTATGTCGCGCTTGAACTGATGAAGCAGTTGGAAGGCGAGGTGCTGGAAACGCTGGCGGCGCTGGGCGGGCAGGAGGCGCTGGCGCTCGAAACGATGAGCGTTGATCCGCGCAACTTCCTGGGGCTGGAAATCAACCCGCGCGCGGCGGCGATTGCCGAACTGGTGTTGTGGCTTGGCTATCTGCAATGGCATTTGCGCAATGGCGGCGACATATCCGACCCGGTGTTGCAGAGCTTTGGCAATATCCAGGTGATGGATGCCGTGCTGCGCCATGATGGCGAACGGCCCAATGCCGACCGCACCGCGACCGAACTGGCCAACCCGCGCCCGGCCGATTGGCCGGCAGCGGACTTCATCGTCGGCAACCCGCCCTTTATTGGAGGTGCCACGTTGCGAAGTCGCCTCGGGGATGCCTATGCCATGGCGCTGTGGCAGGCGCATCCGCAGGTCAATCGATCAGCCGATTTCGTGATGCAATGGTGGGACAAGGCGGCTGATCTGCTCACTCGCACCGGCACGCGGCTGCGGCGCTTCGGCTTTGTCACCACCAATTCGATCACGCAGGAATTCAGCCGGCGGGTGATCGCGCAGCGGCTGAATGGGCGAAATCCGATCCATCTGGTTATGGCGATTCCCGATCATCCGTGGACCCGCGCCACCCATGACACCGCCGCCGTGCGGATCGCGATGACGGTGGCGGCGGCGGGCGAGGGGGAGGGTGTGGTTCGCCCCGTGCTGAGGGCGGCGGCGCTGCATACCGACCAGCCCGAGGTGACATTGGGGGCGCGACCCGGGCGGATTAATGCCGACCTGACTGTGGGGGTTGACGTAACCCGGCTAGTGCCGTTGCGGGCGCATGATGAGCTATGTTCGCGGGGTGTGGCCCTGCATGGCGCTGGCTTTATCGTGACCCCGGCCGAGGCCGTGGCGCTTGGTTTGGGCTGGCGGGACGGGCTAGAACGCCATATCCGGCCTTATCGTCATGGCCGCGACCTGATGGCGCACCCGCGCGGCGTCATGGTGATCGACCTGTTCGGTTTGAGCGAGGTTGAGGTGCGGCAGCGCTTCCCCGAGGTCTATGGCCATTTGCTGCGTAGGGTGAAGCCAGAGCGGGATCGGAACAGGGAGGAATATAGGCGCCTGAACTGGTGGTTATTCGGGCGGAGAAATTTGGAGCTAAGAGGGTTCTTAACGAACCTCTCCCGCTATATCGCGACCGTGGAAACGGCCAAACATCGAGTGTTCCAGTTCCTCGACATCAACATTTTGCCCGACAACAAGCTGGTGTGTTTCGGCTTGGAGGATGGCCATTCCCTTGGGGTACTGCACTCCAGAATTCATTACGCGTGGTATTTGGCACGAGCCGGGATGATTGGCGTTTATGAACAGCCTGCTGTCTACATCAAGACCGTCGCGTTTGACCCCTTCCCCTTCCCCGATGCCAGTCCGGCGCAGCGGGCGGTGATTGGCGCGCTGGCCGAGGAACTGGATGCCACGCGCAAGGCCGTGCTGGCCGAACATGGCAATCTGACCCTGACGGGCCTTTATAACTTGCGCGACAAATTGCGCGCCGGGGCCGTGTTCACGGTGGCGGAACAAGATCTGCGGGTGCGCGGGCGGGTTGATTTGATCGATGAACTGCACCGCCAGATCGATGGCGCTGTGGCCGAGGCCTATGGCTGGCCGGTCGATTTGTTGGATGAGGAGATTGTCGCCCGGCTGGTCGCGCTGAATGCCGAACGCGCGGCCGAGGAACGGGCGGGGCGGGTGCGCTGGCTGCGGCCTGATTATCAGCTCGCACGCGCGGGGATCGAACTGCTGGGCGCGCGGGGACAGGCGGATGAAGCGGCGCAGGGCGCGCTCGCGCTGCCCGTTGCGCCCACCCGCAAGCCGCGCTTCCCGCGCGATCTGGTCGGCCAGACGGCGGCGGTGCTGGCGGCGCTGCGCATCGGGCAGCCGGTGCAGCCGGGCGACATCGCCAATGGCTTTGATCAGGGACGGCGGGCGCAGGCGCGGATCGATGCCACGCTTCAGGCGCTGGTCCGGCTGGGCCATGTGTCGCATGAAACCGAGGGCTATTGCCTACGCCGCGTGGCCTGAAACGCGCCACTAAAAGCGCCGCTTGTCATCACGCTGTCGTATATCGGGGGGAAATATCCACTTGCGCGCTAGGTCGCAAATGGTGCCCAGGAGAGGACTGGGAGGCCCTCTGCCTACAACCACGTATTTCGGCCATTTCTTAAGCGTCTGGTCTGCTTCGTGTGTACAGTCTGTGTGTACAAGTAGCAAGGCCCGCCCCGTCAGTTTGATACACGAATTGGACTGGACCATTTTGACTGTACCTATGATAACGGCTCTACGCACATGTTCGTGCCGAGGGGGTATTCAGTGTCAGTTGATCTTCAGGACCTTTCGCGTCGTCTATTCCAGACAGCCAACCAGTTGTGGACCAACACGGCTCTCCGGCCGGATCAATACGCCCAGCCAGTCCTCGCCCTGATCGCGCTGCGTCAGATGGAGGCGAAGTTCGATGTGGTTCACGCAGAGCTTGCCAAGACGTTTACGGGACGACTGAAGCCCCAGCCAGCGGACTACCAGGCACGCGGGGCGATCTTCCTGCCTGACAATGCCCGCTTCTCCTATCTTTTAGGGCTTCCAGAGACAGAGAACCTTGCCGAGGCACTGAACCTCGCCATGAAGGACATCACCGATACGAACCCTGATTTATTGGGCGTTATGCCCCAAGGCTATGGTTCGTTGCCCAACAGTGTCCTGCGGGAACTTATGCGCCTGCTGGTGCCGCTGAAGATCGCTGGCGATGCCTATGGCCTGATTTTCGAGTTCTTCATGGGCGAGTTCGCCTCCACCTTCATGCAAAAAGGGGGCGAGTATTTCACCCCATCCTCGATCGTGAAGCTGATCGTCGAGGTGATCGAGCCTTACCATGGTCAGATCTTTGACCCTGCTTGTGGCTCTGGTGGCATGTTCGTGCACTCCGCTGACTTCGTCCGTCGCCACCACAAGACCCCCAGCCGTGAGATCAGCGTCTATGGGTACGAAAAGATGGCCGACACCCAGAAGCTGTGCCGCTTAAACCTTGCGGTCCATGGGCTCTCTGGGGACATCAGAGAAGCGAACAGCTACTACGAAGATCCGCATGGCATGGTGGGCAAGTTCGACTTCGTAATGGCCAACCCGCCATTCAACCAGTCGGCGGTCGATCGCTCACGATTGGTGAATGAAGCAGGCAAGGTCGATGCCCGCTTCTCCCTGGGCGTCCCTACAGTCAACAATGCGAACTATCTGTGGATCGGGTTGTTCTACGCAGCACTCAACGATCGGGGCCGTGCAGGCTTCGTCATGGCCAACTCGGCTTCCGACGCTGGCGGTAGCGAACGGGAGATGCGGCGGAAGCTGATCGAGACCGGGGCTGTGGACGTGATCATCACCACCTCGCCGAACATGTTCTTCACCGTCACCCTGCCGGTAACCGTATGGTTCCTCGACAAGGCGAAGGCCAAGGGCGATCGTGCCGACCAGGTGCTGTTCATCGATGCTCGCCACATTTTCCGTCAGGTCACCCGTGCCCACCGTGAATACACCCCGGAGCAGATCGAGTTCCTTGGTAACATCGTGCGGCTATGGCGTGGCGAGGAAGAGGAACTGACGGCTGGTAGCGGCCAGAAGATGACCGAGACCTTCGGTGACGATGGCTATAAGGACGTCTTGGGCCTCTGTAAGGTGGCAACACGTGCTGAGATCGCCGCGCAGGACTGGAGCCTGAACCCTGGGCGTTACGTGGGGGTGGCCCCGGGTGAGCAACAGGATGTTGAGGACTTCAAGCTGCGGCTGGAGGCTTTGCAGGAGGAACTGGAAGGCCTGAATGCCGAAGCAACACGGTTGCAGGCAGTGATCGCCCAGAACGTGGCTGAGGTGCTTGAGGCATGAGCGGCTGGAGAGATGTTCAGTTGGCTGACCTGGTCCGCTTTCGCAACGGCAAGTCGACCAAAGGCATCGAAGGAGGGGAATTCCCAGTCTATGGCTCGAACGGCATTATAGGGACTGCTTCAGAGCCAATGTACGAAAACGCCATTATTCTGGGGCGTGTTGGCGCATATTGCGGCTCGGTTGAATACTGCCCGGGCAAGTTTTGGGCGACGGACAACACAATCGTTGTTGAGCCTTATCCAGAGCTTCTTGGTGTTCAGTTTGCTGCGTATATGTTCCAGGTCGCCGACTTGAACCGTTATGCGGGCGGGGCAGCTCAACCTCTATTGACCCAAACTAATCTCAAGGGTCTTTCCTTTGTTATCCCCCCTCTCGAAACCCAACGCCGCATCGCGTCCATCCTCGGGGCCTATGACGACCTGATCGAGGTCAACCGGCGGCGGGTGGCGGTTCTGGAGGAGATGGCGCGGGGGCTGTTCGAGGAGTGGTTCGTCCGCTTCCGCTTCCCTGGGCATGAGAACGTGGAGATCGTTGAGACACCTGATGGGCCTTTGCCGGATGGGTGGCGTGCCGGAACTTTGGGTGACTTGGTTGAAAATAGGCGGGATACGACAGGACCAGGTGATCACTTAAGCGAGCGGGCCTATGTTCCGATAGAATGCATCGGTCGCCGAAGCTTGGCCCTTGATAGTATAAGACATTGGGCCGAGGCCCAAAGTAGCCTCCAGCTTTTTTCCAAAGGAGACATACTTTTTGGTGCGATGCGAGCCTACTTCCATAAGGTCGCACCTGCACCGATGGATGGGGTGACGCGGTCAACTTGCTTCGTCCTACGTCCACGAAAGGATCAGCTTGCTGCGTATTCGCTTATGACCCTATTTCGAGATGAGACTGTAGCTTATGCCACCACACACTCCAAGGGGTCGACAATACCTTATGCGCAATGGGCGGGAGTTTTGGAGCGGATGCAATGCCTAATCCCTGAACCCGTAATACTTAACCTTTTCCAATCGATGATCCAGCCAAAGGTTGATCTGATAACGAATGCATGTGTCCGTCGTCAAAACATTTGGCTCAGATCGCGGCGTAGATTAGCGGAGTGCGGGCCTCGTCTGGTGGTTGATGTTAGGCGGCAAGCTTGCGGTGTTGCAAGCGCCGATATTCGATGGTCTGTCGTTTGATCCTTTCGCG
>CAIJLZ010000015.1 GCA_903821605.1 uncultured Sphingomonadales bacterium | reverse complement strand
GCTGGACATCCGAAGTTCATCGAAAATGTCTCGTCGCTCGGCTATCGCATCCAGGCAGACGCTTATCACACCATGAAAGCGCACCTCCTACCGCATTGATCCAACCCATAACGCACCAGCTTCTCTGCGAGGTTCCGGTCAATCCCGATCCGCCGCGAAATTCCAGCCGAGGCCGATACCGATGGCGCGCGGGCGCAGCGAGACATGCTGGCTGGTCGCTGCGAAGGAGAACGGGTTGCCATAGGCAAAGCTGTCGGCGCGGCTGTCGAACAGGTTCTGCACCGACAGGTTGATGCGCCATTGGCCGCGCCGCGCCGATAGCGAGAGGTCAAGCCCCTCATATGGCCCGACCCGACGGTCGATCGCCGGATCCAGGCTGAGATGCGTCGGCCCCATCAGCATCAGATGTGCCGCCGTCTCGGCCTGCCATGGGCCAAGCGGGAAGTGGCGGCTCAGCGTCACACTGGCCTTATAGCCCGGTACCACCGGCAATTGCCGGTCTTGGATGGCCGCTGTGTCGCCAATCGGCTTTTCCAGCTGGGCATGCTGCCATTCGGCGCTGCTGGCGAGTTGCCAGTCCGGCGCGAATGCCCATTTGCCAGACAGGCTGATGCCGTAAATCTGCCCCTTGCCGCTGTTGCGCGTGGCGACAAGTCCATTGGGCAGAAGATAGTCCGACTGGATGTCGGTCCATTTGCTGGTGTAGAGCACCGCCTGTCCCTCTAGCCGCCGGTCGGCCCGGTGCCAGCGTCCCCCTAGTTCCAACGCGTTCAACTCGTCCGATGCATATTGCGCTTGCGGCACCGGTGCGAAGGGGCTGAGCCCGCGTGGGCGGAAGGCGCTCGCAAAGCGGACATAATAATATTGGCGTGGGCTGGGCTTGAACACCAGCGAGGCGCTCGGCGAAATGCCGCGCCGCGTCGATTTGAGCTGGCGCGGGTCATCAAGCGAGACCTTTTCGTCGCGGATCATGGTCGCAAAGAGGCGGGCACCTGTTTCCAGTGTCCAGCGAGGACCAAGATCATAGCCAATATCGCCGAACAGCGCCCATTCGCGTGCTTCCTGATCAAGCGTGCCGATCAGCATGTCCGGCGCATCGCTCGATTGCAGTCGCGCATTTAGCGCAGACGGGGATTGCAGCAGCGAAAGTCCTGTCATCCAGTGCCAGCGGCCATCATCGCCGGACAGGCGGAATTCCTGATTGAACAGCCGGTATTTGCGCTTGTCGCGGAACAATGCCGGTCCCGCCAACCCGAACAATGCGCTGGATGCTGTGGCGTCAAGTCGGCTGTCGACTTCGTGCGTTGTCCAGCTTGTTGCCGAGATGAATTGCGCATCGCCAAGGCGGCCGTTGATCGACATTCGGACATTGGCAAAATCATTGTCATGCGGTTCGCGCATGATCCCGGCGCGGGAACGCGCTCCAGATGTCAGGACATATTGGCTGTCCGCCACCCGCAGGGCTTGGGCTGTACCCGAAAGCTCGACGGTCCAATCGCCACCCGGCACCCAGCGCCAGACGTCCGCCGGCCACATCGATATGGTTGCTGTTCTTGCCGCCGGGGCGGTCATTATCAATCCAGCCCGGTTCCTGCGCGCTATAGAGCACCGCGCGAACGGCCAGCCGGTCCGAGACAAGCGGCAGGTTGATCATCGCCGATCCGCTGCCCCCGATGCCGCTATTGGCGAGGGCCTCGGCAGAACTGCCGAGGCGGGCCGACAATTGCGACATGTCCGGACGGGCAGGGACAAGCCGATAGACCCCGCCCAATGCGCCGGTGCCATAAGCGGTCCCTGTGGCCCCTTGAGCAGTTCGACCCGTTCGATGTCGACCAGTCGCAGATCGGGATCAGGGGCGTTGAAGGTGATGCGGGCATCGTCGAGCATCACCGCGACTGTCGACTGGGTCTGGCCGTTGAACGGGCTGTCACCGACGCCGCGCAGGAACGGGCGGTTGCGCCCCGGCCCGATGTTGCTGAACGCAAGGCTGTTGTCATAATCCGTGACCATCGCCGATCCGGCAAGGCCAGTCTGGCGTTCGAGCATATCGGCGGAGATCACCGCATGATCGATCGGCGTGGAGGCGAGCGGCTCTGACCGTTTGGCAGCGGTCACGACAATTTCAGGCAGCGGGCCGGGCAGCGGCTCTATCGTGACCAGCCGGGACGCAGGCGATTTCGGCGATGGACGTGGCGCGCCAGTGGAGGGGCGTTCGATCCGCCATGCGGAGGCCTCCACCGGCACGGCGACCAGTCCTGAACCTGCGAGCAGCCGGTCAAAGGCCTCGACCAGCGGCAGGTCGCCCTGCAACGCGGCCACCCGCCTCAATGGCATGTCGTTTGGTAGACCAAGCGAAATCCCGGTCTGCCGGGCGAGCCCTAGTAACGCCTCTTCAAGCGTGCCCGCGGGCAGGGCGAGATGGTGGCGGGGCAGGGCTGCTGCCGCCAATTGCGGCATGACAAGGGGCTCAAGCGCCGCTGTCAGAAACAGCATACGCCATGCCAGCCCGGATAATGAGCGGTAGGCCATCATGGGTGTCGAGTGTTGGCGCGAACGAGCTGCCATTTTTGATCGTCAACACCCCCAAAACCGGCGCAGGGCAAAGGGCGGACGCATTTTTGTCTGCCGAGGAGCATCGCGGCTGATATCGACCGCGACCAGATGCAATGGCGCGCCACCGCAAATGGGGCGGGGATTTTAACTACGCCTTAAATGGGACAGGTTAGCATCACGTTGCATTAGTGGGTGGTAGCGTAACATGTGGCGTCACAGGCAGTTGAGTAAATACAGGGTGATGGAGCGGCTTGTTCTGCTCGCCGCGATTGTGGCCGGTGCCCTGGGATATGCGGCGGCCATCCCGCAGCCGCCAGCCTTTCTTCTGACGTTGGCCTTTCTCGCGCTGGCGCATGTGCTGGCCCTGATGCGCGCCGCGCGACAGGCGAACCGCATCGCCGCCGAGATCGGTGATTTGGGGCGCAGCATTGATGCGATTGCACGCGGCCAGTTTACCACCACTGCGCCCACTGGTGCCGAAACACCCGAGGTCGCGCCATTGCAAGAGGCGGTCAACGCGCTCTCCATACAGGTGCGCGAGACCGTCGAGGGGCTGCATCAGGTGGCCTTGCGCGATCCGTTGACCGGCCTGCCCAATCGCAAGCATTTCCAGCAATTGGTCGAACGTCAGTTGCAGTCACTGGCCAATACAAACGGCAATGGCGGGGGCGAGGCTGATCGTCACGCGGCCGCTGCCGACCAGATCATCGGGGCATTGCTGTTCATCGATATCGATGGGTTCAAGGTGGTCAACGACACGCTGGGCCACAGTGTCGGCGACCAGATCCTGCAAATGACCTCCGATCGGCTCAAGCTCGCGACGCGGGTTGGCGATGGCATTGGCCGTCCCGACGGGCCGGATGCGCGGGGGGCGTATCTTTCGCGGCTGGGCGGTGACGAGTTTACCGTGTTCCTTGCCAATATCGGGTCAGAGGCGGTGGCGCGCCGGGTGGCCGCGCGGGTGTTGCGGGTGCTGGCCGAACCATTTGAACTGGGAGCGCGCACGATCTCGGTCGGGGCGAGCATCGGCATCGCCATGTGTCCACGGGATGGCGGTGGCTATGATGAATTGCTGCGCGCGGCGGATACCGCCATGTATCACGCCAAGCAACAGGGCCGGGGGCGGGTGGCCTGCTATAGTCCCTCACTTGATGAGACGGCGCTCCGGCAGGCGAATATCGAGCAGGAATTGCGCCGCGCGCTTGCCGAGGGGCAGTTCGAACTGCACTTCCAGCCGTTGTTCAACTGCCGCACCTTGGAGGTGACATCGGCAGAGGCCTTGCTGCGTTGGCACCATCCCCGGCACGGGTTGATGATGCCGGGCGAGTTCATCCCGATGGCCGAGAAGATGAACCTGATCAACGATATCGGCGAATGGGTGTTGGTAGAGGCCACGCAGCGGATTGCAAGCTGGGCGGCCGCAGGCATGCGGCTGCGTGTTTCGGTCAATGTGTCGCCAAGCCAATTGCGGCAGATGGAATTCATCGCCTTGGTCAAGGCGTCGCTTGCGCGCTGGAATACACCGCCCGAGTTGTTGGAGTTGGAGATTACCGAGGCCGTGGCGAAGCAGGATATCGAACTGGCGGCTGATCGGCTGACCCGGATCCGGGCGCTGGGCGTTTCGGTGGCGATGGATGATTTTGGGACCGGCTATTCCAACTTGTCCAGCCTGACGCGACTGCCGATCAGCCGGTTAAAACTGGATCGCTCGCTGCTCGACAATCTGGCGAGCCAGCCCGAAGCCCGAACCTTGGTGCAGACGATGATCGGCATGGCGCGCGGCCTTGGGTTCGAATCCGTGGCGGAAGGGGTGGAGCAACAGGAACAACTCGATCTGCTTGCTGTCATGGGATGCACAACGGTGCAGGGATTTTTGCTGTCACGCCCGCTTGATGAACCGACGCTGCGCGCGTTAATGGCGGGTGATCGAGAAAAAATTGAAGTTAACCATATATTTGCAAAGCTTGCCTAAATTTCGGCTGGTGAGTGTTTAGTGGGTGTTGCGTATGTTGTTTGTGGGGAAGCTCCTGTCCAGTACAGGCGCGATCATCGTGCTGGCTATGTCGATGTCGGCGCAGGCGGAGGTGGTCGATCCGGCGCCATTTTTGGTCCGGAGTGAAGGGGAAAAAGCTGCCACGACGGTTCCGGGTGACCGCGACCGATTGCTTGAACTGCCACTTGAGGACTTGCTGACGCTCGAATCCACGTCGGTCGCGAAGAAGCGCCAACGGGTCGATGATTCGGCGGCGGCGGTGTTCGTGATGACGCAGGAGGATATCAGCCGCTCTACCGCAAGTTCGATCCCCGATTTGCTCCGCATGGTGCCGGGCGTCGAGGTCGCCGATATCCAGTCGTCAGCCACGGCGGTGTCGATCCGCGGTTTCAATTCGCTGCTTTCCAATACGGTGCTGGTGATGATCGATGGCCGGACGGTCTATGTGTCGGCCGTCTCTGGTGTGCTGTGGGATCAGCAACTGATCCCGTTGTCGGATATCGAGCGGATCGAAGTGGTGCGGGGCACGGGCGCGACCTTATGGGGCAATAATGCCGTTAATGGCATCATCAACATCATCTCCAAGCATAGCAGCGATAGCCAGGGCGGCACGGCAGAATTCCGGGCAGGCACGCGCAAGCGGACAGCCAATTTGTCTTATGGCGGTCGCCATGGCGATGCGCTGAGCTATCGCCTTTATGCCAGCGGGTTGAATGACGAGGGCACGACCGATGCGCAGGGCCATGATCTCGCCAAGCCCAGCATCACCGGTGCGATCGGGACGCGGGTCGATTTTCAGCCGGATGCGCGCAACGCCTTCACCTTGCAGAGCGACTATTCGCATGGCCGCACCAGCATCGCGATGCGCCGGGTCAGCCCCGACCTGTCGCGACCGGCCTATGAGGACAAGCGCTTCGACGGCCATTTCGAGGGTGTTCGCTTGCTTGGCCGCTGGGCGCGCACGCAGAGTGAGCTGCTGGATTGGTCGTTGCAGGCGAACTTCGATCACGGCACGCGCCGCGATCTGGAAGCCCGGATGGCACGCGACCTTGCGGATATGAGTTTTGGCCTGCGCTGGAAGGCGAGCCGGGTGCATGAATTTAGCCTTGGGCTTGATGCACGGGTGGTGCGTGATCGCATCGACGGCAATCCGGGTCTGTATTTCGCGGCACCGGCGGCCACCGAATATTGGTTCAGCGGCTATGTGCAGGACGATATCAGCTTGGTACCGGATCGGCTGCGGCTGACCTTGGGCAGCAAGATCGAGCACAACCGCATTTCTGGCGTCGAGGCACAGCCAAGCGCCAAGCTGTTTGCGCGCCTGTCTTCGAAGCTGGCCTTATGGGGTGGTTATTCTCGCGCGATGCGCACGCCCTCGCGGTTGGAACGCAATTTCACCGGCTTGCTCAATGTCTTTCCCGGCTCGGTGGTGGGCGCGTCGGATGTGCCGGTGGTCCAGAGTTGGACATCGGGTAGCCCGGATTTGAAGCCGGAACGGCTCAACGCTTATGAGATGGGGCTACGGGCAAAGCCGGGCGGTAATTGGTCGCTGGATGTCAGCGCCTTTCTCAATGATTACAGCCATATCCTGACCGTTGTGCCGGTCGCGCTGCGGCCGATCCTGATGCCGGGAAGCGGGATGCCGATGGCGCTGCGGATGGACAGCGTCGTTGTGAATGGCGGCAGGTTGCGGACCTATGGCATTGAGGCGGCGATCTCTGGCCGGTTGATGCCTTATTGGAAGGTGGATATCGCGCTTAGCCAGTTGCATTGTGATCCCGACGCCAGTGCAGCGGATCCTGCCTATGGCGTGCGGTGGGTCGACCAGACGCTCTCCCCGAAAGTGCAGGTAAATCTGCGCAACGCGATTGATATTGGCGACCGCATTTCGGTTGATGCCCAGCTTCGTTATGTCGGAGAACTCGCCAATGGCGCGGTGGGCGATAGGGTCGGGGCTGATCTCCGCCTGTCATGGCGTCCGGTGCCAACGGTGGAACTCTCGCTCATCGGCGAAAATCTGATCCAGGCCCGGCAGCAGGAATATCTGATGCCGAACTTGCTGCGGCCGGATGCCTATGCCCCGCGCAGCTTGTCCGGCCAGGTCCGGCTGCGGTTTTGAGGGGGTGGTGATGCGAGATATCCGCAAACCCCTTATCGCGGCGTGGCTTTCTGCCTGCATGGTGGCGATGGCCTGCCCCGCGAGCGCGCAAGGCAGCGATGTCGGTCGGCTCAAGGCGGCGATTATGCTCAATGTGCTGCGCTTCGTAACCGTGCCGGGCAATGGCGACGCCAACCGGCCGCTGCGCCTGTGTGTCGAGCGCACGATCGCGGCGGCACCCGATTTCCAGCAACTGGATGGTCGCCAGATTGGCGAGCGCCCGATCAATGTCCGCGTGGCCGAATTGGCGAGCGGCGCGCCCGGTTGCGACATTGCCTATGTTGGGGCGCGCAATGCTGCCGAAATCGCCCGGATCAGCCAATATGGGCTGTTGTTGGTGGGCGATGACAGCAGCTTCATCAATGCCGGGGGCGCGGTCGGGCTTGTCCGTTTCGGCAATCAGATCCGGTTCGAAATTAACGCCAAAGCCGCCCGTCAGGCTGGCTTCGTCATCAGTTCGAAACTGATGCGGCTTGCTGCGAGGGTGCAATTATGATGGGTTTTCCGTGGCGCAGGCACCAGACCGGCTTTCCGTTCCGCTTGAAGCTCAAGCTGCTATCGGTGGCGACCGTGGCTTTTGCGCTGGCCTTGTCCTGCATTGGCCTGTTGGCGCTGCAATATCACAATGACCGTCAGGCATCGGAGCGGCGCCACCAGCAAATTTCCGAGGTGATCTCGACCAATCTTGGCGCGGCGATCCTGTTTGGCGACCAGTCCGCCGCGCGCGAAAGCCTCGCCTCGGTGCGCGGGATCAGCGATATCGTCTGGGCAAGGGCCTATGATGCGCATGGGGATTTGCTCTCCCAGTTTCCAGCGCGCGATTCCGCTTTGCCCGGTGGTGCTGCCCCGGCTTGGGTGGCGCTTTCACCGGCACGGCGCGGGCTGGTGACATCCGAGACCGAGTTGCGCCAACCGATCATGATCGATGGCGAACGGGTGGGCGAACTGCGCCTTGGTGTGCGCTTCCGCACCTTGGGATCGATCCTGCAAGAGACGGCCCTGAGCGCCTTTGTGATGTTCGCGGTCTGTCTGATATTCGCACTGTTTGTCGCGTCTGTGCTGGGCCGTATGGTGCTCCGCCCGATTGAGCGATTGTCGACGGCGATGGTCGAAGTCGGCGATTCCGGTGATTTTTCGGTCAGCCTGCCGCGCGATGAAGACCCGGATTTCAACGTCATTGTCGACAGTTTCAATGCGATGCTCGATGAGATCAATGCGCGCAATGCCGAACTCTCGGCGACGGCGCAGGATCTTCGCCATGCGCGTGACGAGGCGGAGGAAGCCAATCGCGCCAAGTCGCAATTCCTCGCCAATATGAGCCACGAACTGCGCACGCCGCTCAATGCGATCATCGGCTATACCGAGGTGTTGCAGGAGGAATTGGCCACTGCGGGCATGGAGCGCTCGCTTGAAGACGTGCAGTGGATCTACAGCTCTGCACGGCAATTGCTGGGCCTGATCAACGGCATTTTGGACTTGTCCAAAATCGAGGCCGGGCGAATGGATGTCGATATCCATGCTTTTGATGTCAACAAGTTGCTGCAAGAAGTTTCCGCCATGCTGGAACCATTGGCGGGGCAGAAGGGCAATCGCCTGCATCTCCAGATCGATCCGACCATCGGGGTGGCGCATACGGATTCGACCAAGCTGCGCCAGTGTTTGCTCAATCTGGGCAGCAATGCCTGTAAATTCACCGATAATGGCCATGTGGTGATCGTCGCCCGGACCGAGGGCCAAATGCTGGTGTTTGAAGTGTCCGATACCGGTATCGGCATGTCGCCAGATGAACTCGACCGGCTGTTCCAACCCTTTGTTCAGGCCGATGCCTCGACCACGCGGCGCTATGGGGGGACGGGCTTGGGGCTGGCGATCACATGGCGCTTTGCGGAGATGCTTGGCGGTGGGGTGGACGTGATGAGCGCGCCGTGCGAGGGGGCGACCTTCACATTGCGCATCCGTGCCGATGGGCGGCCGGATCATGTGGTACCGGATGATGCACCGGCCGATGAGGAGGATGAACCCGTTGCGATGCGGGATCGCGCTACGGGTCGACCGCTGGCGTTGATTGTGGAGGATGAGCCAAGTTCGGTCCAGTTGCTGATGCGGCTGGTCGAACAGGCGGGCTATGATGCGGTTGTCGCGGGTGATGGTGAAAAAGGGCTTGATCGGGCGCGGCTACATCGCCCGGATCTGATCCTACTCGATATCGGACTGCCGGGCATGAATGGCTGGCAGGTGCTGGATGTGCTGGAGGGCGACGACCGGCTGCAATCGATCCCGACGGTTGTGGTCAGCGTTGATGACGACCGTCGCCGCTCATTGGGGTCCGGGGCGTGCGACCATCTGGTCAAGCCGATCAACCGGCGCGAACTGGTCGATATTCTTGGGCTTTATGCCGGGCGGCAGGATGGTCTGGTGTTGATCGTCGAAGATGACGAGGCCATGGCCCGCTTGTTGGAACGCGGGGTTTCTCAGCTTGGCTTTGCCACGCGCGTGGTGGGCGACGGGCGGGCGGCACTTGAGGTGCTGGGCAAGGAGAATGTCAATCTCCTGCTCACTGACTTGCGCCTGCCGCATCTCGATGGCTTTGCACTGGTCGATGCGGTGGCCGCCATGCCGGCAGACCGCCGTCCGCCGGTCATGGTTGTCACCGCCAAGATCCTCAACGCTGATGAGCAAGGGCAGCTCGACGGCAAGGTGGCGCAGCTCTTGCCCAAAAGCGGGCTATCGCCGCGCAAACTGGCCTCCAACATCATCGATCTGGTGCCGCGTTGCCAGCCGCTCGCCACGGCGATCACGGGAGATGTCGCATGAATAAATTGATCCACGCCGGGACGAAGGAAGGCGATGACGCGATTGCCGTGCTGGTGGTCGACGATGTTGAGGCCAATCGGGCGATACTCTGTCGGCGGCTTGAGAAATTCGGTTTTCAATATGTCGCGGCAGATAGCGGCCTGGCGGCCTTGGTGCTGTTGCGGCAAGCGGTGCCGGATATCATTTTGCTAGATTATATGATGCCGCAGATGAATGGGCTTGAAGTGTTACGCGAATTGCGGCGTGAACCTGCCACGCGCGAGGTGCCCGTCATCATGGTCACCGCGCGCACCGAGGGCGATGCGGTGATCGAGGCGCTGGAAGCCGGGGCCGATGATTATGTCACCAAGCCGATCGATTTCGATGTGCTCCGGGCGCGGATGGAGACACAGCTCGACAAGCGGAGAAATGCCCATCAACTGCGCCGCGCCAATGCCGTGCTGGATGAACGGGTGACGTTGCGCGCCATGGCGTTGGCCGATTTGCAGGATGAGTTGAAGGAGGAAATTGGCCGCCGCAAGGAATTGGAAGCCGAGGTTGAGATCATTCGCAAGGGCGGTGTGAGCGAGGACGTTGACCTCGTCGGGCTGGGCATGTTGCTACGCGGTATTGAACGGGCAAGCGGCTCATTGTTCGCGGCGGTCACTGGCGGGCGAGGGGCCAATCTCGCCCATCTTGCGGAATTATGTGACCTCGTCGGCAGGGCGATGCGGTTGCTGCCGCCCGGCCGGACGGTGACAGGGGCCGGTGAAATGGAGGCTCGCGATCGTATAAAGGCAGAATGATCACAATTTGATTTGAATTACCGGGGGCTGCGGCGTTATTCCGTCCCTGTTATTCGAAAAAGGGGCGTTTGGCCCGGGGGACTGGATGATGAAAAAATGGATCGCGCCGCTTTGTCTGCTGGTCTCGCTGGCCGGCTGCGGGAAAACCGAAATCCAGTGCGCCGATGAACTGGCCAAGGCACCCGTGGTCGATCTGGTCAAGGAACAGCTTGAAAAGGTGGTGGCGGATCAGGTCACATCCGACGACGCCTCGGCTGCCGGGTCGATTGGGCCGGGCAAGATCCGGGCGGCGATTGCCAAGCTGACCATCGCGATCGAAGATATCCGCACCTCCAAGGAAGATCCGAACAGCACCAAGCGCAGTTGCGCCGGGACGCTCAAGATTCGTTTCCCGGTCGATATTCTGAACAATGCCAACAAGGCGCGCGCGGCGATGGGGATGAACAGCGTCGCCGATCTGGCCGATGCAAGCGATGTCGAACATGAGGCGGACAGCTATTCGACCAGCCTGAGCTTCAGCATCCAGCCAACCGATGATGGCAAGAAGGTCTTTGCCGAAACGGACAGCCAGAACCCGATCATGGGCTTTGCGGCGGCGGTGCTGGCGCATGACCTGCTTCACCCGGTGATCGAGGGCTTCCAGCGGCAGCAGCAGCAGGTCGAGCAGCAGCAACAGGCGGAGAGCGAGGCGGCGCTGGCCGAGCAGCGCAAGGCCAATCTGGAATTGGCACAGACGGAAAATAAGCTCGCCATTCAGGTGATCGGCGCGGTGTGGCAGTCGCTGCCCGCCGATGCGCGCGACCAGTTGCTGCCATTGCAGCGCGCGTGGATCAAAAAGAAGACCGCCGATTGCCGCGTTGAATCGGCGGGCACCTCGACCGAGCCAACGGAGATCGAGACGGCCCGGCTCAATTGCGAGGCGCGGGAAAATCAGTCGCGCACCAACTGGCTGCGCCAATATCAGACCAGCGAAGAATAACCACAGGCGCGCCCCGACCCTTGTGTAGGGGTGGAGCGCTCCGCTAAGGTCGCCCGATGGGTGATGTGATCAACTTCCGCCAGGCCCGTAAGGCTGTGCAGCGCCGTCACAAGGAGACGGATGCCGCTGCCAATCGCGTGCGCCACGGCCGCACCAAGGCGCAGGTGGCGGCGGAACGGCTGGAGGCTGAGCGGCTGGCCCGGTTGATCGACGGCGCGAAAGTTGAAGACTGATGGCCACCGCAACGACATCCGGTGCGGGAACGCTGCCTTCGCCCTGCAATGGGCTGTGTCGGCTGGATCAGGCGACCGGCTGGTGCCTTGGCTGCGCCCGGACGATGGATGAGATCAGCGCTTGGCCGCGTGTCGGTGACCCTGAACGCGCGGTCATGCTGGCCCGTTTGCCCGAACGGTTGCAGCAACTCACCGCATCCCGCAAGCGCTGACGACAGGCTTATCCCAGCAGCGTCCGCGTCGCGCGTGCAATCGGCAATTCCTCGTTTGCCTCGATCACATGGACGCAAACCGGGGCCTCATTGGCGCTGATGGTCGCGGCATGGCGGGCGTTGGCCGCTGGGTCGAGATTAACCCCGATCCACCCCAGCCCGTCACAAATCCGCGCCCGCATGGCTGCGCTATGTTCGCCAATCCCGCCGGTGAAGACCAAGATGTCCAGCCCGCCAAGCGCGGCGATCAGGGAGCCGATTTCCCGCGTTGCGCGATAGGCGAAGAGATCAAGCGCCTCGACCGCATGTGGGTCGTCACTTGCCTCCAGCGTCCGGACATCGCCGCTGATCCCCGACACGCCGAGCAGGCCCGATTGTTTGGTCAGCAGGTCCGAGACCTGCTTGGCCGTCATGCCGCCTTGTTCGATCAGATGGAGCACCAGCCCCGGATCAATCGCGCCGCTGCGGGTGCCCATCATCAGCCCATCCAGCGAGGTCATGCCCATGGTGGTGGCAATGCTGCGGCGCTGCTGCATGGCGCATAGGCTGGCACCATTGCCGAGATGGGCGACGATGACCCGGCCCTCGCAACGCGGCCCGGCAAGGGCGGGAAGGGTCTCGGCCACATGCTGATAGGACAGGCCGTGAAAGCCATAACGTTCCATCCCTTGCGCCGCGAGTTGACGCGGCAGGGGGAAGAGTTTTGCGAGCCGGGGTTGGGTACGGTGAAAGGCCGTATCGAAACAGGCGACTTGCGGCAGTTCTGGCCAAGCGGCGGACACGGCGGCGATGCCGGCGAGATTATGCGGCTGATGTCCGGGGGCAAGCGGCACAAAGGCCTCCAGCGCTGCCACGACCTGTGGGTCGATCCGCACGGGTGAGGTGAACTCCCGTCCGCCATGCACGACGCGATGCCCCGCACCGACCAGTTCCAGCCCCGGCAACCGGCTCGCGAGCCGGTCGAGCAGCCACGCCACCTGCACCGCATGGCCGCCGGGGCTAAGCTGTGCCTTGTCCAGCACGGCATCGGCATGAAGGCCGCTGGCATGGATCATGGGCATGTCACCGGCGTCATCGATCACGCCACGGAGTTGGAGGTCCAGCCCAGCCTGATCATAAAGCGCGAATTTGACGCTGGAGGAACCTGTATTGAGGACGAGAATAGCGCCGCTCATGCGGCCGCCTTGCTGCGGTTGCGGGCATAGAGCAAGGCAAGGGCGGCCGATGCGGTGCGGGCCTCGGCATCATCGGATCGGCTGGTCAGCATGATCGGCACGCGCGCGCCGAGCACGATCCCCGCGGCCTGGGCGTCGGCGAGATAGATCAACTGCTTGGCAATCATATTGCCGGCTTCAAGATCGGGTGCGACCAGAATATCGGCGTCTCCCGCGACCGCCGAAGCGATATGCTTCATCTCTGCCGCCAGATGGGAAATGGCGTTATCAAAGGCGAGCGGGCCATCAAGCAGCCCGCCCTTGATCTGCCCGCGATCCGCCATTTTGCACAGGGCCGCTGCTTCGATCGTTGACCGCATGCGCGGGTGCACCGTTTCGATGGCGGCAAGAATGGCGACCTTGGGCAGGGCAATGCCCAGCGCATGGCAGAGTTCAATCGCGTTGCGGATGATGTCGGCCTTGTCTTCCAGATGCGGTTCGATGTTGATCGCGGCATCGGTGATGAACAGCGGCTTGTGATAATTGGGCACGCCAAGCATGAAGACATGGCTGATCCGCCGGTCGGTGCGCAGGCCATCGGGGGCCATGACGGCGCTCATCAATTCATCGGTATGCAGCGAGCCCTTCATCAGCGCTTCAGCCTTGCCCGCGCGAACCAATTGCACCGCGGCTTCCGCCGCCGCGTGGCTATGTTCGGTTTCGAGTCGTTCAACCCCGGCGAGGTCGATCCGGGCAGCAGCGGCCGCCGCATCGATCTTGGCGCGCGGCCCGATCAGGATCGGATCGATCAGCCCGGCGTCACGGCCCTGCATTGCACCGAGCAGCGAGGCCTCATCCGCCGGGTGCACCACCGCAGTGCGCAGCGGCGGCTGACCTTGGGCATGGGCGAGGATGCGTGCGAAATGGCTGTCGCTGCGGTCAGGCAGGGCGGGCGCGGCAGTGTTCATAGCGCTTTCTCCGTGGCGAAGGATCGTCGATACATCAGGTCCCATCGCACGATGCTTAGGCGATGGGAATTTCTATCGACTCATTCTATAGTCAGCCGATGAAGACAATAGATGACATCATCAAGTCGCATCTGGGCAGCGACGGACCATTGTTGCCGATCCTCCATGAGGTGCAGGCGGTGTTCGGATGCGTTGACGAGGAGACGGTGCGGCAGATTGCCCATGGCCTGAACCTCAGTCGTGCCGAGGTGCACGGCGTCGTCAGCTTCTACCATGATTTCAAGGCGACGCGCGATCCACGCCCGGTGGTGAAGCTCTGTCGCGCCGAGGCTTGCCAGTCGCGCGGGCAGGCGGCGCTGGAATCGGTGGCCGAGGCGGCATCCGGGGTGAAGGTGGAAACGGTTTATTGTCTGGGCCTGTGCGCAGTCGGCCCGGCGGCGATGCTGGGTGAAGAGGTGCATGGCCGCCTGACGCCTGCTCGCTTCGCCGAACTGCTGGAGGCCGCGCGATGAAGGTGCGGCTATCCGATGACGCGGTGGCGCTGGCCTGTGGCGCGGATGCGGTCGCGGCGGCCTTTATCGCCGCTGGCTGCGAGGTTGAGCGGGTATCGAGCTGGGGCATGCACTGGCTGGAACCCTTGGTTGAGATCGACGGGCGGGGCTATGGCCCGGTGGCGGTCGAGGACGTGGCGCGGGTGATGGCGGCTGGCGCTGTCGCCAGCCCGCCTAGCCCTGACGAGGCGGGTGATCGCCTGTGGGGCACCCCGATTGCCGATCACCCCTTCATCGCCCGGCAGCAGCGGCTGACCTTTGCGCGGGCGGGGCGGACGCGGCCCTTGTCGCTGGAGGATTATCGCACGACCGGCGGCTGGCAGGGGCTGGCCAAGGCCCGCGCACTGGGGCCGGAAGCGACGGTGGAAGCCGTGATCGCCTCTGGCCTGCGCGGGCGGGGCGGGGCTGGTTTTCCGGCGGGCGTGAAGTGGCGCACTGTGGCACAGGCGTCGGGCGCGCGGAAATATATCGTCTGCAATGCCGATGAGGGTGACAGCGGTACCTTCGCCGACCGCATGGCGATGGAGGGCGACCCGTTCCAGTTGATCGAGGGTATGGCGATTGCCGGGCTCGCGGTGGGCGCGGACAAGGGCTATGTCTATGTTCGGTCCGAATATCCCCATGCGATTGCAAAGATGCGCGCGGCGATCCGGTTGTCGGCCGATCTGGTCGCGCCGTTCGTGATCGAGCTTCGGGTAGGGGCCGGGGCCTATGTCTGCGGCGAGGAAACATCGCTGCTTAACTCGATCGAGGGCAAGCGCGGCGAAGTGCGGGCCAAGCCGCCACTGCCGGCGCTCAAGGGCCTGTTCGGCTGCCCGACGGTGGTCAACAATGTGCTGACGCTGGCGGCGGTGCCATGGATCATGGCGCAGGGGCCAGACGCCTATGCCGCCTATGGCATGGGGCGGTCACGCGGGACGATGCCGATCCAGCTCGCGGGCAATATCCGTCATGGCGGGCTGTTTGAAACGGCGTTCGGGATCAGCCTTGGCGAACTGGTCAATGATATTGGCGGCGGCACGGCATCCGGGCGGCCGGTCCGCGCGGTGCAAGTGGGGGGACCGCTGGGGGCCTATCACCCGGTTGGCCAATTTGATCTGCCATTTGATTATGAGGCCTTTGCCGCCGCCGATGGGCTGATCGGCCATGGGGGGCTGGTGGTGTTCGACGACAGGGTCGACATGGCCCGGCAGGCCCGCTTCGCGATGCAGTTTTGCGCGGCGGAAAGCTGTGGCAAATGCACGCCCTGCCGGATCGGATCGACCCGTGGGGCAGAGGTGCTTGATCAGCTTATCGCCGGTGTGGATGTGGATGCCAATCTGGCGCTGATCCATGACCTGTGCGACGTGATGAAATCGACCTCGCTCTGCGCGCTGGGTGGGTTTACACCCTATCCAGTGATGTCGGCGATCACGCATTTTCCCGAAGATTTCGTGGTGAGGGAGCCATCATGACCTATCAACCGCAAGCCGATTTCGGGACGCCGGCTTCCCGCGCGGACGAGACGGTCACGCTCACCATCGATGGCCGCGCCGTCACGGTGCCAGCAGGTTCCTCGGTGATGCGCGCGGCGGCCGAACAGGGCACTGCAATCCCGAAGCTGTGCGCCACCGACATGCTGGAAAGCTTCGGCTCCTGCCGCCTGTGTCTGGTCGAGATTGAGGGCCGCAAAGGCACGCCCGCGAGTTGCACCACCCCGGTTGAACCCGGCATGGTCGTCCACACCCAGACGCCGCGTTTGCAGCAGCTGCGCAAGGGGGTGATGGAACTCTATATCTCTGATCATCCGCTTGATTGCCTGACCTGTGCCGCCAATGGCGATTGCGAGTTGCAGGATCAGGCGGGCGCGGTGGGGTTGCGCGAGGTGCGCTATCCGGCGGGCGACAATCATCTTGGCCAGTGCAAGGATATCTCCAACCCCTATTTCGATTTTGATCCGTCGAAATGCATCACCTGTTCCCGCTGCGTGCGCGCCTGTGACGAGGTGCAGGGCACGCTCGCGCTCACCGTGCAGGGCCGGGGCTTTGGCTCAAAGATCAGCGCCGGGCTGGCGAGCGATGATTTTCTCGGTTCTGAATGCGTGTCGTGCGGGGCCTGTGTGCAGGCCTGCCCGACCGCGACGCTGGTCGAGAAGAAGGTGGTCGAGATCGGCACGCCCGAGCGCGCGGTCGTTACCACCTGCGCCTATTGCGGCGTGGGCTGCACCTTCCGGGCGGAGATGCGCGGCGAGCAATTGGTGCGGATGGTGCCGTGGAAAGAGGGCAAGGCCAATCGCGGCCATAGTTGCGTCAAGGGGCGGTTCGCCTGGGGCTATGCCCAGCATCAGGACCGCATCCTCAAGCCAATGATCCGCGCCTCCATCGACCAGCCTTGGCGCGAGGTCGAATGGGATGAGGCCATGGCCTATGCGGCATCCGAGTTGAAGCGGATCAGCGCAACCTATGGCAAGCATGCGCTTGGCGGTATCACATCAAGCCGCTGCACCAATGAGGAGACCTTCCTCGTCCAGAAGCTGGTGCGCGCGGGCTTTGGCAACAACAATGTCGATACCTGTGCCCGTGTCTGCCATTCGCCGACCGGCTATGGGTTGAAGACGACATTTGGCACCTCGGCGGGGACGCAGGATTTTGACAGCGTCGAGGATAGCGATGTCATCCTCGTTATTGGCGCGAACCCGACCGATGCGCACCCGGTCTTTGGTAGCCGGATGAAACAGCGGCTGCGGCAGGGCGCACGGCTGATTGTGATCGATCCGCGCCGGACCGATATGGTGCGTTCGCCCCATATCGCAGCCGATTATCATTTGCCGGTCCGCCCCGGCACCAATGTCGCGATCCTGACGGCGCTGGCGCATGTCATCGTGACCGAAGGGCTGGCAGATGATGAGTTCATCCGCGAGCGCTGCGACGAAGACGAATATCGTCATTGGGCCGACTTTGTGGCGCTGGATCGCAATAGCCCCGAAACGCTGGAACCCGTGACCGGTGTGGCGGCGGATTTGGTGCGCGGCGCGGCGCGGCTTTATGCGACGGGCGGCAATGGCGCGATTTATTACGGCCTTGGCGTGACCGAGCATAGCCAAGGTTCGTCCACCGTGATGGCGATTGCCAATCTTGCGATGGCGACCGGCAATATCGGGCGGCGCGGGGTCGGCGTGAACCCGTTGCGTGGCCAGAATAATGTGCAGGGCGCGTGCGACATGGGCAGCTTCCCGCACGAACTCTCCGGCTATCGCCACATCTCCGACAAGGCGGTGCGCGACCTGTTCGAACGGGATTGGGGCGTGTCACTCGATCCCGAACCGGGTCTGCGCATCCCGAACATGCTCGATGCCGCGACCGATGGGGTGTTCAAGGCGATCTACATTCAGGGCGAGGATATTCTCCAGTCTGACCCGAATACCGCCCATGTTGCGGCGGGGCTGGCGGCGATGGAGTGCGTCATTGTCCATGACCTGTTCCTCAACGAAACCGCGAACTATGCCCATATCTTCCTGCCCGGTTCGACCTTTCTAGAGAAAGACGGCACCTTCACTAATGCCGAACGCCGCATCCAGTTGGTGCGCAAGGTGATGTCGCCGTTGAACGGCCATGAAGATTGGCAGGTGACGCAAATGCTGGCCCGCGCGCTGGGGCTGGATTGGGCCTATACCCACCCTTCCGAGATCATGGACGAGATTGCGCGCCTCACCCCCAGCTTCAAGGGCGTCAGCCATCAGCGGCTGGATGCGGAAGCTTCGCTGCAATGGCCGGTGGATGACAAGCATCCCGATGGCTCGCCGATCATGCATGTTGATGGCTTTGTCCGGGGCAAGGGCAAATTCGTCGTCACCGATTATGTCCCGACCGATGAAAAGACCGGCCCGCGCTTTCCGCTTTTGCTCACCACCGGGCGCATTCTCAGCCAGTATAATGTCGGCGCGCAGACGCGGCGGACCGCGAATGAGGTCTGGCATGACGAGGATGTGCTGGAGATCCACCCGGTCGATGCCGAGGATCGCGGTGTCCGCACCGGCAACTGGGTCAAGCTCGCAAGCCGGGCCGGGGCGACGACGCTGCGGGCGCTGGTGACGGATCGGGTCGCGCCGGGCGTGGTCTACACCACCTTCCATCACCCAGAGACGCAGGCCAATGTCGTCACCACCGATTATTCCGACTGGGCGACCAATTGCCCCGAATATAAGGTGACGGCGGTGCAGGTCGCTCCTTCCAACGGGCCAAGCGACTGGCAGCAGGATTATCAGGCGCAAAGCACCCGGTCGCGCCGGATCGTTCAGCGGGATGCCGCCGAATGAATAGTCTCGACACCCTGATCCGCATGGCCAACCAGATCGCGACCAATTTGGCGCATGAACCGGACCCGGCAGCGGCGACCGCCGAGCATATCCACCTGTTCTGGGATCCCCGGATGAAGCAGATGATCCGCGCCCATGATGGCACGGGCTTGTGCCCGGTCGCGCAGGCCGCGATTGCCCGGCTCGCGATGGCTGCATGAGCGGTCGCCGCGAGGTTCCGGTCACTCGTCTGACGCCGAGCGAGAGCCTCGCAGCCAGCCGGATGGTGTCGGTCGAAGTCCCGGTTGCCATTGAATTTAACGGCATCGGCTATGCGGTGATGATGGCGACGCCGACCGATCTGGAAGATTTTGCCATCGGCTTTGCCTTGTCCGAACGGATTGTGACATCCGCGCAGGAGGTGACAGAGGTGGAGGCGCTGGAACTGGCGCAAGGCTGGTTGCTGCGTATTCGCATCGCCGAGGCGTGTTTTGCCCCGGTAAAGGAGCGCGTCCGCCTGCGCGTCACGGATAGCAGTTGCGGCCTGTGCGGGATCGAAGGGCTGGAGCAGGCGCTGCGGCCCTTGCCCCGGTTGCAGCCGCAGTTCCGGCTCGAAAATGGCGCGATCTTCCGGGCGCTCGCGCAATTGCCGGATCATCAGCCCCTTAACCGGGCTACCGGTGGCGTTCATGCCGCCGCCTTCTGCACCCCCGATGGCGATATTCGGTGCACGCGCGAGGATGTCGGGCGGCACAATGCGCTCGACAAGCTGGTCGGCGCGTTGGCACGCGCGGGGGTGTCGGCGGGTGAGGGGTTTTTCCTGCTGTCGTCCCGATGCAGCTATGAACTTGTCGAGAAATCGGCGACGGCGGGCTGTGCCACGCTCGTCACCATCTCGACCGCGACCAGCCTCGCAATTGACCGGGCGACGGCGGCAGGAATCACGCTGGTGGGGCTGGCTCGACCCGATTCAGCGCTCAATTTTACCGATTTCCCGCTTATTTGCGGTGAAAATAACAATTAATTAATCGTTGTGGGGCCTAGGTCGAATCTCATTCATGATTTGCCCAGGGGAAATTCCATGTTCGGTCGGTTCAAGACAGCGATGGCCAGTCAGAGCGCCTCGCTCGTGCGCGCCGTCGACGTGCAGATGCCCTTGATCCTGCTGATCTGGGTCGGGCTTGCCAGCTTCGCCTGTGGTTTGCGGATTACTGACCCTGTTACAGCAGGGATAGGCGCCGGATCGACCCTGGTTCTGATCCTGCCTTATGCCCTGGCGGTGGGTGGGCCGGTGACGGCCATGCTGCTCGCCTTGCGTGTATTTCCCGGTGGCGCGCTTTATGCTCAGCCGGAAATTCGTTTGGCCCGCTATGGCCGTTGGGCGCAATTGGATTGCGTCAAGGTGCGGCGGATGCGGCAGTTCGGGGCATCTGGCTGGATGGTTGCATTGATGTTTATGACGCTGCTCAACGTCCCGATGCGGACGGTCGAATATTTAGCAGCCATCCCCGCGTTGGAAGGCAGCAGCCCGGCTTGGCTCCAACTGGTATTTTACGCGATGACGGCGAACCTCATTGTGATGGGCAGCCTATATGCGGTGGCCTTTGTCATGGCGCTGCGGCTGGTGGCGTGGTTCCCCCGGTTTATTGTCATGGTCTGGGGTGTCGATCTTTTGCTTCAATTGGGCATTGGCCGACTGATTGTTTCGGCATCCGATCTACCCTCGGCAGCGGCGACGACGCTGGAGGCGATGCTGGCCGGGAATATCTATAAGACCGGGGTCAGTGTCGCGCTGTGGTTGCCTTATCTGTTGATGTCGGATCGCGTGAACCTGACCTATCGCTCGCGCGTGCGCATCTGAGCCTTGGGCACATCGCGGCGGACATGGATGACCGTCTTCTCGCCTGTGTAGAAGCGCTGCCATTCGGGCTGCTTGTCGAGCCATAGGGCTAAGGGCAGTTTCAGCGGCAACATTGTCCAGCCGAATTGCCATTTACGATCAGCGGCCCGCCATTTCGCAATATCCGGCTTGTGCACCATGTCGTCATAGTCCTGCACCCATTTGTCGCCATACATGTCGGCGCGCCCGTCGATAAACACCGGAATGCCTGCCCGGATCAGCGCACCGCCATAGCTGTATTCATTAAAGACATGCTGGTGCCTTAGGGCGGGCGGGAGCTTGGCCAAAGCTGCCGCCGGATTGCCCTGCGATTCCGGTCGCTCCAGCGGGGTCGCCAGCCGGGTGACGATCAAGGCCAAAAACATAATGACGACTACCAGCAGTAGCGGCGCATAGACGCGCCACCGCGCCCGCATCTCGTCGGTGATCGAACAATTGGGCAGGGGGGTGGCCGGCCGATAGGCCCGCGCCAGCGGCTCGATGAGAATGGCGGCGGCGACGATCAGAAACACCGCCTGATGTCGGATATGGCTGAGCGCCATATGCAACAGAAAGACGATCAACAGAGCACGGATCACAGGGATCCGGACAGGACGGATCAGACAGGCGAAAATGCCGAGATAGAGCGCCATCGCAAAATAGCTGAGCTGACCAAAGCTTGTCGGCTTCCATTCCCCGATCAGATTCAGGCTATTCATCGTCGAGACCCAGATGGGAAAATACAGGCCTCCCAAGCCACTGGGGGTGGCGATGGATGCGATCAGACAGGCCATGCCGAACAGACCCCATTGACGGATCACGCGCCAGCGTTGGCTCGCTTCCGCAGCGATCAGTGCTTCCAATCCGCACGTGGCGGCAAGGAACAGGCCAATGGCGAAACTGCCATGGAGATTGGCCCAGAGCCACATCATCAAGGCCCAGCCCTTGGACGGCGCCTTTTCATGCTGTCTCGCTTTAAGCAGGACAAGCGACCAGAGGGTAAGCAGCGGCCAGCCGAGCACATGTGGCCGCGCCAGCAGGAAGGGCATCAGGCCGAAGAACAGCAAGAGCGCAACCGCTGCAGCGCAGATGGGTGTCATCCAGCGTTGCGCGTGAAAGGCGATGATCCCCAAAGTCAGCCCAAAACATAGGCCAAACAAAACCATCAAGCCGGGCCACCCCCCAAAGCTATAAGCGCCATGCATCAGCACCTCGCTCAACCACTCATGCGCGGCCCATGGCTGTCCCTTGAAACTATAGGAAAAGGGGTCGGTACTGGGCACGGACAAGGTGTCGACGATGTAGCGTCCGGCAGCTAGGTGCCAGCCGGTGTCGCCATCCTGCAGCACATTGTCGACAAACATGAAAAATGCCGCGCCCAATAGGCTGACAAGAAAGATCAACAGGATGCTATGCGCCACAGCCGGGATGGGGACCTTGGGGGTGTCACTTCCCGGCATTTCACCAGCAGCGATACGGCTCAAAGGGTCCTGATACGCCACGCTTTTCTCCATTTCTCGGTGACCAATCCCGATCTGGCTTGGAGAAATAATAGAGTTCAAATTTTTGTAAACAAAAATTCGGTCGCTGATCGGTAAATTGCATCAGAAATAATATCTAATTTAATAAAAAACAGCCTAGTACGATCTTCGCCCATCTACACATCGGGGTAGTGGCCCCGGCGCAGCTATCCTCGGACATCCGCCCTCATTGGCGAGGTCAGATCAAGATAAATGGCAGTTTGATGGGGTTGTTTTGGGATGGTGCGGGGCGGCTGGGTCACTAGTTGTGTGATCTCAAGGCAGCTTCATTCGAAGTCGGTTACTTGTGGGATAGGCGCTGGTGGCGACCGATTATCGAAATTTATTAAGTATATTTGCGGATACGGGGTCGATTTTCAAAAAAAATGCTGAAAATTGGCGTTATTGACGATTCGTTTTTGATAAGGAACATGCTGAATTATCAGCGTAAAATTCTAAAAGATATACACCACAATAAATAACCCATTGAATTTTCGTAATTTAAAATTTATTTATTGACAGTGCTATGAATTACGCGCTTTTTCGGGGCTGGCGGTGATGCGTTTCCGCCTTTGACTGATTAGCCCCTCCATCGAGAAACGGGGCGGTCGGGTCGCATGCAAGGTCGAAGGCCCTGGCGCGTCACAATAGCATTTTTCGTCCGGACTGGGTCGGGCGGGAGATTAACAGGGAGTAATTTATGAAGACCTTTATCAAAACTCTTTGGAACGATGAGAGCGGCGCTTCGGCGGCGGAATATGCCCTGATCCTTGCGATCGTTGGCACCGGCATTGCGCTGGCCGCAGTCGTGCTCGGTAACTCGATCAGCAACGCCATGAATGATGCTTCCGACTGCATCGGTAACACGACAGCAGGTTGCCGCTCATAAACATGTCGCCTCGGTGGGCGGCCGGCTCGTTTGTCGGTCGCCCATGAGTGCAGGCTTGGGGTGCTGCGGGGTTTGCACCTAATCGTTTTATTGCCCGATTTGTTTGATGCTTTCGGGGGGAGGCTACTCATGCCACAGCAACGATCCATGATCGTGATCGCCTTAGCTATTCTGCTGGGGTTTATCGCTGTCTATCTCGCCAATGTTTGGCTGGGCAGCGTCGAACAGAAGCAGCAGCAGGCGGCGGCACCGGCCATGGTCAAAGTGGCCGTGGCGCGGGTTGATATGGATTATGGCACGGTGATCACACCTGAAATGGTGCGGATGACTGATCTGCCCGCCAATGCTGTTCCGCAAGGCACGTTCGGTTCGCTGGCGGAATTGCTGCCGATGAACAAGCCGCGTGTCGCGCTTCGTACCATTGCCGTTAATGAGCCGATTCAGGCTGCGCGCGTCTCTGGCGAAAATGGTCGGGCGACTATGTCGTCATTGCTCCGCCCTGACATGCGTGCCGTTGCGGTCCGGATCAATGACGTGTCCGGCGTCGCCGGGTTCGTGCTGCCGGGCGAAGTGGTGGACGTTCTCGTGACCCGTACCTTGCCAGCTAGCGAGGCTGGCGCCAACGAAATCACCGATGTGCTGCTACAAAATGTCCGCGTGCTGGCGATTGACCAGAATGCGAGCGAGGCAGTCGACAAGCCGCAAGTTTCCCGCACGGTAACGCTGGAATCCAGCCAGGTCGATGCGCAGAAGCTCGCGCTCGCCGAACGCGTCGGTTCACTTAGCCTCGTCATTCGCAAGCCGGCCGATCCTGCCAAGGAGCAAGCCGCGCCCAGCCCGGTCGTGACGGTCAGTGCCGATGATCTGCGGGATGGGGCCTATGCGGGCAGCTTCCGCAGCCCCGGCCCGTTGTTCATGCCGTCCGCGCCGACAATGACATCTGCCGCGCCTGGCTGGCGTCCCGCCGTTCGCCATGTGCGTCGCAAGCCGTCCAACAAGGTTACCGTTCAGGTTGTGCGTGGCACGACCAACACCAGCTACGAGGTGCGTCGTCATGCAGGGTTCTAAGTCCTTTTCCCGCGCGGCGCTCCTTCTGGCTGCCGCTGTTCTGCCGTTTGGATCGGTGCTGGCTGGGGTCAGCACGGTCGGAGTCGATGCCGGGTTGCTGCATGCAGGCCAGCTCGACGTGCCGCTCAACAAGAGCGCGGTGCTGAAATCCGACCGGGCCTTCACCAAGGCGATGGTGGGCAATGCCGACATTGCCGATGTCATGCCGTTGACCAACAAGTCGCTTTACGTCCTTGGTAAAAGGGCCGGAACGACCACGTTGATGCTCTATCAGGGCAACAGCCTGATTTCGGTTGTTGATGTCACCGTTGGTCCTGACGTCGTGTCGCTGCGCCGTCAGCTCGGCGAATTGATGCCGAATGAGAAGGTGTCGGTGCGGGTTTCGAACGACTCGGTTGTTCTGTCCGGGGTGTTATCGAGCGCCCCGGCGGTGGAGCGCGCGATGAAGATCGCCGCGACTTTTGCCGCCGATAAGGTCGTCAACATGCTTTCGGTCGGGGCCTCGCAGCAGGTCATGCTGGAGGTTCGCTTCTCGGAAGTGAGCCGCTCGGTCGGTAAGCAGATTGGCTTCAGCCACGATTTCACCGGGAATAAAGTTTCAGGTTCTATCGGGGGCGGCGGCGACGCCGCGATTACCGGTGCGTTCGGTAATGGCGCGGTTTCCTATTCACTTGGGTCGCTGCAACTTTTCTCCCAGCTTGACGCGCTGGAACGTAAGGGGCTGGTCAAGACGCTTGCGGAGCCGACACTAATGGCGCTGTCTGGTGAGACCGCGTCCTTCCTTGCCGGTGGTGAGTTCCCGATTCCGGTGTCGCAGGGCGGGTCGGCCTCGACGACTGGCGGGGGCACGACTTCAAGCGCGATCACCGTGGAATTCAAGCCGTTCGGCGTTGGTCTTGGCTTTACCCCGACAGTGCTGGATGATGGTGTCATCAACATGGTGGTCGAGCCCGAAGTCAGTTCGATCGACTCTTCGGCCTCGGTGACCGTGAACGGTTTGATTGTCCCCGGTCTGCAAACGCGGCGCGCGAAGACCACGGTCGAATTGCGTGATGGTCAGTCTTTTGCGATTGCCGGTTTGCTGCGCAACGACTTCAACGACACCATCCGACAGATGCCGATCCTTGGGTCCTTGCCGATTATCGGCGCGCTGTTCCGCTCGACGGGCTTCGAAAAGGGCGAGACCGAGTTGGTGATCATCGTCACGCCGCGTCTCGTTAAGCCGATGCGACCAGAAGATGTGCATTTGCCGACCGACCGGGTGGGCAATCCGGGTGAACTTGATCTGTTCCTGATGGGACGGACAGATAAGGCCATCGGCGTTGATCCGCTCAATCCCAATGTCCCGCCGCCGGAAAAGCCGACCGGTGCGGCCAAGCCACCAGCCCCCGCCGCTCCCACAGGCGCGCAGCCGGGGATGGATGGTCCGGTTGGTCATGAAATTTAGGAGGCAGGCCATGAAGCTCAAGACGTTGGTGATCGTGGCAATGCTGGCACCGCTTGGTGCCTGCACCCCGAATGATACAGGTTTTGGCAGTGCGGTGCGTCACAATGTGGCGTTGCAGGTGATCGACCCCGATCCACAATATGCCGGCACGCCAGTGGAAGGCGCAGATGGGGCGCGATCTGCCCTTGCGATCGACCGCTACAAGAAGGGCAGTGTGAAGCAGCCCGTGCGGGTGGATATCAATACCGCTGTTCAGTCAGGTTCGCGTTAATCGGAAGGTAGGGCGTAGATGAAATCGGGGTGGTTCAAGCGAGGCTGGCGGGACGAGACAGCTGCTGTCGCGCCCACAGTCGCGCTTGCCCTGTTTGCCCTGATCGGTGCGGGTGGTCTGGCTTTTGATTACGCGCGGATGGTTGCGCTTGACACCGAATTGCAGAATGCGGCGGATCAGGCAGCGTTAGCGGCCGCGAGCCAATTGGATGGCCAATCGGGCGCACAGACGCGTGCGCAGAATGCCGCTGGTCTGGCCAGCCTGACTGGTGCGCTGGCCAAGAATATTGCGCTGTTCGCCAATGATCCGGATGCGGCCGGGATCAATGTCGAGATCGCTTCGGTCGCTTTTTGTAGTGCCTTCGATGATGCGGTAGGGCCGACCGCCGACGCCTGCACGGCGGCGACATCGGATGCTGATGCCAAGACGGCATGGGTCAAGGTCAAGCCGCGTGAGGCTTTTTACGCGCTCACCCCGGTGATCGATCTGATGAGTTCAGGCGCGCTCGCGGGTGAAGCCGTGGCGGCATTGGGAACGGCGATTTGCAAGGTCCCGCCCGTGATGATCTGCAACCCCAATGAAGCGACGGGCGACACCAGCTTCAATGGCGATCTCCTTAAAGGTGTCGGACTGCGGCTGCTGACCGTGGGGTCGAGCGGGAGCTGGGCGCCGGGTAACTTCGGCTATCTCGACACCAATGGCGGTAGTAATGGTGCGCCGGGCCTGCGCGAGGCGCTGGGCTGGGGTACGCCGCCGGGTGAATGTATCGCTCAAAGCGGGGTGGATACCAAGCCGGGCGCAACAGTGACCGTGACCGACGCCTTTAACACCCGCTTCGATATCTACGACAACGGACAGAGTTGCCCAAGCGGGGGCGCGTGTCCGGCATCGGTCAATTCGACCAAAGACGTGGTTCGCAAGTCCAGTGGTGGGGCCAATAGCTGTGCACTTGGACCGCAGGGCTGGCAGCAGGCGGGTACCACCAACGCCATTGTCTATCTGCCCGATACGGTCCAGACGCTGGCGGCACAGGGAATGGCCAACCCCAAGGTGATGGGCTATCCGCGGGATATCTGTCACGCAGCGCCCTCAGGCGCCACCGGCTTTTGCTCGACCGCGATGGGTACCGGGACATGGGATCGTGGCGCATATTTCGGCGTCAATTATGACTGGACCTCGGCCCAATGGCCAAGCTTTACCAATACGGCGCTGAACCCATTGCCCTCCAATCCGACGCGCTATGAGGTATATAGCTGGGAAATCGCCCATCGTGGAGAGACGGTGGGCGGCAAGACAATTTTGGGTTCGACTGGTCGGGGTAGCGGGGTTGGTAGCGGCGCCAATCAATTGCTCGACTATGACGCAGCTGTGTGTAGTTCGGGCGAGGGCTATGGCACTGGCGTTGTCCCCGGCGGGTCGAATATCGACCGCCGTCGTATTTCAATCGCGGTAGTGAATTGTGTCGCCAATGGCGTGAACGGCAACGCGACGGATGTCCCGGTCCAGCAGTGGGTCGACGTCTTCCTTGTCGAACCGTCCGTTAATCGGGTCCGGACCAGCGCGGGTGACATTTATGTCGAAGTCATCGGCAATTCGATGGCGGGTGCGGCGGGCGGAACGGCTGGCCAAGTGGTGCGGCGTGACGTGCCGTATCTGATCCGGTGAATGTGATGGGGACTCCCTTTTCCCTGTTCTGGTCGCATCGTGCGGGCACCGCCGGCGCCGAGATGGCGCTGGTGTTGCCGCTGCTGCTGGTGCTGTTGTTCGGGACGTTTGAACTCGGCAATTATTTTTATAGCGAGCATGTTGTGGTGAAAGCGGTGCGCGATGGCGCTCGTTATGCGGCACGCCAAAGCTTTGGCCATTATTCCTGCCCGGGGGCAACGATCATTGACAATAATGGCGTGACCGCCGCGCAACTGATCCAGGATGTTCAGGACGTGACGCGCACCGGCAAGGTCAGTCCGGCGAACTCCGACGTGCCACGGTTGGGCTATTGGACGTCGACCTATGACAGCGCGAATACCGCCATTACCGTGACGGTGCGCTGCACAAGCGCGACCAGCTACTCAGGCATTTATCGCGGCATTGTGGGTGGCATTCCGTCGGTGTTGGTGACGGCACATGTGAAATATCTCTCGCTCTTCCAGTTCATTGGTCTCGGACGTTCGTCTTATTATCTGAACGCGGAATCCGAAGCAGCGGTGATGGGCATATGAGCGGCCTTCTATCTCGTCTCAAACGCCAGTGCCGTGGCAGCACGGCAGCCGAATTCGCGCTGGTCCTGCCACTGCTGTTGATGTTTCTGTTCGGTATTATCGAAGCCGGACGATTGATGTGGTATTGGAATCGGGCCGAAAAAGCGACGCAAATGGCGGTGCGCTATGCTGCAGTGACCAAGCCGATTGCGGCAGGCATGGCGGGATACAGCTTTGTCGGGGTCAACGGGCTGACGCAGGGCGATATCATCCCGCGGACGGATTATGGGACGATGACCTGCGAGGTTGCATCGGGCGGTACCAGCCCGACCTGTGGTTGCTCGGGTAGCTGCCCTTGGGGAACGTCGGTCGACGGTACGGCATTCAATGATTTGGTCGCTTATGTGCAGAATTACATGCCGGAACTGACGGCGCAAAACATCGTCGTCGAATATTCGCCTTCGGGGCTGGGGTATGCCGGAAATCCGGCGCCGAACGGGATGGATATCTCGCCGATGGTCACCATAGGGCTACAGGATGTGCCTTATGATCCGATGCTGTTGAGGCTGTTTGGGGTTCAGGCATTTAACCTGCCGGGTGATCTGTTTCGGGCATCGATGACGATGGAAGATGGGTCGGGCAAGGTATCGAATTGAGGGACAGGGTAGTGAGCAATATGGGAAATCGTGACATCAGCGGGCAAAGTTTCAACGTCCATCGAGAGCAGTCCGTTGCGCGCGTGCTGATGTCGCGGGAAGAGATTGCCCAACTGGATGTGATCGGCAGCGATATCGCCGGTTTCACGCTGGTGGCCAACCCCGTTGCGCCGGGCGACCGGATTCCGACGGAGGAAGTCGGTGGGGCAAAGATCTTGCTGGTCGAACTTTGCCCGGACGATGACGCGTCGATGGACCGGCTTGCCAAGCTCAGCCAAGCCATGCCTAACGGTCGGATCATCGCCCTGGTGCGTGATCCTTCGATCGCGGTCGTTCGCATGTTGATGCGCAATGGCCTGACGGATGTCCTGACCTTGCCGTTGACGCGCGACGAGCTTGAAATGGCGCTTGGTCGGGTGCGCGACACGCTTCAGGAAGAGGCGGGCGTCGACTATGAACTCGGCAAGGTCGTCGCCATCATCCCCAGCGTTGGTGGCGTTGGCGTGACCACGCTGGTGACGCAAGGCGCTGCATTGCAGGGCCCGCGCGATCTCGCGAAGGGTGGCGATACCTGCGTCATCGATCTTGACCTGCAATTCGGCAATGCGGCGACCTATCTTGGGGTCAGTTCAACGTTGAGCGTGGCCGATATGATCGAAGCGGGTGCGCGCCTTGACCGGGCGATGCTCCGCACGGCCTGCGTCCAAGGCCCGACCGGCGTCAAGGTGCTTGCCGCGCCGCCTGAAATCATGCCGCTTGAGGCCGTCTCGACCGAGCAGATCTTCAACCTTGTCGATCTCGCTACCCGGGAGTTCCGGACGGTGTTTCTTGACCTGCCATGCAATTGGACGAATTGGTCGCTCTCGCTGATCGGGCGTGCGGATATCGTTATTCTCGTCATCGAGTTGACGGTCGCGAGCCTGCGGCAGGCTCGTCGTCAACTCAATCTGCTGGCGAGTCAGGGCCTGCAACATGTGCCGGTGATGATTGTTGCCAATCGGGTGCAGAAACGCCTGTTCCGCACCATCAGCCTGGCGGATGCCGAGCAGGCGCTCAAACATCCTGTTCATTTCGCGATCGACAATGACTTCCCGCTGATCAGCACGGCCCAAGACCAGGGCGTGCTGATTAGCGACATCAAGGCCAAGAGCAAGATTTCGAAGGATATCGAGAGCATGCTCGAAGGCTGCGATCAGATGATGGGACGCAACGCATGAGCATGTGGCAGATTAAGAAACCGGGCACGCCTCAGGCCGCCGCCGATCCTGTCGCGACCGTGAATAGCCTGACGGCGCCTACCAATGGCGTGACCCGGCCGGGTTCCACGGACCGCGCGACGATTGAGTTGAAGGTCGAACTCCACCGCCAGTTATTGGATGTGATCAACCTGTCTGCGTTGGAATCCATGTCCCGTGCGCAGGTTGAGGCTGAAATTGGCGATATTGTGCAGGATTTGCTCGCCAAGCAGCATCACGCGCTCAACATGGAAGAGCGTCGCCAACTGGTGTCCGATGTGCTGGACGAATTGCTTGGCCTTGGGCCGCTTGAACCGCTGCTCAAGGATCCGACGATCAACGATATTCTCGTGAACGGCTATAAGACGGTGTTTGTGGAACGCGCTGGACGGTTGGAGGAGACGCACGTCCGGTTCAAGGATGAGCGCCACCTGCTGCGCATCATCCAGAAGATTGTCTCGGCCGTCGGGCGTCGGATCGACGAATCTGCGCCCTTGTGCGACGCTCGTCTTGCGGATGGTTCCCGCGTCAACGCGATTATTCCGCCGCTTGCGGTGGATGGCTCATCGCTCTCAATCCGCAAATTTTCCAAAGTGCCCATCGGCATGGATCGTCTGATCGAACTGGGTAGCGTACCGCAGGCGATGGCCGACGTCATGCAGGGTATCGTCGCGGCGCGGCGCAACGTTTTGATTTCGGGCGGCACCGGTTCGGGTAAGACGACGCTGCTCAATGCGATGTCGGCCTATATCGACGACCGCGAACGCATTGTGACGATCGAAGATTCGGCAGAACTTCAGTTACAGCAACGCCACATCGTCCGCCTCGAAACCCGTCCGCCAAATATTGAAGGCAAGGGCGAGGTAACCCAGCGCGATCTCGTCAAGAACGCGCTGCGCATGCGGCCCGATCGTATCATCATCGGCGAAGTCCGTGCCGGGGAGGCGTTCGACATGTTGCAGGCGATGAACACCGGCCATGATGGGTCGATGACCACCGTCCACGCCAATACGACGCGCGATGCGCTCACCCGTATTGAGCAGATGATCGGGATGAGCGGCATCGATATTGCGCCGCGTTCGGCCCGCAATCAGATTGCATCGGCGATCAACGTTGTCATTCAGGTGGCGCGTCTGCCGGATGGCAAGCGCCGCATCATCAGCCTGTCGGAACTGACCGGCATGGAAGGCGATGTCATCACGATGCAGGACATCTTCCGCTTCAAACTGACGGGCCGTGCCGATGACGGTGCCGTGCTTGGCCATTTCGAAGCGACCGGCATTCGGCCGAAATTCATGGTCGAACTGCACGATCGCGGCATCAACCTGCCGGCGGAACTGTTCCGCCCCGATCAGAAGTTCTGAGCCATGTCCAACGATATCATCCGCATGCTCGTTCTCGTGCTGCTGTTCGGCACGGTGTTGCTTGCCACCGAGGGATTGGTCACGCTGTACCGCACCCGCCGGTTCAGCGCCGGTGCCATTAACAGGCGCTTGCGGCTGATCGAAGGCGGCATGACGCGGGAACAGGTCACCACCAAGCTGCGGATCGATACCCAGGGGCCAACGGTGCTGCCGCCGCCCTTCAATGGCTTTGAACACCGGCTTGCCCGGATGATGCATGCGGCCGGCCTCGACTTCCAGCCGATCTTCGTGCTTGGCATGATGTTGTTGGCGGTAGTGGGCATTGTCGGCGTGGTCAGTATGATCTCCTTTAGTGGGGGTCGCGAGATGACGTTGGGCACATTCATCATGCTCACCAGCTTTGCGCTGGCGGTGTCGGTTATTCTGCCGATGACGGTGCTGTCGCGCATCGCGGCGAAACGACGCAAATTGATCGAAGCGCAGTTCCCGGTTGCGCTTGACGTGTTCGTGCGCGGCCTGCGCGCCGGTCATCCGATTGCGTCGGCACTTGATTTGCTGACGAGCGAAATGTCCGACCCGATCGGGAGCGAGTTCGGCGTGGTCGTCGATGAAGTGACCTATGGTGCTGAACTCAGCGACGCCTTGCAGGCGATGGCCGATCGCTGGGGGTTGCAGGACATGCAAATGTTCGTGGTCAGTCTCTCGATCCAGCGGGAAACCGGCGGTAATCTCGCTGAAATTCTCGAAAATCTGGCAGCGGTGATCCGTGACCGTGCATCCATGTACATGAAGGTGCGCGCGCTGAGTTCGGAAGGTCGAATGACGGCGGTGATTCTGACCGCGTTGCCGATTCTCGCCTTCACCGGCCTGTTTCTCGCCAACGCGTCATTCTATCTCGATGTGGCTGATGATCCTGCGTTCATTCCCGGCTTTGCGGGGCTGATCATTTTGTATCTGATCGGCTATTTCACCATTCGTCGCATGATCAATCTGGAGGTTTGAAGATGAATTTCTTGGCCTCGACCGATTGGCAGCGTGCCGCCTTGCTGGCCATGATCTTCGTGATGGTGGTGGCCGGCGTGGTGATTGGCAACAATCTGTTTGTCCGCCGCCTCGCTATCCAACGCCGCATGGCTGAGACCATGCACGAGGATCAATTTGGCGGCGCTGCGACCTTGCGTTCCGATGTGACGTCCAGCATCTGGACCAAGTTGATCGACAAGATCGAGGCGCGCGGTCTTTCGCTTGCTGACTCTCGTGCGGATGGGTTGCGCGCGAAGATGATCGCGGCGGGTTATACATCCGCTTATGCACCGCGTTGGTTTACCCTGATCCGGCTGGTGCTGACCTTGGCTTTGCCTGCGCTGATCGTGGGTCTGCTGGTTGCCAGCGGCCATTCGCTGTCGATCATCAAGATGTATTTCATAGGTGCTATTTCGGCCTTTTTCGGGCTCTATGCACCGAATTTATGGGTTTCCGGGCGGGCCGATCGGCGGCGGCACCAGGTCACCAATGGCTTTCCTGACGCGCTTGATCTGATGCTTGTCTGCATTGAGGCGGGCCTTGGGATGGAGGCGGCCTTTGATCGCGTGGGCCGTGAAATGGGCGTTTCGCACCCGCTCATCTCGGAAATGTTGGCGACGGTGGTGCTTGAAATGCGCGCCGGTCGGAGCCGCGAAGAGGCGCTGCGCCGGATGTCGGACCGGATTCAGGTTGATGAGATCAAGGCCTTTGTCACGCTGGTGGTGCAGTCCGACAAGCTGGGGTCCAGCATTGGCCAGACGCTTCGCATCTACTCCGCTGAAATGCGGGAGAAGCGCCGGATGCGAGCCGAGGAAAAGGCCCATCGCCTGCCGGTGCTGCTGTCTATTCCGCTCGTCGCCTGCATGTTGCCGGTGATGATCGGCGTGTTGATGTTACCCGCCGCTATTCGCGTCGTCCGTCAATTGATTCCCGCCATGGGAGGAGGAGGCTAAACATGAAGCGCCTGACCACATCCTGCCTGATGCTCGCCACGCTGGCCAGCGTCACCGCCTGCACGACCAATTCAAAACAAGCTGAGGTTCGCCCCCTCCCGAACAGCGCAGCGATGGGTGGTCCTGCGGCTGCCCGCGGACGGGAACTCTTCGCACGCGGCGATTACGCCCTAGCGCTGGAAGCATTTCGTCGCGAGGCCCGCGAACATCCGGACTCTGCCGAGGGGTATAATGGCATCGCCGCCGCTTATGACATGATCGGCCGCTATGATTTGAGCGAGCGCTATTATCAGATGGCGCTGGCCCATGCGCCGATGGATGGTCGCATCTATCGCAACATGGCCCGCTCGCTCGCGATGCAGGGGCGTCAGGGTGAAGGCCAGGCCCTACTGGCTGAATGGGATGCGATCAACGCGGGCAAGATGGTGGTGGCCACCGTACCGATGATGAATGGCGGCAAGGCTTTGTCTGAAACCGCTTCAGCCTCGGCGCCATCCAGCGCGGCTCCCTCCAGTTCTGGGACGGCCACGACGGTGCCGGAATCGGCTGCGGTTGCTGAACCGCAGGCCGTTGCGCCGCTTGTGGCCAGTGCTGTTGCGGTGGAGCCGACAAAACCGGCGGTCGTCGCTGTTGCTGATCCGGCACCGGTTGCGGTCCCGGTTGCGGCTGCGGCACCCACGCCGGTGGTTGTCGCCGCAGCGCAGCCGGTTCTGCCGGCCCTATCACCACCCGCAGCCACCCGAATCACCAGCATCAAGGTGCCGCGCGCCCCCGTCTTGGCACAGCGTACAACCCCGGCCTCGTTGGCTCCGGTCCGCGCGAGCGGGAGCATGATGCCGGTGCGGCTCGTCAATGCTGCCGGTGAAGCCGGTCTTGCCCGGCGGATGCAGCAGCATCTGGCGCAGGCAGGTGTGGCGCGTGCGCAGCTTGGCAATGCCAGCCGCCGTTATCGCCTGTCATGGCTTGTCTATCCGGTGGGGCATCGCGCGCAGGCGCTGAATGTGCAGAAGAGCCTGCCATTCGCCACCCGGTTGGTCGCAAAATATCGGGCGAAGCGGATTGTCGTGGTGCTGGGTGCCAATGCGCGCATGGCGGGCGGAGCAGCGGCCAAGTCCCGGCGGGGATGAGGCGGCTGCTGGCCATTGCGCTTGCGGTTGCAGTTGCGTCTCCGGCCCCGTCTTATGCCGACGAGCCTGACACGGTCGCGCTGATCGGGCAGGCGCTTGATAAGGGACGTCTGGTGCAGGCGGCGGAGATGATCCGTATTGCCCGCCGCGATCACAATGTCCCGGATCTGGTCCGTCTTGACGAACTGGAGGGGCGGCTGGCGCTGATCGAAGGACGGCCCGGCGATGCCTTTGCGGCTTATGATCGCGTCCTTCGCGTCGAACAGGACAATTGTCGGGCGCTGGAGGGGGCAGGGCTTGCCGCCTTGGCGCTCGACCGTATGAACGCGGCCCATCTCCGTTTCGAACATGTGGTGCAACATTGTCCGGAACGCTGGCGGTCATGGGATGGGCTGGGGGTTGTGGCCGATCGGGCGGGCAATTGGGCCGAGGCGGAAAAAGCCTATCACGCCGCGCGCGAGATCGATCCCGACAATGTCACGGTGATCAATAATCTGGGCTATTCCCTGATCCTGCAAGCCCGTTTTGCCGAGGCAGAAGCATTGCTGCGCGAGGGGCTGTTATTGGCGCCCGGCGATCAGCGCTTGCTGCATAATCTTGACCTTGCCTGTATCGGGGCCGACAAGCCATTGCCCGAGGATGTCATGCCGACCGATCCGGAACAACAGGCGGAGCGGCTTAACAATGCAGGCTATATGGCCCATCTGATGGGCAAGGATAATGTGGCCGAGCGCTATTTGCGTCAGGCGCTGGCGGTTAGCCCGTCTTTTTACCGGCGGGCTGCCGACAATCTTGACCTTGTGTTGAAGGGGAAACAGGCGAAATGACAGACGCGATCCGGTACATGGTCTATTTGCTGCTGGTGTTAGCAGCCTTGCAGGACATGATCCAACTGCGCATTTCCAACCTGTTCTTTCTTGCGCTGGTCGCGCTCTATCCGCTGTGGGTCTTTACCGTCGGATTTGAAACCGACATTTGGCAGAATGTGGTGGTGTTCCTCCTCGCTTTTGGTCTGGGGGCGCTGGCATTTCGCGGCGGCATGCTGGGCGGTGGCGACGTCAAACTGTTCATGGCGGCCGCGCTTTGGTTCGATCTGGGGACGGCGCCGCGCTATCTGATGTCGATTGCGATTTTCGGCGCGATACTGACATTGGTGTTGATCGTGTTGCGGCGCATTTTGCCGGTTGCGGCGGCGGCCCGGACGGGCGGCTGGGCGATGTTGCAACGCCGGGGGCCGATCCCCTATGGCGTGGCGATTACCGGCGGGGCGCTGCTGTGCGCCAGCCTTTATGGCTTCAATCCCGCGCCACGGCTGGTCCTGCCGTCGCTCGATTTCGAGCAGATGGCGGCGGCGCGCTGAACAGGGCGGGCAGCACGTCGCACAATGGCTGTTCAGGGCCGCGACATGCTGCTAGTTACTTGGCCGGGGTTATGACGCATCAGAGGATTGCATGACTGCACCGTTGAATGCCTTGCCGTTGGCGGGGTTGATCAAGTTGAGCCCGATCGCATCCGTCATCACCGATCCGCGTGTGCCGGATAATCCGATTATTGCCTGCAATGCGGCGTTTACCGAGCTGACCGGCTATCAAGAAGCCGAAATTCTTGGCCGCAACTGCCGGTTTCTTGCCGGTCCCCAGACCGAGCCTTGGCTGAGCGAGCGCATCACCAAATGCGTGATCCAACGCAAGCCGGTGTTTGTCGAAATCCTCAACTATAAAAAGGACGGCACGCCGTTCCGCAACGCGCTGGTGGTCGCCCCCGTGTTCGACGACGAGGGTGAGCTGGCCTATTTCCTTGGCTCGCAGCTTGAGCTGGAGCCGGATGATCCCGGCAAGAACAATTCGCGCCAACTGGCGGCGGGCAGGGTGGTCGCTCATTTATCAGAACGCCAGCGTCAGGTGCTGGTCCGCATGGCGCGCGGGTTGATGAACAAGCAGATCGCCAACGAACTCGGCATTAGCGAGAAGACGGTCAAGATGCACCGCAACCTGATGCTACGGAAGTTGGAAGTGCCGACCTCGGCCGATGCCGTGCGGATCGCGGTTGAGGCTGGGCTTTAGGGCTGGGCCGGCTACGGACTAATTGACGTATCGACGGCATCACCGGTTTGGCCGAAAAAAGCGGTCGATCCCTAACGGGTCGCAACCGAGGCCAGGGCCGTCCATGATGCGCCCCTCAAACCCCAAGCGGGCTGTCCTGGCCTCCCCTTCATCGCCCAGCAGCGAGAAGCAGAGGACCAGCCTGTGAACATCCAGACCCATGACTTCCAAATGGCAGGCGACGGCAAGCCGTCTGTGCCCGAACCCGTTGAACAGGCAATCCGGACCTTGCTTGAATGGGTGGGTGATGATCCCGAGCGTGAGGGTCTGCGCGATACGCCGAAGCGGGTGGCACGGGCGTGGCTGGAATATTGTCAGGGTTATCAGGAAGACCCGTCGGCGCATCTCACGCGCACCTTTGAAGAGGTGGGCGGTTATGACGAAATCGTCTTGTTGCGCGATATCCCGTTCCATTCCCATTGCGAACATCACATGGCGCCGATCATCGGCAAGGCGCATATCGCCTATCTGCCGCGCAACCGGGTGGTTGGCATTTCGAAATTGGCGCGGGTGCTGCATGGCTATGCCCGTCGTCTCCAGATTCAGGAGCGGCTGACGACCGAGGTCGCGGAATGCATCTGGCATCATCTGCAACCGCAAGCCGTCGCCGTTGTCATTCAGGCAAGCCATGCCTGCATGACGGCGCGGGGTGTCAACACCCCCGGTGTCGGCATGACGACCAGTTGCATGATGGGCGTCTTCCGCGACGATCCCGCCGCCCGCAAGGAAGTCATGAGCCTGATGGGCATTTGAACGATTTGCATGCGATAAGAATGGCGATTTGCCGCGCGACCACGGCGACGCGGTGCCAATTAGCCCAACTTCCGCCATTGGCGTTGTTGCTCGGCTTTGCCGGATTATTGCCGCCGCTCGGGCTGTTGCTGATCGTCCTGTTGGTGCCGGGTGATCATGCGACGATCGCCGCGATTGTCGGCCATGTTTATGCCGCGCTGATCTTCAGCTTTCTGGGGGGAATCTGGTGGGGCATCGGCATCAATCGCGGTGCGGATGCGCCAGAATGGATTTGGTTGGCGGCGGTCATGCCCATGCTGTTGGCCCTGATTGGGGTGGGGCCTAGCCTGTTGGGCAATGCGTGGCTTGGCCCATGGCTGATGGCGCTTGGTGGCGCAATTGGCGCAAGCGTGCTGATCGACCGGCGACTTATCGCGCTTGGCATTGTGCCCGGTGCATGGCTAACCCTGCGGGCCTTGTTGTCGGTTGGATTGGGTGGGCTGACTTTTCTTCTGGGATGGGCCATTATCTGAGCCGATTCCAAAGGGGGGAAAGATGAAAATCGGATTGCTGCCGCTTGCGGCGATGCTAACGGCGATGCCGGTTCAGGCGCAGATGACGACGTCGATCTATGTGTCTTCCGAAAAGGAAGATCAGGACATGCGCAAATGTGGGATTAGCTATGATGCGCTAACCGCCGCCGTGAAGGGGACGTTGCGCTACAACCGCATTCCGATTGCCACTGAACAGGATTATTTCGGCGATCGAGCGAATAATCTTTATGTCAACGTGACGGCCTTTCCGATCGATGAGACCAATTGCGCTGCCGCGCTTGCGATCAAGCTGGAGAACCACACCAAGGTGATGGACCCGGTCGCCGGACAGGAGCGTTGGGCCGACATTGTCTATTGCGACAAGACCCAATTGCTGAACTGGAATCGATATAAGATCGAGGATGAATTGATCGGCTCCGCCAAGCAATTTACCGAGCAGTGCCTGGCGGATTATTACAAATAATCAGCAACATCCTATTGGATTTTTTGATAAATCTCGCGATTGAGGCGGTAGATATAATAGAGATGATGGGTCGACAGAATGACCCATGCGATTATCGCCGCCGCGCTGAATAGAATGAAGGACAGATTTTGCCCGGCCAGCATGAAGCCGGAGGAAAACATGAACAGTGTTTGCAGGTTCGACAGGATGATCAGATAGAGTATCCCGGCGGTGATGCCATAGACCTGACACTTGATCAGGGTCAGATTATGGCTGCTTAAAGAGCGACCAATAACGTTGATCACGACGTGGAAGAAGATGAAGCCATCGACCACCGGCACGAGGATCAGCAGCACCGACCAGTCGCGCAGCCAGCGCCATGCGCGTGACGTTCGAACGCCGTGGTGTTGCAGTTGCTCCTTGTCATGGGCGCGGTTCAATTCCAGCGTCGGGATGACGTAGAATAGCAGCTTCACCAGCGTCCATAGGGCCAACACCGCATCGAGATGGTCGCCAAAATTGACCATCTCGAGCCGCTGGAAAATTGCCTGATTGGCTAATTGCTGAAACAACAGCTTGCCCCCTCCTGATACGGCTTGAGTTACTCGCGTATCGCGGCGGCCTGAGTGGCGGTCGCCTGGGTCGCGGCATAGCGGGTTGTCGGCTGGCGGGCATAGCCATGCAGCCAGACGTTATTCTCGCTTAATGTCATGATCGGGCGAAAATCTGTCACGGTGGATGCGGGGAAAATCTTGGGCGCCCGCTGGTCCAAGGCCCAAAGGTTGTTGCCGATCTTGATCGAGAGCAGCGCATGGTCGCGCCGCGCGATGAGGTCGTGGCCAATCGTGAGGTACATGTCGGACCGCGCAAAGCCAGCCGCGTTCAGCAACATCATTTCGAGAATGGCATAATCCTCGCAATCGCCCCGGCGGCTGTTCAGGGTTTCGCTTGGCGTCGCCCAATAATCGTCGACGCGATAGAACCGGTTGTCATCGACATATTCGATGTAGGTCGTCACGAAATGATGCACCATTTCGAGCCGCTGCACCGGGTCTGCGATCTGGCGGGCCTGTGCAACAACAGCGTTCCAGCGCACGCCACCGCCCGGAATGGACGCACGCCGGAATTTCGCGTCGAACGGCGAATGGGAAATACGGATGCCGAGCGAATTGTACATCGGCGGCAGTTCTTTCGGCTTGCTGCGCGTTTCCGCGATCAGGCCGAGGACAAAGATCAGCGACAACAGGGTCAGCCAGACGACCGTAACCGTCATGCCAGAACGACGCAGATGGTCCAGCATGCGATATATCGCATAGGAGAACACGTCGAGAAAACGCGGCTCCCGAGAATGTCTAATGTCCACTTTACGGTCCTTCAGAAATGATCTTCGTGACCCCTCGATGTGAGCTTCTCTTTGCTGCCGGTGCTTTTTCAGCATCCGTCTGGCGACGTTGCGCCGCTGCCCACTCATTCATCGCTTACGCAACACCGGTCGTGCTGGGAGGCTGTCCCGGAAATGCCGGGACACCACCTTTGCACCATGTGCGATATTTAACATGATTGAACTTTACATTATACAAAAATTTAGCCGTGATTGGTTAAGGGCCTGCTGCTGCCCTTTTCGCCAGCTTGTGATTATGCGCCCGATTGCGTCTCTGTGGGGGGTGAGGGTGACCGCAGATCGCCCGATAGCGATTCTGAAAGGCCTTCCATGTCTGAAACAGCCGTCCGGCCCGCCCATGTGCCTGTCGACCGTGTCGTCGATTTCGATATTTTCAACCCGCCGGGTGTCGAGCAAGATTATTTCGCGGCATGGCAGACGCTGCAACGGCCCGGCGTGCCGGGGCTGATCTGGACCCCGCGCAATGGTGGTCACTGGATCGCGACCAGCGGCGAATATGTCCGCAACCTATGGGCCGATGCAGAGCGGCTGTCGTCGGAAGTGCTGGCGGTAACGCCGGGGCTGGGCGAGGTGATGCGCTTCATCCCGCTGCAACTCGACCCGCCGGAGCATAACCCCTATCGCAATGCGGTGATGAAGGGCTTTGCCTCGCGCTTCGTGGTGGCACTGGAACCGAAGGTGAAGGCGGTGGCCAGCGAATTGATCGACGATGTGATCGGGCGCGGTGAGTGCGAATTTGTTGGCGACTTCGCCGAGGTCATGCCGGTCAATATCTTCCTGTCGCTGATCGAGGTGCCGCTATCGGATCGCCCGATGCTGCGCGAATTTGGTAAGCAATTGACCCGCCCGGATGGGTCGATGACGGTTGAGCAACTCGCGCAGGCGGCGGACGATTATCTCTGGCCGTTCCTCAAGGTCCGGCTGGAAAGCCCCGGTGACGACCTCTTCAGCCGCATCCTTTCGGTGCCGATTAATGGTCGGCCGTGGACCGTGGATGAGGCCAAGCGACTTTGCCGCAACCTGTTGTTCGGTGGGCTTGATACGGTCGCGGCGATGCTGGGCATGATCGTGCTCCACCTTGCCCGCCATCCGGAACATCAGCGCTTGCTGCGTGATCAGCCGGATCTTATCCCGGCGGCGGCGGATGAATTTACGCGCCGTTTCCCGACCGTGTCGGTCAGCCGTAATCTGGTGACTGATGTCGAACTTGATGGTGTAACGATGAAGGCGGGTGATCTCGTCTATCTGCCGAGCGTGCTCCACAATCTCGATCCGCGCTGCTTTGACGCGCCGGAAGATGTCAATTTCGACCGTGGGCTCAACGCTGTGCGCCACACCACCATGGGGGCAGGGCCGCATCGCTGCGTCGGCGCAGGGCTGGCGCGGTCGGAAATCATCATCTTCCTGCGGGAATGGCTGGGGCGGATGCCGGAATTCCGCCTTGACCCGGATAGGCCGGTGACGATGAAGGGCGGTAATGTCGCGGCGTGCACCGCCATTCCGCTGCGTTGGAACGTCTGAATCGCATGATGCAGGCGGGCCGGAACATGGCCCGCCTGTCATTGATCAAATACCGATTTCCTTGCCGTCATGGCGCGTGATGGCGACCAGTGACGGGCGGGGCGGCAGCTTCGGGTGGAAATCTGGCCAGCGTGTTGCCGGGTCATCGAACGTCGAAAATCGGCCAAAGGGCGCATAGTCGCGGGTGCCGTCCGATGCCGGATGCTGGACCGAGGCAAAGAAGGTTCGCCCATCGGGTGCAAAACAAGGGCCAGCCATTTCCGCCCCGATCGGCACCCGGAAGAACATCCGGCCCCGGGCGCGGTCCGGTCCCTCGGTGCCAAGCGCCCATAGCCCGTCAGCGGTGCCAGATGCGGCCCATTTGCTACCTTGGTCGCTTGAAATCCACAAGCGTCCACGCGGATCGATCACGGCGTTGTCGGGGCAAGAGAGCCAGCCATTTTCGCTTGTCGCCGGGTTCCAACTGCTGCCGGAGCCGGGAGGGCCGCACAGCACGAGTACATCCCAAGTGAAATGGTCGGCACCATGGTCACCATGTGGCGCGACCAGTTCGACGATATGGCCGTTGGTGTTCGCCGCGCGCGGATTGGCGGCGTCGACCTGATCGGCCTGCCGCTTGTTATTGTTGGTGAGGATCACATAGACCCGGCCATTTTTGGGGTGCGGCTGCACATCTTCCGGGCGATCCATTGGTGTGGCACCCAGCAATCTTGCCGCGTGGCGCGCCTCGATCAGCACGTCTGCCTGACTCTCGAACCCATTTTCCGGGGTGAGCGGGCCATGGCCGAAGATCAGGGGGAGCCATGTCACGCCACCTTGATCGAACCGCGCAACCGACAAAGTGCCATGGTCAAGCAGGTCGCGATTGGCTTTGCGGTCGTGCAGGTCGACCCGATCGCGCGACACGAAGCGGTAGAGATGCTGGAACCGCTCATCATCGCCCATATAGACGACGAGGCGGCCATCTTGGGAGATGACCGATTCCGCACCTTCATGTTTGAAGCGGCCCAATGCCGTGCGCTTTTTCGGTGGGTTCGACGGATCAAGCGCGTCCACCTCGACCACCCAGCCAAAGCGGTTGGGCTCATGGGGTTCCTTGCCGATATCGAAGCGCGGGTCGTGCCGGCCCCAGTCATATTGATTGCCCGGCACGCCCATCATCTTGTGGTTGCGGGCCTCACGATGATGGGCGGGGAGCGTGCCGATAAAGGCTTCGTCGATATTCTCTTCGCCGGACAAATAGCTTCCCCATGGGGTGATGCCGCCCGCACAATTGCCGAAGGTGCCGATGATCTGCTCGCCCGCCGGGTCCGCCGTCGTGGCCAGTCGCGAAGATCCGCGCGCCGGGCCGGAGACCTCGAACACGGTGCCCGATGTGGTGATCCGACGATTGCGCGGCCCGTCCTGCACGACATGCCACTGGCCGGCGTGGCGTGCGATTTCAACCACCGAGGCACCGCACGCGGCCTGCTCAATCGCACACTGGTCGGCGGACATCAGGTCGCGCCGGGTTTCGCCCCTGTCGTTCACCCCGATGCCCGGAAACATCAGATGGCCAATGCTATATTCATGATTGACGCAGAGCAGCGCCCGATCCTTGCCGAGCGGGACATAGCCGACAAAGTCGTTGTTATAGCCGAACTGCATCGCCTGGGCGGCAGCCGTCTGGTGCAGCGGATCGAAGGCGGGCGCCCCCGGCACAATCGGATCACCCCAGCGCAACACGATCTGGACGTCATGGCCGGGTGCGACATGATGGGTTTCATCAACCCCGTGGCTGATCTCGGTAAATGACACGCCGGTCGCGGCTTCGCTCTTGCCGGGGGCGATGGCGAGGGCGGCAGCGGCCCCCGCGCTACCCAACAGGGTGCGACGGTTCAGGCGAATGGCAATGAGATCGGAGAGGTGGGAAGCAGACATCAAAATTCCTGTGCCGGACGGGGGAGTTATTCCGCTGCGTTAGCGTCGTTCCGTGACAGGGGCGTGACGTGGCGGGGAGAGTGTCCGGTCGGATCGCAGCGCAGAGCGCAACATGCTATGCCGCTTTCGAGCGGAAATCGATCAAGAATTCGCGACCCTTTAGCAAAAATCCGGGTGCATATTGCCGATCTGGTGATATAAACAACCAAAATGGATAAATGTTAATTTTTATATTATATTTTACTAAACTATAAAGTATTTATGGCGGGAGTGGCTGGTGGATGAAGAATATCCTTTGCCGATAGGGATTTCAGTCGACCTGATGTGCCGTGTCGTCGCCAGTCCCGGTGCCGAAGGGCGCGGCGCTCGGATCATGCGCATTTCAGAACAATATGCGGTCTTGTGGGTGCCCGGCCATGGCGACCATGAGGGGCGACACCATCTGATCTTCAAGGATCGGCTGCTCAGTGGTCGGATTGAGAAACTCGGCAGCAGTCGCTTTTTGTTTCTGTTCGATGAGCAGATTGATGTGATCGAGATTTTTGGCGAATTTACGGGCCTTCAATTCTGAAACCCTTGCCGGCGCGGCGGATGATGCCGTGTTCATGGCCTTTGGATCCCCGCTGCGGCTCCCGGCTGCGCGCAAGCGATCTTGTGCGCGGCTTGCCCGATTGTTCAATAGGGATTAACGTCCTATTTTATTGTCATAATATTGGGGAGCAGAATGAACGTTAGCGAAGCCGTACTCACGCGCCGTTCGGTGCGCGCATTTCTCGACACGCCGGTGCCATTGAACGTGCTGCGCGACGTGCTGGAAAAGGCACGTTGGACCCCGTCGGGTTGTAATTTTCAGCCTTGGGAAGCCACGGTACTTTCGGGCGAGCCGCTGCGGCAATTGCAGGAACGCATGCTGGCAAGTGCGCCCCAAGATCCCCTTGAATATGACTGGAGCGCGCCCGAGGTTATTCCCGCCTGCAAGGAACGGCTGAACCGGGTTGGTGCGGCGATGTACGGCGCGATGGATGTTGCGCGCGATGATGCCGAATTGCGCGCAGAGTTCATGCGTGCGAATACGGTTTCCTTTGGCGCGCCCGCCGTGCTGGTCTGCTATTTGCCGCGCGTGATGAAGGAACCGCAATGGTCCGACATGGGCATGTGGTTGCAGACCGTGATGTTGCTGCTGAGCGAAGCCGGGCTGGATAGCTGCCCGCAGGAATTTCTCAGCATGTACGCCCGGCTCATCAAGGATTTTCTGGGCGTCAGCGACGAAAGCCACATTCTGTTCTGCGGCTTGGCAATCGGCTATCGCGCGCCGGATGCCAAGGTGAACGGTTTCGTGCGGGAACGTGTGCCGCTCGACGAAAATGTGCGCTTTCTCGGTTTTTGATCCGGTCCTGCCGATCACAACATGATGCAACGCCCGGTGGGGTAACCTGCCGGGCGTTTCCTATGGAGTATACCGCCGACAGGCCGGGCTTTGGCATCCAGTTTTTTGCTGGTCGCGCGCTTTGCCCGGCATGCGGTGGGATGATGTCTTAGGATTTGCGGTTTTTCCGTGCGGCGTAGCGCGCGTCGCGGGCAGCCTTTTTCTCGGCTTCGGTCAATTCCGCAGGGGCTGCGCTGATGCGCTCGGCCTGTGCCAATTTCTTGGCGAGCTTGTCGGCCTTGGCCTGTTCCATCGCCGCGCGCTTGGCGGCGCGCTTGGCTTCTTCTGCGGCTTCACGCTTGAGCTGGGCGGCCCGACGTTCTGCAATGACGGCTTCGTCTGCTGCGGGCTTGTTCTGGAGCTGCTGGAGCGCCTTCAGTCGCGCTTGCTGCGCAAGTGCGGTGCGTTCCTGAAACCCCGGATCTTTATATGATGCCATGTGTATTGAACTTCTCTTGGTTCAGGTGCGTGGCGATATCGCGCATGCGACCTGCCTGACGATATTTTAAGGGCAGTCGCCCCGATGCGTCAGTATGGCCTGTCCTGCACTTGGCCCGGACGAGGCATGATATTCTGATAACAAGCCAGCGCGGACAACCCCGAAAGGTCGCCCGCACTGGCATCATTATTTAGGCAGACTGCAGATTGACAGCCGAGGTCTTGCCACGACGATCGGTCTCAAGCTCGTACGAAACGCGCTGATCCTTATCGAGCGTGTGCATGCCTGCACGCTCAACAGCAGAGATGTGCACGAACGCATCGTCCCCGCCGCCTTCCGGCGCAATGAAGCCATAACCCTTGTCGGCATTGAAGAATTTTACAGTTCCGGTGATCATATGGGTATCCTTTATCCCATGTATGACGGGCATGAACCAACAGCGGCGCATCCCGGCTTCGGTAAGGCTAGAAAGGGACAAAGGGGGAAGCTCTAAGCTGCCCAGTATCCGTCGCATGCGACGTCAGCGAGGACTGTATAGGCGACAGTTGCCGGAAAAGCAAAGGAAACCGGGGAAGGCGTTCCATTTGGCCGTAAGTGGCACTTATTCGCCAAGCAATGCGGCGCTTACGCTATCGCATGACACGAGACCGAGGCGGTGATTGATAGATTGATGGATATGTCTTGCGCTGCACCAAATGGCCGGGGCTGGTCGGCCGGCCCGATCATTGCCCCGGACCGGCAGCGGCGCGCGGGCGCTGATTTCTCTTTGGCTTGACGAACTGGGCTTGCCTTGTGTCGGTCGGGTGACCACCATGGTCAAGGGTGAGCCGCTGCGTCGGCAGGGCGATGCCCATATCTTTTCTCTCGTGAGTCAGGCGCTCGGATGACAGTTTCTCTTCAAGACCCTTCGCTGTTGATCGGCCAGTCCTTTGTCGGCGGCCAGTGGATCGGGGCCCGTTCTGGCCGGTTGATCGAGGTCGCGAACCCCGCCAATGGCGCAGTGGTGGGCACCATTCCCGATTGCGGGGCTGACGAGACGACACAGGCGATTGCCGCGGCGGATGCGGCGTTCCCGGCATGGCGCGCGCAGACCGCCGGTGAACGTGCAGCACTGCTGGAACGCTGGCATGCGTTGGTGCTGGATAATATCACCGACCTTGGCCGGATTATGACCGCCGAACAGGGCAAGCCGATCGCCGAGGCCGAGGGCGAAATTCGCTATGCCGCGAGCTTCATCAAATGGTTCGCCGAAGAAGGCAAGCGGGTGCAAGGGTCGATGATCCCCGCGCCCGAGGCCAATCGCCGTATCCTGGTGATGAAGGAACCGATTGGCGTGTCGGTCGCGATCACGCCATGGAATTTCCCGGCGGCGATGATCACCCGCAAATGTGCCCCCGCGTTGGCGGCAGGCTGTCCGGTCATCATTAAGCCGTCCGAACTCACCCCCTTCACCGCGCTGGCGCTGGTGCGTCTGGCCGAGCGGGCAGGCTTTCCGGCGGGCGTCATCAACATCGTGACGGGCTATCCGCAGGCGATTGGTTCGACGATGACGGCAAGCCCGGTGGTGCGCAAGCTGTCCTTTACCGGATCGACCCGGGTTGGCGCGCTACTGATGGAGCAATGCGCGCCGACGATCAAGAAGCTCAGCCTTGAACTTGGTGGCAATGCGCCGCTGATCGTGTTCGATGATGCGGATCTTGATCTCGCGGTTGCCAGCGCGATGGCGAGCAAGTTCCGCAATGCGGGGCAGACCTGCGTCTGCGCCAACCGTATCCTTGTGCAGCATGGCGTCTATGATGCCTTTGCGGCCAAGTTGGCCAAAGCGGTCGCGGGGCTCAAGGTGGCGCCGGGCGATATGCCGGGCAGCACCATCGGGCCGCTGATCAACCTCGCGGCAACCGAAAAGGTCCGGGCCCATATCGACGATGCACTGGCCCATGGTGCATCCGTGTTGGTGCAGGCAGACAATGCGATGACCAATCCCCATTTTGCGACGCCGGTCGTGCTGACTGGGGCAACGCAGGCGATGCTGGTGGCGTCGGAAGAAACATTTGGCCCGGTCGCGCCTTTGTTCCGGTTCCGCCATGATGAGGAAGGGATCGAAATGGCAAACGCCACCAATTTCGGGCTGGCGAGCTATTTCTATACCGAAAATCTGAGCCGCGCCTTCCGCACGGCGGAGCGCTTGGAAGCCGGGATGGTGGCGCTCAACACCGGCTCGATCGCGATGGAAATGGCACCGTTCGGCGGGATCAAGCAATCGGGCCTTGGGCGCGAGGGCGGCACCATGGGCATCGATGAATATCTCGAGATCAAGGCGTTCCACATTGCCGGTCTCAAGCTTTGACGAGGCGGCAATATGACTGAAGCTAACCGAAACTATCGTATCGCCGTCATCCCGGGCGATGGCATTGGGCAGGAGGTGATGCCCGAAGGGATCCGCGTGCTTGAAAAGGCAGCGGCGCTGTACGGCTTCACCATTGAGCAAAAATGGCACGACTTCGCCAATTGCGACTATTATGCCCAGCATGGCCGAATGATGCCCGAAGACTGGAAGGACCAGATCGGCAAGCCCGATGCGATTTTCTTCGGGGCGGTCGGCTGGCCGGAAACGGTGCCGGATCATATCTCGCTTTGGGGTTCGCTGCTGCAGTTCCGGCGGGAATATGATCAATATGTCAATCTGCGTCCGGCGCGGTCGATGCCGGGCGTGCCCAGCCCGCTTGCCGGGCGTGAACCGGGCAGCATTGATATGTGGATCGTGCGCGAGAATACCGAGGGCGAATATAGCTCGGTCGGCGGTCATATGTTCCCCGGCACAGACCGCGAGGTGGTGATTCAGGAAACGGTGATGACCCGCTTCGGTGTTGACCGGGTGCTGCGTTATGCGTTCGAACTGGCCAATCGTCGCCCGAACCGTCACTTGACGTCCGCGACCAAGTCGAACGGCATCGCGATCACCATGCCGTTCTGGGATGAGCGGGTCGAGGAGATGGCGAAAAACTATCCCGATGTGCGTTGGGATAAATATCATATCGACATTCTGACCGCACAGTTCGTGATGAACCCGGACCGGTTCGATGTGGTGGTCGCGTCTAACCTGTTCGGCGACATATTGTCCGATCTTGGCCCGGCCTGCACCGGCACGATTGGCGTCGCGCCATCGGGCAACATCAACCCGGATGGGACGCATCCCTCATTGTTCGAGCCGGTCCATGGCTCGGCTCCGGACATTGCGGGCAAGGGCATTGCCAATCCGGTTGGCCAGATTTGGTCGGCGGCGATGATGCTCGAACATTTCGGGGAACAGGCCGCGGCGGATGCGATCATGCGGGCCGTCGAGGTGGTGCTGCGTGACCCGAAGCTGCGGACGGGTGACCTCAAGGGCACCGCCAACACCGAAAGCTGTGGCAAGGCAGTGGCCGACGCGGTCTCCTGAGGATGCGGCATTTTATGCCGGGCACCCGCTGAAAAACGTGCGGGACTGCCCGGCGGCCCGGACATGTCGGTCGAAACCTTCGTGGGGCGGGGCCTCGTCTCTAGGCTCCACAAAGCCGAGTATATTGATCATGCTGAATCCCGGCCGTGAACCCGGTGACATCGTCTTGAGGGCATGCTCGAAGGCGATGATGGCATTGAGACATATTTCAGCTATGTCGTTCAAGTTGCCTTTCATCAAACATCATTATCCGATCCAGAACCTGTTCAGTGCCAAAGCTCCGGAACGGGACATGTCGGACGGGGAGTAACGCCATGAGCCATGTCGCCGACGTCGCCGATCTGATTGCACCGCTGGTCGAATTCCGCCACGATATCCATCACCATCCGGAATTGGGTTTTGCCGAACACCGGACCGCCGCCCGTATTGCGGATGCGCTGCGCGAGATTGGGTTGGATGTGCATGAGGGCATCGGCAACACGGGTGTGGTTGGCGTGCTCAAGGTTGGCAATTCAGACCGTGCCATTGGCCTGCGCGCTGATATGGACGCGCTGCCGATGCACGAGCAGACCAACCTGCCTTATGCCAGCTGCACGCCGGGCGTGTTCCATGGCTGTGGCCATGATGGCCATGTCGCGATGCTGATCGGCGCGGCACGTTATCTTGCCCGCACCCGGCATTTTGATGGCACGGTGAATTTCATCTTCCAGCCCGCCGAAGAAGGCCAGGGTGGGGCTGGCGCGATGGTGCGCGACGGGTTGTTTGAGCGTTTCCCCTGTGATCGGGTGTTTGCGCTGCATAATTGGCCGGACCTACCTGTCGGGACGATTGCGACCCGGCCCGGCCCGATCATGGGCGCGGCCGACAAATTCGCGATTACATTAATCGGCAAGGGTGGCCATGCTGCGCTGCCCCATAAATCGCCGGACGCCATTCTGGCGGCAAGCGAATTGGTGCAGCAGCTCAACACGATTGTCAGCCGTCGCATCCCGGCGACGGAATCCGCCGTGCTGTCGGTCACCCAAATCCATGGCGGCGACACCCACAATGTCATTCCTGCCGAGGTCAAGGTCTCGGGCACGGTGCGCACCTTCAACCCCGAGGTGCAAGGCACCATCGAGGCGGCCATTCGTCAATTGGCGGCGGGCATCGCGCTGGCACATGGGATTGAGGCCAGCATCGCGTATGATCGCTATTATCCCGCGACGATCAATGATGCGGATGCGGCTGAAGATGCGCTGGTGATTGCGGCGACCGTCGGCACGGCGCAACGCGCGCCCGATCCGGCATTCACATCAGAAGATTTCGCCTTCATGTTACAGGCCCGGCCGGGGGCCTATCTTTGGCTTGGTCAGGCGCGGGATGAGGCGAACCCATCGCTGCATCATCCGGGTTATGATTTCAACGACGAGGTGATGGCGACCGGCATCCGGCTTCATATCGCCTTGGCGGAGACGCATCTCCAGCCGTGATGAGTTGGCGTTAGTCCTCGTCGCGGCTGAAGGCGAAGGAGAGGCCGACAACCCCGAGGGTTGAATGGCGTGATACACCATTGGTGCTGGCGATATCTGCCATTTTGCCCAGCAGGCGGCTATGGATCACCCCCAGATATGGCTCGATATGGGGGCTGCCGGTATAGCGCAGGCGCAGCGAAAGCTCGGTTCCATTCAGCCCGGCGGCAATATCCTCGCGGGCGATCGCCTGACCGGACCAGCCAATCTGTGCTCGGGCGTCGGCCAGCAGCTTGTCATGGAGCGGCACGTTGATGAACAGCTTGGCCTCGCCCGTCAGATCGCCCTGGTCGGACAGAAAGGCATAGCTCTCGGCGGCGATATAGCGGTTCAACTCGGTTTCGATGCCAAGGGTGGCATAGCTATCATGCGGCGACCCGCGCCAGCGATGACGGACGCCAGCCAATAAGGCAGTGCCGAGGGAAAGCCGGTGCGAATAGAGCAATTGGGTTTCGACCTGTCCGATGCGGCGTCCCCATTCGCCATGGCCATCGAACTTCATCACCGCGCGGTCATCTTCCGTGCCGTAAGAGAAGGTGCTCTCCCAGTGCATGTCCTCAGTATTATCGCTGATCCTGATTTCGGTAAGGTCGAATTCACCCTCCATCCATGCCGATGGCGGGGATGCTAATGGCAACGCCAGTTCCTCCCGCATCGCATGGGCGGGATCGGACATCAGACAGGCCAACAGGCCAACCAGTGCCGCGACTGAGGACATGGTTGGCAACATTGCGGTCATCTCCATCTTATTTTCGAATCCAGCGTGGATAGAGCGTCATAGCAACGCATTGTCGCCAGAGCTTGATGGAACAATGATCAATTATTCCGAATTTCAAGCGACGCCCGCCGCATGTGCCGCTGCCCTAAAACCAGAAGCGGACCCCGGCGACAAGGCTGGTGGTGGATCGATGTTCGCCCTCAGCGAGCGCTATGCGCGCGGTTTCGCCGAATTTCCGTTCCCAGTTGACACCGATATAGGGGCCAAACGCCGGATCGGGCGCATAACGCAACCGCAGGCCGAATTCTGCGTCCGACAATCCTGCGCCAATGCTTTGCTCGGCGATGTCTTGCGCCGCAAGGTTCAGTTCGGCGCGCGGTTGCAAGATCAGGGCGTTGGTCAAGCGCATATCGTGGCTGAGTTCGACACGACCAAGCATATCGCCCTTGTCCGACAGGAATAGCGCGCCTTCTGCCTCGATCCAATAAGGCAGCATCGCGTCGATCCCGACCGTTGCATAGCTGCGGTTGGGTTCGGGGCGGACATCGTAACGAATGCCGAGTTCGAGATTAGCATAAGGACCGACGGCATGGCTCCACAGGGCGCGAATTTCAGCCTTTTCGACCGGGCCGTGGACGAGCGCTTCCCCCTCGGTGCGGATCATCAGCCGGTCGATGTCGCCGCCAACCCAAGCCTTGCCCCCCCAAGCGATGGCGTCGCCGCCCTTGTGCGCGCGCCATTCGAGTTGATCGAGCAGGATGATGTGCGAGATGGTGTCACGCGTGCTGCGGAACAGCGCTTGGCGCGCGGCGTTCATCGCGGCCGGGTCATGGATTTGATCGGCGGCCCAATCCGTTGGGGTAAGGGGCGGGGAGGTGTCGCCTGCCATCGGCAGATCAAGCGCGCCATGGGTGCTATGATCCATCGATCCATGGTCCATCGCGCTGTGATCCATGGCTTCCATGCTGTCGGCCATGGCTGGGTCAGGGTTTTCAGCGCCTTGATCATGCTGATGGTCTTGGGCGGCTGCCGGTGTAGCCATCGCCAGCAACGCAACGGCGGTCAGCACGATCGGCTTCATGCGGCGTCTCCTGCTGCGTGGCGGACTTTGATGATGCGGAACATGCCCGTGTCCATGTGAAACATCATATGGCAGTGCATCGCCCAGTCGCCGAGCGCGTCCGCCGTCAAATCGATGGCGATCTTGCCGCCCGGCAGCACGTTCACCGTATGCTTGAGCGGTTGGCGGTCCCCTTGTCCGTTGACCAGTTCAAAGAAATGGCCGTGGATATGGATCGGGTGCGGCATCATCGTGTCGTTGATAAGGTTGATGCGAACTCGCTCCCGATGGCGGAAGGCCAATGGCTCGGTCCGCTCGCTCATCCGTTCGCCATCGATTGACCACATATAGCGTTCCATATTGGCGGTCAGATGCAGGTCGATGCTGCGGATCGGTGCGGGGTGATCCGGATGGGGGGTAAGCGACTGGAGGTCGGTATAGCGCAGCACGCGATGGTCGACATGCTCCAACCCGGTGGGTCGGTCGCCGACCCGATTGGCGGGCATGGGCGACAGGGTAGCGACCCCCGGATTGAGCGGCACCTGCGGCGCACTGGCCTGATCGCGCATCTTCATTGCGCCATGGTCGCTCCCGGTATCGGGCTGGCTCAGGTCGAGCACGGCGGGCATCTGGTGGTCCATGCCCATGTCCTTCATGCCCAGCAACGGGCGGTCACGTAATGGCGGCACGGCCCCGATCATGCCGGCGTGCGGGGCCAAGGTGGCACGAACTAGGCCGGAGCGGTCGATTGCTTCGGCAATCACGCCAAAGGCGGCGGCTTCCGTCGGCTGGACGATCACGTCATAGGTTTCGGCGATGGCGATCTGGAATTCGTCGGTTTCGACGGGTTGGACATGCTGGCCATCGACCTGCACCACCGTCATCGGCAGGTCGGGAATACGGAAGTTGAAATTGGTCATGGCCGAGGCGTTGATGATCCGCAGCCTGACCCGCTCGCCCGGATTGAACAGCCCGGTCCAGTTTTCTTCATTGCCATGGCCGTTGATGAGAAAGCGATAGGCGGCGCCGGTGACATCTGAAATGTCGGTCGGGTCCATCAGCATTGCCGCCCATTCGCGTCGGTCTTTCGCGGACTGGTCCTTGCCCGCCAACAATCCGGCGATGGTCTGTTTGCGCCGGTTGAAATAGCCGCCTGATTGCTTGAGGCGCATCATCAACTGGTGCGGATGGGTGAAGCTCCAGTCAGAGAGGATCAGCACATGTTCGCGGTCATAGACAACGGGATCTTCGCCTGCCGGATCGATGATGATCGGGCCAAAATGCCCCATGGCTTCCTGCATCCCGCTATGGCTGTGGTACCAATAGGTGCCCGATTGGACGATCGGGAAATCATAGACAAAGGTTGCGCCCGGCTTGATGCCGGGGAAGCTGAGACCCGGCACGCCATCGAACTGAAAGGGGACCAGCAAACCATGCCAGTGGATTGAGCTGTCCTCGTCAAGCGTGTTGGTGACGGCAAGGCGCACGCGCTGGCCTTCTTTCAGACGGATCAGCGGGGCAGGCAGCGTGCCATTGACGGTGACGGCATGGCCGGTCTTGCCGCCCGTGGTGAAACTGGAATGGCCGACGGTAAGGGCGATGTCCTCGCCCGACAGCGTGCCGATCATGGGCTTGATCCCTGCGGATGTCACCTGTGCCCATGCAGGCATCAACTGACCCATGGCCATGGCACCGGTTAGCCCGGCCACGCTGCGGATCAGGCCCCGTCGATCAATACTCAGACTGCTCATGTCGGATCGGCTTCCCTGTTTCGACTGTTCAGGAAAGATACGCGCTCGCCGCTTCAATCCCTCAACAAATCTGCCAATGCTGCGCGCGCACGATAGAGACGCATTTCAACCGCCTTGGTCGTCACGCCAAGTGCGTCCGCCACCTCGGCCTGAGAAAAGTCCTCAATTGTCCTGAGGATCAGCACGTCTTTCAGTTTCGGCGGTAAGCTGGCGATGGCGGCGAGCAGCCGGGCATGTGCCGCAGCATGGACAAGTTGATCTTCCGGGCTGGCAGCGGCGTCGGGGATGTCGAGCGCATCTTCCATTGGCCGGGCGAAGGTGAAGAAGCGACGCACGGCGCGGCGGCGCGCCCAGTCGTGACATTTGTTGATCGCAATCCGCGCCATCCACGCCCGGAACGATCGGGCGCGATCAAAGCGGGCAAGCGCTGCAAAAGCCGAGATGAACGCCTCTTGTGTCACATCAACTGTTTCGTCGCGGTCGGCGATCTGGGCGAGCACAAGGCGGTAGACCCCGTCGCGATGTCGCCGCATCAATTCACGATAAGCCCGTTGCTGCCCATTGAGCGCGAGTTTGGCAAGCTCACCATCGGTAAGGTCTGGCAGCGGCGGTGTCACTGGCCGTTGGTCAGCGCCGATGCGATGGCTTCTTCGAACCGCTTGGCCTGATCTGGGCGCAACGTGTTGCGCATCGCGAACACATGGCGCAGCGTTTCCTTCTGCAATTCGCCCATCGCATGGTGCGAGCGATCAACAGCGGCGCTGACCTGTGGGCCATAGCCATGTTCGGCGCGGATGGCGGCGGCCAGCAGGGCATTGTCGCGCCGCATTTCGTCTTCCAGCACCCGGCGTCGCTGGTCGTAGCGTTGCTCCAGTGCATGGATGCGGGCTTCTTGGGTGGTGTCGAGATCAAGTTCATCGTGCATCAGGCGATGCAGGTCGCTTTCAACCGGCTGTGAGGGTGGCATGAAGTGGCGACCGACCCCGACGCCAGCCAGCGCGGCGAGAAAGGCCACGGCGGCGATGGCGGCATAATGATGGCGCTTCAGCATTTCAGCGACCCAATAATTGTGAGGGCGCAAGGCCAGGGGTGCCGGTCAGCGCATCGCCTGTCGCGGCGGCGCGGGCATGTTTGCCCGGCAGCATGCTGCCAGCCATGCCGATCATCAGCGCGAGCACGGCAGTCATCATCACCTGTTGCCGGGCGATGCGCGCATCACGTCGCACGCCGAGTTGCTGCAGCACCACATCGCCGAGCGCATCAAGCCGCGGATCGGTCGGCAAGGCCCTCAGGCTGCGCAATTTCACATCGAGTTCGGTCATGGGCATCATCTCCTCATGTGGTCATACGCATATCCGCGCCGCATCCCTCGCACAACCATGCGTGGGACAGGTGGGCGCGACGGGAAAAACACACATGGCAAGGCGAGGGGTGGCGGGTCGCGCTGCGTATCACCTTCATATCCATCCACGGAGGAGATCATTATGCGTCGTCATTTTCTGCTGTCTGTCCTGTCTGTCCTGCCTGTAGCTGCTGCGCTGGTCGTATCTGCTCCGGCCCTTGCCCATCCCAAGCTGGTTTCGTCCCAGCCTGCCGCCAATAGCGCGGTGTCGAAGCCCAAGCTGATCAGCCTGACCTTTGCAGAGAAGCTGGTGCCGCAGTTCAGCGGGTTCGATTTGGTCATGACCGGCATGCCGGGGATGAGCGACCATGCCCCGATGCCGATTTCGGGCTTTACGCCCATCGTTGGGCCGGATGGCAAGACGCTGAGCGCCCAATTGCCCCGTGCGCTTCCAGCGGGCAGCTATGAACTGAACTGGCATGCGGTCGCGGCGGATACCCATCGTATTCAGGGCAAGTTCGTCTTTTCCGTGAAATAAGCCTCTTGGCGGTCGCATGGCTGGGGCGCTCGATCCGCTCGCCTGACTGGTGAGGAATAAGCCGCCCCCGCGTATCGCGCGTCAAAGAGTCCGAGACAATTCGTGCCCGATTGTGGTAGCGGCGGCGGGCCGCGCGTGATGTGATCCCGATCGTCCCCATGGTTTGCGGCAACCATCTGATGGAACGCACATGACCCTTTGTTTCAACGCTTCCAACGACGTTCGCCATGCGGTGGTTGATGGCGTGCTCACCGTCACCATCGATCGTGCTGAAAAGCGAAATCCGCTGTCACTTGGGGTGCTCGACGTGCTGCGCCGCTTATTTACCGAGATGGCGGGCGACCCGGATATTCGGCTCGCCGTCATCACCGGGGCGGGGGATAAGGCCTTCGCATCGGGTGGCGATTTGGGGGAGTTGGCCGCTTATCGTAGTCGCGAGGATGCCGAAGCTTTTTCGCGGCATGGCAAGGCTGCGCTCGACGCTATTCGGCTGTTTCCAGTTCCGGTCATTGCCCGGCTCAATGGTGTCGCGCTCGGCGGTGGATGCGAACTCGCGCTGGCGTGCGATCAGCGTTTGGCTGTCGCTTCCGCGAAGCTTGGGATGATCCATGGCCGTCTCGCCATTTCGGCATCCTGGGGTGGTGGCAACGATCTTGTCCGACTGGTCGGCCCGGCAAAGGCGTTGCGGCTGATGGCGACCGCGGCGACCCTGTCCGCAGCAGACGCGCAAGCCGAAGGAATGGTCGATGCGGTTTGTCCGGAGGGGCAAGCCTTTGATGACTGGTTCGCGACCCAGTTAAGCCCATGGCACGAACACCCGCGCCAAGTCATGCGCGCATTTAAAGCGATCGCAACAGGCGCGCGTGCTACCAATCGGCGCGAATTAGATACGCTTGAGACTCTGCATTTTGCCGAGGTGTGGGCGCATGAGGATCACTGGGCGGCGATTGAGAAGCTGGGAGCTCGAAGCTAGCTGACCCTGCTTTTCCAGTTCTTAAATTCTGAAGTGCCAATAGATGCCAACCTGCCTGATGATCGAACGCGCCATCGCGTCGTCATCAGGCGGGCCGGTTCAACGCGGACCAATTCGGGTCGGTTAGACCTTGATGGTAATCGTGATGGTGACATCACGGATCACAATTGTGATGACGATCGTGAGTTGCTGCACGCCGCCGCCCGCTGGCGTGACGACGATGTGCTCGGCGCGGGTTGCCCCTCTGGCGCGCAAGAGCGCTTCGGCACCATCTGGATTTTTGGCCAATTGCCCGGCCAATGTGGGGTCGCGTTCTAGTGCAGACAAAATGGCCATGGCATCGGCGTGCGCCGCCTGAAGCGCCTGACGACTTTCATTCCGCACGGGCTTGACCGGCATCGCCCTGCCGCTTGCCGCCACATCCGCACGCGCGGCTGGCATATCACTCCCCGCGATGGGTTGCGCTGCCAAGGTTGAGACTGATCCCAGAAGCAGGGTTCCCACTATCGCGCTTGTCACGCGGTTTACCTTGCTCATCATTATGTCCTCCGATCGATCACCTCGACTCCGACGGTCGATGGCCCGCAAGTTCCGCCGTTTTGGCATGAATGTCGAGGCAAAAATAAATAATTATTATTATATAGAGCAGTGGCGACGTTAGTAAAAAAATGGATATTTTTGAGATATTTGGACATTATACGTAGCTAAAGAGGTGCGGGATGATTGCGGCATGTCGGGCGGGCATGTCAAAATAAAACCAATTTGACGAAAAATACGCCGCGGGGCACGCGCGCGCTTGTCGCACCATGCCCCGGCCCCATAATGTTACGTCACCGGGTCAAGGAGGCCGGTCAGGCGATCGTGCTGGTCCGGGCGCAGGCGGCGGGTGAGTGCATCAAGGTGGGCGCAAAGGGGCGATTTCGTCCGAAAGTCGCCCTAAATTCGCGTCAAAATACTCGGGATAAAAGCCGGGAAAACCCCGGAAACCTAAGGGATTTTCGCTGCCAATTTCTGTGGAGACAAATTCGCTGAAAAGTGTGGCGGTGGGAGCAAAGCCCGGTTCCAACCTTCGCTGGGGCGCAACCCATTGATTATTATATTACGACTGTGAGTTCGAATCCCATTCGAACCGGTTGAATATCGTTCGCAGACATGACCGGCGACTCTTTTCCTTGCCCCAGAGACATAGGCTCGCTTACACCTAAACAGGCCCACTAATTGGATGGGTTGGAAATCTGATTCGAGGGCGGCCATGGGGGAAGGCAAATCAAGTCTACGATGGAGTGTGGAGCAAAAGCTTCAGTTCATCGAGTTCCGCCTTTTCTGGGAAGGTCACGTCAACAGAGCCGACCTAATGGACACGTTCGGTGTCTCGCTGAACCAGGCATCGGGCGACCTCAACCGCTACATCGCGCTCGCGCCGGACAACATGGTCTACGACAAGAGCGGCAAGACCTATGTCCGTTCGCCAGCTTTCAGCCTCCACTTCCTGAAACCAGATGCTAGCCAATATCTGGCTCAGGTGCGCTCTGTTGCTGAGGGGATTGTTGCTCCAGATGATGCCTGGATAGGCAACCTTCCGACTTTCGACGCTACACCAGCCCCTGCCCGCGGCATCGATCCCACTGTCCTGCGATCGATCGTGATCGCAATCCGACGGCGTGAAGCTGTTGAGATCCGTTACCAGTCGATGTCTTCACCAGACCCCGAGTGGCGCTGGATCGCTCCGCATGCCTTGGCTTTCGATGGGTTCAGATGGCACGCGCGATCGTTTTGCGAGAAGATCGGTGAGTACCGTGACTTTGTCATTTCGCGAGTTATCGAGAGCCGACAGACCCGGCCTGCGCAAATGCCGACGGTGGCCGATGCGGATTGGGACCAAATCCTTCAGCTTGAGATCGGGCCGCATCCGGAGCTTAGCCCAAATCAGAAGCGGGTTATTGAACTCGACTACGGAATGGAGAATGGGAGCGTAACAATCCCGGTCCGCAAAGCGCTGCTCTACTATGCACTGAAAAGGCTGGGACTTGATACGGCTCCCGCGGCGCGTAAGCCACAAGATCAACAAATCGTGCTGCTTAACCCGGCCGAACTCAGCACAAAGGCGTCGGACCAGGTCCGCCAACCCTCGGATGAGGGGCTGAGATGATCGAGAAACTTGATAACCTAGTCGAGGATATCTCAGGCCTGAACAGCAAGCTAATCCTTCTGATCGGTCCGCCGCGATCAGGGAAAAGCGATCTGCTTGGACAGTTGGCCGAGCGGCGGCAAGCGCGGGTCTTGAGCGTTGGCGCTGCCCTTGGTCGTGAACTGCTTACGGTGCCTGGCACCCAAAGACACTTACTGGCGGCTGATCTGCTGAAAGAGCTCGCGGATGGATTTGTCTGCCGGGGGCTCTTGCTCTTGGATAACATCGAGCTCCTGTTCGATCGAACACTTCAGCTCAGCCCGCTCGATCTACTGAGGCGACACGCTCATGCGCGTCGCGTCGTTGCAGTGTGGCCAGGAGAGCTGCAGGAAGGCCGGCTTTCCTATGCCGCGACAGGACATTCAGAACATCAGGACTACGGCATCGACGGCCTGGTCCCGTTCAAAATTCGTTGAAAGGGTAACTAGATATGCCGATGCGTTTTGGCGACCTCATTCAGTTTGAACCAATTGAGTCAGTCATTCAGCTTCTGGATGCAAATCGTCCGGATGAGGCCAAGAAGCTTGTCTCGACATACGTCATTTCCGACGACATGGCTGAGCGGATCGCCAAGCAAATGATCCCCCAGCTTTCGTTCGACGAGGCTGTAGATCACAAGGGTGTGCTGGTTGTCGGCAACTACGGGACCGGTAAGTCGCACCTGATGTCGGTGCTATCGCTGGTCGCCGAAGACGCCGCATATGTCCCAATGATCCGCCATCCCAAGGTGGCCGAAGCCGCAGGTGCCATTGCCGGAAAATTCAAGGTTCACCGGATCGAAATCTCTAGCCAGATGTCCTTGCGGGACATCATCACGCAACAGCTTGAGGTATTTCTCGACAAGCACGGCGTCAGCTATTCCTTCCCTCCAGCCGACAAGGTCATCAACAATAAGGCCGCTTTCGAAGAGATGATGGCGGCGTTCGCAGACGTCCATCCAAACCACGGCGTCCTGTTGGTAGTCGACGAGTTTCTCGAATACCTGCGATCGCGCAAGGATCACGATCTCGTTCTAGACCTATCGTTCCTGCGAGAGATCGGCGAGGTCACAAAGCACCTACGCTTCCGGTTCGTCGCCGGCGTTCAGGAAGCAATCTTCGACAGCAGCCGCTTCCAGCATGTCGCCGACAGCCTTCGTCGTGTGAAGGATCGCTTTACGCAGATCCTGCTCGCGCGCCAGGATGTCAGTTTCGTCGTGGCGGAACGCCTCCTGAAGAAGACGACGGATCAGCAGAACAAGATCCGCGCTTACCTGACGCCATTCGCAAAATTCTATGGCTCGATGAACGAACGCATGGACGAGTACGTTCGGCTATTCCCTGTGCACCCTGATTACATCGGGACCTTTGAGCGGCTGGTGTTCACCGAGAAGCGCGGCGCACTGGTGACCCTCCGGGATCAGATCCAGGCCATTCTGAGTGATGCAGTGCCGGAAGATCGACCTGGACTGATCGGCTACGACAAGTTCTGGGAGACAGTCACATCAAACTCCGTGCTACGCGCGGATCCGAACATCGGGCCTGTGCTTAAGGTCTCCGAAGTCCTGTCAGAGCGTGTCAGCAAGGCTTTTACCCGCCCGGCATATAAGCCGATGGCGCTCCGCATCATCGACGGACTTTCGGTTCATCGGTTGACGACGGGCGGCGACATTTATGTTCCCGTGGGACCGACCGCTGAAGAACTCCGCGACACGCTTTGCCTGTTTCAACCGGGCATTGAGGACATGGGCGGAGAGCCCGAGGCCGACCTTCTTTCCCTCGTTCAGACGGTCCTGCGGGAGACGCTGAAGACCGTCAACGGCCAGTTCATCTCGAAAGCGCCGGACACCGAACAATACTACCTCGATCTGAAGAAGGACGTCGATTACGACGCCCAAATCGACAAGCGGGCTGAAGCCTTGTCTGACGACGCGCTCGACCGCGCGTACTACAGCGCGATCCGTCAACTTATGGAGCGGACCGACGATACGTCCTACGTCACCGGCCATCAGATCTGGCAGTACCAGATCGAATGGCAGGATCACCGCGTTGAACGTAGCGGGTATCTCTTCTTCGGTGCACCGAACGACCGACCAACGGCTCAGCCCGAGCGGGATTTCTACATCTATTTCATTCAGCCGTTCGAGCCACCACGGTTCCGTGACGACAACAAGGCCGATGAGGTATTCTTCCGGCTCAAAGGGCTCGATGATGACATCAGGCGCCATCTCTCCTTGTATGCCGCAGCTCAGGATCTTGCGTCCACGGCGAGTGGCGGAGCGAAGTCCATCTACCTCGATAAGGCCAAAGATGCCCTGCGCGACATGAGCAAGTGGCTGCAGGAAAAGCAGATGACGGCCTACGAGGTCACCTATCAGGGCAAGAGCAAGAACCTGCAGGAGTGGGCCAAGGGCGTCTCGTTGCGCGACAAGGCCCGTCTTGGCCCGGACGAGCGTATCAACTTCCGCGACGTCGTAAACGTCATCTCTGGTCTCGCGCTGAACAACCAGTTTGCCGAGGTGGCTCCTGAATATCCGACGTTCTCCGCGCTCGTCACCGAGGCGAATCGGAAGCAGCTTGTCGGCAACGCCCTGCGCGCGCTCGCAGGCGGAAACCGGACCAAGGACGCCGTCGTCATCCTCGATGGCCTGGAGATGCTGGATGGCGATCGCATCGACCCCACACGGTCTCGCTATGCGCAGGACGTCTTGGCTCGGCTGAAGGCCAAAGGCCATGGCCAGGTGCTCAACCGTGGTGAAATGGTCAGCGGAAATGCCGACGTTGAGTATTTCGCGCCGATCAAGTTCCGTCTGGAGCCCGATCTGCTTGTCACCGTTCTGGGCGGACTGGTCTATGCCGGCGATGTCGTCCTGGCGGTCACAGGCGACAAGATTGATTCCGGCAAGATCACGCTCCTCGCGGAACGGCCGCTCGACGAGCTGAAGCAGTTCAAGCACGTCGAAGCGCCGAAGGAGATCAACGTCGCCGTCCTCCGCTCACTGTTCGAGATGTTGGGCTTGCCGCCCGGGCTCGCTCAGCAGGCAACCCAAGGCTCAGACGAGCCGGTCAAACTAATCCAGGAGGAGGTCGGGAAGCTGACGCGGCGCGTGCTCAGCGCCGCCACGGACATGTCCGGCCGGCTGAGCTTCTGGGGGCAGCCGCTACTGCGGGAAGAAGAGATCCGTGAATGGCGCACCAAGCTCGATGCGCTCAAGGCCTTCTCGGAGAGCCTGGCGCCCTACAACACCGTTGGTAAGCTCAAGAACCTTCGCATCGGCTCCGACGATATCGCGGGCCAGAAACAGCACCTTGAAGTGCTGCAAGCTGTCGAGGGGATGCTGGAGCTGGTCGCCGAGCTCGGTACAACGGCCAGCTATCTGTCGCAGGCCGAGATGGTTCTATCGGCAGACCATGCTTGGGTACGACAGGCGCAGGAGGCTCGTAAGCAGGTCCTCGACCAGCTCGCGTCAGATAGAACCACGCAGCATGCGGCCGAGTATCGGCAAACGCTGGCCAAGCTGAAGAAGGATTACATCACGGCCTATGTTGGGTCACACAGCAAGGCGCGCCTGGGGGTTGCGGAAGAGAAGACGAATTTAGCGCTGCGCAAGGATCCAAGGCTGATCGCTATGAGGGCGTTGGCTGGCATCTCCTTGATGCCGACCAGCCAGTTGACGAGCTTCGAGGAGAAGCTGGACAAGCTGAAGAGCTGCGCATCACTCGTCGAGTCTGAGCTTTCAGCCAATCCCGTCTGCCCGCACTGCGGCTTCCGGCCTGCGAACGAGCAAGGCGACCTGCTTCCTGCTGCGAACGTCCTGAAGCAGCTTGATGACGAGCTCGACCGGCTAATCGATGGCTGGACACAGACCATGCTCGACAACCTCGATGATCCGATCATCCAGGAGAACTTCGATCTCCTGAAGCCAGCCGCCCGCAGCCTCGTCGACGGCTTCATCTCGTCCAAGAGCCTGCCGGAACCGGTGACGCCCGAATTTGTCGCCGCTGTTCAGGAGGCGCTATCTGGGCTGGAAAAGATCAATGTCAGCAGTTCAGACATTAGACATGCGCTCCTGCAAGGCGGATCGCCGGCGACGCCGGAGGACCTGCGCAAACGCTTCGAGTCCCTCCTGAACGACCGCTGCAAGGGCAAGGATACGACCAAGCTGCGCTTCGTGGTCGAGTGACCGCCCGCCAACCAATTCCGGAGAGACGAAGAGATGAACGACCAGTTGAATATGAACAGCGGAAAGACTGGAGATGCGGTCGAGTGCCTTGGCATGACCTTTCTAAGCGAGGATGCACGGCGGGATCACTTCCTGGGGCTGTTGGCCGAGAAGCTTAAGGATCCGGCGTTCCGAAGCCAGGAAGGATTCCCGCAAGGGACGGACGAAGCGATACTGGCGATGTCGGATCCGCCTTACTACACCGCTTGCCCTAATCCTTTCCTTGAGGATTTTATAAATCATTACGGCAAGCCTTACGATCCCTCCGTGAAGTACAGTCGTGAACCCCAAACCGTTGACGTAACGGTAGGTAAAACGGACGCGCTTTACAAAGCTCACTCATATCACACCAAGGTGCCGCACTTAGCCATTGTACCGTCGATCCTTCATTACACCGAGCCTGGCGACATCGTTTTGGATGCCTTCAGCGGATCGGGTATGACAGGTGTAGCTGCCCAGTGGTGCGGACTAGCGTCGGCTACCTTTCGGCATGAGCTGGAAATGGACTGGAAGCGACAGGGAAAAATAGCGCCCAAATGGGGCGCCCGGCATGCAGTGATCAATGATTTGTCACCGGCGGCTACTTTCATTGGGGCCAATTACAACATAGCTCTCGATGTGGAAAGATTTTCTCAAGCAGGAAGAAAACTTCTCGATGATCTCGAGAACGATATTGGCTGGATGTACGAAACAATCCACACAGATGGTAAAACCAAGGGAAGGATTGAGTACACCGTATGGAGTGAAATTTTCAGCTGCCCGCACTGTTCTGGCGAGATCAACTTTCTGGACGAGACATTAGACGAGGGCACCAAGAGAGTCCAAGACGACTTCTCTTGCCCGCATTGCAGCGCAAAACTCACAAAGAAGAAACTCGAAAAGCTGTTCGAAACAAGCGTTGATCCCATCACGGGAAATGTGATCCGGACTTCTAAAAGAGTTCCAACACGTCTCTGCTACGAGATGGGTGGTAAAAAATACGAAAAGAAACTTGACGCCCTTGACCTTGAGGTTTTGAAAAAGATTGAAGAATTATCGCTTCCCACAGCCTTGCCGCATGAGCGAATGATGCATGCACCAGAAGTGTCCGTCGTCAAAACATTTGGCTCAGATCGCGGCGTAGATTAGCGGAGTGCGGGCCTCGTCTGGTGGTTGATGTTAGGCGGCAAGCTTGCGGTGTTGCAAGCGCCGATATTCGATGGTCTGTCGTTTGATCCTTTCGCG
>CAIJLZ010000014.1 GCA_903821605.1 uncultured Sphingomonadales bacterium | reverse complement strand
TATATATCTAATATTTTTATATTATAATCACATATATTCTCGCCGGCGACCTCATATCTGTGCGAGCCGTTCCGGAAGCAGTGACAGACGGTCGCCGAACCGCTTGCGAGGCTACAATCATTCTCAAACTGGTGGATGGCTGGAGGTATCCAGAGGCCAAAGCCATAATCGTCGCCATCCGCGCGATCATCTCGTGCTGCGCAAGCAGAAGCTCGTTCTTCTGAGCTTCGCTCAGCACATGAAGCGGTGGCGGGGCTATCGGTAGGGTGAATCAAACTCCGAGTCACTGCGCAACCCTTTTTGCCAACCCCGTGAACAATTACGAGATCGGAGAAGGATGGCTCGGTGGGCAGAGCAGCGGAATGGACTGCCACATCCAGAGCAAGCTCCAGCCCCTGAGGATGGATCGCACGCAGCCACCCGAAACTGTTGGGCAAGCCGGGTCCAGAGCGAGGTGGCGCGGCGCAGGCTGTTTGAAAGGCAGTTCACGGTGACCGGCTTGACCAGAACGTCACTAGCCCCGGCACGCATCGACTGGACGAGCATTGTCAAAGCAAATGCACAGCCATTTGCCAGATTGGTTAGGCGGGTATCGAGCAGATTTTCGATCCGTTTTACGCCCTGATTTGACCCCTAATTGTTCAAGAAAAATTCTAATATCAAATGAATACTACGAGAAAAAAATGTCGGGCGCGAACCAAATTCTGATTAGTTTGACAGTAATCTTCCAGCATCAATCTGACCAAATTTGTCTCATTTTCAATGGAGATATTTTCCGGGATAGAGTCAAAGATTCTCCGCCCCCCGCGACACACTCGTCACCTTTTCGATTATCTCTAAGGCTTGTTCAGAAATTGCTAGTCCGCTGGAAGAGAACAGCCTAACCTCGACATCTGGAGTCATTTTAGGCAGTTCGAAATCAACTGAAACGAGCACTCCGCCTTCAGGGGCAGACTGAAATAAGGTTGGAGTACATTGAATGCTGCGATTGCCGCATTCGGCGCACACGTCGACGTGAACCCCTACGTTGCGAACGGACTCAACGCTATTGTCATCTAGGAAATAGGTAGCGCAATACGAACCAGGGCCAAGGGTAACATATGGTCCAAAAATCATCACATCCGGCTTAGAATTGAGTACATTTATTTGCTTCACAAAACCCCTATTCTGCAGTTCCTCCAACGTCCAAGTCTTTCTCCCACTTGAGTGTTTGTAAATATTACGTTGCCTGTAGTGTTGGTTGTAATCGTCGTTGTTTCCGCCGAGCGATGCCAGTCCTGCACCACGCTTAGCGTTGACCGCAACCAGATCGCCTAGATGGTCTAAAAATCCGTAACAATGATGGGCAGTTCGATTTATCCTTACGACCTCGCCACATAACAACCTGCTCAAGTCCGCATGTTGAGCGAGCATTCGACCAAAAAGATTCGGTCCGGTTGGGCACAAAGGGTTGTGTCCATAATAATTTCCCAGAACATTTTCAATGATTTGGTTTATAACTTTTATATAAAGGTTATCGCCCGCAGGGGAATATATAAAAGAATTTGAAACAATCCATGGAGCTGCGCTGAACGCATCGCGAAACACATACATCTTATTTTTATCATCTAACGGCAATGAAAAAAAATGATTTAGAGAAAGGTCTGAATATAATCCGCCCATTTTGTATAATAGACAGTACCGCAGCAAGTCCGCCTTATAAGCTAATGGAATAATTTTGTCGAAAGCCTCGATTGTATTATTATGAAAGTTACTTTTAATAAAATTTCTACCGTCTTCCATATTATAAATTATATGCGTGAATTCTGGATAAGATTTCTGAAATGATTCCAGGTTAAGCCTTATTCTATGAGGTAATTCGCCACGTGATTTGATATCAAAATCAATTGAGTGCAAGAAATTCATAATATATTTCTCAAAATTTAAATTTTAAATTATCTAATATCGAAATTATTATAACAATTTCGACAGATATTTATCTCGATTTAATGTACATCTTCATTAAATTTTTCTCATGTATCGAGTGTATCTTAGTGGAGGATTGGCCTCGTCTTGGGGCTATTATTAGGCTGCGAGTTTACGGTGTTGCAAGCTCCGATATTCGATGGTTAGGCCCTTGATCCGTTCACGCTGTTTGATGATGATTCCAGCCTGCCTCGCGCAGCAACGCCGTCACTCGGCGATAACCATAGCGTCCGTATTGTACCACCAGAGCAATGGTGTCCTAGGTCAGCGCTGCTTCGTCATCTGCCCCGCGTGGCAACTTGCGCTGTGTCGATTGATGTTGTCCAAGCCCACGGCAGACCCGCCGCTCGGATGCCGGCATCATAGTCCGGATATAATCAATGCAACGGCGTCGCCGCGCAGGGCTCAGAAGTTTTCCTATGCCGCCTCCTGCAGGATCAACTTGTCTAGTTTCAGATCTGACACCGCCCGTCGCAACCGAGCATTCGCCTTCTCCAGATCTTTCATTAGCCGGGCCTGATTCATCTTCAGGCCACCGTATTCCTCACGCCAGCGGTATCTTCCGGCACCGCGCGTTAATCAAAAGGCCAACGCTAGATGCTAGATGCTAGATGCTAGATGCGAGAAGGATCGGTCGAGATTCTAAATCAAAAAAATTTAGTGCTGGCGGGGGACATAGATTGGGCGGCATCGCGGCGAGTATTCGACCGCATTTGGCGGGAGGGATATGGCTGGCGGAAGGCCGGTGTGCTGCTGCTCGATCTGGGCGCGCCGGGGCACGCACCGGCGTCGCTGTTCGATTTGATCGAGGCGCCCGATGATGGGCTCATGCAGGCCATCGACCAGATTAATGCCCGCTACGGTCGTGGCACGGCCCGGCTGGGCCTGGCCCAGAAAGACGGAGAATGGCACATGCGGCGGGAAAACCTGTCGCCCAGTTTCACGACCAAATGGGCTGAAATTCCATCGGCCAAGATGCGGTAAGGCACCAATTCTGGCTCAATACCTTGGATTCTCTAACCGCATCGCCAGCCGGATTTGCGCTGAAAAGATATGGCAGGGCGCGAGGCATAAAAGCCCGGAAATCCGTCACTTTCGAGGCTATACTCGTTCGCGATGAGGTTTAGGTGAAAAGAGACAAAAGCCGATCAGAGACCGATTTTGGCGTGCCGGGCAGTCTCTGGGGTTTAGGTGCCATTGGCGAAACGGCGCGGAAGCAGGGGGTTTTATAGCCTCGGAGGACCCATCTCATTGATTCGCGATGAGAAACTGGCGGAGAGGGTGGGATTCGAACCCACGGTACCGTTGCCGGCACGCCGCATTTCGAGTGCGGTGCTTTCGACCTCTCAGCCACCTCTCCGCGAGATAGAACGTGCCATGGCCGGTGCCCTGCGCGTTGGTCGTGGCGGGCCGATAGCCCATCAAAACGCTCTTGCCAAGAGCAGCTCTTGTGAAAAGCGCATATCAGCCTACATTAGTGACATTATGACCAGTTTTTCGCATCACCTCCGCCATAGCCCCGATGGGATGCCCCCGATTGCCCATGCCCGTTTCGCCATCGGCGATGTCGTGCGGCATCGCTTATTCGACTTTCGCGGGGTGGTGTTCGATATTGATCCGGTCTTCGCCAATAGCGAAGAATGGTATGCCGCCATTCCAGAAGATGCGCGCCCGCGGCGTGATCAGCCCTTTTATCATCTGCTCGCTGAAAATGACGATGGCAGCTATGTCGCTTATGTCAGCCAGCAGAACCTCATCAGCGACCAAAGCGACGAGCCGGTCAACCATCCGGGCCTACCCTCGATGTTCGACGGCTATCGCGACGGCCGCTACAAGCTGAAGTCGATCCGCCGCCACTAAACGGCACGTCTCCGCTGATCGAGTTTTTCTTTCCCCTATCGTCCCCGCTGATCAGCTGACCAGTGCTGCATGACATGCCCTACCCTGCATAAAATTCGACCAGCCGATTGCCCGGTTCTCGCCCCAGGTCATGCCTAAAAATCAGGCATCATTCTACCGCTGCCCAGAATCTGGGCCATGCCGCGCCCAATTCTTCCCGCCACGAAATATTTTTGCCGCGTAAAATCGGCGATTTCTTAAAACTGGCACGCCTCCTGCATAGCGCTGAGCACAATCACCGCGAGGGAGACACAATGAAACTGATTGTCGCAATAATTAAGCCGTTCAAGTTGGACGAGGTGCGTGAAGCCCTCTCCGCTTTGGGCGTGCAGGGGATGACGGTTACCGAGGTGAAGGGTTTTGGCCGCCAAAAGGGCCAGACCGAAATCTATCGCGGTGCTGAATATTCCACCAACATGGTCCCCAAGATCAAGGTTGAGGTCGTCACCACCGACGATCTGGCGGACCGCGTGATCGAAGCCGTCCAACAAGCCGCCAACAGCGGTGCGATTGGCGATGGCAAGATCTTCACCATTGATGTCGGGCAAGCCGTGCGCATTCGCACAGGCGAGACCGGCGATGTCGCACTCTGAGCACGAAGGGGGAATGATGAAAACGTTCACCAAGATGATGGCGGGCGCCGGGGGGCTTGCAGCCACCCTAGCCACCGCACTGCCCGCATGGGCACAGGACGCCGCTGGTCCAATCAAGGCCCCGTCCGCTGAACAAATGGCCACCATGGTCGACAAGGGCGACGTGGCTTGGATGCTCGTGTCTTCGGCGCTCGTGTTGATGATGGCGGTCCCTGCCCTCGGCCTGTTCTACGGCGGCCTTGTCCGTACCAAGAACATGCTGTCGGTGCTGATGCAGACCTTCATGATGGCATGTATCGGCTGCTTGCTCTGGGTCGTTTGCGGCTATTCATTGGCCTTCACCAGCGGCAGTCCGTTCGTTGGCGGCCTGTCCAAGGCGTTTCTCGCGGGTGTCAACTCGGGCACGTTTGCGGCGACCTTCTCCAACAACGTCTATCTGCCGGAACTCGTGTTTGTCGTCTTCCAGATGACCTTCGCGGCGATCACCCCGGCGTTGATCGTCGGCGCTTTCGCCGAACGCATCAAATTCTCGTCGCTGATGATCTTCACCGTGCTGTGGTCGCTGCTGGTTTATTATCCGGTCGCGCACATGGTATGGTATTGGGCTGGCCCAGACTTCTTGGCCGACGCTCCGACCGACACCGGCTTCCTGTGGGGCATGGGTGCGCTCGACTTCGCTGGCGGCACCGTGGTGCACATCAACGCCGGTATCGCTGGCCTGATCGGCTGCCTCATGATCGGCAAGCGTCTGGGCTATGGCAAGGAAGCCACCCCGCCGCACTCGCTGACCATGACCATGATCGGCGCTTCCCTGCTGTGGGTGGGCTGGTTCGGCTTCAACGCCGGTTCCAACCTTGAAGCCAATGCCGTGACCGGCGTCGCCTTCATCAACACCATGGTTGCCACCGCTGCTGCGGCTGTCAGCTGGACCTTGGTCGAGCAGATCAAGCATGGTCGTCCGTCGCTGCTGGGTGCCGTGACCGGTGCCGTTGCTGGCCTCGTCGCGATCACCCCGGCTGCTGGTCTTGGCGCACCGGGCACCTCGGTTGTCCTCGGCCTGCTCGTCTCGCCGATCTGCTTCTTCTTCGTGTCCACCGTGAAGAACAAGTTCGGTTATGACGACTCGCTCGATGTCTTCGGCGTGCACTGCATCGGCGGCATCTTCGGCGCCATCGCCACCGGCATTGTTGCCGATCCGGCGCTCGGCGGTCAGGGCTTCTTCGACTACACCGTCTTCCCGGCGGTTGCAGGCACCTACGACATGGCTGCTCAGGTCATCGTGCAGCTCAAGGCCGTTGCCTTGACCCTCGCATGGTCGGGTATCGGTTCGGCCGTGATCTTCTTCATCCTCAGCAAGACCATGGGTCTGCGGGTGACGGAAGACCAGGAACGCGAAGGTCTCGACCTCGCGAGCCATGGCGAACGCGCCTACAACTACTGAGGTCAATAATTGGAGGCGGGCAGCCAACGCGACCCACGGCGGCCCGCCTCCACACCAGATTGAGCCCTGCCGATCACGGCAGTTCTCTCCCAAGGTTCCTCCTGCGAACCACCTGAGGCCGGCCCATGATGTGCCGGCCTCTTTTTTTATGCCGTGCCACACGCTATCAGGCCGCCATGATCCCGCTGCCCTCCCCTTCAAAGCGTCGCCATGGCCAAGACTAGTCGCGCCGACCAGTTGCTTGCCGAACGCGGGCTGGCTGAAAGCCGGACCCGGGCGCAGGCGTTGATCCTTGCCGGGCTTGTCTTTTCGGGCGAGGCGCGGATTACCAAGGCGGGCCAGGCCCTTGCCCCGGATGCCCCGCTCGAAGTGCGCGGGCGCGATCATCCCTGGGTGTCGCGTGGTGGCGTCAAGCTGCAAGGCGCGCTCGACCATTTCGGCTGGGATGTTGCGAATGTGATGGCGATGGATGTCGGCTCGTCCACCGGCGGCTTTACCGATGTCCTGCTGCATCACGGCGCGACCAAGGTCTATGCGGTGGACAGCGGCACCAACCAACTGGCGTGGAAGCTGCGCAACGATCCTCGCGTGATCGTCCATGAACAGACCAGCGCCCGCATCCTGACCGCCCAGCATATTCCCGAGCCCATTGACCTGTTCGTCTGCGACGCGAGTTTCATCGGCCTGTCCAAGGTGCTGGAACGCCCCTTTAGCTTCGCGGCGCCCCACGCCCGTTGTATTGCGCTTATCAAGCCGCAGTTCGAGGCCGGGCGCGAAGAGGTGGGCAAGGGGGGCGTGATCCGCGACACCTTAGTGCATCAACGCGTCTGCGACGAGGTGGCGGCATGGTTCACGGCATCGGGCTGGCGGGTGGAGGGCGTCACCCCCTCACCCATCACCGGGCCGGAGGGCAATGTCGAATTCCTGATCGCGGCCCACCGGGCCTAAGCCAGCCCGCCACGCCCGCGCACCGGATGAGGCAAAACAAGCACAGCGCATTGCACCTTTGGCCCCCGCATGGCAGATGTTGCGCCTATGACTGCACCAACTTTCCTCCAAGAACTTGACGGCCTGTGGGCCATTGCGATGCGCTGGTTTCAGGATCACACCACGAGCCTGATGCTGGCCGCCGCCACCGCTGCGCTGCTCATCGCCATCGTCTGGATTGCCGGCGCGCTGGTGGTCCGGCGGCTGCGCCATATCGACAGCTACACCCTGCCCCAGCGCCTGACCTACCGCGTCCTGTCGCGCACCAAGCTGACGGTCGCGGTGATCATTGGCCTGTGGATGACGGTGCGCTATGGCATGGCCCCGGAGGCGGTGGTGCATTTCGCCAATACGCTGCTGACCGTCGCCTTGGTGGTGCAAGGCGCGATCTGGCTGCGCGAATTGATCCTCGCCATGGTCGAATATCGGGCGGGCGCGGGCGAAGGCAATGAACGGCTCGGCACCGCCATGGGGTTGATCCGGCTGTTGGTCAACTTTGCCCTGTTCGCCATCGCGGCGGTGGTGATCCTCGACAATCTGGGCATCAACGTGACCGGCCTTGTCGCCGGTCTGGGCATTGGCGGCATCGCGATTGGTCTGGCCGCGCAGGGGATTTTCAGCGAGCTATTCGCGGCGCTTGCCATCATCTTCGACAAGCCGTTCAAGGTCGGCGATGTGATCCAGTTCGACACGCTGACCGGTCAGGTCGAGGCCATTGGCCTGAAATCGACCCGCATTCGTGCCGCCAATGGCGATCAGGTGATCATCTCCAACACCAACCTCTTGTCCAAGCAACTCCACAATCTGGCCGAGGCCGAACGCCGCCGGGTGCAGATCAATTTCGGGCTGGTTTACAAGACCCAGCCCGACCGTATTCGCGCGCTTGATCAGTTGATCGCGCAGTTGATCGGGCAATCGCCCAAGGCCCGGCTGGTGCGCTGCGGCATGACCGGTTTCGGCCCGTCCAGCCTCGATTATGAAGTCGCCTTCGACCTGAACGATGCAACCATCGAGCAATTGTTCGACACCCGGCACCGCTTCTGCCTCGACTTGCTCGATCTGTGCAATCGCGAGGGCTATGCCTTCGCCTATCCGACCCAGACCACCTACACCGCCGCGCCTGACGGCACGCTCGTCATGCCATGGGCGCCGCCAAAGGGCTGACGATGACCAAGACCCCACCGACCCAACAGGAACTCTGGAACAATCGCACCGGCGAAAAATGGGTCGCCTTCCAGCCTGAACTCGATGTGATGCTGGCAAATGTGACCACCCGCTTGATGGCACGCGCGGCGATCCAACCGGGTGAACGCGTGCTCGATATCGGCTGCGGCACGGGCCAAAGCTGTGCGCTGGCGCTGGAACAAGGGGCGACTGTGACGGGCGTCGATGTGTCTGGCCCGATGCTGAAGCTGGCCGCCAAGCGTCTGGGCGAGCGGGCCACGCTCTGCCTTGCCGATGCCGGTCAATGGGTGGCGGACAAGCCGTTCGACATCGCGCTTTCCCGCTTCGGGGTGATGTTCTTCGATGATCCCGTGGCGGCGATGACCCGAATTCGCGGCAATCTAAAACCGGGCGGGCGATTGGTCTTTTGCTGCTGGCAGGCGATGGCCCTCAATGACTGGGCCAATGTGCCTGCACAGGCGATTGCAGACCTGCTCGACCCCGCGCCGCCCTCCGATCCGCTGACCCCCGGCCCCTTTGCCTTTGCCGATGATGAACGGCTGCATCTTATCCTTGCCGCCGCCGGCTATACCAATATCGAGATTGTGCCGCTCACCGTCGATATTGTGCTGACCGACCAAGGCGGACCAGATCGCGCCGCCCGCCTCACGGCACAAATCGGGCCAGCGGCAGCGGCGATGGCGGCATGGGATGAAGCGCGCAAGGCGACCGCCTTTGCACATATCCGGGATGCGATAGCGGCGCGCTGTAATGCGGACCGGGTGGTTCTTTCCGGCGCGATCTGGCTCGTCCGGGCGCAAGCCTAGTGCACTAGCGCAGGCAGCTATCAAAGCCCTCGCGCCCCACCACGCCTGATCGCTTGGCGATACGGTTGCCGTAACGCCGCGTGAACCCCGCCGGGTCAACGGCATCGCGCTTTTTCGGCAGGGGCAGCACCGCCGCGATACGGGCCGCTTCCGCGCGGGTCAGTTGCGACGCATCATGGCCGAAATAGCGCTGCGCCCCCGCGTTCACGCCATAGGTGCCAATGCCGGTTTCGGCGAGGTTGAGATAAACCTCCATGATCCGCCGCTTGCCCCAGATATTCTCGATCAGGAGCGTGAACCATGCCTCCATCCCCTTGCGGAAATAGCCGCCGCCCTGCCACAAAAAGGCATTTTTCGCGGTTTGCTGGCTGATCGTCGAACCGCCCCGGATGCGCCCGCCCCGGGCGTTGCGGCGCATCGCCTTTTCAATCGCCTCGAAATCAAACCCATGATGTTGGCAAAATTTGCTGTCCTCGGCGGCAATCACGGCACGCGCCATGTTCGGATCGGTGCGATCAAGGCTCATCCAGTCCTTGGTCAACCCGCGCCCGGTCACCACATCCCCGATCATCGTGAACGTGATGGGCGGCGGCACGAAGCGATAGATGAATACCCAGATGACGCTGATGCCGACGAACAGAAAAGCGGCCTTGCCGATCAAACGGAACATACGAAACATCCAGCGCCCTCCCCGGTTCAGTCGTCCTTGGCCGCCTTGGCGGAGGGGTCCTGCATGCCGTGGCGCAGCGCCATCGGATAGTTGGACATTGCGAATAAAAAGGTCATCGGCAACGCGCCCCATAGCTTGAAACCAAGCCAGAATTCGGTCGTACTATGACGCCAGACCACTTCATTCAATATCGCCATAAAGGCAAAGAATAGCATGAAATTACGGGTTAATTTATGCCATCCCGCCTCATTCATGCCGGGAAAAGCGCCGTCGAGCACAAGCTTCAACATCGGTCGTCCAGACATGAGACCATAGAGCAGCAGCACCGCGACCATCGCATAATAGATGGTCGGCTTCATCTTGATAAAGGTGTCATTGTGCAGCCAGATCGTCAGCGAACCCATGACCAGCACCATCGCGCCCGATACCCACAGCATCGGCGAGATATGCCCCAGTTTCAGCCGGGACACGATCATCGCCACTGCCATCGCCACCATGAAGGCAAAGGTCGAAATGAAGATCGCGGACGGTCCCTTGACGAGAAAATAGGCCCCCAAAAATACAACGAGCGGGCCAAGTTCGATCAACAACCGGGTCGCGTTGCCGCGCTTGTGCGGTTCGGTCACCGGGGTCTCAACGCCATCCATCAGTGCATACCCTCTTCGACCGGCAGCCCGGCAATGGCGCGCGCCACCTCGCGGGCATTAAAGGGTTTCAAATCATCCATCGTCTCACCAATCCCAATGGCATGGATCGGCAGGCCGTAACGTTCGGCTGCCGCCACCATGACACCACCGCGCGCGGTGCCATCAAGCTTGGTCATCACCAAACCTGTCACCCCGGCGACCTCGCTGAAAATCTCGATCTGGTTAAGCGCATTCTGGCCGGTGGTGGCGTCCAGCACCAGCACCACATCATGCGGCGCATCCGGATTGAGCCGACCAAGAACGCGGCGAATCTTCGCCAATTCCTCCATCAGCCCGGTCTTGTTCTGCAACCGCCCAGCAGTATCGACGATCAACACATCGACACCGGTTGCGGTCGCCTGCTTGACCGCTTCATAGACCACACCTGCCGCATCGCCGCCTTCCTTGCCGGAAACGATCGGCACGCCGGCACGCTCGGCCCAAGTCGCCAGTTGGCCAATCGCGGCGGCGCGGAACGTGTCACCGGCGGCCAGCATGACGCTATAATCCTGTTCCTTATAGAGATGCGCCAGCTTGGCGATGGTGGTCGTCTTGCCCGACCCGTTGACGCCAATCACAAGGATCACCTGCGGGCGCGGCCAAGCGGTAACTTCCAGCGGCTTGGCCACCGGGGCGAGCACCGCCTCCAGTTCCTCGGCCAGCAAGTTGCGCAGGGCGTCGGCATCGAGCCCCTTCTCATAACGCCCTTCGGCAAGACGCGCGCGAATGCGGGCGGCGGTGCCCGGCCCGAGATCCGAAGCGATCAGCGCCTCTTCGACCTGTTCAAGCGTCTCAACGTGCAGCACTTCTCGCGTCACCAATCCGGTGAGATTCTCGGAAAGGCGCTCGGAAGTCTTGCGGAATCCGCCAAAGAGGCGCTGGTGCCAGGAGGTCTTGCTCATATCAGTTGACCCGTTAGCCGATCCGCCCCTGCATCGGCAATCAAGACCTGCACGATCTGACCCGGCAGCGCGATTTTATCATCGCCCCTTGCCCATTCGACCATCGCGAAATTGCCCGCATGGCCCAACTGGCCGCTGGCCTCGACCAAAACCGACTGGGTGGTCCCGATCAAGGAGCCAAGCCAATGGGCAAGCCTCTCGCCCGAACGCTGGCGCAACCGGGCGGCGCGCGCCTTTGCCACCTGCGGCCCCAGTTGCGGCATCTTGGCCGCAGGCGTGCCGGGGCGCGGCGAAAAGGGGAAAATATGGCCAAATACGATGTCGCAATCGTCGATCAGGGCAAGGCTGTTGGCAAACATCGCCTCATCTTCGGTCGGAAAGCCTGCAATGATATCGGCACCAATCGCGATTTCGGGCCGGGCGGTCTTGAGCCGCTCCACCATCGCCACGGCATCCGCCCGCGAATGGCGGCGTTTCATCCGCTTGAGGATCATGTCGTCACCCGCCTGCAACGACAAATGGACATGCGGCAACATCCGCGCCTCCTGCGTCAGCAGTGCAAACAGCCGATCATCGATCTCAATCGAATCAAGCGACGATAGGCGCAACCGCTCGACCCCCGGCACCGCCGACAGAATCCGTTCGACCAGCAGCCCCAGACGGGGGCGACCGGGCAAATCATCGCCATAAGAGGTCAGATCAACCCCGGTCAGCACCACCTCGCGCTGGCCGCGTGCGACAGCGGCTTGCACCGCCTCGATCACCGGCCCAGCCGCTATCGACCGGCTATTTCCCCGGCCATAAGGGATGATGCAGAAGGTGCAACGATGATCGCAGCCATTTTGCACCTCGATAAAGCAGCGGCTATTGCCCTTGCCGCTGACCGCCGGTCGATCCGGTGCGGGCGCGGTAAAGATATCGGCCACCGCCTCGCGCGCACCGCCTGACAGTGCATCGGCCCGGCGTTTTTCGGCGTTACCGATCACCCGGGCGACCTCTGGCATCGCGGCGAACTGGGCCGGATCAATCTGGGCCGCACAGCCGGTGACAATGATCTCGCGCGCCGGATTTTCGCGCTTTAGCCGCCGGATGGTCTGACGCGTCTGGCGCACGGCTTCGCTCGTCACGGCGCAGCTATTGATGATGACGAGATTGTCCCGTCCCGGCAGTTGTGCCGCCATCGCCTCGCTCTCGGCGATATTCAGGCGGCAGCCCATCGAAATGATGTCAGGACCGGACATGGTGCCGATCAGCCGAAGCTGTCCGCAAGCTCACCGGTGAAGACATGGGTGGCCGGCCCGGTCATCAAGATGGTGCCGCCCGGCTTCCAGTCGATTTGCAAATCCCCGCCCGGTAGACTGACTTTGACGCGATTGCCGACCAGCCCGCGCCGGATTGCGGCCACAGCAGTCGCACATGCGCCCGTGCCACAGGCTTGGGTCAGGCCCGCACCGCGTTCCCAGACGCGCAGCTTGAGATGATCAGGGCCAACCACATGGGCGACATTGACGTTGATCCGTTCCGGGAACATCGGGTCATGCTCGATCACTGGGCCAATGGTGCCCAAATCAACCGCATCGCAATCGGGGACGAAGAAGATCACATGCGGATTACCGACATTGATCGCCATCGGTGTGTCCAGCCCCCCATCCCAGCCGACCGGCATGTGGAAGCTGTCGATCGCATAAGCGAGCGGGATTTCATCCCAGCCAAAGCGCGGCGCCCCCATGTCGACACTGGGCAGATCGCCGCTGGCCCGCGCCTCGATCACCCCGCCCGCCGTTTCGATCCGGGGATGACCACCCAGCAACAGCGCCACGCAACGCGAGGCATTGCCGCACGCGCCCACTTCACTGCCATCGGCGTTAAAAATCCGCATCCGCGCATCTGCCCATGTCGATGGCTCGATCAGGATCAACTGGTCGCAGCCGACGCCGGTATGCCGGTCGGCAATCGCCGCCGCACGCGCCGCGTCCATCGTGACCGGCATCTCACGGGCATCGATCACGACAAAGTCGTTGCCCAGCCCATGCATCTTGTGAAAGCGAATGCCCATGGCTTTGCGCTCTATGCCTGCGACAAGATGGAGTCCAGCCCGGGGCGCGGTCAGATCGTCATGCCGTTGAGCAGCTTCGGCAGATCACCGCTGGAACCGCGCGCCTCGTTCATGAAGCTCGCCTTGAGCGGCGACAGTCGCTCGACCGCGCCAAGGCCGATCCGGCGCACCCGACGGGCCAGCTTGCCGCCAAAGCCGAACAGATGCACGAACCCGTCAGTCGCCCCCGCGACCATCAGGCTATCAAGCGCCCGCCAGCGTTCATAACGCGCCAATAACTGCGCATCGCCCGCATCAAGGCCAAGGCGGATGCCATCCACCAGCACCTCTGCCAGCGTCGCCACATCGCGCAGGCCGAGATTTAGCCCCTGGCCCGCAATCGGGTGAATGCCATGCGCGGCATCCCCGACCAGCGCGAGCCGCTCGCCGGTGATCTTGGCGGTGTGGTGGAAGCTCAACGGATAGAAAGAACGCGGCGATAGCAGCTTCATCTGGCCAAGAATGCCACCGGTCAGGCGATGGATTTCAGCAAGAAACGCCTTTTCCGGCAAGGTTACCAGCGCCGGTGCGTCCTGACGCGAAACCGTCCAGACGATACAACTGCGATTGCCCGGCAACATCGGCAGGATCGCAAACGGACCATCGGCATAGAAAATCTCATGCGCGACATTCTCGTGATCAAGTTCATGTTCCACCATGCAGATCATCGCCGAATGATCGTACTGCCAGCGCGCGGTGTTGATGCCGGCGGCTTCACGGGTTGGCGATTGCCGCCCTTCCGCCGCGATCAAGAGCCCGGCGCGCACCAACCCGCCCGATTGGAGCTTGGCAATCACGCCATGCGGCCCGCGTTCAACATCGGCCGCACGATCCTGCATCAGCAGGCGAACATTGGTCGCGTCGGCCGCCTGTTCATGCAGCGCCATGCGTAGCGCGCGATTTTCGAACATATAGCCCAATGGCGGTTCGCCCGCGTCCGACGCGAAGATCAGCGGCTTTTGCTGCAGGCCGTCGCGCACTTCGATACTGCGGATCGGACAGCCCTTGCCCGCCAGTCGATCACCGACGCCAATCGCTTCCAACATGGCATAAGGCCCGCTCGCCACGGCGGAGGCGCGCCCATCATGGCCCGGCGCGAGAATGTCCGCCGGATCCGCCGGATCGACCACCGTCGAGGTCACGCCATGGGCATCAAGCGCGAGCGCGAGAGTCAGCCCGACCAAACCGCCGCCAAGGATCAGCACATCGCTGTTGATGTTATCGCCCTGCATCAGAAATCGACCGCAATGCCCTTGAGTTCCCAATCGCCATAGCGAATGGGATCGGGACCATCCCGGCCACCATGTTCCTGGCCCTCATCGGCGGCACGCGGCTGTGGCACCGGCGGGCTTGGGGTCAGATAATCGGGAGCCTTGACGTGTGACGGGCGCTTGCCCGGGGCATTGGCTGACATTTTCATGTGACTCATCATTGCGCAACAACTGGCGTATACCCATTTTGCGCCAAGGAGGAACGAGACTCAAGATGAATACGCTCAAGACGATGATGCTGCTCGCCGCGCTGACGGCGTTGTTCATGGCGCTTGGCTTCATGTTTGGCGGACCGGGCGGTGCCCTGATCGCGCTCATCTTCGCGGCGGGCATGAACCTGTTCACCTATTGGAACGCCGACAAGATCGTGCTGCGCATGCACCATGCGCGCGAGGTCGATGCCCGATCCGCGCCGGAATTTTACGGGCTGGTCGAACAGCTTGCCCGGCGCGCCAACATGCCGATGCCCAAGGTCTATATCATCGACACCCCCGGCCCGAACGCCTTTGCGACCGGGCGCGACCCGGAACATGCGGCGGTGGCGGCAACCACCGGCCTGCTCAACATGCTCAGCCCCGATGAAATCGCGGGCGTGATGGCGCATGAACTCGGCCATGTCCGCAACCGCGACACGTTGATCATGACGATGGTGGCGACCATCGCCGGGGCCATTTCGATGATCGCCAATTTCGGGATGTTCTTTCGTTCGGGTGACGACAATCGGTCCAACGCCGCTGTTGCCCTGCTGGCGATGATCGTCGCGCCATTTGCGGCGATGATCGTGCAGATGGCGATCAGCCGGACCCGCGAATATGGGGCTGACCGTGCCGGGGCTGAAATCAGCGGCAACCCGCGTGCGCTGGCGGCTGCACTCGCCAAAATCTCCGGTGCCGCGACGCGCATCCCCGATCCGGTGAGCGAACATAACCCGGCCGCCGCCCAACTCTATATTGTCCCGACCCAGATCAGCCAGATATTCTCGACCCATCCCGCGACCGAAAGCCGGATCGCGGCGCTCGAACAGATTGCACGCGACATGGGCGACGGCACGGGCTATGGGACCGCCAGTTTCGATGTCCCGCCTGCCAGCGGTCGTCGAAGCGCACTTAACCCCCATTCCCGGAGCTGAACCATTAGCGACATTGCCGGTCTCGAAAGCCGCCGCGCGGCGCTGCGCCTGCTGGATGCAGTGCTGCGGACCGGCACCCCGCTGGAAGCTGCGCTCACCAATGCGACCAAGGATATCGAACGGTCGGAAGACCGCGCGCTTGCCCATGCCATTGCCGGCCATGTGCTGCGGCGGCTGGGCGATCTTGACCAGTTGATCGATTCCACCACCAGCCAACCGCTCGCCGCCGACGCCAAGGCGCGGATGGTGCTGCGCATCGCGTTGGTGCAGGCGCTGGTGCTCAAGACACCGGCCCATGCCGTCGTCGCGACCTGCCTGCCCTTGCTGGAAGGCGGCCCGAAACGACTGGTGCATGGTGTGCTCGGCACCTTGTTGCGGCAGGGCGCAAGCCTGCCCGAAGATCGCGGCAGCCTGCCCGATCCGGTGGCGATGCGATGGGGCGGCGCATGGGGCATGGGCGTGGTCGCTGCGGCCAAACAGGCGCTCGCCAGCCCGCCACCGACCGATCTCAATCTGCGTGATCCTGCCACGACCGCCGATTACGCTGAACGTCTCCAGGGTGAAAGCCTGTTGCCGGGCCATGTGCGGCTACATGACAATGCATCGATCCCCGCCATTGAGGGCTTTGCCGCGGGCGATTGGTGGGTGCAGGATCTTTCTGCCTCCCTCCCCGCCCGATTGCTGGGCGACGGCAAGGGCCGCCATGCGCTCGACCTGTGCGCAGCGCCGGGCGGTAAGACGATGCAATTGGCCAGCACCGGTTGGCAGGTGACCGCGCTTGATCTTTCTGAAAAACGGATGCGGCGGTTGAGTGAAAATCTCGAACGCACGGGTCTGACCGCCGAAACCGTCATCGCCGATGCGCGCAAATGGCAGACGGATCGCCAGTTCGATGCGATCCTGCTGGATGCGCCGTGCAGCGCGACCGGCATTTTCCGCCGCCATCCGGATGTGATCCACCGCATCCGCGCAAAGGACATCGCGACGCTCGCGGAATTGCAATCCGACCTGCTGGACCGCTCCCGCGACTGGCTCGCGCCGGACGGCACATTGGTTTATGCGACCTGCTCGCTGGAACCAAGCGAGGGGGAACAACAGGTCGAAGCGTTTCTCGCCCGCCATCCCGACATGATGATTGATCCGGTGAGGGCAGATGAACTGCCCAGCGGCATCGCCCCAAATGCGCAAGGCTGCGTCCGGCTGTTGCCCGGCATGTTGGCCGACAAGGGCGGACTCGACGGCTTTTTCATCGCCCGCTTCCGGCGGCGCTGACGGACCGGGTCGCCCCGGTCCTAACTAACCGCCCCGGAGCTTAACTGCCCGCGCCGGAGCTTAACTGCCCGCGAAGGCGTCGGCGATCGAACAGGCGGCCGGGCCAAGGATCACGACGAACAGCGTCGGCAGGATGAACAGGATCAGCGGCACGGTCATGATTGCCGGTAGGCGCGCCGCCTTTTCTTCGGCGCGCATCATGCGTTCGTTCCGGAATTCGCCCGAGAGCACGCGCAGCGCGCTGGCCAGTGGCGTGCCATATTTTTCGGTCTGAATCATGGTCGTGACCACACCGCGCATCGCATCGAGATTGACGCGATGAGACAGGTTTTCAAACGCCTGCCGCCGTTCGGTCAGGAAACCAAGTTCAATCGAGGTCAGCGCAAATTCGTCCCCCAATTCGGGATAGGCCTTGCCCAATTCCTTCGCGACCCGGCCAAAGGCCGCATCGACCGTCAGGCCCGCCTCGGCGCAGATCACGAGCAGATCAAGTGCATCCGGCAGCCCCTTGCGGATGCCTGATGTCCGCTTCGTGATCTTGTTCTGAACGAACAGATCGGGTGCCTTATAGCCGCCGATCAGGCCTGCCGCGACGAACAGGAATTTCTTGAACGGCGACCAGTCCGGATACCAGTCAAGAACATAGACCGCGAGCGCCGCCCCGCCACCCAGCAGGATCGGCATCACCAGTCGGCCAAAAATCACCGCGACCGCCAAATCCTTGGAACGGATGCCCGCCTGCATCAACTTGAGTTGCGCGGCTTCGAGCTGTTCGTCTTGCAGCATCTTGAACTTGTCGAGAATCGACCGGATGCGATCGGTGTGCACATTCTTCTGGATCAACTTGGCCCGACGATCGGAACCGACCTTGTTCAACCCGGCGCGCAATTCATCGCGGCGTTCGTTCAGCGACTTGATGCGCTTGGCCATCGGATTGCGCACCGTGGTCGCCATGTAAATCGCCACCAGCACCGCAAGGGTAGCGACGCTGCTGAGCAACGTCGCGATGATCATCACATCGATACCCATGATCGTGGGAGTAGCCGCGTTCTGCATGATAATCCTACCTGTCCCTCGCGATCAGATTTCGAAGTTGATCATCTTGGCCATGATCGCGACCCCGATGCCCATCCAGGCCAATCCGCCCCCACCTGCAATCATCAACCGGGTCTCGGTAAAAAAGCCCTGAAGATAAGAGGGGTTCATGAAGTAAACGAGCGCGAACACGATGAAGGGCAGTGCGCCGACGATATAGGCAGAGGCCTTGGCTTCCGACGACATCGCCTTGATCTTGAGCTTCATCTGGCTGCGCTTGCGCAACACATCGGACAGGTTGGACAAGGTTTCGGCAAGATTGCCGCCCGTCTCGCGCTGGATCGCGATCGTGATGCAGAAAAACTGAAATTCCGGCGTGCCGAGCCGTTGGGCGGTATCCTGCAACGCCGCATCCATCGTGCGCCCGATCCGAATCTTGTCCGCGACCGAGCGGAATTCGACACCAACCGGCCCAGGCACTTCCTGCGCCACGACGTTCAGCGTCTCCGAAATCGGCAGACCGGACCGCAGGCCGCGCACCAGCAATTCGATGGCGTCCGGGAATTTCGCGTTAAACTTGGCGATGCGCCGATTGATCAGCTTGCTCACCACCATATGCGGCACGCCAAGACCGGACCCAAGCGACAAGATCAGCGCAAGCAGCACCGGCAAATGTTGGCTGACCATGACCGTGAATCCCACCACGGCAATGCCACCACAGGCCATCATATATTGCGGCAATGTCCAGGTCTTACCGGTGCGGGACAAGCGCTCACGCAGCAAGGCGGGGCGCGGCACGAACTGCGCAATGACATTGTCAAACCGGGTCTCGCGATTGGCAATGATGCGGCGCATCTTCGCCTGCATCGTGGCGGCACTGCTGGAGCTGTAGCGTTCTTTCAACGTATCCAGCCGCCGGCTTGTCGCCTTGCCGGTCGACGGCGTGATCAACGCCGCACCGACCAAGACGAATGTCATGGTCAAACCCGCCAGCAATAGGATCATCTGCATTGTCAGCATGTCCGTTCGTCCCGTCCCCTGCGGCTCCACCGCGTCAAAGCTGGCGCCGCATCCGGCGCCCGATCATCAATTGACCTTGACCTTCGTCTTGCCCGGCAACAGCGCCTTCAATTCGTTGAGCCGGTTCATCAGCGACGGTGCCTGACCGCGCGCCGGACCGGCACCATGTTTCGCCTTGCCCGCCGCCTTTGGCGCGGCCCCGTCACCCTCCCCATCGGACAGGACGAGGATGGCTTGCACCAGTTCCTCCAATGCCGCGAACTGGCGGTTGCCCTTGCCGACATCGGCCAGCGTCCGGCAACTCCGCACCGCCTGCAACGCCAGCTTGGCGTCATAGCCGATGACATAATCCAGCTTGCGTTCGATCGAGCTTTCAAAGTCCTTGCGCGCAATCTCGACACCGCCCGGCGCCGGGATTTTGTTGCCGACCAGAATGACCTTGGTGGCCGGCGCATTCGTCTTGAACCAGCCGAGCAGCCGCATCATGTCGCGCGTGGCGGCAAGCGTCAGTTCGGTGACGACCACCACGGCGTTGACCTCGTGCATCAGATGCGGGTGCTGGACCAGCATGTTGCGCGGCAGATCCACCACGGTGCATTCAAAGGCCGCGCGCACTTCTTCTTGAAGCTGGAAAAAGGCGGCGCCATCGGTAATCATCGGCTGATTGAGCGACGCTTCGGCCGACAACACCGAAAGCATATCGGTCGCCTTGACCATCGCCCGTTCGACGAACAGCCCGTCGATCCGGCTTGGATTATCAATCGCATCGGTCAGGCCGCGCCCCGGCTCCAGATCAAGCGCCAGGGCAGCAGTGCCGAAATGCAGGTCAAGATCGAGCAAGGCCGTCGAACGATGCTGCCGTTCCGCCATCAACCACGCGATCGAGGTGGCAATGCTTGATGCTCCGACCCCGCCGCGCATGCCGATCACGGCCGTTAACGAATGCGGCCGCGCCATTGCAGGATCAGCCGAACGCGGCCCGACCAACAGCATCTGGGCATGGCCAAAGGCGTCGCGCAACTGGTCGGCGCTGAACGGCTTGAGCAGATAATCCTGAATGCCGCTGGTCAGCAAATCGCGATACAGCCGCACATCATTGACATGACCAGCCGCGATCACGACCGTGCCCGGCTCGCACACTTCGGCCAGCGCATTGATATCGTTGAGCGGATCGGTCGATTCCGACATGTCGACGAACAGGACAAACGGGCTTGCCGACACAGACAGCGTCTGCACCGCGTTCTGCACCCCGCCCTTGTTGACCTTTTCGACCGACCAGCCGAATTCAGCGACAATCGGGCGAAGCATATCGCCGGTGGCATCGTCACAAACAAAGGCGATGAAGGCTTCACGTTGGGCGCCACGCGCCGGGCTCCATGGTGCGTTCATGTTACTTGCTACCCCCTGCGGATTCAGTCTTGAGACCATTTTTGCCGGTCGGCACGGCGGTGCGATATGCCTCGATCGCCTTATAGGCCACCGCCGTATCCCCCACCGGCGACCCGACCCGGCCACGGATCAAATCTTCCGGATTAGCCACCATTGCCGCCAGATTTGAATTGGTCGCACAACCATAGTTGGATGTGTTTGACGCCGCGAATTCTGGTGCCGACGGTCGGTTCCAATTCGGGCAGTGCGGCACGCTTGCCTGGGTCCGGCTGATGATGACGCGCATCGCGCCGGGCGTGATCCCACCGGCAAGCTTCGGCGCAGCATCGGAAATCAGCAGACCGAAGCGAGCGACCACCGCCGCCACTTGCTCGCGGCCATGCGTCGCATCATCAACCGCGCTGCTATCGATCGACACCCGGTCGCCATAGCCAAGTTCAAGGCTGGAGAACCAGCTTTCGAGCCGCTCCTTCTCGCCACTGGCCAGGCCATTACCAGCCGTGCCGGCATCAAACACATAGTCGGTGCGCTGCACGACCGGCTGATTGACCGATTCCACCCCGCGATTAACTGGGCCACAAGCGGCGATTGTCACGCCAAGAGCTGCAAAGGCGAGCGAGAGACGAAGCGACATCATGTTTCTCCTGTTCCTGTGGCGTATCAGAGGCTGAAACCGGGGGTGGCGGCGCTGCCGACCTTGCGCTCCGGCCCGGTTGACACCGCCTCATCCCCGTTCAGGGGCTTGGGGTCTGTGGGCAGTTGCGGCGCATCGGCGGCCCCGGCCTTGCGACCATCTGGCCCAGACACTGCTGGCGGTGCCGATTTCGGTGTCGGACGGCTGCCACCGGTCACGCCTTCAAACGACTGACCACCAATGAAATTTTGAAAATCATCAGGGGCGCGATACCCATCGGTCGGCAGCGCAATCTGGTTCGCCGACACCGGCTTGACCAGATAAGGCGTGACCACGATCATCAATTCGGTTTCGTTGTTCTGGAAGCTCTTCGAGCGGAACAGCGCGCCCAAGATCGGCAAATCAGCCAAGCCCGGGGTCTTATCGACCGAATTGTTGCGGCTGTTTTGCAGCAGGCCACCGATCATGAAGCTTTGACCCGAACCCAGTTCCACCGTCGTTTCGGCGCGGCGGGTCGAGATGCCCGGAATGGTATAGCCGTTAAGCTTGACCGCGCCCGCTTCCGACAGTTGCGACACTTCCGGCCGCACCCGCATCGAGATGCGGCCATCCGACAGCACCACCGGGGTAAAGGCAAGGCTCACACCATAGGATTTATATTCATAGGTCACCGCGCCTTGCGCCTGCGAGATCAAGATCGGGAACTCTCCACCCGCCAGGAAGCTGGCAGTTTCGCCCGACAAGGCCGTCAAATTCGGATTGGCGAGCGTGGTCACCACGCCGTCGCTTTCCCCCAGATCCAGCACGCCCAACAGGTTCAAACCGAGCAATTTGCCCGCACCCGAGAATGAGGTGAGGCCCTCGGTTGCCACGCCGGAAAAATCATATTTCACGCTGCCGCTCGTCGAGTCCAAGCTCACCGAGCCAGCGGAACGCCCCTGGTTTATGCCGAAGAGGAAACCGCCCGTTTGATCAAGCGAGGTCAGGTTGATCCCGATCTGCTTGCTGAATTCGCGGGTGACTTCCGCGATCCGGACCTGCACATTGACCTGCAACGGGGTCGCGGTTTTCAGGCGAGAGATGACCTTGATGCCATCGCCCAGATAAGCTTCCGCCAGACGCTGAGCCTCGCCGATATCTTCAGGCGCGGCCACGGTGCCGGTCAGCAACAGGGTCTTGTTCATCGCGGTCGTCTGGATCAGCGCATCGGGCATCGCCGCCTTGAGCATGGTGCCGACCGAGTCGAGATTTTCGCCGACCTGCACCTGTGCGGCATATAATACATTGCCGCCCTTATCGGTCGCATAGACCGTGGTTTCGCCAGCCTTTTTGCCGAACACGAACAATTGTGTCGTCGAACGGACCTGCACATCGGCAATCGTTGGATCAGCCACGAACAGGTCGGTCATCGGGGCCGGCAGGCGCAACATCTGGCCATTACCGATGGCAAGCGTGATCTGCTTGTGAACCGCGGCATTTGCCATCACTGCCGGTGATACCGGTCGGGCGACGCGGGCGGCGGCGGGCTTCGCCTTTGCGGTGGCGGCGCTCGGCGCAACACCAAAACCCAGCGTCATCGAAGCCGCTACCAAGGCACCCAGCCCGGCATGACGCGCCATGAAGTGATCAAACATCTTATCGTCCCCCCACCGATGTTTCGGTGATCATATTGCCACGTGCGATGCGCACGACCGGGCCAGACACCAGCCCGCTGCCGGATACAGTCGAGCCACCAGAGGCCATCGCCATCGGGGCGGTGGCAGGCTTGCTCGGCACGCTGGTCCGCTGGTAACGCGACACTTCGCCGCCGGTGGTAACGCTGCTACTATTGTCGCGTGGGCGGCTGGCAATCGCGACCATCATGGCGCGCTCGGCCTTGGGATCCGCGCCCTGCGGCACATTCACTTCACCCGACGCAATGGCCTGTTCCAGCTCAGCGCCATTATCGGCGATCGAGCGCAGCGACAGGGTCAGTTGGCCGATGGTCTGGGCCACCGCGATTTTCTCGGCAATGCGCGGCGTCACTTCAAGCGTGACCGTCGCGAACGGCTTGACATCGGTCTGGCCATCCTTGGTCGTGCTATCGGTGCGCTGGTCAGTCGCCAACACGCGGAGGTTGCTCAAGATCGTCTCGGCTGCACGCAGCGGGGCACCATCGCCACCGCCCGCCACTTCCTGGGTCAGCACGAGATCAACTCGGTCACCCGGAAAAATGAACCCGGCAACGCCCGACTGGATCGAAACCGGTACGGTCACCGCCCGCATGCCCGGCCCAAGTGCTGCCGCCATGAAGCCACGATCGCCCGGCTTGACGAGCGCGCCTTGCGTCAGCGGCTCACCCGCCGTGATCGCATGGCGCACCACTGTCCCGGCGAGCGTCGTCAATTCCGCCTGACCCTCAAGGAAATAGAATTTCTGAACAAGGTCCTTGGGCCACGGCTGAAAGCGGAAGGCATCAGGCGTGATGATCGTGCCGACCGGCAAAGGCCGAGTCGCGACGAGGATCTTGGGGCCAGCCGGGACCGGCGCCGCAATGGCCTGCGGGACGGGCGCGCCACCCGCAGTGAACATGCTTTTGGCCATCAGTGCGGAGATTGCCGCAATGACCAACGCAGCTACCAACAAGGTGATTTTCTTGACATCCATGACGTGTTTAGCCTCCAGCCGGGCTCATCTGCCCCGGTACAGAATCATCCAAATTGGTTAAAATAACGTTCAACGAATACCCATAATCCGGCAAAGGCGATGGCCACGCCGCGGGGGACCTCAACCGGGCCCGGTTTAGCCTTCACCTTGTGGTGCACCGTCGCGAGCACCGTCACCACCAGCCCGGCCAAGGCCTCGACCACCAGCAACATCAACAGTTCGCGCGGCATCAGCCATAACGACAGGCTGGCCAACAATTTCACATCGCCGCCACCCATCCAGCCAATCGCGAAGAAGATCGCAAAAACGAAGAACATGACGACGGCGAGCGCCACCACGATCATCACCGAGGCCGGATCGAACAGCGACGCGAGCATCAGCACCGGATGCTGGCCCCAGGCGATGTTCGGGAGCAGTTGCAAGCCCATCGCCCACCAGTACAATGGCGCCGTCGCCGCCATGGCGATGACGACCCAATGATCGATAATCCGTGCGCGCAGATCGCTCCATGCGGCGCAGAGCAACAGCACCGCGGGCAAGAGCATCAGAAAGGGAGCAAATGCGAATGACATGGCTTACTGCTAGGACTCTAAGGTTAATTTTTAGATAATCACGACATGATCACGGACCGTTCACCCTTCCGCACCCATCCGCCCGGATGCCGCATTAATCGGCAGAAAATGGACGATGGCTGGAGCGTGCGGACCTTTGATCTGCGGCCCGCTCCGGATCAGCCCCGGCAGGGCAGCCTGTTATTTCTGTCCGGTTTCAACGAATTTTTCGAGAAATATTTAGAATCGCTCTGCCATTGGCAGCAGGCCGGCTGGCAGGTTTCCGGCTTTGACTGGCGCGGCCAAGGGGGATCGGGGCGGCTGCTCGCCAATCCGCGCATCGGCCATATCGACGATTATGCGCGGCTGATCGATGATCTGGCCCTGATCGCAGACCGATGGCGCGCCACCACGCCCGGCCCACATGTGATCATCTGCCACAGCATGGGCGGCCATCTGGCCATGCGGGCGCTGGCCGAAGGACGGATTACCGCCGACGCGGTCGCCATGTCCGCGCCGATGCTGGGATTGCCGACCGGCCCGCTGCCCACGCGCTGGGCACGGGCATTGGCCGCGATGATGTGCCGTTGGGGACTGGCGGACCACGCCGCATGGCGTCGTGCCGAACGCCCCCTGCTGCCCGGCATGCCCCGCGCCGCCTTATTGACGCATGACATGGCGCGCTGGGCCGATGAGGCACACTGGTTCGCCCGTTGCCCTGAACTTGAGCTGGGTCCACCCAGTTGGGGCTGGCTGCGGGCGGCGTTGCAGTCGGTCGAGCGGCTGGAAGCCGACGGTGTATTAGAGCGGATTAAGCTGCCGATGCTGTTATTGATGGCGGGCAAGGACCGTCTGGTGGCCAATGGCGCGATCCAACGGGCAGCGGCCCGCCTGCCCCATGCACGCACGCTGCTGATCGCTGGCGCCTATCATGAATTGCTGCGCGAAGCCGATGGCTATCGCGATCAGGCGATGAACGCGATTGACGGCTTTCTGGCGGATGTGGCACGGCCTCCGGCATGAAGGTGGAACTCGCGATTATCGGTGCCGGCATGGCGGGCGCCAGCCTCGCTGCGGCGCTTGACGGCAAACTCTCGGTTCTCCTGCTCGAACAGGAGGATTTTGCGGGCTATCACGCGACCGGACGCTCTGCCGCCTTCTGGAACGAGAGCTATGGCGGCCCGATTGTGCAGCCGTTGACCACCGCATCCGGCCCTTGGCTGCACCAGCCGCCCATAAGCTATGGCGACCGGACGTTTCTCCGTCCGCGCCGCGCACTGCATGTCGCGCACACGACGGCACTGGCCGACCGCGACCGCTTCATCCACGCCTTTGCCGCAAGCGGCATCCATTTCGACTATCCCGATGCCTCCGCCTGCCGCGCGTTGGTGCCGGGGATCAGGGATGAATGGACCAACGCGATTTTCGAGCCAAGTTGCTGCGACATCGATGTGGCGGCCCTGCATCAGGCCTGCCTCGCCAAGGCAAAGCACGACGGCACAACACTCCAACTTCGCCAGCGCGTGACGGCGCTTCGCCGCCTTGCCGATGGTTGGGAAATCACGACCCCCAGCCACAGTTTCCATGCCGCCCGGATCGTCAACGCCGCCGGGGCATGGGCATCCAATATCGCGGCACTGGCGGGCGCACTGCCGATTAACATCAGCCCGAAACGGCGAACCATGATCCAGCTTGAACTGGCCGCACCGGCACCGGAGGATATGCCGATCGTGATTGATCTGGCGGGCCGCTTCTATTTCAAGCCCGAAGCCAATGGCCGCCTGTGGCTATCACCGCATGACGAGACGGCGATGGCGCCGGGTGATGTCGCGCCGGATGAACTTGATGTCGCGATTGCCATCGACCGGCTGCAACACGTCACCGACTGGCAGGTTCAGCGGGTCGAGCGGCGCTGGGCCGGGTTGCGCAGCTTTGCCCCTGATCGCGTACCGATTTACGGCTGTGATCCGCTCGCACCGGGCTTTTTCTGGTTCGCGGGACAAGGCGGCTTCGGCATCCAGACCGCGCCCGCCGCCGCTGCATTGGGTGCGGCGATGCTATTGGGCGAGGCACCCGCCGCATTCGCATCCGCCATTGATGTAACGCCTTATCGTCCCGACCGCTTCGTCTGAATTCGATCAGGCCTTTTTTTTCGCAAACAAGGCGCGGTCATTTGGGCCGAAACCCTTGCGCCAGATAATCAGGCCATAGATGCCGAGAATGGCCGGGATACCGCCCAATAGTTCAAGCCATTCCAGCGAGGGCGGCAGCATGGTGAACAGGCTACCCACGACAATCGCCGCGCCACTCGCCCACACCAAGGCCCAACGCCAGCCAGATACCGGCTCGCCCAAGAGGCGGGACAATAGCTTGGCCTTGGCGATGGATGCCAATCCCAATGCCGCACACAACGCCATGGCGGGACCGGCGGCCTGCAACTCCAAGGAAAAGCCGACGCGGCGAAGCACAAGAATGAAAACCACGCTCAACACCGCCTGCACCGCGATCATCGCCAGCGAGATCATCAAGTTGAAATGCCGCGCGACATAGACCAGCGCGCTTTCCGACACCGCCGCTGTCGCCGCAACTGCCTCAGCCGCCAACAGGAAAGCAAGCGCCGCCGTGCCGCTGACAAAGCCCGCACCGACCAACCCCATCACCGCCTCGCCCGGCAAACCAAGTGCGAGGCCGATGCCGGTCTGGGCCGCGATGATCCAGAAGCCGACCTGTCCGACTTGCCGGGCCACGGCAATGCGATTGCCCGCCTCCAGATTACGGGTGATCACCGGGCCAAGGATCGGGTCAAAGCTCGTCTTGAGTTTCTGCGGCAGGCTCGCGACCTGCTGGGCAACATAATAGATGCCGACCGTGGCGGGCGAAAAGAACAGCCCCAAGATCGCGATGTCGATCCGCCGCGATGCCCATTCAATCGCATCGGCCGCCGCCAATGGCACATTGCGGCGCACAGTTGCGAACAACACGCCGGGATGCGGTCGCCAGCCCTGCGGCAGGCCATAGGCCCGAACAAAGGGCCAAAGCGATGCCACCAGCGCCGCCAACATGGAGACGACATAAGAAAGGATCAGTCCATCCCGCAGAGAATAATAAGAAAATCCAAAAGCGCCGATACTGATCGCCCATGGTTCAACCACCGCCCGCGCCCGCACCGTTGAGGCGACATCATGACGATAGGCCAGCGCCGCCAGCGCGATGTCCGACCCCGCCAGCGCGAAGATCGTGAGCGGCAGAAACGCCTCCAGCCCGTTAATCCGGGAGTTGGGAAACATGATCTGCGGGAACAGCGCCAACAGCACCGCCCCCAAGGCCGACGCCAGCGCGCCAAGCAACAGCGCATCCCACACCACCCAAACCGGGTGGCGCTTATTGGCCGAGAGCTGCTCCGCCAACCCGCGCTTCAGCCCCAAGGTCGCCAATTGCGCCGCGAGTTCGACCACCAGCACCGCATAAGCGAAACGACCCAGCGCCTCTTCGCCATACCAGCGACCGGCAATGAACAGAAATGGGATGCGCGCTGCAAGGCGAAGGACAAAACCAAACACATTGGTTCGCCCGCCCTTGGCGAGCGCCTGAATATCCTTGTCGTCGCTATCGGCGCTCAATGCGCGGCATCCCAATTGGGGCCATGGCCGACGGCGACTTCCAGTGGCACCGTCAATTGCACCAACGGCGCAGCCGCATCGGCCATGACGTGACGAATGACCGCACTCGCCTGTTCCACATCGGCGGGGGGCAATTCGAAGACCAGTTCGTCATGCACCTGCATCAGCATCCGGACATGGCCCAGCCCGGCCTGTTCAAGCGCCGGCACCATGCGGATCATCGCCCGTTTGATGATATCGGCGCTGGTGCCCTGAATCGGTGCATTGATCGCCGCCCGTTCCGACCCCTGACGTTCCGCCCCGTTGCTGCTTTGCAGTCGCGGAAAATGGCATTTCCGGCCAAATAAGGTGGTGGTGTAACCACACTCCCGCGCCTGTGCGACGGTCTCGGCCATATAGCGCGAGATACCGGGGAAGCGGGCGTGATAGGCGTCGATCATCGCTTGCGCCTCATCGGATGAGGTTTCCAAGCGCCCGGCCAGTCCCCAGCGCGAGATCCCGTAGAGGATCGAGAAATTGATCGTCTTGGCCCGGCCACGCGTGTCGCGATTGACCTCGCCAAACAGCTCACGCGCGGTCGCGGCGTGAATATCCTCACCCCGCGCAAAGGCATCGCGCAAGGCAGGCTCATCGGCCATATGCGCCGCCAACCGCAACTCGATCTGGCTATAGTCGGCCGCGAGGATCACATGGCCCGGCTCGGCAATAAAGGCGGTGCGGATTTGGCGACCAATCGCGGTGCGGATCGGAATATTCTGAAGATTAGGCTCGGTCGAGGAGAGCCGCCCGGTCTGCGCGCCCACCAGACTATAGCTGGTATGCACCCGCCCGGTTTCCGGATTGACCTGCGCCAGCAACGCATCGGTATAGGTCGATTTGAGCTTGGCCAATTGCCGCCAGTCGAGCACCTTGCGCGCAATCTCCACGCCCTGCCCGGCCAGCCGCTCCAATTCGGTCACGTCGGTTGAATAGACGCCCGTCTTGCCCTTGCGCCCGCCCTTCAGGCCCATTTTGTCGAACAAAATGTCGCCCAATTGCTTGGGGCTGCCAATGGTGAACGGCTCACCCGCTAGCGCGTGCACCTCGCCTTCCAGCACCGCGATGTCGCGCGCAAAATCGCTGGACAGGCGGGCCAGCGCCTCGCGGTCAACCTTGACGCCATGGCGCTCCATTTGCGCCACCACGGCGACCAGCGGGCGGTCGACCAGTTCATAGACCTTCGTCACCTGCTCACGCGCCAGCCGGGGCTTCAGCCGCTGCCACAACCGCAAGGTCACATCCGCATCTTCGGCGGCGTAGCGGGTCGCGGCGCGGAGATCGACCTGATCGAAGCTGATCTGGCTTTTGCCGGTGCCGCAGACTTGTTTGAACGGGATCGGCTGATAAGCGAAATGCTCCAGCGCCAGTTCGTCCATGCCATGGCCATGCAGACCGGCATCAAGGTCGAAGCTCAGCACCATCGTATCGTCGAAGGGCGCCACATGGATGCCATGACGCGCCAGCACGTTCAGGTCATATTTCAGATTTTGCCCGATCTTGAGCACCGCCGGGTCTTCCAGCAGCGGCTTCAAACGTTCAATCACCGCGGCGAGCGGCAATTGCACCGGCACCTCGGAAAGCAGATCACCGCCGCCATGTCCAAGCGGGATATAGCAAGCACGATTGGGCGCGGTCGCCAGGCTCACCCCCACCAATCGCGCCGCGATGGAATCAAGCGAATCCGTCTCGGTATCGACCGCGACCAGCCCCTGTGCGCTCGCCTCGGCCACCCAACGGTCGAGTGCGGCAACGTCCGTCACCGTCTCATAGGCTTCAAGCGTAAAAGTCTCCGGACCATGCGCCACTGGCACAGGTGCCGGTGCGGGCGCAGATGGACTTGGCGCCGCCCCGGCAGTCGCGACGCCGCCCGTGCTGAACCGGTTCTGCGCCGTGCCTGCCAGCGCCGCGTCGCCCGATCCGCCCTTGACCTTGGCCAACAACGTGCGGAAGCCATGATGGTCGAGAAAGGCGCGCAATGGTTCGGGCGGAATGCCCTTGATTTCCATTTTATCAAGCGGCTCGGGAATGTCGCAATCTTCCTTGAGCGCGACCAGCACGCGTGACATGCGCGCCTTATCCGCATGCGCCAGCAGATTTTCCTGCATCTTCGATTTTTTCATCGCGGGCGCAGCGGCCAGCACCGATTCAAGATCGCCATATTCGGCAATTAGCTTGGACGCCGTTTTCGGCCCGATCCCCGGCACGCCCGGCACATTATCGGCGCTGTCGCCCATCAAGGCGAGCACATCACCCAAGCGATCCGGCAGTACGCCAAATTTCTCGATCACCGCGTCAGGGCCAAGATGCGTATTCTTCATCGGATCATACAGGTCGATGCCCGGTTCGATGAGCTGCATCAGGTCCTTGTCGCTTGAAACGATCGTGACCTTCCAGCCACGCCTTGCGGCCTCGCGGGCATAGGTGGCAATGATGTCGTCGGCCTCGACCCCGATTTGCTCAATGCATGGCAGTGAAAAGGCGCGGGTCGCATCGCGGATCATCGGAAATTGCGGCACCAGATCTTCCGGCGCGGGCGGACGATGGGCCTTATATTGGTCGTAAATCTCGTTGCGGAAGCTTTTGCCCGAGGCGTCGAAAATCACGGCCAGATGGGTGGGGCCATCCGCCTTGTGCAAATCATCGACCAGCTTCCACATCATGGTGGTAAAGCCATAAACCGCGCCCACCGGCTCGCCACGGGGATTGGTCAGCGGCGGCAAGCGATGATACGCGCGAAAAATATAGCCGGAGCCGTCGACGAGATAGAGATGTTCCTGCGCCATAGCCGCGAAGCCATATCGGAAAGCGCCCGCTTCGACTATCCCCGATTGCGCGAGATGGTCTTCTGACAGTAAAGCCAATCACGATGCGCCTTTACCGCCACAGTCTTATTGCCCTGCTGCTCGCCCTGTGCGCCGCCCAGCCCGCGCTATCGCGCAACACGCTTGGCATTTATCATGGCTGGGGTGCGTTTCAGGATGAGGCCCCGGCCCGCTGCTTTGCCATCGCCCGGCCCTCGACACATATGGCAGGCCGCGACTGGCAACCCTTTGCCGCCATCGGCTATTATCCGCCACAGCGGGTCTATGGCCAGTTTCACGCCCGGCTCCGCTATAATCTCCGCCCCGGCAGCCGGATCACCGCCACCATCGATGACCGCCGCTTCACCCTTATCGGACGCGGCTCGGATGCATGGGCGATGGACGCGACCCAGGATGCGGCGCTCATCCGCGCGATGCGCTCGGCACGCGGCATCAGCATCGAAGCGGTGGCCAGCACCGGTCAGGGCTTTGCCGATAGCTATCGCCTGCGCGGGGCCGCCTCCGCCATCGATGCCGCCGCCATCGCGTGCAGCCGCTGAGCGTCCCGGCCTGTCCGGCGGTCTTTGACGGGAATCAATGCGGGCGTCGCGCATTAGCCGATGATCGGATGCACCGCGAATAGCGTAGACGTTGCGTTCCTATCAGGTGGCGGGGCATATGGCTCAACGCTGCCATGCCGGTGGATATTGGGGGATGAGCTGACATGTTGAAGCAACTACTGCCGCGCAACCTCGCGTTCATCGCCTGTGTCTTCCTGTTGCTGCTGGCCCTTGTCCTTGCCCCCGGCAGCGCCTTTTGGCAGGTGGCGGCGGTCGTCTTCGGCGTGCTCAGCCTGATTGGCATCGTGGATTTGGTGCAAACTGAACATGCCGTGCTGCGCAACTATCCGGTGATCGGCCATATCCGCTGGATGGTCGAGATGGTGCGGCCCGAGTTGCGGCAATATCTGCTCGAAGATGATCATGAGGCCGTGCCCTTTTCCCGCGCCCAGCGTTCCATCGTCTATCGTCGCGCCAAGGGGGAGCCGTCGGAACAACCCTTCGGCACGCTGACCGATGTCTATGCCGATGGTTATGAGTTTATCCAGCACTCTTCCCGCCCCGTCTCGCCGCCCGATTCCGCGCTTTTCCGCATCACGGTCGGCAACGACCAGTGCAGCCAGCCCTATTCGGCCAGTATCTTCAATATCTCGGCGATGAGCTTCGGCGCGCTATCGCCCAATGCCGTGCGTGCACTCAATAAGGGGGCCGCGCTGGGCGCCTTTTATCATGACACCGGCGAAGGCAGCATCAGCAGCTATCACCGCGAACATGGTGGCGACCTCGTCTGGCAAATCGCAAGCGGCTATTATGGTTGCCGCACGCCTGAGGGACGCTTTGACCCCGATAAATTCGCCGCACAGGCGGTGGACCCTCAGGTCCGAATGATCGAGATCAAGCTGAGTCAGGGCGCGAAGCCCGGCCATGGCGGCATCCTTCCCGCCCGCAAGCTGACCGCCGAGATCGCCCTGACGCGCGGTGTGCCGATGGGGCAGGACTGTATTTCGCCCCCCAACCACTCCGCCTTCTCCACCCCAATGGAGATGATGGCGTTCGTCGCCGAATTGCGCCGCCTGTCGGGCGGCAAACCGGTTGGGTTCAAGCTCTGCATCGGTCATGGCTGGGAATTTATGGCGATCGTCAAGGCGATGCTGGATAGCGGGATCGTCCCCGACTTCGTCGTGATTGACGGCGGCGAAGGCGGCACAGGCGCGGCTCCCGCTGAATTTAGCGACCATATCGGCACACCGATGCGCGAAGGCCTGTTGTTCGCCCACAACACGCTGGTCGGTGCCGGGCTGCGCGACAAGGTCAAGATCGGTGCCGCCGGGCGAGTGATCAGCGCGTTCGATATTGCCCGCGCGATGGCGCTTGGGGCAGATTGGTGCAACGCCGCGCGCGGCTATATGTTCGCGCTCGGCTGCATCCAATCACTGCATTGCCACACCAATTTGTGCCCGACCGGCCTTGCCACCCAAGACAAGGCGCGCCAGCGCGCGCTGGTCGTGCCGGAAAAGTCGGAACGCGTGCACCGTTATCATGATCGCACCGTGCATGTGCTGGCCGAGATGCTCGCCGCCGCCGGCCTGACCCATCCGGATCAATTGCGCCCCCGGCATCTGGCGCGCCGGGTCAGTCCAGTCGAAATCCGCACCTTTGACCGGGTATTTGATTATCTCGTTCCGGGTGAACTGCTGAGCGGTGATTGCCGCTTCGAATATTATCGCGACCAATGGCGCATGGCGCGCGCCGACAGCTTTGACCCGATCTAAACAAGAGTCATTTTTAATTGATATTTCCGTTATATACCGACTTTATTTCAAGATACTCCTCAAGTCCTGCCACACCCCATTCGCGGCCATGGCCTGACATTTTATAGCCGCCAAATGGCGCTGCCGGATCAAGCGGTGCGCCGTTGAGATGCACCATCCCCACCCGCAACCGGGCGGCTACCGCCTTCATCCCCGCCCGATCGCCGCCCCACAGTTGAGCAGACAGGCCATAAGGCGTCGCATTGGCTAGGCAGATCGCCTCCTCAATGCCGTCATAGGTCATGATCATCACGACCGGGCCAAAAACCTCTTCTGTCGCAATCGCCATATCCGGCGTGACCCCGGCCAGCACGGTCGGGCGCACGAACAGGCCGGGCGCCAGATCAGGCGGGCCGTCCACCCCACCCGTCAACACCTGCGCCCCCTCTGAAATCGCATGCGCAATATGGGAAATAACCCGTTGATATTGCGCTTCATTGGCAATCGGACCGAGATCGGGATCAGCCGCTGGCGGGCCAAGTGTCATTGCCGCTGCGGTTGCGACCGCCAGCGCCTTGACCTCTTCCACCCGATCCACCGGCACCAGCAATCGCGCCGCCGAAATGCAGCTTTGCCCGCTATTGCCCATGGCGGTCCTGACGCTTGCCGGGATGGCGCTGGCGAAATCGGCATCGGGCAGCACAAGATTGGGGGCCTTGCCCCCCAGTTCCAGCGCCACCCGCTTGATCGTGGCGGCGGCATGGGTGGCAACGGCCATGCCGGCGCGGGTTGATCCGGTGAAAGAGACCATATCCACCCCCGGATGACGGCTAAGCGCCGCGCCCACCCCATCGCCCGTGCCGAACACGAGGTTGAACACGCCCGGCGGCACGCCTGCCTCATCAATGATCTCGGCCAAGAGCATGGCATCCAGCGGGGCCAGTTCGCTTGGCTTCAACACCATGGTGCAGCCCGCCGCTAAAGCCGGTGCGACCTTGGCCGCCGCCTGATTCAACGGCCAGTTCCACGGCGTGATGAGGGCGCAAACCCCCACCGCCTCGCGCCGGATCATCGTCGTCCCCATCGGATATTCGAACTGATAGCCTTCCAGCGCGCGGATCACCTCGTGAAACTGCTGCGCCCCTGACGGGGCCTGCGCCCCCCGGGCAAATCCGCGCGGCGCGCCCATTTCCGCCGAAATCAGATCGGCAAGCGCATCATTGCGCGCCACCAAGGCCGCATGGATCGCCTTGAGATAGCCGAGCCGCGTCGCCACGCTGGTCTGCGACCAATGGTCGAAGGCGCGCTGCGCCGCGGCGACCGCCGCATCGACATCGGCAGGCGTGCCAAGCGCCACCTTGCCAATTACCGAACGATCCGACGGGTTGATGATATCGCGGACATCCCCGCCCCGGCTCGCCACCCAATGGCCGTCGATATAATGTGCCCGCGCGTCCATGCGTGTCTCCTGCCACTCCCGGCCGCGTTATCGCCTCGGCCCGACGCTGGCAACGGGGCGCACCTATTCGCCCATGATGGACAGCGTCGCGCGGCGGGCATATGGCAGAGCCATGCGCCCCAAATTACAAGCTATTCCGACCTCCCTGCTTGGCCAGTCATGGCACTGGCGTCATCTTGCCCATGAAGGCACGCCGGATCAGCTGCTTGACAGCCTGTTGCTGGGACGCGGCGTGCCACCCGAAGAGCTCGACCGTCATCGCAGCCCCACCATCCGGGAATTCATGCCCGATCCCTCGCATTTTCGCGACATGGACGCCGCCGCCGCACGGCTGGCTGATGCCGTCCAGCGCGGCGAGCGGGTCGTCGTGTTCGGCGATTATGACGTCGATGGTGCAACCTCCGCCGCCGTGCTGATCCGCCTGCTGCGCGCGGTGGGCAATGATGCGGGCTATTATATCCCGGATCGGCTGATGGAAGGCTATGGGCCTTCGGGCGCGGCGCTGGTCCGGCTCAAGGAACAGGGCGCGCAACTGATCGTCACCGTCGATTGCGGCGCACAGGCATTTGACGCGCTTGCCATGGCAAAACAGGCCGGGGTCGATGTGATGGTCGTCGATCACCACCAATGCGTCGCCGCCCTTCCCGATGCACTCGCCCTCGTCAACCCCAACCGGCTGGACGAAAGCCCGGAAGCCGCTGTGCACGGCCATTTGGCGGCGGTCGGCGTGGCCTTTCTGCTTGGTGCGGCGGTGGTGCGTGCATTGCGCGGGCGCGGCTGGTTCAACGACCGGCCAGAACCCTCGCTCCTGCCCTTGCTCGATCTTGTCGCGCTGGGCACCGTGGCGGATGTCGCCGCGCTCAAGGGGCTAAACCGCGCCTTTGTCGCCCAGGGGCTGAAGGTCATGGGCCAGCGGCGCAATATCGGCCTCAATGCCCTGCTCGCCGCCGCGCGTTTGGAACGCGCCCCGCAATGCAGCGATCTGGGCTTTGCGCTCGGGCCGCGCATCAATGCGGGCGGACGTGTTGGCAAATCGGACCTCGGCGTCCGCCTGCTCACCACCGAAGACGAGGATGAGGCGCGCGAAATTTCAACCGAACTCAACCGCCTTAACGAGGAACGCCGCACCATCGAGGCGCTGGTGCAGGAACAGGCAGAAGCGGCCAGCGTCACCCAGACCAATATGCCGGTCATCGTCGCGGTCGGCCAAGGCTGGCACCCCGGTGTGATCGGTATCGTCGCCGGACGGCTGAAGGAAAAATTCAACCGCCCGGCCATTGTCATCGCGGTGGACGAAGAGGGCATCGGCAAGGGGTCGGGCCGGTCGATCACCGGCGTCGATCTCGGCGCGGCGGTGCTGGCCGCCAAGGACCATGGCCTGTTGGTGGCAGGTGGTGGCCATGCGATGGCGGCCGGGCTGACGATCAACGCCGACAAGATTGACGGCTTCACCCAGTTTCTCAACGACCGGCTCGCGGCGGATGTCGCCGCCGCCAGTCTTGAGCGCATGCTGCTGATCGATACCATTTCGGCCCCGCGCGGCGTCAATCCGTCGCTGGCGGATGCGCTCGACGCTGCCGGGCCGTTCGGCATGGGCTGGCCCGCGCCGCGTGTCGTGACCGGGCCGGTGCGGATCATCAAGGCCGATGTCGTCGGCCAGAATCACCTTCGCATGATCGTCGGCGGCGACGATGGGGCATCGTTCAAAGCGATGGGTTTCCGTCAGGCCGATCAAGAGCTAGGCCAGACCCTGCTCAACCTACCGCGTGACCGGCGCTTGTGGCTTGCGGGCCGGATCAAGAAGGACGACTGGGGGAGCCGCCCAGCGGCGGAAATGCACATCGACGATGCGGCCATCGCTGACTGACACGACAAGTTGTGGAAAAACATCCGCAGGGCTTGACCGCTACGGAAACTGGCCGTAAAGGCCCCCTCACCACAGCGATGTGGCCCCTTCGTCTAGCGGTTAGGACGCGGCCCTTTCACGGCTGAAACACGGGTTCGATTCCCGTAGGGGTCACCATTTTTTACGGTCTTGTGCCGATGCTGATGGTCCATCATACACATAGTTGATCAAGACCCGACATGGCGTGATGACCGCGTGCGCCCGCCGCCGATGTCGCCACAATTTCCTGTAGCCAGCGCTTGCGTCCATCGTCAGACTGGGGCAATGGGTTGGCCGCCCGCTTGGCCCCTTCGTCTAGCGGTTAGGACGCGGCCCTCTCACGGCTGAAACACGGGTTCGATTCCCGTAGGGGTCACCATCTTCACCCTCGCCCATGTGGCGACGGGAAATGCGGCGCGCTCACAGTCCCCGGAAATCGATCACCAGCGCGGCATGATCACTCGCATGCGGGCGGTGTTCGCCGACCTCGGGCAGGCGCGCGCCCACACGCGGGCCGGTCTCGCGTCCCAGTCCTTCTCGCAGCACCAAGGGCCTCGCCATCGGCCAATCGCGCGCCAGTTGTGGCGATGCCAGCAGCGCATCGGGGCGGCTATACAGGCCGCTGTCGAGGTCGAAATAAGTCCAGCGTTCATCTTCCGGCAAGCGCCCCAGCAGATCGACCGCAAATGGCGCGAGCAATGGCGCCACCGCGCGTTCATGCCCGCCTGGGGAACGCGCCGGTTCGTTGAAATCGCCCACCACTAGCCAATGGCCGACTGTAGGATCGGGAAATCGGCGCTCGATCAGGCGGCGCACCGCCAGCGCTTCCAACCGCCGCACCGCCCATGATCCAGCTTCATCCGGATAGGGTGCCTTAAAATGGCACAGAAACAGCGTCACCCCGCCGGTCGTGACCATCAGGCAATCGCGCCGGAAAATCGGGCGGTCGGCGGCGACACCCCGGCCCGGGACATTATCAACCGTCAGTCCAAGCGCTTGCGGGGTCAGCGCCGCATGGCCCGTCACCTCATCCAGCGGCCGACGACTGATCAGCGCAACATCGCGACCCCGGCCATCATTGCCCGGCAAACAGACCCGATAGGGATAAGGACGCACCCCCAAGGGCAGCAACACATGATCATGGAACCAATCGAGCGTCGCCTGATCGAACACCTCTTGCAAGGCGACGATATCGGCATCGGCATCGCGCAACACCGCCGCCGTCAACTGCCGGTCGGCGCCATCCAAGGCCATGGCATCCGGCCCGACATCCACCGCCACATCGCTGTCACGCGCACCATCCAGATGCACCAGCCCGTTTTGGCGGCGCAACCGCAGGTTCTGGACGTTGAAACTGGCGATGCGCATCACAGGCTCCGTTCTCGGATGGCGATCATGCAACCGCGCGGGCGCATTGGAAAGAGCCGACGACAGGCCGGATCAGTCAACTGGATCGATCATCGGGCCAAGGCGACGGAATCCGTAATAGTTCCACTTGGTCACGCCCGGAATCTCGGCTAGAGTCTTCATCCAGAAATCAAAACATATCTTGTCGAAAGCCGAAAGCGCATGAAAGTTTCCCGTCAGTTCCTCCTGTTTGCCGGTGCGATGGCCTTGATCCCGGCCGCGAGCGCTTCGATGGCAGCGGTGGACGTCGACAGCTATCGTGAATTGGACCAGTTCATGAACGTATTCGAACGCATTCGCGCCGAATATGTCGAGCCGGTCGATGACAAGGTGCTGATCAAGGGCGCGATTGATGGCATGCTGGCCGCGCTTGACCCGCACAGTTCCTATCTCGACGCGCGCGATTTCCAGAACATGCGCACCCAGACCGAGGGCGAATATGGCGGTCTTGGCCTGACCGTCGGGATGGAAGACGGTGCCGTCAAGGTGATTGCCCCGACCGAAGACTCCCCCGCCGACCGTGCCGGCATCAAGGCCGGTGACTTTGTGACCCATCTCGATGGCAGTCTGATTTATGGCGGCACGCTGGATGAAGCGGTGCAGAAGATGCGCGGCAAGCCGGGCACGTCGATCAAGCTGACCATCGTCCGCCCGGGCCGTGACAAGCCGCTCGACGTCACCGTGACCCGTGAGATCATCACGCTTAAGCCGGTCAAATGGGAAGTCCGCAACGACGTCGGCGTGGTGAACATCAACGCCTTCAGCAAAAACACCGGCGAAGGCGTGCGCGCCGCGATGGTCGCGATCGACAAGGCGACGGCTGGCAAGGTCGTCGGCTATGTGATCGATCTGCGGTCCAATCCGGGCGGGCTGCTCGATCAGGCGATTGAGGTGGCGGATGCCTTCCTTGAGCGTGGCGAAGTGGTGTCGCAACGTGGCCGCCGCAAGACGGATGTCGAGCGTTATTACGCCAAGCCAGGCGACTATGCGAAGGGCAAGCCGATTGTCGTGCTGGTCGATTCCGGCTCGGCTTCGGCATCGGAAATCGTCGCCGGTGCCTTGCAGGACCACCATCGCGGGCTGGTCATGGGTGAGCGTAGCTTTGGCAAGGGATCGGTGCAGACCTTGCTCCAACTGTCCGAAGACAGCGCGTTGCGCCTGACCACCGCGCGTTATTATACGCCGTCTGGCCGTTCGGTGCAGGAAGGCGGGATCGAACCGGATATCAAGGTGCCGCAACTGTCCGACCCGGATTATAAGTCGCGCCCGAGCTTCCGCGAAGCTGATCTGCGCCGCCATCTGATCAATGAGGCCAAGGTCGATAACAGCGTACTGGAGGATGACGGCAAGAATGATCCGCGCTTCACCGCCACCCAGGCCGAGTTGGAGAAAAAGGGCATCAAGGATTTTCAGCTCGATTACGCGATCAAGGCCATTTTGAAGACCGGCACGGCCCGCCTCGCGGGCGGCAAGGCTGGCGGCGCGCGCTGAGATGAACAGCCTCTATCCCGCCCGCTGGTTGGCCTTGCTGCTTCCTGTCAGCTTGATGGCAGGGGCGCTGGGATCGCAATATATTGGCGGGCTTTATCCGTGCGAAATGTGCCATTGGCAGCGTTGGCCGCATTATACGGCGATCGCGCTGGCGCTGCTCGGTTTTATCATACCGGGACGCGGACCAAAAACATGGATGATCGCGCTTGCCGGGCTGGCCGTCATCACGTCCGGCCTGATCGGGATTTTCCATGCCGGGGTCGAATATCGCTGGTGGGAAGGGTTAACCTCCTGCACCGTGGCGGCATCTGCCGGATCAACGGCAGAGGTTTTGGCCGATATCTGGGCCACACCGGTCATTCGCTGCGACCAACCACAATGGACGCTGTTCGGTATCTCGCTCGCAGGTTATAATGCGCTGATTTCCATCCCGGCGGGGATTTTGGTTCTCGCCCTGCTTGCACGGAAGGGCCGGGCATGACTGTCGACCGCCCATCGATGATCCGGGTTGACCATGCCGGTGAATATGGTGCGACCCGCATCTATGCCGGGCAACTCGCCATTTTGGGCAGCGACCATGCGATGAGCGGCGAAATCGCACATATGGCCGCCCAAGAAGCCCGCCACCGCCGCTTGTTCGACCGAATGATCAGCGAACGCGGCGTGCGCCCGACCCTGCTGCAACCCTTTTGGGACGTGGCGGGCTTCGCGCTCGGCGCGGCGACCGCCTTGATCGGCCCCAAGGCTGCCATGGCCTGCACGGCTGCGATTGAGACCGAAATTGACGCCCATTATGCAGAACAATTGCGCGAACTCGACGCCGCGCCGCCGTCTGAGGCTGATCCTGAACTGCGCGCCATGATTGCCGAATTTCAGGCGGAGGAGGTCCAGCACCGCGACGCCGCCTTGGCCGCCGGCGCAGAACAGGCACCGGCCTATCCGCTGCTGGCAGGGGCCATCCGCCTTGGCTGCCGGGCGGCCATCGCCCTATCCAAACGGATTTAATCAGGTTTCCGGGGACATCGGCATTTGCCACCCCCTTATCAGGAGAGACATCATGGCCAGACCGCTTATTGCCCTCGCCCTTGGCATCGCCGCCGCGCCATTGCTGGCTCTCTCGACGCCGGCATTGGCCCAACAGCATAAAGAGCAGCTGGTCATCGTCTATGGCGACGACCCCTGCCCCGCCAGCGCGGACGGCGAAATTGTGGTCTGCGCCCGCAAGCCCGAGTCGGAGCGCTACCGCATTCCGGAAGCGCTGCGTAAATCCCGCCCCGCCCCCGATGCGCAAAGCTGGGCCGAACGCGCCCGGTCGATGGAATATATCGGCCGCACCGGGACCAATAGCTGCTCCACCTCGGGTGCTGGCGGCTGGACTGGCTGTTATCGCGAACTGATGCGTCAGGCACGTGAAGAGGAACAGGCGGGCAGCAGCAGCGCCACTACCGGGCAATAATGCTGCAAAGGCGGGCGTTGCACGCGCCCGCCTTTGCCGTCAGCTTGTGCCCCGCGACTTATAGCCGCACAGGACGCCAAGCGCGAAACATAGCCCCAAGGCGATCTGGATACGACTTCCATCATCATACCAGCCAAAGAGTTGGTCGCCGAACGTAAAAATGGCGACGAATATGAGCAGTGCGACACTGGCCATTGATTGCCTCCTGCATGCGCCGGTCATCTTCCTGCGGCGCGCGGCCGCACTATCCCACCACTGCTCCTAATTTTGCGTGAATCCTTGCATCATCGGCTCGGCATCGCCATAGGGGGCGCAATCCATTCACCGCCAAGCAGCAACCGGGACGATTCCATGAAGACGCGGATTTATGTGACGTTGAAGAACGGGGTTCTCGACCCACAGGGCAAGGCCATTCACCACGGCTTAGAGGGTCTGGGCTTCACCGGCGTGAACGATGTGCGCGCGGGCAAGCTGATCGAGCTTGACCTTGATGACAGCGTCACCACCGCCGATATCGAACGCATGTGCCAGCAACTTCTTGCCAACACCGTGATCGAGAACTTCCGCATCGAGCCGGTCGCAGGCTGATCGAAGGAAGCCCCATGAACTCCGCAGTCATCGTCTTCCCCGGCTCCAATTGCGACCGCGACATGGCCGTCGCCATTGAACAGGTGACCGGCAAGGCCCCCAAGATGGTCTGGCACCGCGAGACCAGCCTGCCCGACGGCATTGATTTCATCGCTGTGCCGGGTGGCTTTTCTTATGGCGATTATCTCCGTTGTGGCGCAATCGCCGCGCGCAGCCCGATTGTTGCCGCCGTCAAGCAGGCCGCTGAACGCGGCGTGCGCGTGCTGGGCGTGTGCAACGGCTTTCAGGTGCTGACCGAAGCAGGGATGCTGCCGGGTGCGCTGATGCGCAATGCAACGCTGGATTTCATCTGCCGCGATGTGGCGCTGACCGTCACCAATAGCGATTCGGATTTCACCCGGCTCTATGCCGCGGGCGAGCAGGTCAATTTCCCGGTCGCGCATCATGACGGCAATTTCAACGCGGACACCGAAACGCTCGACCGGCTTGAAGGCGAAGGCCGCGTGGCCTTTCGCTATACGACCGCGATCAATGGCTCGGCTCGCGATATTGCCGGGATCCTCAATGACAAGCGCAACGTGCTGGGCATGATGCCGCATCCCGAGCGCATGGTCGAACCCGCCCATGGCGGCAATGATGGTCGCCGCCTGTTCGAAAGCGTGCTCGCCGCGCTGTAAGCAACTGATGGCTCCTGCGTCGCGCAGGAGTCCATGAGCGCCAAAGCCCCTCGATCACCAAGATCGATCAAATCACTCGTCACGGGCGCTAGACATTCGCCCGCGATTCGGCGATACATCTCGTTATGAACGCGCAGCGCGCCCTTCTTTGGTTACGACTTACACGCCCTTAGGCGTGCGTTTCTGCTTGGCCGCGCCCCGCGCCGCCTGAAGCACTCCTCGCCTAAGGGTTTATCCAATGTTGTTCAGGCGCTATAGCCTGCCCCAATTCATTGTCCGGCCACCTATAGACCGGCAATTCAAGGATCAAAGACCGTGACCGATACCGTCAAGATTTTCGACACCACCCTGCGCGATGGCGAACAGTCCCCCGGCTGTTCGATGAATCTGGAAGAAAAGCTGCGTGTCGCCGCCCAGCTTGAAGCATTGGGCGTCGATATCATCGAAGCGGGCTTTGCGATTGCATCCGAAGGCGATTTCGAGGCCGTGTCTGAAGTCGCCCGCCAGTGCCAAAAGGCCACGGTCGCCAGCCTCGCGCGCGCCTCGTCCGCCGACATTGAGCGCGCTTGGGCTGCTGTCCGGCACGCCAAGAGCCCGCGCATCCACACCTTCATCGCGACCAGCCCGTTGCACATGCGCGTCAAGCTGAACAAGTCGCCGGAAGAAGTGCTGGCCGCGATTGAAAAGAGCGTCGGGCTGGCGGCCTCGCTGTCGCCTGATGTCGAATGGTCGGCGGAAGATGCCACCCGTTCAGACCCGGATTTCCTGTGCCGCGCGGTTGAAGTGGCGATCAAAGCCGGGGCGCGCACCATCAACCTGCCGGATACGGTGGGCTATGGCACGCCGGAAACCTATGGCAAGATGTTCCGCGACGTGATCAATCGCGTGCCGAACGCCGATCTGGCGACCTTCTCAACCCATTGCCATAATGATCTCGGTCTGGCCGTCGCGAACACGCTGGCGGCCGTGATGGCCGGGGCGCGACAGGTGGAATCGACGATCAACGGCATTGGCGAACGCGCCGGTAACGCTGCGGTTGAGGAAATCGTGATGGCGCTCAAGGTCCGCCATGATGTGATGCCGTTCAAGACCAACGCCGTCACCACCGAAATCACCCGTGCCAGCCGCCTGATCTCCGGCATCACCGGCTTTCAGGTGCAGCCGAACAAGGCGATCGTCGGGGCCAATGCCTTTGCGCATGAAAGCGGCATCCATCAGGACGGCATGATCAAGGATGCCAGCACCTATGAAATCATGACCCCGGAATCGGTTGGCCTCAACGCCTCCAATCTGGTCATGGGCAAGCATTCGGGCCGCGCGGCCTTCCGCCAGAAGCTGGAAGAACTGGGCTTTCGTCTGGGTGACAATGAATTTCAGGATGCCTTTGTCCGGTTCAAGGCGTTGGCCGACGCCAAAAAGGCCGTTTATGACGAGGACATCATCGCGCTGGTCGATGACGAGGTGCTGCGCGGCCATGACGTTATTCAGGTCAAGGAAGTCGAGATTTATTGCGGCTCCAACGGCCCACAGCGTGCGATCCTGACGCTCGATGTTGAGGGCGAGGAAAAGACCGTCACCAGCAAGGGCAATGGCCCGGTTGACGCGCTGTTCAACGCCATTCGCATGATCGTCCCGCATGATCTTTCGGTGCTGGAACGTTATGAGGTCCATGCCGTGACCGGTGGCACTGATGCACAGGCCGAGGTTTCGGTACTGCTGTCGGAAGATGGCCGCACGGTGCGTGGCCGTGGTGCGCATTACGACACCATGGTGGCCAGCGCGCGGGCTTATGTGAATGCGCTCAACAAGCTGATGGTCAAGCGTGGCCGCAGCGCGCTCGACAATAGCGCCACCGCCTGAGCGAATAATCATCCTCCCCCTGACGGGGGAGGATTTTCCTTACAACATGCCGAGTTCGAGCTTGGCCTCGTCCGACATCTTGGCCGGGTCCCAAGGTGGATCCCAGACGAGATTGACATCGGCCGACCCAATGCCCGGCACCGCGCCGACGCGCAGTTCAACTTCGCCCGGCATGGATTCCGCGACTGGGCAATGCGGCGTGGTCAGCGTCATGGTGACAACCGCATGGCCGCCGCTGATCTCGACATTATAGATCAGGCCCAAATCATAGATATTGACCGGAATTTCCGGATCGAAAATGTCCTTGAGCGCTGCAATCACGCCTTCATACAAGTCGCCGCCCGGTTCCTCGCCGGTCAGCGCCTGCGGCTTTTCCGACAGGAAGCCATCCAGATAGTCGGGCTTGCGGTCAGTCGCGGGCGCGAAGCCCGCATCCGTCACCCGCGCCTTGGGCGGCGGCGGCACGCTATCGACTTCCTGATAATTGACCTTGTTGTCCTCACTCATCCGAAAATCCTCGACACTCGCTCTAGGCCGCGCACCAACGCCGCCACGTCATTCTCATCATTGTACAGGCCGAAACTCGCCCGGGCCGTTGCAGGCACGCCGAGATGGTCCATCAGCGGCTGGGCACAATGATGCCCGGCGCGGATCGCCACCCCCTCTTCATCAAGGATCGTGCCGATATCATGCGGGTGAATGCCCTGCATCGCAAAAGACACAATCCCCGCCGATTCTTCCGGCCCGAACAACTGGACGCTGTTCAACTGGCGCAACGCATCGCGCGCCAAGCCGACCAGCCTCACCTCATGCGCGTGGATCTTGTCGATCCCAATCGCGGCGACATAATCAATGGCCGCATGTAGCCCGATCACCTCGGTAATGGCGGGTGTCCCGGCCTCAAACCGCGCGGGCGGCGGGGCATAGCTGGTTTTCTCGAACGTCACCCGGTCGATCATCGCGCCCCCGCCCTGCCATGGCGGCATGGCGGCCAGAATATCGGCGCGGGCCCACAACGCGCCGATCCCGGTCGGGCCATAGAGCTTGTGGCCGGAGAAAACGTAGAAATCGCAGCCCAGCGCCTGCACATCAACGCCAAGGCGCGGGATCGCCTGACAACCATCGAGCAGGATCTTGGCCCCGACCTTATGCGCCAGCGTGACCGCCCGCGGCACATCCAGTTCGGAACCCAGCACGTTCGACACATGGGCGAGCGCGACCAGCCGGTGGCGCGGGGTCAGCATCTGCTCGGCGGCATCAAGGTCAATCTGGCCATCGGCGGTCAACGGACAGACGTCGATCTCGATCCCGATACGGTCGCGCAACAACTGCCACGGCACGATGTTGCTGTGATGCTCCAATTGGCTCAGCAAGATGCGGTCGCCCGCCTGCAACAGCGCGCCATAGCTCTGGGCCACAAGGTTGATCGCCTCGGTCGCGCCGCGCACGAACACGACCTCATTTTCCGATACGGCATTGATGAACGTCGCCACCCGCCGCCGCGCCGCCTCGAAGGCGAGCGTCATATTGGCCGAACGCGCATAAACGCCGCGATGGACAGTGGCATAATCCGCGCCCAACGCGCGGGTCATGGCGTCGATCACGGCCTGCGGTTTTTGCGCCGATGCGCCGGTATCAAGATAATGCCAGTCATTGGCCAGGCCCGGAAAATCGGCCTTGAGCGGATTGTTCGGATGGGCGGTCATCGCACCATCTCCCCCAGCTTCTGCAAGGCCGCCGCCTGAAGCACGTCCTCCGCCGCTGCGCCATCGAACACACCCGCGACAAAGGCCTGCAACATCAGTCGCTTGGCATCAGCCGGGGTCAGGCCGCGCGATTCCAGATAGAACAGGCTCATCGCGTCCAATTCGCCAATCGCTGCACCATGGGCGCACTTCACATCATCGGCGAAGATTTCCAGTTCCGGCTTGGCATTGGCGGTCGCGGTGCGGTCGATCAACATCGCCTTGAACGACTGCGCGCTGTCGGTCTTCTGCGCCCCACGGGCCACCGCAACCTTGCCCAGATAGGTGCCGGTCGAACGCTCAGCCAGCACGGCGCGGATCACCTGATTGCTGGTGGCGTTGGGTTCGGCATGGGTGACGGTGGTGATGATCTCCAGCGTCTGATCGCCATTGCCAAGGATCACCGCGCCAAGATCAAAGTCCGCCCCTTCATGCAGCGTCACATCGAGTTCGACCCGGCCATAGTGGCCACCCATGACCAGCAGTTGGAACGAGAATTTCGCCCCTTTGGCAAGGTTGATCGTGATCTGGCGAATATCGGCCGCGCCCGCATCCGTGTCGAGCACGAGATGGCGCGTCGCCGCCTCGCCCTCGGCCAGCACAAGCTGCTCCGGTGCCGCAAGCGGCCAGAGCTTGGCCACGGCTTGGAGGTCGGCGTAGCGCCATGCCTCATCCCGACGGGTTGGCAAGGCGCTCATCGCCTCCCCCCAACTGCATGCGCGGGGTGACAAAGACGGTTGCACGCCATCACGCGGCAATCTCCGCATAGCCTTCGCGTTCGAGTTCAAGCGCGAGTTCCGGCCCGCCTGACTTCACGATCCGGCCAGCCGCCAGCACATGGACAAAGTCCGGCTGCACATAATCAAGCAGGCGCTGATAGTGCGTAATCAGGAGCACCGCTTTGTCCGGCTTGCGCATGATGCGGTTGATGCCGTCGCCGACCACGCGCAGCGCGTCGATGTCGAGCCCCGAGTCCGTCTCATCAAGGATCGCGAGCTTCGGATCGAGAATGCCCATCTGGACCATCTCGTTGCGCTTCTTTTCGCCACCCGAAAAGCCGACATTGACCGGCCGCTTCATCATATCCATGTGCATCCCCATGGCATCCGCCTGGGTGCGCGCACGCTTGAGAAAGTCACCGCCCGATAGCGGCTCTTCACCGCGCCACTTGCGCTGGGCGTTCAATGCCTCGCGCAGGAACTGGACGTTGGAAACGCCCGGAATTTCGACCGGATATTGGAAGCCGAGGAACAGCCCGGCAGCAGCCCGTTCATTCGGCGCCATATCGAACAGGTCGCGCCCGTCAAAAGTGGCGGTGCCGGACGTCACCTCATAGCCCGGACGGCCGCCGAGCGTGTAGGTCAGCGTCGATTTACCCGCGCCATTCGGCCCCATGATCGCATGGATTTCACCGGCGTTGATCTCAAGCGACAAGCCCTTGAGAATTTCCTTGTCGGCGACAGTCGCGTGGAGGTTTTCGATCTTCAACATATCAGGCAACATTCCCGGACAGGCGGGCATCCAGATGATCCCGGCCGTAATGAACATGGAGGAAAGCGAGCATCATTAACCCACGCTCCCTTCCAGCGAAATGCCGAGCAGCTTCTGCGCCTCGACGGCGAACTCCATCGGCAGTTGCTGCAATACTTCCTTGGCAAAGCCGTTGACGATCAGCGCCACCGACTGTTCCTGATCAAGCCCACGCTGCATCGCATAGAATAGCTGATCGTCGGAAATCTTGCTGGTCGTCGCTTCATGCTCGATCTGCGCGGTCGGGTTTTTCACCTCGATATAGGGCACGGTGTGCGCCCCGCATTGATCGCCAAGCAACAGGCTGTCGCACTGGGTGAAGTTACGGACATGATCGGCATTGGCCGCGACCTTGACGAGGCCACGATAGGTGCCGCTCGATTTACCCGCGCTGATGCCCTTGGAGACAATCGTCGAGCGGCTGTTCTTGCCGTTGTGGATCATCTTGGTGCCGGTATCGGCCTGCTGATAATTGTTGGTGACGGCGACGGAGTAGAATTCGCCGACCGAATTTTCGCCGTTCAGCACGCAACTTGGATATTTCCACGTCACGGCAGAGCCGGTTTCGACCTGAGTCCAACTCACCTTGGAATTCTTGCCTTGGCAGAGCGCGCGCTTAGTCACGAAATTATAGATGCCGCCCTTGCCCTCGGCGTCGCCCGGATACCAGTTCTGGACGGTCGAATATTTGATCTCGGCATCATCCAGCACAACCAATTCGACCACCGCCGCGTGCAGCTGATTCTCGTCGCGCTGCGGGGCGGTGCAGCCCTCCAGATAGGAGACATAGCTGCCCTTGTCGGCCACGATCAGCGTGCGTTCAAACTGGCCGGTATTCTCGGCATTGATGCGGAAATAGGTGGACAGCTCCATCGGGCAGCGCACCCCTTCCGGGATGTACACAAAGGTGCCGTCCGAAAAGACCGCGCAGTTGAGCGTCGCGAAATAATTATCGTGCATCGGCACGACCTTGCCGAGCCACTTTTTGACCAGTTCCGGATATTCGCGGATCGCTTCGGAAATCGAACGGAAAATGACGCCCGCCGCTTCCAGCTCCTTGCGGAAGGTGGTGGCTACCGAAACAGAATCGAACACCGCATCGACCGCGACCCGGCGCGCGCCTTCAACCCCGGCGAGCACTTTTTGCTCCTCCAGCGGAATGCCAAGCTTTTCATAAACGCGCAAAATTTCCGGATCGACCTCATCAAGGCTCTCCAGCAGCTTCTTCGGCTTGGGCGCGGCGTAATAATAGGCGTCCTGATAATCAATCGGCGGCACGTTGAGCTTGGCCCATTCCGGCGTCTCCATCGTCAGCCAATGGCGATAGGCCTTCAACCGCCATTCGAGCATCCATTCCGGCTCGTTCTTCTTGGCCGAGATGAAGCGAACCGTATCCTCGCTCAACCCCTTGGGCGCGAACTCCTGCTCGATGTCAGAGGAAAAGCCCCATTCATAATCGGAGACCTTGTTGGCCGCTGCCACGGCTTCAGCATTCTTCGTCATCGGCGTGTCTCCACCAGTTGCGTCAGCGGCACCTTGGCCAATGCACCGCGCACCGCATCATTGACGACGGGCCAATGCGACTGGACCCGGCAAGTTCCTTCCATGCCGCAGTCATGCTTGCCCGTTTCGACGCAGGAGGTCATCGCAATCGGCCCTTCGACCGCCTCGATAATATCGGCCAGCGACACCGCTGCCGGCGGCCGCGCCAGCCGGAAGCCGCCGCCCGCACCGCGCACCGACGAGAGCAAGCCCGCCGCCGAGAGCTTGCTCACCAGCTTCTGCACCGTCGGCAAGGGGATGCCGGTTTCCTCGGCCAGCTGCGCCGCGTTGATGCGCTTGCGCTTCTCGCCGGTCAGCGGATCGACCCCGGCCCCGCAATGGCGGGCGGCCGTGGACATCATCACGACAGCATAGTCTGCAAGGGAAGACAGGCGCATGAAACGGGCGAATCCTTAAATCAGACAAATTCAATCCGGTTTGTTATCGCACCAGTAGCGCCCGAAATCAAGCATAGGGGATGATTTCTGGAAAATTGCCAAGGCTCAAGGCCTGACGTGCCAGCGGGCTGCTGCGCGTCCGCAAGCCGCGCGGCGTTTGCCCGGTAAATTGGCGGAGGTCGCGCGTCATGTGCGACTGGTCCGCATAATGCTCGACCGCCTCGGTCGGCGGGCGGCCTTGATCGGCAACGATGGCAGACGCGGTGCGTAGCGCCCCATATTTGCGCGCCAGCAGCTTGGGCGGCGCGCCGTAATAACGCTTGGCAATGCGCATCACCTGACGCGACGACAGGCGGCAATGGGCGTAAAGCTCGTCAACATGCGGAAACATCCGCGCGTTCAGCCATGTCCTGATCGCCCCCAAGACTGCACGATGCGCCTCGGGCATCGGTCGCAACCGGGGGAGCAACAGGGCATCAAGCCGATCAGCGAGGTTGCGCATACCGACCGCCGCCCGCACCGCGGCCGCCATTTCCTCCATCATGTCGCCCAGCACCAAACGCGCGTCGACCGCCGTATCGACATATGCCTCGGCATCTTCGCGCAGCAGCCGCCCCCATGCCTCGGGGGTGAGCGGAATGCCGACATATTCCATCGGCCCGCTCAATCGCATCCGAGCACTATGGCTGAGCGGCCCGGTGCACATCGCCGGGCATGCGAATAGGCGTTCGCCCTGCCGCCAGTCGATATAACCTTCGCCACCCGAGACGAAAAACCACAAATGGCCACTATCGGCCAGCAGCCATTCGTCGATCACCGAGTAGGACAGGCGCAAACGATAATAATAGGTGATCGCGGGATGCAGCCCCGGATGGGCGGGGATCATCTCCAGTGCATGCGTCATCAGCTATCCGAAACCAGTGGCGAAATCTTGCCTGCCAGCGCCGCCCTGCCGAAAGTCAGTCGGCTGAGCCGCGCCCCTTCTTCCTGAATCGCCCGCGGGGTGATGCCGGTAAATTCCTTCAATTCCCGGATCAGATGCGACTGATCATAATAGCTCTCTGCGGCGAGATTCTGCCATTGCGCATCCCCCCGCGCGAGCGCGTTCGCGGTTCGTAAAGCGCGATATTTGCGCACCAGCAGCCCCGGCGTTGATCCATAAAGCTGCTTCGTCAGCTTATCGATCTGGCGACGGGTCAAGCCCGTATCCGCTATCAATTCGGCAATCACCGGCTTGGGGCCGCTCGTCAGCCAGCGGTCAACCGCGCGGGTGAACCATAAGGGCACCCCATCGGCCTGGCGACGAAGCCCCCGGGCGAAGGTGATGCCGATCTCCGCCATCTGATCAAGATTATCTGCCTCCAGCACGGCGCGATGCATGTCCAGCACTTGCGGCCCCATCAGGGCCACCCCATCGACCATCTTATTGGTATAAGCGGTCGCATCCAGCCCGGTCAGCGTCGCCCAACCGGGAGCAAGCAAGCCCGCACCAAATACCCGGATTGGCCCATGGGCGACGATTCGCGATGCCATGGTGCGCGGACCGATCAGGCTACAAGGCGTGAACGCATAACGTGTGCCATCAGGAAATTCGAGAAACCCCTCGCCCGCCAGCACCAGCCGGAACTGCGCCACATCGGCACGTTCCAACTCGTTCAATTCGGCTTCATCCGCAGAAAAGAGGTAAAAAGCAGTCAGGAATTCCGATAGGTCAGCAGGCGGTGGCACATAGTTCAGCGACAGCACGTTTCCGATCCCCCAGACGCTTTTCAAGCCACGTCCCGACACACGCCTGCGGCCAGCCTGTTTCAGGGCGCAGCCCCGCCCATCTCACGCTTATGCCGCGATCATCGGGCAGCGATGGTCGGGATCCTAACGCAAGCAGATGACAAAAAAAAGTGGCTTGGCCAGCGAACTAGCCAAGCCACAGGAAAAGGGTTCCTCGCGGAAATCCCTTCGGGTCGCGACCCTTTGGTAACCGAAGCACGCAGAGTCGGTATTGGATGATTTGTCATTTTTTGAATAAAATCGACATCTATATGGTTTAAATTTTAATTTAAATTAGACTAGTCGCTGGCCCTAAACGGCCCAAGCGCCGCCCTTAAGGCGGACTTCCCAAGCGTCATCGCCATTTTCATCCGCCGCCAGCAATTGCCAAGCGCCAATCCCCGGCTAGGATCGCAACCATCACCTTGATCGTCACGCCCGCCGCGAACATCGGGCGGGTCATTGGAAGAACGGACAACAACATGAGTGGAATTGCCTCGACAACACAGTTGCGCATGTCGCTCGTCCGCTGGGCGCTGGTGACCATCCCATCCATCTTGCTGCTCGGCATCGCGTCGGGACGACTGGCCAATTCGGGCGAGCAAAACGCATGGTACGCCGCATTGGTAAAGCCCGAGATCACGCCGCCGGGCTGGTTCATCGGCCTGACCTGGACCGTCTTGTACATGCTGATGGGCCTCGCGCTGGCGATGATCCTGCATGCGCGCGGCGCGCGCGGGCGTGGCACCGCGCTCGGCCTGTTCGCGGTGCAGTTGCTCGCCAATCTCGCTTGGTCGCCGCTTTTCTTCGCGGCGCATCAAATCACCCTGGCGCTCGGCTTGCTCGGCGCGATCTGGCTGCTGGCCAATGCCACGACCTTTGCCTTTGGCCGCATCCGCCCACTCGCGGCGTGGCTGATGGTCCCTTATCTTATGTGGCTGACGATTGCGGGCGCCCTCAATTTTCAGCTCGACCAGCTTAATCCGAACGCCGAAGAACTTGCGCCCGGCACCTTCAGCGCCCAAATAGAAGTGGTGCGTCCCTGACACCGGCAATGAGTCCGACACGCTAGGGAACAATGACCACATCATCGTGAAAGGCCGGGCCATGCAGTCGGAAAACAAGTTTCTGGAAGACATCTCCAAGCTGATCAACGGCGCGGCCGGGACGCTTGCCGGCATGGGACGCGAGGCCGAGGGCAATATGAAGGAAAAGATGCGCGAATGGATGGGCGGGCTCGATATGGTCAGCCGTGACGAGTTCGAAGCCGTCAAAGCCATCGCCGTTGCCGCGCGCGAAGAAGCAGACGCACTCAAGCAGCGCATCGCCGCGCTTGAAGCCGCTAAAGGCTAAGCCTCAACGCCCTGACACGCCTGACACGGCCCGCTTTGTCCACAGCTAAATGGCACGGCGGGCCGGGTTTGGCCTTGTCAAACCGGGGCAGTTGTGAGCAGGCTCCCCCCATGATGAGCGACGAGTTCGAGGCCGCCCGCGAAACGGGTAGGCCCATCGACGCCCTAGACCAATGCTTTGCCGCTTTCGGCTGGCAGGTCCAGCGGCAGGGCGAGGATGAAATTATTGCGTCGGTCCAGGGCAGCTGGACCAGCTATGAGATGCGCGGGGTCTGTCGTGATGACGATCGGGCGCTCCAATTTCTCTGTTTCCCCGACATCCGCATCAACAGCGAACAATATGCGCTCGTCCATGAGACGGTCAGCCTCGTCAACGAACAGCTTTGGGTCGGCCATTTCGAACTGTGGCACGCGACCGGCCTGATCGTCTATCGCCATGCGGTGATCCTTGAACCGGCCCATGAAATGGGCATGTCAGTCGAACAGGCGGAGACGGTGATCGAAACCGCGCTCGAAGAATGCGAGCGCTTTTATCCGGTCTTCCAATTCGTGCTGTGGGGCGGCAAGACGCCGCAAGAGGCCATTACCGCCTCGATGATCGAGACCGCTGGCGAAGCTTGAGGAAAGCAGGGACATAATGACGGACGATTTCGGCAAGGTGCTGCTGGTAGGTTGCGGCAATATGGGCGGCGCGATGGTGCGCGGCTGGATCGCAGACGGTGCAGCACCAGCGGCGATCACCGCCATCGACCCCTTTGCCGAGCCCCCTGCCCCCGGCGTGCGCATTGTCCGCGCAGCGGGCGAACTGGCAGGCGAAACCGCCGATCTGCTCCTGCTCGCGGTCAAGCCGCAGCAGCTTGATGCCGTCGCCCCGGATGTCGCGCCGCTGGTGGGGCCACAGACCGTCCTGCTCTCCATTCTGGCCGGTGTCGAAATCGACGCCCTGCGCCGCCGCTTTCCGACAGCGGGCACGATCATCCGCGTCATGCCGAACACCCCCGCCGCCATCGGCAAGGGCGTGATGGCGCTCTATGGCACCACCGACGATCCCGTGATCCGTGCCCGGGCCGAAGCATTGATGCGGCCGCTTGGTCTGGTCGAATGGATTTCGGCGGAAAGCCTGTTCGATGCCGTGACGGCCCTGTCCGGATGCGGCCCGGCCTTTGTCTTCCGCTTCATCGATGGCTTGGCGCGTGCAGGCGCAGCGCTTGGCCTGCCAGCCGATCAGGCTGCCCGGCTTGCGCTGGCGACGGTCGAGGGTTCGGCCTTGCTGGCAGCGGGCGCCGACGAATCCCCCGCCCAACTGGCCGACCGCGTTGCCAGCCCCGGCGGATCAACCCGTGAGGGCATGAACCGGCTCGACGAGAATGGCGACCTGTTCCGCCTGCTGGCAGAAACACTGGCCGCCGCCGCCAAGCGCAACGCCGAAATGGCCGCCGCCGCCCGCGGCTGACAGCGCCCGCACGCCGGGACAAATCACCCAAGTGCGACAAGTCTTACGATTTCCATTGTTTCCGGTTGCGCCCCGCCCAGTGCCACGATAGAGGGACGGCCTTACCAGAGCATGCGGAGCGGTGGCCGAGTGGTCGAAGGCGCTCGCCTGGAAAGTGAGTATACGGCAAAACCGTATCGAGGGTTCGAATCCCTCCCGCTCCGCCACATATCCTATTGGAATCATTCTATATTCCAGATGGGTCTCGAAAAGCCCGTTATATTCAAGTGTTATGGCAGTGGGCTGTTGACCGGCCCCTGCGGCTGGAACGCCAAATCCATTCTCTAAGCCCGGATTATCTCCAAAGCTGTTGCCTGCGGACGCGTCGGTGAATGCCCGCAATAGACTGTATTCATACAGATTTCCGGGCATCGGCTTTTGCGTTCGATCAGAGTCCGGCCATTATCGAAAGTGCCTCGCATCTAACATTTGTTCTGCCCAATCGGTCGGAAACGGGTTCATCAAGCTCACGTGCCACTAGAGCTTGAAGCGATACGCGCATAACATTTGCGCATGGCGAAGATTGGCCGAAATCAACCTTGCCCGTGCGGCAATGGAAACAAGTACAAGCGTTGCCACGGAGCTATCACAAGGCAGGCGCCGCCGCGCATGGCGATTGAGGTCGAGGCCTCATGGCGCGCCATGAAGGCAAGGGAGATGCTTCGCACGCGCGCCGAAGGCCACGGACGACCGATGATTTCCACCGACTTCAAGGACCATCGCATCGTCGCTGTCGGCAATCGTATTTACTATGACCGGAACTGGCGCTTCTTCACTGACTTCCTCCTCTTTCACATGAAGGATGTGCTTGGGCGTGGCTGGGGGACCAAGATGGGAGCTCAGGGCGACACGCATCCGCTGTTCAAGTGGCTACGCCAAATGAATCACGCGGCCCAAAAATACAAAGCGCCGGAGGGCGACATGCTCGTTGCGTGCGGTGAAGGAGTCGCGATCGCGGTTTTCCGGTTTGCTTACGCCCTCTATCTAATTGCACATCATGACCAGATCCCGCCGACCTTAATCCGAAGGCTAAGGCAGCCGAATGAATTCCTGTCGGCGGTGGTCGAGACTATTGCTTTCGCTACCTTCGCTCTGGCAGGCGCCAAGCTTGAGATGGGCGAGACGCAAAAGGGGGCGGGCCCCGAGGGCGAGTTTCGGGCGACGTCGATCAGGTCTGGAAGGACCTACGATGTCGAAGCCAAGCGGAAGAACGGCTGGAGCAGCCAAGTCGACATTGCAAACCCTGACTTTCGCCGAGAATTGACGATCTGGTTGGAGCGAAAGCTCCGCGACGCCTCAAGCAAGCGGCTGACTAACCCGGTATTCTGGTTCGAGCTTTCGATCCCAAACGTCGAGGAAATGCAGCAGACTGAGGCATTGCAGTTGCTCTTGAGAACCGCCCTGCGGGAAGCCGAGGAGCGCATTCTCATTGACGGCGAACGCCCGGGGCCTGCCTACGTGTTCATCACAAGCCACGGATTCCTGGCTGGCGGTGACGCCTCCTGCTTATACATGCTCGAGGGCTTCCACATCCCGATGCACGTCAATGGCGAGCAGGTCGAGATCGAGCTAGCTATGGACGAGCGGGACCGCGATCGCGATGTTTTGTGGATTTTCGACTGTATTCGCAAGGTGCAGATGATCCCGCACCGGTTTGATGGCCAGCCTGACGATCTCATCAGCCCGGATCACGAGCCAATTGTCCGGTTGCGTGTGGGGCAGCGTCTTGAGGTCACGACGTCTGACCAACAGTTTGTAAAGGGGCTGGTGATCGACGTCCTCTCGAACGGACCAAACGCGACAATCAGGCTTATGGAAGAGGCAACCGGCAAACAACGGATTGTTCAACTTCCCCTCACGGAGAAAGAGCAGAAGGCGGCAGCGGTGCTCGGGGATGCAGTTTTCGGAAACCCTGATCAACATGAACTCATATCAGAGAAAGACCCACTCGGGTTCTACGACTTCTTCCTTAAGGTATACGCGAACACGCCAAGGGAGAAACTGCTTGAGTTCATTTCCAACCACCTGGAGTCGGCAGCTTATTCAAAGCTTTCGACAGAGGCCCTTCGTATTCGGGTTTGCCGTGAGTGGACCAAGTCTGCGTTAGCTCAGGCGGCCTTTAGACCGCCGTCTGATGGCGCCGCTGACGATGGCACAACTGCAGGTTAAGCGCACATCGCAAAATGCTGGCGTTGCGCATCCCAATCGACCGGGAACGGCTCCATCAGCGTCGCCAGCGTGGTGTCAGGCCCCAGTTGGCCATCGAGGATCGCATCGATGATGTCCGGCGCCAGCAAGGTCAGCCGCAGGACACGGGTCAGATAAGAGGGCGAGATCTTCTCGCTCGCGGCCAGATCGCCAAGGGTAGGACAAGCCCCGGCATCAAGCATCCGCTTCCACCGGAATGCCCGCGCCAACCCCTTGATCAGGGTGTTGTCGACATGGCGGTGCTGGACCAGCGCAGCGTCGGGCAGGATCATCTCCTTGCGCCCGCCGCGCTTGCGAATGTGGAAGGGGACATGGACGGTTACGATCTCGGTCATGCTGCCTCCCTCATCTCGCGTGCAAATGTAGCCATGCCGTCGAGCCGCAGCTGAACGTCAAAGCCGTCGGTGCCGATGTCGACCCGCTCGACCAGCAACTGCATGATGCGGGCCTGCTCGGCCGGGAACAGTTCGTCCCACATCGGCTCCAGCGTGGTCAGGGCTTCCCGTGCTTCGTCTTCGGTGATGACAGGCAGATAGCCTTTGGCTGCCTTTGCCGAACCAGCCATGATTTCTGGCTGACGGAAGATGGCGCGCAACTGCTCGATGATGGCGCTCTCGATCTCGGCGGCTGGTACCCTGCTGACCGGACAGGCACCGGCGCCATGGCGCAGCACGGACTGGCTGACATAGTATCGGTAAAGCTTGCCGCCCTTGCGGGTGTGGGTCGGCGAGAACGCTGCGCCGTCCGGTCCCCAGAGCAGGCCTTTGAGCAATGCAGGCGTGTTGCAGCGCGTGTGCGCCGCCCGCTTGCGGGGGCTTTCTATCAAGATGGCGTGGACCTTGTCCCAGGCGTCCTGGGAGACGATCCCTTGGTGCTCGCCGGGATAACTGGTGCCCTTGTGGACGGCTTCCCCCAGATAGACCCGGTTCCTCATCAGCCGGTGCAGGAACCCTTTGGTAATGATCCCACCCTGCTTGGTGGTGATCCCGCGGTCACGCAGGTCCCGCAGCATGACTGTCGCCGAACCGCACTGCGCGAACTGGTCGAAGATGTAACGGACGTGGGCAGCTTCGGTGTCGTTCACCACCAGTTTGCGGGCCTGCACGTCATATCCCAGCGGCGGGCAGCCACCCATCCACATCCCCTTGGCGCGGGAGGCCGCAATCTTGTCACGAATGCGTTCGCCGGTCACCTCGCGCTCGAACTGGGCAAATGACAGCAGCACGTTCAAGGTCAGGCGGCCCATGCTGTTGGTGGTGTTGAACGACTGTGTGACGGAGACGAACGTCACCTCATTGCGATCGAACACCTCGACCAGCTTGGCGAAGTCCATGAGCGAGCGCGACAGGCGGTCGATCTTGTAGACCACCACGACATCAACCAATCCGTCTTCGATGTCCGCCAGCAGGCGTTGCAGCGCAGGGCGTTCCAACGTGCCACCGGAAATACCGCCGTCGTCATACTGATCGCGGACCAGCACCCAGCCTTCTCCGCGATGGCTGGCGATATAGGCCTCGCAGGCTTCCCGCTGGGCATGGAGGCTGTTAAACTCCTGTTCCAGACCTTCTTCCGATGATTTGCGCGTATAGACCGCGCAGCGCAGCTTGCGCGTGACCGGCGTGTTCATGCCGCCCTCCTGTGGTGCTTGAGACCGAAAAAGACCCAGCCGTTCCAGCGCGTGCCGGTGATGGTACGGGCGATGGCGGATAGGGATTTGTAGGGCCGGCCCTGCCATTCAAAGCCGTCGCGGGTGACCGTCACGCAGTGCTCGGTGCCCTGCCATTCACGGATCAGCCGGGTGCCGATGATGGGTTTGAGGTCCGTGCGGATGCGGCGGGTGGTGATGTTCCCGCCGTCCAGTTGTTCCCCCAGTTCCTGCAGACGTCGCACGGTCTCGGGCTTGAGGCCGCCATGGGTCAGTTCCTGTATGCGGTAGCCCAGCCTGGTCTCGATGTAGCGCCGGTTGAACAGCGGCGGCTCGGTATCGAACAGAGCGCGCCACTGCTTCTTCAGTTCGGTGCCTGACATGGTCTTCAGCGCAGCCAGGCGCGCCGGGATCGGGTTGGTTATGGTCATGCAGCACTCCTTCGAGTTGGAACTGCACTACCGCTCTGTTCGGCAGCGAAGTGTAGCGGAAAGTCTCCACTTCCCTCAGATAGTTGACCCGCCCGGCGCAGGTGCAGGCGGACAATCCCCAAGCCCAGAATTGCGCAAAGTTCGGCACGCCGCTCGGCGGGCTTCATATGGCTGGGATGGAGCGCGTTCGGACGCTTCATCGCCCCGGTCCGAGGCATGGCGTCGGTGATGGAAATGTCGGCGTTGATCATGCCCGCAGGATCGCCGAATCAGGCCATTCACCGCTACGTTCGAAGGGGTTCTCCTGTAGTTCACAGCCTTACCCCCAGAAGGGTTGAACGGTTCAACCTTTTGCGCCGTAGCGGTCTTGCAGGGCATTATTGTTCTATTTATGTTCCAGTCTCGCCCACTCACGATTCGGAACGCAAATGCCTATCGATAAACTCAACCACAGCGCCTGGTCCCTCAATCAAGCCTACAAGCATATCTGCCGGATTTGTCGTGTGCGGTACGAGGCGACAACGGGTGAAAAGGTTGAGCTCGATATCGGCAAGATCCTGTCGCCAACGGCACCCGGAACATCACGGTGGCAGACCATCAATCTCGATGGGCAGCGTCAGCTCTGGCAGGCGTTGCGGCAAGGCAGTGTTCACGCACAAGGACGCCTTTCACAGCATCGCAACCCCACATTCCCGGACCATGATGCGCGGGAGTGGATCTTCCACTCAAGCCAGTTGGTCTGGATCCCGCCAGAGCACTGGATCAGCGGGGTGCTGCATATGGACGACGGCAGCCTGCCCGAGCGGCTGGAACTTCAGGATGGCGAATATATCGACATCCAGGTGCCCCGGTTCATGGTCGAGGCGATCTGGACGTTGCCGCCGCAGAGGCCAATCGAGCCTACCGAATACACCACGCCCTATCTTGAACTGATCAAACTGGCGATCTCGGAGAATCGGATCACCGATATGGACCAGTCGAAGAAAGAGGCGTTGGTCGACTGGTTCATGGATCAGCACATCGAGGGCGAACCGCTGTCGGCCAATCTCGCCAAGGCCATGGCGACCATCATCCGCATGCCGTCTTCGCAGCGTGGTGGCAGCAAGCGTAGCTGGTAGCCGTGATCGATAACCGGCGGACTTATCGATCATGAAACGGCGAATTCGTGATCGATATATCGCATCTGCGCACCGAAGGGTTGAACGGTTCAACCCTGTGAACCTCCGAAACTGGTTCTGACCGGCGACCGCTTGGAACGTTTCGGCGCCCCAAAAATGATGACTTTTGTCGTGCCCTCTGAACTTTCGAGGGCACGACACGCGTGGCTTGCGCACAATCTCCTGATCCAATTTTCACCGCCCGTCCGGGTGGAAGGCGGGCGCTCGCATGAGCGGCGCGTCGCAATTCCAATCCGCATTGATCGACCGGCTGCCACAGCTTCTCCACGAGCTTCTGGGCAAGCCAGCAGCCAAAACGGGCACAGAGTGGCGCTACCGACGTAAGGGCAGCCTGTCGGTCCGCGTGGACGGTGCCAAGGCCGGACAATGGTTCGATCATGAGGCAGGACACGGCGGCGGATTTGTCGCCCTCGTTGCGCATGAACTGGGCTGCGATCAGGAACGTGCCCGCGACTGGGTCGCCGAACGCACCGGTGTCAGGCCAACGGGCTCAGGGACACCCAAAGCGGTTCCCAGACCACGTCTCAAGGCTCCCGAACCCTCCCGCGAACAACTGGCAGCGAAAGCCCGAGTTGAGGCACAGCAGGTCCTTGCTGAGGCCAGTCCGGCACCAGCTGGCCATCCCTATCTGGTCACCAAGGGCATCCAGCCCCACGGCATCCTGATCGATACGGCCGGGCGATTGGTGATCGGCCTGCACGACATCAACGGCGCCATCCACACGCTCCAGCGCATCGATCGGCAAGGCAACAAGCGGTTTCTGACCGGCGGTGCCAAAGCCGACCATTTTGCGGTTATTGGCGAATGGGCTGCCGACACGCCCCATCTGCTGATCTGCGAAGGTTGGGCAACCGGGGCGAGCATCCATGAGGTCACAGGTGACCCGGTGATTGTCGCGTTCGATGCTGGCAACCTTCAGCGGGTCGCCCGGGTCCTACGCCAGCGTTATCCGACGACTGACTTTACAATCATCGCCGACAACGACGACAAGCCGGATCGCACAGACAACCCGGGCGTGACGGCCGCGACCCAGGCCGCGCGCGACATTGATGCACGGCTGGCCATTCCACCGATCGCAGGCGACGCGAATGACCTCGTGCAGGCGATGGGTCAGCAAGCCCTGCGGGACTGTATTGCCTCGGCTCGGTGGGTGGCGGCCAGTGAGCCGACCTATCCCGAACCCCGTCATGATGTCGCAGAGGCGCGCGCCGAACTTGCCAGACAGGTAGCTGAGTTCATGGCTGCCGCAAGCGCATATCACGATCACCTTCTGGCAGAACCGGATGATGCCGAGAGCGCCGAAACCACACCGGTACCGATGCTGGGACTGCCGGTCGATGTCGGGCTGGGCAAAACCAGCCAGGTGCGCGAGCAGATCATAACGGCCTTGGCGGCCAAAAGGCTGAGCGGCGGCAAAGTGGTCTTTGCCGTGCCGCGCCATGATCTGGGCGAAGAACAGGTTGCGGCCTTTGCTGCCGAGGGCATAGCTGCGGTCCTATGGAAGGGACGCACCGCGCCCGATCCTGCACCTGACAATCCGGACCAGCGCATGTGCCGCGATCCCGACGCGCAGGCCGATGCCCTGGCGGCCGAGCTATCGGTCGAGCAGGCCGTGTGCGGGGTGAAGCGCGACAGCAAGATCTTCCATTGCCCGCATTACGAAGTTTGCGGCTACCAGCGACAGAAGCAGCTCGCCAAATCCGTGCAGGTGATCATCTGCGCGCATGACAGTCTGTTCCACGCCATGCCCAAGGCCATCGGCCGGCCGGCACTATTGGTGATTGACGAGGGGTTCTGGCAGTCCGGCCTTCGCGGTGCCGATAATCCGGTCCAGATTACCGTCGATAGCCTCGATCCCTATGACGCGGACCTGCGCTGCTACGACCACAAGAACGCCTATGACTATCCCGAGACCCAGTTCCTGATCGAGCACCGGCTGAAGCTTTGGAAGGTGCTGGAGCGGACCCGGCAAGGTCCTCTGCGCCTGGCTGACCTGCGGGCCGCAATGTTGACCTCTGCCATCTGTCGGGATGCCGCAAAGCTCGAACGTGGCAGGCTCCGGGATCCGGAAATCCTGCCGGGCATGTCCACCGAGGAACGCGCCAAGCGATTGAGCGCGGTAATGCCGCGGCGCAGCCATGCCTGGGCTCCGCCGGGCCGTGCCGCGGCGATGTGGTCAATCCTCGCCCAGGCGCTGGAGGCAGGTCATGATGCCTGGGGTGTACAGGTGGGCAGGATGCATACGCCCAATGGAACGGTCAGGTCGCTGGACCTCCTGTGGCGGTCATCGATCCGGACTGGGTGGGTCGAGAAGGTCCCGGTCCTGCACATTGATGCGACCATGCGGCAGGAACTGGTTACGCCCTTTCTGCCCGGTATGGCCGTCGCCCCCGCTGTGGCCGCGAAAGCACCGCATGTGCGGATCCGCCAAGTACTGGGCGCCCCGGTGAGCAGCAAGGCACTGGTGCCGGGGCCACAGGCGAAAGAACGGGACCACACGACTGCAGCCAACAACCTGCGTGCCCTGCGGACATACCTTGCCGCCCGGTCGAGACAGATTGGTGGCGGCGCTGCGCCGGTTCTCGCAATTGGACAGATGCGGGCAATGGCGGCGCTCGCCGAGGGGGAACTCCCGGCCAATCTGGAAACCGCCCACTTCAACGCGCTGAGCGGTCTCGATCGGTGGGGCGTTGTCGCCGGCATGGTCATCATGGGCCGCACGCTTCCCGCACCTGCCGTGATCGCCAAGCTGCAAATTGCGCTCACCGGTCGGCCGCCCAAAGAGGATAATGACAACCAAAGCTGGTGGTACCCGCTGACCGAGCGTGTGATCCGTCGTCCTAATGGTCGATCGCGCATGGTCATGGGGGAACATCATCCCGACCCGATTGCAGAGGCCATCCGTTGGAATATCTGTGAGGCTGAACTGGTTCAGGCGCTGGGACGGGGCCGGGGTGTCAACCGCACCGCCGAGAGCCCTCTTCAGGTCGATCTGCTGACGGATATCGTCCTGCCCATCACCGCAGACGAGGTGATCGACTGGGCTGACCTTGTTCCCAACCGCACCGACATGATGGCGGTGCGCGGGGCAGTTCTCGACAACGCCGCGGACCGGGCGAAGTGCTTCCCCGACCTGTGGCCAAACTACGAGGCGGCGCGGAAGGACGGGCAGAGGACCGGGACAAATTGCTATTATAGGATCTTCTATAATAGCGAAATGTCCCGCTCCTCGGCTGCGGTGACCTACCGGCCTGAGGGATCCGGTCAGAAGGTCCGGACCTCGATGTTCAACCTGAATTTGATCCCGGACCCGGCAGCGTGGCTCACCGAGCGGCTTGGGCCATTGGCCAACTGCGAAGTGGTGACAGGCGCGGAGTTGGTGGCCTGACTGGCGGGAATTTCCGCGCCCCCGGGGGGGGAGGGTAAAACTATAAAGGGTTCGAGGGGGAAACCGCCCCCGATCCAAAGTTCACGCAACCGCGAATTAACGACCGGGGGTCAAAAATAATATATTAATCTAATACAATATATTACTTCGGTCACACGCCTGATTTTGCGCACAAACTGTGAGCATATATTGACGTTTGACCGATAGCGCACCCGTTGCAGCCTAGTTAGGCTAACGAACGGTCCGCTTCGGCCCGTTTGCGCAGGAGCCTAATCGTCACCGATGGGCTGCGATCCTACCCAGCGGCGATGCGTGAACTTGGCAATCTTGACCGACGCGAGATGGGGCGCTGGCTAAACAATCGGGCAGAAAATTCCCACCTCCAGTTCCGACGACGAGAGCGCGCCATGCAGCGGTTCCGGCGAATGAAAAGCATACAGAAATTCGCCTCGGTTCACGCCTCCTTTCACAATCACTTTTCTCAGGAACGCCATCTCGTCGATCGTCAAACCTACAAGCTTCGCCGCTCGGCCGCGTTGGCCGAGTGGCAGTCGCTCGTCGCCTGACGGTCTGTGTTTTTGGGCCAAGCTGCGCGAAAGGGAGACGAGTTGCGATTAGACTGACAGCGCCCCTCTATGACATATCGGAGGCGGTAGACCGCGACCGGGGTGGCTAAGACTATGCCTGCTGTTTTTGCTGAATCAGGGATTCGAAGGAGAGGAAAATCATGAACCGTTTTGTCGATAAGGTGGTCATCATCACGGGGGCGGCGGCTGGACTGGGGCTGGCGACGGCCCAGCGTCTGGCGCAGGAAGGCGCGATCTTGGTCATGGTCGACCTGCAGGATAAAGCTCTGGAAACAGCGGTCGCCACCTTGCCCGCTGGCACCAGAACGCTGTGCGTGGCGGCCGACGTGTCTAAGCTTGAAGATGTGCAGGCTTATGTGGCGAAAACCATGGCGACTTTTGGTCGGATTGATGCCTTTTTCAACAATGCCGGGATCGAAGGCCGCCAGAACCCGACCGAAAATTTCGGTGCGGATGAATTTCATCGCGTGGTCAAGGTCAATCTCGATGGCGTATTCTTCGGCCTGGCTGAAGTATTGAAGGTGATGCGTGAACAGGGGCATGGCGCTATCGTCAATAGCGCCTCGGTCGGCGGCATTCGCGGCGTTGGCAACCAGTCGGGCTATGCTGCCAGCAAGCATGGCGTGGTCGGCCTGACCCGCAACAGCGCCGTCGAATATGGTCAATATGGCATCCAGATCAACGCGATTGCGCCGGGTGCGATTATTACGGCGATGGTCGAAGGCTCGCTGCGCCAGATCGGGGGCGACAATTGGGAAGCCGTGGGCCAGGAATTTGTCTCAAACAATCCGATGCGCCGTTTTGGTCGTCCGGAGGAAGTGGCGGCACTCACCGCGTTCCTGCTGTCGGGTGAAGCGAATTTTGTCAACGGCGCCGTCATCACCATCGATGGTGGACAGTCCTACAAATATTGATCGGTTCAAGCATCCCAAAGGACCATCAGATGGCTTACGATTATGACGTAATTATTGTTGGTGGCGGGGGGGCCGGAATGTGCGCCGCCATTGAGGCACACCTTGCCGGTGCACGGGTCATGGTTCTTGAGGCCGACACCAGACTTGGCGGTGCGACAGCGCAATCGGGTGGGGTTTTCTATGCTGCGGGCACCAGCGTGCAGCGTGCTCGCGGCTATGATGACAGTGCCGACGCCATGTTCGATTATGTCATGACGATCAACCAATGGCGCATCAAGCCGGACCTGTTTCGCGTCATTTGCGATGAAAGCGGCCCGTGCCTTGAATGGCTGATCGAGCTGGGCGCTCTGTTCCCACCGGCCCAGCTGGTGAAAGGCGGAGTAGAGCCTGTGCCCCGTGCCCATCCCAGCGCCGGTGCCGGATCAGGCATTGCCGACGTGCTGATTAACCGCGTGGGCGCGCTGGGCATCGATACCGCACTGGCAACACGTGTGGACGGCCTGCTAGTCGAAAACGGGCAGGTAGTGGGCATCCGCGCACTTGGCGTTGAACTGCGCGCGCCTGCGGTCGTGGTGACCACCGGCGGGTTCGGCAACTCGCCGGAAATGCGCGCCCGTTTTTATCCCACCGCAGCCCAGCACGGGGATCGGGTCTGGGCCGTGCATAATGCTGCGCCGTTTATCCTTGGCGATGGTATTACCCTTGGTGAAAGCATCGGTGCGGCCATTACCGGCCACGATACCGGGCTGCTGTTGCCCAGTTCCGGCCATGGCAAGAACCTTGAACCGTTCCTGCCGCCATGGCTCATGCTGGTGAACATTCAGGCCCGACGCTTCATCCCGGAAATGGCGAGCTATTCCATCACCGGCTATGCACTGAACGAGCAGCCCGAGGCGCGCGGATGGGCAATATTTGACGAAGCCGCGCTTAGGACCGCCAGCCATGATATTCGCTATCTTGATCCCTATGGCGCAGGCATCAATCTGCCAACGTGGGAAGAAGATACCATTCGCAAGCGCGTTGCCAAGGGCGAAATCCTTGTTGGCGAAACGCTGGAGCAGCTGGCCGTTAAATGTAAACTCGACCCGCGCGCGCTGGCCTACAGCGTGGAACAGTACAACGCCGACTGTGATGCACGCGTCGACAGCCACTTCTTCCAGCAGGAGGAAAAGGCCTTCCCGGTGCGGACCGGTCCTTTTTACGCCTGCGAAGTCCGGGCATCGACCATCGGCGTGACCGGCGCCGGGCTGGATATCGACCGCGAATGTCGCGTGTTGGACGAGGCGGGGGTACCCATTCCAGGGCTCTTCGCTGCCGGAGAAGTGCTGGGCGTGCTGATGGGCAAACGATATGCCGGCGGCGGGATGTCGATCGGCCCGGCGGTGGTGCTGGGCCGTGAGGCAGGCCGACGCGCCGCAGCTTATCGTTATAAAAACGCATAACACTGGAGGGAAAGATGCGACTGCAAGGCAAGCACACACTAGTGACAGGTGGCGCGTCAGGACTGGGCGAGGCGATGGTCCGCCGCTTCGTGGCTGAAGGCGCCTCGGTCATCATAGCTGATATCGACGCGGCAGCAGGGCAGGCACTGGCCGACGAACTTGGCGAAGCAAGCCGTTTCGCCCGCCTTGACGTGACCAGCGAGGCGGACTGGCAGTCGGTTCTGCGGACTGTCGATCGGCTTGATGTCGTGGTCAACAATGCGGGCATTACCACGTTCGGCTCGATCGAGGACGTGACCCTGGACCAGTTCCGCCATGAAATGGACATCGATGCGATCGGCGTCTTTCTGGGATGCAAGTTCACGATCCCGCTGATGAAGGCTCATGGCGGATCGCTTATCAACATTTCCTCCATGTGTGGCGTGCGCGCGCAACCTGATCTGCTGGCCTATAATGCGGCCAAGGCGGCGGTCATTCACATGACCAAGTCCATTGCCCTGCACTGTGCTAGACAGGGCTATGGCATTCGCTGCAACACGATCCTGCCGGGCCTCATCGTTACCCCGATCCAGGACAAGGTATTGGCCCAGACAGACGATCCCAAGGCCGTGTATGATGGCTGGGTTGCAGGCCATCCCATTGGCCGGCTGGGCAAGCCGGAGGAAATTGCCGCTATGGCCGTCTATCTCGCGTCGGATGAATCAGCGTTTACAACCGGCGCTGAATTCCGCGTTGACGGTGGCAGTTCGCTTTAACCGTTAGGGGGGGGCGATCCTCAGGCGTTGTCAGAGTAAAATTGCCTGCAGGCTGAGGCCGCGACAAATCAGGTGGATGAGTAAATCTGATATCCCGATCCGCTACTTTAACTCCTCGCCCGAGGTGATACGCCTGGCGGTAATGATGTATGTCCGCTTTCCACTGCGCCGGCGGAACGTCTAGGATTTGCTGTTTGAGCGCGGTATCGACATCTGCCATGAGCCGGTTCGGCTCTGGTGGAACCGGTTAGCGCAGCACATTGTTGCAGCGCTGGAACGTGGTGAGTGATGGCAAGGAGATAGGTAATGCAGAGCGTCAGAGGGAAACTGGTCCTGCTAGTTATGCTTGCCACTCTGGCCGGATGCGCTAGTTTTTCATCGAGGCCCGTGGGCAATCGCAACGTTCCGCAACCCCCGAAGTCCGTCGATCTCGATCGCTATCTCGGCCGCTGGTTCGAACTCTATCGCTATGAAGCCCCGTTCCAGAAGGACTGCGAGGCTGTGGTTGCGGATTATTCCATGAACCCGGACGGCTCCATCAGGGTCTTGAACAGCTGCCGTAAGGTATCCGTCGATGGCCGTGCGACAAGCGCAACTGGCAAGGCCCGGGTCGTGGACCCCGCCACCAATGCCAAGCTCAAAGTCACCTTCTTCTGGCCCTTTTATGGCGACTACTGGGTGCTTGACCATGACGACAACTATCAATGGTCAATCGTAGGTGAGCCTTCCGGACGTTACCTCTGGGTGCTGTCGCGCAGTGCCCATCCGGCAGATGATGTCAGACAGATGCTCCGCCAGCGAGTGGCGTCGCTGGGGTATGACTGGTCGATTGTTCGTCAGACCCGTCACCCTTGACGGGAAGGCTTGGGGCCGAATGCGACTGAGACCGGAAGTCAGACTAACTTGAAATAAAGCCTCAACTGCCATCCTGATGTTATTCGGCGTCTCCGGCATCTTTCCAATTTAGGGTGGAGCCGGCAAGGAAAGGTACGACTTTTTCCGCACCTATGTCGCATAGTTCTGGAACATCCAGCACCTGCCGGACCAGCAGGATCCGCTCTTCATTGAGTGGTAGCCCATAGAACCGCGGGCCATATTCCCTACGACACTGCGCTCTACCGCCAGCGCCACAGGATCGAAAACATGTTCGGCAAACTCAAGGACTGGCGCCGCACCCAGGCGCTGCTTCACATAAACTCTCAGTTCTATTTAATACGGCCGAATGCCCATGCTGACAGTTCAGAGCAACGGCTGTAGCGATGCTATCATGGCGATTTTAATTGTGTGGTTTGATGGCAGTTGTCCGCTTTGCGCTCGCGAGATTGCGCTCATGCGATGGCTGGATCGGCGGGGCGCGATCACATTCCAAGATGTGTCACCGCCAGACGCGATCTGCCCGCTTGACCGGCAAACCCTCTTGGCGCGGTTCCATGCAAGCGAGAACGGCGTGTTACTATCAGGGGCCGAAGCCTTTGCTGCCATGTGGCGCGCGGTTCCAATCCTCTGGCCACTGGGACAGGCCGCGCGCATTCCCATCATCGCGCGTGCGCTGGAACGAGCCTATCTCGCCTTTCTGAAGGTCAGGCCAACGCTGCAGGCAAGTCTCAAATGAATGGCTCCCGTTACAGCAAGGTGCCGTCTGCGCGCCTATCGCGCCTGGCATCATTCGGGCAGTTGGCGGGTGGTATCGCAGGCGGCATGATCGCTGAAGGTGTCCGCCGGCTGGCGGATGGACAGCGCCCTAGGCTCTCCGATCTATTGCTGACACCCGGCAATGCGCTGCGCGTGACGGAACAGCTCTCTCGTCTGCGTGGCGCAGCGATGAAGCTTGGGCAGATGATTTCGATGGACGCTGGCGATGTGTTGCCCGGCGAACTTACTGCGATCCTCGCCCGCCTGCGCGACGCGGCGCATTTTATGCCGCCCGCGCAGCTAAACCGGGTACTGGTTGAGGCATGGGGCGCGGGTTGGCGCAGCCGGTTTGTGCAATTCGAGACTACCCCCATCGCGGCGGCCTCGATCGGGCAGGTTCACCGCGCGACGCTGGCTGATGGGCGCGTTCTCGCAATCAAGGTGCAGTATCCGGGTGTGGCCGCCAGCATCGATGCCGACGTCGATAATGTCGCCAGCTTGTTGCGGTTATCCGGCTTGCTCCCGGATGCGCTCGAGATTGCACCGCTGCTCGGGGAGGCCAAGCGGCAGTTGCACGAGGAGGCTGATTACCGGCGCGAAGCAGTGCAAATGCGACGTTACCGGGACATGCTGGCCGATGATTTGGCGTTCGTACTGCCAACTCCAATCGACGACTTGTGCGGAGAGCGTGTCTTGGCGATGGATTTCGTTCCCGGGCAACCGATCGAAACCCTGCAGGGCGCGTCGCAGGACACGCGCGATACAGCTATGTCCGCCCTTTTCGGGCTGATGCTGCGAGAGCTGTTCGAATTCGGGTATATGCAGACAGATCCCAACTTCGCCAATTATCGCTGGCAGCCCGATACCGGACGCATCGTTCTGCTCGACTTTGGGGCGGCTCGACCAGTGCCGAGCGATACTGTCGAGGCTTATCGTCGCCTTATGCGCGCGGGGCTATCAGGAGATCATGACGCATTGCGCGCAGCACTGATCACCGTCGGGTTCATCGCCCCGAACACCCTGCAGCGCCATCGTCAGGCGATTGATGACATGATCACCGTTTTGATGGGGCATCTCGGCAAACCGGGATTATTCGACTTTGCCGACCGATCATTTGTCGATCAAATCCGCCATCATGCCGAAAGTATCGCGGCAGACCGCGGGGCTTGGCACGTCCCGCCGACGGATACATTGTTCGTGCAGCGCAAGATCAGCGGCACAGCCTTGCTCGCCGTGCGGATGCAGACACGCCTGCCCCTTCTCGAGATGATCACCAGCATTGTCCGAAATGCGGTGCCGGACGCCCATGTCGCTGACGGGTAAAGGCAGGCAGTAAATGGCTAGAATGCGGCAAAAAACTGAATTGCCAACAAAGGTCTGCGGGGCCTGTGGCAGGCCGTTTGCCTGGCGCAAGAAATGGGCGCGTGATTGGGATAATGTCAAAACCTGTTCGGAACGCTGCAAAGGCGATTTGCGGCGCAAATCGAATAAGGGCACTGATCAACGCCCGTAAATGGAAGAACAATCCTAACCCGGACCAAATCCGGCCAAATCCCAGAGAAGGTTCGATCCCGGTCGACTCCCGCTCCGCCACATATCTCATTGGAATCGTTCTATATTCCAGATGGGATTCGAAAAACCCGTTATATTCAAGGGTTATGGCGATGGGCTGTTGACTGGCCCCTGCGGCTGGAACGCCAAATCCGTTCTCTAAGCCCCGATTGTCCGTCGTCAAAACATTTGGCTCAGATCGCGGCGTAGATTAGCGGAGTGCGGGCCTCGTCTGGTGGTTGATGTTAGGCGGCAAGCTTGCGGTGTTGCAAGCGCCGATATTCGATGG
>CAIJLZ010000013.1 GCA_903821605.1 uncultured Sphingomonadales bacterium | reverse complement strand
GACATCTGGCGATAGGCCACGGCCTGCTTGGAAAGATCGTCATACACGATCACGGCGTGCATGCCGTTGTCGCGGAAGTATTCGCCCATAGCGACGCCGGTGTAAGGCGCGAGATACTGCAGCGGGGCCGGTTCCGAAGCAGTGGCGGCGACGACGATGGTATATTCCATCGCGCCGTTTTCTTCGAGCTGACGCACGATCTGCGCGACGGTCGAACGCTTCTGGCCGATGGCGACATAGATGCAGAACAGCTTCTGCTTGTCGTCGTCGCCAGCGTTGATGCCCTTCTGGTTGATGAAGGTGTCGATCGCGACGGCGGTCTTGCCGGTCTGACGGTCGCCGATGATCAGTTCGCGCTGGCCACGGCCAACCGGGACGAGGGCGTCAAGCGCCTTCAGGCCGGTCTGTACGGGTTCATGCACCGACTTACGCGGGATGATGCCCGGCGCCTTGACTTCAACGCGGCTGCGCTGGTCGCTGACGATCGGGCCCTTGCCATCGATCGGGTTGCCAAGGCCGTCCACGACGCGGCCGAGCAGGCCCTTGCCGACGGGAACGTCCACGATGGTGCCAGTCCGCTTGACCACATCGCCTTCGCGGATTTCCGAGTCGGAGCCGAAAATCACGACGCCGACATTGTCAGCTTCGAGGTTGAGGGCCATGCCCTTGATGCCGTTCGAGAACTCGACCATTTCACCGGCCTGAACATTGTCGAGGCCGTGGATGCGGGCGATGCCGTCGCCGACCGACAGCACGGAGCCGACTTCAGAGACTTGGGCTTCGGTACCGAAGTTGGCGATCTGGTCCTTGATGACCTTCGAAATTTCTGCGGCGCGGATGTCCATGTGTCAGCCTTTCATCGCGGTGGCGAGGGTGTTGAGTTTGGTGCGGATCGATCCGTCGATCATCGTGCTGCCGACCTTGACAACAAGGCCGCCCAGCAGGGCAGGATCAACGGAAGCATTAATGGTGACGTCGCGGTTGAGCTGTTCTTTCAGCTTGGCCTTGATCGCCTTGGTCTGCGCGGCGGAGAGCTTGTGGGCCGAGGTCAGCTCGGCAGTCACTTCGCCACGATGTGAAGCGGTGAGGGAATTGAAGGCCCGGATCATCCCACCCATATCGCCCAAGCGGCGATTCTGGGCGAGCACCCCGAGAAAGCTTGCGGTCAGGCCGTCCAGCTCCATGGCGGCGGCGAGAGCGGCGACGACCTTGCTGGCGTCGTTCCGCGAAACCAGCGGATTGGTCGTCAGATCGCGCAGGTCGGCCGACTTGGCGAGGGCGGAGGCGAGGGTCGACAGGCTTTTGGCCACGTCATCGATCGCGCCTTTTTCGACTGCAAGATCAAACAAAGCCTTGGCATAACGCCCGGCTAGGCTGACCTGAATGCCGCTGGAATTTTCCACGCGCCTGTTCACTCCCTTTGAATTTTGGCCCGAAACCACGCTCATGTGAAAAAAGGGCGAAAAATCGCCCCCACAAGTTCGGGTCGCGGCGCGGTTAGCAAAGGTGGTCAGCTATTGCAAGACACCCTTGCAACTTGTCGCTGCTACCTTGGTCTGAGGCGGAGCCAGACATGGCGATGGGCTGGTCAATTGACGGGTGTTTTTCGCTGCACGAGAAGTCTATAGAAGAGCAAATTCAAAATCTCCATCCCAGCATAGCAGGAGCGATGCATTGTCCGACTCGTTCGATCTCGTCATTCTCGGTTCCGGTCCGGGCGGTTATGTGGCCGCCATTCGCGCGGCCCAGCTTGGCCTCAAGACCGCCATCGTGGAACGTGAGAACCTTGGAGGCATCTGCCTCAACTGGGGTTGCATCCCGACCAAGGCGTTGCTGCGATCGTCCGAAATTTATCACTATATGAAGCAGGCCGAGAAATATGGCCTGTCCGTCGAAAAGCCGGGCTTTGATCTTGAAAAGGTGGTTGCGCGCTCGCGTGGCGTCGCCAAGCAGCTCAACCAGGGCGTCACCGGCCTGATGAAGAAGAACAAGATCACCGTCTATTTCGGTGACGGCAAGCTGACCGCCGCCAACACCATCGCGGTGGCCAAGGATGGCAAGGTGACCAATGTCACCGCCAAGAACATCATCATCGCGACTGGAGCGCGCGCGCGCGACCTGCCGTTTGCCAAGGCCGATGGCCAGCGCGTCTGGACCTATCGCCACGCCATGACCCCGCCGGAAATGCCGAGCAAGCTGCTCGTCATCGGTTCGGGCGCGATCGGTGTCGAGTTCGCCTCTTTCTATAACGACATGGGCGCCAAGGTGACGGTGGTCGAAATGCTCGATCGCATCATGCCGGTGGAAGACGCCGACATCAGCGACTTCATGCAAAAGGCACTGACCAAGCAGGGCATGGACATCCGTCCCTCGACCGGCGTTCAAAAGCTGACCAGCACCGCCAAGGGCGTGACCGCCGAGATTAAGGCCAAGGATGGTGCCGTCACCACCGAAGATTTCAGCCATGTCATCGTCGCGGTCGGCATCGTGCCGAACACCGAGGAAATCGGGCTGGAAGGTCTGGGGATCAAGACCGATCGCGGCCATATCGTGACCGACGAATTCTGCCGCACCAACGTGCCCGGCGTCTATGCCATCGGCGATGTGACCGGTGCGCCATGGCTGGCGCACAAGGCTAGCCATGAGGGCGTGATCGCGGCCGAACATATCGGCGGGGCGCATCCTCATCCGATGGACAAGGCCAATATCCCAGGCTGCACCTATTGCCATCCGCAGGTGGCTTCGGTCGGCCTGACCGAAGCCAAGGCCAAGGAAGCCGGCCATGCGGTCAAGGTCGGGAAATTCCCGTTCATCGGCAATGGCAAGGCGATTGCGCTGGGCGAGGCCGAGGGCTTCGTCAAGACTGTGTTCGATGAGGCGACCGGCGAATTGCTCGGGGCGCATATGGTCGGCGCGGAAGTGACCGAGATGATTCAGGGCTATGTCATCGGCCGCACGCTCGAAACCACTGAGGCGGAATTGATGCACACCGTGTTCCCGCACCCGACGATCAGCGAATCCATGCATGAAAGCGTGCTCGCTGCATTCGGGCGGGCGATTCACATCTGATCGGGCGAGCCATGGCGAACAAACCGCCAGAGCAGTTGCGGAACGAGCAGCTTAAGGCCGAACGGCTGGCGGCGGCGCTGCGGGAGAATCTGCGGCGTCGCAAGGCGCAGGCCCGGGGCGACGAGAGCGAGCATCAAGAATGAAGATAAGGGGCGGGCAGGAAACTGTGCCGCCCCTTTTCGCGATGATCTGCGGATCAGGCGGCGACAACTGCCCTCACTCGATTTCGAGTTTCACGTCCAGTTCGCGCTCCGCCAGTTCGATCAGTTTGGGGTCGGCGGGCAGCGGGATCATCGACACCGCTGTTTCAAGCCGGTCGGCAATATAGCGTAGCGCATTCAACCGGGCCTGTTTCTTATTGTTGCCATCGACGACATGCCACGGTGCCCAGCGGGTGTCTGTATGGTCGAACATGTCCGAATAGGCTTTGAGATAATCGTTGCGCCGCGCCCGGTTGCGATAATCTTCTTCGCCCGTCTTCCAGCGCTTCCACGGGTTTTCGATGCGATCCTTGAGCCGCTTGTCCTGCGTTTTCTGGGTGACATGCAGAAATAGCTTGATGATCGTCGTGCCGCAGTCGAGCTGCTGCGCCTCGAATTCGTTGATTTCGTCATAGGCGCGGCGCCATTGTTGATCGTTGGCGAAACCTTCGACCCGTTCGACCAGTACCCGGCCATACCAGCTTCGATCAAAGATCGCGATTTCCCGATTGCCCGGCATGCGCTGCCAGAAGCGCCACAGGAAATGGCGTTCCTTTTCCCCCAGGGTCGGAGCGGCAATCGGCCAGACGCGGAAATAGCGCGGGTCCCATTCGCCGGTCAGGCGCTGGATGATCCCGCCCTTGCCGGATGCATCCCAGCCTTCGAACAGGATGATCGAGCGGTGATTGTGCATGATATGCGCCGCCTGAATCCGCGACAGGCGGCTTTGGAGCGCGACAAGTTCAGTGAAATAGTCGCCTTGGAACGGCTGGTCCGACTCATAATCTGTCAGGTTGATGCCCATGCCGAAATCCCCATTGCGATATATTGCCCGGCTTAGGGGGCGGTTGTGCAACGGGTCAAGGCGGTGAATTGGGTGTTTACCATCTTCTTGTCTCCCGGCGCGGGCTGTCAGATCGCGTCGACCAGCACGAGTTCGGTATCGCCCAAGACCTCGACCTGCAATTCGGCTTCATCGGTGATGGCGATGCCGTCGCGTGGTTGGGCGAGTTGCCCGTTGATTCGCACCGGTGCCGCATGGGACACGAGATACAGATGACGCGCCGGATTGGCGGTGTAATGCAGGTGCTGACCAGTGCCGGCCTTCGCGCCCCAGACCCGGGCATCGGCTCGAATCATGAGCGTGCCGTCACCGCCATGCTGCGAGGCAAGCAAGGTCCATGCGCCATTCGCTTGTTCGCGCGGGAATTCGCGCTGGTCCCAGCGTGGCGTGCCGCCGCGCTCGTCCGGTATAATCCAGATTTGGAACAGGCTGGTCTTGACCGGCTCCAAATTGAATTCCGAATGGCGAATGCCGTCGCCCGCACTCATCACCTGCACGTCCCCGGCGGCGGTTCGGCCCTTATTGCCCAGACTATCGCCATGGGTAATCGCGCCCTCGCGGACATAGGTGACGATCTCCATGTTCATATGGGGATGCGGCGGAAAGCCGGTGTTGGGGGCGATCTCGTCGTCATTCCACACCCGGATCGCGCCCCATCCCATCCGTTCGGGGTCGTGATAGTCGGCAAAGCTGAAATGATGACGGGCATTGAGCCAACCATGATCCGCGTGGCCTAGGCTGGCAAAGGGGCGAATGTTGATCATCGTAAGTCCCACCTCGGCGGGGTGTGGCCGCCGGCATGGTCACCATATGGGCGGACATTGGCGCGGTTCAAGCTTGGGAGGATTGCTTAGGGAAACCAGAGAGTCGATGCTGAAACGAGTTCAGCATGACGAATGGGGGGGTGTTTGGGGCGAAGCAAGTGGCGCGCCTAATTGGACACTTCGCCTTCGCCCTCCATCGTCACCCTGAACTTGTTTCAGGGCCCACCCATGCGCGGAACGCGGGGGAGGATGCAGAAACAAGTTCAGTATGACGACGAAAAGAGGGGGGCAGTGGGCCTCATCTCAGCCCTTGGACTGTTCCATCACCCGGATGTTGAGTTCCCGCAACTGCTTGGCAGAGGCGAAGTTCGGGGCGCCCATCATTAGGTCTTCCGCCTTCTGGTTCATCGGGAAGACAATGACTTCGCGGATGTTCGGCTCGTTGGCGAGCAGCATCACCATGCGGTCGATGCCCGGGGCCGAGCCGCCGTGCGGCGGCGCGCCGAACTTGAAGGCGTTGATCATGCCCGCGAAGTTGGTGTCGACATCCTGCTGGCTGTAACCGGCAATTTCGAACGCCTTGTACATGATTTCCGGCAGATGGTTGCGGATCGCACCCGATGACAATTCGATGCCATTGCAGACGATGTCATACTGATAGGCAAGGATATCAAGCGGGTCCATCGTCTGGAGTGCGTCCATCCCGCCCTGTGGCATCGAGAACGGGTTGTGCGAGAAGTCGACCTTCTTGGCGTCCTCGTCATATTCATACATCGGGAAATCGACGATCCAGCAGAATTCGAAGTGATTGAGATCAATCAGTTCGAGCAGTTCGCCCAGCCGGGTCCGGGCGGCACCGGCGAGGCGGGCGGCGTCCGCTTCCTTGCCCGCGGCAAAGAACACGCCGTCATCTGGCCCAAGGCCGAGTTCGGCGATCAGCTTTGCGGTCGCTTCCTCGCCATGGTTTTTGGCGATCGGGCCGCCGGGGACGCCATCCTTGATGTTGATATAGCCAAGGCCAGCAAAGCCCTGCGAACGTGCCCAGTCGTTCATGTCGTCGAAGAATTTGCGGCTGTGCTTGCCTGCGCCCGGTGCCGGGATCGCGCGGACCACGCCGCCGCCATCGACGATCTTCGAGAACAAGCCAAAGCCCGAACCGACGAAATGATTGCCGACATCGGAAATGAGGATCGGGTTGCGCAAATCTGGCTTGTCACAGCCATATTTCAGCATCGATTCGCGATAGGGAATACGCTTGAACGGCAGCGGGCTGACGGTGCGGCCATTGGCGAATTCTTCGAAAATGCCATGCAGCACCGGTTCGATGGCGTTGAACACATCGTCCTGGGTGACAAAGCTCATCTCGAAGTCGAGCTGGTAAAACTCACCCGGAGAGCGGTCGGCGCGGGCGTCTTCGTCGCGGAAACAGGGTGCGATCTGGAAATAGCGATCGAAACCTGCGACCATCAACAGCTGCTTGAACATCTGCGGGGCCTGCGGCAGCGCATAGAATTTGCCCGGATGAACGCGCGAAGGAACGAGATAGTCACGCGCGCCTTCCGGCGATGAGGCCGTCAGGATCGGGGTCTGAAACTCGGTAAAGCCCTGTTCGATCATGCGGCGACGGACGGACGAGATCACGTTCGAGCGCAGCACGATGTTGTTGTGGAGCCGTTCGCGCCGCAGATCGAGATAGCGATAGCGCAGGCGGATATCTTCCGGATATTCGGCTTCGCCAGCGACCGGCAGCGGCAGTTCGGCGGCGGCCGACTGGATCACGACGTCGCGGGCGCGAATTTCAATCTGGCCGGTCGGGAGATTCGGGTTCACCGCTTCTGCCGCACGGGCAACCACGTTGCCGGTGACGGTGACGACGGATTCGGACCGGACCCGTTCAATCACCTTAAAGGCTTCCGAATCGACGTCGGTAACGATCTGGGTAATGCCGTAATGGTCGCGCAGGTCGACAAAGACGAGATTGCCATGGTCGCGCCGACGATGGACCCATCCAGACAGGCGGACGGTCTCTCCGACCTGTTCAGGGCGCAGTTCCGCGCAATTGTGCGTGCGATAGGCGTGCATGGACAAGCTCACTTCCGAATTAAGAGGATGTCATAAAAATCGTGCCGCTGCGTCACACTATCCAACCCGGCTTTGTCAAGCGCTGCATTGCACGCTATGCGCAATTCTATGAAGATTCATCCACTCATCACCGATACCGATACGCTTGCCGCCCTGTGCGACCGCCTTGCCCAATCGCCGTTCATCACGGTCGATACGGAATTCATGCGGGAGAACACCTATTGGCCCGACCTGTGCCTGATTCAAATCGGGGACGAAAAAGAGGCCGCCGCCATTGATCCCAAGGCGCAGGGGCTTGATCTGGCCCCGTTGCTCGATCTGCTGGTCAACAACGACGAGGTGCTGAAGGTCGTGCACGCGGGTGGGCAGGATCTTGAAATCATCGTCAATTTGACGGGCAAGACCCCGCAACCGCTGTTCGATACCCAGATTGCAGCGATGGCCCTCGGGCTGGGCGATCAGATCGGCTATGGCAATCTGGTCGAGACATTGCTCGGCGTCAGTCTCGACAAGGGCGCGCGCTTCACCGATTGGGCGCGTCGTCCGCTTGATGCGCGCCAGATTGATTATGCGATTGGCGATGTGACCTATCTCGCCACCTTGTTCCCCAAGATGCTCGACAAGTTGCGCACCCTTGGTCGCGGCGACTGGCTTGATAATGAGATGGAGCGGCTGGCCGATCCCGCTGGCTATGTCACCATTCCTGATCAGGCATGGCAGCGTATCAAGGCACCAAGCCGCAAGGCCGATGCATTGGGCCGTCTCAAATCGCTTGCGGCATGGCGGGAGCGCGAGGCGATGAACAAGAATTTGCCGCGCGGTCGCATCGTCAAGGATGAAACGCTGGCCGATCTTGCGGGCCATCCGCCGCGCGAGCAGCGCGATCTTGCCCGCGTGCGTGGCCTGAGCGCAACTTGGGCGACAAACGATATTGGTGGCCGCTTGATGGAAGCACTGCGCACGGCCGAACCGATGTCGCATGATGAGATGCCGGGGCGCGATGATCGTAAGCCGGGTCTTGGCAAGGAGGGGGCGCTGATCGCGGACCTGCTGAAGCTGTTGCTTAAGATTCGGTCCAAGGAATCGGGCGTGGCGGCCCGGCTGATCGCCCGGACTGAAGAGCTGGAATTGCTGGCAGCGGGTGTGCGCGAAGGTCTGGCCATTTTGGATGACTGGCGCTTCGACCAGTTCGGCAGCGATGCGCTTGATCTGGTCGAGGGGCGGCTGGCCTTTGGGGTTCAGCAAGGCAAGTTGAAGCTCACCCGCACGACGGATTGAACCGGGCGGATCGGGGGGAGCAATCGCCCTATGGCGCAGATGCTTCCCGCCGTGCCCAGCGCGCCACCATTTTGTGCGGGTTGATCGACACTTGCCGGACCCGGCCCATGTCGCGGAACGGTGCGACAATCCGTTCCATCCAGCCGCCGCGATGGCCGCCGACCAGCGCGTTGTAGAAGGTATTCGCCACCACGTCGGCAATCTGTACGCCCGGACAGCGGCGGCTGTCGGCGAAATGGGTCTCGTGTCGGGCGGTGCCCGTGCGCTGGAGGAGTAGCGCGTCGATCCCGTTGCGCACCAGTTCGAGTGCGCGTTCGTCATAGCGCCCCTCGTCGATGATGACGGTGTCGGTGCGCTCGCCATGTTCCACATGGCCACTCACCGCGCGGGCCATTAATTCGGCATAGACGGCATAATCTTTTTCCGGCGGCACCAGTTCCAAGCGCTGCGGCCCGCGCAGATCAACGGACGCGACGACCGCAACGGCATCGAACCGGTCGAACAGTTCGTAGAATAGCCCGCGTTCGGTATAGTCGATGCGGCTGCCCTTGAGTTCGCCATGCAGCCCGGTGATGGTCCGGTAGCGACCAAGCAATTTCTCGCTATTGCCATCCGCGATGTGGACAGCCGCCAGCGTCATCACACCTGCCGACACGCCGCCGCTCTCATCACAATAAATGGGCATGTTTTGGCTATTGCCGGGCTGCGGAACGAAATGCAACGCTTGCCGCAATGCACAAAATCAGCTAGGGGCGCGGCCAAAGATGCGCTCCTTGCCTCATGAAGGGTCGCTGCCACTCCAGATGTCATAAGGCTCGCTTCAAATGTCATTGCGCAATATCGCCATCATCGCCCACGTCGATCATGGCAAGACCACCCTCGTTGACCAGCTGTTCCGTCAGTCGGGTACCTTCCGCGACAACCAGCGCATCGAAGAACGCGCGATGGATTCCAACGATCTCGAAAAGGAGCGCGGGATCACTATTTTGGCGAAGTGCACCTCGATCGATTGGGAAGGCACCCGCATCAATATCGTCGACACGCCCGGCCACGCCGACTTTGGCGGCGAAGTCGAGCGCATCTTGTCGATGGTCGATGGTGTGATCCTGCTGGTGGACGCCTCGGAAGGCGCGATGCCGCAGACCAAGTTTGTGACCGGCAAGGCGCTGGCGCTCGGCCTGAAGCCGATCGTCGTCGTCAACAAGGTCGACCGTCCGGACGAACGCATTCAGGAAGTGCTGGATGAAGTGTTCGATCTCTTCGTCTCATTGGAAGCTTCCGATGAACAGCTCGATTTCCCGGTGTTGTTCGCCTCGGGCCGTAATGGCTATGCCTCGCTTGACGCGAGCGCGCGTTCGGGCACGCTGACGCCGATGTTCGAGACCATCGTCAGCCATGTTTCGGCCCCAAAGGTCGATCCTGACGCGCCGTTCAAATTCCTTGTGACCCTGCTGGATCGCGACAATTTCCTTGGCCGCATCCTGACCGGTCTCGTGGCGTCGGGCACGATCAAGACCAACATGCCGGTCCATGCGCTCGATAGCGACGGCAATGTGATCGAAACTGGCCGTGCGTCGAAGATCCTCGCCTTCCGTGGTCTTGAACGCGTGCCGGTTGATGAAGCCCGTGCCGGTGACATCATCTCGATTGCCGGCCTGACCACCGCGACGGTCGCCAACACGATCGCCGACACCAGCGTGACCGAGCCACTTCAGGCCCAGCCGATCGATCCGCCGACGCTGTCGATGCGCTTTGCTGTGAACGATTCGCCGATGGCCGGTCGCGAAGGCACCAAGGTCACCAGCCGCATGATCCGCGACCGCCTGTTCCGTGAAGCGGAGAGCAACGTCGCGATCAAGGTCACCGAAAGCGACGACAAGGACAGCTTCGAAGTGGCTGGCCGTGGCGAACTTCAGCTCGGCGTGTTGATCGAAACCATGCGTCGTGAAGGCTTTGAACTCGGCATTTCGCGTCCGCGCGTGCTGTTTACCGAAGGCCCGAACGGTCGCGAAGAACCTTATGAAACCGTCGTGATCGACGTGGACGAAGAATATTCGGGCACGGTTGTCGAGAAAATGGCGATCCGCAAGGCCGAACTGACCGATATGCGTCCGTCGGGCGGTGGCAAGACCCGCATCACCTTCTCGGCCCCGTCACGCGGCCTGATCGGCTATCACGGTGAATTCCTCTCGGATACCCGTGGTACCGGCATCATGAACCGCCTGTTCGAGAAATATGGCCCCTATAAGGGCGTGATCGAAGGCCGTAAGAATGGCGTGCTGATCTCCAACGGTGCGGGCGAGGCCAATGCCTATGCGCTCGGCCCGCTCGAAGATCGCGGCATCTTGATGGTGGCACCGGGCGAAGCGCTGTACGAAGGCATGATCGTTGGTGAAAATGCCAAGACGGACGACCTTGAAGTCAACCCGATGAAGGCAAAGCAGCTCACCAACTTCCGCGCATCGGGCGGCAAGGACGATGCCATCCGCCTGACGCCGCCTTGGCGTCTGACGCTGGAACAGGCGATTGCCTATATTGATGACGATGAATTGGTGGAAGTGACGCCGAAGTCGATCCGCTTGCGCAAGCGTCACCTTGATCCGCACGAACGTAAAAAGGCCAGCCGCGCCAAGGCGGCCTGATCCCGGAGAAAAAGCCATGACCATGACGGTATCTTGGCAGCATTTGCTGCTCGCCGTTCTGGTCATGGCGATCTGGGGTACCAATTTCACGATCACCGCGCTGGCGCTGCAGGAATTCCCGCCGCTGGTGCTGGCTGCACTCCGTTTCCTGTTTGCCTTCTTCCCGGTCGCCTTATTTGTGCGACGCCCGGCGGTCGCTTGGTCGAACCTTGCCGCTTATGGCGTGTTGATCGGCCTTGGCCAATTTGGCCTGATGTTCTTCGCGATGACGCGCTTCATCAGCCCCGGCCTTGCCTCGCTGGTGATCCAGACACAGGCGATTTTCACCGTTTTATTGGCGGTTGTCCTCACCCGTGAACATGTTCGGCCGATGCAGTGGCTCGCGATCCTGCTGGCGGCGGCGGGCGTGGCGGTCATTTTGGTGCATCGCGATGGCCAGACGACGGTGCCGGGCGTCGCCATGATCCTTGGTGCGGCGATGTGTTGGTCGGTCGCCAACATGGTCTCGCGCGCCGCCGGGCAGGTCGATATGCTCGCTTATGTCGTGTGGGGGAGCCTCTTTTCTTTCCCGCCGTTGATGTTGGCGGCGGTGCTAGGAGAGGGCTGGGGCGTGGTTATCCAGTCCATGACCAATGCGACATGGATCGGCTGGAGTTCGGTGTTCTGGCAGGCCTTCGCCAATGCGATTTTCGGCTATGGCATCTGGGCATGGCTATTATCCCGCCACCCGGCGGCGACCATCGCGCCGATGTCGTTGCTGGTCCCGGTGTTCGGGATGCTGACCTCGGCGCTGGTGCTGCATGAACCGATGCAATCATGGAAACTGCTGGCGGCCGCCCTGGTGCTGGGCGGCCTCGCGCTGGGCCTGATGGGACCAAAGCTGGCCGCACGGTTCGGCGCTCGTCCCTGAAACTGGTGGGCGGGGGTCTTACCCGTTTACCCCAGCGCCTTTTGCACCGCCTGCACGACGTCGGGTGACATGGGTTCGACCTTGGTGCCGAAGGCGCGGATGAGCTTGCCATCGCGGCCAATCAGATATTTGTGGAAATTCCATTTTGGCCGATTGTCCTGCCCCAAAATAGTGGCAGCCCAGCGATAGATCGGGATCGCCTTTGCCCCCACCACCGCACCGCGTTCGGCGAGCGGGAAACGGATGCCGAACTTGGCCTTGCAGAATGTCGAGATGTCCTTGTTGGACTTATATTCCTGATCGAGGAAATTGCCGGAAGGCACGCCAACCACGGTGAAACCCTTAGCCTCATAGGCGATGTGCAGTTTCTGGAGCCCGTCATATTGCGGGGTATAGCCGCAGAAGCTGGCGGTGTTGACGAGCAGCACGACCTTGCCCTTAAATTGGCTCATCGGCATTGGTGTGCCGTCGATGGCGGTGAGGTTGAAATCCCAAGCCGTTTTACTGGCGGCATCCGCCAAGACCGGGGTTGCCGACGGCCGAAGCTGCGCCCAGACGACGCCGCCAATGCCCGTCAGTGCGGCAACGGCGGTGAGCCCCATAACCCATTTGTTCATGACGATATCTCCTCAACTGCCCCTCAAGGGTTTCTTGCTGTGTAGCACGTTCTTTTCGCCATGCTGAACTTGTTTCAGGCGGTGGGTTGGGCAGGGGTGGGGAGAGATGCTGAGCCGCGTTCAGCATGACGAATGGCGGGGCCGGGACGGCGGCAATGAACGTTCAGATCGCGGCGCAGGCGGTTTCTAACCATTGCCGCGCCTTATCATCGACTTGCGGCCCAATCTCGGCCAAGACTCGACGATGATAGGCGTCGAGCCATGCCCGCTCCCCGGCATCCAGCAATTCTGGCGCGATAGCGTAGCGGTCGATGGGGGCGAGGGTGAGGGTTTCAAAGGCGAGCATGTCCTTTTCCTCGCCCGCGCGCTGGTCCTCGATCACCAGCACCAGATTTTCGATGCGGATGCCATAGCCGCCGGTTTTGTAATAGCCCGGCTCATTGGACACGATCATCCCGGGCTGAAGTGGCTCATCCCCGGTCAGTACGGTGGCGATACGCTGCGGGCCTTCGTGAACCGACAGGAAGCTGCCCACGCCATGACCGGTGCCATGGGCATAATCCAACCCCTCGCCCCAGAGGAACTGGCGGGCCAGCACGTCGAGCTGGCTGCCGCGCGTGCCCTTGGGAAAGCGGGCGCGGGCAAGCGCGATATGGCCCTTAAGCACCAGCGTGAAGCGGCGCTTCATCTCGTCTGGCACCGGGCCGATGGCGATGGTGCGGGTGACATCGGTCGTGCCGTCGCGATATTGGCCGCCGCTGTCGACGAGATAGAGCGTGCCCGGTTCAATCGGCCGGTTGGTTGCTTCACTCACCCGGTAATGGACAATTGCCCCATTGGGACCAGAACCTGATATCGTGTCGAAGCTAAGATCAACAAGCTGCTGGGCTTGTTTGCGAAATTCTTCCAATTGATCGGAAGCGGAAAGCTCGGTTTCGCCCCCGCTTGGCCCGTGTTGCGCGAGCCAATGGAGAAAGCGGCTGAGCGCGGCGCCATCGCGGCGATGGGCGGCGCGGGTGCCGGCGATTTCTACCTCGTTTTTCACCGCCTTGGGCAGGATGACGGGGTCTCGATCCTCAATGATCGTGCTATCCACCGCCTGTAACAGATTGAAAATAGATGATACCGAGCGTTCGGGGTCGACGGCCACGGTCTTGCCCGCAAGCCAGCCGAGCGCATCGCCGAAACCGGCATAGGGATGCAGCCGCACCGCAGCGCCGAGATGGGCACGCACGGCGTCGGTGATTTTCTCCGGCGCGACGAATAGGTCGGCGGTCTCATCCTGCCAGATCATCGCAAAAGCGAGGGTGACCGGGGTGCGCTCGACATCGCTGCCCCGGATGTTGAACGCCCAAGCAATGGAATCGAGCGCCGTTAAGATGGTGGCATCGGCCTTTTTGCCCTTGAGCCATTCGGCAATCGCCGCGCGCTTGGCGGTCGCGGGCTGGCCCGCGAAGCTCTCCGGATGCACATCGACCGGGGCGGATGAGGGCGCGGGCCGGTCGGTCCAGATGCTGTCAATCGGGTTGGTGGTGACCGCGACCAGTTGCGCCTCGCGTTCATCCAACGCACGCGTTGCCGCCTGCACCCATGGCTTGCTATGCAGCCACGCATCATAGCCGATCCGGGCCCCTTGCGGCGCATGGGTCTTCAGCCATTCGGCGGTGCTGGTCTGTGGCACGGATTCATAGGACCAATGGGCGCCATCGACCTGATCGCGCACTTGCAGCGTGTAGCGCCCATCGACGAACATCGCGGCCTTGTCGGCCAACACCACTGCCGCGCCGGCCGAGCCACCAAAGCCCGTGAGCCATGCCAGCCGTTGGGCATAGCCGCCGACATATTCGCTCATATGTTCATCGCTTAACGGCACGACAAAACCATCAAGTTGGCGGGTCGCGAGTTCAGCGCGGAGCAGGGCAAGGCGGGCGGCGTGATCGGTCATCGGCACTTTCCGTTACAAGAAATTGCTGCCGGTATAGGCGGTGATCGGCTGCGCGTCAGCAGCTAGCGCATAATTTCCGCGCCCTTAGTTGATGATCGCCTCAAATTGCATTGCGGCGCTGGCACTCGGCGCGAGCGTGGAGACGGTGAACGCCACCACGCTGCTACTGTAACTGAGCCCCATGCCGTCGCTATCGTCGCTGCCGACCGCATCCTCATCTTCGACGGTGTTTATGACCACGCAGTTTGCGCCGGAGCGCAAGGTGCCGGTGATATAGGTCCATTTGCTCGAAAGATTAACGGTAAGCGCCAGATTTTCTGCCGTTGCGCCCTGGGTGTTCGACAGCGCGCGACAATAGCGCACGCGCGTGCCGGGAATGATTTTCTGGTTACCGCTGGTGCCATTGACGGGATCACTCACGATTGTCTGGATGAGAGAGGTAACGACCCGCGCGCCGTTGACGCGGAAATAGGTTTCATCGACGTTGAGAAAGTTGGTGCGTGTTTCGGCGGTGCCCGTCGATCCATTGATCCGGATCAGGCCGTTGCTGGCGCCGATGGTGCTGGTGCTGCCATCCTTACCGAAGGCGCGCACCATCCAGTTCGCCGGGGTGGTGCCAAGCGGGATGGTATAGGTCGGGCTATCGCTATAGGCGCCGGTATTGGTCCAACTCGCATCATTGGCGGTCGCATCGCCATGGGTGCCGTCATTGTACAATTGAATGCCTGAGGCCTTTAACGTGCCGGTCTCATCATAGACACTGGCTGTAACGCTCAGCGGACTGGCATCTACCTTGACAAGCATCGGCAAGGCATAGCCGATGGTGCGGGTATCGGTCCCATTTGGCGTTGACCAATAAATGCCGAACGCGGTCGGTGTACCGAGCGTCGCGCTGCCGAAACTGCCGGTGATGCTGCTTTGGGTGATCGCGGTCTTGGTGCCATTTGCGGTAATGTCGAAATAGACCTGATAGGTGGCCGCACCCGCGTCTTCGGTCACGAACCGTATTTCGCCGCGCCCATTGCCGGTGCTGTCTGTCGTGCCGCCATAGGTGGCGTCATCAAAGGACTGCTGGGCCGCTTGGACAGCGGTTGAGCGCACGACGCGGATGCTGTTGACGTCGAGCGTGCCGCTCACGCCCAGCTTGGCCAATTGGGTTGCGGTATCGAAATCCAGCTTGATCTTGGTGCCAATTGCTGTGCCGGTCGGGATCGACACGCTGATGCGATAATGCCAATCGGGCGCGCTGCCGACGGTGCCCGGATCCCACCATGTCGGCCCGCTCCTGAAGCTGGCGGTGGCGGGTGTGCATGGCGCGAGCATCAAAATGGCCAGCGCCAAGGCGGCCACCCATCTGCCGAGCCGTGCGACCAAGCGCGCCGAAGAATCTCTTATGCTCATCACCGGATCAACCCCAATGCAGCAAAGCTGGTCTGATCGAATTTTAGCCGGGTCGTGATGAACAATCCGGCGCGGGTGTAGCGGCTGTCTTCAAAGTCCCGGTCGGAAAAGCCGGTCAGATTATAGCCGATGGTGATCCAGCCATTGTCAAAGGGCCGAATGCCGATTTGCGGGCCAAGGGCGAGATATTGCGCGCGATAGCCGATGCTGGTGCGCCAGCTCAGGCTACCGCCGAGATCGACCCTGTCGGTAATGTCAAACCGCGCATCAAGGCCGAGCAACTGGCTCCAGCCTGCGACCACATCCGCCCCATAGCGGCTGGACGCATAGCGCGTGCCGAGAAATAGCGAGAGTTCCGAGCGATCGAGATAATCGCCGTCTTGCCGCGACAAAGGCGACCAGTTGAGCGATAGGCTGTTGATCAGCCGACGACTGTGATTGCCGTCAGGCGGCGTCCAGCTATCGCCGCCGGGCAGGGGTTCGCCGCTATCACCCATGCGATTGGCATCGTCACGATATTCCAGCTTGTCGAGCCACGCCCAGCGGCTGCCCATCGGGCGGTGCGCCCAAGAGAGCGCGAGCGAGGTCGTGCGCATATAGCCCCCATCGCGCGTCCGCGCTCGTTCAAGAGACAGCGCCGCGCCAATCGCCCGGCCTTCGCCCAGTTCGCGCAACAGGCCGCTGGTCAATCCGCGCCGGATGCTTTGATCACCCCGGCGATATTGCGCGCGCCCGGTCCAGCTCCAACGCGTGGCGCGCCAGGTCGCCCCTGCCGATAGGGCGGTGAAGTCCTCGGCAATGCGCATGTCGCGCAACAAGGGGCGATCACCGCGTGCCGCATCGGATGACGCGAGCAGGCTGGCGGAATCCATCCCGGCCAATGTGCGGTTGCCATCGAGTGCCGCATCAATGGTCCAATGGTCATTGAGGATCAGCGATTGGGCAAGGCCGTAAGCGGCAAAGCTGCGCGGGCCATATTCGCTGATCTGTTGACGGTTCGCGCTGGCGGTGATCCGCCCGCCAGCCCATGGCAGCAGGTCGAAACCAAGCCGCGCGGTACGGGCGTCGATCAATGCGCCATGCGATATTTCATAGCCGCCAACCAACGTCACGCCCTTGGTGACGGCAAGGCGGGCGGTGACCCGATGGCGGTCGGGAAAGTCGAGGCTGCGATCCTGACCATAGAGTGAAAATTCGCTCTGGCCGTCGATTTCCAGCCGGTTGTCGAACAAGCGATGGTTGACGCCCAACTTACCAAGCCGGCTGCGACGGATCGTGCCGTCGGCGAGCAGGTCTTCGGCAAGAACGGTGCCGAATTTCAAATCGGTCCTTGGCCCGTCGCGTTCGATCAACGCCTCACCCGCGCGGCGGCGGTCGCCGGTGACGAGATCATCCTCCAGCCAGACCTTGGCGGATAAAGCAAGTTGCGGGGCAACCCGCCATCGCCCCTCTGCGCCAACCCGGCGCATGCCGCTGTCGCCCATGTCCTGCTGGCCGAGGCCAAAGCCGGGCTGCTGTTCACCAGCATAAGCGAGCAGGTCGACCCGTGGGCCATGATGTTCTGCTTCGACGCGCCAAGCGGTCGCCGTGCCATCACTGGCGCGAGGTGGCCCGTTCTGGGTGGCGGTGTCGCTTGCCGCGACTTCTGCCCGGAGTTCGGTGCCATCGCTCGGGCGGTAACGCAGGTCGACACTGCCGAGCCGTGACTGGCGAACATCGTCTTCATCGCGCAGTGCTGTTGTGCCGAGCGTGAGTCGTCGGTCTCGCGAGGTCAACGCGACGCGACCACCGGCATTGAGATGACGCATGGCGGTGCCATCCACTTCATAGTCGATCACGATATATTGCGGATCAAGCTCTGGGCTGCGGCTTAGGATCGGTTCGCTGAAGCGGAGCGTCCCGGTGGCATAATCCATGTCATAGTCGATATGGCGGGTCAGCATCCGGCTAGCGCTGACCTGTTCTGGCCGCAGCCGGTCGCGCACCTCGATCATCACCTGCTCGGAATTGATCCGGATATGCCGGCTGGCCAGCCCATAGGGGCCGCTGGTGCCATTACCCGGCAGGTCTTCGCGTCGGTGGCTACTGGGCTGATCGGCGGCAAAGGCGGTCGCCGCGAGACGCTGGCCGCGATATTCCGACTTGAGCCCGTTGAGCCCCCGGACATAACGCGCGAGCATCGGTTGATCGATGGCCGTCGCATAATCACCGAACAGCGCATAAAATTGCGGGCGTTCGAGGCGGAGGTAAAGCTTGCGGACACTGGCCGCATCGGCGCGTTGTTCCGACCCATCGGCATAGATGGTGTAATAGGCATGGGGATCGAATAGCCCCCCAAAGGTGGTTTCGCTGCGTTTACGGTCGCTATCATAGGCGAGCGTCATCAGCCATTTTCCCTTGATCCGCCCCTTGGCATAAAGGGCGAGCCGGGCATCGCGTTGCCAGCGTTTGCCGGTGCGTGGCAGATCTTCCATCCGACCGGACAAGGTATTGAACCCGGCTGTCCCTGCGGCAAAGCCGACAATGGTCCACGGCCGGTTGCCGGGATCGAGCCAGGCTTCCAGCCGCTGGTTGCGGGTCACTTTCCCATCGCGAAATGGCAAGGTGAGGGTGAGCGTGCCGCTCGTTGTGGTCGGTTCCAGTTCGATATAGGCGACACCCTCATCACCGATGACACGCCATACCGGATGGGCGCGTTCCAGCCCGGCAAGTTGGCGCGCGGCTTGCGCATCGGCTTCCATCGCCGGGAAATAAGGTGCCGGGACCGAGAAATCGCCGACCATGCCATGGCGGACCGGCCGACCGTCGCGGTCCGTCAGGCGCAGCGCGATCATCGGACGATGGATGCCATCTGCCACCAGCCGCGATTGGGCCGGGAGCAATTCCGCCTTGAGCGGGCTGGCCGCGAAATGGACGTCGCGTTCCAGTCGCGCGATGATCCGGCCATCGGCGGCGATGATTTCGGCGCTCAACTGGTTGTTGCGCTCCCGGATCGGGACGGCGCGCCAGCCGCTAACGACAATGCTGCCGTCCTCGCTTTGCTTGGTGCCCTCAAAGGTAACGGGATCGACCGGCTTGCCATTCAAGGCGAGCCGAACGTGCTGCTCCGGTCCATGTTTGATGACGACGCGCACCGCAGGCGAACGCGGGTTATGATCCAGCTCGGGGAACAGCCAATCAATGCCGGGTTGCAGCCCGGCCATCCAGTCCCGTCCGCCGCCTGCCGCGTCTGAATCGCTGGGTGCGGTGGGGGCCAACGTCTGGTCGCTGGTCGCGACCGCGCCGGTCGCTGCCTCGACCAACCGGAAATCGACGTTTTTGAGCATGCCGCCGCTGCCCTCGACGAAATGTGAAATCGCACTGCCGCCGGATCGCGTGTCGCGGGCACAGTCGATTGGCGCGCGATCTGCTGGCAGCGAGTTGGTATCGAGTTGCACGACATGCAGCCCGGACCGCACACCCGCGAAGTGATAACGCCCGTCGGCGTCGCTCACCGTATAGGTGCCATCCTCCAGCATCACGCGCACATTCGCGACCCCCGCCGCCTTGGTCGGATCGGTCGCGCAGCCACCATCCACGATCCGGCCGATGATGGTGATGCGGTCGGCAATTTCGTCGCGGCGGATCGTGACCACCGCATCGGCAATCGGGCTGGTCGCGCCGCGACTGTCCACAAGTCGGGCGCGGTTGAGGGCATCGCCCGGCCGGGCATCGGGGCGTATTTCCAGCAAATAGCTCAGCATGCCCGATTGGCCGATGCCCAGCCGCGGTATCTGCACCGTCAGATCGCGACCGTCGCGGCTGATGGTCGTGTTGACCGGGACCGGTGCATTATCGCGGACATAATGCACGGTGCCGGGCCGCAGCCGCATCTTTTCAGGCAAATGGTCGGTCAGGGTTAGCGGGCCAGTTCCAGCGTCCCGGTTGGCGCTGCCGATTTTCAGGCGATAGGCCACCACATCGCCCGGCAAGGCGGTGGTGATGTTGGCGACTTTCGACAGCGTCAGCGCGCCCGCGAGACGATCAAGCGGAATATCGACCCGCACCGGCGAAGGAGTCAGCACCGGAAAGGCCGCACCATAGCTCGCGCCCGTGATGGCAAAGGATTCGCCATTGTCGGGGCGCCGCAGCCGCGCAAGTTCAGCCGGGCCGAGTTCGGATGGCGCGGCATGGGTGGATGGTGCGTCGACCTTGAGCCGGTAATGGCCCGGGCGGACGAGCGGGAAACGATAATCGCCCTTGCCATGCGGATAGATTGTGCCGCTGCTATCGGTCACGGTTTCACCCGTGGTCATCGATGACGGGTAGCGCGAGGAACCATCATCGCCGAACACCTCGGCAGGCAGGCCGGTTGCATCGTCCAACAGGGTGACGCGCGCGCCATCCAGGCTGTCGCCGGTATTGCTGTCGAATGTCATGCCGAATGGGTCGATCAGCACGCTGACCGGCTGCTTGCCGAGATTCTGCACGGTTTCGCCATTTTCCAGCGTCATGCTTGGGCTTTCATCCGACTGGACCGAAAAGCGGCAGTTTTCCGGCGCGGCGGTATTGGACGCGATGATCGTCAAGATCGCCCCGGCAAACCGGCCACTATCAATCGCGGTTTCCTGCAAGAGCAGTGTTTCGCGGTCGCCCGATGGGCTGGAAATCGTCGTCGACACGGTTTCGCGCCGGGTCGGATCGAGATTTTCCGTCGCATCGTCGATCACTACGATCAAGGGCTGTCCCGCATGAATGGCGCTCACCGGATCGACTTGGGCGGGATCAAGCGCCATGGCTGACCACACGCTGCCCAAGCCTGACATGCCATCCGGCGGGGTGGCACAGCTATTGGCAGGCAAGGGCAGGGCCAGCGTCCCCCGGCTGGAGGTACTGAAGCCGTAAAACTGCACCTGTGGCAGCGGCGCGCTATAATCGATGCCGATATCAAGGGTGTTTGACGCCAAGGTGCGCGTGCTGTGCCCCACCGTCCAGCGGGCGGTGGCCGTGTTGGTGATGATGGCCTGCTGACCAATAGCCGGTGCCGCCCATGGCAGAACGACAATCGTCGCCGCCATGACCGCCGACAAGACGATCCGGACCAGTTGATAAGCGCGTGGCTGCATGGGCGAGATGACCGGCACGCCGTTGGGGAACGGCGTGCCGGTCCTCCTTCCGGTTACTGGATGGTGACGCGGAAGCGCATGCCCTTGGCCGCGCCCGGCGCGATACTGCCGAGCGTGCCCGTCACGGTATTGCCGGATGCCGCGCTCAGATCCTGCGTGCCGTCATTGCTGCACGTCATTGCGGCTCCGGTGCCGGTCACCGAGGTTTCTTCATAGACACCATAGCTGCCCAGCACCGGGGTCGTATCACCCGGCACGGTTTCAGTGACGGTCACGCTTTCGGCAGACGCGCCATCTGCTGCGTTTGACACCGCGATGCACTGTTCGACCACCGCACCCGGAATTATTTTCGGGTCGTTGGTGTTGTTGACCGGGTCGCTGATAACGCTGCTGGTCTTGATGATTGTGAGCGTGGCGGCGAGCACGGTGAAATCGTCCATGTCGCTATGCATGCCGTCATAGGCGACGTCGCCGCTTTCACCCGATGCATCCGCCAGCACCGTATCAACCGCCGTCGTGTTCGCGCCCGATGTGGCTGTAATGACGTTGCCAAGCGAGCTGGCGCTGCCCGCTTCCCGCGCCACGCCGGTCAACACCACGGCGGCGACATCGTTAGTGACCTGGCTCAGGCCGATCGTGCCAACGGCAATGACCTGGATCGAGCTATCTGCCGCCAGTTCATCAGCATAGCTGATCGCGGTATCCGTGCCCGCGTCATAGAGGCCGTTGCCGTTCACGTCCTTGTAGAGCGCGAAGTTGCTGACGTCGAAATTATCGGTTCCGCCATGGGCTGCCGCGCCGCCCGATAGCTGCGTGGCAGAGAGCGCGATATCAATCGCCGTGTTGGAATTATTGGTGACGGAAAAGGCCACGGCGACATTGACCTGACCGGGCGAAACATAGGTGGTGTTGGAATTGGTTTCGGCGATGGTGAGCGCGATCTTGCGGTCGATGGTGAAGCTGTCAGAACCCGTCACCGGGATCTGATCGACGCCGCCCACCTGATAGGCGACGCTTACCGAGTTTGAAATCGTCGTGCCGGAGGTGGTGCCCGCGGCCTGTGCTGCGCCGCTTCCCATTGCCAACATGGCAAGGGCGCTAACGGCGGAGAGTGTTTTAGTCTGTTTCATGGTCTCTCTTCCTTGTGCGTGTTGACCCTTCCGCCGGTGGATCGGCCGACGGAGACGGGCAGGACTTCAGGGATCAGCGGACGGTGCCGCGGAACGTGAGGCGGCCGCTTTCACCAACGGCCACGGGTTGTTTAAGCACCCAGCGAATATGGGTGACATCGGTGGGACGCGCGGCACGCCGCTTGCCATCGCTGCCGGGGACGGTCAGCACCGCAAGCTGCCCCCAGCTCTTGCCGCCATCGACCGACAGCTCGGCACCCGCGTCTGCAGCATCGGTAAAGGTGATGTCGTGCGGCAGCGGGTTGGTGACGGTGAAGTTGGTCGCCGGCGCATTGCCGCGATTGCTATAATCGAGCACGAACACCAATTGTTCGCCCGGGACCACCAGCGCGGGGGGCTGGAGCACGATACGGGGCGCGCCATGCGCATCCTGCACCGTCTTTTCGACAAATATTTTGCTCTCCAGCGCGACATTGCCAGCCGCCAGAACGGCTGGCGCTGGCAACAACGCGGCGAGCAGGGAAAGAAGGGTCTTCATCGCATGCTACTCCGTTACTGAATGCGAACCTGGAAGGTGGCGAGGCGGGTCGTGCCCCCCGGCACACTGCCGAGGTTGATCGTCACGATATTGTCGGCAAGGGTGGCGGCATCGCCGTCGGGCGCATCGCTTTGCGCGATGCCGTCGAGATGGATGCTGTTGGGGACATAGCTGGTGCCTGCCGGCACCGGATCGGTCAGGACAAGCGCATCCAGCTTGCCCGAGCCGGTAACGACAGCCCGCAGCGCAAAGGTAATGATGGCGTGGGGGGCTGGTGACTGGCTGCCGCTGGCATCCAGGATGGTTGCGGTCTTGGTGAAGGCGAGGGCGGCGGCGCTGGCTTCATATCGGCCGCTGCTGCTGGCGGTCGCGCCACTCGGCCCGACCACGGCAAAGACCCCGTCATCACCCGCGCCTGCGGCGGACAGGCCCGCCGTGCCGCTTAAGGTGACGGCAGTGGCTTGGAGGTCGAGCCGCCCATTCTGCCCATCTTGCGCCTCGTCGGGGATCGCGGCGAGGACAAAGACCCGTAACGTCTGATCAGGGCCAAGCGCCGGATCATTGGCGCCGGGAACGTACAGGGCGTCGATTGCAGGCTCGAACACGCCATTGCCATTGTGATCGAGATAGATCGAAGGGGCCTGCGGGTCGAAATCATCCTGTCCCAGCGCGGTGACGGTCGTCAGGCTGAACTGTTCCTGCCCATTGCCATTATTGGTGATGTCGAAGCCCAGCGCCGCGCCTTCGGCTCCGGCTGCGGCCAAGATATCGCCGGGATCGCTGTTCACCACGGTGACATCCAGCATTTCATCGACCCGGAACGACGACACAGCGGATCGCACCGATAAACGCTCGCTGCCCATCGCGCTGTAACTTGCGGTGGCAACACTCTCGATCTTGGTGCCCGCGATGGTGCCGGTTGCGTGCGCGGCCATCGTCCCGGTGGCGAGCACCAGCAGCCCCAGACCGGTGAAGGCGGGCTTGCGTAACGGCTCGACATTGACGCAACGGATGCAACACATGGACGCTCTCGGACGCTGAACAATTGGGTCAGCGACTGTTACGGCGAGCAGGCCGGATCATTGCGCCGCTCATGGCAAAAAAGTCGGTAAACATGTTCGCCGGGCGGGGTGTCCACATTGGGTTGCCGGGCCTCTTTGGACGCCCCGTCCGGGGTGGTCCGGACCGGGGAATTTTTCTCACATTGGCTGCTTGACAGTCTTTGCCCGCGCCCGTAATTGCCCCGTCACGCCATGCGCAGCATGCGGGTGTAGCTCAGTTGGTTAGAGCGCCGGCCTGTCACGCCGGAGGTCGCGGGTTCGAGCCCCGTCACTCGCGCCACTTCATGATAAGTGGCGTTATATCTGTGACTTGGAAGATTTTCCTGAAATTTATTCGAAGCTGAAATTCAGCGCCAGCGGCCGGTTTCCATCCAGCGCAGCAGGGGTTTCAGCGGCATGATCCAGATGATCCCGGCGATGACATAGACCGGGATTTGGAGTGCCCAATGCCATGCCCCGATAATGTCGGAAACGCTCCCCACCAGCCATGCCATCAGCGTTATCAGGCCAAGGATAATGAACATGCCTGCGGGTTTGCGCCAGCTTGGGGTCATGGGGTCAATTCTCCGAACAATTGCGCTTCCGTGGCGATCACATCCAGGGGTTGGTCCCACGGATCGAGCGGGAGGCTGTCGCATTGCTGGATCGCCCATGCAAGCCCGATCCGGCGCGCCAAGGGGTGACGCAGGAAAATGCGATCATAGAAGCCGCCACCTTGGCCAAGGCGGTTCCGGTCGGCATCGAAGCCGACGAGCGGGGTCAGGATGATATCGGGCGCCATCACGGCGGCATCGGCCATGGGTTGCCGGACGCCGAACGCACCTTCCGCCAATGCAGCACCGGGCGTCCATTGCCGAAAGACCATCGAATCCGGCGTGTCGCCGATCCATCCCAGTCCGGTCACGCATCCAGCGGCAGCGGCGGCGGATAGACAGGGCAGGGCGCTGATCTCGCCATTTGTTGCGACATAGCCGACGACGATCCGGCCCGCTTGCCATAAGGGGCGGAGGCGCTGTGCGGCGTCCTGTGCCATGGCCGTGCAGCCTATAGCGCCCAGCGCTTCGGCGTGCGCCCGGCGACGTGCCCGCAGTTGCTGCCGCAGGGTGGTTTTGGGGTCGTCAGTCATGGCCAATGAAGGTAACGGGGCCGCCATGGCCGTTTGCCGGAATATCCTCTGACGCCAAAAGCATCAGGTGGGGACCATGTAAGTCAGGCCAAGACCTGGTCAGGGACAGCCCCCTAGGAATGTGAATCGCCTCAGGGATTATTGCTGAGCTCGTACCGGGCAGCACCCGTCTCCTTGTCTATACACGGCCTAAGGCTGACGCTCAAGCATTTCGGCCAGTCGTTCGAGACGAACTGCCAATTGGTCGAGTTCAGCCTGATTGGCTGCAGGTTCGACGGCCAACATCACTGGGTCAAGGGGTAGTGCGGGCTGGGCATGTTTGGCCAAGGCGGTCTGCGCATCGGACAGGGCATCCGCCAGCAACAGCGCCGCAAACAGCAGACGGCGGACTTCCGTCGTGTCGCCGCCAAGAATTTCGACCGATTTGCGCGCCTTGTCGTCGACCATGCGCGCAAGGTCGATCAGGCGGCTTTCCTCGCCGGACTGGCAGCCGACGGTATATTGACGACCGGCAATGGGTAAGGTGACGCTCGCCATCAGTGGGTCTCCGCGCTGTGGATCAGGGCATCGATCTCGGCGATGGCGGTTGCGACCTGACCGCGCAGTTGTTCGTGCTGGGCCCGCAGCGGCGCAACTACCGCGTCGATATCGACAGGCGGTGCCTTGGGCTGGTGCAGCCTAGCCTCAATCCGGTTCAGGGCGGTGGTAATTCGGGTCATGACGTCAGACATGATTGGAGCCTTAAAGATTTACGTTCGGGATGCAAAGGCTTGATCACAACTCCCATCGCTCTCCATCGCAGCGGTTGACGATTGCGGCGATTGCAGACATGGAACGCGCGCGGACCGGCCCAAACGACTCGGTTGGTCCTTACTGAATAATGTCAGGAAAAAACATGACTGTCGCTGCCACGCAACTTGCAAATGCCCTTCGCGTTCTCGCTATGGACGCGGTTCAGGCCGCCAATTCCGGCCATCCGGGCATGCCGATGGGGATGGCGGATGTGGCAACGGTCTTGTTTAGCGATTTTCTTAAATTCGATCCCAAGGCCCCGAATTGGGCCGACCGCGACCGGTTCGTGCTGTCGGCGGGTCATGGCTCGATGCTGATCTATGCGCTGTTGAACCTGACCGGCTATGAAAAGCCGACGATGGACGACATCCGGAATTTCCGCCAACTCGGCAGCCCGTGCGCCGGCCATCCGGAAGCCCATGAACTGCCCGGTGTCGAAACCACGACTGGCCCGCTGGGTCAGGGCCTGGCCACCGCGGTCGGCATGGCGATTGCGGAACGTCATTTGAACGCCGTGTTCGGCGACGAGATTGTTGATCACCGCACATGGGTGATTGCGGGTGATGGCTGCTTGATGGAAGGCATCAACCACGAAGCCATTGGCCTTGCTGGCCATCTGGGCCTTGGTCGCATGAACGTGCTGTGGGATGACAATCGCATCACCATCGATGGCGCGGTCGAACTGTCGTCGAGCGAGGACGTGTTGGCCCGCTATGCCGCGACCGGCTGGCACACGGTAAGCTGTGATGGCCATGACTTTGCCGATATCACGCGCGCCCTGGCCGAAGCCGCCGCCGATCCGCGCCCGTCGCTGGTGGCGTGTCGCACCTTCATCGGCAAGGGTGCGCCGAACAAGCAGGGCACATCGGGCGTCCATGGGTCGCCGCTCGGCAAGGATGAAGTGGCCGCGACGCGCGCCGAGTTGGGCTGGAGCCATGACCCGTTCGTCATTCCGACCGACATTATCGAGGGCTGGGCCCGGATCGGTGCCAAGGGTGCTGCCGACCGCGCGGCATGGGAAGCTCGCATCGCGGCGTCGCCTGCCAAGGCCGAATTTGAACGCCGGATGGCGGGCAAGCTGCCTGCCGATACCGGTGCCAAGGCCTATATCGACAATCTGATCGCCAACCCGGCCAAGGTCGCGACCCGCAAGGCGTCGGAAATGGCGCTGGAAGCCTTGACCGCCAGCGTGCCGGAACTGGTCGGCGGCTCGGCGGACCTTACCGGGTCGAACAACACCAAGACCAAGGCGACCACGCCATTCAGCCGCAATGATTATGCGGGCCGTTATCTTTATTATGGCATTCGTGAATTCGGCATGTCGGCGGCGATGAACGGCATGGCGCTGCATGGCGGGATTATTCCTTATGGCGGCACTTTTCTGGTGTTCAGCGATTATTGCCGCAACGCCATCCGCATGTCTGCGCTGCAACACGCTCGGTCGATCTATGTCATGACCCATGACTCGATTGGCCTTGGTGAAGACGGTCCGACCCACCAGCCGATTGAACATGTCATGAGCCTGCGCATGATTCCGGGCCTGAACGTGTTCCGCCCGGCGGATGCGGTTGAGACGGCCGAAGCTTGGGCATTGTCGATCGGTCGCCAGCATGGCCCGTCGCTCTTGGCGCTGAGCCGTCAGAATTTGCCGCAACTGCGCACCGATGCCAGCGAGAACCTGACGGGACGCGGGGCATATCGCTTGCGCACCGCCAAGGCTGCCCGCAAGGTGGTGTTGATGGCGACCGGTTCGGAAGTCGAAATCGCCGTCAATGTCGCTGATGCGCTTGAAGCCAAGGGCATTGGTGCCGATGTGGTTTCGATGCCCTGTTGGGAATTGTTCGCCGAACAGGATAAGGCCTATCGCGCCGACCTGTTGCCGGCGGATGCGCTCAAGGTTTCGATCGAGGCCGGGGTCACGCTGGGCTGGCAGGTGCATACCGGGCTGGATGGTCTCAACTTTGGGATCGACAGCTTCGGCGCGTCGGCTCCGGCTGAGGCGCTCTATGATCATTTCGGCCTGACGGTTGAGAAAATTGTTCCGCAGATTGAAGCTAAGCTCTGATTTTTAAAAGGGAGTTACACATGACGAAGGTTGCCATCAACGGTTTCGGGCGTATCGGTCGCAACGTCGCCCGCGCCATTCTTGAGCGTCCGGACTGCGGTCTGGAACTGGTGTCGATTAACGATCTGGCCGATGCCAAGTCGAACGCACTGCTGTTCAAGCGTGACTCGGTCCATGGTCCGTTCGCGGGCACGGTCGAAGTCGATGGCAACGACCTCATCATTAACGGCAAGCGCATTCAGGTCACTGCCGAACGCGATCCGGCCAAGCTGCCGCACGCCGCCAACGGCATCGACATCGCGCTCGAATGCACTGGCTTTTTTGCCGACCGTGAAGGTGGCCAGAAGCATCTCGATGCGGGTGCCAAGCGCGTGCTGATTTCGGCCCCGGCCAAGGGTGTTGACCTGACCGTCGTTTATGGCGTGAACCATGACAAGCTGGCCGCCGATCACAAGATCGTGTCGAACGCGTCGTGCACCACCAACTGCCTTGCCCCGTTCGCCAAGGTGCTGAACGATGCCATCGGGATCGAACGCGGCCTGATGACCACGATCCACGCCTATACCAACGATCAGAAGATCCTCGATCAGATCCATTCCGACATGCGTCGCGCCCGCGCGGCCGGCATGTCGATGATCCCGACAACCACTGGTGCTGCCCGTGCGGTCGGCGAAGTGCTGCCGGAACTGAAGGGCAAGCTCGACGGTTCGGCCATTCGCGTCCCGACCCCGAACGTTTCGGTCGTCGACCTCACCTTCACGCCGAAGCGCGACACCTCGGTCGAGGAAGTCAACGCGCTGCTCAAGGCGGCGTCGGAAGGCGCGATGAAGGGCGTGCTCGCCTATTCGGACGAACCGCTGGTGTCGATCGACTATAATCATTGCCCGGCCTCGTCGACCATCGACAGCCTCGAAACCGCTGTCATCGACGGCAAGCTCGTGCGTGTTTTGTCGTGGTACGACAATGAATGGGGCTTCTCGAACCGGATGCTCGACACCGCGGGTGCGATGGCGAAGCTGATCTGAAGCTGACACGAAAAGCCCCGGCAGGAACCATCCTGTCGGGGTTCTTCTTATCAACCAGTCTCAACTTCAAAGGTTCATATGACCAGCTTCAAGACACTTGACGATATGGGTGATTTGACCGGCCAGCGTGTGCTGGTTCGCGAAGACCTGAATGTCCCGATGCAGGACGGAAAAGTCAGTGATGACACGCGTCTGCGCGCAACTGTTCAGACTATTTCTGAACTTTCCGACCGTGGCGCCAAGGTGCTGGTCCTCGCCCATTTTGGCCGCCCCAAGGGCGAACGCCGCGACGATATGTCGCTGGCCCCGATTGCCCCGGCGCTGGCGGCGGTGCTTGGCCGCGCGGTGAGTTTCATCGATGATTGTCAGGGTGCAGCGGCGGCAACTGCCGTGGCCGCGCTGCCGAATGGCGCGATTGCGGTGCTGGAAAATACCCGCTTCCATCAGGGCGAGGAAAAAAATGATCCGGCGCTGACCGATGCGATGGCGGCGCTGGGCGATTTATATGTCAACGACGCCTTCTCGGCGGCGCATCGTGCCCATTGCTCGACCGAGGGTCTTGCCCATAAGTTGCCGGCCTTTGCCGGTCGCGCAATGCAGGTGGAACTTGAAGCGCTGGAAAAGGCGCTCGGCAAGCCGGAACATCCGGTTGCAGCCGTGGTGGGTGGGGCCAAGGTCTCGTCCAAGCTCGATGTGCTGCGGCACTTGGTCGCTCGCGTCGATCACCTCATCATCGGTGGTGGCATGGCCAATACCTTCCTCGCCGCGCGTGGAGTGGATGTTGGCAAGTCGCTGTGCGAACATGATTTGACGGACACGGCAAACGCCATTCTGGATGCGGCGGATCAGGCCGGTTGCACCGTGCATTTGCCCTATGATGTGGTGGTCGCGAAGGAATTCGCCGCCAATCCGCCGACGCGTACCGTGAATGTGCACGAGGTTGCGCCGGACGAGATGATCCTCGATGTCGGTCCGGCGGCGGTTGAGGCGCTCGCCGATGTGCTCAAAACCTGCAAGACGCTGGTGTGGAACGGCCCGATGGGCGCGTTTGAAATCCCGCCATTCGATGCCGCAACGGTCGCACTGGCCCGCACGGCGGCGGCGCTGACGGCTGAAGGCCAATTGATCTCGGTGGCGGGCGGTGGCGATACGGTTGCCGCGCTCAACCATGCGGGCGTGGCCGGTGACTTTACCTTTGTCTCGACCGCTGGCGGTGCCTTTCTCGAATGGATGGAAGGCCGTGAGCTGCCGGGCGTGGCGGCGCTGACGCACTGATTTTTTCGCCCGGTCGCGGGGGTGACCGGGTCAAGACCCAACCAAAAAAGATAAACGAAGGACGACCCATCATGAACACTGCTGAAATGACCGCCAAAATGGCCGCCGGCAACGGCTTCATTGCTGCTCTCGACCAGAGCGGTGGCTCGACCCCGAAGGCGCTCGCTGGTTATGGCGTGCAGGAAGGCGCTTGGTCGACCGAAGAAGAAATGTTCGGCCTGATCCACCAGATGCGCTGCCGCATCATTGCCTCGCCGGCCTTCACCGGTGCCAAGGTCATCGGCGCGATCCTGTTTGAACGCACGATGGACGGCGCACTGGGCGGCAAGCCGGTGCCGACCGCGCTGATTGAAAAGGGCGTGGTGCCGTTCATCAAGATCGACAAGGGTCTTGAGGACGAACAGAACGGCGTGCAGTTGATGAAGCCGATGCCGGAACTCGACGTACTGCTCGTCCGCGCCAAGGCGCTCGGCGTCTATGGCACCAAGGAGCGTTCGGTGATCAACCTCGCCAATCGCGAGGGCATTGCGGCTGTCGTCAAGCAGCAGTTTGAAGTCGGCCAGCAGGTGCTGTCGCACGGCATGATGCCGATGATCGAACCGGAAGTGAACATCAAGAGCGCCGAGCGCGCCCAGTGCGATGTGATTTTGCTCGACGAAATCCTCAAGAATCTGGATGTGCTGCCGGACGGCCAGCAGGTCATGCTGAAGCTGTCCTTGCCGGTCGTGCCGGGCACATTTGATGCGCTGGTCGATCACCCCAAGGTGCTGCGCGTCGTGGCGCTGTCGGGCGGCTATAAGCGCCCGGAAGCGTGCGTCGAGCTGTCCAAGAATCGCGGCATTATCGCGAGCTTCAGCCGCGCGCTGCTCGAAGATCTGCGCGCCCAGATGAGCGATGCGGAATTCGATGCCTCGCTTGGTGGGGCAATCGACGAAATCTACACGGGTTCGACCGTCAAGGCGTGATCCGATCGGCCCTGATATCATGCTGAACTGGCTTCGGTAGGGTGGGGCAAGGGTAAAAAAACGGGGACGGCGCTCTTGCTCCGTCCCCGTTTTCGTGCACTCTTGCGGTCAAATCACGACCGAGGAGAGCCCCATGACGACCGCTATCGAGTCCATTCCGCTTAAGACCATCACGCACGAGGACAGCTCGCTTGGCGCTTATGCCGGCAAGGTCCGGCTGGTGGTCAACGTCGCCTCCAAATGCGGGCTGACGCCGCAATATGAGGGGCTGGAGGAACTTTATCGCCAGTATCAGGACAAGGGGCTGGTGGTGCTTGGCTTCCCGGCCAATGATTTCGCCGGGCAGGAGCCGGGCACCAATGCCGAAATCGCGGAATTCTGCCGCACGACCTTCTCGGTTGATTTCCCGATGTTCGCGAAAATCCCGGTGACCGGCGATCATAAGCATCCGCTGTACGCCGAATTGGTCAAGCAACATCCGGGATCAACCGGTGATGGCGATGCGTTCCGGGGCATGTTGAGTGGCCATGGAATAACCCCGACGCAAGCACCTGAAGTATTGTGGAATTTTGAAAAATTCCTGATCGACCGCGACGGCAAGGTCGCCGCTCGCTTTGTGCCCGGCACCGCGCCCAATGATCCGGCGCTGGTCGCGAAGATCGAGGAACTGCTCTAACTCCTGACCCTTGGCAGCGGCGCGAACGCTTCCCCCGCAGGGGGGAAGCCGATGCCGTGCGAATAGATGATCAGCTTCGCTTTTCACAGGCTTTGAATCCCCGGCTCTAATCGGCTAGGGCTGTCGCATGAACGATGAAATTGATCCCGCCGAACTCGCCCTTGATCCCGGCTTTGCCGACCGTTTCGAACGCGACCGTCGGCCGCCCTGCCAATTATATTTGATCTCACCCGAAAAGGTGGACGGCGACTTCCCCGACAAACTGCGCGAGGCGCTGGCTGCCGGGCCAGTGGCGGCGTTCCAGTTCCGGGTGAAAAATGTCGACCAGCACGAAGCGGCGCGGCTGGCAGCGCCGTTGCAGGCGATGTGCGCCGAACATGAGGTCGCCTTTATCGTCAATGACAGCATCAGCCTTGCCAAGCGGCTGGGGGCGGACGGCGTCCACCTCGGCCAGGGTGATGGCGACCCGCGTGAGGCGCGGACGGTGCTTGGTCCCGATGCGCAAATTGGCGTCACCTGCCATGATAGCCGCCACCTCGCGATGGAAGCGGGTGAGGCGGGCGCGGATTATGTCGCGTTCGGGGCTTTTTACCCCACGACGACCAAGGAAACGACCCACCGGGCCGAGACGTCGATTTTGAGCTGGTGGACCACTTTATTTGGGCTGCCCTGTGTCGCGATTGGCGGCATTACCCCGGATAATGCCCGGCCATTGGTCGATGCAGGGGCGGATTTCGTCGCGGTATCGGGCGCGGTGTGGCAAGATCCAGAAGGCCCGGCCGCCGCCATTCGACGCTTCGCCGACGTCCTGAAATGACGGTCCGGCCGCTGCTCGCCAGTGATGAGGCGGCATGGCGGCCGCTGTGGCAGGGCTATTGCGCCTTTTATGGCGAGATGCTGGATGAGGCGGTGACGCGTCACCTGTGGCAGGCGCTGCTCGATCCGGCGCGGTCGCCGCATGGCCGGGTGTTGGAACGGGAAGGGCGGCTGGTCGGTTTTTCGCATTATGTGCTGCACCCGACGACATGGACGTTGACCGATGCCTGTTATCTTGAAGATCTCTATGTGGACCCGGCGGATCGCGGCCAGCGGCTGGGCAAGGCATTGATTGATGATCTGCTTGGTTTGGCCCGCACCCATGAATGGGCGCGGCTCTATTGGCATACGCGGTCGGGCAATGCGGCGGCACGGCGGCTTTATGACCATTATGTCGCTGCCGATGATTTCGTCCGCTATCGCATCGCGGTCGACTGACATGCCCGCCGCCGGACAGATGCCAGGACAGATGCCAGGACAGATGCCAGGACAGATGCCAGGACAGATGCCAGGACAGATGGTTGCTGCCTTGCGGGCGATCTGCTAGAGGCGCGCATCATTTTATTTCCGGACCTGAGAGAAGCTTCATGAAAATCAGCGGCGTCGATATCCGTCCCGGCAACATTCTTGAGTTTGAAGGCGGCCTGTGGCGCGCCGTGAAGATCCAGCATACCCAGCCGGGCAAGGGCGGGGCTTATATGCAGGTCGAAATGAAGAACCTGATGGATGGCCGCAAGACCAATAACCGTTTCAGGTCGGACGAAAAGGTCGAGCGCGTTCGCCTCGACACCAAGGACTTCACCTTCTTGTTCGCCGATGGCGACCAGCTGACGTTCATGGACAAGGACAATTACGACCAGATCTCGCTGTCGGCTGACATGCTCGGCGATGCGGCGGCCTTCCTGCAAGATGGCATGGAAGTGATGCTCGAACTTTATGACGAGAAGCCGATTTCGGTGCAGTTGCCGGATCAGGTCGAAGCCACCATCGTCGAAGCCGATGCCGTGGTGAAGGGCCAGACCGCTTCTTCCAGCTATAAGCCGGCAGTGCTCGACAATGGCGTGCGCATCATGGTCCCGCCGCATATCGGTGCGGGCACCCGGGTGATCGTCGACGTGTACGAACAGGCTTACGTCAAGCGCGCGGACTGATCCGCGTTGTGTTAATCGCGGTGGAGCCTTGGTTACGCCGCGATGTTGCTCTTTGAATCATATGTCTGGCCGAGATGAATTTGGCCTGACATTGGCTGACGATGAACGGCGGTTCCTGATGTCAAGGAACCGGCTGCTATGAGGTATTGATATGGTTGCCCATTCCGGTTTGCTCACCATCATGGATCGTGCTGCGCGTAAGGCGGGCAGTAAGCTGCGGCGTGACTTTAACGAGGTGCAGCAGCTTCAGGTCAGCCGCAAAGGCCCAGCCGATTTCGTCAGCAAGGCCGACAAGACCGCCGAACGGACGATCTTCGAGGAACTGAGCAAGGCGCGCCCAGATTGGGGCTTTTTGCTGGAAGAAACCGGCGAGATCGAGGGTGATCCCCGCAAGCCGCGCTTCATCGTTGACCCGCTCGACGGCACGACCAACTTTCTCCATGGCCTGCCGCATTTCGCGATTTCGATCGCGGTCGAGGAACCGCTCGCCAATGGCAAGCGTGAGATCACGACCGGGCTGATCTATCAGCCGCTGACCGATGAGAGCTTCTGGGCCGAAAAGGGCCGGGGCGCGTGGCTGCATGACAAGCGCCTGCGCGTGTCGTCGCGGCGCGATCTGTCGGAATCGCTGATCGCGACCGGTATTCCGTTCCTTGGCCATGGCGACTTTGCCCAGTGGAGCCGCATTTTCGGTGCGGTCGCGCCGGAAGTCGCGGGCATCCGTCGGCTTGGTTCGGCGGCGCTGGATCTCGCCTGGGTTGCGGCAGGCCGGTTTGACGGTTTTTGGGAGACCAGCCTGCAGGATTGGGATGTGGCTGCCGGCCTGCTGCTGGTGCGTGAAGCGGGCGGCTTTGTCACCGATTTCCGAGGCGGCGATAAATATATGGATCGTAGCGAATTTCTCGTGGCGAATGACGGCCTGCATTCCAAGCTTCACAAGCTGGTCGCGCAAAGCCTGCGTTAACAGCCGCGGCACGATCCGCAGCCGATCATGAAACCGTCGCTTTCCTGCCCCTTTGGGGGCGGGGGCGGGGGTCTTTCAGCGGCACCAAGGGTGCAGTGCAGCAATAGGAGTAAAATCGTCCAATTCCGTGCCTGTTGCGCGTTGTTGCAACGCACTCTCAACATGGCACAAAAAAGCCTGACAGCATCGCGACATTGGCCATGTTAAAGGCTTGCAGCCACCGGCAGACGCTCCTAAAAGCCCGCCATTCATCATCGCGGTAATCAGGATTCTTCCCTTGGTCGATTTATCCCAATATCTGCCGATCCTGCTGTTCCTCGCGGTCGCTTTGACGCTGTCCAGCCTGTTCGTGTTCGGCCCGATGGCGCTCAACCACCTGACGGGTGCCTATAAGCCGAGTGTCGAGAAACTGGCGGAATATGAGTGCGGCTTTCCCGCATTCGAGGATAGCCGCGCGCAGTTCGACGTGCGCTTCTATCTGGTCGCGATCCTCTTCATCATTTTCGACCTTGAGGCGGCGTTCCTCTATCCATGGGCGGTGTCGCTCGACAAGATCGGCTGGGCTGGCTGGTTCGCGATGATGATTTTTCTGGTCGAGCTGGTGATCGGCTTCGCCTATGCGTGGAAGAAGGGAGCTCTCGAATGGGAGTAAACACTTTGCCGATCGCGGGGCCCGCGCCGGGCACTCTGCCTGACATCAGCTTTTTCAACGATATTAACGCCGAGCTGGACAATAAGGGTTTCCTTGTCACCAGCACGGAAGAGCTGTTCCAATGGGCGCGCACCGGTTCGTTGTGGTGGATGACCTTCGGCCTTGCTTGCTGCGCGGTCGAGATGATCCACGTCAACATGCCGCGTTATGACCTTGAACGTTTCGGCGTTGCGCCGCGCGCCTCGCCGCGCCAGTCGGACGTGATGATCGTGGCGGGCACGCTCTGCAACAAGATGGCCCCGGCACTGCGCCGCGTCTATGATCAGATGTCGGAACCGAAATACGTCATTTCGATGGGTAGCTGTGCCAATGGCGGCGGCTATTATCACTACAGCTATTCGGTGGTGCGCGGGTGCGACCGCATTGTTCCGGTCGACATTTATGTCCCGGGCTGCCCGCCGACCGCCGAAGCCCTACTTTATGGCGTGATGCAATTGCAGCGGAAGATCCGCCGCGTCGGGACGATCGAGCGCTGATATGATCATCAAGCATGCCGCCCCCAAGATCAGCAGCAACGACGGCGTCATCGATGCCGCCCGTGCCGCCCTTGGTTCCAAGCTCGTCGATGCGGTCGAGGCCCATGGCGAAATCGCCCTTCATATTGAGCGCGGCGCGCTCGTCGAGGCGATGATCGCGCTGCGTGACCAGCTCGAATATCAGCAGTTGATGGAAATCGCCGGCGTGGACTGGCCGGATCGCGACCCGCGCTTCGAGGTCGTCTATTGCCTGTTGTCGGTCACGAAGAACCATCGCCTGCGCGTCCATGTCGCAACCAATGAGGATCAGCCGGTCCCGTCGGTCACGGGCATTTGGCCGGTCGCTGGCTGGCTCGAACGCGAGGTGTTCGACATGTATGGCGTGTTGTTCGAGGGCAATTCGGACCTGCGCCGCATTCTTACCGATTATGGCTTTACCGGCCATCCGCAGCGTAAGGACTTCCCGCTCACCGGCTATGTCGAGCTGCGCTATTCCGAAGAAGAAAAGCGCGTGAAATACGAACCGGTCAAGCTGGCGCAGGACTTCCGCTCGTTCGATTTCATGAGCCCGTGGGAAGGGGCAGATTATGTCCTGCCCGGCGATGAAAAAGCTGAAGACGGGAAGGGGGCTGCGAAATGAGCCTGACCGCAGAGACCTCGCCGACTACCGGTGATGAGGTCATTCAGAATTACACCATCAACTTCGGGCCGCAGCACCCGGCGGCGCACGGCGTGCTGCGTCTTGTGCTCGAACTCGACGGCGAAATCGTTGAACGCGCCGATCCGCATGTCGGCCTGCTGCATCGCGGCACTGAAAAGCTGATCGAGTATAAGACCTATTTGCAGGCGCTGCCCTATTTCGACCGGCTGGATTATTGCTCGCCGCTCGGGATGGAGCATAGCTATGTGCTGGCGATCGAGAAGCTGCTCAACCTCGAAGTGCCGCTGCGCGCCCAATATCTGCGCGTGCTGTTCGCGGAACTGACCCGCATCTGCAATCACATGCTGAATCTTGGTTCGCATGTGATGGACGTGGGCGCGATGACGCCGAACCTGTGGCTGTTCGAAATTCGCGAAGATTGCCTCAACTTCTTCGAACGCGCATCGGGGGCGCGGATGCACTCGGCATGGTTCCGTCCGGGTGGGGTGCATCAGGATGTGACGCCCAAGCTGCTCGCCGACATTGGCGAATGGCTCGACAGCCGCATGCCGGAACTGTTCGAGGATGCGATCAGCCTTGTTGCCGACAACCGCATCTTCAAGCAGCGCAACGTCGATATCGCCGTGGTCAGCAAAGAAGATGCGCTGAAATGGGGCTTTTCCGGCCCGATGATCCGTGGTTCAGGCATTCCTTGGGATATCCGCAAGGCGCAGCCTTATGATGTCTATGACCGCATGGAATTCGATGTGCCGGTCGGTACGCGGGGCGATTGTTATGACCGCTTCATGTGCCGCGTTGAGGAAGTTCGCCAATCGGCCCGGATCATGAAGCAGTGCCTGCGCGACATGCCGGAAGGCCCGGTCGCCTCGCTTGACCGCAAGGTTGTCCCGCCCAAGCGCGGCGAGATGAAGCAGTCGATGGAAGCGTTGATCCATCACTTCAAGCTCTACACCGAAGGCTTTCATGTGCCGGAAGGCAGTGTCTATGTCGCGACCGAAAGCCCCAAGGGCGAATTCGGCGTGTATTTGGTCTCGGATGGCTCGAACAAGCCGTATCGCTGCAAGATCCGCCCAACCGCCTTCAGTCACCTGCAGGCGATGGACTTCATGGCTAAGGGCCACATGCTGGCTGATATAACCGCAATTTTGGGCGCGATGGATATCGTGTTCGGGGAGTGTGACCGCTAATGGCTGATGCACCGCAAATTCCGGACGAAGCCGACGTCCGCGCGCGTTGGGGCAATTTTGCCTGGACGCCGGAAAATGCCGAACAGGCGGCGAAGATTATCGCGCGCTATCCGGAAGGGCGCCAGCAATCGGCGTCGATGCCGCTGCTTGATCTCGCCCAGCGTCAGGTTGGTGCGCAAACGAACACCCAGGGCTGGCTGCCGGTCCCGGTGATCGAGTTCGTGGCGAGCCAGCTCGGCCTTGCCTATATGCGGGTGTACGAGGTCGCAACCTTCTACACGATGTACAATCTCACGCCGGTTGGTAAGTTCCATGTGCAGGTTTGCGGCACTACGCCGTGCATGTTGCGCGGCTCGGATGATGTGCTGGCGGCCTGCAAGGCGCGTGGCCTGTCCAAGGGACACACCACCGCCGATGGGCTGTTCACGCTGAACGAGGTGGAATGTCTGGGGGCGTGCACCAATGCGCCGATGGTCCAGATCAACGACGATAATTTCGAAGACCTGAGCTATGACAGCACGCTGGCGCTGCTTGATGCGCTGGCGGCGGGCAAGCCGGTGAAGATCGGTCCGCAGATCGATCGCCAGACAAGCTGCCCCGAGGGCGGGCCGACTGTCCTGAAGGAAATGGTCACGGAAAATCACGATTATCGGGGAGAATGGCAGTGAGTACCTCGCCAATTTCCGACAAGGACCGCATCTTCACCAATCTCTATGGCTTCCAGCCGTGGAATCTCGACGCCGCCCGCAAGCGTGGCGACTGGGACAACACCAAGAAGCTGCTGGAGCTTGGTCCGGACACGATCATCGACATTATGAAGAATTCGGGGCTGCGCGGTCGTGGCGGTGCGGGCTTCCCGACCGGCATGAAGTGGAGCTTCATGCCCAAGGAACCCAAGCCGGGCCGTCCGAATTTCCTCGTCATCAACGCCGACGAATCCGAGCCGGGTTCGTGCAAGGACCGCGAAATCATCCGCCACGATCCGCATAAGCTGATCGAAGGCGCGCTGGTCGCCGGGTTCGCGATGCGGGCGCGGGCCGCGTATATCTATATTCGTGGCGAGTTTATCTACGAGGCGAAGGTGCTCTTCGCGGCGGTGGAAGAAGCTTATGCCGCTGGCCTGCTCGGCAAGAATGCCGCTGGGTCGGGCTATGATTTCGACGTGTTCGTCCACCGTGGCGCGGGCGCCTATATTTGCGGCGAAGAAACCGCGATGCTTGAAAGCCTGGAGGGCAAAAAGGGCCAGCCGCGCCTGAAGCCGCCGTTTCCGGCGGGGGCGGGCCTTTATGGCTGCCCGACCACCGTCAACAATGTGGAATCGATCTCGGTCAGCCCGACGATCCTTCGGCGTGGGGCGGATTGGTTCAAGAGCTTTGGTCGTGAAAACAACCATGGCACCAAGCTGTTCCAGATTTCGGGCCATGTGAACACGCCTTGCGTCGTCGAAGAAACGATGGGCATTTCGTTCAAGGAACTGATCGAAAAGCATGCGGGCGGCATTCGTGGCGGCTGGGACAATCTGTTGGCGGTCATCCCCGGTGGTTCGTCGGTGCCGATGGTCCCGGCGGCCCAGATTATGGATGCGCCGATGGACTTCGATGGGCTGAAGGGCGTGGGTTCCGGCCTGGGCACGGCGGCTGTCATCGTGATGGACAAGTCGACCGACATCGTGCGCGCCATTTCGCGCCTCAGCTATTTCTACAAGCATGAAAGCTGCGGCCAGTGCACGCCTTGCCGTGAGGGCACGGGCTGGATGTGGCGGGTGATGGAGCGGCTGCGCACGGGCGATGCGGATATTTCCGAGATCGACATGTTGCAGCAGGTCACCAAGCAGGTCGAAGGCCATACCATCTGCGCACTCGGCGATGCAGCGGCTTGGCCGATTCAGGGCCTGATCCGCCATTTCCGTCCAGAAATGGAACGGCGGATCAACGAGGCCAAAGGCGCCCCCATGCAGGAGGCAGCGGAGTAACCATGCCTAAACTTACCGTAGACGGTATCGAGATTGAGGTCCCGGCGGGATCGACCGTGCTTCAGGCCTGCGAGGCTGCGGGCAAGGAAATTCCTCGGTTCTGCTATCATGAGCGTCTGTCCATCGCGGGCAATTGCCGCATGTGTCTGGTCGAGGTTGCCCCCGGGCCGCCCAAGCCGCAGGCGTCTTGCGCGCTGCCCGCCATGGAGGGCCAGACCATCCGCACGGATTCGCCGATGGTCAAGGCCGCGCGCGAAGGCGTGATGGAGTTCTTGCTGATCAATCACCCGCTCGATTGCCCGATCTGCGATCAGGGCGGCGAGTGCGATTTGCAGGATCAGGCCGTGGCTTATGGCCGTGGTGCCAGCCGCTTCCACGAGAATAAGCGCGCGGTCACCGAAAAATATATGGGTCCGATCGTGAAGACGATCATGACCCGCTGCATCCAGTGCACCCGCTGCGTCCGCTTTGCGGAAGAAGTCGCCGGTGTCGAGGAAATCGGCGCGATCAATCGCGGCGAAAATATGCAGATCACCTCTTATCTTGAACGCGCTGTCACCAGCGAACTGTCGGGCAATGTGGTTGATCTGTGCCCGGTCGGCGCGCTGACCGCCAAGCCCTATGCCTTTGAGGCGCGGCCGTGGGAATTGACCAAGGTTTCCGGCATCGATGTGATGGATGCGATGGGCACCAATGTCCGCTTCGATGTGCGCGGTCGGCAGGTGCTCCGCATCGTGCCGCGCATCAACGAAGATGTGAATGAGGAATGGGCGCACGATAAGACCCGCCATGTGGTGGACGGTCTGAGCGCGCGTCGTCTCGACAAGCCCTATGTCCGCAAGAACGGCAAATTGGCCCCGGCAAGCTGGGAAGAAGCGTTCAAGGCCGTTGCCGCTGCCGCTAAGTCGGCCAAGGCTTCGGTCGCGGCGGTGGCGGGCGATATGGTCGATTGCGAAACCATGTTCGCGGCGCGTGAACTGGTGCACGCGCTGGGCGGATCGATGCTGGAAGGTCGTCAGACCGGTCTTGCCTATGACACCTCGTCTTTGTCGGCCGTGAACTTCAACACCGGCATCGCCAATGTCGAAACGGCGGATGTGATCCTGCTGGTCGGCAGCGACCTGCGGCGCGAGGCCCCGTTGGTCAACGCCCGCGTGCTTAAGGCGGTGCGCAAGCGCGGCGCCAAGGTGTTCGCGATCGGGCCGGAAACGGAGCTGAATTATAAGGTCGAATGGCTGGGCGCATCGCTTAAGGCGCTGACCAACCTCCCGGCCCATGTCGCGGATGCGCTGAAGGGCGCGGAACGCCCGGCGCTGATCGTTGGCGGTGGCGCGTTGCGTTATGCCGGCGCGCATGGCGCGGCACTCAAGCTTGCGGCGGATTTCAACCTCGTGCGTGAGGGTTGGAACGGCTTTAATGTGCTGCACTTTGCCGCGAGCCGGATGGGCGGGCTGATGCTCGGCTATGCCTTTGAAGGTGGGATCAAGGCGGTGGCGGCGGAAAAGCCGAAACTGGCCTTCTTCCTTGGTGCGGATGAGGTGAATTTCGACCTCTTTGCCGATACGTTCAAGGTCTATGTCGGTCACCATGGTGATGCGGGCGCCCATGCGGCGGACGTGATCCTGCCGGGTGCGGCCTATACCGAAAAGGCCGGCACTTATGTCAACCTCGAAGGCCGGGTGCAGCGTGGCGAACGCGCCGTGTTCGCCCCGGGTGATGCGCGCGAGGATTGGGCGATTTTCCGGGCGCTGTCGGATGTGGTCGGCAAGACATTGCCGTTCGATAATCTCGATCAGCTGCGTGCCGCCATGGCGACTGCGGTCCCGGCACTCGGCCAGCAAGGGCTGGCGGATTATGGCTGGGAGGTGCCGAACCTGCCCGCCGATCCCGACGCCGATGTCGCCGATTATCCGATCAAGGATTTCTATCTCACCAACGCCATTTGCCGCGCTTCCGCGACGATGCAGCGCTGCTCGGCCGAACTGGTTCATGGCGAGACTTTTGCGGAGGCCGCCGAATGACCGCCTGGTTCCAATCGCAGCTTGGCATGGGCCTTGGCTGGTTCGCGGCGAACCTGATCCTTGTCCTTGCCATTGCATTGCCGCTGATGCTGGCCGTCGCGATGGTCATTTATGGCGAGCGCCGCCTGTGGGGCGCATTTGCGCTGCGTCGTGGCCCGAACGTGGTTGGCCCGTTCGGCCTGTTGCAGTCCTTTGCAGACGGCCTCAAGGTCGCGTTGCAGGAAGTGATCATCCCCTCGGCCGCCAATCGCGCCTTGTTCCTGATCGCGCCAATTCTGACCTTCACGGTCGCGCAGATCCTGTGGGCGGTCATCCCGTTCGGCGACAAGATGGTGCTGGCGGATATTAATGTCGGCCTACTCTACATCCTCGCGGCATCGTCCATCGGCGTTTATGGCGTGATCATTGCCGGTTGGTCGTCCAACTCGAAATATCCGTTCTACTCGGCGCTACGGGCGGCCGCGCAGATGGTATCCTATGAAGTGTCGATCGGCTTTGTGCTGCTGGGGGTCGTGCTGTGGGCCAACAGCTTCAACCTGTCGGATATCGTGCTGGCGCAAAAGGGGCATATTTTCGGCTTGATCAACGGTTTTGCGTTGAACCCGTTGCTGTTCCCGTTGAGCGTGATCTTCCTGATCTCGGCCATGGCCGAGACCGCGCGCGCGCCGTTCGATTTGACCGAGGCTGAATCGGAACTCGTTGCCGGTTATCAGACCGAATATTCGGGCATGGCGTTCGCGCTCTACTGGCTCGGCGAATATGCCAATGTGCTGCTGATGTGCGCGCTCAATGCGACGCTGTTCTGGGGTGGTTGGTTGCCGCCGGTGGAATGGGCGCCGCTCTATCTGGTGCCGGGCATTGTGTGGCTGTTTGCCAAGATCCTACTCGGCTTCTTCATCTTCTCATGGGTGAAGGCGACCGTGCCGAGATATCGCTATGACCAGTTGATGCGGCTGGGTTGGAAGATTTTCCTGCCAATCTCGCTGATCTGGGTCTTCCTCGTTTCCGGCTATCTGATGCTGACAAGGTATTCCGCATGAGCGTCGCCCATCTGATCAAGTCGTTCACGCTCTGGGAGTTTGTGAAGGCGCATTTGTTGACCTTGAAGTATTTCTTCAAGCCCAAGGCGACGATCAATTACCCGTTCGAGAAGAACCCGATTTCGCCGCGTTTCCGGGGCGAACATGCGCTGCGCCGTTATCCCAATGGGGAAGAGCGGTGCATCGCGTGCAAGCTGTGCGAGGCGATCTGCCCGGCGCAGGCCATCACGATTGAAGCGGAACCCCGCGCCGATGGTTCGCGCCGCACCACGCGCTATGACATCGACATGACGAAGTGCATCTATTGCGGCTTCTGTCAGGAAGCCTGTCCGGTGGATGCCATTGTCGAGGGCCCGAATTTCGAGTTCGCCACCGAGACGCGCGAGGAATTGTTGTATGACAAGTCCAAGCTGCTCGCGAACGGGGACAAATGGGAACCGGCGATTGCCGCCAACATCGCCGCCGATGCGCAGTATCGGTAAGGGGGAAACAGCATGATCCAGGCTTTCGCCTTTTACCTCTTTGCCAGCGTGCTGCTCGCGTCTGCGGTGCTGGTGATCAGCGCGCGCAACCCGGTGCATAGCGTGTTGTGGCTGATCCTCGGCTTCTTCAACGCTGCCGGGTTGATGTTGCTCGCCGGTGCCGAGTTTATCGCGATGCTGCTCGTCATTGTCTATGTCGGTGCGGTCGCGGTGCTGTTCCTGTTCGTCGTGATGATGCTCAATATCGACTTTGCCGAATTGCGTGCCGGTTTCGCCCGTTATCTGCCATTCGGCATTTTGCTGGCGTTGGTGCTGGCGGTCGAGATGATCTTCGCGGTCGGAGCATGGAACGCCGGCTCGATCGATATGGCCCAGCGGATCGCGCCGATTGCGTCTGATGTCCCGAACATCAAGGCGATTGGTGCATTGCTCTACACGCAATATCTCTTCGTGTTCGAAGGCGCGGGCTTGGTGCTACTGGTGGCGCTGATCGGTGCGATTGTGCTGACCCATCGCGAACGTGCAGGGGTGCGCCCGCAGAATATCTCCGAGCAGGTCAAGCGTCGTCCGCAGGACGCCGTCCGCAATATCGATCAACCCGTCGGCCAGGGGGTCAAGCTGTGATCGGACTGATGCACTATCTCGTGGTGAGCGCGATCTTGTTCGTGCTCGGCGTGCTGGGGATTTTCCTCAACCGCAAGAATGTCATCATCATTCTGATGGCGGTCGAACTGATCCTACTGGCGGTGAACATCAACCTTGTCGCCTTTAGTGCGGCGCTGGGTGATCTGGTCGGCCAGATTTTCGCGATGTTCGTGCTGACGGTGGCCGCTGGCGAAGCAGCCATCGGGCTCGCTATCCTTGTCATTTACTTCCGAGGCCGCGGTACCATCGCGGTTGACGATATCAACCGGATGAAGGGCTGACATGATCCAGCTCATTGTATTCCTGCCACTGCTGGCAGCGATTGTTGCGGGCCTTGGTAACCGGGTCATTGGCAATGTGCCGGCCAAGCTGGTGACGACTGGGGCGCTGTTCGCGTCCTGCGCACTGAGCTGGCCGATCTTCATCTCCTTTGTCACCGGCGGGGCGGAAGCTCATGTGGTGCCGGTGCTCGACTTTATCCGCTCGGGCAATCTGGTGGTGGATTGGTCGCTACGGGTCGATACGTTGACGGCGGTGATGCTGGTGGTGGTGACGTCAGTGTCGGCACTCGTCCATCTCTATAGCTGGGGCTATATGTCGGAAGACGACAGCCAGCCGCGCTTCTTCGCCTATCTCTCGCTGTTCACCTTCGCGATGCTGATGCTGGTGACGTCGAACAATCTGGTCCAGATGTTCTTCGGTTGGGAAGGCGTGGGCCTTGCGTCTTACCTGCTCATCGGTTTCTGGTATAAAAAGCCCTCGGCCTCGGCGGCCGCGATCAAGGCGTTTGTCGTCAACCGCGTTGGTGACTTTGGCTTTTCGCTTGGGATTTTCGGCACCTTCCTGGTGTTTGGCACGGTGTCGATCCCGGCCATCCTTGCGGCGGCCCCGGATATGGCGGGCACGACCATCGGCTTTCTCGGCGCACGGTTCGACGTGATGACCTTGCTCTGCCTGCTGCTGTTTGTCGGTGCGATGGGCAAGTCGGCCCAGCTTGGCCTCCACACCTGGTTGCCGGACGCGATGGAAGGCCCGACCCCGGTGTCGGCGCTGATCCATGCCGCGACGATGGTGACGGCGGGTGTGTTCATGGTTTGCCGCCTGTCGCCGATGTTCGAAACGAGCGAAACCGCCCAGCATGTCGTGACCTATGTCGGTGCGGCGACCGCGTTTTTCGCGGCCACCGTCGGCACCACCCAGTTCGATATCAAGCGGGTGATCGCCTATTCGACCTGTTCGCAGCTCGGCTATATGTTCTTCGCGGCGGGTGTTGGTGCCTATAATGCGGCGATGTTCCACCTGTTCACCCACGCTTTCTTCAAAGCGTTGCTGTTCTTAGGGGCCGGTTCGGTGATCCATGCGATGCACCATGAACAGGATATGCGCTATTATGGTGGCCTGCGGAAACGCATCCCGCTGACCTTCTGGGCGATGATGGCGGGCACTTTCGCCATTACCGGCGTCGGCGTGATCGGGATCTTCGGTTTCGCGGGCTTCTATTCGAAGGACGCGATCATCGAGGCGACCTTCGCTAGCGGTTCGCATGCGGGGGCGGTCGCCTTTGGCGTCGCCGTCATCGCGGCGCTGCTGACCAGCTTCTATAGCTGGCGTCTGGTGTTCCTGACCTTCTACGGCAAACCGCGCTGGGAACAGTCGGAACATATTCAACATGCGGTGCATGACGCCCATGGTCACGACGATGCCCATGGGCATGATGCGCACGGCCATGATGATCATCACGCCCATGACGCCCATGGCGACGGCACGGCGGGCTATCATCCGCATGAAAGCCCGTGGCCGATGTTGGTGCCGCTGGTCGTGCTGTCGCTTGGGGCGATCTTTGCCGGTTATGTTTTCCATGGTCCGTTCCTCGATGCGGAGCAGGGCGGGGAGTTCTGGAAGGGCTCGCTCGCGTTCGACGCGCATTTGATGCACGCGATGCACGAGGTGCCGCTGTGGGTGAAGCTGTCGGCAACCGCCGTCATGCTGACCGGCTTTGTGACAGCCTGGTATGCCTATGTCCGCAATCCCGGTTTTCCGGCGGTGTTCGTCAGCCATTTCAGCATCCTGCACAACTTCCTCTATCGGAAGTGGTATTTCGACGAGCTGTACGATGTCGTTTTCGTCAAGCCGGCGTTCGCGCTGGGACGTTTCTTCTGGAAGCGCGGCGACGAGGGCACGATCGATCGCTTCGGCCCGAACGGGGTCGCGGCGCTGGTCGTCGGGGGGAGCCGCATCGCTGGCCGTCTCCAGACCGGTTATGTCTATAGCTACGCATTGGTGATGCTGCTCGGCCTTGCGGCTGCAGCGACCTGGGCAATGGTTGGGTGATCATGATGAGCTTTCCTCTTCTCTCCGTCATGATCGCGGTGCCGTTGGTGGCGGCGGCGGTTGCGCTGTTCACCAATGCGACCAATGCGCGCTGGATCGCGCTGATCGCGACACTGGTCGATTTCGCGCTCGGGATCGCGCTATGGGCCAATTACGACATTGGCGGTGCCCAGTGGCAGTTCGTCGAGAGCGCGCCGCTGTTCGGTAAATTCGCATGGGCGCTCGGGATTGATGGCATCGCCTTGATGCTGATCATGCTGTCGGTGTTCCTGATGCCGATCTGCATTCTCGCCAGTTGGGAAGCCATTGAGAAGCGCGTGCCAGAATATATGGCCGCGTTCCTGCTGATGGAAAGCCTGATGGTCGGCGTGTTCGCGGCGCAGGATCTGTTCCTGTTCTACATCTTCTTCGAAGCCGGTCTGATCCCCATGTATCTGATCATCGGCATCTGGGGCGGGGTGAACCGGATTTACGCCAGCTATAAATTCTTCCTCTACACGCTGCTTGGCTCGGTCTTGATGCTGATCGCGATGATGTGGATGGCACAGCAGGCGGGTTCGAGCGATATTCCGACGCTCATGAACTATGATTTCCCGGTTCATGCCCAGTCGCTGCTGTTCTTGGCCTTTTTCGCCAGCTTCGCGGTCAAAATGCCGATGTGGCCGGTTCACACCTGGTTGCCGGATGCGCACGTGCAGGCACCTACTGCCGGTTCGGTGATCCTTGCGGGCGTGCTCCTCAAAATGGGTGGCTATGGCCTGCTGCGGTTCTCGCTGCCGATGTTCCCGGAAGCCTCGGCCGAATTCGTGCCGCTGGTGATGGGCCTGTCGCTGGTCGCGGTGGTCTATACCTCGCTGGTCGCGCTGGTGCAGTCCGACATGAAGAAGCTGATCGCTTATTCGTCGGTCGCGCATATGGCGTTTGTGACCATCGGTCTGTTCGCCTTCAACCGTCAGGGGATCGAAGGCGCGCTGGTGGTGATGTTGAGCCATGGTCTGGTCGCGGCGGCCCTGTTCCTGTGCGTTGGGGTCATCTACGACCGGCTCCATACCCGTGAAATCGCACGTTATGGTGGCCTGGCGACCAACATGCCGAAATATGCGCTGTTCTTTCTGCTGTTCACCATGGCGAGCATCGGCCTGCCGGGCACATCGGGCTTCGTCGGCGAGTTTCTTTCGCTGATCGGTGCCTATGAGGCGAATAGCTGGGTGGCGTTTGTCGCGACGACCGGGATCATTCTGGGCGCAGCCTATATGCTCTACCTCTATCGCCGGGTCGCCTATGGCGAACTCGATAAGGTGGATGTCGCGGCGATGCCGGACATGAACAAGCGCGAATGGCTGATCATGGCCCCGATTGCGGCGGTGGTGCTGTGGATGGGCGTCTATCCGGAAAGCTTCATCGCCCCGATGCGCGCCGATGTTGGCGTGCTGCTGGCGCGTATCGAACGTGCCAACCCGCCGGGCGATGCCCAGCTGAAGAAGGGCGCGGCCAAGCCGGTCGTTGCCGCAGAACACGCACCTGAAGCTGCCCATGGGGAGGGGCAACACTGATGAGCTACGTTGAATCCCTCACCCTGACGCTGCCGGAACTGGTCCTCACCATTGGCGCGCTTGTGCTGTTGCTGGTGGCGGGCTGGGCTGGTGACAAAGCGACGCGCGCCATCAGTTGGGCGTCTGTGCTGCTGCTGTTCGTGGCAGGCCTGACGCTGAATTGCGGGCAGGGCGTTGCCTTTGGTGGCCAATATCAGGCCGATGCCTTTGCGGCGTTCTCCAAGGTGCTGATCTATTTTGCCGCTGGTGCGTCGATCCTGATCGCACCGCGCTTTTTCCAGCTTGCGGATGGCAGCCATGTCGGCTTGCGTGCCGAATATCCGATCCTGATCCTGCTGGCGTGCGTCGGCATGGGCATGATGGTGTCGGCGGGTGACATGATGTCGCTTTATGTCGGCCTCGAACTGAACAGCCTTGCCGCTTATGTGCTGGCAAGCTTCATGCGGTCGGACAGCCGTTCGGCGGAGGCGGGGCTGAAATATTTCGTCCTCGGCGCGCTGGCATCGGGCATTCTGCTCTATGGCATCTCGCTGGTCTATGGCTTCACCGGCACAACCTCGTTCGCTGGCATTGCCAAGGCCTATGGCGAGGGCATGTCGATGGGCAAGCTGTTCGGTCTGGTCTTTGTCTTTTCCGGCCTTGCCTTCAAGGTGAGCGCCGTCCCATTCCATATGTGGACGCCGGACGTCTATGAGGGCGCACCAACCCCGGTGACGACCTTCTTCGCTTCGGCCCCGAAAGTGGCCGCCATGGGCATGGGCGTGCGCCTTGCGGTAGAGGCCATGGGCTCGGCCGCTGATCAGTGGCAGCAGATCGTGATCTTCGCCGCGCTTGCCTCCACCGTTCTCGGTGGGGTTGCCGCGATCAACCAGACGAACATCAAGCGCTTGCTCGCGTATTCGTCGATCAACAATGTCGGCTTTGCGCTGATCGGTCTGGCGGCTGGTACCAAGGAAGGGATCGCAGCGGTCCTGACCTATTTGGCGGTCTATGTCGTGATGACGATCGGCAGCTTTGTCTGTGTCTTGCAGATGCGCGATGCCGAGGGCCGTCCGGTGGAAAACATCTCGGCGCTGGCGGGGCTGTCGCGCAGCCGTCCGGGTCTGGCTGCCGCATTTGCGGTGTTCATGTTCTCGCTTGCGGGTATCCCGCCGCTGTTCGGTTTCTGGCCGAAGTTCCTCGTGTTTGATGCCGCCGTTGCGGTTGGCCTGTTGCCGCTGGCAGCGGTTGGTATTGCGACATCGGTGATCGGCGCTTTTTATTATATCAAGGTCGTCAAGATCATCTATTTCGACGAACCGGCTTCGGACGCGATGATCCCGGCATCGACGCTGGTCGAGACCGGGCTGATGACAGCCACGGCCTTGGCGGTGTCGCCGCTCGGCTATCTTGCGATCCCGATCCTCGCAACGCTCAGCGGTCGCGCCGCAGGGGCCTTGTTCTGAACGGCATGATTCGTTCGGTCGCGGAAACGCGGTCGACCAATGATGACATGGCGGCATGGGCGAAAGCCGGTGCCGCCGAAGCCGTCTGGCTCCGGGCGGATCACCAGACTGGCGGCCGTGGCCGACAGGGCAGGCCATGGGCCGCAGCCCCCGGCAATCTCTATGCCTCGACACTTGTTCGGCTCTTGCCCGGCGACCCGCCTGCACCAAGCCTTGCACTGGTGGCGGCGGTCGCGCTTGATGCCGTGTTGCTGCCGTTGACGGGGGCGGATCGGCTCAAGATCAAATGGCCGAACGATCTGATGCTTGACGGGGCTAAGCTGTCCGGGATTTTGTTGGAGCGGGAAGGCGATGCCATCATCATCGGCTTTGGCGTCAACCTTGCCCATGCGCCGGCCATCCCGGACCGGGCCACGATCAGCCTCGCTGAGGCCGGTTTGGCGATGATCTCGCCCGATGACATGGTGGCCGAACTGGCGGCGAGCTTTGCCCGGATGCTGGTGGTCTGGCGGCAACAGGGGCTAGCGGCAATCGCCGCGCGCTGGTCGGCGCGTTGCTTCCCGATCGGTACGCCGCTGCGCGCGGTCATGGGTGAAGGTGAACAGGTGGATGGCCTGTTTGACGGCATGGCTGCAGATGGCGCGTTACGCTTGCGCCTTGCGGATGCTAGGGTAGAGACCATTCACGCCGGGGATATATTCCTGATCTAACGAGAAGTGACGGGAGGAGTTGAGCCGATGTTGCTCGCGATTGATGCCGGAAATACCAACATTGTCTTCGCCCTGATTGATGGCGAAGAGATTGTCGAGCGTTGGCGCATTGCGACCGACCCGCGCCGGACGGCCGATGAATATGCGGTCTGGTTGAATCAGTTGCTGATGCTTGGTGGGCGTGACCGCTCGGTGGTCGAGCATGTCATTATCGCGACAGTGGTGCCACGGGCGCTCCATAATCTTGAAGTGCTGGCGCAGAAATATTTCGGCGTTGATGCGTTGGTGGCCGGGAGTGACGCATTGCCCTGGGGTATTGGCCTGTTGGTCGATGAGCCCAAGACTGTGGGCGCAGACCGGGCGATTAACGCGATTGCGGCCCATGCTGCCCATTCCGGCGACCTGATCGTGATCGATTTCGGTACCGCAACAACATTCGATCATGTTGATTCTATGGGAAATTATGCGGGCGGCATTATCGCACCGGGCATTAACCTGTCATTGGATGCGCTGGTGGCGGCGGCGGCCAAGCTGCCGCGGATCGCGATCCGTGCGCCTGAAAGCAAACAGGTGATTGGCACCAATACCGAAGATCAGATGTTGATCGGCGTATATTGGGGGTATATCGCGATGATCGAAGGGCTTGTTGCCCGTATGAAGGAAGAGATCGGTCGACCGGTGCGGGTTATCGGCACGGGCGGGCTGGCTACTCTCTTCGAACAGCATAGCGCGGTTTTCGATGCGATCGAATCCGACCTGACCATTAGGGGTCTGATTATCATGTATCGCAGCCGGACCGGCTGAGTGTCTTTTTTTGGATTGGATTGAGTTCAGGTGACAACACCGGGTAATGAATTGCTGTTCCTGGCCCTTGGGGGCTCGGACGAAATTGGCATGAACGTCAATCTATATGGCTGTCAGGGCAAATGGCTGATGGTCGATCTTGGCCTGACCTTTGCGGGCACCGATTATCCGGGTGTCGATCTGGTTCTGCCTGATCTGAGCTTTATCGAAGAGCGCCGCAAGGATCTGCTCGGCGTGGTGCTGACCCATGGGCATGAAGACCATATCGGCGCGATCCCTTATCTGTCGGCCGATCTTGGCGTGCCACTTTATGCCACCGAATTCACCGCGCGCCTGATCTTGGGCAAGCTGGAGGAAGAGGGCATTGCCGACAAGGTCAAGGTCCACATCATCCCGGATCGCGGCACCATGCAGATTGGGCCGTTCCATTGCAGCTATATCCCGCTCGCCCATTCGATCCCGGATATGAGCGCGGTGCTGATCGACACGCCTTATGGCCGGATTTTCCATACGGGCGACTGGAAGCTTGATGATGATCCCGTGATCGGCGAGGGCGCATCGCCTGCCGAATTGCAAGCCATTGGTGACGCGGGGGTGTTGGCGCTGGTGTGTGACAGCACCAATGTGTTCAACTCCAGCGCATCGGGAAGTGAAGGCGGCGTTAAAACGGACCTGCTGCGATGCGTATCGGCGGCGCGCGGGCGCGTCGTTGTCACCAGCTTTGCCTCGAACGCGGCCCGGCTCCAGACGCTTGGCGATGTCGCACGCGAAACCGGGCGCAAGCTTTGCGTCGCGGGGCGTTCGCTTGATCGCATTCTCGCGGTCGGCAAGGCCTGCGGCATGTTCAAGAACTTCCCGGAAGTGATCAATTTCGACACCGCCATGAACCTGCCCCGGCGCGATGTGCTGGTGGTGGCCACCGGTGGGCAGGGCGAAGATCGGGCAGCATTGGCCCGGATCGCGGCTGATAATCACCCGATCAAGCTGGAACAGGGCGATAGCGTAATCTTCTCGTCGCGCCAGATTCCGGGCAATGAGAAGTCGATTGGCGTGGTGCAGAATAATCTGGCCCGCAAGAATGTGATCATGATCACCGAAAAGCAGGCCCATGTCCATGTCTCCGGCCATCCCGGCCGTCCCGAACTGGCCGCGCTTTATGGCTGGCTGCGGCCCGAAATTCTCGTCCCGGTGCATGGCGAGCGGCGGCATATGGCGGAACAGTCGCGCTTTGGCGTTGAACAGGGGATCAAGCGGACCATTGTCCAGTCGAACGGCGATGTGATCCGATTGGCGCCGAAGGGGCCGACGCATATCGGTTATGAGACCACGGGCCGATTGGTGCTTGATGGTGATGTGATTCTACCCGCCGATGGCACGACGATTACCGAGCGTCGCCGCCTCGCGCTATATGGCACGATTCAGGTCGCGGTGGCGATTGATGCCGATGGCTGTCTCCATGGCCGTCCGGCGATCAAGCCGATGGGCGTGCCGGTCGAAGAGGATAAGCAAGACTTCATCGACGATGCGATGGCGCAGGCGGAAACCGCTATCGCGAAATATGACGGTAGGGACGAAGACAAGCTGCGTGAGGCCATTCGCTTGGCGGTGCGCCGTTGTGCCGCCGCGTGGACCGGCAAGAAGCCGATTGTCGATGTGTCGATCATTCGTATCTGAGGTAAAGGACGAGCCATGTTTTGGGGTTCAGCTCTCGCCATTTATTTCCTGTTCTGGTTCGCGGCGCTGTTCATGGTGCTGCCCATGGGGGTGCGGACCCATGCCGATATCGGCGGGACGCATGAACCCGGCCATGCCGAGAGCGCGCCGGTCAATTTCAGCGCGCGCAAGATTGTCTGGCGCACGACCTTATTATCGGGCGCACTCTTCGGCCTATATTATGCCAATTACGTCAATGGCTGGGTCACCATCGATATGATCGATATGACCAATTGGGCGAAATGACCGCGTTTATTGATAGGTGACGGTAAGGTCGAACTGCCCGCTATAGGTGCCGGCCGCCTGATTGGCGGCAATCACAAGCTTGCCACCTACCTGAATGACCGCAGCTTCGCCGGGGGTGGTGGGCAGGCTCTCCGGGGCGCTGATCACGATGTTGGTGAGTATCAGGCTGCTGCCACCGCCTTCCTTGGTCAACTCAACGTCTGCGCTGGGGCCGGTGACGCTCAGTTGCTCGCCACTTGATCCGGTGACGGTGAATTTGGCGGGTGAGGCGTTCCCGCTCACCAGGCTGACGCCGCCTGTCGCACTGCGGGTGCCATCAGTGGTGATCAGCACCGTGCCATCGGCACCGCTGGAGGTAAAGCTACCGAAATTGAAATCGCTCGACACGCCGAGATTGAGCGTTTCGAGGATCTGGGCGCTTGTTTGGGCGAAGGCGACGGAACTGTTCTCGGCGGCGGCGGGAGAGGCCGTGAGCCCGATGCCGAGGATAAGAGCGAGCTTCAGCTTCCGAACCGAAAATATTTTTCCATTACTGGTACGCATCATGTCACTCCTTGAACGCTGAACCTACCAACAAACCAAATAACAACATCACGGTAACAGCTTAGGGCGCTTTCTTCAAGTCCGCAGGCGCTCGATTGACTGTGCTAAAGCGACATAAAGCTTACCCATATCGGATGAAAGTAAGGTCACGCTCATCAACTGGCCGTCACGGGTGGCGAGCACCTGACGCAGCATTGCCTCGAAATCGTGAATATAGCGGTTGACCTGATCGCGGAACTCCGGGTCCGCGTGATAATATTGCACGATGCTGCGCGCTTCGCCGGCATCCAGCAGACGCACCGCACGCCGGGTAAACACCCCGCGATCCCCCTTGAGATAGGCCGCCCATGCGGTATCGGTCACCTCGTTTGACAACAGCTTGGTCACGTCGATTGAGGCTGAGTTGAGCGCCTCAATCAGCGCGGCCACCCGGCGTGACAGCGTATCGCCTTCTTGCTCGGCGCGCTCCGCCGCCGCATCCTGAAAGCGTTGCTCGATCCCGGCCGTGGTGTCGGCGATGGTCAACATCTGGCGCATCAGTTGCTCGGACGCCTTTTGCGCCGCCTCGACGGCTTCTTGGGCATGGCCTTGCAACAGGCCAATCCGATCTTCAACGCTTGTGCCGATCACCTTGGCCAGCGCCTCGCCACTTTGATCTGCGAGCGTCTGGCTAACCTGCGGAATTACGTCGAGAATGGCCTGACGCGCCTTGCTCGCGGCCTGTTCCGCCGTCTCGCGCACCCGGATCAGCGCATCGAGCAGGCGCGGTGCGGTGTGTGCCACCACTTCATTGCCGCTGGTCGAAATTGCCTCCAGATCGGTCTGTAATGCCGCGACCTGCTGCTGCAGCTTCTCCAGTTCCAATCGGGTGCGGGCGGCGAGCAGTTCCGCCACCCGATTATGGGCCTTGAGCGTCTTCTGATTCTCGTCGAGGGCCTGACCGATGGCAATGCCCAGCCCTTCGGCCCGCTCTAGTTCAGGTAGGCTGGCGGCAATACGGTTGAGGCTCTCGGATGTCAGCTCATCCACCCGACCGATCATGCCGGGCAGATCATCGTTCAGCAGCGTCGCCATGCCGTGCAGGCGTTGCTCCAGACCACCGGCCTCGTTGATCAACGCCACCACCGTGCCGTGGCTCGTGTCCAGCGCGGCAATCAGCCCGTCAATCTGTTGATGTTCGGCCTTGATATCGTTGCTCAGCGCTGCCGCCTGCGCACTGCCACGTTCGTGCAGGCTGGCTACGGCGCGGATATTCTCGTCGAGCGCATCCGCCAATTGTTCAAGCTCGGCACGATGCACCACGGCGGCGCCAGTGGCTTGTTGGTCGAGCGCGGCAAGCCGCTTTTCGAGTGCCTCAAGCGACGCGTGCAGCGCCGCAACGCCGGTGGTGGCGGCCTCTGCCAAACCGGCGCGCGATTGATCGGAAAGGGCGGCAATCGCCTTGGCCTGTTCGGTGACAAGGCGGCGCACATCTTCGGCGGCCGTGGTGGTGCGTTCAAGATGGCTGTCAATCGCCTGCCCAAGATCGACGGCTGCCCCCGCGATGCGGGCGCTGGCGGCTTCGCTCGCGGTTTCGATCTGGCCGATTTGGGCCGCCAGTTTTTGGGCAACGCTGCCGACGTCGCGCTCGCTATCGCGCGCAAGGCTCGACAGGGTGGTGAGCCGCGTTTCAAGCGCGACGGCCTGTTCATGGGCGGTACTGCCCGCCTGTTCCATCGCGCCGGTCATCGACTGGCTTTGCTGGACGGCCTTGGGTAGGTCGCGCAGCAGCAATTCCATCTGGCGTCCGGCGGCGGCGGTGGCCTCGTCCAGCGCGATCCGCTGGCTATCGAGTTCGGTCCGTTCCCGATGCAATTCACCCAGAGATTGCGCCAAACGAGAGACAGTTGTCTCGCCGAGGCTGGCCAAATCGTCAGCCTGTTCGCGAATCTGCGCATGATGGGTGGAGATGCGCCCGTTGATGAGCGCCAGCACGCTATCCAGCCCGGCGGCTTCGCGTTGCAGCTTGCGCGCGGCGAAATCGAGTCGCCGGCTTTCAGCCCCGCCGCTGCGATTAAGCATCAACCACATCATCCCGAGCAGAATCAGCGGCAGGGTAAAGGTCGCGATATCGCGCACCAGCAACAAATGGTCGCCATAAGCGGGGAGATCGGCGGCAAGCGTCACACCGGCAAAACCCGCCCAAATCAACGCGCCTGCGCCCAATAGGAGGTTGGCCGCCTGCGACCAGCGATTGGTCGGCAGTTCATCCACCCATGCCTCGCCATCTTCATCGTGCGAGATCCATGCCGGGCTGATCAGCTCTTCGGCCAGATCGTCGATCGGCGCCGGGTCGGGTTGCCCCGCCGCGTCACGGACGATTTTCAAATTGGTCCCATTGTCGTGACCGGCTTGAGCCATGTCTTCCCCCAGATTGCGTGGCGGCATCTTAACCTGCCCGGACCCGGTTGGAAAGGTCGTCGCAACAGCTTGTTAACCTGGGGTGGCTAGCTCTGGCTTCATGCTGTTCGATCCCGGTGCCCTTGATATTTCCCTGACCGTCGCTGTGGGCGAAGACCCGCAATTGCGCGCCGAATTGCGGCGGGCGTTTCTCGATAGCGCCATGGCGATGCTCGACCGCATGGCCGATGCGCCGTCAGACGCGCTCTGGTTCCAATCGGCGTTGCGGCTCAAGGGATTGGCGGGGAGCTTCGGGGCCAATGAGATCATGCGACTGGTCGATAGGGCGCTCGACGGTGCACCGCGAGCGGATGGCGTGCATGCGGCATTGCAAGTGGCGGTGGTCGCGTTCGCCCATGGTTGAGCGCGCTCAGGGTTGATTGATGATGCCGCCGGTCATCGGTACAGGCACGCCCGTGGTGCCGGGAAAGCTGATTGGCAGGCCGCGCAGTCGGCGTAACGCCATATAGGCAAAGCCCTCGGCCTCGGTCGCATCGCCATTCCAGCCGAAGCGGTCGACATCATGCACCTCGGCCCGACAAAAGCGGGCGATCATCTCCAGCAACACTGGATTATGACGCCCACCCCCGGCGACAAGGATCTGGCGCGGGGGCTGGGCGAGCAGGGCGCAGGCCTTGGCCACACCCATGGCCGAAAAGGCGGTGAGCGTGGCCGCACCATCATGCGGCGTGAGATGCGCGACCGGGCCGTTGCTGAAGTCCGCTCGGTCGAGCGATTTCGGCGCGGGGGCCATAAAATAGGGATGATCGAGCATCGCCTGCAACACGGCCTCATCGACGGTGCCCGCCGCCGCGATGCGGCCGCCATCGTCATAGGGCTGGCCGAAATGCTGCTGGACCCAATCGTCGATCAGCGCATTGGCCATGCCGCAGTCGAATGCAGCCATCGCCTCATCTTCGCCAATGGCCGTGATATTCGCGACGCCGCCAAGATTGAGCAGCGCCACCGGGCGGCCCAATCCGGCGGTCATGGCTCCGTGATAGATCGGGATCAGCGGTGCGCCTTGGCCACCGGCGGCGACGTCGCCGCTACGAAAATCGTGGACGACGGTGATGCCCAATGCCGTGGCTAGCGCCGCACCATCGCCGATTTGCCAAGTCCAGCGGCGATCCGGGCGATGGGCGACGGTATGGCCGTGAAAGCCGACGACGTGGATGTCCTTGGCTGACAGACCCGCCGTGTCGATGAGATCGGTTATGATCATGGCGTGGCGCGCGGTCAGTTCGGCTGTCACCGCGTCGATCAGTGGATGCGCGGCGGGCACGGGCAGGGCGAGCGCGGCGTCACAGCCAGCGGCCAGCCGGCTGCGAAAATCCTCGTCATAGCCATGGTGGAGAAAGGCGAGGGGTTCAACATGGCCGGTGCCATCTGAACGGATCAACGCCGCATCAATGCCGTCACGCGAAGTGCCGGACATCAATCCGATGGCGAGTACCGGGTCCAATCAGGCTGCCCGCTTCATCTCCAGCCGGCCCCAGATTTCGATCAGCGCTGCCGTCAGGTCGCGCATCATCTCTTCTGTGTGCTGCGGGCCGGGCGTGAAGCGTAGGCGTTCCGTGCCGCGCGGGACGGTCGGATAGTTGATCGGCTGGACGTACACGCCATATTCCGCGAGCAGAATATCGCTGATCTTCTTGGCCTTGATCGGATCGCCGACCAGCAAGGGCACGATATGCGTAGTCGACGCCATGACCGGCAGGCCCGCTTGCGCGAAGCTCTGCTTCAGGAAAGAGGCGGCGGCCTGTTGGCCTTCGCGCTCGACACTCGACTGCTTGAGATGTCGCACGCTGGCGAGCACGCCCGCGACCAATACCGGCGACAGCGAGGTGGTGAAGATGAAGCCCGGTGCATAGGAGCGGATCACGTCGATGATCACGGTATCCGCCGCGATATAGCCGCCCATGACGCCGAACGCCTTGCCAAGCGTGCCTTCGATGATCGTGATGCGGTCTGCGACGGCATCGCGGTCGCTGATCCCGCCACCGCGCGGGCCGTACATGCCAACCGCATGAACTTCGTCGCAATAGGTGATGGCGTTATATTTGTCCGCCAGGTCGCAAATGTCGGCAATCGGCGCGACATCGCCATCCATCGAATAGACGCTTTCAAAGGCGACCAGCTTTGGCACATCCGGATCGGCAGCCGACAGCAGTTCTTCGAGATGAGCGAGGTCGTTGTGCCGCCATACCAGCTTTTCGCAGCCCGAATTGCGGATGCCCGCGATCATCGAGGCATGGTTCAGCTCATCCGAAAAGATGATGCAGCCGGGCAGGATCTTGCCGAGTGTCGCGAGCGTAGCCTCGTTCGAGATATAGCCCGAGGTGAACAGCAACGCGCCTTCCTTGCCGTGCAGATCGGCGAGTTCGGCTTCAAGATCGATGTGATAATGGGTGTTGCCGCCGATGTTGCGGGTGCCGCCAGAACCAGCGCCGACATCATGCAGCGCCTCTTCCATCGCGGCAATCACCTTGGGGTGCTGCCCCATGGCGAGATAATCGTTGGAGCACCATACGGTGATGGGCTTCGGGCCGTTATGGCCGGCAAAGCAACGCGCGTTTGGGAACATGCCCTTGTTGCGCAGAATGTCGATGAAAACGCGATACCGTCCTTCGGCATGCAGGCGGTCAATCGCCTCATTGAAAACGCGCTGGTAATCCAAAGCCTGCCCTCCTGGCCGCGATGAAATGCCCTCTACGTCTTTCAGTGCCATATTTCCAGCATGAAATATCGTTAAGTTGACAATCATCAATTCCATCTCGGCAGGGAAAGCCGTCGATTAGTGGGCGGGCCTATTTCTTTTTGCTGAGCGCGCGCATCGCGCTGTCGAGCCCGTCCAGCGTCAGTCCATACATGCGGTCGTTCATCAGTTCGCGCACCAACCGGGTCGACTGGGTATAGTCCCAGTGCCGTTCATGGGCTGGGTTGATCCAAGCGGCTGATGGATAGGTGTTGGTCAGGCGCTTGAGCCAGACCGCCCCCGCTTCTTCGTTGAAATGCTCGACCGAGCCGCCGACATGGCTGATTTCATAGGGGCTCATCGCGGCATCGCCGACGATCACCAGCTTATAATCATTGCCATATTTGTGGAGAATGTCCCAGGTCGGGGTGCGTTCGGTGAAGCGGCGGCGATTGTCCTTCCACACGCCTTCATAGATGCAGTTGTGGAAATAGAAGAATTCGAGATTTTTGAACTCGGTGGTCGCCGCGCTGAACAATTCCTCGCACAGCTTGATGAACGGGTCCATCGAACCGCCCACGTCGAGGAACAGCAGTAGCTTGACCGCATTATGGCGTTCCGGGCGCATCTGGATATCGAGCCAGCCCTGACGCGCCGTGCCGCGAATGGTGGCGTCGAGATCCAATTCATCGGCCGACCCTTCGCGGGCGAAGCGGCGCAGGCGGCGCAGTGCCACCTTGATGTTGCGGGTGCCCAGTTCGCGGTTATTGTCGAAATTCTGGAACTCGCGCTTTTCCCAGACCTTGATCGCGCGCTTGTGGCGGGATTCGCCGCCGATGCGAATACCCTCGGGATTATAGCCGCTGTTGCCGAACGGCGAGGTGCCGCCCGTGCCGATCCACTTATTGCCGCCCTGATGGCGGTCATGTTGTTCCTCTAACCGCTTTTTGAGCGTCTCCATAATCTCTTCCCACGAGCCGAGCGACTTAATCTGCTCCATCTCTTCGGGGGTGAGAAATTTCTCGGTGATCGCGCGCAGCCAGTCTTCGGGAATATCGGTTTGCTCGTCGCCATAGTCGGTCAACACGCCCTTGAAAACCTTGGCAAACACCTGATCGAACCGGTCGAGCAGGCTCTCATCCTTCACATAAATCGCGCGCGAGAGGTAATAAAATTCCTCTGGCGTCATCTCGATCACCTGCTTGTCGAGGGCTTCGAGTAGGACAAGATGCTCCTTGATGCTCGCCGAGATGCCGGCGGCACGGAGTTCCTCAAGGAAGTTGAGCAGCATCGCTGGCTATCCGGCAGATCGCGCGATCAGGAACCCGGCCGCCGCGCCATAAAGGCAAGGCGTTCGAACAGCATGACGTCCTGCTCATTCTTGAGCAGCGCGCCATGGAGTGGCGGGATCGCCTTTGTCGGGTCGCGGTTCTGTAATACGTCAAGCGGCATATCTTCGGCCAGCAACAGCTTTAGCCAGTCGATCAATTCGCTGGTCGAGGGCTTCTTTTTGAGACCCGGCACGTCGCGCACCTCGTAGAAAATGTCGAGTGCCCGGCTGACGAGGATCTTCTGGATTTTCGGGAAATGGACATCGACAATCGCCTGCATCGTGTCGCGGTCCGGGAACTTGATATAATGGAAGAAGCAGCGGCGCAAAAAGGCGTCCGGCAATTCCTTTTCATTGTTGGACGTGATCACCACGATCGGGCGATCGGCAGCGGCGACGCGGTCGCCAGTTTCGTAGACGTCGAACGCCATGCGGTCGAGTTCCTGCAACAGGTCGTTCGGAAATTCGATATCGGCCTTGTCGATCTCGTCGATCAGCAGCACCGGAAGCTGGGGCGAGGTGAATGCCTCCCACAGCTTGCCCTTGCGGATATAGTTGCGGATGTCATGGACGCGCTCATCGCCCAACTGGCCATCGCGCAGCCGCGCGACCGCATCATATTCATACAGGCCTTGCTGTGCCTTGGTCGAGGACTTGACGTGCCACGTAATGAGCGGCGCGTTCATGGCCTTGGCGATTTCTTCGGCCAGCACGGTCTTGCCGGTGCCCGGTTCACCCTTGACCAACAACGGACGCCGCAGCAGGGCGGCAGCGTTGACGGCGACCTTCAGGTCATCGGTGGCGACATAGTTGCTCGTGCCTTCGAAACGCATCGGATTTGCTCTCTCGTTGCTCGGTGGTCAGATGTTGGCGACCGCGTTAAGGCGAAATTACCAAGGCTGGCAAGCCGCATTGTAGACAGGTATGTTAGCCGCTTGGCCCCGGCTTTTCGCCAAATGGACGGCCATTGCCGAAAATCCGCCGGTTACGGTCTGATTTTGGGTCGATGCGCTTGACAGCAGACAGGCGGGGGAATAGGACACCGCTTCCCGCGAATCCGGAGTGACCGGCGGTGCATTCATGCGCCTGCCGTGTTTTTCGTTTTCTGCGGGGATTTTGACGCTTTGAGATAGGGGTCTTGCCAAGACCCCTGTGGAGCAGGAGAAACTTACACATGGCACGTATCGCGGGTGTGAACATCCCGACCAACAAGCGCGTCGTTATCGCGCTCACCTATATCCACGGCATTGGCCTGACCAAGGCCAAGGAAATCACCACCAAGCTGAACATTGCAGCCGAACGTCGCGTTCAGGACCTGTCGGACCAGGAAGTCTTGCAGATCCGCGAAGCGATCGACGCGAGCTACACCGTTGAGGGCGATCTTCGCCGTCAGGTCGCGATGAACATCAAGCGGTTGATGGATCTGGCTTGCTACCGTGGTCTGCGTCACCGCAAGGGCCTCCCGGTCCGCGGTCAGCGCACCCACACCAACGCCCGCACCCGCAAGGGTAAGGCCAAGCCGATCGCCGGCAAGAAGAAGTAAGCGGCGGTTCCCTCCGTCCTTTTTCGCCAATTCAGATATAGGCAGGAAAAATTATGGCTCGCGAACCTCAGCGCCTTCGTCGGCGTGAGCGCAAGAACATCACTTCGGGCGTTGCCCATGTGAATTCGACCTTTAACAACACCCTCATCACCATCACCGATGCCCAGGGCAACACCATTTCATGGTCGTCGTCGGGCACGATGGGTTTCAAGGGCAGCCGCAAGTCGACCCCATATGCCGCTCAGGTGGCTGCGGAAGACGCCGGCCGCAAGGCTGCTGAACACGGCGTTCGCACCCTTGAAGTGGAAGTCAAAGGCCCGGGTTCGGGTCGCGAATCCGCGCTGCGTGCGCTTCAGGCTGTTGGGTTCAACATCACGTCGATCCGCGACGTGACGTCGATCCCGCACAATGGCGTGCGCCCGTCCAAGCGTCGTCGCGTCTGATTCAGACCAAATGTCTCGCCCGGCCATCGTGTCGGGCGGTACGGTTTTCATCAGGCCGAAGGTGACTGGATTTACACCTGTCCCTTCCGCCCAAGCACAAGGGGAATCCCGTGTCGGTCAATTCAAAAAACTGGCAGGAACTTAAAAAGCCCAACAGCCTTGAGAAAAAGGCTGGTGCAGACAGCTTGCGCAAGGCCGTTTTCGTCGCAGAACCGCTGGAACGCGGTTTCGGCCTGACGCTGGGTAACGCGCTGCGGCGTGTGTTGCTTTCCTCGCTTCAAGGCGCGGCGGTGACCTCGATCAAGATCGAGAACGTGTTGCATGAATTCTCGTCGCTGGCGGGTGTTCGTGAGGACATCACCGACATCGTCCTGAACGTGAAGCAGATCGCGCTCAAGATGCAGGGTGAAGGCACCAAGCGCCTTCAGCTCTCGGCAACGGGTCCGGCGGAAGTTACCGCCGGTCAGATCAGCACCTCTGGCGACATCGAAGTGATGAACCCGGATCTGGTGATCTGCCATCTCGACGAGGGCGCCACGCTGAACATGGAACTGACGGCCAGCACCGGCAAGGGCTATGTCCCGGCTGCGGCGAACCGTCCGGCAGATGCGCCGATCGGTCTGATCCCGGTCGACTCGTTGTATTCGCCGGTTCGTCAGGTCGCCTATAAGGTGGAAAACACCCGCGTCGGCCAGGAACTGGACTATGACAAGCTGACGCTGACCATCGACACCGATGGCACAGTCACCCCGGACGATGCGCTGGCCTATTCGGCCCGTATCCTTCAGGACCAGTTGCAGTTGTTTGTCCACTTTGACGAAGCGCTGGCTGCACCCTCGGCTGCCATTGGGGCCGCGTCGGCACCGAGTGCGGCAGATGGTCAGGGCGATGCGAACCAGATCAACCGTTATCTTCTCAAGAAGGTCGACGAGTTGGAACTGTCCGTCCGTTCGGCAAACTGTCTCAAGAACGACAACATCATCTATATCGGCGATCTGGTTCAAAAGACCGAAGCCGAGATGCTGCGCACCCCGAATTTCGGTCGCAAATCGCTGAACGAAATCAAGGAAGTGCTGTCGTCCATGGGCCTGCGCCTTGGCATGGATATTCCGGGCTGGCCGCCTGAGAATATCGAAGAAATTGCCAAGAAGCTCGAACAGGAAATCATGGGCTGAGCTTGATCGGGGCGGTCGCCATGTCCAACGGCATGGTGACCGCCCCATCACGGGGCTTTGGGCGGTGGCCCCTTTTTGACACTGCCTGGCCAGACGTACCTGAAACGGCGTCTGGACAAACTTGAAGGAAAAAGACCATGCGTCATCGTGTAGGCGGCCGTAAGCTGCAGCGCACCTCTTCCCACCGTACGGCATTGTTCCGCAACATGTCGGCGGCGCTCATCAAGCATGAGCAGATCATCACCACCACGGCCAAGGCCAAGGAACTTCGTCCCTACGTCGAAAAGCTCGTGACCCTCGCCAAGCACGGTGGCCTTGCCAACCGTCGTTTGGCGCATGCGCGTCTGCTCGACGAAACCCAGCTCAAGAAGCTGTTCGAAGTGCTGGCTGAACGCTATGCGGGCCGTAACGGCGGTTACACCCGCGTCATCAAGGCTGGCATCCGCGCGTCGGACGCCGCCCCGATGGCGATCATCGAATTCGTCGACCGCGACGTCAGCGCCAAGGGTCAGGACTCCGGTCCGGTCCTCGCCGACGATGAGGGCGCCGAAGGCTGATCCTTCGTCATTGACGAGAAATAAGGCTCGGATGGCATGGCTATCCGGGCCTTTTTCTTTGTCCGGATGCGGGCTGTGTCGCCTGTAAATGGGTCTTGAGCCGCGCGATAATGCGACCCGTGGCCTGCCCATCGCCATAGGGCGACGTCCCCCGTGCCATGGCGCGATAGCTGGGTTCGTCGCGTAGCAGGCGAATGGCGCGGGCGACGATATGGGCGCGTTGGGTGCCGACCAGTTCGACCACGCCCGACAACACGGCTTCCGGTCGTTCGGTTGTCTCGCGCAGGACAAGCACCGGCTTGGCAAGCGCAGGGCCTTCTTCCTGCACGCCCCCGCTGTCGGTCAGGATCAGATAGGCGCGCGCCATCAGCGCGACAAAAGCGGGATAATCGAGCGGCGGACAGAGACGGACCCGCACCTGTCCATCCAGCCGCGCCATGACGAGTTGTTTGACCTGCGGATTGGGATGGACCGGCCAGACAATATAGGCGTCCGGCACGGCGGCAAGCAGGTCCAGCACCGCGCCACAAACCCGCGCCATCCCACCGCCCCAATTTTCGCGGCGGTGGACGGTGACCAGCACGATCCGGTGATCGGGCGGCAGGTCAAAGGGGAGGGCGGGGCGGCGGGCAAGCGCCAGTTGCATCGCGTCAATGCCGCTATTGCCGGTCACCATCACCTGGCTATCGGCCACGCCCTCGGCGCGCAGGGCGTCGGCGGCGGCTTCGGTGGGGGCGAAATGCAGCTCGGCAATGCGCCCGGCCATCACGCGGTTCAGTTCTTCGGGAAAGGGGTTGTAATGATCATAGGTCCGCAGCCCGGCCTCAACATGGGCGACCGGCACGCGGCGATAAAATCCAGCGAGCGCGGCCATGGCGGTGGTCGATGTATCCCCCTGCACCAAGATACAGTCCGGTCGAAAACGCTGGATCGCACCGTCCATCGCTTCGAGCAGCCGGGCCGCATGCGCACCAAGCGAGAGATCGCCCCCTGATATGCCGAGATCCGCATCCAACCCAAAGCCGAAGAAGTCGAGAATGGGCGCGAGCAGCTGCGCATGCTGGCCCGATGAGATGACGGATTGGTCGACCCAGTCTTGCTGCCGCAGCGCGAGGATGATCGGGGCCATTTTAATGGCTTCCGGCCGTGTGCCGACGACCGACATGATACGCTTTTTCACCCAATACGCCTCGCCACTGAAAACAACAGCCTATTTGGCTTATTTTTCAAAGACTAGGTGATTGTTTGGAGTCGGTTCAAGGCTTGTTTGGCGTCATCCGGCGATAAAGGCGCGCAACTGTGCTGCCAATGCTGACGGCTGCTCGATCGGGAGCATATGGCCAGCATTGTCGAGTTCGACATATTGGCCATGGCGCGCCAAAGCGGCCATTTCGCGGTTGAAGGCGGGGGAGGATGTCGGGTCTTCATCGCCGGCAACGAACAGGGTCGGGCAGGGGAGCGTGGCGAGCGATCCCATCCGGTCTTGGCGGTGCAACAAGGCGTGCTGCTGCGCCGCAAAGATATCGACCGCACAACGGCTTAGCATCGCCTTGAGGCCCTGCATCAGCCCTGCATTGGCCCGTCCGGCGGCGCCAACCATGGCGGGCATCCACGCATCGGCCACCGCGCCCATGCCATCCCGCCGCGCCAGATCGACGAGGTGGCGGCGGCCATCCGCTTCGGCCGCGCCGACTCCGTGTGCCCCGCTGGCAACAAGGGCCAGACGGGTGACACGTTCGGGGGCTGCCAAGGCCAGTTCCAACGCGACGCGCCCACCCATGCTATGACCGATGACGGCCAGCGGGCCGCTTGTCGCATCGAGAATGCGCGCCGCCATGCCATCCAACCGGTCGCAGCCATCATTGCAGGCGATATGCACCGGACCAAGTCGGGAAAGAACGCCAAGCTGGTGACGCCAGACCCAGGCGTCGTTCATCAAACCGGGGATGAGGACGATCTGGGCCATGGCGCGCACCACGTATCAGGCCGAGGGCTGCAGTGCGGCGGCCAGTTCCTTGAGCGGCGTGGCGGCATCCGCCAACTGCGCGGCAGGCAGCGACAGACGGCCGACCACCAGCGCCTTGCCCTGGACATAGTCCTTAACCGAATTGACGCAGTCGAGCGCGATCACGCGACCCTGCTTCAAATAAATCACCGAAAAGCTGCGATTGGCCGGGTCGCCGCGCACCACGACCTCGTCATGACCCGTTGAGAGGCCGACGGTCTGGAGCTTGAGATCATATTGATTCGACCAGAACCACGGCACCGCATCATAAGCGGTCGGCGTGCCGGTGATGAACTTGGCGGCGGTGTTCGCCTGATCATTGGCATTTTGCACCGATTCGAGCCGCATATGCAGGCCATCGGCATAGCCATTGTCATGCGCGGCGCAGTCGCCAATCGCGAACACATCGGGCAGGGAAGTCTGGCAATAGGCGTCGACATCAACCCCGTTCGCCCCCTTGGCCCCGGCGGCGATCAGCGGTTCAACCGCGGGGATGATGCCAATGCCGACAATCACCATCTGGGCGGCGAGGACGCTGCCATCGGTGAGGCGAACGCCGGTTACAGCGGCCTCACCTTCAATCGCTTCTACCCCAACGCCCAAGCGGACATCCACCCCATGGGCACGATGTTCGGCCTCATAAAAGCGCGACAAAGGTTCACCCGCCACGCGGGCCAGCACCCGGTCGAGGGCTTCGAGTACGGTCACTTTCTTGCCGAATTTCGACAGCACGGCCGCCGCTTCCAGCCCGATATAGCCGCCCCCGATCACGACGGCGTCGGTGACCGTGGCAACCTGTTCCATCATTGCATCGGCATCGGCGCGGGTCCGCACGACATGCACGCCCGGCAGGTTCGCGCCCGGCAAGGGCAGGCGGCGCGGGCTGCCGCCGGTGGCCCAGATCAGCTTGCCATAGCTGAAGCGCTTGCCGCTTTCGGTCGCCAGGCTATGGGCAGCGGCATCAACCTTGTTGACGCGTTCGTTGAGAATCATCTCGACCGCGCGCTCTTCCCAGAAAGCGGGCTGGCGGATCATGATCCGGTCGAATGTTTTTTCGCCGGAGAAATATTCCTTGGACAGCGGGGGACGCTCATAAGGCAGTTCCGGTTCGTCGCCGATCACTGCGATCGTGCCCTCGAACTTCAACTGGCGCAACATCAGCGCCGCCTGCGCGCCGCCATGGCCTGCCCCTACGATTACAACGTCAAAATGCTGCACTGCTTGCATCCCCATCTGGTGGCCCATATGGCCGGACTCACTATTCGCAAGCCCCTACAGGAAAATCTCTGGTCATTCCAGTTGACCCGGATCAACAGCGTGATTATAGGCCCCACATCCAGACGGCATCGCCGGTCGGGATCCCATGGGGCGGAGTAGCTCAGCCGGTTAGAGCAGCGGAATCATAATCCGCGTGTCGGGGGTTCGAGTCCCTCCTCCGCTACCATAAAGTCCCCATCAACTGATGATGCCCCATCGCGCAACACCGGCTTTCGGGTCACGCTTTGGTTGTTGATCAGCCCATCGCGCCCATCCATCCCGCCGCTTATATCTAGCCCAAAAAAAGGGGCGATTTCCGTTTGGAAACCGCCCCGTTCATGGCGCTGGGCCGATGAGATTAGATTTTCATCTTGCCGCTGATGAAGACATAGCGCCCGGCCGCGTCATAGATGCCGGGGAAGGTGTTGCCGTTCGATGTTGCGACGGCGTTGCCGAACAGGGGCGGATCCTTGTCGAAGATGTTGTTGCCGCCGATTGACAGGCCGAAATGCTCGTTCACATCATAACGCAGCGTCAGGTCGAAATAGCTTTGCGATCCTGCACCGGCGTTGAGGCCGGTCGTTGCCGGGCCCGTCACCTTGCCGACATAGCGCCAGCGGCCATTGATCCCGAACTTGCCGAGATCATAATCGACCGTGAACTTGTGACGCCATTTGGGCGAGGGGAAGCATTGTGCCGAGACCTTGCCCTTGCATTCCACGATCGAGTCCGTGATCCCCGGCACGGCAGTGGTTTCCTTTTTGAGGAGATAGCTGCCGTTGAGCTTGGTGGTCAGGACGCCGCCCGGGATATTGAAGCGCAGCGAACTCGCCACATCGAGGCCGCGAAAGTGCTTCTGGCCAATATTTTGGGCGGTATCGACGACATAGCCGTTTTCCCCGAGCCAAAGACTGCCGGCGCTGCTGCGATGGATCAGGTCACAAAATTGTGCCTCGCCGGTTTTGGCGCAGGTGTTGATCGTCAGTTCCGAGCCGATGGTGCCAATCGCCTCCTTCAGTTTGATATCGTAATAATCAACACTGAAGACCAAATTGCGGAGCGGTTGCAGGATGATGCCCGCCGTGATGGTATCGGCCGTTTCGGGTGACAGATTACGATTACCCCCGCTGAGACCGTTATATTGGCCAGCAGGGCTTTCGGAGATGTTGCCGAATTGCGCAGCTGTGACGCCCGTGCGGGCGCATTGTTCGGCGGTCAACCCTGAACTCGTGATCACGCCATTGGCGGCAGCCCCGGCGCAGGGATCGGCACCTTCCCACAAGCCAAGATTGGTAGGTGAGAAATAGTTGCTGGGTGTTGGCGACCGTACGGCGCGGTTAAAGGCGCCACGGAATTGCAGGGCACGCACGACGGTCCAGTTCAGGCCCATTTTATAGGTATCGGCACCGCCCGACAGGCTGTAATCCGAGTGGCGGAAGCCGCCTTCAAAGACGAGCTTTTCGATGAACTTCTTTTCCTCGACCAACGGAATGTTGATTTCGGTAAAAAGCTCCCAGAGGTGAAATTTGCCAGCGGTGCTTGGGGTTGGACCGCCTTGCCCCAGCAGCAATCCCTGTTCGAACACCTCATCGGCGACGAGATTGTAATTCTCGGTCCGATATTCGCCGCCGAAAACGACCTTCACCGAGTTATCGGCGGTTGGCAAATGGAAGCCGGTATCGCCGGTGACAAAGGCCTGAGCGATGCTTTCCTTGGTCTTGCCGGTGAGCACGCCGGGCGTGGCCAAGGTGCCGGCCGCATCCGATGTGACCCCGTTATAGGTGAACACATTATAGGGTACGCAGCTTGAATTGCTGGGGCTATCACAGACCACCTTGCCCGACGCATCTGTCGTGACGTTGAGCGCGTCGATGATCTTGGAGCCATCAAGATCGTTGAGATAAAGCTGATCGAGCTTGGATTGGCCATACTGCCAGGAAAACTCATATTCCCAAGCCGCATTAAGGTTGCCCTTGGCGCCAGCCACGATCCGCAGCGATTCATTGGTCAGATTGCTCTGACGCGGTCCGCCCTCGACATTGCGCTTGCCGATATAGGTGGCAAATGAATCTTTTGATGGATCCAGCCCAAGCAAAGTTCCGCACAATTGACTCGACTGGGCCGATGTCAGCAGCGGGCTGTTGCATGAGATGCTATATTCGTCGTTGAAGAAAGTGCCGGATTCCGCGATTTGCGCAACGCTTTTCGATCTGGCCCACATGACCTCGACGAAGGGCTTGAACGCGTCGCTGACCTCAAAATCCATCATCGTGCCGAGCGTGTAGCGCTTGTCTGGCCGCTGGAAGAAATTGACCGGTGCATAATTGTACAAATTATTGGAGGAATCGACGAATTTGTTGTTGGAATCGAGCATCAAATATTGCTCGGCATCATAGTCCACCGCGCCATTCACAATCGGATAGACATAGAAATTGGGATTGGCGGCCGTACCCGAACCGCCGCATTTGGTGCCCCCGGCATTGAGGGCGCAGCCGGAATAATCGCGCGAGCCCTGACGCAGTTCGCTGATCTTGCGATAGGTGCCATAGGCGACGATGTGGCCGCGCCCTTCGGCAAAATCCGTGCCCATGGTGAGATCGACCGACAATTGGCCGCCATCCCATTCGGTGCCACGCGGCAAATCATAGCCCGCCGTATTGATGAGATTGCCGATGAAGCTATTGTTATTCTTGTGCCAATAGCTGCCCCGGTCAACATCGATTTGGATGCCCTTGAACTTCTTGTCGAGCGCAAAGTTAACGACGCCCGCCACGGCATCCGCGCCATAGACCGAAGACGCGCCACCGGTGACGACATCGACCTGCTTCACAAGGGCGGTAGGGATTTGGTTCACGTCTGCCGACGTATCGAGCACGCTGCCGGGTTGCAGCCGGCGGCCATTGACGAGCACCAAGGTGCGGCTGGAGCCCATGCCGCGCAGGTCGAGCGTGGCCGTGCCGGTCGCCCCGTTGGAGAGCATCCCATTCTCGGCCGCCTCGACTTGCGGCAGGCTGTTCATGAAATCTTCGATCCGGGTCACACCGCCCATTTTGATATCGGCCGATGTCGAGATCACGAGCGGGCTGACGCTGTTGACTTCCGCCTGCTTGATGCGGGACCCGGTGACGACGATGACGTCGCTTTCACCACTGACCGGTTCCGCGGCCAGCGCCGCCCCGGACATGGTGCCGCAGGTCGTTGTGCTCAACAATATTAAATATTTCAAACGTAAGTGACGCATACAATACCCCCTATTGGAAGTTCAGAAACATTTATTTATTTTCTAAACCGCCGATCAAGATATATTTAGTGGTCACATAGTCAACTTAAGTCATTGATCCATTTAATAAATAGCATTTTAAACTGTACTATATATGTCACATGTCGTGTGGATATGGCATTTTTAAGCTTATATCAGTCCGGTTTGTCGCTGGTTTATATGATCTGTTTTTGGCCGCTAATGGTCATATGGGCGAATTTGGCAACGGAAATTTATTGGCCACATATGGAGAAAATGGCGACAGCGGCGGCCTTTTGCCGCTATGATGGCTCGGATGATCAAGATTTGATGTGCCTGACCGAATATCTCGGTACCCCGATAGGGGTGGTGAGTTCAGTGTTCAGACGGTGAAAGGAAGTTGTCGATGAGCGATGAAATTATTGAGGTTCGCAAGGAGATCGATGACCTTAAATTTATCGTTCTCCAGCTCAAGGATAATTACAAGAATATCAATGACTCATATATTGGCACGTTGCGGGTATTGAAGCGTCAAACGCAGCGTGCGGCGAGTGCGGCCTTGAGATCTTCCCGGGCGGCAGAATATGCCCGGAGCACCGCATCCAAAATATTGGAACTGCTGCGCGAAACCAAAAGTGAGGCCAACCAGATCATCATTGCGCGCATGGCTTCAGAGGCCGCCGAAGATGCGGCACGTGCGGCGCTTGAAGCCGCTGCCGCATCGGCCATTGCGGCGGCGACGGCGGCCGAATCTGCCGCGCGACACGCCCATGAGGCGTCCGCGCAGGCGTCATCCGAGGCGTCAAAATCGGCCCAACTGGCGGCGGAAGCTGCCCAGCAGGCGCTGGAAATCTCGGCAGAGGCCGCAAAATATGTCGAGGAAAGCAAGCCCAACTGAGCTGTTGCGCCTGTGCTTGGTCGCCGTTTAGCGTTCCGGTCGCGGTGCGCCGCTCTTTGCGCTCGCTGCCTTGGTCGTGCGCTTTGCCGTCGCTGCTCTCGATTTTGTTGGTTCATCATGCTGCCGAAGTAGCTGCTTCACCGCTGCACTGACCATGACGCTATCAAGTTCCACCAGTGCGATGTGGTTGGCCTCGATCTCGTTCAGGTCATAGAGGTAATTGACCATCACGCCATGTGACTGGCGCAGGCCTTTGGTTGAGAGATCGGCGTCGGCGTGCACCGCTTCGAGCCGGGCGCCATTGCCCAGATGAAAGCGGGCAACGGGATCCACGACCTGCCCCTTTTTATCGCGCGCAGTGACGAGATATTCGGCCGCCACCGTCCGCAGCGCATCACCGGCGGGCACGGTTTGGCCGGGTTGTTCGCGTTCCAGCCAGCGGGCAAGCCCCGGCACGGGTGAAAGCGTCGCAAAGGTCTGGAGCTGCGGCAATTCATGGCGCAGCAGGCCCACGACCTGCTTGATCAGGAAATTGCCGAACGGAATGCCTTTCAGCCCCGGCTGGCAATTGGAGATCGAGTAGAAGATGGCGCTTGTCGCGAGATGGGGATCGATCGCGGGGCGATCTTCGGCGATGACGTGCGCGATGGCGGAGGGTAGCGCGGCGGTTAGTGCAACCTCGACAAAGATAAGGGGGTCGTCAGCCATTTGCGGATGGAAGAAGCCATAGCAGCGCCGGTCAGCAGGCTCGACGCGGCGGCGCAGATCGTCCCAGCCATTGATCGAGTGGACCGCTTCGTATCGAATCAACCGTTCGAGGATGATCGCTGGCGAGGTCCAGTCGATGCGACGCAATTCAAGGAAGCCTGCATTGAACCAACTGGCGAAGACATGTTCGAATTCGCCGTCGAGTTCTTTCAGCCCGGCGGAGAAATCCGGGGCAGATAAGAGGTCCGCGCGCATCGCGATCAGCCGGCGGGTGCCGTGCGGGGCGAGGTTGAGTTGACGAATCAGGCGCTGGCAGGGCGATTCCGCCGCATCGTGCAGCAGCGCGGCGGCGGCCTCATCTCGCCGCTCATTCCATTGCGCGATGGCATGGTCAATAGCGGCTTTGTCTCGCGGGTGATGCTGGGGAAACTGGGCAAGAAACGCTTGTCGCGCGGGCAATTCGCTTGCCTCATATAGCCCGAGAAATGCTGCGGCCAGTGCTGGTCCGGATGCCTTGCCGCGTAGCGACAACAGGGCGCCAGCAAGGTCAAGCAGCCCCTCGCTCGTCGCGGGGCGGGGCGAGCGGCCGACCCGTTCGAACAATTTGCCGAGACTGGAACCAAGGCGCGCGGCGAGCGAATCGCGCAGTTTTTTGGGCAGGCCGGGCTGGTGTTGACCGGAGGCGGCGCGGGCGGGGAGGCGGGTCCATTGCATGGCGATCATCTAAGCTTCCAGGAGACCATGGGGCAATCGAGCGACGCCCGCGTTTTTCGCGTGTTTCTCATCATAAGCGAGTGACGTCCTTGTTACGGCAGCGGCCCAAGGTTGTTGCGCGGAGCGGGCGCCTGCCGGTCGTCGTCGCCTAGCAGCCCTGCTAGTTGTGACGGGTCCAATCTTCCCTCTACCCATAAGGCCTGCACCATCATGCAGCAATCGACGGGTAAACGTCAGGCGTGCGGGCAACATATAATAAGGCTCAACAGGAAAAGGATGTGACATGAGCGACATGGAAAAGCGGCTGAAGAAAATCGAGGATCGTTTGGCGCTCGAGGATGTGTTGCAGAATTATTATGTCGCCGTCGACACAATGCACGATGTGGAAGGGATCATTGATTGCTTTACTGAAGATGGGGTGTTCGACTTGACCGGCCTTGGCCTGTCGCGGCTGCAGGGCCATGACGCCATCCGCGCATTTTTTACCGGCGTGTTCAAGGATACGGCCCATCATTCGCATCATGTCACCAACTTCCGGGTGAAAAGTGTCGGCGAGCATGACGCGACCGCGCGCGGCTATGTCATCGGCAAGGCCGAAGGCAAGGCGGGTGAGCAGGTGCTCGTCTATTGCTATTACAACATCGAATATCGCCGGACGGCGCAGGGCTGGAAGATGACTCTATTCGACGAGGGGGCGTTAATCCCGTTTGGCGACCAGATCGACGATCTGCACGGCGACCACTGATCGCAGCGCACTCGCGCTGTCAGACCACCTCTGGCGGGGCGAGCGTGCAGGCCCCATTCGGATCAACCTCGATCTGGATGGTCGGGTGATGGATCTGGAAGCGGGCGGCCAGCCCCTGTTCGACGGTGCGCAGAAAGCCGTCGCCGGGGTGCCCATCCGCCATCACCAAATGGCATGTGAGGGCGGTTTCGGTCGTGCTCATCGGCCAGATGTGCAGATCGTGGACGCTCCGGACATCGGGTTGGGCCGCCAAAAAGGATTGCACCTCCATCAGGTCAAGATGCGATGGCACCGCCGCAAGTGACATGACGAGCGATTCCCGCAACAACCCCCATGTGCCCCAAATGATCACCGCGTTGATCAACAGGCTGGCCACGGGATCAAGCCATAGCTGGCCGGTGAACATGATCCCAAGCCCGGCGGCGACCACCGCTGCCGACACCAGTGCATCCGACAGCATGTGGAGAAAGGCCCCGCGGATATTGATGTCATGCTTGCGCCCAGAGGCAAAGGCGAGGGCGGTCAGGCCGTTGATCAAAATGCCGAACCCCGCCACGATCATAACGGTTTTGCCCGCCACCGGTTCAGGATGGCCGAGCCGCTGAATGGCTTCCCAAGATAGGGCACCTGCCGTCACCAGCAGGAAAACCGCGTTGAACAATGCGGCGAGAAACGACGATCCGCGCAGCCCATAGGTGAACCGCTTGGAGGGGCGTTTGCGCGCCAGCACGCTGGCTACCCAGGCCATGACAAGGCCGAGTACATCACTCAGATTATGCCCTGCATCTGCCAATAAGGCGGTTGAATTGCTGAGGAAGCCGAAACTGGCCTCGCCGATCACAAAGGCGGTGTTGAGGATAATGCCAAGGGCAAAGGCCCTGCCGAAGCTGGCCGGGGCATGATGATGCCCATGGTGATGGCCATCGCCAATATGATGCCCATGCGCGCCATGATGATGATGGTCATGATCATGGCCGTGATGATGGTGCCCGAAAAAACCCATGGCATCCCCTTTCTCGCGCCATGCCATAGCGTTGCCGCCGCTTGGGCTCCAGCGATTTGATCGACGGGGCGTGGCCAGAGTTAGTCGCGACGGCCCCGCAGGACGGCGGTCATTTCCGCCATGACCGATATCGCAATCTCCACCGGATTGGCGGCGCCGATGGCAAGGCCCGCCGGGCCATGGATGCGGGCCAGTTGATCCGACGTAAACCCTTGCGCGGCAAGCCGTTCGAGCCGTTGGCCATGGGTTTTGCGCGAACCAAGCGCGGCGATATAAAAAGCGTCGGACCGCAAGGCGGCGATCAGCGCGGGATCATCCAGCTTGGGATCATGAGTGAGCGCGACAATCGCCGATGCCGCATTGGGCTGCCAATCGGACAGTGCCTCATCGGGCCAGCGGTCATCCAACCGCGTATCGGGAAACCGGTCTGATCTGGCGAAGGCGGTGCGCGGGTCGATGACAATCGGCGCATAGCCCGCGAGTTGAGCCATAGGCACCAGCGCCTGCGAGATATGCACCGCGCCAATCAGCGCAAGGCGCAACGGCGGGGCATAGGGATGGCGGAAGGCTTCGGCGTTGCTCGTCCTTTCGGGCTGGCTATAGCCCGTTTCGAGATCGGTCGCGACGATGATCGTCTGGCCAGCGCGCCGCGCATCGCGCAACTGGCGAACCAGTGGTTCGGGGAAGGCTGCGGGCGCGATGGGCTGGATCAGCACGCGAATCTGGCCGCCACAGGCAAGGCCGACTTCCCACGCATCGGCATTAGAGACGCCATAATCGCGGACACATGACGTGCCGGATGCGATGACCGATTGGGCGGTCACGATCACATCGCCCTCGACACAACCACCGCTGACCGACCCAAGAAACAGGCCGTCATCGCGAATGGCAAGATGCGCGCCCGGTTGGCGTGGTGCCGAGCCCCAGGTGCTGACGACGGTCGCCAGCGCGCAACCATGGCCCGCTTGCCGCCAGTCGAGCAAGGAAGAGAGGAGATGGTCCAGTTCATCCGAGAGCGGCGGCATTAGCGGACTTCCTCGTTGATCAGGGCGGCGAGTTCCGCCGGGGTGTCGATGTCGATATGCGCCCCGCGATCATCACAGTCGATATAGCGCACCCGGTCGGCAAATTCGCCAAGCAGTCCCTTGGCCCCGACATCCCCCTCCAACTGCCGGAGCCGGGCGAAATAGTGGCGCCCCCAAAGCACGGGATTGCCGGGCCGACCATCAACACGCGGCTGAATAATGGCATCGTCTTCGGCGAGGCCCGCAAGTTGGCGCAGCACGGCGGGTGAGATGAGGGGCATGTCGCCAAGGCAAATCAGCGCGGCGCTAACATCTTCGTCGGCCTGCAATTCCGCAATTGCCGCCCGGATCGTGCGCGATATGCCCTGCGCATGGTCCATCGCGACGCAGAAGCGGGCCGGGCGTTCCCCCAATGCGGCGCGCACCGCGTCCGCATCATGGCCAAGGACGACAAGCGGCGGCGCAAGGCCCGCCACGGCAAGCGCATCAATAATATGGGCCACCACCGGCTTGCCGTTGAGCGCGGCCGCCAGCTTGTTGCTCCCCATGCGCGAGGCGCGCCCGGCGGCCAGCACCACCGGCACGACCCGGCCAATGGCGGTGGTCGGCGCGCCTTCGCGCGGTTCGGGGCGCTCCGCCGTGTCGTGTAACAGCCCGCCAATGCCCATGGCCGCAATGGCGGCGCTGTCGACCTCCAGCCCGCAGAGCAGGCGTTCCAACACCAGATCAATGCCGTTGCGGCGCGGGCTGCGGGCGCAGCCGGGCAGCCCAATCACGATCCGCGACCCGATCCGCCCGATACACAGCAAATTGCCCGGATCGACTGGCATGCCGACCCGCTCAACGACGCCGCCAGCCCGCACAATGGCCGCTGGCACCACATCGCGCCGGTCGACGGTCGCCGATGCCGCCGCCACCAAGGTGATCGGGGTATCACGCTGCGAAAGTGCGTCTGCCAGCGCCTCTTCTTCATGGGCGCAACTGGCTTCTCGCACGATCCGGCTCCCTAGTGCGGCAAGACGGGCCGCCATGACGTCAGTGGTTTTGCGCATCAGCTTCTCACTGATCGCGGGAGTGAGCGTGTGGATCAGCTCTACCGAGGCCGGTTGGAAAGCAGCGAGGCTCAGCGGCGCGGCGCTGGCCCGCGTGCATGTCTCTGCGACAATCGCCTTGTCCACGGCATAGGGAATGACCTTGATCGTTGCGACAAGATCGCCACCGCGCACCGGGGAAAAAGCGGGCAGGGTGGCTGTCGCAATATCTTCGCTGATCAGGTTCAAGGCGTTCAATGCCGGGCCGTCGATCATCAACAGCCCATCGGCTTTGGCGTGGAGATTGACCCGGCCATGCACCGGGGCGCGGGTTTCAAGTCCGGGGCCACATAATATCGCCGCCACTTGTTGGGCGGCGTCGTCCTCGGCGATGTCGTTCGCGCCGGGCTGGGCGACGACCAGCGCCGATAGCCCCGCCTGCCGCGCCGCCGCGATGTCGGCAGCCGACAGCCTGCGCCCCTTTGACCAGCGCGCCGGGCCGATGTTCAACCCATGGGCGAGCAAGGCACCTTCAGCCATGTCGAGCGATATGTTTCCGAATTCCATGTCGTGTTCAGCCAATGCAACGAGCCATTTGCCCCTGATTAGCACGGATCGCCCACGATGCCATGGCTTTGGCCATCGGGGGTGGCGGCGGGGAGATGCCAAGAAACAGGTAAATGAGTTTGTTTTTGGAAAAAATATAATAACAACAATTCAATTATTTGGGTTGAAATATGAGGCGCTATTCACCTCTTACTTTGGCTAGGGCGGCGGGGTATTTGATAAAGATCAAGGAGCGTTATCGCGTTTTGCGACCTTCTGCGGCCGAAGTTTCGGGGCCTGACACCGGGTTGCCGAGCGGTTTTGCGATCAGGAGAGCGATCCATGAATACCGAAGTTTTCGCCAACAAGCTGTTGCAACTTGATCCGGCGGTGCGCGGCGACCGTATTACCGGCGAGCGTTATTACACGCGTGAATGGATGAAGGCGGAATGGGACAAGGTGTGGACTCGCGTCTGGCACATCGGTGGCTGTGCCGCCGATCTTGAAGAAACCGGCGATTTTTTGGTGCATAATATCGGCGCGGAATCGGTGGTGATGCTCAAGCAGAAGGACGGTTCGGTTCGCGCTTTCTATAATGCCTGTGCACATCGTGGTTATCGTCTCGCTTGGACCGAAGTGGGCGGTGCCGAGGCATTGACCTGCGCCTATCATGGATGGAAATGGGCGCCGGATGGCACTCTGCTGGAAGTGCAGGATCCCGAAGATTTTCCGCTCGGCAACCCCTGTGGCCGCACCAAGCTGGTCGAAGTGGCGTGCGAGGTTTGGATGGGCTTTGTGTGGATCAACATGGACCGCAATGCGCCATCAGTGCGTGCGTGGCTTGGCCCGATTGCGGATCAGATCGAGAGCTGGCAGCCGGAGCGGATGACGCGTATTCTCTATCTGACTGCGGATGTTGACTGCAATTGGAAGATCATTCGCGACAATTTCAACGAATCCTATCACATCCCGACGGTTCACCCCGAAATCAAGAACATCATCGATGACGATTATCGCGAGACGATTTTCGAGATGTACCCCAATGACCATAACCATATGGTGATGATGGGGGTCCGCCCGTCGGGTCGTTATCCGACGCAGGATATTGTCGAGCCGCCGCTGGCCGATATCTTGACCTATTGGGGCCTTGATCCGAATGACTTCAAGGACCGCGCCGGTGATGCCCGGGTCGCCATCCAGCAGCAGAAACGCAAGCTCGGTGTGGCGCGTGGCTATACCCATTATGAAACCATGACGGACAGCCAGTTGACCGATTATCACCACTATACCCTGTTCCCCAATGTCACCTTCACCATGTGGCCGGACGGCTTTCAGGTGCTGCGTTCCGAACCGCATCCGACCGATCCGGAAAAATGCGTGTTCGACCATTGGTTCGCCTCTCATGCGCCGGTGCCGGGATCGGATCAGGTCGATGGGCCGATGGGGCCGATGGCGTTCAAGCGAGCCGAACGGGTGCGTGGCCGCTATGGTGAGATGGAACTCGGCCCGGTGGCGGAACAGGATCTCAGCATTGCAGAAGGCCAGCAGTTGGGCCTCCACTCGCGCGGTTATTGGGGTGGCCTGTTACCTAATCAGGAAAAGCGGGTGCAGCGGTTCCATGAAATTCTGAACGACTATATCGAAGGTCGTCGCTGATGCTTTGAACGATAGCCTGACAGGGGTCGCTGGGCGGACGCAAAGTCTGACCACCGGCCCTATGTCGGTTTGGGCCAACTGCGGCGCCGATGCTTGACACTATTGACGTCGCGGGTGCAGGCGCTGTCCAGACTTTTTTAGATAAAGATGCCCATGTCTGCTGTTTCCAACCTCCCATATACTGTTGCCGCGCTCTATAAATTTGCGCGCTTTGCCGATCCGGCTGCCTTGCGTGCGCCATTGCTGGATTTGTGCCGCGCGCGCGATATCTGCGGTACGCTGTTGCTGGCGGGTGAGGGGATCAACGGCACGATTGCCGGCACGGCCCCGGCGATTGCGGCGGTGGTCGATCATATCCGCAGCTTGCCGGGCTGCGCCGATCTTGATGTCAAATATTCGGGCGCGGTGGAGCGGCCGTTCCATCGGATGAAGGTGCGGCTCAAACAGGAAATCGTGACGCTGGGCGTGGAGGGCGTCGATCCGGTTGGGCAGGTCGGTCAGTATCTCGACCCGGCCGAATGGAATGACTTGATCAGCGACCCGGATGTGATTTTGATCGATACTCGCAATGATTATGAGGTGGCGATTGGCACGTTCCGCAACGCCATCGACCCCAAAACCCGCAGCTTTCGCGAATTTCCCGCATGGTTCGATGGGCAACAGGCTGAAATCAAGGCGGCAGGGCGGACCCCCAAAATCGCCATGTTCTGCACCGGGGGCATTCGTTGCGAGAAATCGACCGCCTTCGTCCGGTCACGCGGCATTGATGAGGTCTATCATCTCAAGGGTGGTATCCTGCGCTATCTGGAGGAAATGCCAGAGGCGGACAGCCTGTGGGAAGGTGAATGCTTTGTGTTCGACGAACGTGTCGCCGTCGGGCACGGGCTGCGGCTTGGCGAGCATGGGCTATGCCGCGCCTGTCGCCGTCCGGTGAGCATCGCCGACCGGGAATCGCCGCTCTATCAAGCGGGGGTCAGTTGCCCGGCCTGCCATGACGCAATGGATGATGCACGCCGGCTTCGCTTCGCCGAACGTCAACGTCAGGTCGAACTCGCCACCGCACGTGGCGAGCGCCATATTGGCGATCAGCCGGGCCGTAGGGACGATCATCTCGGCTAAGCGTTAGCCGTTGCGCACCCTTTAATTCAGCATATCCGCCAGTGCCGAAAATTTGCTCTGTTGCGCCTGCGCAATGGCGTTCGCGGCTGTGCGCGCGCTATCCAGCACCACATCGCGTCGATTTTCGCCGATCATGGTCAGTTCACGCGCGATCAGGTCGAGATCCGCGACGGCCCCTTGCGCGCCCGCCCGTGTCTGTTCCAACCGGGACAGGGCCTGCTCGGCTTCTAGCCAGGCATCGCTATCCTTTGGCTTGCCGCGTCCCGCCTCAATCGTGGCGCGTAAACGGGACAGGGCGGTGTTGAAGTCATCGCCGCTTTGCTGGGCGGCCGTGGCGGCGGCGGCGATGCGCGCTTCGAAACCGGCAAGGGCGGCATCGTCAAGCTGCGGGGCGGAGGGTGCCGTGACGGTGGCGGTATTGGGCGCCGCTTCAATCGCCCGGCGGGAGAGCGATGGAAAATTGCCCGAGGGGCCGGTGCAACCCGTCGTCATGACAGCAAGCACGCCCAAGGCGCCAATGGCTTTGAAGGGCGCAGGAAACAGCGATTTATGGGCGCGGTGGGTCATGATCTTGGGGTCCCGAAGCAAGGCGGTGTCGAAAGCTTCAACGGCTATAGCATGGCGTTTTTGGAAGAAAAGTGCACAGAATCGCTTGCGTCTGTCGCGAACTCCGTTAAAGGGACGTCCACCGCTTAAGCGCCCGTAGCTCAGCTGGATAGAGCATCAGACTACGAATCTGAGGGTCGGACGTTCGAATCGTTCCGGGCGCACCATTCCTCCTTCGGGGAATGAAAGTAGGTCGTTGAAAAGGTCCGGTTTTCCGGGCCTTTTTTCGTTTGGGCGGCGATGGCGCGATGGCATGAGCCTCGGCGCGACATTGGGGCGGGGGCGGCAAGGCTGATCCCGCGCGCCCCCTTTTTTTCCTTTTGTTCGTCAGAAATCACGCGGCTGGGTGGTGTGCCCGCTCGCGGCGGAGGCCTCGATGGCCGCGATCACTTGATGCAGTTTCACGGCCTCTGCAAAGCTTGGGCAATCGGATGTGCCGGTGCGGAGATGGCGCGCGATCTGCCGATAGAAGCGCGCAACATTGCCCGGATTGGCGGACGCCAACGTGCCACCGTAGCAAGCGTCGGGAATCACGATGGGCGATAGCGCCGCATCGTCGCCGGTCGCGCCGAACAGTTCCATGTCGACAAGCTGGGTGTGGCCACCGGGGCCGGTGATCTGGAGGTCGCCGGCCGTGCCGTTGATTTCGATCAGCAATCCCGTGCCGCGCGGTGTGCCGCCTCGGAAATGAAGCGAGAGCGGTTTACTGCCGATCCGACCATGGAGCAGCACTTGGTCGGGTGCGGTCATCACGACCTGTTCGCCGGTGTCGGTGTTAAGCGAACTGCTGCGCATCTGGGCCAGCATCGCGTTCATATCGGTGATCTCGCCCAGCATACGGGATAGTCCGGCAAGCGTGTGGCCGACCGGGATGGAGAGCATATGTGCGCCATTGCGGATATCGAGCGTATAGGCATTGGGGGTGTTGATATATGCCCCCCAGACCTGCCCGGACCCGATCACGCTGACCGATAGCACATCGCCGACATAGCCTTGACGGATCAACGCGCCCGCATGGATCAAGGCCGGTGAAAAGACCGCCTGGGTCCCGCAGACGGCCAGGACGCCAGCCTTGTCGGCCAATGCGGCGATTTCACGGGCTTCGGCCAGCCCATTACCAAGCGGCCATTCACAAAAGACATGCTTGCCGCCACCCACGGCCGCGCGGACCAGTTCGAGATGATGTGGCACCTTGACGGTGACCGCGACGAGATCGACCTCGGGGCATTGTGCCAGCGCCTCCGCATTCGAAAATGCGCGGGGAATGCCATAATGGACGGCGGCGGCATCGGCGCTGACCTGACGGGAGTTTGCCACGGCGACAATCTCGAAATCGTCAGCCAATGCCTGAAGTGCGGGGATATGGGCGGCAGCGGCCCAACTCCGATCGGGTTCCACGCCGATAATGCCTACGCCGATTTTTCTGCTCATCCTCTGATTCCCGATCATTTTGGTGATGGGAGAGGCTATCAGTGTCCCGGCGCGCGGCGCAACCGATCAAAAGCGTGGGTGAGAAATGAAACGGCCCGCCCGACACAGGTCGGGGCGGGCCGAATTTGAGACGGGCAAATGCCCCGCAAAGATCAGGCGTCAGCCTTGCTGATCATGCCCCGAACCTCGTCGAGCATCGCGAGGCGCTGCTTCTTGAGTTCTTCGAGACGGTCATCGGAACCTGCCTCGACCCCGGTTTCGACGCGGTGAATCTCGCGGTTGAGATCATGATAGCGTTCAGACAGGGTCTGAAAATGCCGATCTTCAAGCTTCAGTCGATGCAAGACATCACCATGTTCGGGGAATTCGGCGTGCAGATCGTGCGGCGTATGGCTCATTTTGGTTCCTCTATAGTTTATCGGTTGCGAATCCGGTCTAGGCAATCGCACCCAGTCTTACCTTGCGCTGTATCAAAAACCGCTTGCGCGCTTGTTGATCAGAGAAATTGCCCCGCCCGCTTGTTGGCGCGGTCAATCGACATCAGCATGCCGAAACAGATCATCAGTGTCATCAGCGCTGAGCCGCCAAATGAAAACATCGGCAACGGGATGCCGACCACGGGCGCAAGACCCATGACCATCATCATGTTGACCGAAAAATAATAGAAGATCGTGCAGCCCAGCCCCGATGCTAGCAACCGTCCGAACTTGTCGGGGGCCTGATTGGCGACATTCATGGCATAGCGCACAATCAAAAAATAGGCGGTGATGAGGGCAGTGGCACCGATCAGCCCCCATTCTTCGAACATGGTGGCGAAAACAAAATCCGTATGGCCTTCAGGGAGATATTCAAGATGGCTCTGAGATCCATGGAGGAATCCCTTGCCAAAAAAACCGCCCGATCCAATGGCAATTTTGGATTGGCTGATATGATAGCCGGTGCCGAGCGGGTCGCTTTCCGGATCGAGAAAGATCAGCACGCGGTTGCGCTGGTAATCGTGCATGGTGAACCACAGCACCGGCAAGGCGGCAAGCGCAGCCAGCCCGCCGCCAATGAACAGGCGTAGCGGCAGGCCCGCGAGAAACATCACGGTAAGACCACCGGCGATGATCATGGTCGCGGTGCCAAGATCGGGCTGGAGCAGCACAAGCCCTGCGGGAAAGCCGATCATGGCCAACGGAATCCAGATGGCGTGCCAACCCCGAATTTCGCCAGCGGGCAGCAGATCATAGAGCCGTGCAATGGCCAGGATGATCGCGATTTTCATCAATTCGGACGGCTGGAGCCGGATAATGCCAAGGTCAATCCAGCGCTGGCTACCGCCCTTGACCGCGCCAAATGCCTCAACGATCAGCAACAGCACGCAGATGACGCCATAGATCGGGAAAGCCATGGATTTCCAGCTTTCCCGCCGAATGTTGGCGAGCATCAAGGCCATGCCAAGGAAGATGAAAAACCGCATGGCTTGCGAAAACGCCCAGGGCTGGAGATGGCCGCCCGACGCGGAATAAAGCACCACGCAGCCAAACATGGCGACAAAGATCACGGGCAAGAGCAACGGCCAAGGCAGGTTGAGGATCGGCGCAGGGATGATGCCGGGCCTCATGGCGTCACCTTGCCATTAGTTTCGGCTGGGGCTGATGTGGGTGGCGTGCCTGTTATCGCGGTCGTCGGGTCGGCCGCTGTCATGGAGGGAACTGGGCCGGCTGTCGTTGCGGCTGGCGCCGAGCTGGCACTTGGTGCCATGGCGCCAAGATCTTCAGCCGCCGGCGGCGGCGGTGGGGCTTCGCCGCGTTCGACTGCCTTTTGGGCGCGATAGGCGGTTGTCTCGCGTTCCATGCGCTCCTTGATCGTGCCGCCCCATGCCTTTTCCAGCGCCAGCAATGACGCCATGGCCTTGGCCGGATCAAATAAATAGGTCAGCACATCCTTGGCCACCGGTGCGGCCGCGCGGGCACCGGCGATGCCGTGATCGACCACGACCGCAATCGCATAGCGCGGATTGTCGGCAGGCGCGAAACCGACAAAAAGCGCATGGTCGCGATATTTCCATGGCGTGCTCATGTCGCCACGCCCGCCCGAAAGCCCGCGGACCTGCGCACTGCCGGTTTTGCCGGCCATGGTGATGCCGTTGAGGTTGATCTGGCTGCGGGTGGCGGTACCGCCCGCATTGACGACGCGGTTCATCCCATCATGCACGACGGCGAGATGTTCGGGCGGGATATTGAGCGGCGCAACATGGGGCTGTGGCCCGGCAATGATACGCGGCATCAACGCCTTACCGGTCGCGATCCGGAGCGCCATCACCGCGAGTTGGAACGGGCTGGTGAGCACATAACCCTGCCCAATCGAGGCATTGAGGGTGTCGAACTGGCCCCATGGTTTTTTGAACTTGCGCAGCTTCCACTCGCTGTCCGGCACTGTGCCATAACGCTGCGATGGGAAGGGGAGGGTGAACTCCTGCCCAAGCCCCAGTTCACGGGCCACTTCCGCGATTTTGTCATAACCGATGCGATGACCCATGGTGTAGAAATAGGTGTTGCAGCTCTTCATGATTGCGGTCGGCATATCGACGGCGCCATGATGGCCTTCGCACCGAAAGAAACGGCTGCCCAGGCGATAGCCGCCGTTGCAGAACACGGTGTCTTGCGGGCTGATCCCATGGCGTTGAAACGCGATGGTCGCCATTGGTTTGACGGTCGAGCCGGGCGGATAAAGCGCTTGCAGGCTCTTGTTCATCAAGGGAAGATGGTCGTTGAGCGATAGCATGTCCCATTCATCATGGCTGATGCCGTCGGTAAAACTGTTGGGATCATAAGCGGGCATCGATGCCATGGTGAGAATATCGCCATTGGTGCAGTCGAAGACCACGACCGAACCGCTCTCCCGCCCCAGCCGACGCGCGGCATAGGCTTGCAGCCCGGCATCGACGGTGAGCTTCAGCGTCTTGCCCGCAATATCTTCCTTCATCGCGAGATCGCGCACCAGCTTGCCGCGCGCGGTGACCTCGCTCCGGCGCGCCCCGGGCTTACCGCGCATGTATAAATCCATTGTTTTTTCAAGGCCATCTTTGCCAACCTTGAAACCCGGTGTGATAAGCAGCGGGTCGCGCGATTCCTTATATTGATCGGCCGAAGCAGCACCGACATAGCCAACAAGATGGGCGACTGCCGCGCCTTCCGGATAATCGCGCGACATGCCGCGTGCGGGCATCACGCCGGGCAGTTCGGGCAGGCGCAAATTGAGCGCGGCGAATTTTTCCCATTCGAGCTTGTCCGCGACCTGTACCGGCTGGAAGCCAGCAGCCTTTTCGAAATCGCTGCGGATGCGTTCGACATCGTCAAAGCTGAGGTCGAGAATTTCGGTGAGCGTTTTGAGTACCGCATCAAGCGAGGTCACCCGGTCCGGTATCAGATCGACCCGAAAGTCGGCGCGATTCTTGGCGATGGGCTGGCCGTGTCGGTCGATGATCCAGCCGCGCCGCGGGGGGATGAGTGTGAGTTGGACCCGGTTGCTTTCCGACAGCAACGAATATTTCTCGTTCTGGGCAATGGCGAGCCACGCCGCGCGGCCGACCAATAGCCCGCCGACACTCAGTTGTGCCGCGCTCAGCAACAGGCTGCGCCGGGTAAAGCTGAAGCGCTGTGTCGCTTCGGTGACGGTTTGGCGACCCATTCTCATATCCGGAAGCGCCGATTGTCGAGCGCAGCGCAGACATGCATCACCAGCGGATAGAGCAGGATTGCTAGCAATATCTGCGGTAATAAGGTGATGATCGACGGGTGGATCGGGGTCAGCATCCATGCCCCGATCAGATAGACCGTCACCGTCGTGACGCCGATTGACCAACCGAACATCCAGTCGCGCCAGACGATGCGCCCTTCAAGCCAGTCAAACAGCATGAGCATCAAGGTCCAACTCAACATGCCCGCGCCGATGACATGGCCACTTACCAGATCGTCGAACAGCCCCAGCGGCAGTCCCACCCAGATCGGCCACATCGTCGGGTGCAGGAAGCGCCAACACAGAAAGACCATGAGGCCGAAGGGCGGCATGATCGGCATGTCGGTCACAAAAGGTGCCCAAGCGAACATCGAGGCGATCATGGTCGAGATCGTCGGCGCGATGCGCGCGCCCCAAATCAGGGCAAAGCGCTCATGTTCGGAATAAATGCCCCGGCTCATGGTGTGGCGGCGGCCTGCGGCGGCGTCACCGGTGCCGCACCCGTCGCGATGGCGCTGCGCGGTGGCACAGGGTCTGCGGGCTTGTCAGGATGAAACAGGCCAAGCACGGTCACATAATCGACCGCACCGGGATTGGCGATCGGCGCGGCCGTACCCTCATCGCCGCGTGAGCGGATGATGATCGCGACCGGGATGCCCGGCGGGTAGAGGCCGCCTGTGCCCGAGGTCACGAGAATATCGCCGCGACGAAACAGCCGGGCGCCCGCATTAAGCCCGCGCACATCAAGCGTGCCATCACCATTGCCGGTGACAAAGCCCGGGCTGCCATCACGCAAGATGCGGACCGGGACGACACTGCTGGCATCGCTCAGGAGAAGGACGCGTGACGAATAGGTGCCGGTGTTCAGCACGCGACCGATCAGCCCGTTGGCGGCGCGGACGGGATAGCCGCTGCGCACGCCGGCTTGCGCCCCTGCCGAAAGCGTGGCGATGCGGCGGCTGTCGCTCAGGGTTGATCCGATCAGCCGGCCATGGGCGACGACATCGGGGCGCTGGTCCTGCAACTGCAACAGGGCGCGTAACTCGCGGTTTTGTGCCTCGATGATGCGGGCTTCGATCAACCGGCTGCGTGCGCGGGCGAGTTCCGCCTTGAGCGCATCATTGGTGCTGATTGCCGCAAGATAATGCGCAATCGCGTCATCCGTTGCGCCGAAAGTTCGGGCGATGACGCGCCCGACCGACATGAACGGGCTTGCCACATCGCTGGCCACGCCCTGTACCGCCCGGAAGCCGCGCGGATCAAATTGCGCGGCGACGACCAAAAGCGATGCCGTGATGGCGCCAAGCACCGCCACGACATAGCCGGAAAACAGGACATATTGCGCTCTACGGGAAAATCCGGGGCGCCGATGTGATGGCGGCGCCATGCCTCAGCTGCCCCGTATCAGGCCGTTTGCAGCACACCGCGGAAGATCGGATCTTCCAGCGCGCGGCCCGTGCCTAGTGCGACGCAGGTCAAGGGATCGTCTGCAATGGTGACCGGCAGGCCGGTTTCACGCCGCAGCACTTCGTCAATACCTTCCAGCAGCGCGCCGCCGCCGGTCAGCACAATGCCCTGATCGACAATATCGGCGGCGAGTTCCGGCGCGGTGTTTTCCAGCGCGATGCGGACACCTTCGACGATGGTCCCAACCGGTTCAGCCAGCGCTTCGGCGATTTGCCCCTGATTGATCGTGATTTCCTTCGGCACGCCATTGACGAGGTCGCGGCCCTTGATGTGGATCGTCTTGCCCTTGCCGTCGGTCGGCATCAGCGCCACACCGACTTCCTTTTTGATCCGCTCTGCCGTGGCTTCACCGATCAGAAGATTGTGGTTGCGGCGGACATAGGATGAAATCGCTTCATCCATCTTGTCGCCACCCACGCGCACCGAGGTGGTATAAGCAAGACCGCGCAGCGACAGCACCGCGACTTCAGTCGTGCCGCCGCCGATGTCGACGACCATCGAGCCAATCGGTTCGGTCACTGGCATGTCGGCACCAATCGCAGCAGCCATCGGCTCTTCGATCAGAAACACCTGGCTCGCACCGGCGTTGGAGGCTGCATCGCGGATCGCGCGGCGTTCGACCGAGGTCGAGCCCGACGGCACGCAGATCACAATTTCCGGCCAGCGCGGAAAACGCCGCGGCCCATGCACCTTCTGGATGAAGTGCTTGATCATCTGCTCGGCGACGTCGATGTCGGCGATCACGCCGTCACGCAGTGGGCGAATGGCTTCAATCGAGCCGGGCGTCTTGCCCATCATCAGCTTGGCGTCGTCGCCAACCGCCTTGACGCGGCGGATGCCGTTGATGGTTTCAATCGCGACCACCGATGGTTCATTGAGGACGATGCCGCGGCCGCGCAGATAAACAAGGGTGTTGGCGGTGCCGAGGTCGATCGCCATATCGTGCGACATGAACTTGAAAAAACGAGAAAAAAGCATCTTTATTCCGTTCTGGACGCCTGAGAATTTGGCAGATTTCCGGGTTCAATCCGATTCCACCGCTATGGGGACAAGTCCTTAATGATGTGGCCCGGCTCTTGCACGGAAAATCTTTGCCCTGAGCGAGATTCGCGGTGATAGAAGCACATCATGCCTATTCGCCGCCTACCCGAACATCTCATCAACCGAATCGCTGCGGGCGAGGTCGTTGAACGGCCTGCCAGCGCGTTGAAGGAATTGGTCGAAAACGCGATTGATGCCGGTTCAACCCAGATCGTGGTGCGGCTCGATAATGGCGGGCTCGACCGGATCGAGGTGATCGACAATGGCTGCGGCATGTCGCCCGATGAGATGCTGCTCGCACTCGAACGCCACGCCACGTCCAAATTGCCGGACGATGCGATTGAGTTGGTCAGCACCATGGGCTTTCGCGGCGAGGCGCTGCCCAGTATCGCCAGCGTGGCCGAAATCGCGATTGAGAGCCGAGTGCGCGGTGCCGATGGCTGGCGGTTGGTGGTCGATAACGGCCAACTGATGGATAGCGGCCCGGCAGCTTTGCCGCCCGGCACCCGGATCACCGTGTCGGGCCTGTTCGCCCGTGTCCCGGCGCGGCGCAAGTTCTTGCGGTCGGATCGGGCGGAATATGCGGCCTGTCTTGATGTCGTCAAAAGACTGGCAATGGCGCGGCCCGATATTGGTTTTTCGCTGCATCACAACGGGCGGCTGTCCCTTTCGGTGCAGGCTGATGAGGCGCAACTGGCGCGCGTGGCGGCGCTCACCGACCGGGCGCTGGCCGATAATCACGTACTACTCGATTATCACCGCGATGGCGCGCGATTGACCGGCGTGGCGGGTTTGCCGACCTTTTCGCGCGGGGTGGCCGATCATCAATTCCTGTTCGTCAACGGTCGTCCGGTCAAGGACCGGCTTGTGACCGGATCGGTGCGGGCCGCCTATCAAGACCTGTTGGCGCGTGATCGCCATCCGGTGGTGGCCTTGTTCGTCCATGTCCCGCGCGAGGATGTCGATGTGAACGTCCACCCCGCCAAGACCGAGGTGCGGTTCCGCGATGCGGCGGGCGTGCGCGGCATGATTGTGGGCGGATTGAGGCGAGCGCTTGATGAGGCCGGGCATCGCAGCGCGCAGCGTCCCTCAATCGGCGCGCTTGGCGCATGGCAGCAAGAAGGCGTGCCGCCCTTGGCGGGCAATGGCGCATTTGCGCCAAGCGGTGGCTCGTGGCCATCCTCGTCTTTTTCCTCCCCCGCTTATCCGGGGTCGCTGGTGCAGGAGCACATGCCGGGCTTTGTCGCGCCGCCAATGGGTCGTGCCGTGCAGGATGATCGGCCTGTGCCAACCGGCGCTGCGCCGCATTATCCGCTGGGCGTGGCGCGCGGACAGGTGGCCAATACCTATATTGTGTCAGAAGCCGATGATGGCCTGATTATCGTCGACCAGCATGCCGCGCATGAACGGCTGGTGATGGAACGGATGAAAGCCGCGATGGCGGGCGAACATGGCGGCGTTTCAGCGCAGAATCTGTTGCTGCCAGAGGTGGTCGAACTGGACGAGCCATCATGTGATCGGCTTGAATCGCGGGTGGCGGAACTGTCCCGGCTTGGGCTGGAACTCGAACGCTTCGGGCCAAAGGCGATGTTGGTCCGGGCCGTGCCGGGTCCGTTGGGGCAAGGCGATGTCAAGGGATTGGTCACCGATCTGGCGGACGAACTCGCCGCTTATGACGAGGCGCTATCGCTAACCGAACGACTGGAGGCGATCATCGGCACCATGGCATGTCATGGATCAGTCCGGGCCGGGCGCGCGCTGTCGCTGGCTGAAATGAACGCGCTGTTGCGCGACATGGAAGCGACACCGCATAGCGGCCAATGCAACCATGGCCGCCCGACATGGATCAAGCTGGCGCATGGCGATATTGAGAAGCTCTTTGGGCGGCGCTAGGCGACCGTCCGCATTTTGCATTTGTGCGCCCGCCGCATTATGTCGTGGGCAATATTCAAGGATTGAGGAAAGACGGGGTCGAATTTGGGGCTGATTGCGCTGCTTGCCGCCTGTCGTGAAACCGACGATGACGTGCCTCGTCTCTGCGCCGCCATGCCGGTGGGCGGGCGAACCTTGCTGGAATATCAGGCCTATGTCGCGCGCGGGGCAGGGGCGGATGGGTTTGTCGTCTATGCCGAGCGTGCCACACCCGAACTGCGGCACATGATTGAACGCCTTGTGCATGCCGGTTTCCGGATCAAGCTGGCCCAGTCGGTGCTAGAGATGATCGATCATATTCACCCGACTGATCGCCTGTTGATGATCGCGGATGGCGTGGTCGCGAGCGCCGATATTGTCGAGCGCACCATCGCCTGTCCGGACGAGGCCATTGCCACCATCGCCGATATTCCCGCCAATATCGCGTTCGAGCGGCTTGACGGCAAGGCGCGTTGGGCCGGTCTGGCGGTGCTGGAAGGCGGTCGGGTCGCGGCCATTCGTTCCATGCCGGAAGATTGGGATGTGCAATCTACGTTGCTACGCAGCGCGGTGCAGATCGGCACGGCGCAATTGCCGATCGACGATATGATCGCGCCAGCGGGCGATTCCGTGCTGGATCAGGTCGAGGATCTGGAGGCTTTGGCCGATGTTGATCAGCGCCTGCTCCATCGTCACCGGTTTGAACCGGGTAAAGGCGATTGGGTTGAACGTCATCTGTTTGGGCCGCTCGGCAGGCTCGTGGGGCCGGTGCTGTTCCGGTACGGCATTGCCGGGACGTGGCTTGAACTGGGTGCGATTGTCTTTCACCTGCTCGCCATAGGCCTGTTCCTGCAAAGCCGCCCGATCCTTGGCTTGTTGCTCTTGCTGGTGGCCGGGCCGTTGCACGCCCTTGGCCAGATGCTGGGCGCGATCCGGGGCGAGCGTAGCCCGATCTTCCAACAGGCCGCTGCGACGCGGGCTGTGCTCGACGTCGGCGTGATCCTTGCGCTGGCATGGGGGCTGTTCGCGGCGGGCGCAGGCTGGGGGCAGTTGGTGCTGGCCGCTTGGGTGGTGCAGCATGGGCTGTATCTCATATTCATCGCGCCTCCAGCGGGGTCACAGACGGGCTGGCGGGCGATATGGCAGCCCGGTGGCGACATCATGACCTGGGCCATGATCCCCTTTGCCTTTTTGGGCCAATGGGCATGGGTGCTGGGACTGCTGGCCGTATGGCTTACCCTGGTGTTCGCAGACCGGATGTGGCGCGCTCCTCGCCAGAAGTGATTAGCGGGTTGTTAACGATATCGCGCTAGGGCATATTTATGAAATGCCATTCTCTCGGGAGTCCCGCGCGACGGGACGATGCGATCGGTCAGCCGATGCGCGTGGCGGGAGACTGTGCGTAATCATGGACGATCTGGCAGAAACCAGCGCTTTTCCCGATGTTGTTCATGCCCGGATATCACGGGAGGGACTGCTCGAATCGGGTGATCGTCCGCTGCTCGACTTGCAATATCATGCCGGGGCCGCGCTCGGCGAACCTTTGGCGGTGCCCGCCTTGGCATCGCTTGCCCGACTTGCCGCGCGGCTGAATGTGGTCATTTCGCGGGCGGTGACGGTCGCAGATGGTCGCGATGATGTGACAATCTGGGTCCATGCCCGACCGCGCGACCATGGCATTGAGATGACCCTTTCCGGCTGGGAACGGCAGGCGGCGCAGCCCCGGTTCGATGATCAGCCGATGGTGCGCAACGCCGATTTCCTGCGGTCGACCGTTGATTGGACGTTCGAGCTTGATGCCGATCTTCGCATTACGCGCATTGCGCCGCTCGATCCCGGCCCGGATTGCCCGGATTTTGCGGCCTTTGCCGGGCGCAAGCTGGCGGCATTGGTCGAATTGGTGGCGGACAGCGATGGCGATATGCCCATTCTCACCGGCCTTGCCCGTGGCCGTGGCTTTGAGGGGCAGGTCGCCCGATTGCGGCCACAAGGCGATGTGTTGGTGATGATCGATGCGATGGCCGTGGTCGATACCGCAGGCACGGTGACGGCGCTGCAATGCACCATGTCGCTTGCGCCTGATCAGCACGCAGAAGCCGCGCGCCCGGCTGCCGAGGGGCCAGTGCATGACGGCCCCGATGAGTCGCCCCATTTGTTCGGGCATCGGCTGGAACGTGTGCTGCGGCTGCCGCTCAACCGGATCATCGCCCATGCCGAAAGCATCAATGCCCAGCATGAAGGCCCAATCCGGCGCGATTATGTTCATTACGCTGCCGATATCGCCAATGCGGGACGCCATATGTTGGCGCTGGTCGAGGATCTGGTCGAACTTCAGACGGTCGAATCGCCTGATTTCCAGCCCGCGCGCGACACGCTCGATCTGGCGGATTTGGCGCGCAAGGCGGCTGGATTGCTCACGGTGCGGGCGCGGGAAAAGAATATCCGCATCGACCGCCCGATGGATGGTGAGTCATTGCCTGCCATTGGTGATTATCGCCGGGTGTTGCAGGTGCTCGTCAATTTGATTGGCAATGCGGTGCGCTATTCGCCCGAAGGCAGCATGATCTGGATCCGCACCGAGGGCGAAGACCAAAGCTCCACCGTAATCGTGGCCGATCAGGGCCGGGGCATCGATCCCGCGAATCATGAGCGCATCTTTGATCGGTTCGAGCGACTGAATGCCAATGAGGCGGGCGGTTCGGGGCTTGGTCTCTATATTTCCCGGCGTCTGGCGCGGGCGATGGGCGGCGATATTAGTGTCGATAGCGCATCAGGCCAGGGCGCGCGTTTCATGTTGACGCTACCCAAGGCCTGAACCCGATCACCAATCGGCCAGCCCCTTGTCGGTGCCGCACCAACGATCCCACCAGCGAAAATATAGGCCGTAATTGCAAAGATAGCGTTCATGGTGGCGCTGATGATGGCTGGCCGTGATCAGCCACGCGCCAAGCCTTGATTGCACCATCCAACGCGGGAACATTTCCCAGCCCATATGGTTGGTCACGCCCATGACCGTCATGATCGTCAGCACCACCGCCAGTGCCCCGACATGGATCGGGATCACAAACACCAAGGCGGGGATCACCAACGCGCCGGTTAGACCTTCCCATGGGTGAAAACTCATGGCGGCCCAAGCGGTTGGCGGGCGGCTTTCATGATGCACCGCATGCATGGCCCGGAACAGGCGGGGCGCATGCATCCAGCGATGCGTCCAATAAAACCACATATCATGCAGGATCAGAAAGGCGAGGACGGAGAGCGGCAGAACCCATAATGGCCATGCATGCACGTCGCGATAGATTTGGGTCCAGCCCCGGGCCTGCCAGCCCCAAGCGACAATGCCCGCCGGCACGCCGTAGATCAGGCAATTGAGCAGCGACCATCCGATCTCGCGCCGGATCTGGGGCCATTTACCGATATACAGCGCCGCCATGCGCCGCCGGGTCAGCCAATCGAATAGCCCGCTGGTGGCAATATAACGCAGTGCGACAATCCCGGACATCAAAAGCGCCGAGACAATCGCGACCAGTGCAGGCGAGGGTGAAATGGACATGGTATCAGAGCATAGGCGCGGTGTTACCGGTCTGCAATCCGCGCCAAATTCGGGGGAGTGTGGAGGCTGTGCAACAACCCGCCGGATTCATTTGCGGTCAACGCTCATTTACCGCCCTTGGGCCTTCCTTTCCTGTGGAAATCGGACTAAGGAACGCCCTTGTTAAACCACGACAAGGAGACTGGGTTATACGTCCGCCGCTTTCACGGCGCCCTTTGGCGCCGCCGCCGATGCCACTCAACGGCCCCCGATATAACGAGTTCATTACGTCACCCAAGGTTCGGGTAATCGACGGTGATGGCGAGAATCTGGGGGTGATGTTCACACGCGAGGCGATTGAACAGGCGGCCGATGTTGGCCTGGATCTGGTCGAGGTGTCGCCGAACGCAGACCCGCCCGTCTGCAAATTCCTTGATATCGGCAAATATAAATATGAGGCCCAGAAGAAGGCCAATGCTGCCCGCAAGAATCAGAAGACGCAGGAGATCAAAGAGATCAAGATGCGTCCGAACATCGACGATCATGATTATGACGTGAAGATGCGGGCTATTAACAAATTCATCGAAGAGGGTGACAAGGTCAAGGTGACGCTCCGTTTCCGTGGACGTGAACTTGCCCATGGCCAGCTTGGCATGCAGTTGTTGCAGCGGGTGCAGGCTGATGTTGTTGAGGTCGCTAAGGTCGAACAACATCCGCGCATGGAAGGCCGCCAGATGCTGATGGTGCTGGCACCGAAATAACAGGGTGATGCCTAATCGGCCTCTATCCTTGCGGGGATGAGGCAGGTTAGGCGCGATCCTTGCGGCGCGATGCGTCGCGGCCCGGTTGATCCCTAAATCCTATCAAGATCAGGCTCCCGCCAGCGCAGGAGCCGATCTCGCCCGTCCAGGCTGTTTAGCCGAACCAGCCGGCGGTCTGGGCGGTCACCCACAGGCCGATCACGAAAAACAGCGACGCCGCCACGCGACGGATCACGGGTAGAGGTGCCTTTTCGATAATGGCATGACCCAGAAACACCGCCGGGACATTGGCCAGCATCATGCCAATGGTGGTGCCGGTCATCACCGACAGCACATCTTGATATTGCGCCCCAAGTGCGATGGTGGCGACCTGGGTCTTATCGCCCATTTCGACGACAAAAAAGGCGATGAGCGTCGTCAGGAACGCGCCAAATTTGGCGTTTTCGGTCGCTTCTTCGTCATCAAGGCTATCGGGCACCAGCGTCCAGAGCGCCATCGCGATGAATGAGGCGCCAACGGCATAGCGGAACCACAGGCTATCGAGCAGATGCGCCACCTGTTGCCCCACCAGCGCGGCGAGGAAATGATTGGCCAGCGTCGCCACCAAAATACCAAGGATAATCGGCACCGGGCGGCGGAAGCGGGTGGCCAGCACCACGGCGAGAAGCTGGGTCTTGTCCCCGATTTCGGCAAGCGCGACAACGGCGGTAGAGGTAAGAATGGCGTCCATGAGGCTGCGCGGTAAAGATCAGGTCTCCGCGCCGCAAGCAAAATGAGTTCGGACAAATGCATTTACGTGCGGACGACATTTGCGATTCGCGGTTAGGATTGATACGGACATGGCATGACTACAAAAGCGCGCACACTCTATGAGAAGATCTGGGATGCCCATGTCGTTGACCAGCGGGATGATGGCACTTGCCTGATCTATATTGATCGCCACCTGATCCACGAGGTCACCAGCCCACAGGCCTTTGAAGGGCTGCGGATTGCCGGTCGCAAGGTCCGTCGACCAGACCTGACCCTCGCTGTGCCCGATCACAATCTTCCCACCACGCCGCGCGTGGATGCCGCTGGCAAGCGTGTGCCGATCGCCGATCTGGAAAGCGCCGCACAATTGGCGGCGCTTGAACATGACGCCCCGTCTTTTGGCATTAAATATATTGATGCCACCGCCCGCGAACAGGGCATCGTCCATGTCGTCGGGCCGGAGCAGGGCTTTTCCCTGCCGGGCGCGACCATTGTCTGTGGTGATAGCCACACCGCCTGCCATGGCGGCATTGGTGCATTGGCGTTCGGCATCGGTACGTCCGAAGTCGAACATGTGTTGGCCACCCAAACCTTGCTGCTCAAACAGTCCAAGACCATGGAAGTCCGGGTTGAGGGCAAGCTAGGCCATGGCGTCAGCCCGAAGGATGTGATCCTTGCCATCATTGGTAAGATCGGCGCATCGGGCGGCACTGGCTATGTCATTGAATATACCGGTTCGGTGTTCCGCGACATGTCGATTGAAGGTCGCCTGACCGTCTCCAACATGTCGATTGAGGGCGGCGCGCGTGCCGGTCTTGTTGCACCAGATGACAAGACCTTCGCCTATCTCAAGGGGCGCCCGATGGCGCCCAAGGGCGATCAATGGGATCAGGCGGTCGCCTATTGGCGCTCGCTCGCCACCGATCCGGGTGCGACCTATGACAAGGTGGTGGTGCTGGACGCCGCCGATATCGCGCCCAGCCTGACCTGGGGTACCAGCCCCGAAGATGTGGTGCCGATCACCGGTGTCGTGCCCGATCCGATGAGCTTTGCCGATCCCTCCAAGCAGGTCGCCGCGCAGAAGTCGCTCGATTATATGGGCCTGACTCCGGGTCAGCGCATGCAGGATATCGAGGTGCAGCACGTCTTTGTCGGTAGTTGCACCAACAGCCGGATCGAGGATTTGCGCGCGGCGGCAGCGGTCGCCAAGGGCCGCAAGATCGCCCCGCATATTAAGCAGGCGCTGATCGTGCCCGGTTCCGGGCTGGTCAAGGCGCAGGCCGAGGCCGAGGGGCTGGATAAGATCTTCCTCGACGCTGGCTTTGAGTGGCGCGAACCGGGCTGTTCGATGTGTCTCGCGATGAACCCCGATAAGGTGCCGTCAGGCGAGCGTTGCGCGTCGACCTCCAACCGCAATTTCGTTGGCCGACAGGGGCCGGGCGCGCGCACCCATTTGGTGTCGCCTGCAATGGCCGCCGCTGCGGCGGTAACCGGTCATCTGGCCGATGTTCGGGAGTTGATGGCATGAAGGCAGTCAGCAAGGTTGAAGGCCGCGCCTATCCGTTTGGCCTTAAGAATGTCGATACGGATGTGATCATCCCGGCACCCTATCTGAAGACCATTTCGCGGATCGGTCTAGGCCGGGGCGCGTTCGAATCGGTGCGTGCGCAGCCGGGCAATGTGTTCGATGATCCGGAATATGCCGGGGCGCCGATTATCATTGCCGGTGACAATTTCGGGTGCGGATCGAGCCGCGAACATGCCGCATGGGCGCTCAACGATATGGGCGTAGAGGCAGTTATCGCACCAAGCTTTTCGGATATTTTCTCGGGCAATGCGTTCAAAAACGGGATTGTTACCGTCGTGCTGCCGCAAGAGGCCATCGACCGGTTGATGGAGGTCGCCAAGACCGATCCGATCAATGTCGATCTGGAAAACAAGGTTGTTACAACCCCTTATCAGGACCGGTTCGAGTTTGAGATCGACGATTTTCGTCGTCACTGCCTGATCAACGGCCTTGATGAAGTCGGCATGACCTTGGCCAAGGCGGACCGGATCACCGCCCATGAACAGAAGCTCGCCCAAAGCCAGCCTTGGCTGGTGCCAACCGCGGTCTGATGCGTGCTCTGATCTCTAACGCGCCCGGTGGGCCTGAGACACTGATCCTTGGGGAATTGCCAGACCCGGTCGCGGGCGAGGGCGAGGTGTTGGTGCGGGTCAAGGCGTGCGCCGTGAACTTCCCCGATGTCTTGATCATCGAGGACAAATATCAGTTCCGTCCGGAACGCCCCTTTGCGCCCGGTGGCGAGATTGCCGGCGTGATTGAGGCCGTTGGCGCTGGTGTCACGGGCTGGCAAGTGGGCGACCGCGTGTTTGGCTGGGTGTTGGCCAATGGCATGGCGGAACTCGCGAAGGTCAAGGCCAATGACCTGTTTCGGCTCCCCGCCCATCGCAGCTTTGCAGAAGGTGCGTCGATCCTGTTGACCTATGGCACCGCCATTCATGCGTTGCTGGATCGTGGGCAGGCGAAGCCGGGCGAGACGATGCTGGTGCTGGGCGCCGCAGGTGGCGTTGGTGTGGCCGCGATCGAGCTTGGCAAGGCCTTGGGTCTGCGGGTGATCGCGGCGGTTTCATCAGAAGAAAAGGCCGCATTTGCGCGTGAGGTTGGGGCTGATGAGGCGCTGATCTATGGGCGTGGCCCGCTCGACCGCGATGCGTCAAAGGCGCTCGCCAATATGTTCAAGCAGGCGGCCGGGCCGGATGGCGCGCAGATCGTGTTCGATCCGGTCGGTGGTGATTATGCGGAACCCGCGCTGCGGTCGCTGGGCTGGGAAGGGCGCTATCTTGTCGTTGGTTTTCCGGCTGGTATTCCCCGGCTACCGCTCAACCTGACATTGCTCAAGAGTTGCGATATTCGCGGCGTGTTCTGGGGCGCATTTGTCGAACGGTCACCGGATGCCAACCGTACCAATGTTGATCGGTTGATGGCCATGTGGGATGCGGGGCAAATCTCGCCCCGGATCACGGCCACCTATGCGCTGGCGCGCGGCGGTGACGCCATTGCCGCCATGTCCGGACGTGCCGTGATGGGCAAAATTGTGGTATTGCTTGACGAATAGGGCGTTGCCTTTTTGGCGCTGCGCCCTATGTCAAACTGAGACTGTTCTGGCCAATTCTGGCCAATTTGTGGGATATGACCATGACGACCTTTGACGATCGCGAGAAGGCTTTCGAAGCCAAATTTGCACATGATGAGGAAATGGCTTTCCGCGTAATGGCGCGCCGCAACCGGCTGCTTGGCGAATGGGCGGCGGCGCGCATGGGGCTGACCCCAGCGGAAACTGATTCCTATTACAAATCCGTGGTTCAGGCTGATTTTGAAGCGGGCGGCGACGAAGACATGATTCGCAAGCTGATCGGCGATCTGACCGGGGCAGGCGTCGACACCAACGACGGCGAAGTGCGTCAGGCGATGGCCGAATTCGCAGTCGAAGCACGCCGGCAACTGCTGGAGGCCAAGTAAGCCGATGGCCATGGCCGCCGATGAAATCGAGGCCATGATCAAGGCCGCGTTCCCCGATGCCGAGGTCGAGATTACCGATCTTGCCGGGGATGGGGACCATTATGCCGCGCGCGTTGTGTCGGCGGCTTTTGCGGGCATGAGCCGGGTGAAACAGCATCAGTCTGTCTATGCCGCTCTTGGTGGGCGCATGGGCGGCGTGCTGCATGCGTTGCAACTGACCACCGCTACCCCTGACTGAGGAATTGACGATGACCGACAATATCCAGGCCCGTATTGCGCAGGCGGTTCAGGCCGCTGATGTCCTGCTCTTCATGAAGGGGACGCCGCTGTTTCCGCAGTGCGGTTTTTCGAGCCGTGCGATTTCGATCCTTGATCATCTCGGCGTCGAATATGCGACCGTCGATGTGTTGCAGGACGCCGAAATCCGCAATGGCATCAAGGAATTTTCCGACTGGCCGACAATCCCGCAGCTTTATGTGAAAGGCGAATTTGTTGGCGGCTCGGACATCATGATGGAAATGTTCGAAGCGGGCGAACTCGACGCGCTGATGGACGACAAGGGCATTGAGCGCGGCGTCGCCTGACGCTGCCCGCCCGATCATAAGCAGGAACGATCAATGACGACGATCATCAAGCAAGCCGATCTCATCGAGAGCGTGGCCGACGCGCTGCAGTATATCTCTTATTATCACCCGATGGATTACATCAAGGCGCTGGGTGAGGCCTATAAGGCGGAACAAGGTCCGGCGGCCAAGGATGCGATCGCCCAGATTCTGACCAACAGCCGGATGTGCGCCGAAGGCCATCGCCCGATTTGTCAGGATACGGGCATCGTCACCGTGATCATCAAATGGGGCCAGCAGTGCGTGCTGGATTCCGATATGTCGTTGCAGGATGTCGTCGATGAAGGCGTGCGTCGTGCTTATAATCTCCCGGAAAACCGCCTGCGCGCGTCGATTGTCGCCGATCCGGCGTTCGGTCGCAAGAACACCAAGGACAACACGCCATCGGTCGTGCATGTCGAACTGGTGCCGGGCAACAAGGTTGATATCCAGGTCGCGGCCAAGGGTGGCGGTTCGGAAAATAAGACCAAATTTGCGATGCTCAACCCGTCGGACAGCATTGTCGATTGGGTGCTCGACATGATCCCGAAAATGGGTGCCGGTTGGTGCCCGCCGGGCATGCTGGGCATCGGCATTGGCGGCACCGCCGAAAAGGCGATGGTGATGGCCAAGGAATCGCTGATGGGCGATATCGACATGGCCCAGTTGAAGGCCCGTGGCCCGCAGACCGACATTGAGAAGCTGCGCGTCGAGATTTTCGACAAGGTCAACGCGCTCGGCATCGGGGCGCAAGGTCTGGGCGGCCTTTCCACCATTCTTGACGTCAAGATCATGGACTATCCGACGCACGCCGCGTCCAAGCCGGTCGCGATGATCCCGAACTGTGCCGCCACCCGTCACGCCCATTTCGTGCTGGATGGTTCGGGCCCAGTTTATCTCAAGCAGCCCGACCTCAATGAATGGCCGGATGTGCATTGGGCACCTGATAGCAACGCAATCCGCGTCGATCTTGATACGCTGACCCCGGAAGTGGTCCAGAGCTGGAAGCCGGGCGACCGGCTGTTGCTCAACGGCAAGATGCTGACCGGGCGCGATGCCGCGCACAAGCGGATCCAGGACATGCTGGCCAAGGGTGAGCCACTACCGGTCGAGTTCAAGGGCCGGGTGATTTATTATGTCGGCCCGGTTGATCCGGTGCGTGACGAGGTTGTTGGTCCGGCTGGCCCGACCACCGCGACCCGCATGGACAAGTTCACCGAGATGATGCTCGAACAGGGCCTGTTGTCGATGGTCGGCAAGGCCGAGCGCGGCCCGACCGCGATTGAGGCGATCAAGAAGCACAAATCGGCCTATCTGATGGCGGTCGGCGGTGCGGCCTATCTCGTTTCGCGCGCGATCAAGGCATCCAAGGTCGTCGGCTTCGAAGATCTCGGCATGGAGGCGATCTATGAATTTACCGTGCAGGATATGCCGGTGACGGTCGCGGTCGATGCGCAGGGCGAAAGCGTGCATCAATTCGCCCCGCTCGTGTGGCGCGAGAAGATTCGCAAGGAGAAACTGCTCGAAGGGGCCTGATTTTCCTCGATTTTCAGTTGAAATAAGGGCGCTCCGGCCAAGGCGGGGCGCCCTTTTTCATGGCATGGCGTGATCGTTTATTTCCCGCCGGTCGATCCAAATAGCGCCGCCGCTTCGCCACGGGTCGGCACTTCGCGCAAGGTGAAGGTTGAGTTGATCCGCGTCACCCCCGGCAACTGGCCAAGATGTTCGCGGTGGAGCCGTTCATAGTCGCCCAGATCGCGGCACAGGATGCGGAGGTGATAGTCATATTCCCCCGACACCAAATGGCAGGAGATCACCCCGTCGATCTCGGCCACCGCCGCTTCGAATCGCTCCAACAGGCTCTCGGCCTGTGATGATAGGCTGATATTGACAAGCACAGTGACCGGCCTGCCTAGTGCCGCCGCGCCAAAGCGCGCGCCATAGCCCGCGATGATCCCGCGCGTCTCCAGCGCCTGAATGCGGCGCGAGCAGGCGGATTGCGAAAGACCCGCCGCATCGGCGACGTGCTGCACCGTGGCGCGTCCCTGCACGGCGAGATAGCGCAGGATGCGGCGGTCGATCTGGTCGAGGGTCATGCATGAATTCCCGAAAATTAAGGGCTATAACGGGTAATATGTGCGAGAACATTGCATAATATGCGGAAATTTGCATGCAATTTCGCCATCTATCGCGATATGCTCGCTTCATTCGTGGATGGAGGCTGATCATGCGTGTCGGGGTGCCGAAGGAAATCAAGAAAGACGAATATCGCGTTGGCCTGACGCCGGCAGCGGTGCGGGAATATGTGGCGCAGGGCCATCAGGTTGTGGTCGAGACCGGCTTGGGGCTAGGCATCGGCGCGGATGATGCGGCCTATCGTGCGGCGGGTGCGGAAATTGCCGCGACACCGCAGGACATTTTCGCCTCGGCCGATATGATCGTGAAGGTCAAGGAACCGCAGGCAGCGGAATGGGCGCAACTGCGGCGCGGCCAGATTCTCTTCACCTATCTGCATCTTGCATCCGATCGGGCGCAGACCGAAGGCCTGCTTGCCAGCGGCGTCACGGCGATTGCCTATGAGACGGTGATCGATCCTAAGGGCGGCTTGCCGCTGCTGCACCCGATGAGCGAGGTCGCCGGGCGGCTATCCATTCAGGCAGCGGCGCGCTGTCAGGAAAAGGTGATGGGCGGATCGGGGCTGTTGCTTGGCGGCGTCGCTGGTGTGGCACAGGCGCGGGTTGTCGTGATCGGTGGCGGTGTGGTCGGCACCGAGGCAGCCCGCATGGCAGTTGGCTTGGGGGCGGATGTGACGATCATCGACCGCTCACTGCGCCGCTTGCGCGAACTTGACGAGCTATTCACGGGCCGGGTGCGGACGCTCTATTCGACGGTTGAGGCGCTAGAACAGGCCGTGATCGCGGCGGACGTCGTGATTGGCGCGGTGCTGATTCCCGGGGCGACGGCGCCCAAGCTTGTCACGCGGGCCATGATCGCGGCGATGAAGCCGGGTTCGGTGCTGGTTGATGTTGCGATCGATCAGGGTGGGTGTTTCGAGACATCGCACGCCACCACCCATAGTGACCCGGTGTTCGTGATCGATGAGGTCATCCATTATTGCGTGGCGAATATGCCGGGCGCGGTGCCACGGACATCGGCTCATGCGCTCAACAACGCCACATTGCCTTATGGCTTGGCGCTCGCGGCCAGGGGGCTGGGTGCATTATCGAGCGTGCCGGGGTTGCGCGAAGGCCTGAATGTGCATGAAGGCCAGCTTTATTCCCGCCCGGTCGCGGATAGCCTTGGCATCGCTTATGCGGGCGATGCGGCTTTGGCGGCGGTCGGGCGTTAAACGCCCGACCCACCGTTCATTGGCTCAGGCGTTGAGCCGATAGTCGAGATACCGGTCGACCGACCCCATCAGTTCCGTCTGTTCATTGGCGAAAAAGTGGTTGGCGCCGGTAATTTCTTCGTGATGGATGGTGATGTGCTTCTGGGTACGGAGTTTGTCCACCAGCTTCTGCACCGCGCTGGGCGTCACCACCTCATCACCCGTGCCCTGAATGATGATGCCCGAAGACGGGCAGGGCGCGAGGAACGAGAAATCATACATATTGGCTGGCGGCGAGATCGAGATGAAGCCCTTGATCTCGGGCCGGCGCATCAGCAACTGCATGCCGATCCACGCGCCAAAGCTGTAGCCAGCGATCCAAGTCTGCTGTGCTTCCGGATGGATGCTCTGGACCCAATCAAGCGCGGCCGCCGCATCGGACAGTTCGCCAATGCCATTGTCAAACGTGCCTTGTGACTTGCCAACGCCCCGGAAGTTGAAGCGCAACGTCGCGAAACCGCGCCGGGCAAAGGTTTGGTAGAGCTGCTGCACGATCCGGTTGTTCATCGTGCCACCGGCATTGGGGTGGGGGTGCAAAATCATCGCCAACGGCGCGCGCGGACGCGAACCGGGATTATAGCGGCCTTCAAGACGGCCCTCGGGGCCGGGAAAAATCACTTCGGGCATGGGCTGCTTTCTGCCTGCTGGAATGAGCCTGTACGGCGCGGCGCACAAGGAGTTGTCGGAGCCTATACAGAAAGGCTATGCCGCTGTGCAATCATATTGGACATGTGCGCGTTTGGGGGCAGTTTTGATATGCGCTGGCGATGATCGCTGGTGGCGCGGGTTGAGGGATCGCATGAAGGACGGCAGGCTTTATCTTGATCATGCGGCGACAATGCCGGTGCTGCCGGTCGCCCGGCAGGCGGTGGCGGACGTCATGGCAAGCTGGGCAAATCCGTCCTCGCCCCATGCCGATGGTCGTGCTGCCCGGGCGCTGCTGGAGGATGCCCGAGGCCGTATCGCCCGCGCGCTCGACTTTGATGGCATGGTGATCCTGACATCGGGCGCGACCGAAGCGCTGAGCATCGCCTTCACCCGTGCGCAGGCTGACGCACATTTTGTCTCGGCAGTCGAACATGACGCGCTGCAACGATTGGGGGCGGCCAGCTATTTCCTGCCGGTGTGCGCAGATGGGCTGGTGGCACCGGATGCGGTCGCCGGGCGGCTTGGTGCGCTGGCTGCGAAGCGCCCGTTGCTGGCGATTCAGGCGGTCAATAACGAAACCGGCGTGATCCAGCCGCTTGCCGATCTGGGCGCGGTGATCCATGCGGCGGGCGGGTTGTTGCTGGCGGATTGTGCGCAGTCGGCGGGCAAGCTGGCCCTGCCAGATGCCGACTTTATCGTTATTTCAGCCCATAAGCTGGGCGGCCCGCCGGGCGTGGGTGCATTGCTGGTGCGTGACCCAAGCATGTTACAGGCGGTCGGTGGACAGGAGCAGGGCTATCGCCCCGGAACCGAGAATGTGCCGGGCGCGGTCGGGCTGGCGGTGGCACTGGAAGCCGGGCGCGGCTGGGTCCAGCGGGCGGCCGATCTGCGGGCGCATCTTGATGCCGCGATTGAGACCATGGGCGGCGAGGTCGTTGCCAAGCGCACCCCCCGGCTGGCCACCATTGCCTCCTATCGGATGCCCGGTGTCGCATCAACTGCACAGTTAATTCAATTTGATATGGCGGGAATTTCAGTTTCAGCGGGAAGTGCGTGTTCCTCAGGCAGCCTGAAGTCAAGCCATGTGCTGTCGGCGATGGGCTGGGACGAAGCGGCGGCGCGTGAAGTGGTGCGGGTGTCGTTCGGCCCAGAAACCAACCGCGCCGATATTTATCGGTTCTCCGAGTGCTGGCAGCGGATCGCGCAGGACGCACGGCAGCGGCGGCAGGGTTGATGGCCGTGTCCGAACCGATTTACCTCGATTATCAGGCGACAACCCCGCTCGCCCCCGAGGCGCGGTTGGCGATGCTGCCCTATCTCGAGTCGCAATTTGGTAATCCGCACAGTGCCCATGCGATGGGCCGGGTCGCGGCTGCGGCGGTTGAGTTGGCGCGTGACCGAGTGGCCTCATTGTTGCCGAGCGATGGGCGCACATTCTTCACCTCCGGGGCAACCGAAGCGATCAACTGGGCGATCAAGGGCAGCATGGCCCCCGGCAAGGTGCTGGCTGTTTCGGCGATTGAGCATGCGGCGGTGCTGGATACGGCGGCTTGGCTTGGCGGCCAGGGGGTGACGGTCGTGACCCTGCCGGTAAATGCCGAGGGTCTGATCGATGTCGACAAGGCTGCGGGCCTGCTGCCCAAGCGCGTGGATCTGATGTGCGTCATGCAGGTCAATAATGAGATCGGCACGATCCAGCCGGTTGCCGAACTGGCGGCGCTGGCCCATGCGCGCGGGGGCTTGCTATTGTGCGATGCGGTGCAAGCCTATGGTCGATTGGCGGCCCCGGTGGGTGCGGACATGATCGCGATTTCCGCGCATAAAATCCACGGGCCCAAGGGGATTGGCGCTTTGTGGTTGCGCGACGGGGTAAGGCCCGAGCCGCTGCTACATGGTGGCGGCCAACAAGGGGGCTTGCGTTCGGGTACGCTTGCCCCGGCGCTATGTGCAGGTTTTGGCGTGGCAGCGGCGCTGGCGGCAGAAAATGTCGGGGCGGATGAGGCCCATATCTGCGCCTTGGCCGATCATCTTTGGGCGCGCTTGGGCGATGGGTGGAAATGCAATGGCAGCCGCGCGGCGCGCTGGCCGGGAAATCTCAACATATCGCAGGAAGGCGTTGATATTGCGCGATTGATGTCGGATGTGCGTGGGGTGATGTTTTCGGCAGGCTCGGCCTGTGCGAGTGGTTCCGGGCGGCCAAGCCATGTGCTTCAGGCGATCGGATTGCCGGTTGCAGCGGCAAAATCATCAATCCGCTTGGGACTTGGGCGCTACACCACGATGGAACAGGTTGAACGCGCCGCCGATTTGATCAATGATGCGGTGCATCAACAAAGACAGTGGGGCGCATGACGGACATCTGCTTTATCGCAGTGAATGGCAGTGACAGGATCACGGTAAAGGCCAATCCCGGGGACAATCTGCTGGTTGTCGCCCAAAATTGTGGTCAGCCGCTGGAGGGGACGTGCGAAGGCCATATGGCCTGTTCGACCTGCCATGTGATCCTGACCGACGAAGATTTTGCCAAGCTGCCGCCCGCGACCGAGGCGGAAGAGGATATGCTCGACTTTGCCGCGGGCGTGACGCGCACTAGCAGATTGGCCTGCCAAATTGCGATTGACGGTGCGTGGGACCAGCTCACCGTTCGCATTCCGCCGGTCGTGCGGAATATGCAGGGCCGCTAATCCGACCGAGGCGTTGGATCTAAAAAAAAGGCCGAACCTCCTGCGAGGCCCGGCCTATTTTTAGACTGACTAGCCCGTAGATCAGGCGAAAATCGCGCCCCAGCGACGCTTCACGCGGTCCTTCCAATGACCGCGATGATAGGCATCCGATGCGAGCAGCGGCATGACCGAGCCAGCTTCGGCGAACACCATCTGTTCGATGCCGGTGTTGACCTTGCCCCAGCTCGCCGCTTCCTGCAGCGTCGAGGAAGAGCAGGCGCCGTCGCGCACGTCGGCGACGGTGATCTGCACCGCATATTTATGCACTTCTACATCGTCGCAGCCAAGGATTTCGGCGCATACCACGGTGTCCTGAATGAAGTTCTTCGGCACGCCGCCGCCCACCATCAACAGGCCGGTGGTGCCCGCCTTCATCTTGATGTCGGTCAGTTCGCGGAAATCGGCGACCGCGTCGATCATCAGATAGGGCTTGCCCGCTTTCATCTGATCGACCTGATGCTTGACGAGGCCGAAACCAGCCGAGGAGTCGACGAAGGCCGGGCAGAAGATCGGCACGTCATGCTCATAAGCGAGCTTGACGAGGCTGTTTTCCTTCTTGCCATGTTCCGACAAATACCGGCCCATTTCGCGGATGAAGGCGCGGCTGGAATAGGCTTTCGGCTCCAATTCGTTCGCGATCTTGTTGATCGTGAAGTCGCAATCCTGCAGCTGTTCTTCGTCGATATAGGTATCGTAAATGCGGTCGATATAAAGCGAGCGCAGCGTATCATCATCAGGAATTTCAAGCGCTTGATAGTGCTTGTGGCCAAGGCCTTCGAAGAAGTCCATATCGACGATGGTGGCGCCGGTGGCGACGATGCCGTCAATCATGTTGTTGCGCAGCAGTTCGGCATAGAGGTCCATGCAGCCGCCAGCCGAGGTCGAGCCAGCGATCACGAGGAAGATCGAGCAATCCTTGTCTTGCAACATCTGGTTATAGATGTTGGTGGCGCGGGCGAGATCGCGCGAGGTGAAGCTCATCTTTGCCATGCCGTCGATGATCGGGCGGGCGTCAAAGCTCTTGATGTCGATATGTTCGACGGTGGTCGAAAGCAGTTCAGCCTTGCGCTGGGCGTTGATCTGGGGGGTGGTCATGCGTTGGTCTCCGATAGATGTCCGGCCCATTGCCGCAACGGCGGAAGTCCGTCAACGCGATTGCGTCGATCATCGGACTCCCGCCGCCGCGAGAATATGTCTTTCATCCGGGTGGTTGGTTAAAGTTTCAAGACAGTCGCAGCAGGGCGTTCAGCCTCAAGCGCGATATCGCCATAAAGCGTGGCCATCGGTTCATCCGTCACGACATGGGTCGCGCCATTGCCGAAGCCGTTGAACTGAGTGCGCATCGCGCAGCCATAAGCCCCAAGCATGCCGATCTCGATATAGTCGCCCGGCTGGATATCAGCCGGCAACATGAACGGACCCGCCATAAAGTCGCTGTCATCGCAGGTGGGGCCATAGAAGCTGAAGCCCAGATCCTGCGCGCGCGACGCCTTGTCGCGCAATAGCTGGACCGGGAAGCGCCAATCGACATGGGCGGCATCGAACAACGCGCCATAGGCACCGTCGTTGATGTAAAGTTCATTGCCGCGACGACGTTCGACGCGCACGATCAACGAGCTATATTCCGCCGAGAGCGCACGGCCCGGCTCGCACCACAGTTCGGCCGAATAGCTGATCGGCAGCGATTCATAAGCACGGTGGATGGCATCGAAATAGGGCTGGAGATCATAAGCTTCACGCCCCGGATAGCAGGACGGGAAGCCGCCGCCGACATCGATGATGTCTACGGTGACGCCGGCCGCGACGATCGCGGCACGTGCCTGTTCCATCGCCTTTACATAGGCCATCGGGGTCATCGCCTGACTGCCGACGTGGAAACAAATGCCCAGCGCATCCGCAAATTGGCGGGTCGCCATCAGCAGATCGGCGGCCTCATGGGCTTCAATCCCGAACTTCGACGCGAGGCTGAGTTCGCTAAATTCCGACGACACCCGCAGCCGAACGCAGAGCGAGAGATCCTCGGCTCCATCGGTGGCGCGACGGATCTTTTCCAACTCTTCCATGCTGTCGAGCGAGAAGATGCGGACCCCATGTTCGAAATAGGCTTCGCGGATCACTTCTTCGGCCTTGACCGGGTTCATGAATGCCAGCGTGGCCTCTGGCAGGGTGGTGGCGACCAGACGCACCTCGACAATCGAGGCGACGTCATAATGGGTAACGCCTTCTTCCCATAGGAGACGGATCAGTTCTGCAGAGGGGTTCGCCTTCACCGCATAAAATGACCGGCCCGGAAACTTCTCGGCAAAGAAGCGGGCGGCACGCCGAGCGGCATGCGGACGAATGAGCGTGACCGGCTGAACCGGTTGCAGGGCGGTTGCTAGCCCCAGCGCGCTATGATGCTTGTGCAATTCAAGGGACCTCCAAAGGGTTTAGCTCAACAAAGGCTGCCTTACGGTTATTGGAAGTCCCCTTGGGGCAGCGGATGGACCCTATAGATTTGGTCGTTCCGCTTGTAAACGATTCGTATCATGGCATAGGCCGGTACGTTCAAAAAACATGCTTAACCGGGAATCGAGAACAGATGCTTGCCCAGGAATTGCTGCCCGCGGCCCTCTCCATTGCGATGATCGCCAGCCTGCTGCTCGTCTGGGGCGGGATTGCAGTCTACCGCCGACAAGACAAACAGCGCGGCCTCCTGATGTTGGCTGCCGCGCTGATATTATTCATCAATGTATTGATTCTCGGCCTGCCGACCTGAAGGGGCGGCAGGGCCGCGCCCGATCAATCTTCCGGTGCGATGGTGACGCGCAGGCCTTCAATCGCGTCCGTCACCTTCAACTGGCACGACAGGCGCGAATTTTCGGTGCGGTGATCCGAGCTATCGAGCAGATCATTTTCGTCGTCGCTGAGCGGGCCAAGCGCATCGGCAAATGCCGGGTCGACATAGACATGGCACGTCGCGCACGAGCAGCAACCGCCGCAAAGCGCCAGCAACTCATCAACGCCATTGTCGCGGATGGCTTCCATCACGCTCACGCCGTTATCGGCTTCAACCTGCAATTCACTGCCGTCACGCTTGATGATGGTCACTTTTGCCATTGCTGCATGCTCCCTGCTAAGGCATTCGTCGTTCGGCTGGCCTATGGCCTCGACCGGGCGCTAAATCAAGCAGGAAGCAGCATGGGCCTGTCGCAAGTCGAACTCTCGGCATCTTTGGACGAACTCGCGGGGCGCGATCCCGTGCTGGCGGCAATCATTGCCGACATCGGCTATCCACCGGCACGCACGCGGCCGAGGGGTTATGAGACATTGTTGCGGACGATTGTCGGGCAACAGGTCAGCGTCGCGGCGGCGGCGTCGATGTGGCTGCGACTTGAACAACTCATCGGTGCGGATGCCGCGCCTGAAGCGCTGCTTGGCTATGATGACGAGCAATTGCGCGCCTGTGGGCTTAGTCGTCAAAAAATCGGCTATGCGCGCTCGCTTGCCGGGTTGGTGGCGGGTGGGGAACTGGACCTGCACGCCTTGCCGGACGATGATGAGGCCGCGATTGCCCGGCTGGTGCAGATCAGGGGGATTGGGCGCTGGTCGGCGGAAATTTATTTGCTGTTTGCAGAAGGTCGGCGTGACATCTGGCCTGCGGGCGATCTGGCGGTGCAGGTGCAGGTCGGGCGCTGGGCCAATATGGCAGAGCGTCCCGGCGAGGCCGCCGTGCGTGCCATGGCGGACGCCTGGCGACCGCATCGCGGCGCGGTCGCGATACTAGCATGGCATCATTATAACAGCGTGGTGATCTGATGGACATTTGGGGCGGCAAGCGCTGGTGGCTGTGGCTTGGCCTCGTTTGGCTCGGTTTTGCGGCGTGGATGATCAGCAGCAAATGGGGCGCGATCATCCATTTTGGGCTTGGCGATACCGATGATAATCTGCGCTATCTTCAGGTGCGCGACTGGCTGAACGGCCAGTCCTGGTTTGACCTGCGCCAACATCGGCTCGGCCCGCCTGACGGGGCCAATATCCATTGGTCGCGGTTGGTCGATTTGCCGATTGCCGGGCTTTACCTGCTGTCGGACCTGTTCGTCAGTCCGCTGCGGGCGTGGCAGGTGGCGTATACCGTCGCGCCCTTATTGCCGTTGCTGGCGGTAATGGCGGCCTTGGCCGTCATCGTCCGGCGCATGATCGGGCGGCCCTATTGGCCGGTGGCGCTGCTGGTGCTGACCGGCGGGGTCAACGCCCTTTATATGTGGATGCCGTTGCGGATCGATCATCACGGTTGGCAATTGGCGTTGCTTGCATGGACGCTGGCCGGGATGACAGACCCCCGGCCGAAGCGGGGCGGCTTGACCGCCGGTGTGGCCAGCGCGCTTTCCCTCGCGATCGGGCTTGAATTCGTTCATTTTCTGCTGCTGGTGGCGGCGCTCGCGGTGTTCGATTGGTCGCTGGGGCTGGTCTCGGCGGTTCGGCTACGGATGCACGGCATCGCGTTGGGGCTGGGGGCGCTGCTGATGTGGCTCGTCTTTGCCTCATATGATAATCGCGCGGCGGTGTGCGACGCATTATCGCCCGTCTGGCTGCTGGTCGCGATGGGCGGGGGTGGGGTGATGACCCTGCTGGCCGGGCTGGATGACCGACGGCCTTGGCTGCGGCTGTTGCTGGCGGCGAGCGGTGCCTTGCCGGTGGCGCTGGCTTATGGCTTGCTGTTCCCCCAATGCCTTGGGGCACCGGAGGGCATGAGCCCCGAACTCAAGGCACTGTGGTTCGTCAATATCCGCGAGGTCAAATCGGTCATGACCCGCGATTGGCCTGCGATTCTATCCATCATGACGGTGCCCGCCTTCGGGTTCGTCGGTGCATTGCTGGGTTGGTATCGCGAAAAAGACGAACGCCGGGCGGCGCGTTGGCGTGCGTTGGTGGTGCTGTCGATCTTCTCTTTAGCCATGTTGCTGTGGCAAACACGAGCCGCCGCGTCTGCGCAGTTGATCGGCGTATTGGGGGCGACAATGCTGGTCGCGGCCGCGCTGCACGGGCTTAACCGGGTGCCGCCAGTTCCTCGTTTCGGCGCGACCGTGCTGCTGCTGGCGCTGGTATCCGGGCTTGCGGGTCAATGGGTGCTTAAACATCTCCCGCGCAAACCCGCCGCGACAGGCTATACGCGCACCGTGGCCCAGGCCGACCGCGAATGCCAGTCGGCCCATTTCCTGCGTCAAATCGAAGCGATGCCGATCGGGCTGGTGATGACCCATGTCGATCTTGGCCCACGGTTGATTGCCATGACCCATCATCGGGCGGTGGCTGGTCCCTATCATCGTAATGGCAAGGCGATTGTCGATGTGATGCGCTTCTTCCGGGGCAGCACGACACAGGCTGAACGCATCGCCCGACGCTGGAAGCTGGATTATGTGCTGGTCTGTCCCGGCATGCCGGAATCAACCATCTACCGGGCGCGCAATCCCGATGGCTTTTACATGAAACTCATGGCCAATCATGCCCCGCGCTGGCTTGAAGCCGTGCCGCTGCCAACGCCCACGCCCTATCGGCTGTGGCGGGTAAAGCTGTCTCACGCTGTGATGAAGTAGGAGCCGGACGACCCGGGCCAAATTCGTTACGGCTGCTTCCTTCCGGATCTGACCGGGTTGGCGACAGTCCCGTCCGCCCGACTCCCGCGCTGGCCCTAGTCCATTCATGCGGTCGAGGCAAGAACTTCGCGGTCGATCAGGGGGCGCCGTACTGACGGATTTTTTTCGCCGATAATGTCATGTAATATTGTATCCTCAGACGAGATGTGGTTATGCAGACCGCGTAGCATGGAGACACACAGTTGAATCGCTTTCTCGGACCCATTATCAGGTTGCAGCCGTTCCGTTCATGGGACGCGCTGGCCATGGGGCTGTCCGGCTTGTGCCTGATCCATTGCACCTTGACCTCGGTCATGTTTGGCCTGCTGGCGACCTTGGGCGGGACTTTTGCCTCGCCGATCTTTCATGAAGTCGGGCTTGGTTTCGCGATTGTGTTCGCGCTGATCGCCTTCACCCGTGGCCTGATGGAACATGGCATGATCCTGCCAAGCTGGGTAGGCGGGGCCGGGCTGGTGGCCATGTCGGCGGCGTTGATGGTGCCGCATGGCGGGCGTGAGACATTGCTGACCATGATCGGCGTTGCCCTGCTGGCCCTTGGTCATTGGCTCAACCGGCGCGCGGCGGCCTGATCTCTCCCCCTTCTGTCTGACGGTTGCGCCTCCAGCGTCCCTCCGGTAAACGCGACGGATGGCAGACCCAGTTGCGCATCATCACCGGCACGAAGAAATGCCGCTTACCGACTTGGCCCGGCTGACGCTGGAACAAGCGGGTGAGCAGTGGACGCCGATGCGCGCGCGCGTGTTCGAGGCTATCGACGGCTTTGGTCGCCCGGTATCGGCTTATGATATTGCCGACGCACTTTCCGCGCGGGAAGGGCGTCGGGTGGCGGCTAACAGCATTTATCGCATCCTTGATCTGTTCGTTGCCAATAATCTGGTGCGCCGGATCGAGAGCGCCAACGCCTATGTTGTGAACAGCCATCCGGGTTGCGCCCATGATTGTATTTTCATGGTGTGTGACAGCTGTGGCAAGGCGATCCATCTCGATGATGACAGCCTGTCGCGTCGGCTGCGCGCGGCCGCTGGTGAGGCTGGTTTTTCCTCGGTCCGTCCCGTGATCGAGGTCAAGGGCAAATGCGCCGACTGCGCTGGGCGCTAATCCTGCCGATCTGGCCGCTGACCCACGCCAAGCATGGACCAAAGGCGGCCTTGTTTTCATCGTCCAGCAGTGCGATCCGGTTAGACAGCCCGAAAGGAATTGGCTAAACGCCCGGCGATGACCCAGACTTCGACCACACCCTTGCTTGATACTGTCAATGTCCCGGCTGACCTGCGTCGCCTGCGTCCAGATCAGTTGCGCCAATTGGCAGACGAACTGCGCCAAGAGACGATTGCGGCGGTATCGGTCACGGGTGGGCATTTGGGGGCCGGGCTGGGCGTTGTCGAACTGACGACCGCCATCCATTATGTGTTCAACACACCGGAAGACAAATTGATCTGGGACGTGGGGCATCAATGCTATCCACACAAGATCCTGACCGGGCGGCGCGAGCGGATTCGGACGCTACGCCAAGCAGGGGGGCTTTCGGGTTTTACCAAGCGGACCGAAAGCGAATATGACCCGTTCGGCGCGGCGCACAGTTCGACGTCGATCTCGGCTGCGCTGGGTTTTGCCATGGCGAATAAGCTGGCCGGTAAGCCCGGTCGTGGCATTGCGGTGATTGGCGACGGCTCGATGTCGGCGGGCATGGCCTATGAGGCGATGAACAATGCCCAGGCTGCTGGCAATCAGTTGATCGTCATTCTTAATGATAACGACATGTCGATCGCGCCGCCGGTGGGTGGATTTTCAGCCTATCTCGCGCGGCTTGTGTCGTCGCGGCCATTTCTCAGCGTGCGCGAGCTGGCGCGGCGGGTCGCACGGCGGCTGCCCAAGCCGCTGCACGATGCTGCCCGCAAAACCGATGAGTTCGCCCGGGGCATGGCAATGGGCGGCACCTTGTTCGAGGAACTGGGCTTTTATTATGTCGGTCCGGTTGATGGCCATCATCTTGAACAGCTCATTCCGATTCTCGAAAATGTCCGCGATGCATCGGAAGGTCCGTGCCTGATCCATGTCGTGACGCAAAAGGGCAAGGGCTATGCCCCGGCCGAGGCGGCAGAAGACAAATATCACGGCGTCCAGAAATTTGATGTCGTGACCGGCGAACAGGCCAAGGCACCGCCGGGCGCGCCAAGCTATACCGGCGTCTTTGCCAAGGCGTTGATGGCCGAAGCCGCGCGCGATGACCGGATCGTGGCCATTACCGCCGCGATGCCATCGGGCACCGGGCTTGATAAATTTGCCACGGCCTATCCGGATCGTTGTTTTGACGTCGGTATTGCCGAGCAACATGCTGTAACCTTTGCCGCTGGCATGGCAGCACAAGGCTATCGCCCGTTCTGCGCCATTTATTCGACCTTCCTGCAACGCGCCTATGATCAGGTGGTGCATGATGTCGCGATCCAGAATCTGCCGGTGCGCTTCGGGATTGATCGCGCCGGTCTAGTCGGTGCGGATGGAAGCACCCATGCCGGTTCGTTCGATGTCACCTATTTGGCGACGCTGCCGAACATGGTGGTGATGGCCGCCGCCGATGAGGCGGAACTGGTGCATATGGTCCATACCTGCGCGTTATATGATGATGGCCCGATTGCGGTGCGCTATCCGCGCGGCAATGGCACTGGCGTGGCGCTGCCCGAGGTGCCGGAGCAGCTTGAAATCGGCAAGGGGCGCATTGTCCGCCAAGGTAAGAAGGTCGCGATCCTGTCGCTCGGCACCCGATTGGAAGAGGCGATGAAAGCGGCCGACATTTTGGAGGCGAGGGGGCTTTCGACCACGGTCGCCGATTTGCGCTTTGCCAAGCCGCTCGATACCGACCTGATTCGCAAGCTGCTCACCTCGCACGAGGTGGCGGTGACGGTCGAGGAAGGCGCGATTGGCGGGCTTGGGGCCCATGTGCTGACCATGGCGTCGGATGAAGGGCTGATTGATGCCGGTCTCAAACTGCGGACGCTCCGCCTGCCGGACGTGTTTCAGGAACATGACTCGCCGCACAAGCAATATGAAGACGCTGGCCTGAACGCGAGCGGGATCGTCGATTCCGTGCTGAAGGCGCTGCGGATCAATAGTGCGACCCTGCCCGACGCGGGGCTTTCAGCGTAATATCCTCGTTATAACGCAGTGAGTTGCACCTTCCTTGGGTCGCTCAACTTTCTGCTGTTTGCTATTGACATGATATATTGTAACATTATCAAGGGCGGCATGATCAAGCATCCATTCCCCCCCGCATCGCTGCTTCCGCTGTTGCTGGCATCTGCCGCCTCGGTTGCTATTGTCCCCACTGTAGCGGCGCAAAGCGCCCATGTTGCCGAGCCGACCGACGATATCGTCGTCACCGCGATGTCGCGCGACAAGGCGAATTTGATGGCGGGTGTCGCGGTCATGTCGGATGCCACGCTGAACGAGGCGCGGCGGCCAAGCCTTGGGGACACGCTGGCGTCATTGCCCGGTGTCACGAGCAGTGGCTTTGGTCCGGCGGCGGCGCGCCCGGTGCTGCGCGGGCTTGGCGGCGACCGGTTGCGGATATTGACGGATGGCATCGGCTCGTTCGATGCCTCGGCCAGCAGTGCCGATCATGCGGTATCGATCAACCCGATGACCGCCGACCGGATCGAGGTCGTGCGCGGACCGACGGCGTTGCTTTATGGGTCATCGGCGATTGGTGGCGTCGTGAATGTCATCGACAATCGCATCCCCCGCCGGGTGTCGACTGAGGCCGTGCATGCCGAGGGTGACTTCGGCTATGGAAGTGCCGCAGATGAACGCACCGCCGGGGTGGCATTGACGGGTAATCTTGGTGGCGGGCTGGTCGCGCATCTGGATGGTGACTGGCTTAAGGCTGGTGATCTGCGGACCGGTGGATATATATTGAGTGACCCGCTGCGGGCAGCGGCGCTCAACTCCGGTGATCCCGAGGTGGCGGCCAATGCTGCGCTGCGTGGCAAGCTCGCCAATAGCGCGGTCAGGACGTGGAGCGCGGCGGCAGGCCTTGCGTGGATTGCCGACAATGGCAGCAATATCGGCGTGTCGGTCAGTCGGCATGACAGCCTCTATGGCATTCCCAATCGCTGGCCCACCACCGCACCCGATCCCGATGCGCCGGAAGCGGAAGGCAATATCCGGATCGACATGCGCCAATGGCGCTATGATTTCCGCGCCGAAATCGCGGCCGGGGGCGATTGGGTTGATCGTCTTACCCTGCGCGCGGGCTATGCTGATTACCGCCATGCCGAACTGGAATCGGATGGCGCGATCGGCACGCAATTTTTCAACAAGGGCAAGGAAGTGCGGTTTGACCTGATACAGGCGAAGCGCGGCGCATGGACGGGCGTGACAGGCGCCCAGTTGTTCAATCGCAAGTTCAACGTGGTCGGTGCCGAGAAATTTCTCCCCGCCACCGATGTCACCCAATGGGGATTGTTCAGCCTGCAACAGCTCGATCTTGGTCGCTTGCGCGCCGAATTTGGTGGCCGGATCGAACGGAGCAATGCCAAGGCACAGGCTGATCTCGATCTTGCCACGCTGGCGGATCGTCGGCGCTACACTGCCTATAGCGGGTCTGCGGGGATGCAATATGAGGTCATATCCGACTGGCGCTTGGGGCTGAACCTGACCCATGCGGAACGCGCCCCGAATGCCGAGGAATTATTCGCGAACGGTCCACATGCCGGCACATTGGCCTTTGAGATTGGCGACCGCGACCTCGGGTTGGAAAAGAGCAATGGCGCGGAATTGACGCTGCGGGGCCGGGCGGGCGGGTTCAAGGTTGATGTGTCGGCCTATTACAACCGCTATCGCAACTTCATTTATCAGGCACCGACCGGGGCCGAGATCGAGGGCTTGCCGGTGTATCAGGTGTTGCAGGGCCGGGCGGTGCATCAAGGCTTTGAAGTCGAGGTGGAACGCCAATGGGGCCAGATTGGGCACTTCGCGCTGTCGACCGACGTCATGGCGGATTATGTCCGTGCGACCGTCAAAGGCTATGGCCCCGCGCCGCAAATCCCGCCGCTGCGGGTACTTGCCGGGCTATCGGCCAAGTCCGATCTTGTCGATTTGCGCGCCGAGGTGGAACGGGTGACAGCCGCCAACCGCAGCGCGCCGGCGGAAACGGCGACCAGTGATTTCACCTTGGTCAACCTTTCGTCAGCATGGCGGCCTTGGGGCCAAGATGCGCCGGTTAGCTTGCGTCTCTCAGTCAATAACCTGTTCGACGTAACGGCACGCCGCCATTCAAGCCTGCTCAAGGACGTTGCGCCCATGGCCGGGCGGGATATCCGGGTCGGGGCCGCGATCAGCTTCTGACAGGCGGCGAGCCTGTTATTGATGCTTGCAAGGGGTTTGGGGGCGTCCTATCTGCGCTTCTCGACCCATTGCAGGCTCAGAAGGAATTCGCGTGGCTGACGTCCATCACACCAAAATGTTGATCCTCGGTTCTGGCCCGGCTGGCCTGTCGGCGGCGATCTATGGGGCTCGTGCCGGCATGAACCCGATTGTGGTGCAGGGCATTCAGCCCGGCGGACAGCTCACCACCACCACCGAAGTGGAAAATTATCCCGGTTTCCGTGAAGTCATTCAGGGGCCGTGGCTGATGCAGGAAATGCAGGCCCAGGCCGAGCATGTCGGCGCGCGGATGATGTATGATCATATCGCCAGCGTCGATTTGTCGAGCCGCCCGTTCAAGCTGATCGGCGATGGCGGCACCGTCTATGAAGGCGAAACGCTGGTCATCGCGACCGGTGCGCAGGCGAGGTGGCTGGGCACCGAGAGCGAAACCCTGATGCGCGGCAAGGGCGTGTCCGCCTGTGCGACCTGTGACGGCTTTTTCTATCGCGGCAAGAAGGTCGCTGTCATCGGCGGCGGCAATACGGCGGTTGAAGAGGCGCTTTACCTTACCAATCACAGCAAGGACGTGACGCTGATTCATCGGCGCGATACGCTGCGCGCGGAGAAGATCTTGCAGGAACGGCTATTTGCCCATCCGCATATCAAGGTCATCTGGAACCATGAAGTCAGCCGCTTCATCGGTGGTGGCCAGCCAGAGGGGTTGGTCGCGATGGAGTTGCGCGACGTTCATTCGGGCGCGCTTCAGACGATTGATGTGGATGGCGGCTTTGTCGCGATTGGCCACCAGCCGGCGACAGAGATTTTCAAGGGCCATTTGGCGCTTGATGATGAGGGCTATCTCGTGGTCGAAGCGGGGCGAACAATGACAAGCGTGCCGGGTGTATTCGCCGCGGGCGACGTGGCCGACCGCATTTATCGTCAGGCCGTTACGGCGGCGGGCACCGGCTGCATGGCGGCACTCGATGCCGAGCGGTTTCTTAGCCATGCGGGCTGAATTCGTCCGTTAGGCGAGCGCATAAACCTATAAAGAAAAGCGGCGCCCCGATGGGACGCCGCTTTTTTTGACTTCAATCGGTTGAAGCAGGGCTTATTTGCCGCGCTTCTTGCGATGGGTATCGAGATCGAGCACATCGCTTTCCTCGCTGCCGTCAGGCAGCAGGCCAAGCCGACGGGCGACTTCCTGATAAGCCTCGACCTCGCCGCCGAGATCGCGACGGAAGCGGTCCTTATCGAGCTTTTCGCCGGTGATCATATCCCACAGGCGGCAGCCGTCCGGGCTGATTTCGTCCGCGAGAATGACGCGGCTGAAATCATTTTCCCAAAAGCGACCGAATTCAAGCTTGAAGTCGACCAGCCGAATGCCGATGCCGGCAAACATGCCGCACATGAAGTCGTTGATGCGGATCGCCATGTCGGCAATGTCGTGCATTTCTTCCGGGCTGGCCCAACCGAAACACGCGATATGTTCTTCCGAAATCAGCGGATCGCCGAGCGCATCGTCCTTGAAATAATATTCGATGATCGTGCGCGGCAACTGCGTGCCTTCCTCGATGCCGAGGCGCTTGGAGATCGAACCGGCGGCGACATTGCGCACCACCACTTCGATCGGAATGATCTCGACCTGACGGACAAGCTGTTCGCGCATGTTGAGGCGACGGATGAAATGGGTCGGCACATTGATGTGCGACAGCATCGTGAAGATGTGCTCGGAAATCCGGTTGTTGATCACACCCTTGCCGTTGATCGTGCCCTTTTTCTGGGCATTAAAGGCGGTGGCGTCATCCTTGAAATATTGGATCAGGGTGCCGGGTTCCGGGCCTTCATAGAGGATCTTGGCCTTGCCTTCATAGATTTGGCGACGGCGGGACATGGCAACACTCCGGCTTCATGAAAAGAGGAGGCCCCGGAACCGCTTTTCAGAGACAGAAAAGGGAAGCCGGAGCCGTTTCTTGGCATTTAGCACCGTCATGCGTGGGATGCAATCACTCGCGACCCGTGGCTTGGTCGCCAGATGACTGCAAATAATGGGCCGGGACGCGCAACGTGGCGGTCGCAAGCCGGGTTTCCAGCAGGAATTGCACCAGTGCCGATAGGAACAACCCCATGGTCGCGATAAAGCATGACGCAATGATGCCATCCATGTTGATGCCCAGCATCTTGTCGATGAACAACAAGGCAACCGTTGTGCCGATCAGGATGGCGGCGGTCACCAATAACAGGATCGCCCGATTGATCCGGTCGATGCGGATGCTGAGTTGCGTCAGTTCCTCGACAATGGCTTCACGCGCCGCTGCCTCGGTCGCGCCGTGCTCGTCCTGCAACCGCCGTGAACGGTCGACGATACGCGCCAACCGTCCGGTCAAAATGCCCATGAAATTGCCAATGGCGACCAGGACAAAGACCGGAGTCAGGGACAGTTGGATCGTCTGGGAAATCATCAGTTCAGTCCATCGATGAGAAGCGACAAAGTGATCATTGCGCCCGGTTCGTGACCAGATCCTCAACGACCGATGGGTCGGCCAGTGTCGAGATATCGCCCAGATTGCCCACGTCATTTTCCGCGATCTTGCGCAAGATGCGGCGCATAATTTTGCCCGACCGGGTTTTGGGCAGGCCCGGTGCAAATTGGATCACATCCGGGGTCGCAATCGGCCCGATCTCATGCCGTACCCATTTGCCAAGATCCTGGCGCAGTTCCTCATCGGGTTCTTCCCCGACATTCAGCGTGACATAGGCATAAATGCCCTGGCCCTTGATGTCGTGCGGCATGCCCACAACCGCCGCTTCGGCCACTTTGGGGTGAAGTACCAGCGCGGATTCAACTTCGGCGGTGCCCATGCGATGGCCTGACACGTTGATCACGTCATCGACCCGCCCGGTGATCCAATAATAGCCATCCTCATCGCGCCGACAGCCATCACCCGTGAAATATTTGCCGCGATAGGTGGTGAAATAGGTTTGGAAAAAGCGATCATGATCGCCCCAGACGCTCCGCATCTGGCCCGGCCAGCTCTTGGCGATCACCAAATTGCCCTCGCACGGACCGTGCAGCACTTGTCCCTCGCTATCGACGATCTGCGGATCGACGCTGGGCAGGGGGCGGGTGGCTGATCCGGGCTTGAGAGCGGTGACGCCCGGCAGGGGCGCAATCATCGCCCCGCCGGTCTCGGTCTGCCACCAGGTGTCGATGATCGGGCAGCGACTATCGCCCACCACATTGTGATACCAGCGCCATGCCTCGGGGTTGATCGGTTCGCCGACCGTGCCAAGCAAGCGTAAAGACGCGCGTGAGGTCCGCTTCACCGGCGCATCGCCCTCGCGCATCAGCGCGCGCAGCGCTGTCGGGGCGGTGAAAAGCGTATGCACCTTGTGGCGGTCGACCACTTCCCAAATGCGGCTGGCGGTCGGCCAATTGGGCACGCCTTCATACATTAATGTCGTGCCGCCATTCGCGAGCGGGCCATAGATGATATAGCTGTGGCCCGTGACCCAGCCGATATCAGCGGCGCACCACCAAATATCACCCGCGCGATAATCGAAGCACAGTTCATGGGTCAGCGAGGCCCACAGCAGATAGCCGCCAGAGGTATGGAGCACGCCCTTGGGCTTGCCGGTGGAACCCGAGGTATAGAGGATGAACAGCGGATCTTCCGCGCCCATCGTCTCCACCGGGCATTCGGTGGACACTTGCTTCGCCGCCTCATGATAGCTGATGTCGCGGCCCGGCTCCATCGTAACATGGCCGCCGGTCGCATGGACAACGATCACCTTCTCGAGACCGGGGCAAAGTGGCGCGGCTTCATCGACATTGGCCTTGAGCGGCACTTTTTTGCCGCCGCGACGGCCCTCATCGGCGGTGATGACAATCGAACTGTCGCAGTCGTTAATCCGCCCCGCCAGCGCATCCGGCGAGAAGCCGCCGAACACCACCGAATGGATCGCCCCAATCCGCGCGCAGGCGAGCAAGGCAAAAGCAGCTTCCGGGATCATCGGCAGATAGATGGTGATGCGGTCACCCTTTTTCGCCCCGGCAGCTTTGAGCACATTGGCAAAGCGGCAAACCTCGCGATGCAGTTCGCCATAGGTGATGCGGCGTGGTTCTTCTGTTGGTTCATCCGGTTCCCAGATGATCGCGACCTGATTGCGCCGCGTCGCCAGATGGCGGTCAATGCAATTGGCGGCAACGTTGAGCTTGCCATCCGAAAACCAGCGAATGTGGAAATTTTCCTGTTGGAAAGACCAATCACCGGCGATTTCCGGGCGTTTGATCCAGTTCAGGCGTTTGGCTTGTTCCAACCAGAAGCTGCCGGGATCAGCAATCGAGCGGCCATAAAGCGTTTCATATTGCGCCGCATTGACCTTGGCCCGCTTTGCCCAGTCAGCGGGTACCGGATACAATGCCTGATCAGTCATGAACGTCCTCATCCTTTGGCGAATTTACCATTGCGTCCCTCATGGCGAAAGGAGAATGAATAAAGCAAGTTTAATTAGGCGTTCGGCGCGCACGAAGGGGCAAATGATCATGGCAAACAAGGAAACTTCGCTGGCGGGCCGGGTTGCGATTGTCACGGGGGCGGCATCCGGGATCGGTCGGGCGACGGCGCGGCTGCTGGCGGCTGCGGGCGCGAAGCTGGTGCTGGGCGATTATGACGACAAAATCCATGATGTCGCAATGGCACTCGGGGCCGATGCGACGGTGCTGGATGCCGGCGATGAAGAGGCGGTCAAGGCGATTGTCGCCCGGGCGATGGCGCTGCATGGCCGGGTGGATATCGTCCACGCCAATGCCGGTATCCTGGGCGGCATGACGAGCCTGTTCGATCATACGGTCGATGATTGGACCCGGATCTTGCGCACCAATCTGATCGGCCCGGCGATCATGATGAAGCATGTCGGGCCGGTGATGATGGCGCAGGGGCAGGGGGTGATCGTCTGCACCGCCAGCGTGGCCGGGCTGCGATCAGGCGCTGGCTGTCCGGCCTATAGCGCAAGCAAGGCAGGGCTGATCAATCTGGTGCAGGTCGCGGCGCAGCAATTTTCTGGCTCGGGTGTGCGGGTCAACGCGGTATGTCCGGGGCTGGTCGAAACCGGTATGACCGAGGCGACCTTCACCTATGCGCGCGAAAAGGGTGTGGAGAATAAGATCGGTCGGCTCAACCCGCTCCGCCGGGCGGCCCAAGCGGAGGAAGTCGCGCGCGCGGTGCTGTTTCTGGCATCAGATGCGGCCAGTTACATCAACGGCCATGCCTTGGTGGTGGATGGCGGTCTGTCGACCTCATTGCCGGTGACCCGTCAGGAAACCGGCAAGACCGCATTTTAGCGCGGGCCGAGCGCGCCGAACTTGGTCTCAAACCCGGTGCTGTCTCCTGCGGCAAGCAACTTGGCCTGTTCGACCCATTGGTCGCGGCGGGGGCGACCGGCGAAGCTGCCGAGCGTCGCATCAACGGCGGTGATGTCGCTATCATTCCACGCGGCGATCTGGGCGAAGTGATGCACGCCTTGACGGTGCAACAGACCCGCGATTTTCGGGCCAACGCCCTTGATCCGGGTCAGATCGTCCCCCGCCGTGGCCATTTGGGCGATTTCTGCCGGTGTAGGTTCATCGACCCGAAAGCTTTTGCTGGGGCGCGCGGCTAAACCAGAATGGGTGCTGGTATCAATGGCGAGAATGATCTTCTGACCACGCTGGGCTTTGATACGACGGAGCAAGAGAAGCATCACGGCCAGAAGGATGATCCCGACAAGGACCAGGATAAGATGCTCGTTGATACCGGCCATGCGACGTGGTCTCCATTATCTGCTGCAACCGCATTTGCCCGCGCACGGGCTGAGCGGAGATTAGCGGCCGCGTGTCCCAAGTCTAGCCCCGTCACAACAACTCATCGCACCCATGGCTGCGCCCATCCGGCGTTTGGCAGGTACGTGGGCGCGCTTAGTCCCGAAGCTCGCACCAAGTTGGGGCGTGGTCGCTCGCCTTTTCTTTGCCTCGTGCGGCGCGGTCGACCCCGGCATTGACCAGTCGGTCCGCCGCCTGCGGGCTGAGCAGCAGATGATCGATCCGGAATCCCGCATCGCGTGGCCAGCAACCCGCCTGATAATCCCAGAAGGTCCAGACATGACCCTCGGGGTGAATCTGACGAATGGCATCGCACCAGCCCTGATGGACAATCGCGCGGAAGGCGGCGCGGCTCTCCGGCTGCATCAAGGCATCATCGCGCATCGCGCGGGGGTCTTGGATGTCATCATCGGTTGGGATGACATTATAATCGCCCGCCAGAATGACCGGCTTTTCTTCAGGCAATAGGCCGGCCGCATGGCGACGCAGCCGTTCTATCCATGCCAGCTTATAATCGAACTTTGGCCCCGGCTGCGGGTTACCATTGGGCAGGTAGATCGAGGCAATGATATGGCCTTCGACCTCGGCCTCGATATAGCGGGACTGTTCGTCGCTATCGTCGCCGGGCAGGCCCTTGCGGCGGAGCTGGAACGACAAGCCGTCGCGCACCAAGATGGCGACGCCATTGAACCCCTTTTGCCCATGCCAGATCGCCTGATAACCGACTGCGGGAAATTCATCGCCGGGGAAGCCTTCATCCTGCGATTTGATTTCTTGCAGGCACGCGATGTCGGGCCGGGTTTCTTCCAACCATTCGAGCAGACGGGGAAGGCGGGCCTTGATCCCGTTGATGTTGAATGTCGCGATTTTCATGCGGTGAACTGTCGGTTCAGACCGAGAAGCTGGAGCCGCAGCCACAGCCCGATGCGGCATTGGGATTGGTCACGCGGAACGCTGCACCGCCCAGATTTTCGACATAGTCGACCGCGCTACCGCGCACCAGATCAAGGCTGATGCTGTCGACCAGCAACTTGACGCCCTCGGTTTCGGCAATCGTGTCGTCGTCCTGCGGATCTTCCGCCAGTTCGAAACGATATTGGAACCCAGAACAGCCGCCCCCATCCACCGCAAGGCGCAGCATGGCAGGCTTGCCCTGCTTGGCGGCAATCGTGGCAACCCGCTTGGCGGCGGAGGGCGTGAGCATGATATCGGCGGTGGCTGTATCGGTCATCAGTCTCAGATAGGCCTTTGCATCGCACCTTACAACTCTGGCCTTTGCTCGGGTGCAGCGATGGGCGAGGCGCCTGCTATTCGCGGCCTAGTTCGCGGAACAGCCAAAGCCGGATCGCACTGGCCAGATTTGGCGGGTCGTCATGTTCAAGGCGCAACACATCAATTTGCGCGATCAGGGCATTGATGGGGAGCGTGCGCGCACGGGCAGCAACGCACAGCGCGTCCCAGAATAAGGGTTCGAGGGTGATGGAGGTGGAATGCCCGGCGATCATGACGCTGTGCTTGGCTGGTCCAGCCAGCCAGTCGGAATCGCCGGGCATCGAAATGTCGTTCAGTTCAATACATGTGCTGACCACCGTTGATCGACAAGGTCGACCCGGTGATAAACTCGCCATTTTCGGAGCAAAGGAAGGTCACGCCGCGCGCGATTTCATAGGCATGGCCAAGGCGACCCACCGGGATTTTCGCGACGATCTTAGCCAGCACGTCCTCTGGCACGGCGGCGACCATGTCAGTATCGATATAGCCCGGCGCAATCGCGTTGACGGTGACGCCGAACTTGGCACCTTCCTGCGCCAATGCCTTGGTAAAGCCGTGAATGCCGGATTTGGCAGCGGCGTAATTGACCTGGCCATATTGCCCGGCCTGACCGTTGACCGATCCGATATTGACGATCCGACCCCAATTGCGGGCGCGCATGCCGGGGAAGGTGGCCTTGGCCATGTTGTAGCAACCGCCAAGATTGGTATCGATGACCTTCTTCCAGTCTTCATAGCTCATCTTGAGCAAGGTGCCGTCACGCGTGATACCGGCATTGTTGATGACGATGTCGATCGGGCCGATATCGGCTTCAATCTGATGACAAGCGGCGAGGGTGGCTTCATGGTCGGAGACGTCGAACTGCGCGGTCCGGATGCCGGTGCGCTCTTCGAACTCTTTGGCCTTCGCGACATTGCCGGCGTAATTTGCGATAACGGTCACGCCGGTGTCCTTGAGTGCAAGGCTAATCGCCTCGCCAATTCCACGCGTTCCCCCGGTGACGACAGCAATGCGAGACATGAATACTCTCCCTCGATTCAACGAGTCTTGAACCTAGCGGGAAGCGATCCATCCGGCAAGCTCTCGGCGAATCATTTGTTCCAGAAAATCAATGGATTCAGGGCTATCGTTGAGACAATCTACCATGGCATAATGCGTGCCACCAGCAGCCAGAAACACATCCCTGCCGCGCAGGCCGATTTCCTCGACCGTCTCAAGGCAATCTGCCGCAAAGCCGGGCATGATGACAAGCAGCTTGCGGATATTTTTTTGCGCTAGCGCGACGAAGCTATCCTCGGTCGATGGCTCCAGCCATTTGGCCCGGCCAAAGCGCGACTGAAAGGAGATGGTAAGCGGGCGACCCAAGGCTTCCGACAACAAACGCGCCGTCTTTTGGCAATGGCAATGATAGGGATCGCCGAGTTCCAGCGTGCGTTGCGGCATGCCATGAAAGCTCGCAAGAATCGCGTCCGGCTCAAAATCAAGCGTGGCGAGCCGCTTTTCCACCGAGGTTTTCAACGCGGCGATATAGGCGGGGTCATCATGATAGGCCGGTAAGGTCCGGATTGCCGGCTGCCAACGCATGTCCATCAGGGCGCGAAAGGCCTCATCTTGTGCGGTGCCGGTCGTCGCACCTGAATATTGGGGATATAGGGGGGCAAGCAGAATGCGCTGGCAGCCTTTGGCCTTGAGGTCGCGGATGACATCGCCAATCGCGGGCTGGCCGTAGCGCATGGCATGGACGACAAGCACGCGGTCGCCGAAGCGTTGCTGCAAGGCTTCGGCCTGTGCGGTCGTGATCGCGGCAAGCGGTGAGCCCTTGTCGGTCCAGACCTGTTGATAGGCATGGGCGGACTTTTTCGGGCGCACGTTGAGAATGATGCCACGCAGAATCGGCTGCCAGATGATTGGCGGAATTTCGACCACGCGGCGGTCGGACAGAAATTGCTTGAGATAGCGTTTGACCGCGCTTGGTGTCGGGGCATCGGGGGTGCCCAGATTGATGACAATCACGCCGATTTTGGGCTGGGCGACGGGCGGATGGTTGGCAGGCAGTTTCATAGGGCTAAACATCATCCGGATCAGGCGGTGAGGGGAAGGTTGCGCAGGCGATGGCCCGTGGTCGCAAAATAGGCGTTGGCGATGGCCGGGGCGACCGGTGGCACCGCAATTTCGCCGACGCCGCCCGATGGACGGCGGCTGGGCAGAATATGGACATTGATTTCGGGACAGTCGCTAAGCAGCGGCAGGTTCAGGGCATCGAAATTGGTCGCGGTCGCCATGCCCTTGTCATAGCCCATGCGATTGCCGAGTGCGGCGGCCATGCCCCAGATGATGCCGCCTTCCACCTGCTGGCGGACAATATCGGGATGGATCACCTCGCCACAGTCGATCACGGCGGTGATGCGGTCGACGACGATGCGCTGATCGGTGCCGACATGCACATCCGCAACGAGTGCAACATGGCTGCCGAAGCTGCTGTGGCAGGCAATGCCTTGGCCCGAACCGATGGTGCCACCTTGCCAGCCCGCATGGGTAGCGGCCAGTGACAGACATTCGGCAAGCTGGGGCGCATTGCCGAGCAACTGCATGCGGTAGGACATCGGGTCCATTTGCCGTGCCTGGGCCAGTTCGTCGATAAAGCTTTCCGTGAAAAAAGCGGTGTAGCTGTTGGCGACGCTGCGCCACATCGAGGTGGGTACCCCCACATCGGCTGGATGATGTTCGATCCGGACCGAGGGCACGCTATAGGGCGGCATGGCGCCATCGACATCGCCCGCATTGGCGGCGCCGGTGTCAATCGCCCACGCCGTGCCGGGGTTCAGCCGGGCAGCCAATTCGAGCGAGGTGGTGGGGCAGGCAATGCGCGCCTGCCATGCATAGGGCGTGCCGCTGTTCGGCTCGATCCGCGCCCGCATCCGCGCGATGGCCGGCGGGCGACAGCGATTTTGGCCAAGGTCCTGCTCACGCGGCCATGTGAGTTGGATCGGGCGTTTGGCCTTCATCGCGACGATGGCCGCCTCGATCGCGGCGTCATTATCAATTTTCCGCCCGAAACCGCCGCCCACAAGGGTCGGGTGCACCGTCACCATGGCCTCATCAATATTGGTCGCGCGGGCAATGGCCGCGCGCGAGACCGCCGGGGCCTGTGTCGGCATCCAGACTTCGATCCGGTCATTTTCGAACCGGGCGGTGGCGGTCAGCGGTTCCATCGCGGCATGGGGGGCAAAGCCGACGCGATATTCGGCGGCGAGCGTGCCCGGGCCGTCCGGCACCGCATCCGCATCGCCGCGTGACATCACCGCACCACCGCTCGCATCGTCAAGCGCGGCCTTGAGGCGCTGGGTAATGAGTGCATCGTTCAACTGCGGCTGATCGACCTTCCAGCTTGGTGCCGCCATCTGGAGCGCCCGTTCTGCTGCCCACCAGCTTTCGCCCACCGCCGCGATGAACAGCTTGTGCTCAACCAGCAGCCGGACATCGGGCACCTGCTCCATCGCCTTGCGGTCAAGCGCCTGCAACGTGCCGCCACCCAAAGGCGGATGGCGTACCGAGGCAAAGGCCATGCCCGGCAGGCGAATATCGGCCGCGTAGACCGCCGTGCCATCGACCTTGGCGGGCAGATCAAGCCGGGGCACCGACTGGCCGACAAGATGGCGATCCTTCGGCTCGCGCAGCGCAATATGCTTGGGCGGCGTCAACTGGGCCGCCGCCGTGACGAGTTCGCCAAACCGCAGCCGATCTTGCCGGAGACCCGGCGCGCCACGGGTGACAAAACCTTCGCCGGTGTCACAAGCCTGCCAGTCGGCATCCCAGCGTTCGGCGGCTGCCATGCACAATAGCGCGCGCGCTGCTGCCCCGGCCTCGCGATAGCGCTGGGCAAAGCCACGGATCGAACTCGATCCCCCGGTCAGTATCAAGTTCGAGCGCACGGCAATCTCGCGCGCGGTCCATTGCCCCGCGCCTTGCAAAAAGCCGGGCAAGCTATGTTCGGCCTGTTCGCGCAGCAGAAAATCATTGGCGTAAAGCGGGTTGATCGGCGCGGGTTCGACCGCAATCGTCCGCCAATCGGCACCCAGTTCATCGGCAAGGATCTGCGGCAGGCTGGTATAAACGCCCTGACCCATTTCGGCCTGCGGCACGATGATGGTCACATGGCCCGCCTGATCGATCTTGAGAAAGGCGTTGAAAATCTCTTCACCCGGTCGGGCGTGGAGATTGTGGCGATAGCTGCGCGGCCAAAGGCTCCAGGCCAAGACCAGTCCCGCACCCGCGCCGCCACCAATCAGCAATTGGCGGCGGGTAATCGAAGGCAGCTTGTCGCCGATGCTCACTCGTCGAATTTCCGGGGGGCTGGGGAGATAATCGTGAACTTACCAGCCTCGATCTGCTGCACCTCAAGTGCCCGCTCGGCGACGGCACCACTCCGGAACCGGAACGCGCCGTCGACCCCGGCAAAGCCACCCGGATCGGTGAGAGCCTGCGATGGGAAGTTGGTGCCCGGCTTCCAATTGCCCGCAATGCGGATCGTCAGCAGCACCGCGTCATAGCCAAGGCTCGCCAGACGATAAGGCGAACGGCCGAAGCGCGCCTTGTAGCGTGCACTGAACTGGTTGAACATGGCATCGGACACCGACGCGAACATTGCGCCCTGCATCACCGGGCTGGCCGCGAGACCGGTCTCGGTGTTCCATAATTCCGTGCCGAGAATCTGGGCATTGGCCCCGCCATTTTTGCGGATCAACGGTACGGCTTGAACAGCAAAGCGGCCGCTGTCGGCAATCAACACCGCGTCATAGCCCTGATTGGCCTGAAGTTTCTTGACCGCGACGGCGAGCGAGGCCGGGCTGCGATCATAGCTTTGCATCGCGACCACGGTGGCGCCGGTCTGTTCTGCGGCGCTGATCAGAATGGCAGACGCGCGCTTGCCATAAGCGCCGTTCGGGATCAGCCCGGCAAAGCGGGTCTTGCCTTGTGCCTTGGCGTAACGGACGACGCGGCTGATCGATTGGCCCGGCGTGAAGCCCAGCACATAGGTTCCTTTACCCGCGACCGAAATATCGTTCGAAAAGCTCAATACCGGGACATCGGCCTTGGCGGCGATGGTCGATACGGCGCGGACATCATCGGCGAGCAATGGCCCGAGGATCAGCCGGTTGCCATCAGCCAGCGCACGATTGACGGCAGCGGCCGCACCGGTTGCGGTATCATAGGTGGTCACGCGCAATTTGGTGGTGCCGGTATCAAGCAACGCAAGATTGGCAGCATCCGCAATCGACTGGCCAACACCGGCATTTTCGCCCGAGGTGGGAACCAGCAGCGCGATGCGATGCCGTTCGCTATCCGTCGGCAATTGGCTTGTCCCGACCGCATCGCTGGGCGGGGGCGGGGCGACCGGTCCCTTGGGCACCATCGTCTGGCAACCAGCCAGCAGCGCCAACAACAATGTGGCCGACGCCTTGGCAAAGGTGCGGCGGGGTTGCAGAAGGGCTGTATTGCTTACCATGAGATGATTCCTGTGAATGACGCCTTGCCCTCGGGCCTTTATATCGTTGCAACGCCAATCGGCAATCTCTCTGATCTGTCGGGGCGGGCGGCTGACGTGCTGCGTCGGGCGGATGTGATCGCGGTGGAGGATAGCCGCGTCACCGCAACCTTGCTGCGCCATATCGGCGCAAAGGTGCCGATGGTGCGCTATGATGATCATGTGGGTGATCAGGTTCGCCCGCAATTGCTGGCGCGGATGGCAAATGAGGTGGTCGCGCTGGTCTCGGATGCCGGGACGCCGTTGATCTCCGATCCGGGCTATAAGCTGGTGCGCGAGGCACGCGAACGCGGGATGATGGTCACCACCATTCCCGGCCCGTGCGCGGCGGTGGCGGCACTCACCTTGGCGGGCCTGCCGACGAATCGCTTTCTGTTCGAAGGCTTTCTGCCCAGCAAGGCGAAGGCGCGCGACGATGTGATCGCCGAATTGTCGACGATTCGGGCGACCTTGGTGTTTTACGAATCGGGGCCAAGGCTGGTCGCTGCGCTGGAGGCACTGGCCGCCGGGCTTGGTAATCGCGAGGCGGCTGTCGCACGCGAGATCAGCAAGCGATTCGAAGAATGTCAGACGGGATCGCTGACCAGCCTTGCGGCGCATTACGCGGCGCATCCGGCCAAAGGGGAAATTGTGCTGGTGGTGGCGCCGCCTGATGCGGAATCGCTGCGTCCGGCGGGCGCCGATCTAGATGCGATGCTGCGTGCAGCGCTGGTTGATCACCCGCTGGCCAAAGCCGTGCGGCTGGTGGCGCGCGAAAGCGGCATCGACAAAGCGGAACTCACCAGCCTCGCCGAGGCGATCCGGCAACAGCTATGAACCGCGCGGCGCGCGAGCGTCAAGGGCGGCGCGCCGAGACTTGGGCAGCATGGTGGTTGCGGCTGCATGGCTGGCGCATTCTTGAGCAACGGTTGCGGACGCCGGTCGGGGAAATCGATATTCTCGCGCGTCGGGGCCGAGTGGTGGCCTGTATCGAGGTGAAATATCGCGAGACGGTGATCGAGCTTGATCATGCGATCGATCGCGCCCGTTTGCGGCGGGTGGCGGCGGCGGCAGGGCTGATCTGTGATCGGCATCTGGGGCCGCAAGATGAACTGCGGATCGATGTGATACTGATTTCGCCGTGGAACCGCCCCCGCCATCTGGTCAATGTCTGGCACGGGTGATAGGACGCCAGCGCAATTATTCACGCAATCAAGCACAAGGCGTCGACAATATGACATTGCGCGTGGCGGTCCAGATGGACCCGATGGAAACCATCAACGTTGCCGGGGATTCGACCTTCGCGATCATGCTGGGCGCTCAACCGCGCGGCCATCAGCTTTATCATTATCAGGCGGGTGACCTTTGCTATCGTGATGGCCGTGTTGTCGTGCCGGCACGCCCCGTCAGCGTGCAGCGCGTGGATGGCGATCACTTCCAATTCGGCGATTGGGTCGAACTTGATCTGGCCGAGGATGTTGATGTCGTCTTGATGCGGCAGGACCCGCCCTTTGACCTCGCCTATATCACCGCGACCCATTTGCTGGAGCGTATCCAACACCGCACCTTGGTCGTGAATGATCCGGCATCGGTCCGTAATGCGCCGGAAAAGGTGTTTGTGCTGGATTTCGCGCAGTTCATGCCGCCGACGATGATCACGCGTCGACTGGAAGATGCGCGCGCCTTTCACGCCAAGCATGGCGAAGTGGTGGTGAAGCCGCTCTATGGCAATGCCGGTTCGGCGGTCTTCCATGTGGGCCGCAACGATGCAAATCTTGCGGCGCTGACCGAATTATTCGGGCAAGTCTGGCGCGAGCCGTTCATGGTGCAGGCGTTCATTCCCGATGTATCCAAGGGCGACAAGCGCATCGTACTGGTGGATGGCAAGGTCGCGGGGGCGATCAATCGCCTCCCCAAGGCGGGCGAGATCCGTTCCAACTTGGCCGCAGGCGGGCGGGCGGACGCGACCGATTTGACCCCGCGCGAGCGCGAAATTTGCGATGCGCTTGGCCCGGAACTGGCGAAGCGCGGCCTGTTGTTTGTCGGCATCGATGTGATTGCGGGCTATCTTACCGAGATCAACGTGACATCGCCCACCGGCATTGTCGCCATTGACCGCTTTAACGGGACGGATACGCCCGCCCTGATTTGGGACACGATCGAAGCCAAGGTTGCCGCTCGTGGCTGAATGGGTTGTTCAACTGATCGAGCAAACGGGTTATCTGGGTATCGCGTTCCTGATGTTGGCGGAAACGGTGTTTCCTCCGATTCCGTCAGAGGTCATCATGTCGGTCGCGGGCTTGCAGGCGGCCAATGGCGGCCTGTCGTTGCCGCTCGTCATCCTGTCGGGGGCGGCAGGTGCGATGTTCGGTAATTTATTCTGGTATTTCCTCGCCCGCGCGCTGGGGCTGGAACGCTTTCATCCGTTCATCAACCGCTGGGGCCGTTGGCTGACCATCGACTGGCATGAAGTTGAACGCGCCGACAAATGGTTCCGCCGCCATGGCAATGCCTTTGTCGGGATCGGCCGGATCGTACCGACGATCCGCTCGTTGGTGTCGGTGCCTGCCGGTTTTCTGCACATGAGCCTGAAGAGCTTTACCCTCTGGTCATCGATTGGCACGACCGCCTGGACCGCGATGCTGGCCATTGTCGGCTGGACGATGGGCAAGCAATATGGACAGGTCGATGCGATCCTCGGCCCGGTCGGGAACGCGGTGATTGGCCTATTGCTGTTCTTCTATCTTTGGCGGGTGGTGACGTGGAAGCCGAAAGCGTCCGACAAGACGCATAACCGCAAGGTGCGTCACGTCCACCATATTCCCGACGACGATTATCTGCCGCGATAACCCGGCACGCCCTGATCAGGGAGCCACAGCCCGGCAGGTGGCGGACCAGATTGCCAGAACACATCGATCGGAATGCCGCCGCGCGGATACCAATATCCGCCGATGCGCAGCCATTGCGGTTGCATCTCGTTGAACAGCCGCTGGCCGATGCCGACGGTGCAATCCTCGTGAAACGCCGCATGGTTGCGGAACGAGCCAAGAAACAGCTTGAGCGACTTGGATTCGACAATCGTCTCATTCGGCGCATAGTCGATGACGAGATGGGCGAAATCCGGCTGGCCCGTCACCGGGCAGAGCGAGGTAAATTCCGGCGCACTGAAGCGGGCCATGTAAAGCGTCCCCTTGCGCGGGTTCGGCACATAGTCGAGCTGCGCCTCTTCTGGCGTGGCGGGGAGCGGGCTGGTCTGGCCAAGGAATTTCGGTTGCATGGCCCGCAAATAGGCAATCCTGACCTGAAATACAATGCACCGCTCCCCTCGACGGGTGCAGGCCGGCGCGGTAGGAATGGCGCTCGCAAGATCTGAACTTAGGAGATTCGCCATGGACGCACTTGTTTCAACCGAATGGCTGGCCGGAGAACTCGGCGCATTCGACCTGCGCGTTGTCGATGCGACCCAGTTTTTGCCAGAAGCCGGTCGCGATGCCCGAGCCGAATTCGAGCAAGCTCATATTCCGGGCGCGATCTTCATGGACCTTGCCGAACTGGCCGACCCAAGCAATGCGGTGCCGAACATGGCGCCCACGGCGGAAAAATTTGCCAGCCGGATGCAGGCGCTCGGCCTTGGCGATGGCAGCCGTATCGTCCTTTATGACAATGCACCACACAAGACCGCAGCCCGCGCATGGTGGATGCTGCGCATGTTCGGCGCGCATGACGTTGCGATCCTCGATGGCGGACTTGCCAAATGGCAGGCCGAAGGTCGCGCGATTGAAGCGGGTGTCACCAAGCTGCGCCATCGCCATTTCACGGTCTGGGCCGATCCGGAACCAGTGCGCAGCAAAGAGGACGTGCTCGCCAATCTGACATCGGGCGCGGCGGTCGTGGTTGATGCACGCGGGGCGGCCCGCTTTACCGGCGAAGAACCAGAAACCCGCCCGGGCTGCGCATCGGGCCATATCCCGGCCTCGCGCAATCTGCCCTATGATCAGGTGTTCAACGCCGACGGCACCTACAAGTCCGCCGAAGGGATCAAGGCTGCTTTTGATGGGGCAGGCGTCGATTTATCCAAGCCGCTGATCACGACCTGCGGTTCCGGCATCACGGCAGCGGTGCTATATTTCGCCGCGGCGCTGACCGGCAAAAAGGACATCGCCTTATATGACGGGTCGTGGAGCGAATGGGGCGTCGACCCGCAGACGCCCAAGGCCACCGGGGCGGCGTGAGCGGTTCGAAACATGATCAGGACCAGCCGTTTACCCGGCTGGTCACAGGCGGGCGACGCGAGGCGTGGACAGGCGCGGTGGTCAATCCGCCGGTCTGGCGCGCATCGACCATCTTGTTCGATAGCGTTGCGCAATTGCGCGCGGCGGTGAAGCGCAATCAGGACGGCGATTTCTATTACGGGCGGCGCGGGACACCGACGCAATGGTCGCTCGCCGACGCGCTGACCGGACTTGAGCCGGGGGCAGCGGGGACGATGCTTTACCCTTCGGGGGTAGCCGCTATTGCGGGGGCGCTGCTGTCGGTGATCAAGCCGGGCGATCATGTGTTGGTCGCGGACAGCGTCTATGATCCGACCCGAGTGTTCTGCCGTCAGGTGCTCGCCCCGATGGGGGTGGAAACGACTTTTTTCGATCCATTGATCGGGGCCGGGATATCTGCCCTGTTTCGTGATAATACGCGGGTGATTTTTATCGAAAGCCCGGGCAGCCTGACGTTCGAAGTGCAGGATGTCCCGGCGATCTGCGCCGTTGCGCGGGGGCGTGGCGTGGTGACGATGATCGACAACACTTGGGCCACGCCGTTGCTGTTTCCGGCGATCGCGCATGGCGTGGATTTCACCATTCTCGCCTGCACCAAATATGTTGTTGGCCATTCTGACGTCATGATGGGTTCGGTCACGACAACCGACACTTATTGGAACGATCTGCGCAAGTCCGCTCAAATCTATGGGCAGGTGGTCTCGCCCGATGATGCCGCGCTCGCGGCGCGGGGGTTGCGAACCATGGGGGTGCGGCTGCAGCAACAGGGCGACAGCGCGCTCACCGTCGCGCGCTGGCTACAGACCCAGCCCAAGATCCGCACCCTATTGCACCCGGCATTTGCCGATTGCCCCGGTCATGAAATTTGGAAACGCGACTTTAAGGGCGCATCCGGCCTGTTCAGCTTTGAGTTCACCCCGGATGTGACCGACGCCGAGCGCTGCGCCTTTGTTGATCGCTTGCGGTTATTTGGCATCGGTTTCAGTTGGGGCGGGTTTGAAAGCCTTGCGCTGCCGGTGGACCCGGCGACGATCCGTAGCGCCACCACATGGGAAGGGCGGGGATTGCTCGTTCGCCTGCATATCGGGCTGGAAGATCCCGCCGATCTCATCGCCGATCTTCGCCAATCGCTGGAGCATGTTGTTGCCTGATCTGAAGCGCGTGCGCGGCTGGTGGGTGCTGCCGATGCTGGGCGGCCTGTCCGCGCTTGGCTTTGCCCCCTTGGGCTGGTGGCCGCTAACATTGATCGGCTTTGCGCTTTTGCTGCAATCCGTGTTCGTCTCGGCCAGTTGGAAACAGGCGTTGGGGCGGGGCTGGCTGTTCGGGCTTGGCCATTTCATCGTCGGCCTCAATTGGATTGCCGGTGCGTTCCAATTCCAAGAGGAAATGCCGACATGGTTCGGCTGGATCGCGGTGGTGCTGCTGTCGCTTTACCTTGCGCTATATCCCGGGCTTGTCGCGCTGGCGGCATCGCGGCTGGGGCAGGGGTGGCGGCTTGGCTTTGTCTTTTTCTTCGCGGGTTTCTGGTTGGTCGCGGAATGGCTGCGGGCGGTGCTGTTCACTGGCTTTGGGTGGAATCCGCTTGGCGTAATCGCGGTCGATATCGCTGGCGCGGCGCGGCTGGTCGGCACCTATGGACTTGGCGCACTGGTGATATTGGCGGCGGGGGCCGTCTGGTTATTAGCGCGGCGCGATCCACGGGCCGCGACTGGCGCCGCCCTGCTGCCATTGCTGGCGCTGGCCTATGGGCTGGGCGACCCGATCGGCGATGACCCGACCAAGCTGGCGCGCCAACCGCTGGTGCATATCGTCCAGCCGAACATCGGTCAGCAAGACAAATGGCGCACGGACTATGCCGCGCAAAATTTCCAACGCCTCGCCCGATTGAGCGGTCGCCCGCAGGCAGAACCCCGGCTTATCTTCTGGCCCGAGGCGGCCGTGCCCGATTATCTGGAGGATGAAGCTTGGGCTCGCGACCGGATCGCGGCGCTGATCGGTCCGCGTGATCTGCTGATGACCGGGGGCGTGGCGATTATCTGGGGCAAGGACGATCGTGCGCTTGCTGCCCGAAACAGCCTGTTCGTGCTTGATAGTCGCGGACAGTTGCGGGGGCGCTATGATAAGGCGCATCTCGTGCCTTATGGCGAATATCTCCCGATGCGCCCGATATTGTCGGCCATTGGCCTGTCGCGACTGGTGCCGGGTGATTTCGATTTCTGGCCCGGTCCCGGACCGCGCAGCATTGACCTGCCGGGCTTTGGCCGTATGGGCGGGCAGATCTGCTATGAGGTCATCTTCTCGGGCCATGTGGTTGACGCGGCGCATCGCCCTGACTTCCTGTTCAACCCATCGAATGACGCATGGTTTGGATCATGGGGCCCGCCGCAGCATCTCGCCCAGGCCCGATTGCGGGCTATCGAGGAAGCGATGCCGATCCTGCGGTCGACCCCAACCGGCATTTCGGCGGTGATTGATGGCCATGGCCATGTCGTGAAGAGCCTCGCCTTCCATGCCGCCGCCTCGATTGACGCCCGTCTGCCGCTGTCGCAACCGCCATCGCCCTTTGCGCGTTATGGCAATAGCCTGGCTTTCGCGCTCGCAAGCATTTTGCTGCTGGCTGCGATTGCCTTGCGTTGGTGGAAACGCTAAAGGGCGGACATAAGGACTTCTTTATATCTTCAACTCACGAGGATTTGCGCGATGCGTGCCAATTATCTCTTCACCTCCGAGTCGGTTTCGGAAGGTCATCCGGACAAGGTCGCGGATCAGATTTCAGACTCGATTGTCGACCTGTTCCTTTCCAAGGATCCGGAAGCGCGCGTCGCTTGCGAGACGCTGACGACGACACAACTGGTCGTGCTGGCGGGCGAGATCCGCTGCAAGGGCGTGTATGAGAACGGCGCATGGGCACCGGGCGCGCTTGATGAGATCGAGGCGACCGTTCGCAACGTCGTGAAGGATATCGGTTATGAGCAGGCGGGCTTCCACTGGAAGACCTTCCGCTTCGAAAATAACTTGCATGGCCAGTCGGCTCATATCGCGCAGGGCGTGGATGCCAGCGGTAACAAGGATGAAGGCGCGGGCGATCAGGGCATCATGTTCGGTTTTGCCTGTGATGAGACGCCCGACTTGATGCCGGCGACGCTCTATTACAGCCACAAAATTCTCGAACGCATGGCCGCCGACCGCCATTCGGGCGCGGCACCGTTTCTGGAGCCGGATGCCAAGAGCCAAGTGACATTGCGCTTCGAGAACGGCAAGCCGGTGGCGGCCACTGCCATCGTGGTGTCGACCCAGCACAAGCCGGGCTATGACACAGGCGCGAATGAGGCAGAATTGAAGGATTATGTGAAGCGCGTGGTGGCGGATATTCTGCCCGCCAGCCTGCTGTCGGGTGACACCGAATATCACATCAACCCGACCGGCAGCTTTGAAATCGGCGGCCCGGACGGCGATGCTGGCTTGACGGGGCGCAAGATCATCGTCGACACCTATGGCGGCGCAGCCCCGCATGGCGGCGGCGCGTTCAGCGGCAAAGACCCGACCAAGGTCGACCGCTCGGCAGCCTATATCACCCGCTATCTCGCGAAGAACATCGTGGCGGCAGGCCTTGCCACGCGCTGCACGATCCAGTTGGCCTATGCCATCGGCGTGTCCAAGCCACTGTCGCTATATGTCGATACCCATGGCACCGGTAAGGTTGCCGATGACAAGCTGGAAGACGCGATCAAGTCGATCGACGCGCTTGGCGGTCTGACCCCGCGTGGCATTCGCGTGCATCTGGGGCTGAACAAGCCCATCTATCGCCGCACCGCCGCATATGGCCATTTCGGCCGCAAGCCGGACGGGGACTTCTTCCCGTGGGAGCGCACCGATCTGGTCGAGGCGCTGAAGGCGGCGCTGTAAGCTGCTGCTCCGGGTTGAAGGGAATGAGGGGGTGGGCTTCGGTCTGCCCCCTTTTTTGTGCGGGTGTTGGGGCCAGACAGTCGTCACCCTGAAGTTGGTTTAGGGCCGAGCCGGGAGAGGCACCAGCTTCGGGGAGATGCTGAAACGAGTTCAGCATGACGAAACGGGGGAGTGAGTGACGAAGGCGGATAGTTGCGGGAAGCGTATAAACCAACCGGATCGCCCTTGATCTCTTGCCCGGTGCGAGGCATGGCCCTCCGCCATGAAAGACCCTACCACCCTCAATCGTCTCTATGGCCGCCGTGCCGGGCACAAACTCCGCAAGGGTCAGCAACAGCTGATCGATGAGTTGCTCCCCGAAGTGGCGGTGCCGGAAGGGCCGCTTGATGCCCGCGTGCTGTTTGGCGATGATCGCCCCTTGGAGCTGGAAATCGGCTTCGGCGCGGGCGAGCATCTCGCTGGTCAGGCGATGATGCGGCCCGACCATGGTTTTATTGGCTGCGAACCATTTCTGAATGGCGTGGTCGGCGCGCTGCTGCATATTGACGAGCAAGAGCTGACCAATGTCCGGCTGCACATGGGCGATGCGCTTGATGTATTGTCGCGCCTGCCCGATGCCTCGCTGGATCGCGCTTATCTGCTCCACCCTGATCCTTGGCCCAAGGCGCGCCATGCCAAGCGCCGGATGATGAACGCAGGTCCGCTCGACCGTATTGCCGCCAAGCTTAAACCCGGTGGCGAGTTTCGGTTTGGGACCGATCACCCGGTCTATGTCCGCTGGGCGATGATGCAGATGGGCAAGCACAAGGATTTCGAGTGGCAAGTCTCGGACTGCCGGGATTTTCAGGTCCGGCCAGATGATTGGCCCGAGACACGCTATGAGCGCAAGGCGCGGCGTATTGGCCATGAAGTCTGGTATTTCCGCTATAAGCGGGTCTGATCCCGACGAGGATCGGGCTAACCGATCATCCCGCGCACGAAATCGACAAGCCCGACATTGCGCGCGCGCTTGAGCCGCTCGGCCGCGAGGATGCTCTTCACCTGTTCAAGACAGGCGGTGGCATCATCGTTGACCAAGACATAGTCATATTCCGCCCAATGGCTGATTTCGCTCGCGGCACGATCCATCCGGCCCTGGATGACGTCCGCGCTATCGGTGCCACGCCCGCGCAACCGGCGTTCCAGCTCATCCATGCTGGGCGGCAGGATGAAGACGCGCACCAGATCATCGCGCATCTTGGCGTGCAACTGCTGCGTGCCCTGCCAGTCAATATCGAACAACACATCCCGACCATCGGACACAATCTGCTCCACCCCGGCGCGCGGGGTGCCATAGCGGTTGGAAAAGACATGCGCCCATTCGAGAAACTGCTCGGCCTGCTCCATCTTCTCAAACTGCTCATGGGTCAGGAAATGATAGTGGACGCCATCGACCTCGCCGGGGCGCATCGGCCGTGTGGTGGCCGACACCGACATGCGGATTTCGGCATCCGACTCCAGCAACATTCTTGAAATCGTCGATTTTCCGGCCCCGGAAGGGGAGGACAGGACGAACAAAAGGCCACGGCGGCGGATTGGAGAGCTGGTGTCGGTCATGATGGATGCTGATGCGTGGAACGCCCGGCAGGGTCAAGAGGGGAGAGGATGCGGGCTGCGGGGAGATGCTGAAGCGAGTTCAGCATGACGACGCTCTTTGCAGGGTGGGATGGTGGCGAGGGAGACGGTGGTCTCGGTGCGAGCGTGAGCGCCGGTGCCTGCCCTCGCACGCCATCCATCTCCCCATTCGTCACCCTGAACTTGTTTCAGGGTCCATCAGGCAGAGCCACCGGCTGCGGGCAGATACTGAAACGAGTTCAGCATGACGATGCTCTGTGGGGGCGGGCGGTGGTGGGGGAGATGCCGAAACCAACTCAGCATGACGACGACCGGTGCGGCGTCCGGGGGCTTGGCATTTGCGGCCACTCGTGCGAGGGCATGGCCAATGGTGAAGAACGCGGACCCGATCGATATTTCCTCCATGACGCTGGCGGAAATCGCCCAAGCGGTGGCCGACAAGCGTCTGCCGCCGGTTGCGCAGTGGAACCCACCGCATTGTGGGCACAGCGCGATGCAGATCAAGGCTGATGGCACATGGTTCCATGAAGGCAGCCCGATTGGCCGCCCGGCCATGGTTCGGCTGTTTTCGACCATTTTGCGGCGTGAGGCGGATGGCGGCTATGTGCTGGTCACCCCCGTTGAAAAGCTCGACATCGATGTGGACGACGTGCCGTTCATCGCGGTGGAGGTGAACAGCGAGGGCGAGGGACGGGATCGCCGGCTCGCTTTCCGGACCAATGTCGGTGATGTCGTGATTGCCGGGCCAGACCATCCTCTGCGCTTTGTCCAGTTTGAGGATGGTCCGCGCCCCTATCTCATGGTGCGCGCTGGGCTGGAGGCACGGATGGCGCGCCCGGTATATTATGAACTCGCACAGCTTGCGCTTGATGAGGGCGGTGACCCGGTTGGGCTATGGAGCGACGGCGCCTTCTTCCCGCTGGAGCCTGCCGCATGACGCTTGCTGATCGGATCCGGACAGCATTGGCGCGCCAAGATTATGACGCCAGCCAGATTTGGCCCGGCGATGGTGTGCTGGTTCATCGTCGGGAACATATCACCCCCACACCGGCGGCGGTGCTGGTGGGCCTGATCGACCGACCGCGTCCGACGGTTTTGCTCACCCAGCGGATGGATCATCTGACCAACCATGCTGGTCAGGTCGCCTTTCCCGGGGGGCGGGTTGATCCGGATGACGCCGATGTGATCGCCGCCGCGCTGCGCGAGGCCGAGGAGGAAGTCGGCCTATCGCGCGATCATGTGACGGTAATCGACATGGTCGAACCCTATCAGACCGGCACGAATTTTCTCGTGACGCCGGTGGTAGCGGCCGTGTCGTCCCAGTTGACGGTCAAGGCCCATCCGGGTGAGGTGGCCGAGATATTCGAGGTGCCGGTGGATGTCGTATTTAACCCGGCCAGCTTCACCCTCCAACAGGCGCATTGGAAGGGCATGGATCGTCAATTTTATGAGCTGCAGTGGCAGGATAAGCGCATCTGGGGCGCGACGGCAGCCATGCTGGTCAATATCGGCCATCGGCTGCGGGGGTTGTGGTGATGCGGTTGCCGCGTGAAATTCTTGATGGTCATGACGGCCTGGCGCAATTGCTCGACGTGCTGGGGGCGGGCGAAGGGCTGATCCGTTTTGTCGGCGGCGCGGTGCGTGATGGCTTGCTGCGTCATCGCGTGGCAGATATCGATTGCGCCACATTATTATTGCCAGACGCCGTGATGGCGCGGCTCCGAGCAGCGCAGATCAAGGTGGTCCCGACCGGGATCGAACATGGCACGGTGACCGCTGTCCTGCCATCCGGCCCGGTAGAGGTCACCACCTTGCGTCGCGACGTGTCAACCGATGGCCGCCGGGCAACCATTGCCTATAGCGATGACTGGCAGGAGGATGCATCCCGGCGCGATTTCACCATCAACGCCCTGTATGCCGATCCCTTGACGCTGGAAATCACCGATTTCTTTGGCGGGCTGGCCGATCTTGAGGCTCATCGCGTGCGGTTTATCGGCGACCCGCTCACCCGCATTGCCGAAGATCATCTACGTATCCTGCGGTTCTTCCGTTTCCATGCGCGTTTCGCCGCAGGCGCGCCCGATCCGTCAGCACTCGCGGCCTGTATCGCGCGGGCCAATGACCTGATGGCATTGTCGCGGGAACGGATCGCGGCGGAGCTGGTTCACCTGCTCAACCTGCCTGATCCCGGCCTGACCGTTGCGCTGATGGAGCGCGAGGGCATTTTCCGTCCGGTCATTCCTGAAGTGACGGCGGACGGCGTGATACGGTTGCGCGCGACCATCACCAGCGAAGTGGAAAGCGGCATCCAGCCCGATCCGATCCGGCGATTGGCGGCGTTGTTGCCACCTTTACCGATGCTGGCCGAACAGGTCGCGCAGCGGCTGAAAATGTCCAATGCCAACCGCAAGCGGATGATGGTTGCCGCTGGCTGGTCGGACATGGCGCCGAACGATCCCCGCGCCATTGCGTGGTCCATTGGCACGGAAGGCGCAGTCGACCGCTATCTGATCACAGGCGGGCAAAGCGCGCTGGCGGCGGTTGCATTGCTCAACACATGGGAGCGGCCCGTCTTCCCCTTATCCGGCAAAGACATCATCGCCCATGGCATTCGGCCCGGTCCAGAGGTCGCGCGGCTGTTACAGGCGGTCGAACGCCAATGGGTGGTGGAAGGTTTTCCACCACAGGCGCGACTGGACGAGATGATGCGCGATGCGGTCGGCCCGAGCGAGCTGTGACGCTCGCCCGCACGCCGTGCTGATCAGCTTGCGGTACACAGGTTGCGCTCATGATCGGCCAAGTCCGAATTGTTGGAAATATCTTGAGCAATACGTTCGCGCACATTGAACGCGGCTTCATAGGATAGGGTCGCCACATTCCATAGATCCCATGGGATGATCGGGTGATAATCATACAACACCTCCACCATGATGACGGCGGATCCAGCCGGGGCCGATATTTTCCGTCCCGTGGCCCCGACGCCATCGACAAAACGGGCGTCGGTTTTTCCATCCCCCTCATTGCCATAAGCAGAGTCGGCGATCTTCGAGCCGATGCAGCGTTGCCAACGGATATATTGCCCGGTGGATGTCTCATTTTCCTCAACGCTCGACGCGATCAATCGGCCGCGCGTTTGGAAGGACATTGTTTGCCCGCTCAATTCGGCCGCCTTGAGCGCATCAACCACATCGGTCTCATCAATTGATGCCGGCACGCGCGCCAGATTTTGCGCGACCTGCATGGCGATCATCGAAAGACGCATATTTGTGATCGACTCATTCGCCGCCTCGATGCCGCCAAGACCGAGAAACATCAAGACCGGCGCGGCAATGGCAAATTCCAGCGCTGCGATGGCCGAGCGGTCGGCGCATATCCCGATTAGGCGGGTGATCGGGCTTAGCTGGAACATATGGTTGCCGGTTCATATTGTGAACCCCAAGGCTCATTGCGGAGGTGCGATGCGATCGTCGTGGTCTGCCGACTACCCCATCCCAACATGCTATCCATTGGGAAAAGGCGGGGAATATCGAGTGTCACAACATAGCGCACCACATCTTCCGAGCCGCCAACACCGCCTTTGCCGCTGGTGAAGTCATATCGCCCGTTGCTGTTCGCATCTTCGAAACAGTCGCCAAGATTGTAGGTGCCCAATGGTTCGGTATCGGATGTGATCAATTCAGCGGTATCGACCCGCGAGAAGCTGTAATAGCTCGACGTGATCGTCGTGACCTTGGCATCGCCGATCCTGATCGGGGCCAGTTCCGCGTTGATGTAAAAGGCCAGCGAGTCCTGATCGAGCTGGTTGGTTGCGACCATGCGGGATGCTTGGTTGAGGACACCGCGCACGACCGCATTCATGAAAATGTGATAGCCGAGATCCATCGATGCGATCATCAGTAGCAGCATCACCGGGGCGATAATCGCAAATTCGATGGCGGTGGCGGCCCGCTGATCGCGACACATGGCGCGACCAGCGTGAGCGATCGACCGGAGGGAGAGGTGCGCGCTCATCTTGTTATTTCGACAGTCTTAAGCCGCCGATCGAGGCTGCGATGGCCTTGAACCGGTTGTTCAGGCTATCGGCAGTATCGACGGTGGACAGATGATTGGCATCGGTGGCGCAATATTTCATGGCCGTTGTTGGTTCTACAGCGAACGCAACCACCCAGATTATCACACCCTTGCCCTTCAACTGGTTACACACAATTTGCAGTCGTCGATCATGCAGCGCGATCAAGCCATCTGTATGGGTGTTCCAAGGCGCAATGAGCTCGCTGAGATAGGTGTAGCCATAGCTATGGTTCTCATATTCAATATCGGAGGTCCGATCGTTTGACAGGAAGATGATATGGCGATGGATGGGCAGATCATTGGGGGCGGAATTATTATCGGCCGCGAAGATCCCGGTCGGCGATATCAGTCGGCCCGCCCATAACATCCCAAGATCACCATAGAGGCCATCTGCGGTCCAGAGACTGTCAACATATTTGTCGAACGAGCTTAATCCGCCAGACGCTTCGGTCGGGCTGGAGGATCGTGAGTCATAGCTGTAAAGCCGCCGGGCAGGGGGCGGGCAGGTATCGACGCTAATCGCCTTCCATTTTCCATAGGCATTGATGCCGATGAAGGTCGCGTCGCGCGTCATCAGTTCATTTTGGACGAAGCTCTTGTTGGATGTGTAGCGCATATAGGAAACATGCTGCCATCGCGCTTTCCAGCGGGTCGCGTCGTTAGAAGGGGTGAGATCGACGTCAAGATCATAAGCCCCTTCTGGGATCATGATCGCAGAACTGCCCGTGATGCTATTCACGGTTTGACGTTCGCCAATACAGCCGTCCCACGATGATGTGGCAGGCAACTCAGGCATGCTGAATTCGTCGCTGGCGTGGCCGCTTTCATAGGTTGGTGTCGGCACGATTTGTCCGAGTTTGAAGCGGGACACATCATGCACCAAATCATGATAGAACCACCGGTTGAAGCTATGGCCAAAGCTCCAGTTGCTGATCTGGTAATCGGTCTTGACGCGGACGGTGCGGATGCCGGCCCCGCTGACCTCCCCATATTGCATTTGGCAGCCACTGCCGTCCCAAGCGTAGCGAAAAATCGTGCCCCCACTATAGGCTTGGCTGAACGTATAGGAATAATAAGTGCCGGCGCCGGCCTTCTCAGGTGTCTCGGTTATCTGGACATCGCCGACCATTTTCAGTCCGGTAAATCGGAGATCAACGCCGGCGCAGTCGGCGCTGCTATTGCCGGGTGGAAAGGTCGTGCTGTCCAGCCTCATGATGTAGGTGCGGCCGCCAATATCGATACTCAATGCGCTCGGCATCGAGCGATATATTGCGGGTTCATTGGTGTAGGTGGTGGTGCCACTTACCCCGCGTTTTGCACCGCCGAGATGTGAGGGTGATGTGTAATAATCGAGGTAGAGCACATCGCGTGAAGGCACCGTCAACTGGTCGGAGATGTAGCTGGATGGCAGAATGTAGCCGACATTGATGTCGGAACTGAAAGGCGCGAAGCCATAACGGATGCGCCTATGGCTATTCCCCGTGCCAATCGTGTCGTAAAAAGACTTGATGGCGGTGCGCAGCGCCTGTGTCTTCGATGTCTTGCCAGCGGTCAGATAATAGCTGTTGTCGACCGGCGAATCCATGTTGTGAGCCGCCGAGAACGAGAACATGATGTCGAGGTTGCGATTATCCCATCGCGCCTCGCAGTGTACACCAACCGGTGTCGACGCATTGCCGAATATCTGCATAAAAAGATTTGGCATGCTGGTGGAGGCATCTGCGCGCAGGATCGTCCCGTCGTCCGCACTATCTTTGCGCACGCTATATTGCGGGATTGCAGTTGTAGAGCCGAGCGTGCCTGCCGGGAAATTAAAGTAGAAATAGCCGTTTGCATCCTCAATATTGGCTTGGGTGAAGCTGTCATCCCGCATGATCCGGCGCCCTTCTAGCACCGCAGAATCGCAAGCGAGTTGCATGCGCGACTGGACCACATAGGCGCGGGCGATATCAATTGCGCTTCCCGCCACCGCCAACATGGGTAAAATCGCCAGCGCGATAAAGGGAAGGGTGCCGCCACGCTTGTCCCCCAACAATTGGGACAGGCGGCTCCACGCACTGGACAAGCCATCGCCGATGCGCGCTCGCACACGATGGAAAGAACATTGATCAGACGACACGCGACGCTGCTCCCGCTACGCAACAACTACAAGAACACTGGCCGCTATACGGCTTAAGGGTTAAGCCCGCGTAACCAACCGGGGCAAAGATTCATGCCGGTGCGGCGGGGCGTGCGTTTGTGGCAATGGGAGCATGTGGATGGAATTTGCCGAGAGTAGCCAGCAATTTGGGCCTGAACGCGCGCTGGCGTTGACCTATCTCCCGGCGTCGCGTCGGGAAATGGTCATCGCGATTTGGCGTCTCGACCTGCGGCTGCGCGAATTGGCGATGACGGCGAAGGACGCGATGCTGGGCCGGATCAGGCTGCAATGGTGGGCGGATCAAATGGCCCAGCTTGACCCGCTGCACCCTCCTGCCGAACCGTTGTTGCAGGCACTCGCCGCCGCCATGGCGCAGACGACCGCCGCGCAAGACGATTTATCGGAACTCGCCATCGGCTGGCAGCAACTGGTGCAGGATGGCGAGCCGGACGATGCCGAACTTGCCGCTTATGCCGATTTTCGCGGGCGGGCGATGTTCCGGTTGATGACCGGCGATGACCAAGCGGCGCAGCCTGTGCTGATCGACCATGGCCCGACCTGGGCGCTGGCGGACGTTGCGGCGCTCTTGCCAGCAGGCGGATTGCGGACACGCACGCTGGCGCTCGCGGCCCGGATGATGCCACTGACCGGGCCGGTTGGGACTGCGCGTGCGGCCCGCGCGGCGGGGGCGCTGGCCTGGCTGGCGCGCTGGGATGTGAGTGGCACCCACCGTCCTGCATTGGCGCGTATTGCCCGAATGGCGTGGCACCGACTTTCGGGGCGGTGATATTGCGCTGCGTGACGCTGTCGCTTAACTTTCGGTGGCGGGGACTGTTGTCCCTTCGACTCAGGGAGTTGCGTAATGTGGCGTTATCTTGCCGGGGCCTTTGGCGCCCTGTGTCTCATCGGGGCGGCCTCACTCTGGAACCAAGGGCGGGCAGGGCCGGTTGTCCCCGATACGGGCCATCAATCGCCGGACTTTTCACTTGCTGGGGCAGCACCGGCCCGTTCGCCCGAGGCCAGTCCCCAAAGCCGGGAACAGCGCCGCTTCAAACGCTATGACCGCGACCGCAACGGGCAGGTCAGCCGGGGCGAATATCTGCTCGGGCGGGAAAAGGCGTTTGCGAAGCTCGATCTCAACCATGACGGTCGCCTCAGCCTCGACGAATATGCGGCCAAGGCGGTGACGAAATTCACGCTGGCCGATGCGGATAGGTCGGGGAATTTGGCCCCAAAGGAGTTCGCCACGACGGCGGTGAAACGAAACGATGCGCCGACGCGCGCCGACAATTGCCAACCCGGGCGTGGGGCGCTTGCCGATGATGGGGCGTGATCGGCAAGGAAAAGTGGGGGAGCGGTGGCCCCTGAAACCCGTTCAGCATGACAAGTTTTTTTGAGGGCGGGGGCATTGTAAGGTGGGTATGCGACCCGCGTCTCCCCACGCGTCGTCACCCTATTCCCCGCCACCCTTCGTCACCCTGAACTTGTTTCAGGGTCCATCCGCCCACACGCACCCACAGCCGGATGCTGAAACAAGTTCAGCCTGGCGAATTGGGGAGAGAGGCGCAGAGGAAGCGGACAAATGTCCCAAACGCAGTTCAACGCCTCGCCTCAGCCCGCCCCCACATTAAAAAGGTCGGTCGAGGCCCTTCGGGCTCTTGGTGAAAATCTCGCAGCCAGTCTCGGTGATACCGATCGTATGTTCGAACTGGGCCGACAGTGAACGGTCGCGGGCGACGGCCGTCCAGCCATCGTCCAGCACCTTCACATCCGGGCGGCCGATATTTACCATCGGTTCGATTGTGAAAAACATGCCCGGTTTGATTTCCGGCCCTGTGCCCGGACGCCCGAAGTGCAACACTTCCGGCGCGTCATGGAACAGTCGGCCAATGCCATGGCCGCAAAAATCGCGCACGACGCCATAGCGATGCTTTTCGGCGTAGGTCTGGATCGCAAAACCGATATCGCCCATGTGATTGCCCGGCTTGGCCTGTTCGATCCCCAGCATCAATGCCTCATAGGTCACTTCGACCAATCGGCGCGCCTTGATCGGTACATCGCCAACGAGATAGGTGCGGTTGGTGTCGCCATGCCAACCATCAACGATGGAGGTGACATCAACATTGACAATGTCGCCATCCTTCAACGCCTTGGAGCCGGGGATACCGTGGCAGATCACATGGTTGATCGAGGTGCAGCAGCTATGGGTATAGCCACGATAATTGAGGGTGGCGGGGGTTGCCCCGGCCTCCAACGTCATGCGCAACACCAGGGCGTCAATCTCCTCGGTCGTCACACCGGGAACGATGAAGGGGACGAGTGCATCGAGAATATCGGCGGAAATCCGTCCAACATGGCGCATCGCATCAAATGCGGGGGCATCATGCAGCTTGATCGCGCCGGAACGGCTCGGCTTGCTTTCGTCGGTGACAAATTCGTATTGGGCCATGGTCGTGCCTATAGCGAAGGCCTCGCATTATCGCTATGTCTTTCTGATGATAGAAGATCGTATCTGGACGGCCGCCCTTGTGATCATCGGCGATGAAATTCTCTCGGGCCGCACGCAGGACAAGAACATCAGCCAGATTGCCATCTGGCTCAACATTCAAGGTATCCGCCTGTCAGAGGTGCGGGTGGTGCCGGACGTCGAGAGTGCGATTGTCGAGGCGGTCAACGCGCTGCGTGTCCGGCATGATTATCTGTTCACGACCGGCGGCATTGGGCCGACCCATGATGACATCACGGTCGATGCGATTGCGGTGGCATTGGGCGTTCCGGTCATTGTCCATCCCCGAGCCGAACAGATATTGCGCGATTATTATGAGACGCGCGGCGGCCTGACCGAGGCCCGGTTGCGCATGGCGCGCGTGCCACAAGGGGCCGAGTTGATCGAGAATCGGGTATCGGGTGCGCCCGGCATCCGCTTTGACAACATCTTCATCATGGCCGGTGTGCCATCGATCACGGCGATGATGCTCGACGGGTTGAGCGGCAAGATCGAAGGCGGCCGTCCGATGATGTCGGAATCGCTTGGCTGTTGGGTGGCCGAGAGTGAGGTGGCCGATCTGCTGCGGCGGACCGAGCAGGCCCATGATGGCTGCCAGATTGGTAGCTACCCCTTTTTCCGCGCCGGCAAGGTGGGGGCCAATTTCGTGATCCGTTCGACCGATCATGAGCAGTTAAGCAAGTGCGTAGTTCAACTGACTGAAGGACTGGCGGAACTCGGCTATGCCAGCGAGCCGGGAGGTATTTCGCCAACCGGCTGACATCAAGGGGAGCCTTGCCCGATGTGGTTGCTGTCGAAGTTGCTTAAACGCATCATCAAGCGTGGACAACTTACCCTCATCGACCATCGGGGTAAGACGCGCGTCTTTGGTGTGCCTGATCCTGCCATGCCCCATGTGGTGGTGCGCTTCACCGATAAGGCGGCCCCCAATTTTGTGGCCCGCAATCCCAGGCTTGGCGCGGGCGAGGCCTATATGAACGGCAGGATGGTGGTCGAGCAGGGCGACATCCGCGATCTGCTCACCATTTTCCGTGGTAATGGCCGGTGGGAAGATGGCAATAACGGCCTCAAGGCCAAAGGCGTGCTGCGCCAGGCTTTGGGCTATGTTCAGGGGCGGGTGGATCGTCTCAACTGGCAATTGCGGTCACGCCGCAACGTCGCCCATCATTATGACCTTGATGATCGGCTCTACAGCCTGTTTCTCGACACCGACCGGCAATATAGCTGCGGCTATTTCGCGACCGGCAAGGAAACGCTCGACGAGGCGCAGTCGTCGAAGCTTGCGCATATTGCGGCCAAGCTGCATCTCGCGCCGGGCCAGCGGGTGCTGGATATCGGTTGCGGCTGGGGTGGCATGGCGCTGTTCCTCAATCGCGTGGCCGATGTCGACGTGCTGGGAATCACCTTATCGGAAGAACAATTGAAAGTGGCGCGGCAGCGGGCGGCGGCGGCGGGGGTCGCTGATCGGGTGAAGTTCGAACTGATCGACTATCGCGCCATGACGGGACAGTTCGACCGAATCGTCTCGGTGGGCATGTTCGAACATGTCGGCCCGCAGCATTATGGCACCTTCTTCCGCCAGTGCCGCGCGCTGCTCAGCGCCGACGGGGTGATGCTGCTCCACACCATCGGCCGGATGGGCAAGCCCGGTGTCACCGATCCCTGGACGATGAAATATATTTTTCCGGGCGGCTATAATCCGGCGCTGTCGGAAATCGTGAAGGCTTCTGAGCCAACGCGCATGATCGTGACGGATGTCGAGATATTGCGGCTGCATTATGCCATGACCCTAGATCAGTGGTTTGAGCGGACAGTGGCGCATCGGGCCGAGATCACGGCGCTTTATGACGAGCGCTTCTATCGCATGTGGGCATTTTATCTGGCCGGTGCCGCAAGCGCGTTCCGCTATGGCGGGCTTGTCAATTTTCAGCTGCAATATGTGCGGGATCGCCATGCCCTGCCGATCACCCGCGACTATATGGGGGCGGCGGAGAAGTTATTCGCGCCACGAATCTAGCTTGGCGGCCATGCGTCACGGCTTGACAGTTTGCGCGCCAAACATCGGGGAAAGCTTAAAATTGCGACGAAATAATGCCGCGCCGCATCATTTTCCCGTTGCAAGCCTTAATCCCTATCATTATGGGGGACTTTAGGAGACGGCGCTGGGCCGGTTCTCCATATTCTTGGGAGCTGACCAATGAACAAGTTTGCTTTTGCGGTTGCCGCCGCTGGCCTCATGACCCTCGCCGCCTGCAACAAGGCTGAAGAAGCTAACGTTGCTGACGCGAACGCCGCTGAAGTCGTCGCTGAAGACGCCAACGCTGTTGACGCCAACGCTGTCGACGCCAACGCTGCTGCTCCGGCCGACGCCAACGCTGTCGATGCCAACGCTGCCGCTCCGGCCGAAGGCAATGCTGCTGCTGCCGAGTAATCTCGGATTGCACAGCCTCACTCGTTAGAGTGAGACGAGCTAGAGGCGGGCGCTCTCCTTCGGGAGGGCGCCCGTTTTCTTTTGGGTGCCATCCAAGGCGCTACATCAGAGCTACATAAGAAAAGTCTAAACTATCCGGTAAAACAATGTTACATTCTCCCATCATCACAGGAGAGAATGACCATGCAAATCAACGTCGGTGGATTTGATCGGATCGCCCGGATCGTCTTGGGTCTGGTGCTGATTTCGTTGGTATTCGTTGGCCCGCAGACCGCGTGGGGCTGGATCGGGATCGTTCCCTTGCTGACCGGCATCTTTAAGTTCTGCCCGGCCTATACGATCGTCGGCCTGAATACGTCCTGCAAGAAATAACCCCGATGCGCCCGGCACTTGTCCGGGGCGCGGATCAAGGCGTTATTGAACCGGGCGGCCCTTGAGGACGCTTCGCGGGTAGCATTCGATTACCATGGCCAATGGGGTGGATTTGGGCAGCCGCAATATCGCGCGCTGGACAAGCACCGTGCCGCGCGCGCAGGCGGGATCGCCGATGCGGGAAGTCGACAATCGTTCGCGCGAAAAGCCGAGCGGTTGGACGATTCGGCCAAAGGGCACATCGCTGTGATCGAGCTGCTGGTTCATCTTGGCGGTTAGTCGATCTGGCACATACCAATTATGGGCAACCGACATCACCACTTGCCCGCAACGCAGCCGGACATGGCGGTAGCGGAGGGTCTGGCTGCTCGGCGCGTGCAACAGGGCGCGCAATTCGGCAGTTGGCTGCCTAGTTGCGCCCGGAACATGTTCGACCGTGATGACCGCTGGCGTGGCCAGCCCATAATCCCGGCACCAACCTTCCAACGCGCGTGTGGCACTGGCATCTGCGCCCAGCGCAGCCTCAAACTGATCCAGTCGATCTTGATGAATAGAGTGGCAGGCTGAAAGCAGCACCGCCGCCATGGTCAACAGGCCGGGCAGGGCGCGGGGGGTGCGGTGGTGGCTGTGGATGTCAGTCATCCATCTCTCCTGACCGATGAACGGCCATAGACGCAAGCCTGCGTGCTAGCAGGCGCGGACGGGTGGCAATGAACTGGAAGATAAATGGTCGGGGAGACAGGATTCGAACCTGCGACCCTCTGCTCCCAAAGCAGATGCGCTACCAGGCTGCGCTACTCCCCGACTGGTGGTTGGTCCTTAATCGCGAACCGGCGTGCCGCCAAGCGAAATTGCGTGAGCTCGCCGTTTAAGCCGGTTTAAATTCGCCGGTCGCGGTATCAAGGACGTGCAACTTGCCTGCATCGATCGAAAACCATGCCCCACGCAGGCTGAGCCGCCCGTCGGCAATCCGTTCGCGGATACATGCAAAGCTGCGGAGATTGACGAGGCTGGTCTTAATCGCCTCAAGTTCCAACTCATGTGTCGCGTCCGGGCCATGTTCATGAGTCACCCGGTCGCGCGCATCGTCGAGCATGTGGATCCACGACGCGATAAAACCACCTTCGCCGGGGGCAGCATCTTCAAAACGCCGGTTCATCGCCGCCGCAATGCCACCGCATTGGCCATGGCCCATGACGATGATCTCTTCGACTTCCAATTGCGTCACCGCAAATTCAAGTGCCGCCGACACGCCATGACGGCCCGGCGTTGCTTCAAATGGGGGGACAAGGTTGGCAATATTACGAACCACGAACATTTCACCCGGTGAGGCATCGAAAATAGTGGCCGGGTCGACCCGGCTATCGCAACAGGCGATCACCATCACTTTAGGGGATTGGGAAGCGGCGAGGCTGTTCCAGCGCTCACGCTGGCTGGTCCATCCATTCTGGCGGAAGCGCCGATAGCCGTCGATCAGGTCAGAGAATGAAGTCATGCCGTCCGATTAGACCGCAAATTGGCGGGTGGCAAGTCGCGACCGAAGGCTGTATGGCCGTTTTCATGACCCAGGAAGCTCAGGAAAAAGCCCCGGCAGAGCGCATGCGCAAGCCGGAATGGATTCGCGTCAAAGCGCCGACCAGCGCGGGTTACAACGACACCCGCCAACTGATGCGGCGACTCAATCTGGCAACGGTGTGCGAGGAAGCCGCCTGTCCGAATATCGGTGAGTGCTGGACCAAGAAACACGCCACCGTGATGATCTTGGGTGACACCTGCACCCGTGCCTGTGCGTTTTGCAACATCAAGACCGGCATGCCCCGCGCGGTTGATCCATTGGAGCCGCAGCATGTCGCCGATGCCGCCGCGGAAATGGGCCTGAAGCATATTGTCATCACCTCGGTTGATCGCGATGATCTGCCCGATGGGGGCGCCAGCCAGTTCGTCAAGGTGATCAACGCGCTGCGCAATTCCGCACCCGATATGACCATCGAAATTCTGACGCCCGACTTCCGCAACAAGCGGGAACAGGCACTGGAATCGATCGTCGCGGCGCGACCGGATGTCTATAATCACAATCTTGAAACCGTCCCGCGCCTCTATCCGACGATCCGCCCCGGCGCGCGTTATTATGCGTCGCTGCGCCTGCTGGAAACGGTCAAGCGGCTTGATCCGACGATCTTCACCAAATCCGGCATCATGCTTGGCTTGGGCGAAGAGCGGATGGAGGTTCATCAGGTGATGGACGACATGCGTTCCGCCGACATTGATTTCATCACCATGGGGCAATATCTCCAGCCGACGCCTAAGCATGCGAAGGTGATTGAATTCGTCACGCCCAAGCAGTTCGAAGGCTATGCCGCGATTGCACGGGCCAAGGGCTTTTTGCAGGTGGCATCTAGCCCGTTGACGCGGTCGAGCTATCATGCGGATGCGGATTTTGCCCAGATGCGGGACGCTCGTAACGCGAAGCTGGCTGCGGGGCGCTAATGGCGGTCTTTGCCGACCGGCGGCATCTGCCTTTCAGCCCGGAACAATTGTTCGCCGTCGCGGCGGATGTGGAACATTATCCTGACTTCCTGCCCTGGGTGTCGGCCATTCGGGTCGTGGAACGGCAGGAGAAAATGCTGTTGGTCGATCTCGTGGTCGGCTTCATGGGATTTACCGAGCGCTATCGCTCGCGGGTCGAACTCGATCCGCCGCGGGGGCTGGCGATTTCCTATGTCGATGGGCCGATGAAGCATCTCACCAGCCACTGGAAGTTCGAGGCTGACGCGGCTGCGGGCTGCCACGTCCAGTTCGATGTCGACTTTCAATTTCGCTCATCAGTGCTGAATATGCTGGCCAATCAGATGTTCGACCGGGCCGTGCACAAGATGGTCAACGCGTTTGAAGCACGCGCGCGCGTGCTTTACGGCGTACCCAGCGGCGAGGCGTCTGGCATCAGCAGTTCGAGCGCACATAACGCCGCCTGACGGCGAATGTCGCTACGGCCTGAATTATGCTCGAAATAGCGGATGTCCGCGACGACATTTTCAGGGTCTTCCCCCTTGCAGGCGCGGGCGAAAACGACGGTGCCGACCGGCTTTTTCTCGGTCCCGCCACCGGGACCAGCGACGCCGGTAATGGCCACCGCCACATCACAACCCGAGCGTTTCAGCGCCCCTTGCGCCATCGCCCAGGCGGTTGCGATGGATACCGCCCCGAATGTTTCCAACACCTCGGCATTGACCCCCAGCATGGATTGCTTGGCGGCATTGCCATAGGTGATGAAACCGGCCTCGAACACTTCCGACGAGCCGGCGATTTCCGTCAGCGCGGCGGATACCAGACCGCCGGTGCAGCTTTCCGCCACCGCAACGGTGCGGCCCAAGCGGCGATTGGCGGTAATCACCGCCTTGGCCTGGGCGACGAGATCGGGGCTCAATCCTGAATCTGGCATGTGATCAACCCTGTGCGCTGAACGGACAACGCGCGGCTGGCGTGCCCGATTTGCGGTTGGAAAGATGGCCATCGCGCATGGTGCCAATGGTGATCAGCGGCGAACGGCGGGAAATCATCAACGTCTCCTTGTCCGAACCGTGGCGACGGCCTGCGCGGCGATACCCTCGCGACGCCCGGTGAAGCCCAGTTGTTCGGTGGTCGTTGCCTTGACGCTTATGCTGTCCAAGTCAAGCCGCAACATCGCGGCCAAGGCCGCGTGCATCGCCTCCCGATGGGGGCCGACCTTGGGTACTTCGCAGATGATGGTGACATCGACATGGTCAATCATCCCACCGCGCGCGGCGATCCGGTCGCGGGCGAATTCAACAAAGCGGTGTGAGGCGGCTCCTTTCCATTGCGGATCGGATGGGGGGAAATGCTGGCCGATATCGCCATCCGCTATCGCACCCAACAGCGCGTCGGTCAGGGCGTGCAGCGCCACATCGGCATCGCTATGGCCCGCGAGCCGGTGGCTGTGCGGGATCGACACGCCACACAGATGGACGGTATCGCCTTGTTCGAACTTGTGGACGTCGAAGCCCATGCCAGTGCGGCTGATCCAATCGGCGGTCAAAAGCGCCTCCATGCGGTCAAAATCGGCATTATAGGTCAATTTGTCGAGCCGCGCATCGCCCTCAACCAGCGCGATGGTTCCGCCGATGGCCTGCAACATGCGGGCGTCGTCAGTGGCCTCTTGCGCCACATCCCAAGCGCGATGGGCGTGACAAATATCGGCAAAGCGGAATGATTGCGGCGTTTGCACCCGCCACAGGGCGTCGCGCGATACGGCTGCGCCGAGCACACCATCCATGCCGGTCGACAGGCTATCGGCAACCGGCATGACCGGAATAGCGCCGCCATGATCTGCCAATGCCGCGATCAACCGATCGATGACCGGCGCGCTCAGCCCGGGCCGAGCGGCATCATGGATATGAACATGCTGGCACCCGCCAGCCGCCGCGATGGCGGCCAGCCCATGGGCAACCGATTCCCGGCGTGACGCGCCCCCGGCGACCAATTGGCAATCGGCTGCCAATGCCCCCAAGGCCACCCGGCAATCGGCCATTTGGTCGGCCCCGGTCACGATCCAGACCGCCGAGATGGCGGGATGGGCAAGGAATGCGGTCACACTATGCGCCAACACAGACCTACCCGCAAAGGGCTGGAACTGCTTGGGCCGATCAAGGCCAGACCGCTGGCCGCTCCCGGCTGCGACGATCAGGGCGACATGTGGGGGCACGGATGTCATAAAGCCCCCATAGCCACGCTTTGCTTGCCTGTCAGCCTCTTTGGGCATATAGGGGCTGCCTGATTTTTAGGCAGGTAGCGATGACCCATTACGGCCCCATCCAGATCGGTCCCGTGCGGATCGAAGAACCGGTAATTCTCGCCCCGATGACGGGGGTGACGGATCGGCCGTTCCGTCGGCTTGTCCGGCGCTTCGGCTCGGGGTTGAACGTGACCGAGATGATCGCGAGTCAAGCGATGATCCGCGAGACGCGCCAGTCGCTCCAAAAGGCCGCATGGGACCCGACCGAAGAGCCGGTATCGATGCAGTTGGCCGGTTGCACCCCGCATGAAATGGCGGAAGCGGCAAAGCTCAATGAAGATCGCGGCGCAGCGATTATCGACATCAACATGGGCTGCCCAGTCAAAAAGATCGTGAATGGCGATGCTGGGTCGGCCCTGATGCGCGACCTCAAATTGGCCGGTGCGATTATCGATGCGACGGTTAAGGCCGTGAAGGTGCCGGTGACGGTCAAGATGCGCATGGGCTGGTGTCATGACAGCTTGAATGCCCCAGAATTAGCCCGGATTGCCGAAGATCTTGGCGCGCAGTTGGTCACCGTACATGGGCGGACCCGCAACCAGATGTACAAGGGCACGGCCGACTGGAACTTCGTGCGCCAAGTCAAAGATGCGGTGCGGATCCCGGTTATCGTCAATGGCGATATCTGTTCGATCGAGGATGCCCAGACGGCGCTGGCCCAATCAGGTGCCAATGGCGTGATGATCGGGCGCGGGGCTTATGGCAAGCCTTGGCTGCTGGGGCAGGTGATGGCGGCGCTGGCCGGTCGACCGGCGATTGAGACGCCGACGATTGAGCAACAATATCACCTGATCGTTGAGCATTATCGCGATATGCTGGACCTGTATGGCGACCATACGGCGGTCGGTCTCGCGCGTAAACATATCGGTTGGTACACACGCGGCCTGCCGGGTTCCGCTGAATTCCGGAACAAGGTCAATTTCGAGAATGACCCGAAATTGGTGCTTGCCATGCTGGATGAATTCTATCGGCCCTGGCGACAGCAGATCGCCGCCTGATGGTGTTCGGCAAATGGAGGGCGGCCGCGACGCCGACGCCGGATACGGCAGAAATGATCGCGGCGCTGCCGAGTGCCGTGGTGCTGGTCAACCCGGAACGCCAGATCGCCGAAGCCAATAGCGCCGCCGAATCGCTGTTTAATCAAAGTCGCACAACAATGCTCGGCCGCGATTTGGTCGATGTGCTGCGTAAGCCGGATGGCGGAGAGCTGTTCGATCAGGAACTGTCGGATGAAACCCCGATTGCGGCCTATGACATTGATTTGCTGCGGCAGGATCAACGCACTATTCGGGTTGATCTGATGGCCACCCCGATGCCGGATCGGCCCGGCTGGTTATTGATTTGCCTGCATAATCGCTCGACACCCTATCTATCGGTTGCGGGCAATCGCCGCAGCGTCAGCCGCACAGCGGTGGGCGCAGCGGCCATGCTGGCACATGAAATCAAGAACCCGCTCTCCGGTATTCGTGGTGCCGCGCAGTTGATCCAAAGCGATGCAGATGACAGCGCAGCCGCGATGACCCGGCTCATCTGCAACGAGGTCGACCGCATCACCGCGCTGATCGACCGGATGGAAGGCTTTACTGACACCCGCGCCTTTACCCCGCAGCCGGTTAATATCCACGCCGTATTGGGCCACGCCATCGAAATTGCGCAACATGGCTTCGGCCAGCATGTCGAATTTCGCGAGATTTACGATCCCAGCCTGCCCGATGTGCTGGGCGACCATGATCTGTTGGTGCAGGTGGTCTTGAACCTCGTCAAGAACGCGGCCGAGGCGCTTGAACATACGGCCAATCCCCAGATCACGCTGACCACGGCCTATCGGACCGGGGTCATGCTGGCCGAGCGGCGTAATGGGCGGCAGCAACGGCGGTCGCTCCCGATTGAGGTCTGTGTGATCGACAATGGTCCCGGCGTTGCCGACGATATTGCCGACCATCTGTTTGAGCCGTTCGTCTCGACCCGCACGGATCGGCCCGGCGGATTGGGGCTGGCGCTGGTTGACAAGCTGGTGCGCGACCTTGGTGGGATGATCGAATATACGCGCGATGTGGATCGGGGGCAGACGGTGTTCCGCATGCTGCTACCGCGTGTCGAGGGCAAGTCAGGAAAAGGCGCATGAATATAACGGGACGAATTCTGGTCGTCGATGATGACGAGGCGATTTGCACCGTCATCCGCGAAAAGCTGCGGCGCGACGGCCATGTCGTGCGCACCGCCGGATCGCTGGCCGAGATGCGCAAGATTTTTCCGGAATTTGAACCAGAACTGCTGGTGACCGATGTCATCCTGCCGGACGGCAATGGCCTTGATGCCTTGCCTGATCTTGATCCCGGCAATGGCATGTTGCCGATTATCGTGCTGTCGGCGCAAAACACCCTATCAACGGCGGTGCGCGCGAACGAGCAGGGCGCGTTTGATTATCTGCCTAAGCCGTTCGACCTTGATCAACTCTCCCGCGCGGTGTTCGACGGGTTGGCCGCCCGCCAGCGCGCCAGCGCCACCAAGCAAGACGCGCCATCCTTGGGTGAAGATCTGCCGCTGATTGGACGCTCGGCACCGATGCAGGAGGTGTATCGCATCATCGCCCGCGTCGTGGCGAACGACCTGTCGGTGCTCGTGCTCGGCGAATCAGGCACCGGCAAGGAACTTGTCGCCCGCGCGATTCATGATCTCGGTCCGCGTGCCAGCAAGCCCTTTGTCGCGATCAACATGGCCGCCATCCCGCGCGAATTGATTGAATCCGAACTATTTGGCCATGAAAAGGGCGCGTTCACCGGCGCGGTCGGGCGCTCGACCGGCAAATTTGGTCAGGCGCAAGGCGGCACCTTGTTCCTCGATGAAATCGGCGACATGCCGATGGATGCCCAGACCCGGCTGTTACGCGTGCTGCAATCGGGGGAATATACCCCGGTGGGCAGCGCCCAGACGATCGCCACCGATGTCCGAATTGTCGCCGCAACCCATAAGAATCTGCCGGACTTGATCGACCGGCACTTGTTCCGCGAGGATCTTTATTACCGCCTCAACGTGGTGCCGATCCATTTGCCGGCGTTGCGTCAGCGCCTGCCGGACATCCCCGAACTGGCCCAGCATTTTCTCGACAAGGCCAGCCGCGAGGGCCTGCCGCGCAAGACGCTATTGCCTGAAGCCCTCGATGCTTTGTGCGATTATGGCTGGCCCGGCAATGTCCGCGAGCTTGAAAATCTGATGCGGCGACTGGCCGCGCTGGTGCGCGAGGAAGGGCTGGGGGCGTCCGTCGTCAACCAATATCTTCACGGGTTCGACCGGCGTGACGAAGGGGCGGCACTGCTGCCGAGCGGGCAGGGGCTTTCGGGCGCGGTGGAGCAAAGCCTGATGGCGCTGTTTGCGCGCCATGGCGAGGATCTGCCGCCCGATGGGCTTTATGATCGGGTGCTGGCCGATGTCGAACTGCCGCTGCTGCGCCTGACCATGGCGGCGGCGCGCGGCAACCAGTTGCGGGCGGCCAAATTGCTGGGCATTAATCGCAATACGCTGCGGCAAAAATTGCGCGATCATGGACTGATCGAGAGCCGCGACGCCTGACTGTGACGGGTCATAGCTGTTGCAGTTTCGCGACATTGTGTTAGTTTGGCCACAATGATGCGCAGCGGTCCGATGGTAGGTTCAATTTGGCAGCAACTGGTCCGCCGGATGCAGTCTTTGTCGCGCTCGCGGATGTTCATCCCTTGGCTTGAACGCGCGGTCGTCGCGACCGCTATTCTGGTCGGCCTGTTCACTTATTATTATCTGGTGCGGCAAAATGGATCGCTCGACCGGCTGTTGACGCCGGTGACAGTCGCGTTCCTGCTCATTCTCAATCTCGTGCCGGTGATCTGCCTGATGGTGCTGGTCGCCAGACGGCTTGCGCTACGGCGCATTTCCGAGATGCCGGGCGACGGGCGCGGGCGCCTGCATGTTCGGCTGGTCGCGCTATTTTCATTCTTGTCAGCAGTACCGACACTATTCGTCGCGGCGTTTGCGGCGATGCTGTTCCAATATGGCGTCGACTTCTGGTTCTCCGACAAGGCGCGAACGGTGCTGCTCAACGCCGATCAGGTCGCGACGGCCTATGTCGCGGAAAATCGCACCCGGGTCGGCGCTGATATCGAGGCGATGGCCGGCGATGTCGCTGGCTATGGCCGCAATTTCGGCATTGAAGACCCGAATTTCGCCCAAGGGCTGGCGTGGCAGGTCGCGGCGCGCAACCTGTCCGAAGCGGCGGTCGTTTCGATTGGCCCGGATGGCGCACGGCGGCTGGTGGCCGGGGCCAATCTGGATTCGCGCGGGTTGCAGGAACGTATGCCGCAGGCGGCGCTTGTCGCGCTGCGTAGCGGTCGACCGGTGTCGATCCATGATGCAGTCGACCGGGTTGAGGCGATTACCGTGCTTGATCGGTCGGGCATGCTGTTTCTCTATGTCTCGCGCGCGGTTGACCCGGCGGTCTTGGCACAGATTGCCCGCGCCAAGACCGCGCTTGGCGACTATCACCAGTTGCTTGGCCGGGCGCGGTCGTTGCAGTTGCGCTTCATCGCAGCGCTACTTGTGCTTTCGCTCGCCATTGTCGGCATTGCGATGTTTATCGCCTATCGCGTGGCCGACCGTGTGGTGCGCCCGGTCAATGCGTTGGTCGATGCGGCCCGCAGCGTGGCCGAGGGCGATTTGAACGCGCGCGTCACCCATCTCAACAGCCGGGACGAGATTGGCACGCTCGCCAATGCGTTTAACCGCATGACGCGCCGCCTCTCGGAACAGACCGGCGCGTTGATGCGGGCGAATGCCTTGCTTGATCGTCGGCGCGAGCTGATCGAAGCGGTGCTAACCAGCGTGTCTGCCGGCGTGATCGCGCTCAATGAACAGCGTGAAATCCGGCTCGTCAACCGCTCGGCGCTTGCGATGCTGGCGCGCGCCGAAGAGGGGCTGATCGATGCCCGGCTGGAAGATGCGGTGCCGGAACTTGATGCCGTGGTCGTCAATGACCAGCGCGATGCCATTGTCACCATGGTGGTCAATGAGGAGCCACGCACCTTGGCGGTTAAGGTCGGCCAGACCGATACGGGTGCGGTCTTGACCTTTGACGACATTACCCAACGTCTCGCCGATCAGCGCACGGCCGCCTGGTCCGACGTTGCACGGCGGATTGCGCACGAAATCAAAAACCCGCTAACCCCGATCCAACTCGCGGCGGAACGGCTCCAGCGGCGCTATGGACGTAACATGCCCGAAGACGATACGGTCTTCGCCCAGTTGACATCGACCATCGTGCGTCAGGTTGGCGATCTGCGGCGGATGGTGGACGAATTTTCGTCCTTCGCGCGCATGCCCAAGCCATTTTTCCGTCAGGAATCGATTGTCGACATCGTGCGCCAGACGACATTCCTGCAAGAAGTTGGTCATCCGGAGATCAATTTTTCGATCGACTTGCCCGACACCTTGCCCAGCATGGTCTGCGACCGTCGGCAGGTCAGCCAAGCCCTGATCAACATCATCAAGAACGCTATCGAGGCGATTGAGTCCCGCGTCCAACAGCAGCCGGGCCATCAAGGCACGATTGAGGTGACGATGATCGAAGAGGGGGAAAAACTCTCGGTCATGGTGGTCGACAACGGCATCGGCCTGCCCAAAGAGCGCGAGCGGATGACCGAACCCTATATGACAACGCGGATCGGCGGGACCGGCCTTGGCCTCGCCATCGTCCGCAAGATTGTCGAGGAACATTGCGGTACGCTGCGCTTCACCGACCGATTGGGTCAGGGCGCCGTCGTGATGATGCAGTTCGATACGGCGGCGCTACAACGCCTGCATGTTGAAGATGATGAGGAAACCGGGGTGGTGCATCAAGATGATGACCCGCTGCCGAGCATGAACCCCAGGAAACGGACAGACGCATGAGCTTGGACATTCTGGTCGTCGATGATGAAGCTGATATCCGCGAACTCGTTTCCGGCGTGTTGGAGGATGAGGGCTATACCGTCCGCACCGCCGCCGATAGCGACGCCGCCCTTGGCGCCATTGCCGAGCGGCGACCGTCGCTGGTGCTGCTCGATGTCTGGCTCCATGGGTCGCGGCTTGATGGCATGGATTTGCTGGATGAGTTGAAGGCGCGTGATCCACGTTTGCCGGTGCTGGTAATCTCCGGCCATGGCAATATCGATACGGCAGTGGCCGCGATCCGTCGGGGTGCCACCGACTTCATCGAAAAGCCGTTTGAGGCCGAACGCCTGCTTTATATGGTCGAACGCGCGACCGAAACCGAGCGGCTGCGCAGCGAAAATGCCTCGCTTAAGGCGATTGTCGGGCAGGAAGATGAACTCACCGGCACGTCCGCGCATATCAACGCCGTGCGGGCCACGCTCAAGAAGGTTTCCGCTACCGGCAGTCGCGTCATGATCACCGGCCCGGCAGGCGTTGGCAAAGAGGTGGCCGCGCGCCTGCTGCACAAATGGTCGCATCGCTCAGAGGCGCCGTTCGTGGTGGTGAGTGCCGCCCGCATGGACCCGATCCGGGTTGAGGAAGAATTATTCGGCGTCGAGGAAAATGGCCAACTTGTCCGTGCCGGGTTGCTGGAACAGGCGCATGGCGGCACCTTGTTCCTTGATGAAGTGGCGGATATGCCGCTCACCACCCAGGCCAAGATCCTGCGCGTGCTGACGGACCAGAGCTTTTCCCGGCTGGGCGGCACCCGCATGGTCAAGGTTGATCTGCGCGTGGTATCGGCCACTGCACAGGATCTGCCCTCGCGTATTGCCGAGGGTGTGTTCCGCGAAGACCTCTTCTATCGCCTCAATGTCGTGCCGGTACTGCTGCCTCCGCTACAACAACGGCGCGGCGATATCCCGGCACTGGTCGACCATTTCACGGCGCGTTTTTCCGCGGAACGCCGGATTGCCCCGCCGAACTTTACAGAAGAGGCGATGGCAGCGCTGCAAGCCTATGATTGGCCGGGCAACGTCCGGCAGTTGCGCAATATCGTTGAACGCATTTTAATCCTGGCACCGACCGATCCGAATGTCCGGATCGAGGCGGAAATGCTGCCGCCTGAAGTGATGGATACCGGGTCGATCCGCATGGATCAGGGGCTGATGACCATCATGACGTCACCGCTGCGCGAGGCGCGTGAAAGTTTCGAACGCGAATATCTGCGGGTGCAGGTCCGGCGCTTTTCGGGCAATATTTCCCGCACCGCGACCTTTGTCGGGATGGAGCGATCTGCCCTGCATCGCAAGCTCAAGCTGTTGGGGCTGAGTGATATTCGCAGCGACGAGACCGACAACAGCTGATCTTCGGGGGTGGACGACCGCGTGGCAAACGGGTAACAGTTAAGCCACCTCAGGGAATCCTCTGGGACGCACGACGCCGGGCAACGGCGCCAAAGCGGACATTGTTCCGCCAATAGAACCGGAGGCCAATATGGCTGAGAAGGTCAATATTTTACAAGACTTGTTCCTGAACGCCCTCAGGAAGCAGAAAATTCCGGTCACCATGTTTTTGGTGAAGGGCGTCAAGCTCCAGGGGATCATCACCTGGTTCGACAATTTTTCGCTCCTGCTGCGCCGCGACGGCCAGTCGCAATTGGTGTACAAGCATGCGATCTCGACCATCATGCCGGCCCAGCCGATGCCGATGGACAATGTCGACAAGATCACGATCGGCGAGCGTAAGCAGCAGCAACTGCAAGACGTGTTCCTTGGCGCGATCAAGAAGGAACAGGACTATGTCACCATGTTCCTCGTCAACGGCGTGATGTTGCAGGGCGAGGTCGCGGCGTTCGATCTGTTCTGCATGCTGCTCCGTCGCGACAACATGGTCCAGCTGGTCTATAAGCACGCCATCTCGACGATCCAGCCCAGCCGCACCATCGATCTTGCGGCCTATGAAGAAGCGCAGGACGCGGATTGAGCCTCTTCAATCGAACGGAAAAAGATGGCTTCGGTCGGGGTGCACGTTCCATTTTGGTGCTCCCCGACTTTGGCGGTGATCGTCGCCATCAGGACGCGCGCCTTGACGAAGCCGTAGGCTTGGCCGAAGCGATTGGGATTGAGGTTGTTGCGCGCCACGCGTTTCGGATCCGTTCGCCCAAGGCCGGCACGCTGATCGGCTCTGGCCAGATTGACATGGTCAAGCTTGACGTGACGATGCACGAAGCGGACCTGATTATTGTCGACGCCTCGTTGACGGCAATCCAGCAACGCAATCTGGAACGCGCGCTTGAAGCCAAGGTCATTGATCGTACCGGGCTTATCCTTGAAATCTTTGGCGAACGCGCGGCGACGGCCGAAGGTCGATTGCAAGTCGAACTGGCGCATCTTGATTATCAGGCGGGCCGACTGGTGCGCAGTTGGACCCACCTTGAACGCCAGCGCGGCGGCTTTGGCTTTCTCGGCGGCCCCGGCGAAACCCAGATTGAGGCCGATCGCCGCCTGATCCGCGACCGCATGGCCAAGCTGCGGCGCGAATTGGAACAGGTGACCCGAACCCGCGCGCTGCACCGTGCCCGGCGACACAAGGCCCCTTGGCCGGTGATTGCGCTGGTCGGCTATACCAATGCTGGCAAGTCGACATTGTTCAACCTCATGACGCAGGCCGACGTGCTGGCGGAAGATCTGTTGTTCGCGACACTCGACCCGACCATGCGGGCCGTCACCTTGCCGGGCATCAACAAGGCGATCCTGTCGGATACCGTGGGTTTCGTCTCCAATCTCCCGACCCAGCTGGTTGCCGCCTTTCGGGCGACGCTTGAAGAAGTGATTTCGGCCGATCTGATCCTGCATGTGCGCGATATCGCCCATGCTGATAGCGATGCGCAGGCGGAGGATGTGAAGACGGTTCTGGGTGAAATCGGTGTTGGCGGCCCTGATGGCGCGCCGATTATCGAAATTTGGAACAAGATCGATCTGCTCGACGTAGAGGCGGCAACCCATGCGATTGCGGAAGCGCAGCGGCGGGACGATGTCGCGCTGGTCTCCGCGCTGAATGGCGAGGGGGTCGACGCGCTGCGGGACATGCTTGCCAGCCGCCTGCTTGGAGGGGCGCGGATCCATGATCTTGTGCTCGATATGAGCGATGGCGCCGGGCTTTCATGGCTCCATCGTCATGGGAATATTATTTCACAAGATAGTGAAAATGAAGAAATTCATGTCGCCGTGCGTTTGAACGAAGTTGACTGGGATCGCTGGCAGCGGCGGCAAATCGGCGGATGATCGCGCGGCAGCGCGGGTAGGGGGCTAACGCCGCTTTGCCTGCTGCCAATAGCCTTCCTTTTCATCGAGGCTGGCCGATGCAAAAGCCTGTTTTCCTGCGATTTCCTCCATCAAGCGAAAACGGCGTTCAAATTTCAGATTGGCATTGCGCAGCGCGGCTTCGGCATCGACGCCTTCATGGCGCGCCCAATTGACCACCGAGAAGAGCAGATCGCCAAATTCTTCCTCTCGTTCTCCATGAGAGCTAGCCGCTGCAATTTCTTCTATTTCCTCGGCAACTTTGGCGCGTGGGCCATCGGCATCCGGCCAATCAAATCCGGTGCGGGCGGCACGTCGTTGTAGTTTTTCAGCGCGCAACAGTGCCGGCAGACCAAGCGCCACACCAGCCACGGCGCTATCATCTGCGCCCTTGTGTGCGCGTTCTTCGGATTTAATCTGTTCCCAACCGGGTGACACGCCATCGCCAAACACATGCGGATGACGACGGATCATCTTGGCACAGATGCCAAGGATGACGTCATCCAGCGAGAAAGCGTCAGCCTCGCTGGCCATTTGGCTGTGATAAATGACCTGGAGCAACAGATCGCCAAGCTCATCGCACAGCGCGTCCATGTCGTCACGCGCAATGGCATCGCCGACCTCATGCGCTTCCTCAATCGTATAAGGCGCAATCGTCGCGAAGCTCTGGGCGCGATCCCACGGACAGCCATGGTCCGGATGACGCAGTGCCGCCATGATGACTCGCAAACGCTCGATCCCGTCATGCGTCATGACATGGTCAAGAAGCGCGGATTTCGGCGTCAGGGGGGTCTTGTCGGCCATCTAGAGATAATCCCGATAATATATATTATGTAAATAAAAGCTCATGGCCGCAGTGTCATGCGGTCCCCCGAGACCGTCCAACTCTGCAACCCGTCGAGAAAGTTCATCCCCAGCACGTTGGTGTTGCCAAAGTTGGGTGATGTTACCGCCGCAAGATCGCGCGCGACGATCTGCTCGACGGCCAATTCGCGCAACCGAAGGCGATCTACCTTCACCGGGCCATTGGCGGTTTCGACAAAAGCGCCGAAGCCCGATTGCGAGGTTAAACCGAGTTGGAGGCGTGCTTGTTCGGAAATGGCGGTGATGCTTGCCCCGCTGTCGATCATCATGCGCAAAGGACGATCATTGATCCGCGCCTCCGCCCAAAAATGGCCATCCGTCGCACGCCGCAACACCACCTCGCGCCCATCGGCGCTCGCCTGCTGCTCAGCCAGCCCCATTCGGGCGGATAATCCATGCACCGCGCTGACCAGCTGATCGCGCTGTGCGACGGCGAACAACAAGAGAGCGAAAATCGCCAACCAGGCGAGCGCCATGCGCAGCACCTGCCGCCAGGCCAAGCGCCGGGATAAGAGCGCGCTCACCACCAAGATCATCACCAGCGCGGTCTGGACCAGCTGGGCGGTCTGGTCCGTGCCCATCAGAATGCGACCTCCAGCCCATCATAAGCGGGTGCGACCCCTGCCGGCAGTTCGGCGCAAAGCGTGGCATAGTCCATGCTTTGATCCATATGGGTCAACAAGGCGCGATGCGGCCTGACGCTGGCAATCATCGCAAGCGACTGTTCAAGATGGCAGTGGGTCGGATGTGGGCGCCGCCGCAAGGCGTCGATAACCCAACAATCTGCCCCGGCAAAGGCGACCTCCATCTCGGGCGTGATCTCATTAAAATCTGTTGAGTAGATCAGTTTCTTGCCACCAGATTCGAAGATTAACCCGGTGGAACTGGTCAGGCCATGCGGTTGATCCACCACGGTGATCACCAGCTCGCCAAGATCCAGCCGATCGGGCAATAACCGGCCCTCGACGGTCGGCGGATAGCCATGTTTACCGGCAAAGGCATAGTCAAACCGCCGCTGCAACGTATCGAGTGTTTCGCGGCGGCCATAGCCGAGAACCGGACGCCCTCGTGCGTGAAAGAGTTGCCGTAAATCATCCAGGCCGTGGCAATGATCAGCATGGTCATGGGTCCAGATCACTGCATCGACATCGCTGACATGGGCGGCGAGCAACTGTTCCCGCATATCCGGCGTGGTATCGACCAGCACACGGCTGTCCTTGGTTTCGACCAGAATCGAGGACCGCATCCGCCGATTGCGCGGATTGGCGGGGTCGCAATCGCCCCAATCATTGCCGATCCGCGGCACGCCTGACGAGGTGCCACACCCCAGGATGCGGAGTTTCATGGCTTGGCCTTGCTGAACAAGCGGTAGAAATTGGCACTGGTCGCGGCATGGAGATCGCCAATCCCCTCCCCGCGCAATTGGGCCAGAAATTTCGCCGTATCAGCGACAAAACCGGGCTCTCCCGTTTTGCCGCGATGCGGCACCGGCGCAAGAAATGGCGCGTCGGTTTCAACCAGCAGCCGGTCCAGCGGCAGGGTCGATGCCGTGTTTTGCAAATCATGGGCGTTTTTGAAGGTGACGATACCCGAAATCGAGATAAAAAACCCTAATTCCAACGCAATGGCGGCGAATGCTGCGGATGCGGTGAAACAGTGGATGACGCCCGTAAATGGCCCCTTCCCCATCTCATCGCGCAAAATGGCCGCGCTATCCTCTTCCGCATCGCGCGTATGGACGATCAGCGGCAAGCCCGTTTCGCGCGCTGCCGCGATATGAAGGCGGAAGCTTTCCTGCTGGCGGCTGCGGTCGCTATGTTCATAATAATAATCGAGACCGGTTTCGCCAATCGCCACCACCTTCGGATGGGATGCTGCCGCGATAAGCCGCTCAAGTTGGAGATCGCCATGATCGTCCGCTTCATGCGGATGAATGCCGACCGATGCCCAGACATCCGGGTGACGCTCGGCGGTGGCGATAATATCCGCCCATTCGCGTTCGCGGGTCGAGATGTTGAGCATCGCCGTCACCCCCGCCGCGCGTGCGCGTTCAATGACGGCCTGCTGATCTTCGACCAACCCCTTGTAATTTAGATGACAATGGGAATCGATCAGCATCAATCTGCCTTTGCGTCGGCGGCCAGTTCGAGACGGGGAAAAATCGGGGCTGGCGGCGGCAAGTCGATGCCCGGTTCCAGCTGCTGGCCAAGTGCGGCAAAGTCACGCGCATCCGGTGATTGGGCCAGAATGTCGAGCAGCTTGTCGCAACTTACGGGCATCACCCAGCGCGCCAAAATCGCGAGCTGGCGGATGGCCTCTGCGGTGTAATAAAGGATCGTGTCGGCGCGCGCCGGATCGGTCTTGCGCACCGCCCAAGGCTGTTGTTCGGCGAAATACTGGTTGGTCAGGCTCATCTGTTCCCAAATCGCCTGTAACGCGTGGTGGATGGCATATTGCCCGCCCATCATGTGCTGGCGCGCGACTTGCTCCACGGCAGCAATACCCGCCAACAGCGCCGTGTCGGCTGCGCTGGCGTCATGCGGCTGTGGGACCTTGCCGCCACAATTTTTGGCGATCATCGACAAGCTGCGCTGCGCAAGATTGCCAAGGTTATTCGCAAGATCCGCGTTGCAGCGGGTGACGATCGCGTCTTCCGAATAGCTGCCATCCTGACCAAAGCTCACTTCCCGCAGCAGGAAATAACGCAGTTGATCCACGCCAAATACGCTGGCGAGTTCAATCGGATCGACGACATTACCGACCGACTTCGACATTTTCTCCCCCTTGTGGAGCAGAAAGCCATGGCCGAACACTTGCTTGGGCAGTGGCACGTCGGCGCTCATCAGGAAGGCGGGCCAATATACCGCGTGAAAGCGCACGATATCCTTGCCAATGACATGGACGTCCGCCGGCCAGAACCGGCCCAATGTGCCATCAAGCGCCGGATAGCCGATGCCGGTCAGATAATTGGTCAACGCATCGACCCAGACATACATCACATGGCCAGGGCTGTCCGGCACCGCAATGCCCCAGTCGAAGCTGGTGCGCGAGACCGAAAGGTCTGACAGCCCGCCCTCGACGAACCGGATCACCTCGTTACGCCGGCTTTCCGGCTGGATAAACTCGGGATGCGAACGATACAGCTCAAGCAGCTTGTCCTGATAGGCCGAAAGGCGGAAAAACCAGCTTTCCTCCACCGTCCATTCGACCGGCGTGCCCTGAGGAGACAGGCGCTGTTCACCCTCCCCCTTGGTCAGTTCCTTTTCGTCGTAGAACGCTTCATCACGGACCGAATACCAGCCCTCATAACGGCCAAGATAAATGTCGCCACGCGCCACCATGCCCTTCCACAGGGCCTGACAGGCGATTTTGTGATCGTCATCCGTGGTGCGGATAAAGCGATCATATGAAATATGAAGAGTATCGCACATCACCTTGAAATAGGACGACATCTCATCGCACAGCGCGCGTGCCGTAATGCCCCGATCACGTGCTGTCTGCGCCATTTTCAGGCCATGTTCGTCGGTGCCGGTCTGGAAACGCACGTCACGCCCCGCCATGCGGTGAAAACGCGCAATGGCATCGGCGGCAATCGCCTCATAGGCATGGCCAATATGCGGCCGACCATTTGGATAGCTGATCGCGGTGGTGATGTAATAAGGTTCGGACATGATGCGTTACGGCTTCCTGGACATATTCAGGCGGGATGCGGTGAAGGCCGCGAGATAGCCCGTCAGTTCATAGACCGTCGATTCAGGATCGAGCGACAACCGCCGGGCGCTGTTGGCCAGTTCGCATGCCCTTTCCCACAGGGTGATGCCTTCTGCAAGCGCCTCGCCGCTGGACTGGCGCACGGCGCGTGCCAGGCGGGACGGGAAATAGTCGAGGAACAGCTCAAACCGGGGTTGCGCCCCCTTGCTTGCCATTTGCCGTGCCAATGTGGAGCGCCCCGCCGCCGCCTGCGGATCACCGCTTTCGACCTTGAGCAACACGGCTTCGATCCCCGCAACGTCAAGATCGGCATATTGCAGCGCCTGGCCGGGCGATCCCTGCGCCGCCTGCGCCAGCGCCATGCAGCTTTCCATGTCGAGTTCCGGCAATTCTTCCGCCACGATGCGGGCGACCTGTTCATCACCAAGGGGCCGCAGCCGCACCAATCGGCAACGTGAACGGATGGTCGGCAACAATCGCCCCGGCATGTGACTAATCAGGAAAAACATCGTGTTGGCGGGTGGTTCTTCCAGAATTTTAAGCAGCGCATTGGCCGCGCCCGCCTCCATGTCCTCGGCCGCATCGATCATGACGATCCGCTGCGGCGAGAGCGACGGGGTACGATGCAATTGTTCGCGCAAAGTCCGGATCTGCTCCACCGAGATATTGCGCGCCAGTTTTGTCTCGTCCGTGACCTCGCCCTTTTCGCTCTTGCGCGGTAGACGCATCATGCGGATGAAATCGGGATGAACCTGCCCTTCGATCGCTTGGCGGATCTCATGGTCTTCGGGCACGTCCAGCCCATGCTCGATAAAAGCCGGGCCTGCTGCGCGGGCGAGATGGAAAATCGCTAGCTGTTCGGCGAGTTGGGCCTTGCCGACGCCCTTGGGCCCCGCAAAAATCCAGCCATGATGCAGGCGCGGCCCATCCAACGCGGCGCGGAATGTCGCCATGACGTCATCATGCCCGACCAGCGTCGTCATGCGAGGTCGTTCACAGCAGCCAGTAACCGCGCCGTCACCTCTTCGCGTTCGCCGCTCGCATCAATCAGGCGCACACGCGCCGGATCCTGCGCCGAAAATTCGCGAAAGGCCTGTGCCACGCGCCGATGATAAGCCAGGGCACGGCCCCCGATCCGGTCGCTTTCCCGCCCGTGATCCCGCTCTTCGGCGCGGACGTTAATCGCCTCATCTGGCAGATCGAGCACCAACGTGCGGTCGGGCAGAAAACTCTCGCTCCCCAGTTGGTGCAGCGCCAGCACAAACTCATCGCCCAAATCGCCCGCCATGCCCTGATAGGCCCGGCTGCTCTCCAGAAAGCGGTCGCAGACGACCCACTGCCCGCGTTCCAGCGCGGGCTTGATCACGTGGCGCAAATGGTCGGCGCGGGCAGCGGCGAACAACATGGCCTCGGTCCGCATGTCCCAACGATCCTTGTCGCCCGACAAGATCAGCGTCCGGATCGCCTCCGCCCCCGCGCTGCCGCCCGGCTCTCGCGTCGTGATGACGCTATGACCTTGCGCGCTAAGCGCGTCGGCCAGCAGGCGGAGTTGGGTCGATTTCCCGACCCCTTCTCCGCCTTCCAGCGTGATGAAGCGTCCGCGTGTCACGCGAGCCCGAAAAAGGCCTTGAGCCCGGCGATCACGCGATCAAGCCAGCTCGCTTCACCAACCGCAGTGGCCGCGACCAAGGGCATCACCTGTGGCGGCGTGTCGCTGGTGGTCACGATCAGGTCGGCCACATGCTGGCCCGCCGCAATTGGCGCCTTGATCGGGCCATCATAGCGGATCGTCATCTTGACCGAACCGCCTGTGCCCTGCGGAATCACGGCGGCAAGATCACGCGGCGCGGTCAATCCCACCTCTGGCTCGTCACCAAGCTGGACCTTGGCCTTGCCGACCTGCGCCCCTTTGGCGAACAGCGGCTTGGCTTCCCATGCCTTGAAGCCCCATTCCATTAACTTCACGGACTCGCTGATCCGCTCGTTCATACTGCCGAGACCGGCGACCACCATGATTAACCGCCGACCGTTCTGCACCGCCGAACCGGTGAAGCCATAGCCAGCCTCTTCGGTATGGCCGGTCTTCAACCCATCGGCACCGGCGACACGGCCCAAGATCGGGTTGCGATTGCCCTGGCTGATCGCTTCACCGCCCATGGTCTTGCCCCAGGTGAAGCTCGTCTGTTGATAAAATTTCACATAAAGATCGGGGAAGTCATTGATTGTGCTCGCCGCGAGCTTCGCCAGATCGCGTGCGGTTACATGGGTAACGCCTTCGTCCGGCCAGCCATTGCTGGTGCCGAAATGGCTGTTCGTCATGCCGAGCCGCTTTGCTTCCGCATTCATCAAATCGGTAAAGGCCTGCTCGGTGCCCGAAACCGCCTCGGCCAGTACGACGCACGCGTCATTGCCCGACAGGGTGACAATGCCATGGAGCAGATTTTCCACACTGACTTGTTCACCAGCAGACAGAAACATGGTCGAACCCGCCGCCGGGCCGTGCCATTTCTGCCAGGTTTCCGGGCGCACCGTCACCATCTGATCCAGCTTCAGCTTGCCCTGCTTGATCAGCGAAAAGGCCACATGGGTCGTCATCATCTTGGCCATCGAAGCGGGTGGCATCAAGCGGTCAGCATCGCGCGCGAACAGGGTGGCCCCGGCCGTTTGATCGACCAGCAGCGCGACAGGCGCGGCGGTGTCGATGGTCGGTGCGGCGACAACGGTCGAACTGGCGACCAGCGCGAGGACTGACAACAAAGCAAGCGAGCGAACAGGCTGTTTCAAGATTTTCGGTCTTTCCATTTCAGGCGGGCCAGAGGTGGCTAATTGATGATCAGGTGAACGCGCACGCGAATACCCTGCCCTGAAACCGGACAATAGGAGAATCCGCGCCGGAGCATAGCCGCCCGCCTCCTGATCTGCCAATGCCTGTTGTGAGATGAAAAGCCGAATTCGGTCGGTTCTGGTGCGGCAGGATCAGCCCCCGACCTCATCCGCAAGCAAGCCAACCGACAGCGCATAGAAATTCGAGCAGTTATAATCGAGAATCGCACGATAGTTCATCGTTGTGAGATAGGCGGCCGCCCCCGGCCCATCTGGCTCGATCAGCGTTGCCATTGCGCGATCTGGCAAGCGCTTTGCGCCCGTCTCCACGACGCCCAGTGCGCGCCATTCCGCGATGGTCAGCCAACGGCTGTGGCGCGCGTGGACCCGCTCGCACCGCGGCGAGGTAGTCAGTGATCGGATACTGGCACGATCAAGCGCCAATGGAACCGTCACCCGCGCGCCCCAAGCCAGTCCGCGTTGCCAGCCGGCAAGGCGCAGATAATTACCGATCGATGCGACGGCATCGGCTTCGCTTGCCCAGATATCGGCGCGGCCATCGCCATCACCATCGCGAGCCATGCGGAGATACACGCTCGGAAGAAATTGGGGATAGCCTGTTGCCCCGGCCCAACTCCCCACCAGCTTGTGGCGCGGAAAACCGAGATCCATCAGCCGCAGCGTGGCGATAAATTCCGCACTGAACAATGCGCGGCGCCGCCCTTCATAGGCAAGGCTGGCCAGCGCGCGTGCAAGGTCGAAATCCCCGGTATAGGCACCATAATTGGTCTCATGACCGAAGATGGCGATCATGAGAGACTCGGGGACGCCGGTTTGCGCCTCGAAATTTGTCAGCAATGGCCGCAACCGCCGATAGGCCGCACGCCCGCGCCAGATCCGTTCGGAATCGACATGGCGCAGGCGATAAGGTTCGAATTTGGGGATTGGGGCTTGGGGATCGGACGCGCCGGGCTGATTCCGATCAAGCGCGATCACCCGGCTATTGAAGCTGAGCGAGGGGATCACGCTGTCAACTGTGCGCGCCGATACGCCTTCGGCCAATGCGCGGCGGCCGAGATCTTCGACAAAGGCATGAAAGCCGATGCGCGGCGCTTCCAACGGTGCTGGCCCTGTCGCTGATGCCGGTTCGGCATTGGTCGCGGCAACGGCGGCAGGCACCGTCATCGGAGCCGCCTCCTGCGCTGACGCCGCCTGACCACAGATCATGGCCAGCCCAAGCGCAACGCCCGCCAAAGTCAATATCCGCCGGTGCAATCCTATCATGGCCAAGTGATGCCACAGCGGGGCGCAAAGGTGAAACCCCTTTCACCTTCTGCTCGCCACGGTCCGACCCGCCCACCGCATCGCGTAAGCCGCGAATTTGCCTTTGACCCGAACGGGGCAGTTCTCTAAGTGGCGGGAAATCAGACAGGAAGAGTGGCCGAGTGGTTTAAGGCAACGGTCTTGAAAACCGTCGTGGGTTTACGCTCACCGTGGGTTCGAATCCCACCTCTTCCGCCACGACCCACATAAAATCATATAGTTATGCGGGCCTAGCGCGCCGTACCCACCTATGCACCCACCATCAGAGCAGCGCTTCATTATAGACGGGTGCCGCCTCTCGATTCGATACCCCCCCACCCCCTATCGATTTTCCGGCAAGCGAGACCCCACCGGGGTGGCACCCCCCGCTTTCTGTAGATGGGACCCACAGCTCCGGTATACATAGTAATTTGCTCGTTTGATGTAACTCGCTCACTATCAGCGATGAACGCTCCCGCTCGCCTGGCGGGCCTGCATCATCAGATCTGCCAGCACGGCGTCGGTCTTTGCCTCAATTTCCGGTACACCATAGCTAACCGGAAGGCCCTTATTTTCGTCCCACAGGTAGTCCCGAATGGTTACGCGAATCTGATCGCGCGTGCCCTGCTTGGCGGCGGAATCCTGCGTGGCTTCGATTTGAGCCTGGAGAGTTTCATAGAGGCCCACAGCCACAGCCTTTAACCGCTTGATGTCCGCCTTTTCGAGGTCAGGCTTCATCAGCAGGTCGAACAAAGCTTGCTTGCGCTTACATTTATCGTCCCTCATGCTGACACCCGCTTGCTAATAGCAGTGATAGTTCCCGAGTGCTGAACCGTTTCGATATATGTGCACCACTGTTCCATGAGCCCAAGAAATGATGAATATGTCCACGCTGCATTTCTCCCGCGTCACCGCGCATGTTGGGGCCTTATCCCAAAATGACTCCTAATTTTAAAGTCATTCGGATTTTTCTTCGGTAAAATTGATCAATACGCCATTGATGTGTTAATATTCATATATGATTTCAGATGGTTGTGGCAACATCAGTTGAGAGTCGAAATGAAAATATTGGTCCGGCAGCGAGTCGGAAATGAGCTGCCGCCTATTATCGCCGTGGATCTAATTTTTCTCGAATTTGAAATCGGATGGGCGTATCGATAGTCGATATTTTACCGCAGGTCGCTGATATTCCCATCGAATATCACGGCTGACCAAGGCGGCATTTGGTGCGCAGGGGGGCGACGATGGCAGAAACCTTGACTGAAATATTAAAAAAAATGGCGTTGATGGCGGTCGACATTGATCTGCTGAAAAAAAGCCATCTTAATCTCAATACCACCTATATCGGAACGCTCAAATCGCTGACCGAGATGACGGCGCACACGTCTGAAGCCGCGCAAAAGGCAGCCAAGGCGGCAGAAAATGCGGCCACGGCATCCAAATGCTGCGCAGAGGCAGCGCGGGAGGCGGCGTCGATCCCCGTCAGTAAATCGGCTCATGCCGCCGCAGAGGCCGCCAATGCCGCCGCTCAGGCCGCGATTGAAGCAGCGGCTGCTGCGGCCTCAGCGGCGGCGGCCGCAGCCCTTGCCGTCGCAACCCATGCCGAAGACGCCTCGGCCCAAGCCGCCAACATTGCTTCTGAAGCGACCCGGCTGGCAACCCAAGCCGCCGCAGAAGCGGTCGCCATGGCCAATTTGGCCGCCACATTTGCGCAAACTGCCCGCGACAAGGAAGGCCAGCCACCCAGCGCGTGAAGCACGGATTTCCGGCAAAAGCGCCATGATGAGGGCGCTAAGCAATCGCTTATATCGCCCTTGATAAGCCATTGGTTCATTGTCTTGCTATCGGCACCGGCTCAACACGCGGCTGTTGTGTATGTAAGGAGGCATTATGGCCGAAACGATCGATCAAACACCGCGTCGTTGGGATCCCATCGTCAAATTGACCCATTGGGGGATCGTGACCGCGATTATTGGCAATGCCCTGGTGACCGAGGAAGGTTCCGGCTGGCATGTCTGGGTCGGCTATGGGCTGGCGGCGCTTTTGGCGTTGCGCCTGCTATGGGGGTTGGTTGGCCCGGCGGAGGCGCGCTTCAGTGCCTTTCCACCCAGCCCTTCCCGCGCCCTTGCCCATATCGCGGAAATTCGGCGTGGCGAGACGGCGCGGCACAAGTCGCATAACCCGCTTGGCGCATTGATGGTGTATGCCATTTGGGCCTGCCTTGCCGTCATCATCGCTAGCGGCATCACCATGTCCGGGCCGCCGCCTGCTGATCCTACGGCAAAGCGGGAACATGATGAAGGTCGCGAGGCCCCGGTAACGGCGGTTGCGCCGTCAGAACGCCAAGTGGTGGCGCGTGATGAGCGCAATGAGCGTGACGAGGAAGCGTCTGAAGCCCGCGAGGGCCATGAGGGCAAAGGCGAAGGCGAAGAGGAAATCATGGGCGAGGTGCACGAAGTGGCCGTCAACCTGCTCTATCTCCTGATCGCACTCCATCTAGCGGGTGTCATGTTCGAAACGCGGCGCAGCGGGCGTGAAACCGTTGGCGCGATGATCCCCGGCGGCAATCGACCGCGTTCATGAGCGGAGCGGACCCCCGCCAGCCCCAAGGCCGCGACCGTCAAACCATGGCGGTCGCGGCGATTGTGGTGCTGCAAGCCATAGGCGCGATCTTTTTTGTCGCAGATGCCATCGGTGACCTGCTCACCGATGGCTTTGGCGCGCATATCATGGTCGAGTGCGTCATATCCTTCGCGCTTGTTGCGGGTGTCATCTTCGGGGCGCGGGCGGTCCGCTTCATGCTTGTTCAAGCCAGACAGCGCAATGAGGCGCTCGCCATTGCATCGGGCGCGCTGGCCGATCTGATCCACCAACGTTTCGCCACATGGAAGCTCACCAAGGGGGAAGCGGATGTGGCCTTGTTTGCGCTTAAGGGCTGCTCCATCACGCAGATCGCCGAGTTGCGGGGCACCGCCGAAGGCACGGTCCGCGCGCAATTGGCGCGGGTTTATGCCAAGGCCCATGTCACGAGCCAAGCTGGGTTGGTCAGCCTGTTCTTCGAAGACCTGCTCGACCCCCTGCCCGCTTAGCGATTGCCGCGCACCGCGGCGACATGATCTTCGCGCGGGACGGGATTGCCACGCTCCTTGCGTTCGGAATAGCGATCAACCAGTTGTTCGCGGTGCGGCAGCAACAGGATTGTGAAACGGAACAATTCCTCGACCACGTCGACGATCCGGTCATAATAACTCGACGGCAACATGCGGCCTGCCTCGTCAAATTCCTTATAGGCCATGGCAACGCTTGATTGATTGGGGATGGTGAACATCCGCATCCAGCGCCCCAGCACGCGCAACGTATTGACGCTGTTGAACGATTGCGACCCGGCCGACACTTGCATCACCGCAAGCGTGCGCCCTTGCGTCGGGCGCACCCCCTTCAGTTCAAGCGGCAGATGGTCGATCTGGGTCTTCATGATGCCGGTGATCTGGCCATGGCGTTCGGGGCTGCACCAAATCTGGCCATCAGACCAGATCGAATGTTCACGCAATTCACGCACGGCAGGATGGTCGTCTTGATACACTTGATCGGGCAGTGGCAGGTCTGACGGATCGAATATCCGCGTTTCAGCCCCAAATAGCCGGAGCAGCCGCGCCGCCTCTTCCACGACCAACCGCGAATAAGAGCGCTCCCGCAATGAGCCATAAAGCAGCAGGAACTTCGGCGGCGACTGATCATCGCCCAAGCCGAACGCCGGGCGCGCATAGAGATAGTCCGGCTTAAGCGCTGGAAAATGGTCAGGGTCAGCAAGTGGACGAAGACGTTGATGGTCCATCGCTCAGCGCCCCGACGATGGCATCGTGTCCGCGAACCACCGCCGCCCGATCCACAGCGCGACCCCAACCAGGCTGATCAGCACCGGCACTTCTACCAACGGGCCGATCACGGCGGCGAACGCCACGGGTGACGCAAGTCCGAATGATGCAATGGCGACCGCAATGGCCAGCTCAAAATTGTTGGATGCTGCGGTGAACGACAAGGCCGCCGCGCGCGGATAATCGGCACCAACCGCCTTGGCGAGGGCGAAGCTCGACAGGAACATCACCACAAAGAAGATCACCAGCGGCACCGCGACCCGCAAGGCATCGAACGGCAGCGCCAGAATTTCCCCGCCCTTAAGGCTGAACATCGCGATGATCGTAAACAGTAGCGCGACCAAGGTGATCGGGCTGATCGCCGGGATGAAACGGCCATCATACCAAGTGGCGCCATAGCGCCCGATGAGCACGCGCCGCACGCAATATCCGGCGACAAAGGGAATGCCAAGATAGGTCAGCACGGCCTTGGCAATGGTCAGGAAGCTGACATTAATCACATGTGCCTCCAGCCCGAACAGCGGCGGCAGCACGGTCAGCAACAGCCACGCATAAGGGGTATAGAAGAAGATCTGGAACAGCGAGTTGAACGCCACCAGCCCGGTCACATATTGCGGGCTACCCCCGGCCAATTGGTTCCACACCAGCACCATGGCGATGCAGGGCGCAATGCCGATCAAGATAAGCCCGGTCATATATTGTGGTTCGCCCGGCAACAGGGTGATCGCCAAGCTAAACATCAACGCCGGACCGATGATCCAGCACAGGACAAAGGACAGCAGCAAAATGCGGCGATCCCGAAAAACCTGCCCCAACTCCTCATATCGCACCTTGGCGAGCGGCGGGAACATCATCAAGATCAGGCCAATCGCAATCGGGATACTGGTATTCCCTACCGACATCGCGTCAAGCGCAAGCGGCACCGCAGGCACGAAGTATCCCAGCAAAATGCCGAGCGCCATCGCCGCAAAAATCCACAAGGTGAGATAGCGATCAAGAAAGGATAGGCGCTTTTCAAGGTGCGGGAGAGCGGCGAGATCGGCGTTCATGCGCCCTGCTCCGCCGTGCCGGTCGCGCCTTCAGACCGCCCGATTTCCTTAAGCTTGCGCTCTGTGGCCATCTTGTCGAGGCTATCGAGTGGCAAGGCGAGAAAAAGCTCGATCCGCCGCCGTAGGTAGCGCAAGGCCGTCATGAACGCCTCGCGCTGCCCCTCGCCTTCAACCGCCGCCGGATCTTCAATGCCCCAATGTGCGGTCATCGGATGACCAAGCCACACCGGACAGGCCTCGCCTGCGGCATTATCGCAAACGGTGAAGATGAAATCGAACACCGGTGCACCCGGCGCGGCAAATTCGTCCCAAGATTTTGACCTTAACCCCTCGGTTGCAAAGCCAAGACCGGACAAAACGTCAAGCGCCATCGGATGGACCGCGCCCTTGGGTTGGCTGCCAGCAGACCAAGATTTGAATCGGCCGCCGCCATCATGGTTCAACAACACCTCGCCAAGAATGGAGCGGGCAGAGTTGCCAGTGCACAGGAACAGCACATTATACACACGATCGGTCATCACATTCTCCGGACAGAAGATCAGCAACAGGCAAGTTGCGCGACAAGGGAGTTGGAAAAATCGGCGCGACCGCCGCAACAGTCCTTCGCGAGGAATAGCATTAGGTCACGCAAGCTATCGATCTGCGCACGATAGATGATCGATCGGCTTTGCCGAACCGATGTCACCAGCCCGGCCCGCGCCAAAATCGCCAAATGGGTCGATAGGGTATTGGCCGGCACGCCGATCTGGCGCGCAATATCGCCTGCCGCCAAGCCATCCGGCTCATGGCGCACAAGCAGGCGAAACACCTCCAGCCGCGTCACCTGCGCGAGCGCGCCCAGCGCGTCAGTGGCAATTATCGATTCCATAGTTCGGTAAATATCGAACTAATATGACAGCCACAAGTCACAGATCCCTGATCGGCTGTTCAAACGCCGTCAGCGTTCCCGGTGAGACTCGACATGCAGGATCGAATAACGCCGGATCTTGAACAACCAGCGGCCATGGCGACAGATATAGCTGTCATCATATCGACCGGACAACCGGGTCACATGACCATCGTCATCGGCCAGCAATTCATTGGTATAGACATAACCATGGGCGCGTTCGCCATCAATGTTGAGGGCGCCGGGAAAGCTCGTGAACAGCTTAAGGTTCGGCCCCTTAAGCGCCCCGCTCATATTCTCCATGATATTGGTCCACTCATCGGCGATTGCCGCTCTGCCGATAAAGGTGCCGTGCATGACTTCCCACACGCCCTCGTCGGCCCAGCAGGCAAGCCAGCCATCCATGTCCTTGCGGGTGGCGGCATCGCCATATTCGTGTTGCAATTCATAAATCGCAACCCGGTCTTCCAGCGGTCCGGTAAAAGACATAACCTATGCGCTCCCCGTTGTTACCCTAGAGAATACAAGATTGGACCGAGTTCAAAAAGTATTAATTAAACTAGATTTCGCAGCACTACCAGCGGCTCAGATCAGATCGTAAAGGGCGACAGCCGGCCGACCGCCCGGAAATATTCCTTCATCGCACCGAATGAAGGCTCCGCCAGTTCGATGAAGATGCGGCGGCCATCGGTCGGGTCCGCCACCCGGCGAAACAGGCCGTGATCGGTCATTGTCTTGATCCAGCGCAGCGCGGTTGTCGCGGGCACATCGGCCGCGATGCACAGGCTGGAAACCGCCACCCGCTTGTGTTCAAGCTTGGCCGCCATCAGGTCGAGCAGCATATCCCAAGCCGGATCAGCGAATAATTCACCGCGAAAATAATCATTCCGTAGTCGCCGCATACGAATGAGCTGACGGACCGTGTGGACATCGATGATGCCCGGCTCTTCCCCGGGGCTTGGCAGAAATGGGCTGGGCGGGCTGGATCGCACCGGTCTGACGGGCGCCACCTCGCCATCGGTTCCCGAAAGCGTGGCCAGCACATGGGCGATACGGTGCACTTCTTCACTCAGCCGGGTCAATTGCTCGACCTTGCGTTCGGTGCCGACGTCATGAAGCGTCGTTTGAGGCTTCATCCGAAGTTCGGCGAGCGTCGCCAGCCGATCATATTCCTGCGCATTGCACAGGACCACGACCTCGCGTTGCAGCGAGCCCAAGGCATCATCAAGCCGATCCAACGCCACCGACAAAATGAGGCGAACCTCGCGCCCGAAGCTGTCGTTCATCAGCCAATCGATCACGCCCGGCAGCGCGTCATCCTCGGCAACGCTGTCCCAGTCGATCCAGACAGCATCCAGCATCACCTGTTGTTCAAGACGGCTCACCGCTTCAGCCGGCGGGACATTGCAACTCAGGCGAACGCCCGCCTGCATCGTCTCACGCTCCAGCCGCGTTACCGCCACGTCGTCATTGCCGATCATCAGGATAACGGGCTGTGCCAAATTCATTTCCGCCTGGAGTTGGTCTTTCGTCACGTACATGGACTTTCCCTTTCGCTCACATCGCCAATGGAGCGACCGAAGCGGATCAAGTCCAGACCATGTTAGGACCGGATTGGTGGGACTTCAACGTAGGTCAGGAATTTGGTGAATTCTATATCCGTTTCGGATCAATCAGATGCAAGAATGGGGGGCAAGTCGATCAGATACCGGCATACCAATCATAATTTCGTCGGTCTTCCCAATAGCCGCCACGCCCCCCGCCGATCCGGTCAAGCCCTGCAACCAGTTCAATCCGCATGACATATTTCGCATGTTTATAGCCCAATTGGCGTTCAACCCGCAGCCTTAAGGGCGCACCATGGGCCACGGCCAGCGGCTGCCCATTCATACGATGAGCGAGGATCGTCTGGGGATGAAAGCCATCCACCAGATCAATTGATTCATAATAAACATCTCCGCCCAACCGATCGGCGCAATGAAAGACGATGTAACGCGCATCCGGCATCAACCCGGCATGGGCCAGCACCAGCCCCAGCGGCACCCCCTGCCATTGGGCGATGGCGCTCCATCCCTCGACGCAATCATGGCGGGTAATCTGGGTGCGTTGCGGCAGCCGTGCCAATTGCGCGAGCGACAGTCGTAGCGGGCGATGCACCAGCCCATCGACCACCAACTGCCAATGCCGAAACCCGCTATCAACATGGGCACGATAGATCGCATCGTCAGGATCGGTTGATCCATTGGCGTGGAAACGGGTTGAAATATCGGCAGGCGTGAATTCTCGGGCCAGCCGCCCGTCCGCGATCAATGCGCGCTGGCTGTGGAATGTCAGCGCCCTTGCGCCACCAACCGCATGGTCGAACGCAGATGTCGACGCGATGCGGTCACATCCCGCCAGTAACATCCCGCCGCCCATCAGCCCGGCCAGCGCGGTGCGGCGGTCAATCGGTTCAGCCATCGCCCTGCACCCCGCCCGTGATCATCGAGCGCGTCAGCCGGAATGGCCCGGCCAGCAGCACCATCACCAGATGCAGCACGACAAACAATAGCAAGCCGGTCATGGTCAAAAAATGAAGAGAGCGGGCAGATTGGCGCCCACCGAACAGCTCTGGCAGCCACGGTAACGCCGCGTTCACGCCCGGCGACATGGAGAGCCCCGTCAGGATCATCAACGGGATCAGCCCGAAAATCACGGCCAGATAGCTGAGGCGTTGCAGACTATTATATTCCCCTGTCGCAAGCGCCCGCAGCGCCGTCAGGCCAAAATGTGCCCGCAACGCCAGCCACAAGGCGCGCGGGCGGAGCTGGTCGCTCCTCACGCCCAAGTCACCGCGAAAATGGCCGCGCCACCAACCGTGCAGCACATAGACCAACCAAGCCAGCACCATGACCCATGCAAACAGCAGGTGCCAGTTGCGCGCGAGCGCGAGATCATAGCGCGCCGGCAATGTCGCCCATCCGGGCGTTGCCCACTGCTGCGTCCTTCCCTCGCTATCAGTCCACAGCCCAAGCCAGCCGCTAGTGTCAAACATCCGCTCACCCACCAACAACAGGCCCTTGTCGCCGCTGGAGCCGATCTGCAACCATGCGGGATCACCCCAGGTGCCGGTCTGCCCCCAATATAGCCGGGGATGGGCGTTGAAGATGGCAAGGCCGCTCATCAGCATCACCGCCAGCGCCACCGCGTTCAGCCAGTGCCACGCGCGGACCATGACGCCATGGCGCTGCCGGGTCTGGTCTGGTCTTTGCGCCGTCATGGCGTTAGTGATGCACCCAGATATGATCGAACACAATCCCCGCCCCGATGCCTGACTGGTCGTTTGAAAGCCGCTATCACGGCCCGGTCGCGGGTGTTGATGAAGCCGGGCGCGGCCCGCTTGCGGGACCGGTTGTGGCGGCGGCGGTGATCCTCGACAGCGCCCACATTCCGGACGGGCTGGCGGATTCGAAGAAACTCTCCGCCACCAAGCGCGAACACTTATTCGAACAGTTGAACACCTGTGCCCATGTCGGCATCGGCGAGGCAACCGTCGAGGAAATTGACCGCGTCAATATCCTGCAAGCCACGATGCTCGCCATGACCCGCGCCGTCGCGGCATTGGGCCATTGCCCGGTGCATGTGCTGGTCGATGGCAATCGACTACCGCGTTGGGATTGGGCCGCAACCGCCATTGTCAAAGGTGATGACCGTTGCCTTTCGATCGCCGCCGCCAGCATCATCGCCAAGGTCCACCGCGACCGGATCATGACCCGGCTCGATGAGGATTATCCCGGCTATGGCTGGGGACGCAATGCGGGCTATGGCACGGCGGATCACCTTGCCGGCCTGCAACGCCATGGCGTCACGCCCCACCACCGCCGCAGCTTCGCGCCGGTGCGCAACCTGCTTTAGGCGAAGCTGGTCGATTCGAAGCGGATCGGTTCGCCGAATGCCTGATTGGCCAACTGGTCATCCCACATCACCCGATGGCCGCGCACAATGGTGCCGAGCGCCTTGCCGGTCAGTTCCATGTCTTCGAACGGCGACCATCCGCAGCGCGAGCCGAGCCAATCCTTGGTGACGGTCCATTTCTTGTGGCGGTCGACCACAGTGAAGTCGGCATCATAGCCCACCACGATCCGTCCCTTGCCAACCAAGCCGAAGATGCGCTGCGCCCCTGCCGAGGTCAGATCAATCAGGCGTTCCATCGACATACGGCCTTCCACCACATGGTTGAGCATCAGCGGCAGCAATGTCTGCACGCCCGGCATACCGCTTGGCGAATCCGGATAGGGCTTGGACTTTTCTTCCAGCGTATGCGGCGCGTGATCGGAACCGATCACATCCGGCACGCCCTGATGCAGCCAGTGCCACAGCCCATCGACATGCTTGCCCGAGCGGATCGGCGGGTTCATCTGCGCCAGCGTGCCCAGCCGGGGATAGGCTTCCTCCCCCCGCAGCGTGAGATGCTGGGGCGTAACCTCGCAACTGGCGATATCCTTATGGTGCGAAATATATTCCAGTTCTGCCGGGGTCGTGACGTGCAGAATGTGGATGCGGCGATTGGTCTGGCGCGCAATGGCAATAATGCGACGGGTGGCCAGCATCGCGCTCTCGTCGTCACGCCATATCGGATGGGACGAGGCATCGCCCGCGACGCGATAGGCGAGACGCTCCTGCATCCGCTGTTCGTCCTCGGCATGGATCGCAACGCGACGGCGGCCATTGCCCAGCACGCGGGCCAGTTCCTGATCCTCGGCCACCAGCAGATCGCCGGTGGATGCACCCATGAAAATCTTCACCCCGGCGGTGCCCGGCAGGCGCTCCAGCTCATGCAACTGATCGGCATTGCCAGCGGTCGCACCCACATAAAACGCATGGTCGCACCACATCCGATGATGGGCGCGGCCCAGCTTATCGGTCAGCCGCTCTGCGCTATCGGTGTTGGGTTTGGTGTTCGGCATCTCGAAAATCGAGGTGACCCCGCCCATCACGGCAGCGCGCGACCCAGTTTCAAGATCTTCCTTATGTTCCAGCCCCGGCTCGCGAAAATGCACCTGCGTGTCGATCACGCCCGGCAGAATGTCGAGCCCGGTGCAGTCAATGACTTCGCCCGCATCGCCGGAAACGCCGATTCCCGCAATCTTGCCGTTGCGCACGCCGACATCGCCGCGCACCGGGCCACCCGGCGTCCAGACGGTGCCGTTGGTCAGCTTAAGGTCGAAAGTCTGCATGGTCGCGCTCCTTGATCTGATCTTGTTCCTTTATGCCGTCTGGGGCGAGAGGTCACGACCATATTCCCCCTTTTTCAGAAGCGATGAAGCGATTATAGCCACTGCGACCTGCCCATCGGGCAACGCCATTTCAGGGACGAGTGCATATCCATGACGGCCATCATCTATCAGAAGCAGAAAAACGCCCTGCAATCGGGCCGCGCGGGCACCGGCAAATGGGTTCTCGAACATGAACCCAAGGAAGCGCGTCAGCCAGACCCGTTGATGGGCTGGTCCGGTTCGGGAGATACCGCGCGCCAGATCAAGCTGAGCTTCGGCTCGCTCGACGCTGCCCGCGCCTATGCCGAGAAGAACGACCTTGCCTATCATGTCGTTCCGGCCCCCGACCGGGTGATCAAGATGCAGACCTATGCCGACAATTTTAACGTCGGGCCGATTACGCCGCGCTGATCTTGGCCGCGCAATTTTGCCGTTGATGAACAGCCGTCCGGGCAACCGGGCGGCTTTTTATTGCGCTCTCCCGGTAAAATGGGCTGCGGACAAGAAAAAGGCCCCGATCTTGCGACCGGAGCCTTTTGTCTGACCGGGCGGCGAACCGCGTCGGCATTACTTCTTGGAGAGCGAGATCCCACCGAAGCGCTTGTTGAAGCGGGCGACCTGGCCACCGGCATCCAACAGCACCTTGTTGCCGCCGGTCCAAGCCGGGTGCGCGAGCGGATCGATTTCGAGGACGAGCGTGTCGCCTTCCTTGCCCCAAGTGGAGCGGGTTTCGAAAACGGTGCCGTCGGTCATCTGCACCTTGATCTTGTGATAATCGGGATGGATATCAGGCTTCATGGGTCAACACTTTCTCTGATCAAGGGCTGGTTCCGACCAGCCTGAAATGGTGAGAGACGCGCCATTAGCGTCAAATGACCGCAAAGGCAAGGCACTGCGCAGCGCATCGAACCATCGACAATTGCCCCGGTTCGCGCGATAGGAGGCCGCGATGCGTCGCTTCCTGATCCCTGCCCTGCTGTTATTGCCGGCGCTTGCCGAAGCTGCGCCTGCGCCGCGCCGTGTCGTCTCGCTCAATCTGTGCACCGATGAATATCTGCTCGCACTCGCTGCACCCGCGCAAATCGCATCGATCAGCCATCTCGGCCATAATCGTTATGAGAGCCTCTGGTTCGACAAGGCGCGGCGCTTTGGCACCAATGGCGGCACCATCGAATCCGTCGCCGTGCAGCGCCCGGACCTCATCATTACCATGGCCGGTCTGACCAAGGATCGCGGTGGGCTTGCCCATTCGCTCGATTCACAACTGCTCGCGCTGCCCTTTCCAACGCGGGTGGAAGATGTCGCCGACAATCTCCACCGGCTGGCTCAAGCCCTTGGCCGCCCGCAGGCCGCCGCGCCATGGATTCGCCGCATCAACCAGTTGCGCGCCACCGCGCCGCTTCGGCTGCGTGATGCAACCCATGTTACAAGTGAGGGGCTCACCATTGCCCCCGATGGCCTGAGCGCTCATTGGCTGGAACTGGCCGGTCTGCGGCAACGCGCCGCAAACGGCAACCGGATCACCAGCGAAATGTTGCTCACCATGACGCCGCGCCTCTTGGTGCATAGCCGCTATCGCCCCGGACAGATGGCCCGATCCCAGCAATGGCCCGGCCTGCGCGTGGTGCAGGGCCGACCCGGCTGGCGAGTAGTCGAAACCGACGGGCGCGGCTGGCTGTGTGGTGGCCCGCCGATGATTGACGAGATATTGCGCCTGCGCCGGGCGGTCGCATCATGAGCCGGACAGTGATGCCTTTGCTCATCCTTGGCCTGCTTGCCGTCGGATTGGTGTCGCTTGCGGTGCCAGTCGATAGTCTGTGGCCGCTGTGGTCCGATCAGCGCGACCTGCTTGGCGTGATCCTGTGGGAATTACGCCTGCCCCGGCTGATCTTGGCACTGATCTTTGGGGCAAGCCTTGGCCTGACGGGGGCCGCGATTCAGGCGCTGTTTGCCAATCCGCTCGCCTCACCCGATATCAACGGCGCAAGCGGCGGCGCGGCGCTCGGTGCGGTGGTAACGGGCTATACGCTGGGACTGGGCGAAGGCTATGGCCTCACCATCGGCGCAATCATCGGGGCGTTATTGGCGTTGGCCGTGTTGCTTGGGCTAGCAGGGCGTAAGGCCGACAGCATCAGCTTCCTGCTTGCAGGTGTGGCGATCACCGCCGCCACCGGTGCCGCCACCGCCTTGGCCTTGGCGCTCGCCCCCTCGCCCTTTGCCTTTTACGATGTCTATGACTGGATGATGGGCAGTTTTGTCGACCGCGACCTTGGCCAAGCGGCCTTGGTGGCGGTCATCGCCCTACCCGCCCTGTGGATCATCGCGCGCGAGGCGAAAGCGCTGGACCATCTCGTGCTCGGTGAAGTCGTCGCCCAGTCGATGGGCCATGATGTTCCTCGGCTACGATTGCGCATCATCATCGCATCGGCGATTGCGATTGGCGCTTGCGTGTCGATCTGCGGCGCAGTCGGTTTTATCGGACTGGTCGCGCCCTTTTTGGCCCGCGCCCTGACCCGGCAACATCCCGGCCGCGCCCTTGTGCCAGCGGCGCTGATCGGGGCGATCTTGCTGACAACCGCCGATGTACTGGTCCGCTTTGCCCCGCAGGGCCGCAACCTGCCGGTCGGCGTGCTGACCGCGCTGATCGGTGTGCCCTTCTTCCTGTGGCTGGTCGCGGGTCGGCGTTGGCAACGGGGGTTAGGATGAGCGCGCTCACGGCTCATGGCCTTGGCTTGTCCGGCCGCTTCGGGCCTGCCGATTTCACCCTGCCCGCCGGTCGTTTGTCGATGGTGATCGGCCCCAATGGTGCAGGCAAGACAAGCCTGTTTCATGCCCTGATCGGCCATGGCGAGGCGCAAGGCGAGGTGCGTCTTGGCGATCATGTGCTGGGCACCATGACCCCGGCAGTGCGGATGCAGCGATTGTCGTTCATGCCAGCCTCCCGCGATATTGGTTGGCCGATGCGAGCGCGTGATGTGGTCGCGCTTGGCCTCGCACCAGGGCTGGATCGCGCCTTGGTCGATGGCGCGCTGGAGCGGCTGGATGCGATGGAACTCGGCCAGCGCGCGGTGAATAACCTATCCACGGGAGAGCGCACCCGCATCCTGATTGCCCGCGCGCTGGTCAGCCAACCGGATGTGATTCTGCTCGACGAGCCGCTCGCCAATCTCGATCCGGCGTGGCGATTGCGGGTGCTCGCGCTTTTGGCGGCGGAAGCCGAGCGCGGCGCGGTGGTATTATTATCGGTCCACGACCTGATGCTCGCCCGCCAACATCAAGGCGATGTGCTATTGATCGATAAGGGGCAATTGATCGCCCATGGCCCGGCGCGCACCACCATGTGTGATGGTCGCCTTGCCGCAGTCTTCGGCGTACGCCTGACGCCGCAGGGCATGGAACTCGCGGATTGAGGCTGGTGGGCGCGATTTTGGCGGGCGGCAACTCCCGCCGCTTTGGGGGCGACAAGGCCCACGCCCTGATTGATGGCCAGCCGATGCTGGACGTCGTGGCGGCACGGCTGCGGTCGCAATGCGATGGCTTGGTGGTTATCGGGCGGACATGGCCCGGGCTGGCGAGCGCATCCGACCTGCCCGAACCTGGCCTTGGTCCGCTTGGTGGCTTGGCCGGGGCCTTGGCCTATGCGCTGGATCACGGCTTTGACGAGGTGCTGGCTTGCCCCTGCGACATGCCCGACCTCCCCGATAATCTTGCCGCCCTGCTGGCACCCGCCCCGGCCTATATTGAGGATCACTGGGGATGGAGCCGCTGGCCTGCCGCATTGGCGCCCGATCTGGCGCACTGGCTTGCCCGTGGGGAAAGCCGACGCATTCGCGACTGGCTCCACAAACAACATGCCCGACCGGTGAGGGTCGGGCATGCCGTGCGTAATATCAATCGTCCGGAAGACCTTTAGGCCTTGGGCGGATCGGCGATCATAGCGGTGAATTCCGTCTCGGTTGCCACCTGCCCATCCACGAGCGCCCGGCCCTTGAACTTGCAGACGGTTGCCCGTTTCTGGACGAATTCGACTTCAAGCCGCAACAAGCAACCCGGTTCCACCGGACGGCGGAACTTGGCTCCATCAATCGCCATGAAATAGACAAGCTTGCCGCTATCCATCATGCCAAGCGACTGCACCGCAAGGATTGCCGCCGTTTGGGCAAGCGCCTCGACGATCAGCACACCCGGCATGATCGGGCGATCCGGGAAGTGGCCCTGAAAGAACTGCTCGTTCATCGTGACCGCTTTCAACGCCACGATCGACTCGCCAAGGGTCAATTCCTCGACGCGGTCGACCAGCAGCAGCGGATAGCGGTGCGGGATGGTCGCCATGATCCGACGGATATCCATCGGACCCATGGTTTCAGCCTTAGGCGCTTCCTCGCTCATCTCCGATCAGCGTCCCTGTGGTGCCGAATTCGGGTTGGACGGCGCGACCGGGGCAGCGTTGTTCTGCTGCTGACCCGGCTGCCAATTGGCGGGCGGGGTCACGCTCACGCTCGGCAGCGTGGTGTTCAGTTCCGACACCACATCGCCGGTCAGGTCGTTGCCCGGCGCAACCGCCATGATGGCTTCCGGCGAGATGATGATCCCAATGTTCTTCTTTTTCATCGCCGATTTGATCGCGGCTTCCAGATTGCCTTCGACCTGCTCGCGGACATAAGCGATCGGACGACCGAAGGAGACCGACAAATTGCCGAGTTCCGACTGGGCAGCGGCCTGCTTGGCGCGGATCGCCGCTTCCTGCGTCTTCAGCGTCGGGTTGTTCGGATTGGTCTTGGCGTCGGCCTGATATTTCACAGCGAGCGCGTTCAATTCCGCATCAAGCACCTTCTTGCGCGACGAAAACGCGTCAATCTGGGTCTTGTAGGCCAGTTCAATCTGCTTGACGGCATTGCCATAGGCCGCACTGGCTTCAACCGCGCGGTCGAAATTGGCGGTGGCGACACCCTGAGCAACCTGCGCTGCCGCCGGCATGGCAACGAACGCCGGAACCATCATCAACGCGGCACCGGCGGCGAGAAACTTCGACTTCATGGTCATCAGAACTGGGTCCCTATGTTAAAAGTGAATACCTTGGTGTTGTCGCCATCCTGCTTGAGCAGCGCCTTGGCGATATCAATCCGGAACGGACCGAACGGCGATTTCCAGTTAACCCCAAAGCCAACCGAGAGGCGCGGCTTCCAGGTGTTGCCGACGAAGGTTTCTTCGAACGGCGAAACCGAAGAGTAGATTGACGATCCGCTTGGGCAGCTATTGGACGACGGAAGGCTAACGGCACCCGTGGTGTTATCGACGCACTGGCGGACGACCACCGTGGTGCCATCCGAGAAGCCATTGCCAACACCGATCAGGTTGGGCTTCTTCACCCCCCATACCGAACCCGCATCAACGAACACGCTAGGACGCAGGCCCATTTCGCGCGCACCTGACCCCAAGGGGATTTCGATTTCGGCGTGGCCGAGATAATATTGCTTACCGCCAACCGCGTCATCATAAGAGTTGTTGCTGTCGGTAACGAGTTGCCCGGTGGTGGTATTATAATAGCGGCGGATCACGCGCGGGCCGATGCCGCGAATGCCAAAGCCGCGCATCTGCGGTTCACCAAGGAAGAAACGGTCGGTCAGGCGGACCTTGTCCACGCCGTCGCCCTTGTTGCCTTCAAAGCTGATGATATGGCCACCCTCGCCCGCCAGCGAGAAGATGAAGCCCTTGCCAAGACCCCAATATTTCCGGGCATCGACACGGGTCTTGAGATAGCGGACGCTCCCGCCCAGACCAGCAAAGTCCTGACTGAACACCAAACGGTGCCCCTTGCTTGGACGGATGCGGTTGTTGAGATTGTCGAACACGAGGCTGTAACCAACCGACGACGTCGTGCGCTTACCAATCGCATCGCACAGATAACGACCAGCAAGGATCGGATCGCATTCGCGCTCGCCGTCCCCGTTGGTGTCATAATAGAAGGTGTTTTTGTCGAGCGTCACATTGTCGAAATTCACGCCATAACGCAGCGCGAGCGACCAATATTCCGTCAGCGGCACACCGGCGCGCAACTGGAAACCGTTGGTCGACTGCTTATATGTCGTATTCCGGTTGTTACCGTAATAATTGAAGCTGCTGTAATCGCGCCGGAAAATATCGCCACCAACGGCGATGTTCTTGTCGAAGACATAAGGTTCGGTAAAGCCGAGTTCGACCGACTTCGAATAACGCGAATAGCTGACACTGGCGCGGACTTCCTGGCCCTTGCCCATGAAGTTGCGTTCACGGATCGACAGATCGATGATGAATTTTTCCAGCGACGAGAAACCAGCCGAAACCTGCAATTCGCCGGTCGACTTTTCCTCGACATTCGCCTCAAGCACCACGCGGTCGGGCGTGCTGCCCTGCTTTTGCTCGACTTCGAGATTTTCCTGGAAATAGCCAAGCGACTGGATGCGATCCTTCGAACGCTTGACCTTGAAGCTGTTGAACGCGTCACCTTCAAACAGGCGGAATTCGCGACGGACCACCTTGTCCTTGGTATGGGTATTACCGTTGATGTCGATGCGCTCGATATAGACGCGCGGGGCATCGGCCACCTTGAAGGTAACCGACATCGTCCGGGCATCCTTGTCGCGCACGAAATCGGGGCGAATGTCGACAAACGCATAGCCATAAGCACCGGCGGTCTCGGTCAAGACATCGACCGTGTCTTCGATCGCCTTGGCGTTATACCAGTCACCCTTTTTGAAGTGGATCAGCGGCTTCAGGATTTCCGGTTTGAAGTCCCGAATGTCGCTTTCAAGATCAACGGGGCCGAGCTTATAGCGCTCGCCTTCTTCCACCACATAGGTGATGATGAAGTCGCGCTTGTCCGGGGTAAGTTCAGCCACGGCCGAAACCACACGGAAATCGGCATAGCCCTTGGTCAGGTAAAACTGCCGCAGCTTTTGCTGGTCATAGGCCAGCCGATCCGGGTCATAGCTTGCCCCCGAAGAGAACATGCGGAAAAAGCGCGACTGCTTCGTCACCATTTCCGAGCGCAGATCACCATCGGAGAATTTGGTATTACCGATGATGTTGATCTGCTGGACCTTCGACTTGGCCCCTTCGGTGATCTCGAACACGACATCGACGCGGTTCTGGTCGAGATTGACGAGCTTCGGTTCAACCGTCGCGGCAAAGCGCCCCTGACGGCGATAAAGTTCGATGATCCGGCCAACATCGGCACGCGCCTTGGATTTGGTGAAGATCTGGCGCGGGGCAAGCTTGATCTCGGGCCGGATCTTGTCTTCCTTGAGCCGCTTGTTACCTTCCAGCACGATGCGGTTGATCACCGGGTTTTCCCGCACATCGATCACCAGATCGCCGCTGCCATTGTCGCGAATCTGCACGTCGGCGAACAATTCGGTTGCGAACAGATCACGCAGCGCGTCATCGAGCTGTTCTTGGGTATAGGCCTGACCCGGGCGCAAGCGGGTGTAAGACCGAACCGTATCCGGTTCGAGACGCTGCGAGCCAGACACCGCAATCGTACGGATCGTCCGGCTGGCTTGCAGGGCAGCAGGTGCCGTCGCCGGTGCAGCAACAGGCGCGGAGACGGCCTCTTGCGCCATGGCAAGGGTGACCGGCCCGGAAAGCGTGGTCCCCACCAACAATGCGCAGGTGAGATATTTGCCCGTAGGCGAGGAGAGTCTTGCTGAAATCACGCCAGTTGCCTTTACAGTCAGTCTATGCCGAATACCGCGACAGCATCCCAATCCGAAATTCTGCCCTGCCTCATCCCCGTCAGCCGATCAAGCCGCTAATCCGATCCCAAAGACCGAAACTGCCAAGGTCAAGCAACGTCACGAACACCATCAGTCCCATCAACAGGGCAAATCCCGTCCGAAAGGCCCGTTCCTGAACCTTGGGGGGGATTGGCCGCCGGATCACGGCCTCTGCGGCGTAAAGCAACAGATGGCCGCCATCAAGCATAGGGACTGGCAACAGGTTGATGAATCCGAGATTAATCGAGATCAATGCCACAAACATTATCAGGCTCTCAAAGCCCCGCGCGGCCTGTTGGCCAGAATATTGCGCGATTTTGAGCGGCCCGCCCATTTCCTTGATCGATCGCCGCCCGGTCATGATCTGGCCGATCGCATCGACCATCGAGCCCAGCGTATGTCCCACCTCGCGGGTGGCGACATCCGGCAGGCGATACCATGGCACCGGCTGCCAGATCGGCGAGGTCTGACCAATGCCAATACGGCCAATGTGAAAGACATTGCCAAAGCGGTCGCGTTGGGGATCATCCGCCGGGGTTACGGTCAGGCTCAGCAGTTCGTCACCACGCCGCAGCGTGATCGGCAACGCCTCGCCGGCGCGCACCTGCACGATCCGGGCAATATCCTCGAACCGAGCGACCGCGATGTCGTCGACGGACAATAGCCGGTCATTGACCTTGATGCCCGCCATGGCCGCAGGCGAGCCGGGCATGACCAGCCCCGCAACCGGTGGCGTCATCGGCTGACCATAGGCCATGAAAAAGCCCATGTAGATCAGGATCGCAAAACCGAAATTGATCAACGGCCCAGCCGCAACGATGATCGCGCGCTGCCACAATGGCTTGCACTGGAAGGTGCGGTTGCGTTCCGCAGGCGGCATCGCCAGCCATGCCGGCGTCGGCTCGCTCGCGGCGTTCATATCGCCGGCAAAGCGCACATAACCGCCGAGTGGTAGCCATGCGACTTTCCAACGTGTGCCCTGACGATCGGTCCAGCCGATCATCTCGCGCCCGAAACCAATGGAGAAGACATCGGCCTTGACCCCGAACCAGCGCGCGGCAAGATAATGGCCCATCTCGTGCACGAACACGAGTAGGCCGATGACAAAAGCAAAACTTGCCAACGTAAACAATAGCCCGGGACTGGAACTGATCACGCGGTTATGGCCTCCACCGTTTCCGTCGCAAGCCGGCGCGCCTCCGCATCAATGGCGAAGACATCATCGAGTGTCTCGGGTCGAGCCGGAGCATAGCGACCAAGCACGTCCGCGACAATCTCGGCAATCGCGAGAAATCCGATGCGGCGTTCCAGAAATGCTGCCACCGCAATTTCATTGGCCGCATTCAGGATCGCTGGCCGCGCCCCGCCCTCTTTCATCGCCACCATCGCCAGCGCCAAGGCGGGGAATGCGTCGAGATCCGGCTCCAGAAAATCAAGCCGGGCGACCCGCGCAAGGTTTAGCCGTTCCGCCGGGGTTGCCATCCGCGCGGGCCAGCCAAGGCAATAGCCAATCGGGATGCGCATGTCGGGCGAGCCCATCTGGGCCAATACCGACCCATCGATATATTCCACCATCGAATGGATCACCGATTGCGGGTGGACGATCACCTCGAACTTTTCGGGTGGCAGGCTGAAAATATGTTGCGCCTCGATCAGCTCAAGCCCCTTGTTCATCAAGGTTGCACTATCGACCGAAATCTTCGCGCCCATCGACCAATTGGGGTGGCGCACCGCTTCTTCTGGCGTCACCGCAGCCATCTCGGCGCGGCTCCGCCCCCGAAAGGGGCCGCCCGAAGCGGTCAGGATGATGCGGCTGATGCCGTCGACCTGATCATGTTCGAAACATTGAAAAATCGCATTATGCTCGGAATCGACCGGCAGCAGCGTCGCGCCATGCGCCTTGACCGCCGCCAGCACGACCTCCCCCGCGCAGACCAGCGCCTCCTTATTGGCCAGCGCCAATAGGCCGCCGCGCCGTGCCACCGCCATCACCGGCGCCAAGCCCGCTGCCCCCACAATCGCCGCCATGGTCCAGTCGGCGGGATGCGCCGCCGCATCGGCCACCGCCTGCGCACCGGCCGCAACCGTGATACCTGATCCGGTCAGCAGCGCCTTTAACTCGGCATAACAACTTTCATCGCCGATCACCGCGAGTTCGGCGCGGGTCCGCAGCGCGGCAGAAGCCAGCCCCCGCACATCGCGATGCGCGGTAAGCGCGGCGACGCGGAACTTGTCCGGCGCACGCTCCACCAAATCAAGGGTTGATGTGCCGATGGATCCGGTCGCGCCCAGAATAGAGACGGAACGGGTCATCGGCTGAGCAGCACCAGCGCGGCCACGACCCAGGCAACCGGCACCAGCCCATCAATCCGGTCCCACACCCCACCATGGCCGGGAATGAGCCGACCGCTGTCCTTGACGCCCGCAAGGCGCTTCATCCAGCTTTCGAACAGGTCGCCAAGCTGCGCCACCACCGCCAGACCGGCACCAGCCCAAGCGAAGGCGAGGTCAAGCCCGCCCTGCCCTGCCACCAGCATGCCGGCCAGCGCGGCCAGCACCATGCCGCCAACCAGCCCAGCCCATGTCTTGTTGGGGCTGATCCGGGGCGCCAACTTCGGGCCACCAATGGCGCGCCCGGCGAAATAGGCACCAACATCGGTCGCCACCACAATAGCCAGCGTCCAGAGCGACAGCGCCAGCCCATGTTCCGCACCACGGATGATCAACAGCGCCGCCAGCGTCATGCCGCAATAGATCGCGCCAAGCGACCCAAGCAGGCCCAAGACCGGCACCGGCAGGCCATGGCGACGCACAATCGCGCGCGCGATATTGACCCATTCGACCAACATGATCGCGCTCACCACCACGACCAGCATCTCGAAGGCGACGCCGCCATAAATAATGTCGCCGACGGCAACCGCCCCCAGCACGATACCCGTCAGGATGCGGTCACGCAGATTCTTGCTGATCGCCATCACAGGCCCCCATAACGGCGTTCCCGCCGGGCAAATTCATCCAGACACGCCGACAGCGTCGCTTGATCAAAATCGGGCCAGAGCTGATCGATGAAGATCATTTCGGCATAAGCGGCCTGCCACAGCAGGAAATTCGACAAGCGCACCTCGCCCGAGGTGCGGATCAGCAGATCAAGCGGCGGCATGTCATGGGTGTAAAGCTCGCGCTCGATCATCGCCTCGTCAATCTGAGCCGGGTCAAGTTCGCCCCGCGCCGCGCGAGCCGCAAGGGTGCGGGCCGCCGCCGCAATTTCGGCCCGCGAGCCATAGCCCAGCGCAATCGCCAACGTCATCTTGCGATTATCGGCTGTCCGGGCCACCGCCTTGTCGATTTCGGTAATGATATCCTTCGGGAAACGATCGAGTTCACCTAAGACCCTGATCCGCACCCCTGCTTTGTGGAGCGCATCCAGTTCCCGGACGATGAAGAGCCGCAACAGGCCGAGCAGGTCGGTGACCTCCTCTTCCGGCCTGCGCCAATTCTCGGTCGAAAAGGCATAGAGCGTCAGCGCCTCAATCCCAAGCGCTCCGGCGGCATCAACCGCGCGGCGCACGGCTTCAACGCCCTGCTTATGCCCGGCAATACGCGGCAGGCCCCGCTGCTTTGCCCAGCGGCCATTGCCATCCATGATGATCGCAACATGGCGCGGTAGCGCCACGGGGCCGGGGCTGGACGCACTCACTTGCCGAGGATTTCCTTCTCCTTGGCGGCCACGGCGACATCGATCTCAGCGATGATCGCGTCGGTCAACTTCTGGACCTCGGTCTCATGCCGCTTGCGCTCGTCTTCGCTGATCTCGCTCTTCTTTTCGTCGGCCTTCAGCATATCCATGCCGTCGCGACGCACGTTGCGGACCGCAATGCGGGCCTTTTCGGCATATTGGCTGGCAAGCTTGGCGAGTTCCTTGCGGCGTTCCTCGGTCATGTCCGGGATCGGCAGACGGATATTCTGGCCATCGGTGATCGGGTTGATACCCAGACCAGCATTGCGGATCGCCTTTTCCACCGGGGTCATGTTGGTGCGGTCCCAGACCTGCACCGACAACATGCGCGGTTCGGGCGCAGAAACGGTTGCCACCTGATTGAGCGGCATCATCGCGCCATAGACTTCGACCTGAATCGGATCGAGCAGCGCGGTGTTGGCACGACCGGTGCGCAAGCCGTTCAGATCGTGCTTCAGATTTTCGACAGCGCCCTTCATGCGGCGTTCGAGATCAGCCTTTTCATATTGGGCCATGATCAGTCCTCCTGTGTCTGGACGATGGTGGCCGTTCCCTCACCCGCCAGCACGCGGGCAAGATTGCCCTGCTCACGGATCGAGAACACCACGATCGGGATGTTGTTATCGCGGCACAAGGCCACGGCGCTCGCGTCCATGACCTTCAGGTCATCGGCAAGGACGCGGTTGAAACCAAGGCTCTCATACCGCTTGGCGGTCGGGCTCTTTTTGGGGTCGGCGTCATAAACACCGTCGACGCTCGTCCCCTTGAACAGCGCATCGCAGCCCATTTCCGCTGCCCGCAGCGCGGCAGCGGTATCGGTGGTGAAGAATGGATTGCCGGTGCCCGCCGCGAAGATCACGATCCGGCCCTTTTCCATATGGCGCACCGCGCGGCGGCGGATATAGGGCTCGCACACCGTCGCCATCGGAATGGCCGACAGCACGCGGGTATCGACGCCGATTTGTTCAAGCGCATTCTGCATGGCGAGCGCGTTCATCACGGTCGCCAGCATCCCCATATAATCGGCGGACGAGCGTTCAAAGCCCTTGGCAGCACCGGCCAGCCCCCGGAAGATGTTACCGCCACCGACGACCAAGCAAACCTCGTGCCCGGCGTCGCGTGCCGCCTTCACTTCCAGCGCCATGCGGGCAACGGTTGCGGGGTCAATCCCGAACTGTCCATCGCCCATCAGCACTTCGCCGGACAGCTTCAAAAGGATGCGGTGAAAGCGGGGTCGCGTCATGAGAATCCGTCTGTTTTAGATAAAGCAAGGGCGGCGCGGACCCTAGTCGACCCGCACCGCCCTGCCAAGCATTATAGCGAAAAATCAGATGCCAGCGGCAGCCGCAACTTCCGCTGCGAAATCGCTTTCCTGCTTTTCGATGCCTTCGCCCAGTTGGAAGCGGACATAGGCCTTCAGCGTGATCGGGCTGCCGGCTTCCTTGCCAGCCTGCGCGACGACGTCCGAAATCTTGGTCTTGTTGTCCATGACGAACAACTGGCTGACCAAGGCGTTTTCCTTGGCGAACTTCGCCATGGCGCCATCAACCATCTTGGCAACGATTTCGGCGGGCTTGCCGGACACGGCGGCCTTTTCCTCGGCAATCGCGCGTTCACGGGCCAGCAGGTCCTGATCAAGGCCCGACTCATCAAGCGCCAACGGGCTGGCGGCGGCGATGTGCATCGCAAGCTGCTTGCCCAGCGCGTTCAGCGCATCCGCCGGGGCGGCACTTTCGAGCGCGACCAGCACGCCGATCTTGCCAAGATTGGCGGCAGCGGCGTTGTGGACATAAGACACAACCGCGCCCTGCGACACTTCAAGCACCGCACCGCGACGCAGCGACTGGTTTTCACCAATGGTCGCGATGTTGGCGGTCAGGGCTTCCTGCACGGTGCCACCGGTCGGGTAAGCGGCAGAGGCGAGTGCTTCAACGCTGCCGTCGGTGCCGAGCGCGATTTCGGTCACGGCGCGCACAAATGCCTGGAACTGGTCGTTCTTGGCGACGAAATCGGTTTCCGAATTCACTTCGACCGCAGCGCCCTTATTGCCAGCAACAGCAACGCCGACCAGGCCTTCGGCAGCCACACGACCAGCCTTTTTGGCGGCGGCGGCGAGGCCCTTGGTACGCAGCCAATCAACCGCGACTTCCATGTCGCCATTGTTTTCGGCCAGCGCCTTTTTGCAGTCCATCATGCCTGCGCCGGTACGTTCGCGGAGTTCCTTCACCGCAGCAGCCGTAATTTCTGCCATGTCTTTCATCCCTTCATGATGACAAAGGGCCCCGGCCATGAGCCGGGGCACCTCTATATGCGTTCACTGAACGCCGGTTGTGACCGGCGCATGACCCGAAAATCAGGCCGACAGCGTTTCTTCTGCGATCGGCTCCAGCAGCGCGCCGAGGTCTTCACCACGGGCAGCGCGGCCGCCCTGGTCACCACGCGTGGCGGCAGCAGCAAGGGCATCGCAATACAGCTTGATGGCGCGGGCCGCGTCGTCATTGGCGGGAACCGGGAAGGCAATGCCGTCCGGGCTCACGTTCGAATCGACAATCGCGACGACCGGAATGCCGAGAACGTTGGCTTCCTTGATCGCCAGCTCTTCCTTGTTGGCGTCGATCACGAACATCACGTCCGGGATGCCGCCCATGTCGCGGATGCCGCCGAGCGACAGTTCCAGCTTGTCACGCTCACGGGTGAGCTGAAGGATTTCCTTCTTGGTCAGGCCATGGGTGCTGCCCGAAAGCTGCTCTTCCATCTGCTTGAGACGCTTGATCGAACCCGAGATCGTCTTCCAGTTGGTCAGCATGCCGCCGAGCCAACGGTGGTTCACGAAATGCTGGCCAGAAGCGCGAGCGGCTTCGGCGATCGGGCCTTGGGCCTGGCGCTTGGTGCCGACGAACAGCACCTTGCCGCCACGGGCAACCGACTGCGACACAAAGTCGAGGGCGCGGGCGAACAGCGGCACGCTCTGCGACAGGTCAAGGATGTGCACGCCATTGCGTTCACCGAAGATGTAAGGCTTCATCTTCGGGTTCCAACGGTGGGTCTGGTGGCCGAAATGGGCACCAACTTCGATCAACTGCTGAATGGTCACGACGGGAGCCGCCATGGTATTTCTCCTTCCGGTTGTACCTCTGCGGGACAAGAACGAAGGGGTTGCCCCCCACGCACCGGTATGTGCGCCCCGCATGTGGAATGCCGGGCCCCTAGCCGCGAATCAGGCTGCAAGTCAAGTCGATCACTTTTTGTTCTTGACATTGGAACATTGAAAGAACATATGGGGAGGAACAAAAGGGGGTCGTAGCAGACCCGCCACCAAAGGGGTTTCGGAAGATGACCATCATGCACCTGTTCTCGATGCTGGCCGCTGTGCTGTCCCTTGGACTCGCCATCGGTGTGATTGTGGGCGAACTGGCCTTGGCATGGCCCCGCGTCTTTGGTCCGGCAGCAGGCCCGATCCCTGCCCTGCGCGGAGATGGCCGTACTGCCCGCACCATTACGGTGCGGACAGAAGGGATCATGCGGCAGGCATATCGCCCAACCCGCCGCCCGGCATGGCGCGGCGTCGCCTGACCCGGGCATAAGCGCGGACGCTGAACGGGATCAGCAAGACATAAGCGACCGAAATGGCAAGCAGCGTCGCCCAAGGCTCGCTGATCAACAGGCCCGAAACCAGCCCGAGCAGCAAAATCGCGGGCAACCGGAAATCGCGCCGCAGGCGGAGCGAACTCCAACTGAAGGTCGCCAGATTTGAAATCATCAACAGCGACACCAGCAACACCCATGGCGCCACCAACCAAGGATTACGCGCCAGCGGTTCGCCGGTGACCGTCCAGATATAGAGTGGGCAGAACATCAACCCCGCCCCGGCGGGCGCCGGCACACCGGTGAGAAAGCCCGCAGATTTATGGGGCTGGTCCTTGATGTCGATCCCGGCATTGAAACGCGCAAGACGCAGGGCACAGCTCACGGCATAGCCAAGCGCAAAGAACCAGCCGATGCGCGGCACCTCTTGCAACGACCAAAGATAGATGATCAGCGCGGGCGATACGCCAAAGGCAATCGTATCCGACAGCGAATCAAGTTCCGCGCCGAACCGGCTTTCGCCCTTCAGCATCCGGGCGACCCGACCGTCGAGGCCGTCCAACACCCCTGCCCCGATGATGCAGGCCATGGCCATTTCCCATTTACCGGAAATGGCGAAACGGACACCAGTCAGGCCGAAACACAGGGCAGCCGCGGTAATCGCATTGGCCGGGACCGATCGCAGGGGCAAACCGGCCAAGCGACGACCGGACGACGGGACACCATCACCGGCCATCAATGCGCGACCCCGGTCGGCGGCGCCCATTCGCCAAGCCGCGCCAACACCGTTTCACCGGCCATGGTGCGCTGGCCAATCGCGACATTCGGCCCGGTGCCCTGCGGCAGATAGACGTCAACACGGCTACCGAAGCGGATCAGCCCGATGCGTTGACCTGCGCCAATCACATCGCCCGGCTTAATGAACGGCACGATCCGGCGGGCTACAAGGCCCGCAATCTGGGTGTAACCGATGCGCGTGCCATTGGCCGATTCGATCAAAATATGCTGGCGCTCATTTTCCTCGCTGGCCTTGTCGAGATCGGCATTGAGGAATTTGCCGGGAATATAGACCACGCGCTTCACCGTGCCCGCGATGGCGGTGCGGTTGATATGGACGTCAAACACGCTCATGAAAATCGAGATTCGCGTCATCGCCGCATCACCAAGCCCTTCGGCGCCGCTCAATTCGGGCGGTGGGGCGCAGGTGACGATCTGGGTGATCAGCCCGTCCGCCGGGGCAATCACCAGATGGTCGCCCTGCGGCGTGACCCGTACCGGGTCGCGGAAAAAGGCCAACACCCAAAGCGTGATCCCGGCCATTGGCCAAGCCAGGGTTTCAAGCGCAAACAGCGCGAGCAGCGCCGTGATCGCGGCGGCAATCAGGGCGAATTTGCGGCCTTCTGGATGAACGGAGGGGAAGCGCCATTTGGCGCTGGCAACATGGCCTTCGGCGAGGCGAAGGTCGGGGGCAGATGGGTTCGACATGGCGGCAGTTCATACGCCGGACCCATGGCGGTGGCAATGTTGCCCTGTTGTTGACGTCGAGCCTTCATGAATTTGCCCGGTTGATCATCGGCCCAGACAATCCTAGAGGCTTGAATCGCAATTTTATCAACTCCCCGGATGAAAGACCGTCATGGCGAAAATTAAGGTAAAAACTCCCCTCGTCGAGATCGATGGCGACGAGATGACCCGGATTATCTGGCAATGGATCCGCGAACGGCTGGTCCAGCCCTATCTGGACATTGACCTGCTTTATTATGATCTCAGCATCGAAAACCGCGATGCCACCGATGATCAGGTGACCGTGGATTCCGCCAAGGCGATCCAAAAATATGGCGTCGGCGTTAAATGCGCGACGATCACACCGGATGAAGACCGGGTGAAAGAATTCAGCCTTAAGAAGATGTGGAAGTCGCCGAACGGCACGATCCGTAACATTCTGGGCGGCGTCGTGTTCCGCGAACCGATCGTGATCAAGAATGTCCCCCGGCTGATCCCGGGCTGGACAGATCCGATCGTGGTTGGCCGTCACGCTTTTGGCGATCAGTATCGCGCCACCGACTTCCTCGTGCCGAGCGCCGGCAAGCTGAAGATGGTGTGGGAAGGCGAAAATGGCGAACGGATCGAAGAAGAAGTGTTCAATTACCCGTCATCCGGCGTGGCAATGGGCATGTACAATCTCGACGATTCGATCCGCGACTTTGCCCGCGCCTCGCTGAACTATGGCCTGTCGCGCGGCTGGCCGGTCTATCTGTCGACGAAGAACACCATCCTCAAGGCCTATGACGGCCGCTTCAAGGATATCTTCGAAGAAGTTTATCAGGCCGAATTCAAGGATTTGTTCGCCGCTGCCGGCATCACCTATGAACACCGTCTGATCGACGACATGGTCGCATCGGCCCTGAAATGGTCGGGCAAGTTCGTTTGGGCATGCAAAAATTATGATGGCGACGTGCAGTCGGATCAGGTGGCACAGGGCTTTGGCTCGCTGGGCCTGATGACGTCGGTGCTGATGACCCCGGATGGCAAGACCATCGAGGCCGAAGCAGCGCACGGCACTGTCACCCGTCACTATCGCATGCACCAGCAGGGCAAGCAGACCTCGACCAATCCGATTGCGTCGATCTTCGCTTGGACCGGCGGCCTGAAATATCGCGGCAAGTTCGATGACACGCCCGATGTGGTGCGATTCGCGGAAACGCTGGAACGCGTCTGCATCGAAACCGTCGAACAGGGCGCGATGACCAAGGATCTCGCCTTGCTGATCGGTCCGGATCAGCCGTGGATGACCACCGAACAGTTCTTCGAGGCGATCCGCGTCAATCTTGAATCGGCGATGGCCAGCTGGAACTAAGCTGACCCGCCGGAAAATCTCCGGCGAGTCGTTGCATAAAGGGGCCGATGATCTGAGGATTGTCGGCCTTTTTATGTGATGATCATGGCGGCAAAACGGGCGCGAAACCGCCAGACCGGCGGTAACTTCCATCGCGCCACACCCCATATGTCGTTTTCACATTGCAAATTCTGCAATTCAGCGTGCATGTTTGCGACGAAGAGTTGAGTTGCATCCGTGGGCTGCTCAGTATAGCGGGACACACATGAATAACTGCGAGCAATGCATCGTCCGGAACCGGGCGATATGCGCGGGATTATCGACGGAGGAGCTAGACCTGCTCGCGCAATTGGGGCGCAAGCAGCAGGTTTCCCGTGGGCAAACCCTCGTGTGGGAGGGCGATGAAGCCCTGCTAGTTGCCAATGTCATCAAGGGCGTGCTGAAGCTGGGCATTTCCATGCCGGATGGCCGCGAACAGATCGTCGGCGTGGTCTTCCCTTCTGACTTTATCGGCCGCCCGTTCGGCCAGCAAAGCGAACATAGCGTTACCGCGCTGACCGACGCCGAAGTCTGCGTGTTCCCGCGCAAGAGCTTTGACGAGTTCGCCCGCGTGCATCCCGATCTTGAACATAAATTGTTGCAGCGCACCCTTGCCGAATTGGACCGCGCGCGCAGTTGGATGTTGATGCTCGGGCGCAAAACCGCGAGTGAAAAAATCGCTACATTTCTGCTGGAGCTGGGCGACCGGTTGAACGATACCGGCTGTCAACATTTTGACAAGGTTATCACCAAGTTCGAGCTACCGCTTGATCGCCAGCAAATGGGCGACGTGCTTGGTCTCACAATTGAAACAGTGAGCCGTCAATTGACCAAATTAAAGGGCAGCGGGATGATCGACCTGCCCGATCGCCGCAGTGTGGTGATCAAGGATCGTGAGCGCCTGCAAAATCTGGCCACTGCCTGTTGACCTAGGTCAATGCGACACCCGGACAGGAAGCGCAGGGCGGAGAAGAAACCGACGCTTTAAGTGCATTAGTTCGGGGGGTAATCATGGAATCGCTATTATTGAGGTCGGGCGCCTGGTTTGGCGTAGCGCTGCTTGCGCTATTTGCCTTCGCCCAGACGACCGAAACTGCTTTCGCTGTCCATATGGCCATGGTGGGCAGTGCTGCCCTGCTGGTCATGTGGATCGGCCTCGCCAAGACCGACTATCTCGCCGTGCTGAACGGCCTGATCAAGGCTCCGGTCGATCAATCCAAATATGACGACGACCTGCTCCGCTGGGGGGTGATATTGATCACCTTCTGGGGCTGTGTCGGCTTTCTGGTCGGCGTCGTCATCGCGTCGCAGTTGGCGTTTCCGCTGCTTAACCTCCATTTTGAGTTCACGACCTTCGGGCGCCTGCGGCCGCTGCATACGTCAGCGGTGATCTTTGCGTTCGGTGGCACCGCACTCATCACGACGAGCTTCTACATCGTGCAGCGCACCTGCCGCGCGCGGCTCGCCTTTCCGGGGCTGGCTCGCTTCGTGTTCTGGGGCTATCAGTTCTTCATCCTGCTGGCCGCAACCGGCTATCTGATGGGCGTGACCCAGGGTAAGGAATATGCCGAGCCTGAATGGTATGTCGATCTGTGGCTCACCATCGTGTGGGTTGCCTATCTCGCGGTCTTTGTCGGGACGATCGTGAAGCGCACCGAACCGCATATCTATGTGGCGAACTGGTTCCTGCTCTCCTTCATCATCACCATTGCGATGTTGCATGTGGTGAACAACCTCGCCCTGCCGATCTCGCCGTTCAGCGCGAAGTCGTACAGCCTGTTTGCAGGCGTGCAGAGCGCGATGACCCAATGGTGGTATGGCCATAATGCGGTTGGTTTCTTCCTGACCGCTGGCTTTCTGGGCATGATGTATTATTTCGTGCCCAAGCAGGCCGAACGCCCGGTCTATTCCTATCGCCTGTCGATCATCCACTTCTGGTCGGTGATCTTCCTCTACATCTGGGCCGGTCCGCACCATCTCCATTATACCGCGCTGCCCGATTGGGCGCAGACGTTGGGCATGGTCTTCTCGGTCATGCTGTGGATGCCGAGCTGGGGCGGCATGATCAACGGTCTGATGACACTCAACGGCGCATGGGACAAGATCCGTACCGATCCAATCATCCGCATGATGGTGATGGCGGTTGCCTTCTACGGCATGTCGACCTTTGAAGGTCCGATGATGTCGATCAAGGCGGTCAACAGCCTGTCGCACTACACCGATTGGACCATCGGCCATGTGCACTCGGGTGCGCTGGGCTGGAACGGCATGATCACCTTCGCGGCCGTCTATTATATGGCCCCGCGTCTGTGGAACCGTGAACGGCTCTACTCGCTGCGGATGGTGAACTGGCACTTCTGGCTGTCGACCATCGGCATCGTGCTCTACGCCTCGTCGATGTGGGTTGCCGGCATCATGCAGGGGCTGATGTGGCGCGAATATGGCGAGGATGGCTATCTGGTCTATGCCTTTGCCGAAGTCGTGAAGGCGATGCACCCTTATTATCTGATCCGTGCGACCGGCGGTCTGCTGTATCTCTCGGGTGGGTTCATCATGGCCTACAACATCGCAATGACGATCGCGGGCAAGGCGCTGCGCCAGGAAGCCCCGATGACGGAAACGCCGTATGACGCGGCACAGGACCGTCCGATTGTCGCTGCTGCTGCTGTCGCCGAATAAGGAAAAAGACCATGGCGAACATCTTTTCCGATCACAAAAAACTTGAACGCAATGTCAGCCTGCTTGGCGTCTTTGCGCTCATCGTGGTGACCATCGGCGGCATCGTAGAAATCGCGCCGTTGTTCTGGCTCGACTCCACCATCGAAAAGGTGAAGGGCGTGCGTCCCTACACCCCGCTCGAACTGGTGGGCCGCAACATCTACATCCGCGAAGGCTGCTATAACTGCCATAGCCAGATGATCCGTCCGTTCCGTGACGAGGTCGAACGTTATGGCCATTACAGCCTCGCGGCCGAAAGCATGTACGACCACCCGTTCCAATGGGGTTCAAAGCGCACCGGGCCGGATCTTGCCCGGGTTGGCGGTCGCTATTCGGATGAATGGCATGTCCAGCATCTGAAAGACCCGCGCAGCGTGGTGCCGGAGTCGATCATGCCGCCCTACGCCTTCCTCACGGAACGCGAGTTGGAGACCGACGAGATCCAGAAGGACCTCATCGCGAACCAGCGCGTCGGCGTGCCCTATAGCCAGAAGGACATCGACAGTGCCGAGGCTGATCTGCTGGCACAGGCAGATCCCGACGCAAATGCGGCTGATCTGCTGGCGCGCTATCCCAAGGCGCAGGCACGCGACTTCGACGGCAATCCGAAGAAGCTCACCGAGATGGACGCGCTGGTCGCCTATCTCCAGATGCTTGGCACGCTGGTCGACTTCCAGAGCGCCGAAGCCCAGGAGCAGGCGCGGTGAGCTACGACGCTGCGCGTCATTTCGCGGATAGCTGGGGCCTGGTCTTCATGGGCGCGACATTCGTCGTCCTGATCGGCTGGGCCCTGCGTCCCAAGGCGAAGTCGCTGCATGACGACGCCGCCAACATGATTTTCGACAAGGACGACGACAATGGCTGAGAAAAAGCGCATTGACGAACCGACAGGGACAGAGACCGTCGGCCATGAATGGGACGGTATCGAGGAACTCGACACCCCCATGCCACGCTGGTGGCTGTTCACCTTCTATGCCTGCATCATCTGGGCGATTGGCTATACCGTGATCTATCCGGCATGGCCGATGATCAGCGATGCCACCAAGGGCGTTTCCGGCTGGACCAGCCGTGGCGCACTTGATGCCGAGATGAAGGCGCAGGCCGATCGCACGGCACCGATCCGCAACGCCATTGGGGCCACGCCGATCGAACAATTGTCCAATGACCCGAAGCTGCTGCAAGCGGCGGTCGAAGGCGGCAAGGCCGCGTTCAAGGTTTATTGCGTCCAGTGCCATGGCTCGGGCGCGGCGGGCAGCAAAGGCTATCCGAACCTGAACGACGATGACTGGCTGTGGGGCGGCGATATTGCCACCATCCACACCACGCTGGTCAATGGCGTGCGTCAGCCCAATAATGACCTGACCCGCATGTCGATCATGCCTGCGTTCGGTCGTGATGCCATTCTGCAACCGGGTGAGATTTCGGACGTGGCGGATTATGTCCGCACCGTCTCGCATCAGCAGCCGGTCACCGGTGCAAGGCAGCGCGGCGCGGCGGTCTTTGCCGCCAACTGCGCGGTCTGTCACGGCCCGGACGGCAAGGGTATGCGCGCCATGGGTGCGCCGAACCTGACCGATGCGATCTGGCTCTATGGCGGCGACAAGGCCACCATCGTCCAGACCGTCACCAATAGCCGTTATGGCGTGATGCCCGCCTGGGGCCCACGGCTTGATGCGGTGACGGTGAAAATGCTGGCCGCCTATGTCCACAGCCTGGGTGGGGGTGAAGCTCTCCCCACCGCGACTGCCCCAATTGATGCCAATCCGGCTGCCGCCGAGAATGTGCAGGAAGCAAATGTCGCATCCAAATAACGTGAAAGAGGTGGAGGAAGACCTCCACCTTTATGCGAAGCGTAAGGCCGTCTACCCCAAAGCGGTAGACGGCTGGTTTCGCCGGTTGAAGTGGCTGATCATGGTGGTGACGCTCACCATCTATTATGTCACGCCATGGCTGCGATGGGATCGCGGCGCCTATGCCCCGGATCAGGCCGTGCTGGTCGATCTCGCCCACCGCCGCTTTTTCATGTTCTCGATCGAAATCTGGCCGCACGAATTTTATTATGTCGCCGGCCTGTTGATCATGGCCGGTATCGGCCTGTTCCTGCTGACTTCCGCCGTCGGGCGCGCTTGGTGTGGCTATGCCTGCCCGCAGACCGTGTGGACTGATCTGTTCGTCCATGTCGAACGCTTCATCGATGGTGATCGCAACGCCCAGATCCGGCTGGCCAATGCCCCATTGAGCCTGTCCAAAATCACCCGCCGCCTGATCAAACACGGCCTTTGGCTGATGATTGCGGTGATGACCGGCGGCGCATGGATTTTCTATTTCGCCGACGCCCCTAGCCTGCTCCATGACTTTGTCGATGGACGCGCGCCGTTTATCGCTTATGCGACGGTCGGCGTCTTGACCGCCACGACCTACACCTTTGGCGGGCTGATGCGCGAACAAGTGTGCATCTACATGTGCCCATGGCCGCGCATCCAGACCGCGATGATGGACGAGAAGTCGCTCGCCGTCACCTATAAGGACTGGCGTGGCGAGCCGCGTAGCCGCGGGATGAAAAAGGCGCTGGAAGAAGGCGTGCCGACGGGTGACTGTATCGACTGTAACCAGTGCGTGCAGGTCTGCCCGACCGGTATCGATATTCGCGAAGGGCCGCAGATCGGCTGCATCACCTGCGCCCTATGCATCGACGCCTGCGATAAGGTCATGCACCAGCTCGGCAAGCCGCGCGGCCTGATTGATTATATCACGCTGCTGGATGCCGAAGAGGAGGCCATGGGCCATCCGCGCATGCCCGTTCGCAAGCGCATCTTCCGCCCCCGCACCATCATTTACTTCAGCATCTGGGGTGCCATTGGTCTGGCGATGATGTTCAGCCTCGGCAATCGCACGCGGATTGATATCAGCGCGCTCAAGGATCGCAACCCGCTGTTCGTCAAACTGTCCGACGGCACCGTGCGCAACGCCTTCACGATCAAGGTGCGCAACATGGAGGCCCGCCCGCGTCAGGTGGAAATCGGCCTGCTCGGCATGGATGATGCCCGTATGTGGGCGGAACCGGGCGACCGCGACACCGCCCAGCGCACGATCCGCTTGGTCGTCGCGCCGGACAGTGTCTCGAAAGACCGAATCTATGTGATCAGCAAGGCGCCGGAACCGGCACGCGAGGAATTCTCATTCACCGTCCGCGCGCTCGACAAACAGGGCGGCTCCGATAGCGACAAGGTCACGTTTGACCGGGCAGAAGGACAATAATTCATGCGCAGGCGTGCATTCACCGGCTGGCACATGACCGGCATTTTGGTGTCCTTCTTCCTCGTCGTGATTGCCGTCAACCTGACCATGGCCCGGTTCGCCATTTCGACCTTTGGCGGCACGGTCGTCGACAATAGCTATGTCGCCAGCCAGAATTTCAATCGCTGGCTGGCGACCGCCGATCATCAGCGCAAGGCCGGTTGGGCCGCGACAATCAAATTGGAACGCAGCCGTCGCGTCGCCATCCAGCTTTCTCATCCGGTGACTGCCAAAGGCCCGGTGACGCTGCACGCCGTTGCCAGCCATGTGCTTGGGCGCGCCGATCCGGTGGCCCTGAGCTTCCACCTGACGGCGCAGGGCCTTTGGCAATCCCAGATCCCCCTGCCGCAAGGGCGCTGGGATGTGAAGCTGGAGGCCAAGCAGGCAGATAGCACAGCGCGGTTCCAACAGGTTCTCGGATGAATATCGTGACCCCGCTCGATCCGGCGCTCGCGCTGGATGAGACTGTTCTGTCCGTACCCGGCATGCGTTGCGCCGGTTGCATCTCAAAGATCGAGCGCGGGTTGACGGAGGTCGAGGGCATTGCCACGGCGCGGGTCAATTTCACGGCCAAGCGGGTGGCCATTCATCACCTCCCCACGCTGAGCCTACCCGACATCCAATCCGCTTTGAGCCGCATCGGTTTCGACAGCCAGCCGCTCTCGGTCGAACTGACGCGACAGGATCAAGACAGCGCGCAATTGTTGCGGGCCATGGCGGTTGCCGGGTTTGCCGCGATGAACATCATGCTGTTGTCGGTCGCGGTCTGGTCAGGCGCGGGTGGCGCAACGCGGGAAATGTTCCATTGGATTTCGGCGCTGATCGCGATCCCCACCGTCTTTTATGCCGGGCAACCTTTCTTCCGGTCGGCGCTCAAGGCGCTGAAACATGGCCGGACCAATATGGACGTGCCGATTTCCATCGGCGTCACCCTCACCACCTTGATGAGCCTTTATGAAACGGCGACCAACGGCCATCATGCGTGGTTTGACGGCGCGGTCATGCTGCTGTTCTTCCTGCTGACAGGCCGCTGGCTTGATAGCGTGATGCGCGACCGCGCGCGGGATGGCGTGACGGCCCTGCTCCAGCATCGCTCGGCGGGCGCGTGGACACTCGATACGGATGGCCGTGCGATCTGGACCGATGCCGCCGAATTGCAGCCCGGCATGGTGATGCTGGTCGCGGTGGGTGAACGGCTTGCAGCCGATGGCACGCTGGCCAAGGGCGAAACCCGGCTTGATCTCAGCCTGATTACCGGCGAATCCGCCCCCGAAACCCATCGCCCCGGCGATCCGGTGCTGGCGGGCACGCTCAATCTCGACGCCCCGATTGAAGTCACCGTCACCGCCGTCGGCAAGGATACGACCATCGCCGATATTGCGCGGATGATGGAAGACGCAGGCCAAGGCAAATCGCGTTATGTCCGGCTCGCCGACCGCGCCGCGCGTTATTATGCGCCTGCGGTGCATAGCTTGGCAGCGGGAAGCGCGATTGGCTGGCTGGTCGCCGGTGCAGGCGTGCATCAGGCGCTGCTGATCGCGGTTGCGGTCTTGTTGATCACCTGCCCTTGCGCCCTTGGCCTTGCCGTGCCGGTGGCGCAGATCGTGGCGGCTGGTGCGTTGATGAAACGGGGCATTTTATTGAAAGACGGTTCCGCGCTGGAGCGACTGGCCGAGGTGGATGGCGTGCTGTTCGACAAGACCGGTACGCTGACGCTTGGCCGCCCGGTGCCGGTCAATCTCGATGACATGCCGCCGGATGTGCTGGCTGTCATGCTCGCCTTGGCGCGCACAAGCCGTCATGTGCTGTCGCTGTCACTCGCCCGGGCGATTGATGCACGCGGCATTGCCGCCGCCGTGATTGAGGATGTGCAGGAAGAAGCGGGTCAAGGCGTCAGCGCCACATGGCAAGGACGCCGGGTCCATCTTGGCCGACCGGCACATGGCGTGGAGGGCAGCGAACTGGCCACCGCGTTCCGCGTCGAGGATGAACCGGGCCAAGTCGTGCAGTTTACCGATGCGCTACGGCCCGAAGCGGTCGAGACCATTGGCCGATTGGCGGCCATGGGGCTGGACAGCAGCATCCTGTCTGGCGATCGCATCGCCGCCGTTGCCCCGGTGGCACGGACATTAGGGCTGACCGCCATGGCGGGGCTGCGACCGCAAGAAAAGCTGGACGCAATCCAGCGGCTGAGCGGTGCGGGCAAGAAAATGCTGATGGTGGGCGATGGCATTAACGACGGCCCCGCGCTGGCGGCCGGGCATGCGTCGATCGCGCCCGCCTCGGCCAGCGATGTCGGGCAACAGGCGGCGGATCTCGTCTTTGTCGGTGACAGCCTTGCGCCCATCGCCACGGCGATCCGCGCTGCCCGCAAGACGATGCGGATCGTCCGCGAAAATCTTGGCTTGGCGATTGCCTATAATGTCATTGCCGTGCCGCTTGCGATTGCGGGACAGGTGACGCCGCTGATTGCCGCGCTCGCCATGTCGGGTTCGTCTTTGCTGGTGATCGGGAACGCCCTGCGTCTCAATCGGATCGGCCGATGACCGGGCTTGGATTTCTTATCCCGCTCGCACTGCTGGCCGGGTTGGTCGGGCTGATGGGCTTCTTCTGGGCGCTGCGCAATGGCCAGTTCGAAGATCTGGACGGGGCATCGATGCGTATTCTGATCGATGATGAAGATGATGTCCCGCTCCCACCGCAGGACGACTCACCGGCGGGCTGAGCCGATCAACCGGGTGACGATCTCCATCAGGCGGCTTTCGGGCCGCTCTTTTTTTTTACATCCTGCCCGCCACGGTCTGCCGAAGCTTATGCCCCCTTCTGTCGCAGGCACAAAAAAACGGGGTCAGTTACCTGACCCCGCGAGGTGGAGGAGATGGTTAGAGGATGGGGCTCAAAGCTTGAAGCCGAGGCCCACACCCACGATGATCGGGTTCACATCAACCTTGCCGAGCTTGGCACCATCGAGATAGACGTTGGTGGAAAGGCCGATGTACTTGATGTCGAGGTTGAGGAAGATCTTGCTGTTCAGATCAATGTCCGTGCCAGCCTGAAGCGCCCAACCAAAATTGTCGTGCAGATCGATATTCGTCGAGTCGAGCGCGGTCTTGCCAACATCCGTGAGCTTCTCATTGTAGAAGATCGTGTAGTTGATGCCCGCACCGACATAAGGACGGATCTTGCCCTCGGGATTGAGGTGATATTGCGCGGTCAGCGTCGGCGGCAACAGGCTGGCATGGGCCAGATTGGCCGCACCCGTGCCAACGGTATGGCGCGTGGTACCGGCAATCAGTTCGAAGCCGATATTGTTGGTCGCCATATAGGTGAAGTCGACTTCCGGCGTGATCGCATTGTCGATCGTCAAATCAGCAACGCCCGAGATGCCCTTCTCATTCGGAATGGCGTCAATCGCGCGGACACGGACGATGATGTCACCAGCAGCAGCGGAAGCAGGAACGGCATAAGCCAGCACGGCGGCGGCGCCCAACAGGGCCTTCGAAACATAGTTCACGTCATTCTCCATGTTCTGCAGAGGGCCAAACCCCATTTGCCGTATCGCCTTTCAATCACCACCCCATCCTCCCGAATGAGGTAAACAAGGTGATCGTCCCGCGATCCGTGCCAGCCCCGAGAACCCGGTGCCAGCGGCCTCTGACAAGACATTCTCTAACCGGCTGCGAATCTTTGATCCTTGACCTAGGCCAAGAAATTTCTTGATCCGGATCAATGTTCGAAGCCCATGTCTTCCGGCATCTGCTGTCCAATGTGGACCTATTATCCCGCCCTTCTGGAACAGCCGGTCCCCCGCTACACCAGCTATCCGACTGCCGCCGAGTTTGGCGACGCGATCGGCCCGGACGAAATGTGCCGGGCGCTGGGCAGCGTGGGGGAACACGACCGGCTGTCGCTTTACGTCCACATTCCTTATTGTACGGAAATCTGCTGGTATTGCGGGTGCAACACGGGTGCCGCCAACCGTACCGAGCGGCTCAACCATTATCTTGAAGCACTGGATCAGGAAATCGCCCTGATCGCCCAGCGGCTAGGCGGCCGGGGCCAGGTCAACCATATCGCGTTCGGCGGCGGCAGCCCCAATGCGATCAAGCCGCTTGATTTCGTGCGGCTGGTCGACCGGCTGGTCACATCGTTCCGAGCGGTCAAGCCGGTGATTTCGCTGGAACTCGACCCGCGCGGCTTCACCTCCGATTGGGCCAGGGTGCTGGCGCTGACCGGGGTTGGCCGGGTCAGCCTTGGCGTGCAGACTTTTTCACCCGATGTGCAGGCCGCCATTGGCCGTGTTCAGCCCACCGAGCTGATCGAAACATGCGTCGCCGCGCTGCGCGATCAGGGCATCGACAATATCAACTTCGACCTGATGTATGGCCTGCCCGGTCAGGATGAGGCGATATTGCTCGACACGCTGGCCGAAACGGTGCGGCTCAAGGCCACCACCGTGTCGCTATTTGGCTATGCTCATGTCCCGCATATGATCCCGCGCCAGCGGCGGATCGACGCCACGGCCTTGCCGGGGCTGCAAGAACGCTTCGATCAGGCGGCGCGTGGCCATGAATTTCTGTTGGCGGCGGGCTATGTGGCGGTCGGTTTCGACCATTATGCCCTACCCGAATCGCCACTGGCCCAAGCGCAGCACAATGGCACGCTGCGTCGCAATTTTCAGGGCTTTACCGCCGATCCACATGATGCGCTGATCGGGATCGGGGCGACCGCGATCAGCAGCTTTCCCTCGCTGTTAGTGCAGAATGAGAAAAACACCGGGCGTTATCGCATGCTGGTATCGGCCGGGCGTTTTCCTGCCAGCCGGGGCATCACGCGCAGCCCCGATGATCAGCGGCGCGGCGCGGTGATTGAGCAGATTCTCTGCTTTGGCGCGGCTGATCTCTCGCCGCTCGGCGATATTTCCGGCTATCGCGCCCGGCTTGCCCTGCATGAAGAACTCGGCCTCATTCGCTGGGAGGGCAATCGCCTGCTGCTTGCACCGGAAGCCCGGCCCTATGCCCGCACCGTCGCGGTGATATTCGACCGCTGGCGCGAGGTACCAACCACGCAGTTCAGCCATGCGATCTGACAGCCGCTGGTGGCTATTGCCCGAACTGCTGGCGCTCGCCAGCCTGGCGTTGACACCGGTCGCCTCGGCATTGGCCGCTGAACCACATATGATGACGGTCACGATCTGCACCGGCGGCGAAAGCCGGACGATGCAGATCGATCTTGATAGCGGCAATGGCAAAAAGGACCGAAGCTGCCCCGGCGCGTGTCACGCCATTTGCACCCGCAAACGAACGAACGAGCGGAAGGGCGATGGCGCCCTTCCCTGCTAACGCGCCGCCAAAGCCCGATCAGACCAGCAGGCCGAGCGGGCTTTCGATCAATTGCTTGAACATGTTCATCAACGCCGCACCGTCCGAACCATCAATCGCGCGGTGGTCGAAGCTGCCGGTCGCCGACATCACGGTCGCAATGCCAAGCGCCCCATCCACGACATAGGGTCGCTGCTCGCCCGCGCCGATGGCCATGATCATCGCCTGCGGCGGGTTGATCACGGCGTCGAACTGCTTGATGCCCATCATGCCCATGTTGGAGATGGACGCCGTACCGCCCTGATATTCATGCGGCAGCAGCTTGCCCTCCTTGGCCCGCGCGGCGAGTGCAGCGATTTCGGTCGAAATCTCGGCCACTGACTTGCCACAGGCCCCCGCGACGATTGGCGTGATCAGCCCATTGGGGATGCTGACCGCGACCGAGATATCGGCACGCTGATATTGCAGCATGGTATCGCCATTGAACGAGACGTTGCAGGCCGGCACGCGAACCAAGGCGACAGCCAGCGCCTTGATCAAGAGATCATTGACCGACAGCTTCACGCCCCGCGAGGCAAGCGCGGCGTTCAATTCACCGCGCAGCTTGAGCAGCGCATCCAGCCGAATATCGACCGTCAGATAGATATGCGGCACTTGCTGCTTCGATTCGGTGAGGCGGCGGGCGATGGTCTTGCGCATGCCGCTCAGCTTGACGATGTCATGCGGTGTGCCGCCTTCGGCCGACACCACCGGGCGCGCGCTGGCTGCAACTGGGCCAGTTGACGTGCCCAGCACATCGGCCTTGACGATGCGCCCACTTGGCCCGGACCCGGCGACATGGGTGAGATCGACACCCTTGGCAGCCGCCAAACGGCGCGCGAGCGGCGATGCCTTGACGCGATCACCGGCCACCACAGCGGCGGCGGGCGCAGCGGGCGCAGCGAGCGCAACCTCGACTACGGGTGCGGACACCGCCACCGGCACCGGCACAGAGACCGCCGCCGCCTTCGTAGCCTTATCAGCTTTCGCCGCCTTCGGCGCGGGCGCGGCGGTTTCGCCGTCTTCAAGAATCAGCGCAATCGGGGTGCCGACAAGGACATTCTCGGTCCCCTCCGGGATGAGAATCTTGCTGACGACGCCATCATCGATGGTCTCGAATTCCATCGTCGCCTTGTCGGTCTCGATCTCGGCCAGCACGTCCCCGGCGGACACGCTGTCACCTTCCTTGACCAGCCATTTGGCAAGCGTTCCGCTCTCCATCGTGGGGGACAAGGCAGGCATTTTGAGCTCGATGGCCATATGGGATGAACTTTCTTCTGGGGTGGATGGCCCCTTTAATAGTAACAAATTGCGCGGCGCGCTACTTGCAAACGGTTACGGAATGACGCAGCCTCGGTCGAGAGGAAGTAAAACGATGCGGACCTATCTGGTTGTTATCGATGAAACACCGGAGGCGCGGGTAGCGCTGCGCTTTGCCTCTCGCCGCGCCGTCAAAACGCACGGTGATGTGTTGGTCGTCGCAATGGTGCCGCGCCCGGATTTTGTCCAATGGGGCGGTGTGCAGGCAGCGATGGAGGCCGAAGCACTGGAACGTGCCGAGGCGCTGTTGACCGATGTCACCGGCGAATTGATGAGCGATCAGGGGCTGCAACCAGAGATTTTGGTCCGTAAGGGCGAACCCGCCAGTGCGGTGCGCCAGATTCTTGACGATTATCCCGCCGTTTGCGCCCTGGTGCTGGGCGCTGCGCCGACCGGCAAGCCGGGGCCGTTGGTCAGCCATTTCACCGGCGCGGATGCCGGTCAGTTACGTTGCCCGGTCATGATCATTCCCGGCTCGCTCGACGATCACGCACTCGACGAGCTAAGCTAAACCAGGCCAAAGCAAGCCAAGCCAGACTGACCCTTGTTCCCATGAGTAAAGAGAGTGTCCATGACCCGAAATTACGACATCGCTGAACTGAAGCGCCTCGACGTTGCGCATCACCTTCCCGCGCAGCAGGATTATAAGCTGATCGAGGATATGGGCGGCAGCCGAATCGTGACCCGTGCCGAGGGCTGCTACATCCATGATGGCGACGGCAATCGTATTCTCGATGGCATGTCGGGCCTGTGGTGCGTCAATATCGGCTATGGCCGCAGCGAGCTTGCCGATGTCGCGGCTGAGCAGATGCGCGAACTGCCTTATTACAACACCTTCTTCAAAACGGTGACGCCGCCGGCGGTGCTGCTTGCGCAGAAGATTTCGAGCCTGACCGGCGACCGGCTGCCGCATATCTTCTTCAACTCCTCTGGTTCGGAAGCCAATGACACCGTGCTACGCATGGTACGCCATTATTGGAAGCTGAAGGGCCAGCCCCAACGCACCGTCTTCATCTCGCGCCATAATGCCTATCACGGCTCCACCGTCGCGGGCGTTAGCCTCGGCGGCATGAAGGTGATGCACGCCCAGGGCGATCTGCCGATTCCCGGCGTCGAACATGTCCGCCAGCCTTATTGGTTCAACGAAGGGCGCGATATGGACCCGGTGGCCTTTGGCAAGCTGTGCGCCGCCGCCATTGAGGAACGCATTCTCGCGGTCGGGCCAGAGAAAATCGCGGCCTTTATCGGCGAGCCGGTGCAAGGCGCAGGCGGTGTCATCATCCCGCCGCCCGGCTATTGGCAGGAGGTCGAAGCGATCTGCCGCAAATATGGCATTCTGTTGGTGGCGGATGAAGTGATCTGCGGTTTTGGCCGGACGGGTAGCTGGTTCGGGCACCAGACCTATGGCTTCCAACCGGATATCATCTCGATGGCCAAGGGCCTGTCATCGGGTTACATGCCGATTTCCGCCAATGCGGTGTCGAAGGAAATCGTCGACGTGCTCAAGACCGGCGGCGATTTCGTTCATGGCTATACCTATTCGGGCCATCCGGTCGCGGCGGCGGTCGCGCTGCGGAATATCGAGATCATGGAGCGCGAGCATCTGGTCGAGCGGGTGCGCGACGATGTCGGCCCCTATCTCGCCAAGGCGCTGGCAACCCTCAACGATCATCCACTGGTCGGTGAAACGCGGTCAGTCGGGTTGATCGGCGCGGTCGAGATCGTGGCCGACAAGGCGACCGGCGCGCGCTTTGGCGGTCAGGAAGGTACCGCCGGGCCAATCGTGCGCGATCTGTGCATCGAACATGGGCTGATGGTGCGGGCGATCCGCGATTCGATCGTGTTGTGTCCGCCGCTCATCATCTCGCATGAACAAATCGACACGCTGATCGGCATTATCCGTTCGGCACTTGACGCGGCACCGGCTGCTCTTGCAGCATGATCCTGTTAAGCTCGACATAACCAAAAGGGGTGCATCAGGGCCGTCATTGGACAAGGAGTTGGGTCATGGACGAAGACAGCCGACCAGAAGGTGGTAGCGTCATGATTGCGGAACTGCGCGAATTCGCGAGTTTCACGCCTGCGGCGCAACGCTATATCCGGCGCTCGCTTGACGTAGCGTTTGAACGGCAGGATGCCATCCACCTCTGGTCCCGCGACATGGTTGAACAGGTCAGCATCCGGGTGCAGGCGCGCTATTATGCCGCCCTGCCCGATCTGCGCAAAACCATCCCGGAAGATGCCAGCATCGACGGCCATGATATCTTCTTCGCGGCGCTATTTCGGCTGGCGGCCTTTGATCTTGGCCAGAACCGCATCAGTTCGTTCGGCGCGTTCCGCTTTCTCTATGAACGATTGCTGGGCGCGTCGGTGCGGCCATGGCTACCCGCTGCATTTTGTGGGGCGGCGGCCATGCCGCATCTTGACCCAGAACGGCGCCGCCTGTTGCTCCAATCAATCAGCGAAGCGGCCGCCACGGCCCATGGCTGGTCAAGCCGGGAGCCAAGCTTCTTCCCCGAATGGGTCGAAAAAATCGAAGCCTGAGGCGCGATCAGCGGGCTATCGACGCGGCAGCCCCTCATTTTGTCGCATTACGGCTTTGGTCTGACTTGAGCTTGTCACGATCAAGCCCCACATCGCTATTATGCGTTTGCCTGAATCTCCCCCCACCGACTGGCGCCGTCGGGCCGGGATCACCATTGGCCTGTTGCTGGTCGCCGCGTCGCCGCTGGTCGGATTATTGCCGGGACCGGGTGGTGTGGTCGTGCTGGCGGTCGGGTTGGGCATGACGCTGCGCAATTCACGACAGGCGCGCAAGCTATATGTCCGCTTTCGCCAACGCTGGCCGCGTTATGGCAGGATGACCGAGCGGGCACTGCAAACCGCACGCCGCAAGCGGCTCAAGCGCCAATTATCCGAGAAAAATGATCCAGAGTGATTGACTTGGGGAGCGCTTTTGCCTATCCGCGCGGCTTCAACGGCTACCCTTTAGGGGGTTGGCCCTCAATGTTTGCTACTGATCAAGGATTGACCAATGAAGCGTACCTTCCAGCCGAGCCGCCTCGTGCGCAAGCGTCGTCACGGCTTCCGCAGCCGCACGGCTACCGTTGGCGGTCGCAAGGTTTTGCGTGCGCGTCGCGCACGTGGCCGCAAGTCGCTCTCGGCCTGAGTCGGGACTGCCTGGCCACGGACCGCATCGTCGCGATCCCGAAACGCGCGGATTTTCTCCGCGCAAATTCGGGACTCCGCGCACCGATGCCGGGCTTCGTGTTGCTGGCGCGTGATCGCGGTGATCAAGCACCAGCCATTCGGCTTGGTCTGACCGTCACCAAAAAAATCGGCAACGCCGTCGTGCGCAATCGCATGCGACGGCGTTTTCGTGCGCTTGGGCAATTGATCTTGCCAGAGCTTGGCCGCAGCGGACATGATTATGTGCTGATCGGCCGCGCGGGCGGAATCGAGCGAGATTACGCCCTGCTTGAACAGGAATTGCGCAAGGCGCTGCGCAAGGTATCGCGATGATTGCCCGGCTGTTGATCTTGCTGGCAAAGGGCTGGCAAAAAGGTCCGTCCGCGATCATGCCGCCCAGTTGCCGTTTCGCCCCTTCATGTTCGGCCTATGCAATCGAGGCATGGACGCGCTATGGGGCGATCAAGGGTAGCTGGCTGGCGTTGCGACGCATCCTGCGCTGCCATCCATTCGGCGGATCCGGCTATGATCCGGTTCCATGATCTGGGGGAATTGAAGTGAACGATCAGCGCAACATGATCATGGCGATCGTGCTGTCTGCCTTTGTGCTGTTTGGCTGGAGCTTTGCCTCCGACAAATTATTTCCTCAGCCTAAGTCAGTACCGCAGGTCACTGCCCCCGCACCCCAGGCTGCCGCTCCGGCAGCCGCCGGTGGTGCGGTGCAGTTAAAGAGCCGCGAGGCCGTACTGGCTGCCACCCCGCGCGTGCTGATTGACACCCCGAAACTGGGTGGTTCGATCAACCTGGGTGGCGCGCGGATCGATGATCTCGTGCTGCGTGGCTATAAGGAAACGATCAACAAGGGCTCACCCGATGTGCGGCTGTTGTCGCCGTCCGGGGCCAAATCGGCTTATTTCGCCGAATTCGGCTGGCTCGGCACCGGTGCGGCCCTGCCCGATTCCTCGACCATCTGGACCGCCGACAAGGCCGTGCTGACCCCCGATAGCCCGGTGACCCTGTCTTGGGACAATGGCGCGGGCCAATTGTTCGCGATCCGCTTTGCGGTCGACAAGGACTATATGTTCACCGTGCAGCAGCGCGTGTCCAACCGCTCGGCCGGCACCATCGGCGTGCGCAGCTTTGGCTTGCTGAGCCGCAGTGGCCATTCGCCTGATCCGTCAAGCTGGACCCATCATTCAGGCCCGATGGGCGTGTTCAATGGCGCCGCCAATTACAGCCTTGATTACAAGGAAATGGATGAGGGCGACACGCTGAGCCAATCAACCGTTGGTGGCTGGCTTGGCTATACCGACAAATATTGGCTGACCGCGCTGATTCCGGACCAGAAGGCAAATGTCGCGGCGCGGTTCACGCTGTCCGGTGCCGACCGTTATCAAGCCGATCTCACCCCCGCCAATCCCAGCCTGTTGTCGCCCGGCAAGACGCTGACCTCCGAAACCCGCTTCTTTGCCGGGGCTAAGGAAGTCAGCCTGTTGGAACGCTATCAACATGACAATGGCGTGGTGCAGTTCGACAAGGCGATCGACTGGGGCTGGTTCTACTGGTTTGAAAAGCCGATCTTCTACACGCTCGATTGGCTGTTCCGCATGGTCGGCAATTTTGGCGTGGCGATCATCTTGTTGACCATGGCTATCCGTGGCCTGATGTTCCCGATTGCCCAGAAGCAGTTCAGTTCCATGGCCGCGATGCGCGTTGTCCAGCCAAAGGTGAAGCTGCTGCAAGAACGCTACAAGGACGATAAGGCCAAGCTCCAGCAGGAAATGATGGCGCTGTACCAGCAGGAAAAGGTCAATCCCTTTGCTGGGTGCATGCCGATCTTCGTGCAGATTCCGATATTCTATGCGCTCTACAAGGTGCTGACGCTGACGATCGAAATGCGTCACCAGCCGTTCGCACTGTGGCTCAAGGATCTGTCTGCACCGGACCCGCTGACCCCGATCAACCTGTTTGGCCTGCTTGATTTCACCCCGCCTTCTTTCCTCGCGCTCGGCGTGCTGCCGATCCTGCTTGGGATCACGATGTGGGCGCAGTTCAAGCTGAACCCGGCCCCGATGGACCCGGTGCAGCAGCAGGTCTTCAGCCTGATGCCGTGGATCTTGATGTTCGTGATGGCGCCCTTCGCGTCGGGTCTCCAACTCTATTGGGTGGTGAGCAACCTGTTCACCATCACGCAGCAGCGCTATTTCTACGCCACTCATCCGGTGTTGAAGAACCAAAAGGGATAATGGCGGGTGGATATTGACGACAATGATCGGCTGGAACAGGCCCGCAAGGTCTTTTCCGGGCCGGTCGCCTTCCTGAAATCCGCACCGGCCCTGCAGTTTCTGCCGGACCCGGATGTGGCGGAGGTCGCCTTTGCCGGGCGGTCGAACGTCGGCAAATCGTCGCTGCTCAACAAGTTGACGAACCGTAACGGCTTGGCCCGCACCTCGGTGACGCCGGGCCGGACACAGGAACTGAACTATTTCGATGTGGGCGAGCCGCCGATTTTCCGGCTCGTCGACATGCCGGGCTATGGCTATGCCAAGGCCCCGAAAGACGTGGTTCGCAAGTGGAAATATCTGATCAACGACTATCTGCGCGGCCGCGTTGTGTTGAAGCGCACCTTGGTCTTGATCGATAGCCGCCATGGCATCAAGCCGGTCGATGTCGAACTGATGGAAATGCTCGATAAGGCAGCCGTCAGCTATCAGATCGTGCTGACCAAGGCGGACAAGATCAAGCCGACGGCCTTGGCCGTAGTGCTGGAAGAAACCCGCGCCATCGCCCGCACCCATGTCGCGGCCTATCCCGAGATTTTGACCACGTCGAGCGAGACCGGCGACGGTATCGCCGAACTGCGCGCCGCCGTGATGGATGCGGTTGGTTAAGGCTCGACAACGGCGATCTGACGGACTCCATTGGCCTTGTCGCGCCTAATCCGTTAATCTCCTCATCATGACCACTGAAACGGCCCTGATCGAATCCCTGCGCGCCCTGCCCAGCCACGAAGGCGCGCGGGGGCTGGAGGACGATGCCGCAGTCCTCCCCTTTCCGATCGGTCGCGATCTCGTGCTGACCAAGGACATGATCGTCGAAGGGGTGCATTTCCTGCCAAGCGACCCACCCGGCGATGTCGCGTGGAAGCTGGTGGCGGTCAATCTTTCCGATCTCGCCGCCAAGGGCGCGACGCCCTTTGGCGTGCTGACCGGCTATGCGCTGGGCGATAGCGATGAATGGGATGCCGCGTTCGTCGCGGGGCTTGGCCGGGCGCTTGATCATTTTGGCGTGGCCTTGCTGGGTGGTGACACGGTGCGCATGCCCGAAGGGGCACCGCGTGCGCTGTCATTGACCGCGCTTGGCCATATCGTGCCGGGCACGGCCCCGGATCGGCGCGCTGCCAAGGCGGGCGACATGCTATGGGTTTCCGGTACGATCGGCGATGCCGGGGCCGGATTGCAGATTGCCCGCAACGATGACGGGCCGCGCCTGCTGCTGAAACGCTATCGCCTGCCAATGCCCCGGCTTGCACTTGGCAAGCTGATCGCGCCGCATGTGCATGCGATGATGGATGTGTCAGATGGGCTGTTGATTGATGCCGGGCGGATCGCGGCGGCGAGCCATGTCGGCCTGACGATCCGGCTCGATGCGGTGCCGCTGTCGCTGCCACTCGTTGAATTCGTCGGAAACACGCAGGAAACCAGGCTCGCCGCCGCGACGGCCGGGGATGATTACGAGCTGCTTTTCACCGCACCACCCGAAGCACAAGACCTATTGCAGGCGCTGGCGGTCGAGGCCCGGATCGGCATCACCCGGATCGGAGACGTCACCTCAGGCCATGGTCTCAACCTGTTGCACCATGGTGAAATATTAGCGTTGCCGGATCGGCTCGGCTATCTCCACCAGGGTTCTTGCCTTTTGCCATAATCACTTCATAATCCTTTCCCACAGTGTGGAAATCTGCAGTCCGCACCGAGTTACACAAGCAGGGGAAAGGACTAACTGAATGAGCGTAGTAATGCTCGCCATCCTCCTCGGTCTGACGGCCGTGGCCTATGGCTTCATCACAAGTAGGCAGGTGCTCTCCAGCCCCGCCGGCAATGAGAAGATGCAAGAAATTGCGGGTGCGATCCAGGAAGGCGCAAACGCCTATCTGGGCCGGCAGTATCGGACCATCAGCATGGTGGGTGTGGTCGTCGCGATTATCGTGGCGGTGACGCTTGGCCTGACATCGGCCACCGGCTTTGTCTTGGGCGCGGTGCTTTCGGGCGTCGCGGGCTTTATCGGGATGAACATCTCGGTACGTGCCAACGTCCGGACGGCGCAGGCGGCATCGACCGGCTTGCAGGCGGGCCTCACCATGGCGTTCCGCGCTGGTGCGGTCACCGGCATGCTCGTGGCGGGCCTCGCGCTCCTCGCGATTGCAGGCTTCTTTTACTATCTCACCGATATTCGTGGCCTTGCCGTGAACGACCGGGTGGTGGTTGATGCACTGGTCGCGCTTGCATTTGGCGCGTCGCTCATCTCGATCTTCGCCCGTCTCGGCGGCGGCATCTTCACCAAAGCGGCGGACGTCGGCGCGGATCTTGTGGGCAAGGTCGAAGCCGGTATCCCGGAAGATGATCCCCGTAACCCGGCTGTGATTGCAGACAATGTCGGCGACAATGTCGGCGACTGCGCCGGCATGGCGGCTGACTTGTTCGAAACCTATGTCGTGACCGTGGGCGCCACCATGGTGCTGGTCGCGCTGTTGCTCGGCAATTCGGCGGGCGACATGCTCGCGCCGCTGATGACCTTGCCGCTGCTGGTCGGTGGCGTGTGCATCGTGACATCGATCATCGGCACCTATTTCGTCAAGCTCGGCTCGAACAACTCGATCATGGGCGCGATGTACAAGGGCTTCCTCGTCACCGCGCTGCTCTCCATCCCGGCAATCTGGTGGGCCACCGCCCATTCGCTGGGTGATATGGGAACCATAATCGGTGCCAATCTTGATGGCACCGGCGGCTTTACCGGACGCACGCTGTTCTACTGCATGCTCGTCGGCCTTGCCGTCACCGGTCTGATCGTGTGGATCACCGAATATTATACCAGCACCAGCTACCGTCCGGTCCGTTCGATCGCCAAGGCTTCGGAAACCGGCCACGGCACCAACGTCATTCAGGGTCTGGCAATCAGCCTTGAAGCGACCGCCCTGCCGACGGTCGTGATCTGCGTGGGCATCATCGTGGCGTTCAAATTGGCGGGCCTGATCGGCATCGCCTTTGCCGCCACTGCGATGTTGGCGCTGGCGGGCATGGTCGTCGCGCTCGACGCTTATGGCCCGGTGACCGACAATGCCGGTGGCATTGCCGAAATGGCCGGTCTTGACGACTCGGTCCGCGCCAAGACGGACGCGCTGGATGCCGTTGGCAACACCACCAAGGCGGTGACCAAGGGCTATGCCATCGGTTCCGCCGGTCTTGCCGCACTGGTCCTGTTCGCGGCCTATACGACCGACCTCAAGGCCTTCTTCCCCAATCTGGTGGTCGATTTCAGCCTTGAGAATCCCTATGTCATCGTTGGCCTGCTGCTAGGGGCGCTGCTCCCCTATCTGTTCGGCGCGATGGGCATGACCGCAGTGGGGCGTGCTGCGGGCGATGTGGTCAAGGACGTGCGCGACCAGTTCGCCACCAACAAGGGCATTATGGCCGGCACCAGCCGTCCGGACTATGCCCGCACGGTTGACCTTGTCACCAAGGCCGCGATCAAGGAAATGATCATCCCGTCGCTGCTGCCGGTACTGGCTCCGATTGTGGTCTATTTCGTGATCACCGCGGTTGCCGGTCAGGCCAATGGCTTTGCGTCGCTTGGCGCGCTGCTGCTCGGCGTGATTGTCAGCGGCCTGTTCGTCGCCCTCTCGATGACCTCGGGCGGTGGCGCATGGGACAATGCGAAAAAGTACATCGAAGACGGCCATCATGGTGGCAAGGGTTCGGAAGCGCATAAGGCAGCCGTGACCGGCGACACCGTCGGCGATCCGTACAAGGATACGGCTGGCCCCGCCGTCAACCCGATGATCAAGATCACGAACATCGTGGCGTTGCTGCTGTTGGCAGCACTGGCCCATGGTGTGATGTAAGACTGATCACCGTTAAATTGGGAACGACCCCGTCCGGCGCAATCCGGGCGGGGTTTTTCTTTGCTTCTTCGGGGAATAGCGCCGGTTTGCTGGCGATCAGCCGAGGCGCAGCAGACAGTCGTGCAGCTCGTCGAAATGATCGATCGTCGCATCCGCCGCGAGATCCGCCAGCGTGCCGTTGAGAAAGCCAAAGCCGACACCGACCGATGGAATGCCCGCATTCCTCGCCGCGCCCGTGTCGGCGGTGCTATCGCCGACAAAGGCCGCCCGGCCACCACCGCAGCGCGCGATCATCTCGTTGATCGGGGCAGCATCCGGCTTGGCCTTGCCCGGCCCCATGGTATCGCCACCGATAATCGTCGCAAAACGCGGCGCGAGGCCGATTTCATGCAACAGCTTGACGGCGAAGCGCTCGAATTTGTTGGTGACAACGGCAAGGGTCACGCCCTGATCGCTCAACCGCTCCAGCGCCGCCTCCATCCCGGCGAACGCATGGCTATGGACGCAGATGTTGCGCTCGTAATAATCAAGCAGCACCGGATAGGCGGCCTTGAGCAAATCCTCATCCATGCCGCCGGTGCGCCCCAGCCCCTGTTCCAGCATGACCTTGGCCCCGCGCCCGACAAGGTGGCGCACCTCCTCCACCGGCACGGCGGCCCGGCCAACATGGTTGAGCGCATGGTTCATTGCCGCGGCAAGGTCGCCGCTGGTGTCGAGCAGCGTACCATCAAGGTCAAAGCCGACGATCTGGAAAGGGAATGGCTGGTTCATGCCCTGCCCATGCCCCGGATGCACTGGCCATGGCAAGAAATTGATGGCAGAGAAGCGGCATTGCCATTGGTTCAGACCAAGAGAGTTTCACCTTGATGCCGTCACCCGCTCCGCTTGCCGCTGTCATCCTTGCCGCTGGCAAGGGCACCCGCATGAAATCCGATCTCCACAAGGTGCTGCACCCGCTTGCCGGCCAACCGATGATCGCGCATCTCCTCGGGCATCTCGACAGGCTTGAGGTGGCGCGCAAGGTGATCGTCACCGGTGCGGGCCGCGATCAGGTGGAGACCATGCTCGCTGCCGCCAAGGCCGATTTCACGACGCAGGAGCCGCAGTTGGGCACTGCCCATGCCGTGCAGCAGGCCGAAGACGCGCTTCAGGGATTTGACGGCGATGTGCTGATCATGTTCGGCGATGTGCCGCTCGTCACCGCCGACACCATGCGGCGCATGGTCGAACGGCTGCATGGCGCGGACCATCCGGCGGTGGTCGTGCTCGGTTTTAGGCCCGATGATGCGCTCGCTTATGGCCGGATCATTGCCGATGACGATGGCCGCATCGTCAAGATGGTTGAATATAAGGATGCCAACCCGGCGGAACGCGCGGTTAACCTGTGCAATTCCGGGCTGATGGCGGTGCGCGCCAAGGATCTGTGGTCGCTGCTGGCGCGGGTCGGCAATGACAATGCGGCGCAGGAATATTATCTCCCCGACATTGTGATGATCGCGCTGGCCGATGGCCGTCCCTCTGCGGTGATCGAAACCGCCGCATGGGAAGTCGCCGGGATCAATAGCCGGGCCGAACTCGCCGCCGTCGAACGCGATTGGCAGGACCGCCGCCGCTTGCAGGCGATGGCAGATGGCGCCACGCTGATCGCCCCTGAAACCGTCTGGTTCAGCCATGACACCCAATTGGGCCGCGACGTGGTGGTGGAACCCCATGTAATCTTCGGGCCGGGCGTCACGATTGGCGATGGTGTCACCATTCACGCCTTCAGCCATCTACAAGGCGCGACCGTCGCACACCATGCCGACATCGGCCCTTATGCGCGGCTAAGGCCCGGCGCAGACATTGGCGAACATGCCAAGGTCGGCAATTTTGTCGAGATCAAAAACGCCAAGCTCGGCAAGGGCGCCAAGGTCAATCATCTCTCCTATATCGGCGACGCCGAGGTGGGCGAAAAGGCGAATATCGGCGCTGGCACCATCACCTGCAATTATGATGGTTTCTTCAAATATCAGACCGTGATCGGCAAAGGCGCGTTCATCGGCTCCAATTCTGCACTGGTCGCCCCGGTCACGATTGGCGATGGCGCGATTGTCGGCGCGGGTTCGGTCGTGACCCGCAATGTCACGGCGGATGCGCTGGTGCTGGCGCGTGGCGAACAGGCCGAACGCCCGGGCTGGGCCGCGCGTTTCCGGGCGAGCATGCAGGCGAGAAAAGACGCACGCCAGAAGAGTTGAGGCAAAGGGGCCAGCCCCCAGCAGGGGGAAGCGCCATCCATCCGCTTTCCCGGACATTGCAGTCACAAGGCCCTTCCCGTTCCCGTCTTGTTCTGATACCACCCGTGCCTATGGCAAAGCCTCAAAAACGTTATGTCTGTGCGGCCTGCGGGTCTGTTACGCCTCGCTGGCAGGGCCAATGCGGCGATTGCGGCGCGTGGAATTCGTTGAGCGAGGAAGCCGCTGTCAACGCCACCCCCTTTGCGGCCAAGCATCATCTGCGGGCCGGGGGGCAGGCGATCAAGCTGGCCAGCCTTGATGTCCCGACCCCCCTGCCGCCGCGCCGCCCGACCGGCATTGGCGAATTCGACCGCGCGCTGGGCGGCGGACTGGTAGCGGGTTCCGCGATTTTGATCGGTGGTGATCCCGGCATCGGCAAATCGACCCTGCTGCTTCAGGCCGCGGCGCGCATCGCACGGGCGGGCGGCAGCGTCATTTACATCAGCGGTGAAGAGGCGAGCGATCAGGTCCGGCTGCGTGCGATGAGGTTGGGGCTTGGCGATGCCCCGGTGCAACTCGCCAGCGCCACCTCGGTGCGCGATATTCTCACCACATTGGAGGCCGGGCCAGCGCCTGATCTGCTGGTGATCGATTCGATCCAGACCATGCATTCTGATGTGATCGAGGGCGCGCCCGGCACCGTGAGCCAGGTGCGGGCCTCGTCACAGGAACTGATCCGCTTCGCCAAGGAACGCAGCACCACGCTGGTGCTGGTTGGCCATGTCACCAAGGACGGCTCCATCGCCGGGCCGCGCGTGCTGGAACATATGGTCGATACCGTATTGTCGTTCGAGGGCGAGCGCAGCCACCAATATCGCATCCTGCGCGCGATCAAGAACCGCTTTGGCGGCACCGAGGAAATTGGCGTGTTCGCGATGAGCGAAGATGGGTTGGATGAAGTCGGCAACCCCTCCTCGCTCTTCCTTACGCAGCGCGACGAATCCGTGACGGGCGCGGTGGTGTTCCCGGCACTGGAAGGCACGCGCCCGGTGTTGGTCGAAATTCAGGCGCTGACCGTCCGCCTCGCGAGCGGCGCCACCCCGCGCCGCGCTGTCGTTGGCTGGGATAGCGGGCGCATGTCGATGATCTTGGCGGTGCTGGAAGCACGCTGCGGCCTCAGCTTTTCGTCGTGCGAAGTCTATCTCAATGTCGCGGGCGGCTATCGCATCACTGATCCTGCGGCGGATCTTGCCGTGGCGGCGGCCTTGGTCTCGGCATTGGCGGAACGCCCCTTGCCCGCGACCGCCATCGCCTTTGGCGAAATCTCGCTATCCGGCGAAATTCGCCCCGTGGCCCATGCCAATCTCCGGCTTAAGGAAGCGGCCAAGCTCGGGTTCGAACGGGCCTATCTGCCAAGCGGCACCAGCAAAGAAAGCCATGGGCTGAACATGCAAATGCTTGGCCGGCTCGACCGCTTCGTTGACGCGTTATTGGGTCGGGGGTAGGAACACAGGATGTCCGCATTCACTTCACTTGATATGATCGTCATCATCCTGATGGGACTTGGCGCTTTTTTCGGCTTTATGCGCGGTTTTGTGCATGAGGCCATGTCGCTTGCGACTTGGGTGCTGGTGATCTTCATGCTTAAGGTTTTTCATGGCCCGCTGGCCAATAAGATCATGGACCTCGCCGATACCAACTATGCCGCGGCGTCGGTCGTCGCTTTTTTTGCGATCATCATCGTGATCGGTGGCGGTGGGCGACTGGCGGCCAGCAAGCTGGGCAATGGCACGCGCAACAGCCTGTTGGGACCGATGGATCGGGTGCTTGGGCTTGGCTTTGGCGCGATCAAGGGGCTGTTGGCAGCGACGCTGATTTACCTCGTCGCCAATCTCGGCACCGATGTGATCTGGGGCGGCGCGGCCGCGCGGCCGGAATGGATTGGCAAATCCAAGACCTATCCGCTGTTGCAGGCCAGTAGCCGCGCCATCATCGATTTTGTCGAACAGCGCCGGGGCGATGCCATCAAGAGCGATCCCAAAAACACCAAAAGCACCGAAGGCCGCGCCAAGGACGACGCATGAGCGCCCCGCTCTATAATGCCGATATTCTCCGGCTGGCGACAAGCATCCCGCACCATGTCCGACTGACCGCACCGCATGGCACTGCCGAGCGGCGCTCGCCGATCTGCGGCAGCCGCATCACCGTCGATGTTGCGCTGGATGATCAGGGGCGGATCGCGGCGCTGGGTCAAGAGGTGCGGGCCTGTGCGCTGGGTCAGGCCTCGGCGGCGCTGATGGGAACATCCGCCATCGGCATGACATTAGATGAGGTGACCGCCGCGCGCGATAGGCTGACGGCCTTTCTGGCGGGTCAGTGCGACGATGCGGGCGATTGGCCGGGGCTTGATATCTTCGCCCCTGCCCGGCCCCATGCCGCGCGTCACCCCTCGATCCGCCTGCCATTTGAAGCAATGGCGGCCGCCATCGAACAGGCGCTGGAGGCGCAACGCACATGACGAAGCCAAGCTGGTTACGCGTGATCGGGATCAGCGGCGCCCTTGCCGTCTTGGCCGGGGCTTTTGGCGCGCATGGCCTAACAGGCAAGGCCGCCGAATGGGCGCGCACCGGCTCATCTTACCAGTTGCTCCATTTGGCGGTCGCGCTCGCACTGCTGCTGACGTTGGAAAACAAACCCGCCGCGCGCCTGCCGATCCTGTTGTTCCTCGTCGGCGGCTGGATTTTTGCCGGGACATTATATGCCATGGCGCTCGGCGCGCCGCGTTGGTTGGGTGCGGTGACGCCCATCGGCGGGGTTACGCTGGTCATCGGCTGGCTGGTACTGGCCCGCCGCGCCCCTCAGCTATAGCTGCTCGGCGTCGAGAAACGCCGCCACATCGGCGAGTTCCACACCCTTTTCGACCCGCGCATCGCCAATGCCATGGCACAGGATGAAGGGCAGCTTGCCGCCCGCCATCTTCTTGTCATGCAGCATATGGTGAACCAGTGTCTCGCCGCGCGCGCGAATCCCGGCGGATGCAAGGTCATAGGCCATGTCCATCGCCTTGAAATGACGCGCCAGCTCATCCGCATCGCCCAGCGGCCCCATGCCGATCCGCGCGCTATAACGCAGCGCCAATACCATGCCGACGGCAACCGCCTCCCCATGGAGCAGCGCGCTTGAAAAGCCCATTTCGGCTTCCAGCGCATGGCCGAAAGTATGGCCAAGATTGAGCAGCGCGCGACGGTCGAGCGTCTCGCGCTCATCTGCCGCGACGATTTCAGCCTTGGCGGCCACGCTCTTGGCAATCGCCACGCGACGCGCATCGGCATCGCCCGCCAGCAAAGCAGCCCCATTGGCGAGACACCAGTCAAAAAAGCCGCGATCCGAAATCACGCCATATTTGATCACCTCGGCATAGCCCGCACGCAATTCGCGTGGCGGCAATGTGTCGAGCACATTCGGGTCGATCAGCACATGCACCGGCTGGTGAAACGCACCGATCAGATTCTTGCCCGCCTTGCTGTTGATTGCGGTCTTGCCGCCGACGCTCGAATCAACCTGAGCCAATAAGCTGGTCGGAATCTGGATGAAGTCGCAACCGCGCTTGAGAATCGCAGCGGCAAAACCAACGAGATCGCCCATCACGCCGCCGCCCAAGGCAATGATCGCATCCGCGCGTTCAACGCCGAGTTCCAGCAAGCGATCCGTTAGCGCTTCCAATTGGGACCAGCTTTTGGTGCTTTCGCCCGGCGGCAGGATGATCGGTTCAACCTGCACCCCGGTGGCGGCGAGTGCCGCTTCCAACCGCGCAAGCCAAAGATCGGCAACATGACGGTCGGTAATGACAATGGCGCGTCCACGCTTGATGAATGGTGACAGCAGCTCGCCCGCGCGATCAAGCGCCCCGGCTTCAATGCGAATGTCATAGCTGCGCCCACCCAGCGCTACCGGCACGATCGTCATTGCTGCTTCAAGACCTCCAATATGCTTCGCACGGCGGCCTCGTGCGGCACCGGCTTGCTGGGAATACGAATATGCGCCTCGGCGTAAATCGGGTTGCGCTCGGCCAGCAGCCGGGCCAGCACCTCGCGCGGGTCCTTGCCGTCAAGCAGCGGACGCCCCCCGCGACGCGACACCCGCTCGACCAATGTATCGAGTTCAGCATCAAGCCAGATCACCAATGATTTATCGAGCAGCAACTGGCGCGTTTCCGGCTGGATAAACGCACCGCCACCGGTGGCGATCACCTTGGGCCGACCATCGACCAGCCGCTGAATCACCCGGCGTTCGCCATCCCGAAACTCTTTCTCGCCATATTGCGCAAAGATTTCCGCAATGGTGCAGCCTGCCGCATCCTCAATCGCCTGATCAGAATCAACGAATGGAATATCCAATGCCGTCGCCAGCCGCTTGCCGATCGTCGACTTGCCGCTCCCCATCATCCCGATCAGTGCGATCGGGCGATCAGGTTTATATGCGCCGTCAATGGCCAGGGGGGCTGCATCAGTGGTCATCGTGAAGGGGCTATACACAGCATGAGGGATTGGGGCAAAAGGGCTTCGATCAAAAATTCGAAATCAAGGGTACAGCATGTCGCGATCTGTCTGGGTGTTGCTCATTCTCGTCACCGTCATTGTGGGCGGCGCCTTTTTCTTTGCTGGCATCAACACGCAACAGCCAGTCCAGACGATTTCGATCCCGGTCACGCCGACCAGCACGACCAATGCGTCCTAAGCTGCGTCCCCAGTTGCGCCATATTGCCTTAGCCGGGGCCTTGGCGGGGGCCAGCCTGTTTGCGCTCGGCTATCCGGCGCTGAGCCAAGGCAATCCGGAATCGCTCCTGCCCGAGGGCTTTGGCGAACCGGTGCAGCCAAGTGCCGCGCCCACTGCATCGAACGCGCCGGCGTCGGCTTCGGGTGCTGCCCGTCCCAAAACGGGCGGCGTGGCGGATATCAAGCTTCCCGCATCTGATGAGGCGGCCAAGGCGGCGCTCGCGGCGAGCGGTAACGTGACGGGCGATCTCGCCGCCGATGCCGCGCTAATCGATGCAACGACAACGGCGGAAAAGCCCGCCACCTATGAAATGCCCCCGGCGGCGCTGCGGCGGGTCGACAAGATCGGCCGGTTGACGCCTGCCCATGGCGGGCTGGGTGAGAACGCCTTTGGCGGGCTGAAGCCGCGCTATGTCATGTCGCTGATGCACGACATGGACGCGCCGATTGCGTCGCGCTGGGCCTCCATCCTGTTGCGCCGGACGCTGTTGAGTCAGGTCCGCACGCCGCGCGGCGTCACCCCGGCGGATTGGGTGGCGGAGCGCGCCAATCTCTTGTTGCGCATGGGTGAAGCAGATGCCGCCCGCGCGCTGGTCCAGTCGGTCGATGTCCACCGCTTCACGCCACGGTTGCTCGATGTCGGGGCCAATGCCGCTTTGGCCACCGCCGATCCGATGGCGCTTTGCCCATTGGTGCAGCCCGCGCTTGCGATCAGCAAGGACCCGCAATGGTCGCTGGCTGAGGCCATGTGCGCCGCCCTGTCCGGCGAAGCGGCGCAGGCGAGCGCGCTGATCGACCGAGCCCGCATGCGGCAGGGCGATCAATCGATTGACGTGCTGCTGGCCGAAAAAGTCGTCGGTGCCGGGGTCAATGGTCGCCGCGCCGTCAAGATCGAATGGAGCGGGGTCGATAAGCTGACCAACTGGCGGTTTGGTCTGGCCAATGCGGTGGCGGTGGAAATTCCGCCCAAGCTGATTGCTGGCATGGGGCCTTATGCGCTGGCATGGCAGGCCCGCGCCCCGATGGTGCCGTTCGCCGCACGGCTCGATGTTGCGCGGCAGGCGGCGGTGATGGGCGTATTTTCGTCCCAGTCGCTGGTCGATATCTATGGTGGATCGGCGATCGGCGTTGATCCGGTAGAATTCGTCGACAGTCCCGCAGACCTGTTGCGCCGTGCTTATGCCGGTCCGCTTGAGGATCGGTTGCAGGCGTTGCGCAAGCTGTGGGAAGAGCCGGAAGACGAGCCAGGCCGTTATGCGGCGCTGCTGCTGACGGCGCGGGCGGCAGCCTATCTCCCGCCGCATGTCGCGTTTCAAAGCGACATCAATCGGATTATTCCTGCCTTATTGAGTGCCGGTTTTGATCGTCAGGCCGCCAAATGGGAACCCATCATCGCCCGAATGGATGATCAGGCGACCGAACAGGCATGGGCCGCGCTGTCACTCGCACTACCGCGTTCTGGCGGCACGGCCGAATTCGGGCGGGTGAAGGATTATCTCTCCAACGATGATAGCGATAATGGCCATCGCGGCCGCCTGCTGGTGGCGGGCATGGCCGGGCTTGGTCGTTTGTCGCCCGGCGATGCGCGCAAGGCCGCCGATGAAGCCGGGCTGGATATTGTCATCCATACTGCATGGGCCAAGGCGATCATGCTGGCTGCCGAACGTGGCCAGCCGGGCACCGTGGCCCTGCTCGCGGCAACGGGGATGCAGGCGAAAAGCTGGGCGGATATTCCCGCCAGCCACCTGTTCCATATTTGCCGGGCGATGAAGCTGGTCGGGCTGGAACCTTATGCGCGGCTGATCGCGGTCGAGGCGATCACCCGGGCATGACCGGTGCCGCCAGCCCGGCATCCGGCCAGGACCGGCGGCTGATCGATGCCTTTGCCGAAATGCTGGCGGCTGAACGCGGCTGCGCGCGCAACACACTGCTCGCCTATCGCACCGACCTTGCCGGTGCCTCAGAAGTGCTGGGCGGCCGGTTATCGGTCGCGGATCGCGATGATCTGACCCGACTAGCGGCCGGCTGGGCCGAACTCGCAACCTCGTCCGTGTCGCGCAAATCATCCGCACTGCGGCGGTTCTTCGCCTTTCTCTTTGAGGAAGGCCATCGCCCGGATGATCCCTCGGCCGCGCTGCCGCGCCCCGGCGCGCACCGCAGCCTGCCAAGGGTGTTGAGCCATGCGGACATCACCGCCCTGTTTGCACGGCTCGCCGAACGCGTCGCGGAGCGAGCCGACGCCCAAAATCTGCGGCTGCTGGCGCTGATCGAACTGCTTTATGGCTCGGGCTTGCGCGCGACCGAACTGGTGAGCCTGCCGCGTGAAGCGGTGCGCGTTGATCAGCCCTTTATCATTTTGCGCGGCAAGGGCGGCAAGGAACGGCTGGTGCCGGTATCCGACCGCGCCCGCCAAGCGGTGCTGCACTGGCGGATGATGGTTCCCAGCGACTCGCCCTATCTCTTTCCCTCGGGCAAATCTTTTCTCAGCCGCGTGCGGCTATTCCAGCTTGTGCGCGCCCTTGCCGCCGAAGCAGGGATCGCGCCAGAGCGGATCAGCCCGCATGTGCTGCGCCACGCATTCGCCACGCATCTGCTTGAAGGCGGCGCAGACTTGCGGGCGTTGCAGACGCTGCTCGGCCATGCCGACATCGCGACCACGCAGATTTACACCCATGTCGGGACGCAGCATCTTGAAGAACTGGTCAACAGCCGACACCCGCTCGTTGACGAGACGCCCCCCAATCCTTAAGCGAACAGGCCATGATCAGTTATCTCGACTTTGAAAAGCCACTCGCAGAACTGCACGCCCGGATCGCGGAGCTGCGAGAGACCGGCGCAAGCGGTTCGATCAACATCGATGCCGAAATCCAGAAGCTTGAGGCCAAGGCCGACAGGCTGCAATCGGATCTCTATGCGAAGCTAAGCCCATGGCAGAAGGCGCTGGTCGCCCGCCATCCGGAGCGGCCGCATTTCAAGCATTATGTCGCGGGCATGGTCGAAGACTTCATGCCCTTGGCCGGTGATCGCGCCTTTGCCGACGATCAGGCCATTATCGGCGGTCTTGGCCGGATCAACGGCCAGCGCGTGATGGTGATCGGCCATGAAAAGGGCGATGATACCGCCAGCCGGCTCCGCCACAATTTCGGCATGGCCAAGCCGGAAGGCTATCGTAAAGCGATTCGCCTGATGGAACTGGCCGACCGCTTCAATATTCCGGTGGTGACGCTGGTTGATACCGCCGGCGCGTTTCCCGGCATTCAGGCCGAAGAGCGCGGTCAGGCCGAAGCCATTGCGCGCTCGACCGAAGCCTGTCTCAAGCTTGGCGTGCCGATGGTCGCCGCGATTGTCGGTGAAGGTGGCTCGGGCGGCGCGGTCGCGCTGGCGGCCGCCAACCGGGTCTTGATGTTCGAACATGCGGTCTATGCCGTGATCTCGCCGGAAGGCTGCGCATCGATCCTGTGGCGCACCGCCGACAAGGCTTCAGACGCGGCAGAAGCGATGCGCATCACCGCCCCGCACCTCAAGGCGCTCGGCGTGATTGATCGCGTCGTGCCAGAACCCGTCGGCGGCGCGCATCGCGATCCGGCGGCGGCCATCGCCAATTTGCGCATGGCGATTGCCGAGGAACTCAAATCGCTTGGCACGGTTTCTGCCGACAAGCTACGCAAGCAACGGCGGGAAAAATTCATCGCCATGGGCGCCTGATCGCCGCGACCAACGGCTGATTCCGACATCAAAGGGGGAGGAGAAGCACATGCTTCCCCTCCCCCTTTTTGTTCCTGCGCCGATCGCGCCGTTACCGGTAACAGACCTTCTTCACCGCCGCGACGACATCAGCAGCCTTCACAAGGGCCAGCTTTTCCAAATTATGGGCATAGGGCAAGGGCACATCGGCATTGGTGACACGCAACACCGGGGCATCCAGATCGTCAAAGCCCTGTTCCATGACCACGGCCATCACCTCTGATGCGATGGAACAGGCGGGCCAGCCTTCTTCCACCACCACCAGCCGGTTGGTCTTCGCCACCGATGCCAGAATCGCCTGGGTATCCAGCGGACGAAGCGTGCGCAGGTCGATGACCTCCGCCTCAATGCCCTCGGCTGCCAGTTGGTTGGCCGCATCAAGCGCAATGCCGACGCCGATTGAATAGCTGACCAAGGTCACATCCCGGCCTTCGCGCATGATCCGCGCCTTGCCGATCGGGACGATGAGATCGTCCTGCGCGGGCACGTCGAAGCTTTGGCCATAGAGCAGCTCATTTTCAAGGAACACGACCGGGTCTTCCGACCGGATCGCCGCCTTGAGCATGCCCTTGGCATCCGCCGCATCATAAGGGGCCATCACGATCAAGCCCGGCACCGCCGCATACCATGGCGCATAATTTTGGCTATGCTGCGCACCGACGCGCGATGCCGCGCCGTTCGGGCCGCGGAACACAATCGGGCAACGCATCTGGCCGCCGGACATGTAATTGGTCTTGGCCGCCGAGTTGATGATGTGGTCAATCGCCTGCATCGCGAAGTTGAACGTCATGAACTCGATGATCGGGCGAATACCGGCCATCGCCGCGCCCGCGCCGATACCGGCAAAGCCATGTTCGGTAATCGGCGTATCGATCACCCGCTTTGCCCCGAATTCATCGAGCAGGCCCTGCGTTACCTTATACGCGCCCTGATATTGGGCGACTTCCTCGCCCATCACGAACACGCGATCATCCCGGCGCATTTCTTCCGCCATCGCATCACGCAGCGCCTCGCGCACCGTCAGGCGCACGGTGGGGCCATCATAGCTTGCCTCGGGGACCAAGACCGGTGCAGGCGCTGGCTTAGGCGCGGGCGCTACTGCTTCGGGTGCAGCGACCGCGACCGCGACAGGCGCCGGTGCTGCTGCCGCGGCCGGGGCGGACTCCAGCCCCTCACCTTCCAGCAGCGCAATCGGCGTGCCGACCTTCACATTCTCTGTCCCGGCGGCAATGAGGATCTTACCGATCACGCCGTCGTCCACCGTTTCGAATTCCATCGTCGCCTTGTCGGTTTCGATTTCGGCCAGCACATCGCCCGCCTTGACCTCATCACCTTCTTTCACCAGCCATTTGGCCAGCGTGCCCTCTTCCATCGTCGGCGACAGGGCTGGCATTTTCAGTTCCATCGACATCAATATTGCCCCACCAGCACATCGGTAAAGAGTTCGGCCACGCCGGGTTCCTGCGCCTGTTCGGCGAAATCAGCCGATGCGGTCACAATCGCCCGGATCTCCTTGTCGATGGCACGCAATTGTTCTTCGGTCGCGCCATGGTCGATCAGTTCGGCCTTCAGATGGTCGATCGGGTCGCGGTTTTCCTTGACCTCCTGCACCTCTTCCTTGGAGCGATATTTGGCAGGATCGGACATTGAGTGGCCGCGATAGCGATAGGTCTTCATCTCCAAGATGATCGGCCCATTGCCGCCCTTGACCCATTCCACCGCGGCACTGGCGGCACCACGCACCGCAAGCACATCCATGCCGTCGACCTGAATGCCCGGGATGCGGAAGCTTTCGCCACGACGGTAGAGCTGATCCTCAGCCGAGGCGCGGTTGATCGACGTGCCCATCGCATATTGGTTGTTCTCGATCACATAGATGATCGGGAGCTTCCACAGTTCGGCCATGTTGAAACATTCATAGACCTGGCCCTGATTCGACGCACCATCGCCGAAATAGGTCAGGCTGACGCCGCCATCCTCGGCATATTTGTGCTTGAACGCCAGCCCGGTGCCAAGCGACACCTGCGCGCCAACAATGCCATGGCCGCCGTAAAAGCCATGATCGACCGAAAACATGTGCATCGACCCACCCTTGCCCCGGGAAATGCCGGCGGCACGCCCCGTGAGTTCGGCCATCACGACATTGGGATCAATGCCGAGTGCGAGCATATGGCCATGGTCGCGATAGCCGGTGATCACGCTATCCTTGCCCGGCGTAATCGCCGACTGCATGCCGACCACGACGGCCTCTTGCCCGATATAAAGGTGGCAGAAGCCGCCGATCAGGCCAAGGCCATAGAGTTGGCCAGCGCGCTCCTCAAACCGCCGGATGAGCACCATCTGGCGGTAAAATTCGAGCATTTCGTCAAGCTTGGCAGCGTGGCGCTGCGGCACAGGGGGCTGACGCCTGTCAGGCGCGCTCGCGTCCGCGCGGGAAGGTGCAGCGGGCGCTGATGCGGGTTTTCGGGCCAAAATAAGGTTTCTCTTTCTTCTGGGGAGGGGAAGAAGGATTTTTTGTAGTTGGGGACGGCACGCAACACAACGCCTTTTAGGCATTGAGGGGTGATTTTGCAATCGATTGTCGTGATTTGAGGACCGGACTTTAAGGCCCCGCCCGCTCAATCAGCCTTCGTCATCCATTAGCCGATTATTCGACCGGCATGATGAATTCGTCCTTGCGGACCTGCCCGGTCTTCTTGCGGACCAGCTCATCGGCATAGTCCGGATCGACATTGGTCGGGTTGAGCAACCGCACCTGATTGGCGAGATTGGCCCGCTCGCGCTGCACAATCACCAGTTCCTTCTGCTTCAACGCAATCCGGTCGTGATAATCGGTCAGGGCCAGCAGGCCATTCGACCCAAAAAGAGCATAGCCCGCGAAATTCGCAATGACGAGCAACGCCAATGCCGGGGCTGCGGCCTTGCGTAACAGAAAGAGCATTTCGCGGGGTGCTGTCATAATTTTTAATGAATCACACGCAAGGCGCGGATTCAAGCCTTATTTCGCAAAAATTGATTTACCGGCATAGCGCGCGATCGGCCCAAGCTCTTCCTCAATGCGGATCAGCTGGTTGTATTTCGCCAACCGGTCCGACCGCGCCATCGAGCCGGTCTTGATCTGACCGCAGTTGGTGGCGACCGCGAGATCGGCAATCGTCGAATCCTCGGTCTCACCCGAACGATGCGACATAACCGAGGTATAACGCGCGCGATGGGCCATGTTCACGGCTTCCAGCGTTTCCGTCAGCGTGCCGATCTGGTTGACCTTGATCAGGATCGAATTGGCGAGACCCTGGCTGATGCCGTCCGAGAGACGGGCCGGGTTGGTCACGAACAGATCGTCACCGACCAGTTGGACCTTGTCGCCGATCTTGTCGGTGAGCAGCTTCCAGCCTTCGAAATCATCCTCGCTCATGCCGTCTTCGATCGACAGGATCGGATAGCGTGCGCACAAATCGGCAAGATAATCGGCCATTTCCGCCGGGGTGCGGACCTTGCCCTCACCTTCAAAATGATAGGCACCATTTTTGAAGAATTCGGTCGAGGCGCAATCGAGCGCGATCACGACATCTTCACCCGGCTTGTAACCAGCGGCTTCGATCGACTCCATCACGAAGTCGAGCGCATCGGGCGCGCTGGCGAGATTCGGTGCAAAGCCGCCTTCATCGCCGACCGAGGTCGACAAGCCCTTGTCGTGCAGCTTCTTCTTCAGCGTGTGGAAGATTTCCGCACCCCAGCGCACGGCTTCGGCCAGCGTCGGCGCACCGACCGGCATGATCATGAATTCCTGAAAATCGATGGGATTATCCGCATGGGCGCCGCCGTTGATGATGTTCATCATCGGCACCGGCAGCACATGGGCCGAAACCCCACCGACATAGCGATAGAGCGGCAGGCCGCGCGCCTCGGCAGCGGCCTTGGCGACCGCCAGCGACACGCCCAAAATGGCATTGGCGCCAAGCCGCGCCTTGTTGTGCGTGCCGTCGAGTTCGATCATGCGCGCGTCGATCTCTTGCTGATCTTCGGCTTCCATGCCGGTGATCGCATCGGCGATTTCGCCGTTCACGGCCGCAACCGCCTTCAAAACACCCTTGCCGAGCCACTGGCTCTTGTCGCCGTCACGCAGTTCGACGGCTTCATGCGCGCCGGTCGATGCGCCCGACGGCACAGCAGCACGGCCAAAGCTGCCGTCTTCCAGCAGGACATCGACTTCGACGGTCGGATTGCCACGGCTGTCGATGATCTGGCGGCCGTGAATATTGATGATGGCGGTCATGTTCGATTGCTCCACATGATTGAAGGCGGGAAGCCGTTGAAACTCCTGATCGCGCTCCATAGGCATTTTGTCGCAAAAGGCCATAATTTTTCTTGCCATTCCGACCTGTCCTACTGGCATCCCGCAACAAAGCCGCCCATATTTGAAGAAGTAGCGGCAGCTTGGCCGCGCATAGCGAAGGAGTTGGAAGATGGATGAACCGACGACCCCGGCGGACAACCTCGCCCCCGCAACTGCTCCCGCCGTCATCACGCCGGTCGAGTTGAATAGCGCGACGGATGAGACGGCAAGCCCTTCGTTACGCGATCAGGCCACAGCCAAGGCGCAGGAATTTGCCCATCTCGGCAAGGAAAAAGCGTCCGAACTGCTCGAAAACCTGACCAGCCTCACCGATGAGGTCTCGGCCAAGCTGCGCGAGAAGCTTGGCGATAAATATCCGCAATATCTCACCGATATGGCCGGCACGCTGGCCGCCCTCGCGGTGGATCTGCGCGCCAAGGATGTCGGCGAACTGGTCGATAATACCCGCGATTTCGTGCGCAAGCGCCCGGCTGTCGCCATTGGCGCGGCCGCCGCTGCTGGTTTCCTGCTGGCACGGATGATGAAGTCGGGTAACAGCGACGAACCGGCGACGGACACCAGCCCGACCGACGCCCCCACCGCTGCCTGACCGGAAAACCACGCATGACCAATGGCACCGCCCAAGATGAACCGCCCCTCAACGATGCAGGCCCTGACGACGACGAGTCGGTCAAGGAACTGTTCGGGCGGCTGATCGATGACAGCACGGATCTGGTGCGGGCCGAGATTGATCACCGCCGCCTGTTGGCGGCCCGTCGCATTGACGAGGCGCGCCCGTTCATCGCGATGGGCGCGATGGGCATCGGGATCGCCCTATCCGGGATGATCGCCACGATCATCCTGCTCGGCCTCTCGTTGGCGGCCTATATGCCGCTGCCGGTGGCGGCATTGGTCACCGCCTTGCTGGCGCTGCTGGCGGGCTATATTCTGACTCGGCGTGCGTGGCTTAATGTGACGGCCTTGTTTGCACAGGCGCGGGCGGAATTCTCCGGCGTGGAGGAGGACCGCCTGCCATGACGGCAGATATTGATGAGCGTATCCGCCAAGCTGCTGCCGAACGTATCGCGGCGCGTGCCCGGCTATCCGAGACCTTGACCACGATCCAACATCGGCTTGACCCGCGCGTGCTGGCCGAACAGGCGCTCGACCGGGTGCGCGAACAAAGCCACCGGCTGGCCGATGACGCCGCCGATTATGTCCGGGAACGCAAGCCGACGATCATCGCCGTCGCCGTTGCCGCCGTCTTGTGGCTGTTCCGCCGCGACCTTGGCACATTCGCCCGATGGGCAATGGACAAGGCCACGCCGACAACGGCCAACGCTGAAGCCGAACCGACCCCATCCCCCCTGCACGCGTCCGAGGAGAATCCATCATGACCAAGCTGCCCGGCACCGAATCCCTTGCCGAGATTTTCGAGGATGATGAAACGGGTCTTGCCCATGCGCAGCATGTGGCGGCCGCTCAGGTCGATAAAAACCCGATTACCGCGCTGATTGGCGGGATTGCCGTGGGCGCACTGCTTGGCGCACTGCTGCCGATCACCCGCAAGGAGCGCGAAAAACTGGCACCGCTGGGCCGCAAGGTGAACGACAAGGCGCGCGCCGCCGTCCATGCCGCAACCGAGGGCAGCAAGGCCAAGCTCGACGAACTTGGCTTCACCCGCGAAAATGCCCGGGCGCAGGCTGATCGCTTGATGACCGGCGCAAAGGACATTGCCAGCGCCGCCACCAAGGCGGTGTCCGGCAAAGGCGCGCCCAAGGCGTAAGCATTTCCCGCCCCGCTTGATTCAAGTCTCGTTCACACGGTATCTGCAATGACAAATGCCGATGCATGGGTATCTGTTATTTGGAGAGAGTGAATGAAGTTTTCGTCCTATCGTGCTGTATTGCTTGCGCTTGCACCGGTTGCCGCCCTGATTGCGCCCGCCCCGGTGGCGGCGGCTGTCGTCGCCAATAAGGACGCCCGCACCTTCATCGACACGCTGGCACAAGAAGGCTTCACCGTGCTGCGCACCCGCGAACGCAAGGCAGGCCGGGCTGAATTTCGCCGCCTGCTACAGCAGCATTTCGCCGTGGACAGCATCGGCGACCGGCTGATCAACCGCTGGCGCAACAAGATCACCCCGGCGCAATATCAGGCCTATAAGGCCGTGTTCCCGGAATATGTGCTCAATCTCTATGCCGACCGAATCTATGATTTCGCCAAGGCCGATTTCAAAATCCTGCGTGCGGTTGAACGCAATGATGTCGGCGCGGTATCCACCTCTGTCCGCCAGCCGGGTGCCGCCCAGCCGATCAACTCGATCTGGGCCGTGCAACGTTTTGGCGGCAATTATCAGGTCACGAATCTGACCGTCGGCGGGATTAATTTGTCGGTGACACAAGCCGCTGATTTTGATAGCTATGTCCAGCGTCACGGCTTCGATGCGCTGGTCAAATTCATGAAGACTTCGCGTTAACCGACTGAAAAATCAGCATGAGATTCCGTAGGCGCGGGAAAGGCGGTCTGAACCGGCTTTTTGTCGTCGCACCTACGGGAGACATGGTTTGAGCAAATTACATCTTGTATTCGGTGGCCGGGTTAAAGACCCACAGGATTTGGATTTTGTCGATCCGGCCAATCTTGACGTTGTCGGTATCTATCCCGACTTTGCCAGTGCAGAAAAAGCGTGGCGCAGTGCCGCACAAAAGACCGTCGACGACGCAGAAATGCGCTATGTTGTCGTACATCTTCACAAGCTGTTGGAACCGAAGCTCGACTAATCGTCGGCCTGATTTCCTCCCCGGAAACCGATTATTCGACTGACATTGAAGCGCTGGCCGTCATGAGCCCAAGCTCGGCAGCCAGCGCTTCATGCAATTTGGCAACCGTCTCGCCATATAGATTCGCGCTCGCCGGATCAAAACTCAGCAACAATTCCCGACCATTATTGATCAGGCAGCTTTGCTCCAATGGCGCGGCAACGCCAGCGCTCCAGCGCTGAGCCAGGCGGATCGCCATGCCGGCGCGACGCGCGTCCTCGATCTGGGCCGGGCTGGCCAATTGGGCGATGACCGGATCAAGCTGCTTGGGATGCCCACCCAATGCGGCGAACAAAATGGCCGCCAGGATCGCCCGCCCCTCGCCATCAATCCCGACCAAATTGCCGTGCAGCGCGATTTCTACGCCACGTTCCGGTCGGAAATCGGGATGGGCACGCCAACTGACATCGGCCAAAGTGCACGCCGCCAGCCGCAACCGCCGCATCAAGGGCGATGACGGGCATTGCGCCTCCAATGCGGGGGCAATCCATCGATCCAGGGTGCGCCCATGTTCCGGCTGCCGCCCCTGACGGAACGCCTCTTCGCGGGCCAGCGCGATCAGCGGGTCAAGCGCCTGCACCTTGGGATCAAGCGATGCGTACAACAGCCCCTCGCGCAGCCCATAGGCCGATGCGACCAGATGATCGGAACCAAGCACACGCACCAGTTGCGCCAGCAGTTCGCTCGCCTCACCCAGCATCCGCAAGCGGGCCGATGAAATATGGGCGACTTGGCGCATGACCTGCCGATCCATTGTCGCCAGCCGCGCCTGAAGCCAGGTCACGCTATCCGCGCCAAAATTATAGGCGTGAACAATCGGCAGCGGATATTGGCTGAAATACATGTGGACCTTGGACAGCGAACGCCATGAACCGCCGACCAGATAAAGCGGCAGCCCCTCGCCGCGCCCGGCCCAACCGGCATCGCTGATCGCCTTGCGAATTTCCTGCGCGACCGTTTTGGGATTTTGCTCCCGCAGCGCGGCAAGCCGCAGCACGCCAAGCGGAAAAGAGGCCAGATCGGTAATCTCGCCCTTCTGCACCCGCGCCAGTTCAAGACTGCCGCCGCCAAGATCGCCGACAATCCCATCTGCCTCCGGCATTGCCGAAATGACGCCAAGCGCGGCGGTGCGCGCCTCTTCGCTGCCCGACAGGATGCGCGGTTCCAGCCCCAGCGCCCGGATCTGATCAAGCAATTCCACGCCATTGCGCGCATCTCGCACCGCTGCGGTTGCCACCGTCTGCACATCGCTGACCGACATGTCGCGCAAAATGGTGACGAAGCGCCGCAACGCTGCCAGCGTGCGCGCACAGGCCGCCGGATCCAGCGTGCCATCCGGGCCCATATTCTTGCCCAGCCCGGCCAGCACTTTTTCGTTGAACAAGGTATTGGGCGCGCGCGCCGGGCCGTCATAAATGACGAGGCGCACACTGTTCGAGCCGATATCGACGATAGCAGCGCGGCGGCGGGACGATTCGGTCATGGTCACGCGCCCGCACTAATCGCTATCAGTGCGGGCGAACAGTCCTATTCCGCAGCTTCCGCCACCAATGGCGGTTGCCAGATCAGCACCGGCTTGCGGGCGGCCTGGGTTTCATCAAGCCGGCGACGCGGGGCGAAATGCGGGGCTGATTTCAGCAGCGGATCGCCCGCCTTGGCCCGCACCGCAAGCGACCGGATCGCGCCGATGAACTGGTCGAGCGCGGCCTTGGATTCCGTCTCGGTCGGCTCCATCAGCATCGCGCCATGAACGACGAGCGGGAAATAGACCGTCATCGGGTGATAGCCCTCGTCGATCAACCCCTTGGCCAGATCGAGCGTCGAGAAGCCCTCGGCGAAATTATCGTCGGAAAACAGCGCCTCGTGCATGCACGGACCGGTCGCCCCAAAGGGCGCAACCAGCACATCATCCAGTGAACGCAGCAGGTAATTGGCGTTCAACACCGCATCTTCCGCCACCTGCCGCAGGCCATCCGCGCCATGCGAGAGAATATAGGTCAATGCACGGGTGAACATGCCCATCTGGCCATGGAAGGCGACCATGCGGCCAAAGGTACCGGCGTGATGCTCGCCCGCCGTCTCTTCTTCGACCAGTTCATAGCGATCGCCATGCCGCTCGACGAACGGCAGCGGCGCATAAGGCGCGAGCGCCGCCGACAGCACCACCGGCCCCGAACCCGGTCCACCGCCGCCATGCGGGGTGGAGAAGGTCTTGTGCAGGTTGATGTGCATCGCATCAATGCCAAGGTCGCCGGGCCGCACCCGACCGACAATCGCGTTGAAATTCGCACCATCGCAATAGACATAACCACCAGCCGCATGAACAGCATCGGAGATTTTCTTCATATCGCGTTCGAACAAGCCGCAGGTGTTCGGGTTGGTGATCATCACGCCCGCCACATCCGGCCCCAAGCGCGAGACCAGCGCCGCCAGATCGACCCGCCCCTCGGCGGTCGCCGGGATATTTTCAACCTTATAGCCACAGAACGCCGCGGTCGCCGGGTTAGTGCCGTGCGCGCTTTCCGGCACGAGAATGACCGAGCGATCCGACCCCGCCGCATCATGCGCGGCACGGATCGCCAGCAAGCCACACAATTCGCCATGCGCGCCCGCCTTGGGGCTCATCGCGACGGCCGCCATGCCGGTCAACGTCTTCAGCCATTCCGCGAGTTCGTGGATCAGGCCCAGCGCACCTTGCACCGACTGGACCGGCTGCAACGGGTGAATGTCGGCAAAACCGGGCAGTCGCGCCATTTTCTCATTGAGGCGCGGATTGTGCTTCATCGTGCAGCTACCAAGCGGAAACAGGCCTAAATCAATGGCATAGTTCTGGCGGCTGAGACGGGTATAATGGCGCACGGTTTCCGGTTCGGACAGGCCCGGCAAATCCACCTGCGCGGCGCGCATCATGCCGCCGAGCCGATTTTCCATCAGCACCGTCTCGGGCAGATCGACCCCGCTTGCATCCGGGCGGCCAATTTCGAATAGCAACGGCTCTTCCAACATCAACGCCCGGTTGCCGGTAAAGGTCGCGCCCGCATCATGGCCCGCCTGCCCCATTTCAGCCGGCCCCATTTCAGGACGCCATCCGCTCTGGTTGATCGCGCTCATGCCAGCACCTCCTGCAATGCGACGGCAAAGGTCTCGATATCATCCTCGCTCGCGGTTTCCGTGACCGCGACGACCAGCCCATTGCCAAGCGCTTCCGCCCCCGGATAGAGCCGCCCAAGCGATACACCGCCCAGCACGTCACGTTCCGCCAAGGCGCGGACCACCGGGCGAGCTTCCTTGGGAAGTTCGATCGTGAATTCGTTGAAGAAGCTGGCATTGACCAAGCGCACGCCGGGCACCTGCGCCAGCCGCGCCGCCGCCGCCAGCGCGCGACCATGGTTAAGCCGGGCAAGCTTCTCCAGCCCGCTACCGCCCAACAAGGTGAGATGAATATTGAACGCCAGCGCGCAAAGCCCTGAATTGGTGCAGATATTGCTCGTCGCCTTTTCGCGGCGGATATGCTGCTCACGGGTCGACAGCGTCAGCACAAAGCCGCGCTTGCCATCGGCATCGACCGTTTCGCCACATAGGCGGCCCGGCATCTGGCGCACGAATTTTTCCTTACAGGCGAACAGGCCGAGATAAGGCCCGCCGAACTGGAGGCCGACGCCCAGCGACTGGCCCTCACCCACCACAATATCCGCCCCCAATTCGCCCGGCGAGCGGATCAGGCCAAGCGCGACCGGCTCGGTCACCACCGCAATCAGCAGCGCGCCCTGCGCGTGCGCCGCCTCGGCAATCGGCCGCAGATCCGGGATACGGCCCAGAATATCGGGATATTGCACCACGACGCAGCTTGTCTGGCTGTCGATTTCGGCAATCACCCGCGCGCTATCGGCTTCTGCCGCCAGATCGGGGGTCGCGGTGACGAGTTGGTCGCCGGTAAACCGCGCCATGGTGGTCGCGACCGAGACATAATGCGGGTGCAACCCGTTGGAGATGACCGCACGCGCCTTTTTGGTGACGCGCCGGGCCATGGAAATGGCCTCCCAACAGGCCGTCGAGCCATCATACATCGATGCATTCGCCACGTCGCAGCCGAACAGCCGCGCAACCTGGGTCTGGAACTCGAACAGCATCTGCAACGTGCCCTGCGCGATTTCCGGCTGATAGGGCGTATAGGCGGTCAGAAACTCGCCACGCTGGATCAGATGGTCGACGCTTGCCGGCACATGGTGGCGATAGGCCCCGGCCCCCAGAAAAAACGGCACCTCGCCCGCGACCAGATTCTGGCGCGCCAGCTTGGTGAGATGACGCTCCACCGCCATTTCGCTGGCATGTGGCGGCAGTCCCGCAATCGGGCCATCGCGCCGGGCATCGGCCGGCACGTCAATGAACAGGTCATCGATAGAAGTGGCGCCAATCCGGGCCAGCATCTCGGCACGGTCGCCTTGGGTCAGGGGCAGATATCGCATCGTCATTCATCTCCTCCCCTTCCGCACGCTTGCGAAAGGGGCGTTTTGCTCGCTTTACAGGCTCGCCACGAACGCCTGATAGGCGGCGGCGTCCATCAACCCCTCAAGTTCACCCGCATCGGCGAGCGTCAGCTTGAAGAACCAGCCCTCGCCCTCCGGCGCGCTGTTGACCAGTGAGGGATCATCGCCCAGCGCATCATTGGCGGCGGTGACGGTGCCGCTGACCGGCGCATAGACATCGGATGCCGCCTTGACCGATTCGACCACGGCCGCTTCGCCGCCCTTGGTCACCGCCGCGCCGATGGCGGGCAGTTCCACAAACACGATATCGCCGAGCTGGCCTTGGGCGTAATCGGTGATGCCGACGGTCGCCTGACCCCCGTCCACGTCGATCCATTCATGTTCATCGGTGAAATAACGGGTCATTTGGCAGCTCCCTTGCGGACATAATGATGGGGGACGAACGGCAGGGCCGTTACGATGACAGGCACGCGCTTGCCGCGCACCTCAGCTTCAAGCGGCGTGCCGGGCTGGGCCAGTGCCGTCGCGACAAAACCCATGGCAATCGGGCGATCAAGGCTAGGCGAATGGCCGCCGGATGTGACGCGACCGACTTGTTCGGCCCCGGAAAACAGCAGCGCCCCTTCGCGCACCGGCATCTTGCCCTCGACATGCAGGCCGACCCGTTTGCGGCTGACGCCATTGGCAATCGCAGCAAGCACCGGGCCCGCCCCCATGAAGCCACCGTCCATGCGGCGACGCTTCGACACAGCGAAGCCAAGATCGGCCTCGATCGGGTCAATCGTCTCGTCCAAATCATGGCCATAGAGCGGCAAGCCCGCCTCCAGCCGCAGCGAATCCCGCGCGCCAAGGCCAATCGGCTTGACCTCGGGCTGGGCGCACAGCGCATCGGCGAGCCGCTCGACATGATCAGCCGGGACCGAAATCTCGAACCCATCCTCGCCGGTATAGCCGGAACGGCTGATCCACAGCGGGTCTTCACCCCATATGAACATATCGGCTTCCATGAAGCACAGGCGGCTGACACCCGGCACGACGCGTTCAAGCGCATTGACAGCCTTCGGCCCCTGTAACGCCAGCAAGGCGCGATCTTCCAGATGGTTGAGCGTGATCTCATCGGGCAGATATTCGCGCAGATGGCCGATATCTTCCCATTTCACCGCACCGTTGACGACAACGTAAAAGCCCGTCGGGGTGCGGGTGATCATCAGATCGTCAAGCGCGCCGCCCTCGTCATTGAGCAGCAGCGAATAGCGCATCTTGCCTTCGGCCAGCCCCTTGATGTCGCCGGGCAGCAGTGCCTCCAGCGCGTCATCCACGGCCACGCCATCATCCTCGCCCGACACGATGAGCTGGCCCATATGGCTGACATCGAACAGGCCTGCTTGATCGCGGGTCCAGCGATGTTCGGCGATGATGCCTTCATATTGGATCGGCATGGTATAGCCCGCGAACGGGACCATGCGCGCGCCCTTGGCACGATGCCATGCATCAAGCGGCAGGTTCAGGATTTCATCGATGCCGTCTTCGGCGGGGATATTCTGGTCGCTCATTTTGGTCGCTTTCCATGACAGGTCGAGGATCCCCGGCGTCGACAAACGACGGCCTTGGTCCTGCCCCCTCTGTCACGGAACCTGAGAGCTTTGATGACGACCGCATGTTGCCATGCGAATCGGCACTTACCCCTTCGGTGGGATAGCGCAGCCGAGGCCGCCCATCCGCTTTCCAGAGTATCGCATTTGCCCGCGCGGTCCCTTGCGCCTGAGAGATTCCGGGGCGGTTGCTCCTTCGGCGGCGACGAGGACGACCCGAAGGCCATCTCGCCGCACTCTCCCGCACGGCCAGCGATTTCTTCCCACTTGCAGGGCGCGGCGATTCGAGTCAACCGCCTCGCAGCGGAACTGCGCTCAATCTGCTGCCGCTTCGGTCGCGATCACCGCTTCGACCTGCGCCTGTGCGCGTGATCGGGCGAATAATTTCAGCATATCCCCGCGCGTCGCCAGCACATCTTCAAGGGTGTAGGCGTCGAGCACCTTGAAAAACGCCGCCATCGCCTGATCCAACACCCCGGTCAGCACGCAGGCCGGTGAAATCAGGCATGAGTCGCAATCGAGCAGATCCAGCCGCGCTTCGGTCGACCGCACCAGCGCCCCGATATTGATATCAGCCGGCGCCTTGGCGAGCCGAATGCCACCGGCACGCCCGCGCAACGCCTCTACCGCGCCATAATGTGCGAGATGGTTGACCACCTTCATCAAGTGGTTCTGGGAAATCCGATAAACGCTGGCGACCTCATGGATCGAACACAGCCGGTCGCGATGCGACCCGAGATAGATCAATACGCGCAGGGCGTAATCGGTATGGCGGGTCAGTTGCATGATGTTGCGCTAACACAGAAGCGTCAGCGCGCCAATTTGTGCGTCACGCATGGCACGAAACGCCCAGCGCCCACCAACGCCCGCCGCCACGCCCGACGATGGGCGAGCAGGACGCGGACCTCCGGTTGATCAGCGGGTGGCGTTATATTTCAGTTGGTCTTCCGTCAGTTGGAAACCGACGAGCAGCTCGAAATTGGCATTCGAGAGAATCGACTTCACTTCCGGATCCGACATCGGATCAACCGCCGCGTCATTATCGCCCGCCTTACGGCGCTTGTTGATGCGGCGTTCGACATCTTCCGGGATGCTCGCTTCGTTCAACGCCACGCGGGTGCTGGCGGTGCCATTGGCGGCGGCGCGGGTTGAGCCTGCCGGGAAGTTGAGCGTGACCTGGCCCAGTTGCTTAGACACGATACGAGTGCCGGCACGCACGACCGTCGCAAAATAGGGCAAGACCACCGTCCGGGCCTGACCCGCATCGCGACGGCTCGCCAGCACGTCAAAGCTGCCACTGGCCGTGATATCATTGGAACTGGAGGTGCAGGTGCTGCGGACATTGGTGATTGTCGCCACCACGTCGATGGCAGTGCTGTCGCGGCTGTCTGCCGGATCAAACAGCGTCACATCGCCGGTATGGGCCGGGATGGCCACCGCCGGACACGCCGAACGGGAAATGCGCAAACCGCCGGTTTCGTCCAGCATGTCATTGCCGCCGCATCCGGCAAGGGCTGTAAGCGAGAGCAGCATGGCGAGTGTCTTGGTGGGGCGCACGTGAACATCCTTGGTGTAGTTTTGCGGTCATCATAGGAAGCCGCTTTCATGCAAGCAAGCAATCGCGTAGAGGCATCGCCCATGGCCGTCGAGAAAAAACCGCTTCACCTGATGATTGCCGCCCCGCGCGGCTTCTGTGCCGGCGTGGACCGTGCGATCCGGATCGTCGAGCTGGCGATCGAAAAATATGGCGCACCGGTCTATGTGCGCCACGAAATCGTGCACAATAAGTTCGTCGTCGATGGGCTGAAAGCGCGCGGCGCGATTTTCGTCGAAACGCTCGACGATGTGCCGGATGGCGTGCCCGTCGTGTTCTCCGCCCATGGCGTTCCCAAGGCCGTCCCCGCCAAGGCGGAAGCGCGCGGCCTGTCCTATTTGGACGCCACCTGCCCGCTCGTCTCCAAGGTGCATAGCCAAGCCGAACGCATGGTCGAACAGGGCCGCCATATTTTGTTCATCGGCCATGCCGGTCATCCTGAGGTCATCGGCACATTCGGGCAGGTGCCGGAGGGCGCGATGACATTGGTCGAGGACGAGCAAGACGCCCTGCATGTCCGCCCACCGTCAGACGCGCCACTTGGTTTCCTGACCCAGACTACGCTATCGGTGGATGATACCGCGCAGATCATCGAAAGCTTGAAGCAACGCTTCCCCGATATTCAAGGGCCGCGCGGCGAAGATATTTGTTACGCCACGTCCAACCGTCAGGCGGCGGTCAAGGCGATTGCGCCGCATTGTCAGGCCTTTCTCGTCATCGGTGCGCCCAACAGTTCGAACAGCCTGCGCTTGGCCGAATTGGCCGAGCGCGAGGGGGTGAAATCCCAATTGATCCGTCGTGCCGAAGATATTGATCTCCAATGGCTTGATGGCGTGCAGGCGCTTGGCATCACCGCTGGCGCATCTGCGCCCGAAATTTTGGTGCGCGAGGTGGTCGAGCGGCTATCCGATCATTTCACCGTCACCGAACAGGAAGTGACAACCGCGCGCGAAACCATCGCCTTCAAGCTGCCGCGCGGTCTAGAGACGGCATAAGGAGCAGACATGGCCGTTTATACGCAGGTTTCTGCCGAGGCGCTGTCGGCGCTATTGGCACGTTATGACGCAGGCAGCCTACGGTCCGCCAAGGGCATTGCCGAAGGCGTGGAAAACACCAATTATCTGGTCGAAACCGACCGGGAGCGTTTCATCCTGACGCTGTATGAAAAGCGGGTGAATGTCGATGACCTGCCGTTTTTCATGGCGTTGCTCGACCATCTCGCCGCCGCCGGCTTGCCGGTGCCGCGCGCGATCCCCGATCATGACGGCGTGCAGATTCAGACGGTCGAAGGCCGCCCTGCCTGTCTGATCGAATTTCTCTCCGGAGTCTCGCTCTCCCACCCCACGGTGGCGCAGGCGCGGGCGGCGGGGGCAGCATTGGGCAAGCTGCACGAGGCCGTGGGTAGCTTCACGCTCGAGCGGCCAAACACGCTCGGCCCGGAGGGCTGGAAAACGCTCGCGGTCCAGTGCGGCGCCAGCCTTGACCAGATCCAACCCGGCCTCGCGGCCCGGATTGAGGACGAGATTGCCTATATCGACCGCTATTGGCCCGCCGATCTGCCGCGCTCGGTGATCCATGCCGATCTCTTCCCCGACAATGTCCTGATGCAGGGCGACAAGGTGACGGGGCTGATCGATTTCTATTTCGCCTGTTCCGAAGTCCGCGCCTGGGACGTTGCGGTGACCCATGCCGCTTGGTGCTTCGAAAGCGATGGCACCGGCTTTGACGCTGCCCGCTCTCAAGCACTATTGGCGGGCTATGACAGCAGCTTCGGCCTGTCGCAGGAGGAACGCGCCCATTTCCTGACGCTCGCCCGTGGCGCGGCGCTGCGCTTTACCCTGACGCGCGCTTGGGATTGGCTCAACACCCCGGCAGATGCGATGGTGACGCGCAAGGACCCGCTCGCATTCCTGCGCCGCCTCGACTTTTATTGCGATGCAACGCTTGCGGACTTGGGGCTGTGAACGACACGCCGAAAAAGGTCGAAATCTTCACGGACGGGGCATGCAAGGGCAATCCCGGCCCCGGCGGCTGGGGCGCGATTATCCGTTATGGCGGTCATGAACGCGAAATGTCGGGCGGCGAACCCGCCACCACCAACAATCGGATGGAGATGATGGCGATCATCAAGGCGCTCGACGCCCTCACCCGCCCGTGCGATGTCGCGCTCCATACCGATAGCAAATATGTGCTCGACGGCATGACCAAATGGATCCACGGCTGGAAGCGCAATGGCTGGAAAACGGCTGATCGGAAGCCCGTCAAAAATGCCGAATTATGGCAAGAGTTGATCACCATTGCCGCCCCGCACAAGATCGACTGGATCTGGGTGCGCGGGCACAATGGCCATGTCGAAAATGAACGGGCCGACCAACTGGCCTCGGCAGCGGCGATGCTGCAACGAAATTAACGCGCGCGCGACGCTGACACGCGTCAGAGGCGCGTCACCGTGCCCCAGATCGCATCATCTTCAAGCGTCGAGAGCAACGCCGTTGCGGCGGCCTCTGGCGACTTGAGCGTGGCCGCATCCTCGCCGGGAAAGGCCAATGCCCGCATCCGGGTGGCGGTGGCCGCCGGATCAATCACCGCGACCCGCACCGACGACAGGTTCTTCACCTCTTCGCCATAGGCCAGCACAAGGGTTTCAAGCGCCGCCTTGGACGCGCCATAGGCACCCCAATAGGCCCGTGGCTGGCGACCAACCGAAGATGTCATCGCCACCACCCGACCATGGGCCGACGCACGCAGCAGCGGATCAAAGGCCCGCAACATCGCCTGATTGGCCAGCACGTTGAGCGTCAGCACCCGGTTAAATTCCGCACCATCAATCGCCGTGACCGGGGTCAACGCGCCCAGCATCGCGGCATTCAGCACGAGCAGGTCAATCACCGGCCAGCGCTGCTGCACCGCCACCGCGAGCCGACCGATGCTATCGCCGTCCGACAGATCCAGCGGCGCAATGGTGGCGGAACCGCCCGCCTCGTGGATCGCCGATTCCACCTGTTCGAGATCGGCACTGCTACGGGCGACGAGGATAACATGCGCGCCCGCCTTGCCGAGTTCGAGCGCGAGCGCCGCACCGATGCCGCGTGAGGCCCCCGTCACGAGCGCCGTCTTGCCTTCATAAAGGCGCGACATCAATTGACGCGGTCCGCGATCAGCGAGAGCTGGTCAGCCGGTTCGATATCCTCGACATCGGTCAATGTCGTGGGATATTCGCCGGTAAAGCAGGCATCGCAATATTGTGGCCGCTTCGGGTTGCGGCTGGCTTCGCCCACCGCCTTGTAAAGACCGTCCACCGAAATGAACGACAGGCTGTCGACCTGAATATAGCTCGCCATTTCCGCGATGCTCATCTGGGCGGCGAGCAGCTTGGCGCGTTCCGGGGTGTCGACACCATAATAGCAGCTATGCTTGGTCGGCGGGCTGGCGATCCGCATATGAATTTCGCGGGCACCGGCTTCACGCAGCATGGCCACGATCTTGAGGCTGGTGGTGCCACGCACGATCGAATCATCGATCAGCACGACCCGCTTGCCATCGATCAGCGCCTTGTTGGCGTTATGCTTGAGCTTGACGCCCAAGTGGCGGACCTGATCACCCGGCTGGATAAAGGTGCGGCCCACATAATGCGACCGGATGATGCCGAGTTCGAACGGAATGCCCGATTGCTGGGCATAGCCAATCGCCGCCGGGGTGCCGCTATCCGGCACCGGCACCACGAGATCAGCCTCGACCGGATTCTCCAGCGCCAGTTGGGCGCCGATGCTTTTGCGGACCGAATAGACCGACGACCCATCGACCAGCGAATCAGGGCGAGAAAAATAGACATGTTCGAAGATGCACGGGCGCGGTGACGGCTCGCCGAACGGGCGAATCGACCGCAGGCCGGTTTCCGACACGATCACCATTTCGCCCGCATCAATCTGGCGGATGAAGCTCGCCCCAACCACGTCGAGCGCGACGGTTTCCGACGCGAAGATGTAATTATCGCCGACCTTGCCCATCACCAGCGGACGAATGCCCAGCGGATCACGGCACGCGATCATGCCCTCGGGCGTCATCACGATCAGCGAATAGGCCCCTTCGACCCGCTTCAGCGCATCGATAAAGCGATCCAGCAGCGTGCGGAAGGTCGAGGTGGCGACGAGATGGATGATCACCTCGGTATCGGAGGTCGACTGGAAAATCGAACCGCGCTTCACCAGTTCGCGCTTGAGCGCCATGGCGTTCGAAATATTGCCGTTGTGCGCCACGGCGAAACCGCCCGACGACAGATCGGCATAAAGCGGCTGGACATTGCGCAGCGCCGTTTCGCCCGATGTGGAATAACGGACATGGCCCGCCGCGACGGCACCCGGCAACCGATCGATCACCTCGGGACGGTCGAAATTGCCCGCCACATGGCCCATCGCACGATGGCTGTGGAATTCCTTGCCATCCCAGCTCGTGATGCCTGCGGCTTCCTGCCCGCGATGTTGCAGGGCATGAAGGCCAAGCGCGACCATCGCGGCAGCGCCGGGCGATGAGCCCCAAACGCCGAAGACCCCGCATTCCTCGCGCAGCTTGTCATCGTCGAAAGGATTGGTCGTGAGCATGAAATTTTCCAGCCTAGTCGCAGTTTCAGCAACAGCCGCAATTTGGGGCTGCACGCCTCGGTCGCAAGCCCTATAGAGCGGTCGGACCCATTTGTCCTCCCCTGATTTGCCCCTTTTCAAGGCTGGAGCCGCCATGTCTGACAATTGCCGGGAATCCGGGCTTCTGCTCGACCCCAAGTTCAACGCCGACGGGCTGATCACCGCCGTCGCCACCGACAAGACCAGTGGCGAGTTGCTGATGCTGGCCCATATGAATCGCGAGGCGCTGGACCGCACCATCGCATCGGGCGAGGCGTGGTTCTGGTCGCGCAGCCGGAGCGCCTTGTGGAAAAAGGGCGAAACCAGCGGCCATGTGCTGCGCGTCGTCGAGCTACGCATCGACTGCGATCAGGATGCACTGTGGATGATCGTCGAACCACAGGGTCCGGCGTGTCACACCGGTGAAACAAGCTGCTTCTATCGCCGGGTCACGGCCACGGGGCTGGAACGCGTCTGACCCATCGCGCGGCGCGATAAGGTCTTTTCACTGGCCAAGCCCGCGTGATAAGGGCCGCCGCAATCAACCGGGTCGGAGCCAGTCTTTTCAGTATGCATAGTTCGCTCCGGCTCCTGCTCCGTCGCCGCTTCTGGCCGCTTTTCATCACCCAGATGCTCGGTGCCTTTAACGATAATCTGTTCAAGTCGGCGATGATCATCCTCGCCGTGTACAGCTTCTATCAGGACCCGGCGGCCGAGATGACGTTTAGCGCACTGGCCGGGGCGATATTCATCATTCCCTATCTCGTCTTTTCGGCCACTGCCGGGCAAATGGCCGATTTTCGCGACAAGGCGATGTTGATCCGGGTGATCAAATCGGCCGAAATCATGATCATGGCGGTGGGTGCAGCCGGGTTGATGCTGCACAATATCGTGCTGCTGATGATCGCGCTTTTCGCGATGGGCGTACATTCCACCTTTTTCGGGCCGATCAAATACGCGATCCTGCCGCAGCATCTTGATAGCGACGAAGTGCTGGGCGGCACCGGGCTGGTCGAGGCGGGCACCTATATTGCCATTCTGGCCGGCAATATCGCGGGTGGGCTGATGCAAGGCGCGGTTAATAATGGCGAGCTACCCCATTGGGCGGTGGCGGCGGCTGTCCTGCTTGTCGCGCTGATAGGGCGCTGGGCCGGTGGCATGGTGCCCGCCGCCCCGCCCGAAGTGGCCGGTCAGGACATTGACCACCATCCGATCCGCCAGTCGATCCGGCTGGTCGGGGCGACGATGCACATTCCGCGCCTGTTCCTTGCCATCTGGTCGATCAGCTTTTTCTGGGCCATGGGGGCCATTCTCGCCGCGCAATTCCCGCCGCTGGTGAAGAATGAATTCCACGGCGATGAAAATGTCGCGACGCTGTTCCTGTCGATCTTCTCGATTGGCGTGGCGATTGGATCGGTCGCGATCAACCGCCTGCTCCAAGGACGGGTCTCGGCCAAATTCTCGCCGATCTCGGCGCTTGTCATGGGATTATTCGTGTTTGACCTCTATTGGACGGTCCAACACTGGCCCGAAGGCGAAGGCGCGTTGCTCAGCATCGGGCAGTTTATCCGGCTTGGCCATGCCGAACGGGTGTTGTTCGACCTATTTGGTGTCGCAGTGGCGGGCGGCATGTTTGTCGTGCCGCTTTACGCCTTTCTCATGACCACCGTGCCCAAGGCCGAAACCGCCCGCACCGTGGCCGCCAATAACATCGTCAACAGCGCCGCGATGGTTGGCGCGTCGGTGATGTTGGCGATTTTGATGAAGGTCGGCGTGTCAATTGCCGGCACGTTGTTGGTGGTATCGGTCGCCAGCCTTGTAGCGGCGTGGCTCGCCCAGAAACTCCACCGCGCCTGCGACTGACGCCTTAGGCGATCAGCGCGGAGAAGAACAGAAATCCTGCGCCATAAGCCAGCAGGAACAACCGCAGATCGTCATGCGGCGCCCGCACCATCTGGCGCACGCCATCATAGGCCCGGCGGGCAAGAGCAAGATCAAAAGACGCTGCCTGTTTCATGGGCAGACATTAACCCGGCTTTTACCATGATGCGAGCGGCGATGATGGTTAACGCGCCAATTACGATGCGGGTGAAACAGCGATGCCGGCGAAACAGCAATGGGGGCAAAGGGCAAGACCCTAAGCCAAGCCAGCGGCCTGCCCCTCCCCGTGCGCAAATGCCATAAACCCGCGCTTAGTCGGCGGTGATCAGCATCTTTTCCGTGGCGGACTGGATCATCGCCTTTTGCAACTTCTCGAACGCCCGCACCTCAATCTGGCGCACACGCTCACGCGAGATGCCATATTGCTCCGACAATTCTTCCAGCGTCTTCGGCTCATCGGTGAGGCGACGTTCCGCAAGAATATGCTTTTCGCGGTCGGTGAGCACGCTCATCGCCGATACCAGCATCGCGTGGCGCACGGTGCGTTCCTCGATGGCGGCGATTTGTTCGTCTTGCAACGGCCCGCTATCGACCAGGCTATCCTGCCACTGGCTATCGCCATCTTCGCCGATCATGACGTTGAGCGAGGCATCCCCGCCCATCGACATGCGCCGGTTCATGTTGGTGACTTCTTCCTCGGACACGCCGAGATCGGTCGCAATCTTGCGCAGGTCATCGGGCTTGAGATCGCCCTCTTCCAGCGCATCGAGCTTCGATTTCATCCGCCGCAGGTTGAAGAACAGCTTCTTCTGCGCCGCGGTGGTGCCCATTTTGACCAAGCTCCACGACCGCAGGATATATTCCTGAATCGACGCCTTGATCCACCACATCGCATAGGTCGCCAGCCGGAAGCCACGATCCGGCTCGAACTTCTTCACGCCCTGCATCAGGCCGATATTACCCTCCGCAATCAATTCGGAGGTCGGCAGGCCATAGCCGCGATAGCCCATGGCGATCTTGGCCACGAGCCGCAGATGCGATGTCACCAGCTTCGCCGCTGCTTCAGGATCGGCATGTTCCTGAAACCGCTTGGCGAGCATATATTCTTCTTCCGGTGCCAAGATCGGGAACTTCCGAATCTCGGAGAGATATCGGTTCAACCCCTGATCGGTCGCGAGCGCCGGAATGGTTGCAGGCAGGTTTTTACCGCTTGCCATTGTCTCTACTTCTCCCTGACTGGCTTACCGATATGGAGGCGGTTCCAGCCATTTCAAGGCAGCGCTATATCATCAATTTGCTGAATAATCGCTGCATATCCTCAGGCATTTTGCTTTCGAAGTGCAAAGTTTCCCTTGTGACCGGGTGCACAAAGCCCAGCACCGCCGCGTGCAGCGCCTGCCGAGAAAAGTCCAATTCGGTCAGCAACGTCTTATGCTCCGGACGCGTCCGGCCATATACGGGATCTCCGACAAGCGGGTTGCCGATGCTGGTCATGTGGACGCGCACCTGATGCGTCCGCCCGGTTTCAAGCCGACATTCCACCAGCGCCGCCTGACGCAGCGGCACCAACATCTTGTAATGCGTGATCGCGTGTTTGCCCTTGCCCTCTTGCATCACCGCCATTTTGTGCCGGTTCTGGCTCGATCGCCCGATCCAGCTATCGACAATACCCGCATTGGGCACCGGAATATTGCTGACAATCGCGTGATAGCGCCGCTCGATGCCGTGCTTGGCGAATTGCGCGGCAAGCCCTTCATGCGCTTTGTCGGTCTTGGCCGCTACCATCAGGCCGGAGGTATCCTTGTCGATACGGTGAACAATGCCGGGACGCGCCACCCCGCCAATGCCAGAGAGCGAGCCTGCACAATGATGGAGCAGCGCATTGACCAGCGTCCCATCCGGATTACCCGCCGCCGGGTGGACGACAAGCCCCGCCTGCTTGTCGATCACGATCAGATGCGCATCTTCATACACCACGTTGAGCGGGATATCCTGCCCCACCAGATCCATCGGATCGGGCGGGGGAAAATGGACGGCATAATGTTCGCCCAGCTTAACCTTGCGCGACGGATCGCGCGCCAGCCCCTTGCCGACTTCTTCAACCTGCGCGGACGAAATCAGGTTCTTCAACCGCTCCCGCGAATAAGCAGGCAATGCCGCCGCCAGCGCGCGATCAAACCGCCACCCTGCCCAATCGGGATGAATCTCGACATGTTCGGTAGTTGCGGCGTCATGTTCCATGGCCTAGCCAAGAGCGTATGAAGGTCGAGATTGCAAGCACACTGTTGGCGGAACTGCTCGAATCCGCCGCCCGGTCGCCCGGTCGCGAGATTTGCGGCCTGTTGTTCGGCAGTCCGGCGCAGATCAGCGGATATCAACCCGCAACCAATGTGGCGGCCGATCCCGCCCGGACATTCGAGATTGATCCGGTGCAGTTGCTGGCCGCCCATCGCCACGCGCGAACAGCGGGACCGGCGGTGATCGGCCATTATCACTCTCACCCAAGCGGTCAGGCCGAACCCTCGGCAACCGATGCGGCGCGCGCCGATGAACCGGGGGCGTTGTGGCTGATCCTAACGACGAACGGCGCCTATGGCCTGTTCCGCGCCGATCCGAATGGACCGATCCACGGGCGATTTACGCCGTGCGTGGTGCAAACGCTGTGATGGTGAATGGGTAGAGGAAACGAGTGAAGGGCCGGCACATCTGGCCGTCACCAGATCGGGAACAGCCGGCCCCTCTGAAGCTGCGTGGAGCACGCTCAGGAACAATCATGTCGATGCACCAACTGTGCCAGAATCACAGAACGGCCAAAATCCGGTGGTGATGATGGTTGCGGTCGCATTAACCATCAGACCATCTGTCAACTATTCCGACAGGTTCCCCGGCTTGGCCTGTCGCTTTTCTCGCCAATGCCCCTTCACATCACGGGGGAGCAATGCCACATCATCCCCCATGAACGAGCTTCCAGACGCGCCTTATGGTCTTGTCGAGCAGATCAGCCCGCTGATCGGCCGCTTGCTGGCGCCTAACCCGTCCGCTTTTACCTTTACCGGGACCCAGACCTATTTAGTCGGTCGCGCGGAACTGGCCGTCATTGATCCCGGCCCCGAGGACGAGGCCCATCTTGACGCGCTGGTGGCGGTGATCGCCAACCGCCCGGTCAAGGCGATTATGTGTACCCATACCCATCGCGACCATAGCCCGCTCGCGGCTGTTCTCGCCCGCCGGATCGGCGCACCGATTATCGGCTGTGCACCGCTCGCGATCGATGATGATGGCCCCCGCGCCGATGCGGCGTTCGACCCGCATTACGCCCCGGATATGGTGCTGGGTGACGGCGAAAGCCTGAGCGGCGAAGGCTGGACCCTGAAGGCGCTGGCCACGCCGGGCCATACCTCCAACCATCTGTGCTATGACCTGATCGAAGAACAGGCGCTGTTCACCGGCGACCATATCATGGGCTGGTCGACCTCGGTCGTCGCGCCGCCCGATGGCGATATGACCGATTATATGAACAGCCTCGCCCTGCTGGTGGACCGCGCCGACAAGGTCTATTATCCGGCGCACGGCGCGGCGGTCGATCAGCCGCAGCGGCTGGCGCGCGGCATGCTGGGCCATCGCAAACAGCGCGAAGGGCAGATCATCCGCGAACTCGAACGCGGCAAGTCACTGATCCCCGATATGGTGGCGACGATGTACAAGGGCGTCGATGCCCGCCTCCATGGCGCAGCGGGACGTTCGGTGCAGGCCCATCTGATTGATCTCGCGCGGCAAGGCCGGGTCCACCAACAAGGCGAAGCGTGGGTCTTGGCCTGAGCCAGGCCGCGCCGCCCGCCCCCCCCCCAGCTTGCCCACAACAATTGCCCACCCCGTCCCCCTCCCCTAAACGGGCTTGGAGAATCGGAGACATCACATGAATGCACCCACCACGAAGCTTGCAGGACCGGAGTTGATCAACGAGATCAAGCGGCTCAAGCAGGAACGCAACGCGATTATCCTCGCGCATTATTATCAGGCCCCGGCAATTCAGGATCTGGCGGATTATGTCGGCGATTCGCTCGAATTGTCGAAAAAAGCGCAGGCAACCGATGCCGAGGTGATCGTGTTCTGCGGCGTGCGCTTCATGGCGGAAACCGCGAAGATCCTCTCGCCCGAAAAGATCGTTGTGCTGCCCGATATGGATGCGGGCTGTTCGCTGGAAGATAGCTGCCCGCCGGACCAGTTCAAGGCGTTCCGCGAGCAGCATCCGGATCATATCGCGCTCACCTATATCAACTGCTCGACCGAGGTGAAGGCGCTGTCCGACATCATCGTCACCTCGTCCTCGGCGGAAAAAATTCTCGATCAACTGCCGAAGGATCAGAAGATCATCTTCGGCCCCGACCGGCATCTTGGCGGCTATCTGGCCCGCAAGACCGGGCGCGATATGCTGCTGTGGCCGGGTGTCTGCATCGTCCATGAGGCGTTCAGCGAGACCGAATTGGTCAAGCTCAAGGCACAGCATCCCGACGCCCCCATCGCGGCCCACCCGGAATGCCCGGCGCATATTGTGGCCCATGCGGATTATGTCGGCTCGACCTCAGGCATTCTCCAGTTTGCCAAGGACATGCCGGGTGACACGCTGATCGTCGCGACCGAGCCGCACATCATCCACCAGATGGAAAAGGCGATGCCGGACAAGACTTTCATCGGCGCGCCGGGGGCCGACGGCAATTGCAACTGCAACATCTGCCCATTCATGGCGATGAACACGCTCGAAAAGCTCTATCTCTGCCTGCGTGATCTCACCCCGCAGGTCCATATTGAGGAAAGCCTGCGGCTCGAAGCCAAGAAGAGCCTCGACCGTATGCTCGATCTGGCCAGCGGCACAGTTGGTCAGGGCGATCTTGGCGCAAGGACGTAAGAGATGAAGGCGACCATCTGGCACAATCCGAAATGCGGCACCTCACGCAAGACGCTGGCGATCCTCGAAGAGACGCCGGGCGTGGACGTGACCGTGATTGAATATCTCAACACCCCGCCGACGCGCGACCAGTTGACGGCGCTTTATGCCCGGGCCGGGATCAGCGTTCGCGACGGGCTGCGCGCTAAGGAAGAGGAAGCCAAGGCCCTGATCGCGGCCAATGCGTCGGAGGACCAAATCCTCGATGCGATGATGGCCAATCCGGTGCTGATCGAACGCCCGCTGGTCGCAACCGACAAGGGCGTGCGCCTCTGCCGCCCGCAGGAAAAGGTGAGCGAAATCCTATGAGCAGCCCCGCGCCTTTCACCCTCGCCCATTTCGACCTCGATAATTTCGTGCGCGACACGCTGGCGGAAGACCTTGGCCCGACCGGGCGTGATGTCACGTCCGAATCCGTCATTCCAGCCGATGCCCAGTTCATCGGCGTGATGGATTCGCGCGATGAGATCGTGGTTGCAGGCTTACCGGTGGCCGAAGCCTTTTTTCGCTATCTCGACCCCGAGATAGAGATCGAGCGGCTGGTCGAAGACGGCGCATCGGTGAAGCCGGGAACGCATCTGCTGCGCCTCAAGGGCAAGGCCCGCGCCATGCTGACCGCCGAGCGTTCGGCGCTCAACACCGTGCAGCATCTCTCCGGCATCGCCACCATGACGCGCGCCTATGTCGATGCGATCAAGGGCACGGGCTGCACCCTGCTGGATACGCGCAAGACCATACCGGGCCTGCGCATGCTGGAAAAATACGCAACCCGCACCGGCGGCGGCACCAATCACCGCATGGGGCTATGGGACGCGGCGATGATCAAGGACAATCACGTGGCGATCGCGGGTGGCGTGGCCGAAGCCGTGCGTCGCGCCAAGGCGGCGGGCATTGCGGAGATCGTGCTGGAAGTCGATGCGCTTGATCAGATTGAACCGGGTCTGGCGGCGGGTGCCACCCATTTGCTGCTCGACAATATGGGGCCGGAGATGCTGCGGGAGGCGGTCAAGCTGGTCGCGGGCCGGGTGCCGACCGAATCTTCGGGCGGTGTTACGCTGGAAACAATCCGCGCACGGGCCGAAAGCGGCGTGACCTATATCTCGGTCGGGCGGCTCACCCAGTCCGCCCCGGCGGCCGATATCGGGCTTGATTTCCAGTCGATCTGACCGGGGTTCGCCCTTTCGTTGGCGGCCTGCAAGAACGCAACACGCGGCCCGTGGCAGGGGAATGGCCTGACACGAATGTTACCCCCTATGGAAGCGCCACAATAGCCAGAAATCCGGATTGACACCACCTGCCGGACACCGGAAGCTGCGGCCGAACTGATCGTGGAAAAGCTGCTGGGATGAGCATGACCGACGCCGAACTTGCCGCCAAGCTGGCCCTACATGCCGGGGAGATCCTACTCGAAGTGCGTCTGAGCGGGCTGCTCTCGCTCAAGGCGCTTGGCAAGGCGGGCGATCAGACGGCCAACCAATTCCTGATCCACGCGATCCGCGAACAACGGCCGGATGATGGGCTGTTGTCGGAAGAGAGCAAGGACACCCCCGCCCGGCTGTCAAAATCGCGGGTGTGGATCATTGATCCAGTCGATGGCACGCGCGAATATGGCGAAGCGCGGAGCGACTGGGCCGTCCATGTCGCGCTCGCAATTGATGGCCAGCCAGCGCTCGGCGCGGTGGCCTTGCCCGGCATGGACGTCGTGCTGCGTTCCGACCAACCTGTCGCCCTGCCAGCCGCTGGCACGCCACTGCGCATGGTGGTAAGCCGCTCCCGCCCGGCTGCGGAAGCGATTGCCGTGGCGGAAAAGCTGGGCGCAACCTTGGTCCCCATGGGCTCCGCCGGTGCCAAGGCGATGGCTGTGATCCGGGGCGAGGCCGATATCTATTTGCATTCGGGTGGGCAACATGAATGGGACAGTTGCGCACCCGTGGCAGTGGCACTGGCCCATGGCCTGCACTGCTCGCGCATCGATGGCTCACCTTTGCTGTATAATCAGCAGGACACCTATATGCCTGACCTGCTGATCTGCCGCCAGGAACATGCGGCGGTCGTGCTGGAACTGGTTGCCGGGCTTTGAGAACTGGGGCGGCCGTTCGTTAGGCCGCCTGGGTTGCCCGTTAGCGGCTCCAGCGCGCGAAAATGGCGGTGGGGAGCATCAGGCCGCGCGACTCTTCGCGCACCGCAAGTTCGCCGCATTCGACGGTGCCGCCCAAGTCCTGCATCGTCTGGCGCATCAATTCCCCAATCGCGAGGGCTGACATGCGGATCGCATAGACCGTCAGGAACAGAAACTTGCTATTTTCGTCGAGCAGCACCCGGCAATCCTGCAACAGGCTGGGTAGCCCCTCTTCCAGCCGCCAAATCTCGCCATTCGGGCCGCGCCCATATTTCGGCGGGTCGAGGATGATGCCATCATAACGCCGCCCGCGCCGCCCTTCGCGCGCGGTGAATTTGGCAGCGTCGTCGATCATCCAGCGGATCGGCTTGTCGGCCATGTTCGACATGACCGCGTTGCGCTTGGCCGCTTCGACCGATTTCTTGGAGGCATCGACATGGGTCACCTTGGCCCCTGCGCCCGCCAGCGCGAGGCTACCGACGCCGGTATAGCCGAACAGGTTCATCACCTCGCTGCCTTCACCGATCTGGCCGCGCATCCAATCCCACACCGGGGCCATATCGGGAAAGAAGCCAAGATGGCGGAACGGCGTACAATTGGCTTGAAAACTGACCTCGCGCCATTTGAGCGGCCAGCCATTTTCCGGCAAGCGGCTGTGCAATTGCCAGCGCCCGCCGCCGTCCTCGTCCGCGCCGGGCAAAAACTCGCCATCGGCATCCCATGTATCGAGCGCCGGAGCCCACATCGCCTGCGGTTCGGGGCGAATGAAGCGGCGGTCGCCATAACGTTCAAGCTTTCGCCCATGGCCGCAATCGAGCAGGGCATAATCGCCCCAGCCTTCGGTCACCATGGTCAGCATCGGCGGAAGTTGGGTCTGGGTCATGCCATCGCTCCGACAGTGGCAAAGGCCTGCGGGGTCGACAGCATCGCCTGCGCCGCCGCGCGGCACTGCGCCACCGTCACGGCCTCGCTGGCGGTAACAAGTTCGGTGGGCGGGACAATCCGCCCATGGATCTGGATCTGACGGGCAAGATGGTCGCAGCGCGATGCCACGCTTTCCAGCCCCATGAGCAAGCCCGCCCGCCCCTGTGCCTTGGCACGGGCCAGTTCGGCGTCGCTCAGGTCTTCCGCCGTGCGGTGCAGCACCTCACGCGCAAGGTCATAGGCCTCGTGCGCCTGCTCATCATTGGCCGCGCAATAGACGCCGAACAGGCCAGTATCGCGGAACGGCTGGAGCCAGCTATAAATGCTATAGGCCAGCCCACGCTGTTCGCGCACCTGCTGGAACAGGCGCGACGCCATGCCGCCACCGGTAATCGCCGCAAACAGCGACAGCGGGTGGATATCATCCGAGGTGAAGCTAGTGCCGCGATGGGCAAAGGCGAGATGGATCTGATCAAGGTCACGCTGATCGGTCGTCCGCCCGCCGGTAAAGGCAGCGGTGTTCACCTCAGGAGCCGTGCCCGGTGCCAAATCGCCAAAGCGCGCCTCTGCCAGTTTGAGAAACGCGACCGGATCAACCTTGCCCGCCGCCGCCAGCACCAGATTAGACGGGCGATATTCATGCGCAATCCACGCCTTCAGGTCATCGACCATGAGGCCGTTGATGCTGTCCTCATTGCCCAGCACCGGACGCCCAAGCGCGCTATCGGCAAAGGCCGCGGCATGGAGATGATCGAACACGATATCATCGGGCGTGTCGCGGCTTTCACCCAATTCGGCCAGCACGACCTGCTTTTCGCGTTCGAGTTCCGCCGCATCAAACCATGGTGCGCGCACCAGATCGGCGATCATGTCGATCGACAACGCCATGTCGGCGGGCATGATGCGGGCGTGAAATACCGTATGGTCACGGGCCGTCCATGCGTTCAGCGAGCCGCCAACATCCTCAATATCCTCGGCAATCGCCTTGGCATCGCGCTTGCCCGCGCCCTTGAACACCATATGTTCAACCATATGGGCAAGACCGGTCTTGGCCGCTGTCTCGCTACGCGAACCGCTATCAATATACAGACCGGCGGCAGCGGTCTCCATGCCGGGCATCGGCTCGACCGCGACCGTCAGTCCGTTGGAAAGCCGATGCAGCTCGGCTGTCATCCGATGGGGGTCGCCCGCTCGGCGATCCAGTTTTCGACCGTCTCAAGGTCGCTGTCGAGCACGACAAAACGTTCCTCGCGGTCGAACAGGCCGGATACACGCGCCGGCAAGGATGGGCGCTGGCCGGTTGCCCGCTCCACCGCATCCTGAAACTTGGCCGGATGGGCCGTGGCGAGCGTCACCACCGGGATCGACGGATCAAGATCGGACAGCCACGCCGCCTGCAAGCCAATCGCGGTGTGCGGGTCGATGATCTCATTCGACCGCTGATAGGCCCGGCGCATCGCGCCCGCCATGCCATCGGCATCGATCCGCGCGCTGGTGAACAGCGCCGCCGCCCGGTCGCGCAACGCCGCCGGAATTTGCATATTCTTGGTCGTTTCGAACGCGCGCATGGTATCGGCCAGCTTCACGCCATCGCGGTCGTGCAGGTCGAACAACAAGCGTTCGAAGTTGCTCGACACCTGAATATCCATGCTCGGCGCGGCGGTCGGCGAGACGCTGCCGACCGAATAGTCGCCCGCCGACAGCGCGCGATGGAGAATGTCGTTGACGTTGGTCGCGACGATCAGCCGGGCAACCGGCAGGCCCATTTGGGCGGCGACATAGCCCGCGAACACATCGCCGAAATTGCCGGTCGGCACCGAAAAGGCGACCTGCCGCTCCGGCGCACCAAGACGCACCGCCGCATAGAAATAATAGACGATCTGCGCCATCAACCGCGCCCAGTTGATCGAATTGACGGCGGACAAGCGGAACCGGCCCGAAAAAGCCTGATGCGCGAACATCGCCTTCACCATCGCCTGCGCGTCGTCGAAGCTGCCCTTGATCGCGATATTGTGGACATTGGGTGCCAGCACCGTCGTCATCTGGCGACGCTGCACATCGGAGACACGGCCTTCCGGGTGCAGCATGAAAATATCAACCTTGGCGCGGCCCGCCACCGCATCAATCGCGGCCGAACCGGTATCGCCCGAGGTCGCGCCGACAATCGTCAGATGGGTGTCACGCGGCGCGAGGAAGCGCTCGAACAACAGGCCAAGCAATTGCAGCGCCACATCCTTGAACGCGAGCGTCGGGCCGTGGAACAGCTCCAGCAGCCATTGGCGCTCGTCTATCTGCTTGAGCGGCGTCACCGCGGCATGATCGAAGCGGCCATAGGCCTGGGTGCACAAGTCGCGCAGCGCCTGTTCATCCAGCGAATCCCCGATGAACGGCTGCATCACGCGGACGGCTGTTTCGACATAGGACAGGCCGGCCATCGCCGCGATCTGGTCACGGCTGAAGCTCGGCCAGCGTTCGGGCACATAAAGCCCACCATCAACGGCCAGACCAGCGAGGGTGACAGCTTCGAAATCGAGAACGGGGGCAGAGCCGCGGGTGGAGATGTAGCGCATGGCCGCGCGCTTAGCCTTGATTGCCCTCGGACGCAACCAGCCTGCGGCGCAAAGCAAGGCCATAAATCACCAAGGCGGCAGTCGCAAAGCAAAACCACTGGATCGCATAGCCGAGATGATTGTCCGGAATATTGCGCATATCGGGGGCGGCACTGGCTTCCAGCCCCGGCGCAGGCGTGTCTGCCACCAGCAATATCTTATGATCCGCATCTGGTCCGATCACGCCGGTCACCGCCCCGCCACCCCATGGCGCCTTATCGGGCTTGCGCGACCAACCATAATCAACGGTAAGATCAATCCCTTCACCTGCCCGGCATTGGGCAAGGTGGCGGAAACCGGTATCACCGGCCCGGTTGGACCCGGCGCGTGCCGTCAGCCCTTCAACCGTCAGGCACACACCGCTCGCGCGCCGGAACAGCGCACTGGTGTCGGTATTAGTCGCGGGAAAATCAATGGCGGGCAAGCGGGACGCGAGTTCATAGCGCGCGATCAGCGCCGCTTTCTCATCGGCCCGGCGCAATTGCCACATGCCAAGCGCGATCATCGTCGCGACCGCCAGCAGCACAATGATTGTCGGAATCAGGGGAATGCGTCGCATCTGTGTCAGCCTTCCAGTTCAACCACCCCGCCATTACCCAGACGCCAGCAAGCGCCGCGCACCTCAATCCGGGCGGACGAGTTTGCCCTCATGGGCCTGATGGCGATATTCCTGCACGAAGAGCAGCGCCTTGCCAAAGCGCAGCGAATAAACCGTGCCGATCAGCGTGAGCGGGATCCACAACAGCGCATGGACCCACCAAGCGGGCTGCGCCGCGAGTTCCACCCAGATGGCCAGCCCGGTGACCACCGCGCCAATAATCAGGATCAGAAACGCCGCCGGACCATCGCCGACATTGAACTGGGTAAAATCCAGGCCGCAGGCCCGGCATTTGGGGGCAAAGGCGATCAACGTCTCGAACAACGTGCTCGCCCCACAATGCGGACAGCGGCCAGCCAACGCCGTTTTGACGGCATCGGACAGACCGCTGTTGCTATCGGTCATCTGGGTCAGGACCCGATCAACCGTGGGCCGCAGCGCCCCAGCTGCCCCACACATAGATGGTGGCGAACAGGAACAGCCACACCACGTCGACAAAGTGCCAGTACCATGCCGCCGCTTCGAAACCGAAATGCTGCTTCGGGGTGAAATGGCCCTTATAGGTGCGGACGAGGCAGACGATCAGGAAGATCGTGCCCACCAACACGTGGAAACCGTGAAAACCGGTCGCCATGTAGAAGGCCGCGCCATAGTTCAGTCCCTTGAACGGGATTTCGGCGTGGATATATTCATAAGCCTGGATCGAGCTGAACAGCGCGCCAAGCAAAATGGTGCACCACAGGCCCTTTTTCAGCCCTTCGCGGTCGCCGTGCAGCAGCGCATGGTGCGCCCAGGTCACCGTCGTGCCCGAGCAGAGCAGGATCAGCGTGTTGAGCAGCGGGAAGGCGAACGGGTCGATCACTTCCACACCCTTGGGCGGGAAGACCGACAGGGCCGCCGAACCGCTCTGACCGATCAGGTTGGTCACCGCGCCATCAACGATTTCCAGCGGCTGCGGGAACAGCGAGAAGTCGAAAAAGGCCCAGAACCAGCCGAGGAAGAACATGACTTCGGAAGCAATGAACAGGATCATGCCGTAACGCAGGTGCAACTGCACCACCGGCGTATGGTCGCCCGCATGGGCTTCTTTCACCACATCAGCCCACCAGCTGTAGAACACCAGCAGCAGACCAGCCGCACCAGCAAAGAAGGTGGTCGATCCGAACGGGTGGGAATGCATCCACATCACGCCGCCAATGGCAAGCATGAGCGCCGCCATCGATCCGGCCAATGGCCAGATGCTCGGCGGCAGAATGTGGTAATCGTGGGTCTTTCCTCCGGCCATATATCTATGCCCCTCGCAATGTTTGATTCTCGAAGTCCTTAGCGTCCTGCAACGCTTTGGTCCACCGGGTAGAAGGTGTAACTTAGGGTGATTTCACCAATATCCTTGGTGTCGGGGTCTTCGGCGATCTTCGGATCGACGAAATAGGTGACCGGCATGCGGATTTCCTGTCCCGGCTTAAGCATCTGCTCGGTAAAACAGAAGCACTGGATTTTGCTGAAATATTTGCCCGCCTGAATCGGCGTGACGTTAAAGCTCGCGCGCCCCACAATCGGTGCGGATGACAGATTTTTCGCGGTGTAAATCGCGATCTTGCGCGCGCCAATCGCCGCCCTGTCGGTCAGCTTTTCCGGCACAAAATGCCATGGCATGCCCTGCGCGACATTGCTGTCGAAACGGATTGTGATCAGCTTGCCAAGCGGCTTGGCCGGTAGCGCGCTTTCGGCGACCCGCATCGTCGTGCCACCAAAGCCCGTGACCTGACAGAAGATGCGATAAAGCGGGACCGACGCAAAGCCGAGCCCGATCATCGCCAGCGCCAGCAACGCCGCCAGCGAACCCGTCCGGGCATTGCGCCGGGCGAGCGCCGTCATCAGTGGATACCCATTTTGGCAATCGAAATGCCGAAGGTCAGCACGACAAAGGCACCAAGCACCCAAGCGAGCACCTTGGCGCGGGCGAGTTGGCGGGCACGGACGGCGGCGGTATATTCAGCTTCGTTCATGAGATCACCTTATCAATCACGAGCGCCCCGAACAGGGCAAATAGATACAATAGCGAATAGAAAAAAAGCTGTTTTTCGGGCTTCATCGCGTCGCCCTCGGCTGGCTTGTGCACCAGCACGCGCCACGACATCGCGAGGAACACCAGCGACAATGCCACCGCCGTCACCCCATAGGTCGCGCCGGTCAAATGCAGCGGCCAGGGCAGGATCGCCGCCGCGACCATCGGCAGGGTGTAGACCATGATATGCTGGCGCGTGACCTTCTCGCCCGAAACCACCGGCAGCATCGGCACACCGGCATTCGCATAGTCCATCCGGACATAAAGCGACAGCGCCCAGAAGTGCGGCGGGGTCCATAGGAAGATCAAGGCGAACAACAGGATTGGCATCAGATCGAGCGATCCCGTCACCGCGACCCAGCCGATCACCGGCGGAAAGGCCCCGGCAGCGCCGCCGATCACGATATTCTGCGCGGTCCGGCGCTTGAGCCAGATGGTGTAGACCAGCACATAAAACAGGATCGAAATGGCGAGAATAAGGGCGGCAAACCAGTTGGTCGCCATGCCCATCAGAATGACCGAGAAAAAAGACATGCCAACGCCGAAATGCAGCGCCGACTGCCGATCCATCCGCCCCGCCGGCAGCGGCCGGTTGGCCGTCCGCTTCATCAGCGCATCAATATCGGCCTCATACCATTGGTTGAGCGCAGCCGCAGCCCCTGCCCCCAAGGCGATGCACAAGACGGCCGTAAAGGCGAGAACCGGGTGTAAACTGCCCGGCGCGACGAGCAAGCCGCACAAGCCGGTAAAAACCACCAGCGTCATGACCCGTGGCTTGGTCAACGCGATAAAGTCGCGCCAATCCGCCGGAAGAGCAAGGTCACTGTAAGGAGCAACGGACATCAATATCGATCCACCACATCGGGTTTACATCACAAGATCAGGCGCCCCACAAGAGGACAGGCCATCCCGACCCTGAAGGTCGCGATGGCCTGCCCCTGTTTCAAGCCTGGCCGAAAAAGATCAGTCGATCTTCGGCAGGGTTTCGAACTGGTGGAACGGCGGCGGGCTGGACAGGGTCCATTCCAACGTGTTCGCACCTTCACCCCAAGGATTGTCCGGCGCCTTTTTACCAGCCAACATCGACCAGATCATGTTGATCAGGAAGATGCCAACACCAATGGCCATGATGTAATAGCCGTTGGTCGCGACATGGTTCCAATAGGCCTGCGCATCCGGATAATCCGGGTAGCGACGCGGCATGCCCTGCAGGCCGAGGAAGTGCATCGGGAAGAACAACACGTTCACGCCGACGAAGAACACCCAGAAGTGCAGATGGCCGAGGAACTCATTATACATGCGACCCGTCATCTTCGGGAACCAATAATAGGTACCGGCGAAGAGGCCGAACACCGCACCCAGCGACAACACATAGTGGAAGTGGGCAACGACATAATAGGTGTCATGCATGATGTCATCGACACCGCCATTGGCGAGCACCACACCCGTCACGCCACCAACGGTGAACATGAAGATGAAGCCGAGCGCCCAGACCATCGGGGCCTTGAACGAGATGGAACCACTCCACATCGTCGCGATCCACGAGAAGATCTTCACGCCGGTCGGCACCGCGATCACCATGGTGGCGGCCGTGAAGTACATCTTCACATTGACCGACATGCCGGTGGTGAACATGTGGTGCGCCCACACAACAAAGCCGACCACACCAATCGCGACCATGGCATAGGCCATGCCGAGATAGCCGAAGACCGGCTTGCGGCTGAAGGTCGAGACGATCTGGCTGACAATGCCGAACGCCGGCAGGATCATGATGTACACTTCAGGATGGCCAAAGAACCAGAACAGATGCTGGTACAAGACCGGATCACCGCCACCCGACGGATCGTAGAAGGTGGTGCCGAAGTTACGGTCAGTCAGCAGCATGGTGATGGCAGCAGCCAGCACCGGCAGCGACAGCAACAGCAGGAAGGCGGTCACAAGCACCGACCACACGAACAACGGCATCTTGTGCAGGGTCATGCCCGGCGCACGCATGTTGAAGATGGTGGTGATGAAGTTGACCGCACCCAAGATCGAGCTGGCGCCCGCAAGGTGCAGCGACAAGATCGCAAGATCGACCGCCGGACCAGGCGAACCGCTGGTCGACAGCGGCGCATAGACGGTCCAGCCGGTGCCCGCACCATTACCGATGCCGCCCGACACGAAGGTCGAACCAAGCAACAGGATGAAGGCGGACACGGTCAGCCAGAAGCTGACATTGTTCATGCGCGGGAAGGCCATGTCCGGCGCACCGATCATGATCGGCACGAACCAGTTACCAAAGCCGCCGATGACGGCCGGCATGACCATGAAGAACACCATGATCAGGCCATGGGCGGTGATCAGGACGTTCCAGAGGTGCAGCGCGGCATCGCCCTGCTGGCCCGACCATGCTTCCAGATACTGGATGCCCGGTTCGGCAAGCTCAAGCCGCATCAGGCCCGAAATCGCACCGCCGATAATGCCCGCAAAAACCGCGAACAACAGGTACAAAGTACCGATGTCCTTATGGTTGGTGGACATGAACCAGCGGGCAAAAAAGCCCGGCTTGTGATCTGCGTCATGATGATCATGCGCATGTGCCGCGTCAGAATGCGCAGCGGAAGCTGTTGTGTCAGTCATTTCTCTCAACCCTTGGTTGCAGCGGCCGGAGCAGCGGGAGCCGGCTCGGCCGGCGCAGCAGCAGGCGCTACCGCTTCGGCACCAGCCAGCTTGCCACCCTTGGAGAGGACCCACTGGTTGAATTCAGCCTCGGGACGAACCTCGACGGCAATCGGCATGAAGCCATGACGCACACCGCACAGTTCCGAACACTGGCCGAAATATACGCCCGGACGGTCAACCTTGAACCATGTTTCGTTCAGGCGACCCGGAATGGCGTCCATCTTGGTCCAGAACGCCGGAACGGCGAAGCTGTGGATCACGTCGTCGGCGGTGACGATCAACTTGACCACCTTACCAGCCGGCACAACCATGCGTTCATCGGCAGCGAGCAGGCGCGGCCCATCGGCATCCGTACGGAACTGCTGACCGGCTTCGACCTGATCCTTTTCCTTCAGCATGTTGGACACGACTTCAAAATCGCCATTGTCCGGATACTGATAGGACCAGAACCACTGGTGACCGATGACCTTGATCGTCAGATCCGCCTTGGGCGGGTCAAACTGACGCGCAAGCAAGCGAATCGACGGCACCGCAACCGCGACCAGGATGAGAATCGGGACAAGCGTCCAGATCACTTCGATCAAGGTGTTGTGCGAGTTCTTGGAAGGGTTGGGGTTGGCAGCCGCGCGATAGCGGAACATCACCCACAACAAGAGCGCCAGCACGAACAGGCAGATCCCGGCAATCAGCGGGAACAGCACGGCATTGTGCATCCAGCGACCATTTTGGCCGACATCGGTCACCACTTCTTGAAGGCCAATCGCGGCTTCATGCGGCAAGCCGAGTTCGCTCGGCGCGAGAGGAGCCGGTGCAGCGGGCTTTTCAGCCTTAACCGCTTCCGCCGCAGGCGCAGCGGCATCGGCTGCAGGCGCGACGGTGGCGGCGACAGGCGCTGCCATGGCCGCAGCTTGAGCCACAGGAGCCGAAGCCACAGCGGCCTGTTCCTGCGCCAAGGCAAGACCCGGCATCCCCGCCAGTGTCATCGCCATCAATAACGTCTTAATCTTCTTCATTTTACCCCCATCTCAAGGGACTCCCCCCCCGCGAAAAGCTCTTTCGCGGGGTTGTTATCGCAGCGGCTTATAGGCGCGGTTATCATTCGCCTCAAGCCGTGAATTGCGGCTTCTGACGGTTGCAGCCAGCCACGCCAGCCCCTATCAGGCAATCTCGGTAAATGATGCGCACGGAAACGAATATGACGAACGACGAAATTCTGGCTGAATTCAAGGCATCCGAGGCGCTGCTCGAAGGGCATTTCATTCTCTCCTCGGGCCTGCGCAGTTCTCGTTATCTGCAATGTGCACGGGTGTTGATGAACCCTGCCCGCGCCGCCCGACTCGCAACTGCACTGGCCGAGACGATCCCGCCCGCCCTGCGCGACCAGATCGACGCTGTCGTCGCGCCCGCGATGGGCGGCGTCATCATCGGCCATGAAATGGGCCGTGCCCTGGGCGTCGATGCGATGTTCGTCGAACGCCCGACCGGCAGCTTTGAACTGCGTCGCGGTTTTCGGCTTGAACCCGGCACCCGCGTGCTGATGGTGGAGGATGTGGTCACCACCGGCCTGTCATCGCGTGAAGCCATGGCCGCGATCCGTGACGCGGGCGGGCATGTTGTGGCCGCCGCATCGCTGGTTGATCGTTCGAACGGCACCGCCGATCTTGGCGTGCCGTTCTTTCCGCTGATGCAGCTTGATGTCCCAAGCTATGCGCCGGATGCTCTGCCGCCGGAACTGGCCGCCATCCCCGCGGTCAAGCCGGGCAGCCGCCAGAACCCCACCACCGCCTGATGGTGCGCGGCCTCGCTGCCCGCTTTCTCGCGCTGGCGCTGGCTGGCGCGCTCGCATCGGCAGGGCAGTTGGCCCGCGCCGCCGATCCGGAACGCGCCATTGCCGCGCTGTCCGGCAAGACCAAATTTGCCGGGGAGATCATCGTCGCCCATGGTAATCAGGTCATCGTGCAACATGCCGCCGGTGCGATCGACCCGAACCGGGGGGAGCGCCATCAACCCGGCGCGGTCTGGCGCTGGGGTCCGATCACCCGCCAGTTGGCTGCGGTCATCATCATGCAGGAAGTGGCGGCAGGGCGGCTTGAACTGGATGCCCCGGTGCGGCGTTATTATCCCTTTTTCCGCAGCCCGCACGCGGCCACGCTGACGATCCGCCAGCTTTTGCACCACCGCTCGGGCCTGCCCCATCCGGATGAAAGCCCCCGCAACGCGCAAGGCATCGCCGCCTTTTATCAGCCCGACTGGTCGTTCAATGCCGCCGCCAATGGCTGGTGCGTTGGGCCAGTGCGCTTTGCCCCCGGCCAGCGCACCGAGGAAAATGGCTGCGATTATCTCGTGCTTGATGCCGTGCTGCAGATGGTGAGCGGCCAGGGGTTCGATCAACTCGCCCCGGTCCGCTTTGGCCAGAAGCTCTCGATGGCGTCGCTCGGCGTCCTGCCCGCCACGGCGCGCCTTGTGCCCGGCTTTATCGCCAATGCGCCCGAACCCGCGATGAATTTGGCCGCGATGGGGGCCTATGGCAATTTAGTGGGCACTGAAATTGACCTGTTGCGCTTCGATCGGGCGCTGATGACGGGCCGTTTGCTTGATCCGGCAACGCTCGCCACCTTATGGCGCAGCGACCAACCGCCGGGCGGCATGGCGGCTGGCCAATGGGTGCATCAACTGACGCCCAAGGGCTGTGCAAAGCCGGTGCGGGTGATTGAGGCGCGCGGCTCGGCGTTCGGCGTGCAGGGGCGCAATTTCATCTTGCCCGACTTGGACATGGTCGTCATAGCCTTCACCAACCGGTCCGAAGCCGATTTCGCCTTTGGCGATCCCGCGCAGGAAAAGACCTTTTCCCATGAGCTGCTGCGGGCGGTCGCCTGCGCATGAAAATTGACAGGAGCTAGGCGGATCATGGCATCCCCGCACCATCCGGAACATCAGCTGCGGCTCGGCGTCAATATCGACCATGTGGCCACCATCCGCAACGCGCGCGGTGGCGATCATCCCGATCCGGTCAAGGCGGCGCTGATGGCACAGGCCGCTGGGGCCGATGGCATCACCGCCCATTTGCGGGAAGATCGTCGCCATATTCGCGATGAAGATATCGCCCGGCTGATGGCTTCGCTTGATCTCCCGCTTAACCTTGAAATGGCGGCGACCGAAGAAATGGTCGACATCGCGTTGCGTCACCGCCCCCATGCGGCGTGCATCGTGCCGGAACGCCGCGCCGAACGCACGACCGAGGGCGGGCTAGACGCTGCCGGGCAATTGGCCCAACTCGGCCCGCTGATCGAACGCCTCGGTGCGGCTGGCATCCGCGTGAGCCTCTTCATCGAACCGGCCCCGGCCCAGATTGAGGCGGCGATGCGGCTGGGCGCGCCGGTCGTCGAATTTCATACCGGGCGCTATGCCCATCTCGAAGGGATCGAGCGCGCCACAGAATTGCAGCGGATCACGGAAATGGTCGCGCTTGCCGCCCGCAATGGGATCGAGCCACACGCGGGCCATGGCCTGACCTATGATAATGTCACCGCCATTGCCGCCATTCCGCAATTGCGCGAACTCAACATCGGGCATTTCCTGATCGGCGAGGCCCTTTTCGACGGGCTGACCGACGCGATCCAACGAATGCGGCTGATGATGGACGTCGCCCGTTAAGAGGATGGTGCGATGATCATCGGCCTTGGTTCGGACCTCTGTAATATCGAGCGCATCCAGCACTCGCTCGACCGCTTCGGCGAGCGCTTCATTGCCCGCGTCTTTACCGCTGGCGAACGCGCCAAGGCGGAACGGCGGCCGTTCACCCGCGCCGGAACTTATGCCAAGCGCTTCGCCGCCAAAGAGGCCTTTTCCAAGGCGGTCGGCACCGGGTTCAAACGCGGCGTGTTCATGAAGGATATTGGCGTCATCAACCTGCCCTCGGGGGCGCCTACGCTCGCGCTAAAGGGTGGCGCGCTGGCGCGGCTGCAAGAACTGACGCCTGCCGGCCATGAAGTCCGGGTGCATTTGACCCTGACCGATGACCACCCATGGGCACAGGCCTTTGTCATTCTGGAGGCGCTGCCGCTCGATCAAGGGACCGCCGCCGCATGACCGAAGATCGCTCCGGTCGTCACGGCCGGGGGGAAATGATCCGGCGGGAAATCGTCAGCATCATCGTGCTGGTGCTGGCAGTGCTGCTGTTCCACAGCCTCGCCGCCAAGCCCTTTTATATCCCGTCCGAATCAATGCTGCCCAATTTGCGGGTCGGCGACCGGCTGGTGGTGAGCAAATATCCTTATGGCTGGTCCTTTGTGTCGGCGAGCCTGCCCATCCTGCCGCCGATCGCGGGACGGCTGTTGCCCCATCTGCCCAAACGGGGCGATATCGTCATCGTCCGCCCCCCCGGTCGAACCGAGGATTATATCAAGCGCGTGGTCGGCCTACCCGGTGAGCGCCTGCAAATGCGGCATGGGACGTTGCTGATCAACGGCGTGCCGGTGCGGCGTGAGGCCAGCGCGGATGCGTTGATCCCGGTTGATGCCAATAGCCGCTGCGACCATCCGCCTTATCTCCAGCGCCGGTTCACCGCCACCGATGGCCGGCGTTATTGCCGCCTGCCGGTGGTAACGGAGACGCTGCCCAATGGCGTGCGCTATGACACCATCGACCTGATGTATCGCGAAACCGACGATTTCATGCCGCTGACCCTTGGCCCGGACGAAATCTTCCTGATGGGCGATAATCGCGACGACTCCGCCGATAGCCGCGTCACACTGGCACAAGGCGGGTTGGGCGGGCCGGTCGATTTCGCGCATATCGGCGGGCGGGCGGAGTTTATTTCCTTCTCGCTCGACGGCAGCAGCCGGTGGTGGGATCCGCGTACTTGGCCCCATGCCCTGCGCGCCGAACGGGCGGGCCTCTCGCTGCGGGCCAGCACCCCCACCCCGTGAAATCAGGCTTGCGCCCCGCCCATCCCACGCGGCGCCATGGCAGCTCATCACCAAAAGCTGCGACTTTAGCCCAATAGCCGACAAAAAAAGCCCCGCGCTCTTTTCCCCCGCCGATGTGCTTGCTATGGCGCGCCATCGACTCTTAGCATCTGCAACATCTTGGGGAAAACGCCATGACCGCCATCGGACAAGATACGCTCGGCACCCGCACCACCCTGACCGCTGGCGGCCAGACGGTGGACTATTTCTCGCTCGCGAAGGCGGCGGAAAAGCTGGGTGACGTCTCCCGCCTGCCCTTCTCGATGAAGGTGCTGCTTGAAAACCTGCTCCGCTTCGAAGACGGTGGCTTCACCGTTTCGGTCGAAGACATCCAGTCGCTGGTCGATTGGCAGAAGACCCAACGCTCGGATCGCGAAATTCAATATCGCCCGGCCCGCGTGCTGTTGCAGGATTTCACCGGCGTGCCCTGCGTGGTCGATCTGGCCGCGATGCGCGATGCGATTGCCAAGCTCGGCGGCGACACCAGCAAGATCAACCCGCTGGTCCCCGTCCACCTCGTGATCGACCACTCGGTCATGGTCGACGAATTCGGCCATCCGAAGGCGTTCGAGCACAATGTCGAAATCGAATATTATCGCAACGGCGAACGCTATGACTTCCTGAAATGGGGTTCGAAGTCGCTGGATAATTTCAAGGCCGTTCCCCCGGGCACCGGCATTTGCCACCAGGTCAATCTCGAACACATCGCCCAGGCCGTGTGGACGAGCCAGTCGACCGACGGCAAGACCATCGCCTATCCCGACACCTGCGTTGGCACCGACAGCCACACCACGATGATCAATGGCCTTGGCGTCCTTGGTTGGGGCGTGGGCGGCATCGAAGCGGAAGCCGCGATGCTGGGCCAGCCGGTCTCGATGCTCATCCCGGAAGTCGTCGGCTTCAAGCTGACCGGCAAGCTGGCCGAAGGCGTGACCGCCACCGATCTCGTGCTGACCGCCACCCAGATGCTGCGCGCCAAGGGCGTGGTGGGCCGCTTCGTGGAATATTTCGGCCCGGGTCTCGACACCCTCTCGCTTGCCGACCGCGCGACGCTCGCCAACATGGCACCGGAATATGGCGCGACCTGCGGCTTCTTCGGCATTGACGAAAAGACCCTCGATTATATGCGCCTCACGGGTCGTGCCGAAGCGCAGATCGAACTGACCGAAGCCTATGCCAAGGCCCAGGGCCTGTGGCGCTATGCCGACGCCGCCGATCCGGTGTTCACCGATACGCTCGAACTCGACATGTCGACGGTTGTGCCGTCGCTCGCTGGTCCCAAGCGTCCGCAGGACAAGGTAATCCTCACCCAGGTCGACGACGTGTTCAACGCCGATCTGTCGAAGGTCTACAAGCATGATGGTTTCAAGCGCGTGCCGGTCGAAGGTGCGTCGCATGACATCGGCGATGGCGACGTAGTGATCGCCGCCATCACAAGCTGCACCAACACATCCAATCCGGGCGTGCTGGTCGCGGCTGGTCTGGTCGCCAAAAAGGCCAACGAACTCGGGCTGAAGCCGAAACCGTGGGTCAAGACTTCGCTGGCCCCGGGTTCGCAGGTCGTGACCGACTATCTCAACAAGGCGGGGCTGACCGAGCATCTCGATGCCATCGGCTTCAACTTGGTGGGCTATGGCTGCACCACCTGCATCGGCAATTCGGGTCCGCTCGCCGAGCCGATTTCGAAGGCGATCAATGCCAATGACATCGTCGCGGCATCGGTGCTTTCGGGCAACCGCAACTTTGAAGGCCGTGTCTCGCCGGACGTGCGCGCGAACTTCCTCGCCTCGCCGCCGCTCGTCGTCGCTTATGCACTGAAGGGCACGGTGATCGAAGATTTCACCACCACCCCGATTGGCAAGAGCAAGGACGGCGTCGACGTGTTCCTCAAGGACATCTGGCCGTCGAATGCCGAAGTCGCCACCACCATGGCGTCGTGCATTGATCGCAGCATGTTCGAAGCGCGTTATGGCAATGTCTATCTTGGCGATAAGCACTGGCAGGCGATCAACGTTGAAGGGTCGGAAACCTACAACTGGCGCGCCGGTTCGACCTATGTCGCCAACCCGCCCTATTTCGAAGGCATGTCGATGACCCCGGCCCCGGTCGGCGACATCATCGATGCCAAGCCGCTCGCGATCCTTGGTGACTCGATCACCACCGATCACATCTCGCCGGCAGGTTCGATTAAGGCGGACAGCCCGGCTGGCAAATGGCTGATGGAACATCAGGTCGCGAAGTCGGACTTCAACAGCTATGGCGCACGTCGTGGCCATCATGATGTGATGATGCGCGGCACCTTCGCCAACATCCGCATCAAGAACGAAATGGTCCCGGGGATCGAAGGCGGTATGTCGCGTTATGGCGACGAAGTCGGCGCGATCTATGACGTGGCGATGCAGCACAAGGCCGATGGCACCCCGATGGTCGTCATCGCGGGCAAGGAATATGGCACCGGCTCATCGCGCGACTGGGCGGCCAAGGGCACCAACCTGCTGGGCGTCAAGGCCGTGATTGTGGAGAGCTTTGAACGTATCCACCGTTCGAACCTCGTCGGCATGGGCGTGCTGCCGTTGCAGTTCGCAGACGGCCAGAGCCGCGAAACGCTTGGCCTGACCGGTGACGACACCTTCACCATCACGGGTGTGGCCGGTCTCAAGCCGCGCCAGCAGGTCGAAGTCGGCGTCACCCGCAAGGATGGCTCGACCTTCACCTTCACCGCATTGTGCCGCATCGATACCGCCAACGAGCTGGAATATTTCCTGAACGGCGGCATCCTGCATTACGTCTTGCGCAAGCTGGCGGCGTAATTTCGCCACTGGCCAAGGCCGGTCAACAAAAGGGGCTCGCACCACGGTGCGGGCCCTTTTTTGTTGTTGGGGATGGGATCACCCAAGTCACCAGCCCCCGCACCGCGCGAAAAAATATTTCACCCTGAGTCTTCTGGGCAACGCCACAACCGGTTGAGTCCCATCCCCCTTGCAGGACTCAACATGCTGTGGGGGACTCCTTTCGTTCCGCTCAAACCGCAGCCTCATCCCCCGCGACTCGGCCTTGACCCGCGAGTCGCGCCTATGTCAGGAGTCTGATTCAACACTTCAACAAGGGTGATTTCCATGCGTCACGACGGTCGAATTGCAGTTCTCGATGCCAAGGGCGACCGCGTCGGCGCCCGTGTGCGCCTGCCCTATGACCAGATCCTGATGGATGATTGCATCGCCGCCATGCAGTCGCTGCCCGACAAATGCGTCGACATGATCTTCGCCGACCCGCCCTATAATATGCAGCTTGGCGGCGACCTGTTTCGCCCGGAAGGCGGTCTGGTCGATGCGGTCAACGATGCTTGGGACAAATATGAAAGCTTCGCCGTTTATGACGCCTTCACCCGCGCATGGATGAAGGAAGCCTATCGCATCCTCAAGGATGACGGCACCTTCTGGGTGATCGGCAGCTATCACAATATCTACCGCTGCGGCGCGATCTTGCAGGATCAGGGCTTCTGGATCCTCAACGATATCGTGTGGCGTAAATCGAACCCGATGCCGAATTTCAAAGGCACCCGCTTCACCAACGCGCATGAAACCATGATCTGGGCGTCGAAGGGCGAAAAGAACCGCTACACCTTCAACTACCAGGCGATGAAGACGCTCAACGACGATGTGCAAATGCGCTCCGACTGGACGCTGCCCATTTGTTCGGGCGGTGAACGCGCCAAAAATGATGATGGCCACAAGGCCCATCCGACGCAAAAGCCGGAAGCCCTGCTCTATCGCGTGATGTTGGCCTGCACCAAGCCGGGCGATGTCGTACTCGACCCGTTCTTCGGCACCGGCACCACCGGCGCGGTGGCGCGTCGTCTGCATCGCCGCTGGATCGGCATCGAGCGCGAAGCGAAATACGTCAAGGTTGCCCGTCAGCGCATTGATTCCACCTTGCCGCTCGATGAATCGGCGATGACCGTCATGCCCTCACGCCAGTCCGCGCCGCGCGTCGCCTTTGGCACGCTGGTCGAAGCGGGTGTGATCCCGGCAGGCTCCACCCTGACCGACGCCAAGCGCCGCTGGCGGGTAGATGTCCGCGTTGACGGCTCGCTGTTGCTCGATGGCGAGGCCGGTTCGATCCACAAAATCGGCTCCAAGGTGCAAAATGCGCCCAGTTGCAATGGCTGGACCTTCTGGCACCTCGAAACGCCTGAGGGGCTGACGGTGATCGACCAGTTCCGCAAGCAATGGATTCAAAACGGCGGCGCCTGATCCCGCCCTGCCCCCGCGCGATCATCATGTCGGTGCGGGGGTAGCCGCGCGAAAAAGGGGCAATCTCCCCCTCCCGTCGTGACCCGTATGTGCTAAGGCTCGGCACATGATCACGCTCCCCGCCGACGCCCGCCTCTATCTCCGCCCGACCGCATTCATCGACGCCCCCTTTGGGCTCGACGGACGGGCATTGCGGCTTGCGGGCGGGCTGTTGTGGTTCTCTGCCGTTGAACTGATCGCGGCGCAGAACGGGCAGCGGATCGTGCAGCAACTGGTGCAGGTGCCGGACTTGCTGCTCCTCGCCGAACGCGATGCGCGGATCGCCACCCTTGTCGCCCGCCTCACCGCGCCACGCGCCGCGCTCCAGCTTGGTGAGCGGGTGGTCCGGCTCGATCAGCCGCAGATCATGGCGATCCTCAATATCACCCCCGATAGTTTTTCCGATGGCGGCCAGCATATCGGCGATGTCGCGGCGATCGTGGCAGCGGCCAGCGATATGGCGGCGCAAGGGGCGGCCATCATCGACATTGGCGGGGAATCGACCCGCCCCGGCGCGACCACCGTCTGGGAGGGCGATGAAATCGCCCGGATCGAGCCGGTCATCCGCACATTGGCACCCACCGGCATCGCCATGTCGATCGATAGCCGCAAGGCCGCCGTGATGGAGGCTGGGCTAGCGGCGGGTGGCCATTTGATCAACGATGTCTCGGGCCTGACCTATGACCCGCGCGCGATGCAGGTCGCCGCCGCCCATGATTGCCCCGTGGTCATCATGCACCATCAGGGCGACCCGCAGACGATGCAGGCCAATCCTCATTATGACGATGCCCTGCTCGATGTGCATGACTGGTTCGACGCGCGCATTGCCGCCTGCGAAGCAGCAGGCATTGCCCGGTCCCGCCTGATCCTTGATCCGGGCATCGGCTTTGGCAAGGCGCTGCGCCACAATCTCCAATTGCTGAACGGCCTGTCGCTATTCCACGATCTCGGCTGCCCGATCCTGTTGGGGGCAAGCCGCAAGCGGATCATCGGCGCATTGGCCAACGAAGCCCCGGTCGATCAGCGGCTCGGCGGCTCGGTCGCGCTGGCGCTGCACGGCGCCATGCAGGGCGCGCAATTGCTCCGCGTCCATGACGTGCCGGAAACATTACAGGCCGTGCGCGTCTGGCGCGGCCTGCGGGATGAGGCGCTCACCCCGGCACGGTAATGGCGACGGCCTCGCGCATGCGGACCATTGCCGAGCCGGAAGCCATCCGATACAGGTTGACCCCTGACCCGTCGAACCAACGGCTGCACCAACGGATGGACCTCAACCACGCATGACAGCAACCATCGCCTTGGTGGATGACGATCGGAACATCCTGACCTCCGTATCAATTGCGCTTCAGACCGAGGGCTTTCTCGTCCGCGTCTATAATGACAGCGAGGCTGCGTTGAAGGCGCTGGTGGATAATCCGCCGGAACTCGCCGTGCTTGATATCAAGATGCCGCGCATGGATGGCATGGAATTGCTCCGTCGGCTGCGGGAAAAGACCGATTTCCCGGTGATTTTCCTCACCTCCAAGGATGATGAACTGGACGAGGCGCTGGGCCTTGCGCTCGGCGCCGATGATTATATCGCCAAGCCCTTTTCCCAGCGCCTGCTGATCGCCCGCATCCGCGCCATTTTGCGCCGGTCCGGGCCGAGAGAAGCACCCAGCGCGACCCATCCGGCAGAGCCTGAACCCGAGCCGATGATCCGTGGCAAGCTTCGGATGGACCCGGCGCGCCACAAGGTGAATTGGGATGGCCAGTTGGTCACCCTCACCGTCACCGAATTCCTGATCCTGGAGGCGCTCGCCACGCGGCCCGGTTTCGTCAAATCGCGCGATCAGTTGCTCGATATCGCCTATCAAGACGATGTCTATGTCGATGACCGCACGATCGACAGCCATATCAAGCGCCTGCGCCGCAAATTCCGGCAGATCGACCCCCATTTCGATGCGATCCAGACGCTCTATGGCGTCGGCTACCGCTTCGACGAGGAATGAGGGCCGACTCCCCCCTTCGGCTGCGCTGGTCGGGCCGCTGGTCGCTGACCACCCGCATCCTTGCGGTCAATATTCTTGCGCTGGCCTTTCTCGTCGGCAGCTTCGGCTATCTCGACAGCTACCGCATGCAGTTGATCGAAGCCCGTACCGAACGCACCGCCCGCGAGGTCAGCCTGATGGCCGCGGCCATCGCCGCTGCGCCCGAGGCTGAACGCGCCCGGCTGGCCCATGCGTTTGGCGAACGCTATGAACGCCGCATCCGCCTATATGCGGGTGATCGGCTGATACTCGACAGCTTCGCGCTTGGCCCTGCTGCTTATATCCTGCGCGATCCGGCGGAAGAACCGTGGCAGCGCCAAGCCGCGCGCCTGCTCGACCGTGCCTTTGACCGCATCGTGGATGGCGTCCGCTTCCCGCCATTCCGTGAACCGCTCGACCAAAGCGCGCGGGCATGGCCGGAAATTACCGCCGCACGCGCCGCCAATCAGACGCAGGTGTTCGTCCACGCCGCGCCCGACCGCACGCCGATGCTGGTATCCGCTGCCAATCTGCATGCGCGAGGGCAGAATGACGCAACCAGCATCACCATGCTGGTCACCGAAAATGCGCGCGATATCACCCGCACCACCCGCAGCGAACGCTGGCGGCTCGCGCTGGTGATCATCAGCGTGTCGCTTGCCACCGTGTTATTGTCGCTCTTCCTCGCCCGCACCATTGTCCAGCCGCTGCGTGGTCTGGCGCGCGCGGCGGAGCGGGTTAAAGCCGGGCGCGCCCGCGATGTTGTCGTCCCCCGCCTGCCGGCACGACGCGACGAAATCGGCTATCTCGCCCGCGCCCTCGCCGATATGACCCAGACGCTACGTAGCCGGATCGACGCTTCCGAAACTTTTGCCGCCGATCTGACCCATGAATTGAAGAACCCGCTCGCCTCGCTGCGCTCCGCCGTCGAATCCATCGGGCGCGTCACGGACCCGGCGTTGCGCGACCAGTTGCTCGACATCGTCCAACATGATGCCGAACGGCTCGACCGGCTGATCACCGACATCGCCGAAATTTCCCGACTGGATGCCGAACTGACGCGCACCCGGTTTGAACGTTTTGATATCGGCACGCTGCTGGAGGATCTCGTCCGCGCATGGTCCGCCCGCCAAGACATCCAAGGCGTCCGCTTCGCTTATGCCCGCCAACAGCGCGGCACGGCTTGGGTGATGGGCGACAAGGATCGGCTCGCCCGCGTGTTCCACAATCTGATCGACAATGCGCAATCCTTCTCCCCGCCCGAAGGGCTCGTCACCATCGCGCTGGCCGCCGATGATCGGCGGGTAACGGTGCGCATCACCGATGAAGGCCCCGGCATTCCGCGCGAAAGCCGGGAAATGATCTTCCGCCGCTTTCACAGCGACCGCCCGGATTCACCCTTTGGCCGCCATAGCGGGCTGGGCCTTGGCATCGCCCGCACGATTGTCGAAGGCCATGGCGGCCGTATCATCGTCGATGATCGCGACGACGCCCAATCGGGCGCAAGCTTCCGCGTCGAACTTCCGCTCGCGGCCGCATGACAGCCACGCCCCCCACCCCACCGCTGCATGCGAGTTGTGTCGCCATCCAGGGGCGCGGCGTGTTGATCCTCGGGCCGTCGGGTGCGGGCAAGTCTGATCTGGCACTGCGCCTGATTGATCGCGGTGCGGTGCTGGTTGCCGATGATTATGTCGAACTAGACCCCGACCAGCACCCACTCATGGCGCGCGCACCGGATCGCATCGCCGGCATGATCGAACTGCGTGGACTGGGTATCTGCCATATGGCATTTCTTTCCGCCTGTCCGCTCGTGCTGGTGGTCCAATTGGTGGCCGAACCGACGCGAATGCCACCGGAATGGCCAAGGATCGAGATTGCGGGCCAGTCCCTGCCGGTGGTAGAAGTAAATCCCGTCGCAGCATCCGCGCCGATCCTCGTCGAATGGGCGCTGCGGCAGATACAGGACAAGGGTCCGGTGGAGTGAGTGTGAGCGAAACAAGACCACGCCGTATCCTGCTGGTCACGGGCATGTCAGGCGCGGGCCGTTCCACGGCGCTGCGCGCTTTTGCGGATATGGGCTGGGAGACCGTCGACCATCTGCCGCTCCCGCTGCTCAACCAGTTGTTGGAAACCCCACTGCCCGGCGCAACCGATGATGACCGCCCGCTAGCCCTCGGCTTTGATAGCCAGACGCGCGGCTTTCATGCCGAAGATGTGGTCGCCCGCTTGCGCCGCAGTGTTGAAGGGGGTGAACAGGCCGTCTCCCTGCTTTTCCTCGATTGCGCTGGGGCGGAATTGGAACGGCGCTATGCCGAAACGCGCCGCCGCCACCCGCTCTCGCTCGACCGCCCCGCCGCCGACGGCATCGCCCGCGAGCGCGAAATCATGACGCCCGTCCGCCACTGGGCGCAGTTTCTGATCGACACTACGGATTGCACCACCAACGCGTTGCAGGAAGAATTGCGCCGCCTGTTCGCCGCCGAAGGCGAAACCCGGCTTGCGCTGTCGACGATGTCCTTCGGCTATGCCCGTGGCATTCCGCGCAACGCCGATATCGTGTTCGACATGCGATTCCTGCGCAATCCCTATTGGGACACCGAATTGCGCGACAAGACCGGGCAGGACGCAGCGGTCGCCGCTTATGTGCAGGCAGATTCGGGCTATGGCCCGGTGATTGGCCAGCTTTCGGCGCTGCTCCAAGACCTGTTGCCGCGTTATGCGGCCCAAGGAAAATATCAGGTGACGATTGGCTTCGGCTGCACCGGAGGCCGACATCGTTCGGTGTGCGTTGCCGAGGAAATGGCTGACCGCTTGCGCCAAGCAGGATTTTCGCTCACCATTATTCATCGGGATATGGCATCCGGCACGCATGGGTCCGCCGACACATGGGAACAGGTGCCAGAACTGACGGAACAAAAACACATGGACGGGTTGCCACAAGACGAGCCGCCAGGGGGAAAAATGCCGGGACAGCAGGCAAGGCAGAACATCATGGAAGCAGGCGAATGATCGGATTAGTGCTCGTAACCCATGGCCAATTGGCCAGTGAATTCGTGCGTGCAATGGAACATGTCGTCGGTCCACAGCCGAGTGTGGTGCCCATTTGTATCGGTCCCGAAGACGATATGGAGCAGCGCCGCGCGGAAATCCTTGCGGCGGTGCATGAGGTCGACGAGGGCCAAGGTACGATCATTCTAACCGATCTGTTCGGCGGCACGCCGTCGAACCTCGCGATTTCGCTGATGAAAACCGACCCGATTGAGGTCATCGCCGGCGTCAACCTGCCGATGCTGATCCGCCTCGCCTCGGCACGGCGCACGATGGACATTCGCGCCGCCGTCGCCGCCGCACGCGAAGCGGGCCGCAAATATATCAGCGTCGCCTCGGAAGTGTTGGGCGAGGCCGCCGCGTGACCGGTTTCACCCAGACTGTCGAAATCCGCAACAAACGCGGCCTACATGCGCGCGCCAGCGCCAAGTTCGTGACCCTCGCCGCGAACCACCCGGCCTTGATCGAAGTTGAAAAAGATGGCTCGAAGGTCGTTGGTACCTCGATCATGGGGCTGATGATGCTGGGGGCCGCCATCGGCGACACGATCACCATCCATGTCTCTGGCGATGGGGCGCAACAGGCGCTGGACGAACTTGTCGCGCTTGTCGAAGATAAGTTCGGCGAGGAATAGGAGCCTCCCTTGCCCCGTGAAATCACTGCCTTTTCTAACCCGCTGATCAAGCGGATCCGCTCGCTGCGCGAAAAACGCCATCGGCGTGACGAGGGCCTGTTCCTCGCCGAGGGGCTGCGCATCCTGACGGAAGCCGATGAGGCCGGGCATCTGCCGCTCTATCTGTTTTACAGTAAGGACAGCGCCGATCATCCGCTGGTCCAGCGCCTAACCGAGCGGATCGAAGCCGGCGGAGAAGGCGAGGTCATTCTCACCAGCCGCGACATTCTGCAAAAGCTGTCGGGCAAGGACAATCCGCAGACCGTGATCGGCGTCTATCCCGATCTTGCCTGTGCACTCGACCAGATCGACCGCCACACCGCCCCGCTGTGGATGGTCGCCCAGTCGCTGCGCGATCCGGGCAATTTGGGCACCATCCTGCGCACCGGCGACGCGACCGGCGCTGGCGGTTTGATCCTGATCGATGATTGCGTCGACCCCTTTTCGGTCGAATCGGTGCGCGCCAGCATGGGAGCACTGTTCACCCAGAAGATCGTGCAAACGCGGTGGGAGGATTTCATCCCTTGGCTGCGCGCCGGCCCCGGCATGTTGATCGGCACCAGCCTCAACACCGATTTCGATTATCAACAACCGCGTTACACCCCGCCGTCGTTCCTGCTCGTCGGCAATGAATCACGCGGCCTGCCGGAAGAATATGAGCAGCAATGCGATGTGTTGGTCAAAATCCCGATGCTGGGCAAAGCCGACAGCCTGAACGCCGCCGTGGCGACCGCCGTCATGGCCTATGAAATCATCAACCAATGGCGGCATCAGGGCTGAGTGCGGGAAGCCTCGCGACTGACAAACCCTCGTTAACTGTTGTCTACCTCCTCCCCCCAACTCGTCATGCTGAACTTGGTTCAGGATCTACGCCCAACCCTGTCGCGAGATGCTGAAACGAGTTCGGCATGACGAACGGCGGGAACGGCGAACGTCGTCCTCCCCGACTCGTCATCCTGAACTTGGTTCAGTATCCACGCCCAACCCTGTCGCGAGATGCTGAAACGAGTTCAGCATGACGAACGGGGAGAACGGCGAACCTCCTCCTCCCCGACTCGTCATGCTGAGCTTGGTTCAGTATCCACGCCCAACCCTGTCGCGAGATGCTGAAACGAGTTCAGCATGACGAACGGCGGAAACGGCGAACGGCGAGAAGCCGTGCCGCCCGCGCTCAATCGACCGCGTCTTCGGCCTCAACCCGTTCCCCGCCCGGCAAGGCCATCGGCGCGTCCGGCGCATTTTCGTCCTGCCCATAGCGCGGCAGGCTGTCGACGGTCGCGACGTCTTCGATTTCCTTCGCCCCCACCTCGACATTGAGGTCGCGGAAACGGCGCCCGGTCACCAGCACGCGTGTTTCAAAGCTGCTGACAAAGGCGTTATATTTATTGACCGCCGTGTTGAGGCCCGAGCCAACATCCTTGAGATGTTTGGATGCCACCGCCAGCCGTTCATAAAGATCCTTGCCCAAGGTCGCGATTTGCTGGGCGTCGCGGGCCAGCTTTTCCTGCCGCCATACTGCGGCCACGGTGCGCGCAATCGCGATCAAATTGGTCGGCGTCGCCAGCAACACCCGCTTATCGAACGCGAAATCCCATAAGGTCGGGTCGTTTTCGAGCGCGGCCGAGAGGAAATGTTCGCCCGGCACGAACATGATCACATAATCCGGCGCATCCTTGAACTGCGACCAATAGGCCTTGTTGCCCAGCCCGTTGATATGCGCCTTCATCGCCGCCGCATGGGCCGCGAGACCGACCGCACGCTCTTGCTCATCAACTGCGGCATAGGCGTCCTGATAGGCGTTGAGCGAGACCTTGGCATCGATCACCAGCGACTTGCCACCCGGCACGTTGACGATCACGTCGGGACGTAACCGGCCATCTTCACCCTCGATGCTGACCTCGGTCAGAAAGTCGCTATGTTCCGCCAACCCGCAGGTTTCCAGCACGTTGCGCAACTGCTGCTCACCCCAGCGCCCGCGCGCCTTGGGGGCAGCACGCAGCGAGTTGACCAGCTTGGCCGCCTCGGCACGGACCGCTTCCTGCCCGGTGCGCATCGATTCCATCAACCCGGTGAGATTGCCATAAGCCTCGCGCCGATCTGCCTCGACCTTGATCACGCCCTCTTCATAGCGGGTGAGCCGTTCCGAAACCGGCTGCAACAGGGATTCGAGTTTCTTGCCGGATAGTTCTTCCGACTGGCGGAACCGCTCATCCGCGCGTTCGAGAAACTGGGTCTGGGCCTGTTGCAGCAGCCGATTGCCGATCTCGCCAAATTGTTGCGAGAGCTGTTCGCGCGCCTGCTGCAATTCCGCCAGCCGTTCCTGTGCCGCCCGTTCGCGCGCCGCCGCATCTGCCTGTAGTGCCGCCAATTCGCGGCCAAGCGCCTCGCGTTCCGCCCGCGCACTGTCGAGCGCCACCGCCAACCCATCGGCCCGCCGCGCGCGTTCCTCCGCCCCGGCAAGATCGACAATTGCCTGCTGGAACCGGCCTTCGGCACTTTCACGCGCCCTTTCCGCCGCCGTAACCGGGCGCGATGCGAGAAACCAGCCCATGGCAAGGCCCGCCACCAGCGCCACAATCACGAACAGGAGAATTTCCACGCTTCGGCCCCACCTTCGATCAACAAGAACGAAAGAGGAACGTAGCCGAAGATGTCCTACATTACAAGCCGCACAATGCGACGCATGATGTGGCTTACATCCGGCGGAGTTTGGCGAGCTTCTTGAGCAGCATGTCGCGCTTCAGCTTCGACAGGTGATCGATGAACAACACACCTTCAAGATGGTCCATCTCATGCTGGAGACAGATCGACATCAGATCATCAAGGTCTTCTTCGTGCCGCGTGCCGTTTTCATCCTGCCAGCGGGCGCGAACCCGCGCCGGGCGCGTCACTTCGGCATATTGGTCGGGAACTGACAAACAGCCTTCCTTGTAGACCAGCAGTTCATCGGATTCTTCAATGATTTCCGGGTTGATGAACACTTGCGGCTTGCGCACCGGTTCGCCGCCCTCTTCCTCCGGTTCCTGCAAATCGATCACCAGCAACCGCTTCGGCACGCCGACCTGAATCGCCGCAAGGCCGATGCCCGGCGCATCGTACATGGTTTCAATCATGTCGGCGATCAGGGTCTTCAGCGCATCGTCGATGGTTTCGACGGGCTTGGAGATCGTCCGTAACACGGGGTCCGGGGTTTCAAGGATCGGAAGAATAGCCATGGCCTGCACCTAGGGATGCAGGGCATGAAAATCAAGCCACCGGCCGCCGCGCGCGCAAGGCCTGCGCCAAAGTACCTTCATCAAGATAGTCCAACTCGCCGCCAACCGGCAGACCATGCGCCAATTGAGTCAGGCGCACCGGGAATTTCTCCAGCCGTTCCGCGAGATAATGGGCGGTGGTTTGCCCTTCGAGCGTCGCATTCATCGCGAGCACGACCTCATCAATCCCGCCATTGGCTACCCGCTGCACCAGCGCATCGATGGTCAAATCCTCGGGCCGCACGCCTTCAAGCGCCGACAGCCGCCCACCCAGCACATGAAACCGCCCCGGAAACAGGCGTGAGCGTTCAAGCGCCCACAGGTCGGGCACATCCTCCACGACGCAGAGTTGACGCTCGTCACGGCGCGGATCATGGCAGATGCCGCACGGGTCACGGGTATCAACATTACCGCAGACCGAACAGGTCGACAGCTTGTCCGCTACCCCGGCCAGCGCCTGCAACAACGGGATCAGCCCGGTCTCGCGCCGCTTGATCAGATGCAGCACGGCGCGCCGGGCCGAACGCGGCCCCAATCCGGGGAGACGGGCCAGCGCCTGGGTCAGGGCATCGATTTCGGGCGAACTCATAGCAACATGCAATAAAGGCTTGCACTTCCGCTTGCCAAGGGTTTCAGGAGAAACATGCGGATCATTTTCATGGGCACCCCCGATTTTGCGGTTCCGAGCCTCGACGCGCTGGTCGCGGCGGGGCACGATGTCGTCGCTGTCTATTGCCAGCCACCGCGCCGCGCCGGGCGGGGCAAGCAAGTAACCCCCACCCCGGTTCACCAGCGCGCCGACGCGCTGGGGATCATGGTGCGCCATCCCCTCACCCTGCGCGATGAGACCGAACAGCAGGATTTTGCGGCGCTGGAGGCCGATGTGGCGGTCGTTGCCGCTTATGGCCTGATCCTGCCGCCAGCGATTCTTGCCGCGCCGCGTCTCGGCTGCTGCAACGTCCATGGCTCGCTGCTGCCGCGCTGGCGGGGTGCCGCTCCGGTGCAGCGCGCGATTCTTGCCGGGGACGAAGCGACAGGCATCACCATCATGCAGATGGAAAAAGGTCTTGATACCGGGCCGATGCTGCTCAAGCGCACAACGCCGATTAATGGCAAGACCGCAGGTAACCTGACCGACGAACTCGCCGCCATGGGGGCGGCGATGATGGTTGAAGTGCTGGCCGATCCGGCCGCCTATCCGCCCGAGGTTCAGCCCGAACACGGCGTGACCTATGCCGCCAAGATCGACAAGGCGGAAAGTCGGATCGACTGGTCGCAGGCCTCAGCCCAAGTCGAACGCCAGATTCGCGCGTTCAATCCCGCACCCGGTGCATGGTTTGAATTTCAGGGCGAACGCATTCGCGTCCATGCGGCCGAGCTGGTGGCGCAACCGGGACCAGCCGGCATGGTGCTGGACGCCAGCCTTGCGATTGGCTGTGGGGATCATCTCGCCATTCGCCCGACCGCAGTCCAGCGCGCCGGGCGCGGGGTGATGACCAGCGATGAATTGCTGCGCGGCTTCGCCATTCCGGCGGGGACGGTGCTGACATGACGCGCTTTCGGCTGACCATCGAATATGACGGCAGCCCGTTCATGGGCTGGCAGCGCCAGAACCACGGCCCAAGCGTGCAGCAGGTCATCGAAGAGGCGGTCACGGCCATTACCGGTGAAGCGGCCCTGGTCTATGCCGCCGGGCGCACCGATGCCGGGGTCCATGCCGAGGCGATGAGCGCCCATGTCGACATTGCCAAGCCGTTCACCGCTTTCCGCCTGATGGAGGGGTTAAACGCCAAGATGCGGCCGCATCCGGTGGCGATTCTCGCCTGCGAGCCGGTGGCGGATGACTGGCACGCGCGGTTTAGCTGTGCCGGGCGGCGTTACATCTACCGCATCGTCAACCGCCGCGCGCCGCTCGCGCTCGATCAGGGTCGGGCATGGCGCGTGCCAAATGCGCTGGATGCGGACCTGATGCACGAGGCGGCGCAATTGCTGGTGGGAACGCATGATTTCACCACTTTCCGCTCGGTCCATTGCCAATCGGCAAGCCCGGTCAAGTCCATCGACCACTTCAGCGTCACGCGCCATGGCGACGAAATCGAACTCGATGTCGCGGCGCGAAGTTTCCTGCACCATCAGGTGCGATCAATGACCGGCTGCCTGATGCTGGTCGGCAAGGGGCAATGGACGATGGACGACCTGCGCGCAGCCCGCGACGCCAAGGACCGCGCCGCACTCGGCTTCAACGCCCCGCCTGATGGATTATATTTCATCGCGGCGCATTACCCGGGGTAATTTACGCCCTCATGTCGTCATTGAACTGGGTTCCGCATGACGAAGGGTAAGGTGCGGGGGCGTGCGGCGGAAAACATCACGAGCCAGCCACGCCCCATCTACGGCAATGAGGCTTTTGCCTTCGCTTAACCGGCCGCTGTATCCATCGCCCGCGCAAGCGCGACATCGCGCGCCGTGACCCCATCTGCATCATGCGTGGTCAGCAGCACATCGACTTGGTTCCACACATTGCGCCATTCAGGATGGTGATCCTGTTCCTCGGCTAAGACGGCCACCCGCGTCATAAAGGCGAAGGCCTCAACAAAATCACGAAACTTGAAACTGCGCACGATCGCCTTGCCATCTGGCGTCAATTCCCAATCCGCGAGTTCGCGCTTCAATTCCGCCAATTCTGCCGCATCCAGCAAGCTGATCGCCATCATTTTCTCCATCGCACTGGCAAAGCAGTCGCATTTTGCCCGCGCCCCGCATATGACATCCCCGCCTGCCCTGACAAGTGTCCTGACCGCCCCTGCGCTCCCTATCCGCCCCCCACACAACCCCGATCTCGTCATGCTGAACTTGTTTCAGCATCCACCGGCAACCGCACCCCTGGATCCTGAAACAAGTTCAGGATGACGATGAGTGGGATGGACGGGTCGGAAAAGCGAGAATGACGACAAGCGCGACAACGAGCACGACAACGACAACGACAACGACAACGAAAATGAACACGAAAAGAATATCCCCCAAGCTCCCGCCCCTCCATCGCACTGGCAAAGCGCGCATATTTTGCCTATGCTCAGGATGATGACCTCTACGCCCGCCCTAACACCGGCCAAAGCTGCCCTCCGGCTCGACAATGTCGCGTGCCGTCGCGGCGGGCGGTTGCTGTTCACGGGCCTGTCGCTCGCACTTGCTCCGGGCGATGCGGCGCAGATCGCTGGCCCCAATGGGATCGGTAAATCCAGCCTGCTGCGTCTGATCGCCGGGCTGGTGCCGCGCTTTCATGGCACGATCGAGATTGAAGGCGGGCTTGCGTTAGCCGATGAGAGCCTCGCGCTTGATCCGCTTGATCCCTTGGAACAGGCACTCGGCTATTGGGCGCGGCTTGATGGTGGCATGGTGCGACTGGCCAATGCCATGGCGACCATGGGTATTGATCACCTCGCCCCTGTGCCGGTGCGCATGCTGTCAACCGGCCAGCGCAAGCGCGCGGTGCTGGCGCGCACGATCGCTTCGGGTGCCGGGCTGTGGTTGCTCGACGAACCCGGCAACGGGCTTGATCGCGACGGGCTGGAGCGGCTTGAACGCGCTGTCGCCGCGCATCGCGCGCAGGGCGGCATCATTCTGATTGCCAGCCATTTCCAGATCAACCTACCCCATGCGCAACTGGTGACAGTGGCATGAGTGGTATCTTCGCCTCCATCGTGCGCCGTGATTTGCGGCTGGGTTGGCAACAAGGGATGCTCGCGATCCCGGTCGCCTTTGTGCTCTTGGTCGCCACCTTGTTCGCCTTTGCAATTGGCCCTGACCGGGCCGTGCTCGCCCGGATCGCACCCGGTGCGATTTGGACCGCGACATTGTTGGCCGCCCTGCTGCCCATCGACCGGTTGATCCGCCCCGATCATGAAGCGGGCGTCTTGGCGCAATATGCGGTACGCGGCCTTGCCACCGAACAGATCGCCGCCGCCAAATGGCTCGCCCATTGGCTGGGCTTTGGCCCGGCGATGTTGATGGCCGCTATCCCCGCGCTTGCGCTACTAAGCGGCAATGTGCTTGCGATTGGCCAATTGTTGCTGGCCTTGGCACTGGCAACCGCCGGGCTGGCCGCTTTGTCATTGATGGTCGCCTCGCTGACGGCCGGTTTCCGATCAAGCGCGGCTTTGAGCGGGATGTTATTGCTCCCGCTCGCGGTGCCGGTACTGATTTTCGGCGCGGGCGCGATGAACCCGATTGACGGGCTGGCCGCGTTGAAGCTGTTGGCCGCCGCAAGCCTGTTCCTCGTCGCCGTGTCCCCCTTTGCGACAGGGGCCGCGTTGCGGGGCTTGCACCGCTAGGCACGCTCCGCCATCATCGGCTGTGAGTGAGGGAGCACAACCATGGCCAGTTGGTGGGATCGAATTGTCGTACCGAGGCTGATCGCCTGCGGTTGCACCCAGAAAGAGTTGATGGAACTGCGCCACAAGGTCGTGCCCAAGGCGCATGGCAAGGTGCTGGAGATCGGCGCGGGCGGCGGGGCCAATTTCCCGCTTTATGATCGGACGAAGGTCAGTTCACTGACCGGCATCGACCCATCGCCCGAACTGCTCGCCATCGCCCGGCAGCGGGCGGCGGGCGACGCGCTCGCCTTTGAACTGTACGAAGGCGTGGCCGAAGCCCTGCCCTTTGCGGACAATGTCTATGATACCGTCGTCATCACCTTTACCCTTTGTTCGGTGTCCGACCCGGCGCAGGTGCTGGCTGAAGCCCGACGGGTGCTTAAACCGGGCGGAACGCTGTTGTTCCTTGAACATGGCCGCAGCCCGGATCCCGGGCCACAAAAATGGCAACGACGGATCGAGCCCTTGTGGAAACGGCTCACGGGCAATTGCCACCTGACACGCGCAGCCACCGCCAATGTGGAGGCATCGGGCCTCATCCTGCAAGATCATGGCAGCGCGTATCAACCCGGCTATCCGAAACTGCTGGCTTGGATGGAATGGGGCGAGGCCCGCAAATGAGGCATCACCCCTTAACGCTGCTGACGTTCATGCTGCTGTGCATGGAGCCTGGCCTTGCTGCCGACCGCAATGTCGGTGTCACCAGCTTTGATTCGATCCGGGTCGAAGGGCCATTCAAGGTCGAAATCGTGACCGGGGCCGCGCCCTCAGCCCGGATTTCAGGTGACATACGGGCCGTCGATGCGGTGTCGATCACCAGCAATGGCACCAATGTCACAATCCGCCAAAGCAGCATCAACTGGGGGGGCATGCCCGGCGATGATCCCGGCCGGGCAACGATCCGCCTGGCCACCCCCGCTCTTGCCCGCGCCAGCGTCTTGGGTTCGGGTGAACTCCACATCAACCGGGTCACGGGCGGCGATCTTCGCCTGTCGGTGGGCGGCAGCGGCAGGCTGCGCGTCGATGATGTCCAAGGCATCGCGCTGGTCGCCACGCTGCACGGATCGGGCACACTCGATCTTGCGGGCCGCGTCGAAAAGGCCAGTATCTCGCTTGATGGCAGCGGCGAATTGCGCGGCGATGAGCTGGTGGTCGACCATCTCTCCGCCTTGCTTGACGGTGCAGGCAGCATGAGCTTGCAGGCGCACACCACGGCCAAGCTGCGGGCCTTGGGGAGCGGCGTCGCGCGGATTAGTGGTAGCGCGGCATGCGTGGTCGAGAACAAAGGATCGGGCACAGCCGAATGTGGGCCGCAGTTGATGCGAACGCCCGCAGCGTCGTCATCAGCCCCGACCCCGGCCCCAGCAAGCGCGCCAGTGGCATCGCCACCCGCCACCCGCACCGCACAAGACCCGAGTGGCGTGCGCATTCATCGCGGCACGGTGCCCCGCTAAAGCGCGCCATGATGAAGTTAACCGGGATTTTCGCATGTTTCACTTGCGAATCCCCCGCATCAACCGCCACTATGGGGCGTGCTGAGACAATATGAACTGGTAGAGCGGGTCAAAACCTACGACCCGGACGCGGATGAGGCGCTGCTCAACCGCGCCTATGTTTTTACGATGCAAGCCCATGGCGCGCAAAAGCGCGCCAGCGGTGACCCGTATTTCAGCCACCCCATCGAGGTAGCCGGTATTCTCACCGAATTGCGGATGGATGATGAAACCATCTGCACCGCCCTGCTGCACGACACGATTGAAGACACAGTCGCGACTCCGGAAGAGATTGAGAAGCGCTTCGGACCCAATGTCGCCCGGCTGGTCGATGGCGTGACCAAGCTGTCGAAGATCGAGGCCCAGTCCGTGACCGAGCGGGCAGCCGAGAATCTGCGCAAATTCCTGCTGGCCATGTCTGACGATATTCGCGTCCTGCTGGTCAAGCTGGCCGACCGGCTGCACAATATGCGGACGCTGCATTTCATCGCCAATGAGGACAAGCGCCGCCGCATTGCGCGCGAGACGATGGATATCTATGCGCCGCTCGCCGAACGCATCGGCATGTATGAGTTCATGCGCGAGATGCAGACCCTCGCCTTTCGCGAGCTTGAGCCTGAAGCCTATGAATCAATCACCAAAAGGCTTGAGCAATTGCATGTCGAGGGCGGCGATCTTGTCGCCAAAATCGGTTCGGGCATCATGCTCCAGCTCAGCCGCGCTGGGATCAAGGTCGAAGTATCGGGGCGGGAAAAGCACCCCTATTCGATCTGGCGCAAAATGCAGGAACGCCACGTCAGCTTTGAACAACTCTCCGACATCATGGCCTTTCGCGCCATCGTTCAAACGGAAGAGGATTGCTACAAGGCGCTTGGTATCATCCATCGCAAATGGCCAATGGTGCCGGGGCGGTTCAAGGATTATATCTCGACGCCCAAACGCAATGGCTATCGTTCGCTCCACACATCGGTGATCCATTCCGAAAAAATGCGGATCGAGGTGCAGATCCGCACCGAAGATATGCACGAAGAGGCAGAATTCGGCCTTGCCGCCCATTGGGCCTATAAGCGCGCCAATAGCACGGTCCAGCCTGACCATCAGGTCGGCTGGATTCGCGACTTGGTCGAAATTCTCGACCATGCCGACACTGCCGAGGAAATTCTCGAACATACGCGCATGGCGATGTATCAAGATCGCATCTTCGCCTTCACCCCGAAGGGCGAGTTGATCCAGTTGCCCAAGGGCGCGACGCCGGTCGATTTCGCCTATGCGGTGCATACGTCGCTGGGTGACCAGACGATTGGCGCGAAGGTGAACCGTCGCGTCGTGCCGCTGCGCACCACGATTGAAAATGGCGATCAGGTCCAGATTCTGAAATCCAAGGCCCGCCAGCCCCAGCCCGAATGGCTCAGCTTCGTCGTCACCGGCAAGGCCCGCGCCGCCGTCCGCCGTTTCGTGCGCCATAAGGAGCGTGACGAAATGGTCGCGCTCGGCAAGCAGATTCTCGACGACCTGATCTCGCGCCTCACTGCGCAACTTGGTCCAGAAGCGGTCGACAATGCGGTCAAGCGTCTCAACCTCACGGATCGGGAAACGCTGCTTGAGGCGATTGGCCGCCGCGCCTTTACCGACAAGGAGGTGATGGAAGCACTGATGCCCGGCTCGACGACCACGCCGGGCGACAAGCCGCATACCGAACAGCAGCGCGTGATCTCGATCCGGGGCCTGACCCCGGGCGTCGCCTTTCGACTAGCCGAATGCTGCCACCCCGTGCCCGGCGACCGCATCGTCGGCCTCAGCCGGATTAACGAGGGCATCACAGTCCACAATATCGACTGCCCCTGTTTGGCGGATGGGGTGGATGCCGACTGGCTTGATCTCTCATGGGGCGACCGATCAGAAGGCGGCGTGGCCCGGCTACAGGTGACGGTGAAGAATGAACCCGGCTCGCTCGCAATCATGGCGGGCATTTTCGGCACGCATGGCGCAAACATCCTCAATCTCAACCTCGCCAATCGCGACCGGGCGTTTCACGAATTCGTCGTCGATCTGGAAGTCAGCGATCTTGCGCATCAGACCCGGATCATCGCGGCGCTGCGGGCGGCAGACGCGGTGGTGCTGGCCGAACGGCTATACCCGTCTGGCGAACATATCCCTTCCGGCATCAATCCAGCGCCGGAAGCGCTGGCAATTCCCGGCGCAGCCCATTAGGGAGACGCCGTTCAACCAGTTTAGAAGGACTCATCATGGCAGAGGCGTTGCGCGTCGCAGTCGCGGGGCTTGGAACAGTAGGCGCGGGGGTGATCAAGCTGATCGATACCAACCGCGCGCTGATTGAGCGTCGGGCCGGACGTCCGATTACCGTCACTGCCGTATCCGCCCGCAGCAAGGGCAAGGATCGCGGCGTCGATCTCTCACGCTTTGCGTGGGAAGATGATGCGGTCGCCCTCGCCAGCCGTGATGATGTCGATATCGTGGTCGAGTTGATGGGCGGGTCGGAAGGCCCGGCACTCGACCTCGCCCGCGCTGCGCTCGCCAATGGCAAGCAGCTTGTCACCGCCAACAAGGCAATGCTGGCGCATCATGGTCTCGAACTCGCCGAAACCGCTGAACAAAAGCGCCTGCCGCTGAAATATGAAGCTGCCGTGGCCGGTGGTATTCCGATCATCAAGGGCATTCGCGAAGGCGCGGCTGCGAATGAAATCGCTCAGGTGTTCGGCATTTTAAACGGCACCTGCAACTATATCCTCACCACCATGGAGGCCGAAGGCCGCGACTTTAGCGACGTGCTCGCCGAGGCGCAGGCGCTGGGCTATGCCGAGGCTGATCCCAGCTTTGACATCGACGGCGTCGATGCCGCGCACAAGCTGTCGATCCTCGCCTCGCTGGCATTTGGCACGCGCATCGACTTCGACGCGATGGCAATCACCGGCATCCGCCACGTCAAGGCCGCCGACATTCAGGCCGCGCAGGCGATGGGCTATCGCGTCCGCCTGATCGGCATGGGTGAAGTGACACCGACCGGCCTGTTCCAGCGCGTTCACCCCTGTCTGGTGCCGCTGACCCATCCGCTGGCGCATGTCTCTGGCTCGCTCAACGCGGTAGAAGCCGTGGGCAATTTCGTTGGTCGCCTGTTCTTTGAAGGCCGTGGTGCGGGTGAAGGCCCGACGGCATCGGCCGTGGTGGCCGACCTCATCGACATTGCGCGCGGTGAACAGGCTGCCGCCTTCGGCATGCCGGTCGCGGAACTGACCGCCATGGCCCCGGCAGATGCCGGTGCGCGCGAAGGCCGCGCCTATATCCGCTTCACCGTTGCCGACCGCCCCGGCGTGCTCGCTGAAATTGCGACCGCGATGCGGGATTCCGGCGTATCGATCGAGTCGATGGTCCAGCATAGCGCCGATGAAGATGGCTCGGTGCAGCTCGTGATCGTCACCCATCGGTGCATGGAACGAAAGGTCACCGACGCGTTGAACCGCCTGAAGGGCTCGGACAGCCTCATCGGTGATCCGATGCTGATCCATATTCTCGACCTGTAACGGTCGTTAAGTCCCTGACGCGACAGGGCCCATATCGACTTTCAGCTGCCCTTCGCGTATCCGGCAGCGGAAGCTTGAGATTGAACCGAGGACGATAATGACTGAAGGCAAAAATCCGCTCGACCGCGTGCTCGTGCTAGAAATGGTCCGCGTGACTGAAGCCGCGGCGATTGCCGCTGCCAATCTGGTTGGCCGGGGCGATGAAAAAGCCGCCGACCACGCCGCTGTGGAAGCGATGCGCGCGGCGCTGAATGAACTGGAAATCGACGGCACCGTCGTCATCGGCGAAGGCGAACGCGACGAAGCCCCGATGCTCTTCATCGGCGAAAAAGTCGGTTGCGCGCAGGGCACTGGTCCCGGCATCGATATCGCGCTCGATCCGCTGGAAGGCACGACCTTGACCGCTAAGGCGATGCCCAATGCGCTGGCCGTGTTGGCGATTGCCGAAAAGGGTCATCTGCTTAACGCGCCGGATGTCTATATGGACAAGCTGGCCGTCGGCCCGGGCTATCCGGCGGGCGTGATCGACCTCAGCCTGTCGCCCACCGAAAACGTCAACCGCGTTGCCGCCGCCAAGGGTGTGCAGCCGAACGAAATCATCGTCTGCGTCCTCGACCGTCCGCGCCATGAAAAGCTGATTGGCGAGCTGCGCGCGATTGGTTGCGGCATCATGCTGATCCCGGACGGCGACGTCGCGGGCGTGATCGCGGTCACCAACCCGGATACCACGATCGATATTTACATGGGCTCGGGTGGCGCGCCGGAAGGCGTGTTGGCTGCGGCGGCGCTGCGCTGCGTCGGTGGTCAGTTCCAGGGTCGTCTGCTGTTCCGCAACGACGACGAAAAGGCCCGCGCCCGCAAATGGGGCGTGACCGATCTCGACCGGATTTATCAGCTTGAAGAACTGGCAAGCGGCGATGTGATTTTCGCGGCCACCGGCGTGACCGATGGGTCGCTGCTCGATGGCGTGAAGCACCGCAAGGATGGCACGATGACGACGGAAAGCGTCGTGATGCGCGCCTCTTCCGGGACCATTCGCTGGGTCAAGGGCGAACACCGCAAGCTTGGCTAATCACTGCCGCTGCGGATGAAGGAACAGACCGGCGGGGGCAGCCAAGCTCCCGCCGGTTTTTTCATGGGGCGCGCACATGATCCCCCCTGTCGACACCGCCCCCGGATAACGATAAAGAGCGCGCGAGCATTGCATGTCGGCGTGCCACACCCGACATCTCATCTATTGCTGAACGGAGTTGCCCCCATGCCTGTCTATCGCTCGAGAACCACCACCCACGGTCGCAACATGGCGGGCGCGCGGGGGCTCTGGCGCGCGACCGGGATGAAAGACGGCGACTTCGGCAAGCCGATCATCGCGGTGGTCAACAGCTTCACCCAATTCGTGCCGGGCCATGTCCATCTCAAGGATCTTGGCCAGATGGTCGCGCGCGAAATTGAGGCAGCGGGCGGTGTTGCCAAGGAATTCAACACCATCGCGGTCGATGACGGCATCGCCATGGGCCATGACGGCATGCTGTACAGCCTGCCGTCGCGTGACCTGATCGCCGACAGCGTTGAATATATGGTCAACGCCCATTGCGCCGATGCGATGGTCTGCATCTCGAATTGCGACAAGATCACGCCGGGCATGCTGATGGCCGCACTGCGCATCAATATCCCGGTGGTATTCGTGTCGGGCGGCCCGATGGAAGCGGGCAAGGTCATCCTCAATGGCAAGACTCAGGCGCTCGATCTGGTCGATGCGATGGTCGCTGCGGCTGACGACCGCATTTCGGACGAAGACGTTGCCGCGATCGAGCGCGCGGCCTGCCCCACCTGCGGCTCCTGCTCGGGCATGTTCACCGCCAACTCGATGAACTGCCTGACCGAGGCGCTGGGCCTGTCGCTGCCGGGCAATGGCTCCACCCTCGCCACCCATGCCGATCGCAAGCAGTTGTTCCTGCGCGCCGGGCGGCTGATCGTCGAACTCTGCCACCGTTATTATGAACAGGATGACGCCAGCGTCCTGCCGCGCGCGATTGCGAGCTTTGGCGCGTTCGAAAACGCCATGTCCCTCGACATCGCGATGGGTGGCTCGACCAATACCGTGCTTCACCTCCTCGCCGCCGCGCATGAAGCGGAGGTCAATTTCACCATGACCGACATCGACCGGCTATCGCGCCGCGTGCCGGTGCTCTCCAAGGTCGCCCCCGCCAAGTCCGACGTGCACATGGAAGACGTGCATCGCGCGGGCGGCATCATGGCGATCCTCGGTCAGCTTGAACGCGCGGGCTTGCTCAATACCGATCTGCCGACGATTCATGCGCCAACGCTTGCCCATGCGCTCGCCGGTTGGGATATCAGCCGTACCAATAATGAAGAGGTCCAGACCTTCTTCCGCGCCGCGCCGGGTGGCGTGCCGACGCAGGTCGCGTTCAGCCAGGCCAGCCGTTGGGACGAACTCGATCTCGATCGTGAAACCGGTGTGATCCGCTCTGCCGAACATGCGTTCAGCAAGGATGGCGGGCTGGCCGTTCTGTCAGGCAATCTCGCGCTCGACGGCTGCATCGTCAAAACGGCAGGCGTCGATGAGTCCATCCTCGTTTTCACCGGCCCGGCCCGTGTCTTTGAAAGTCAGGACGCCGCCGTTGCCGGTATTTTGACCGGACAGGTCACGGCAGGTGACGTCGTCGTCATCCGCTATGAAGGCCCGCGTGGCGGCCCCGGCATGCAGGAAATGCTCTATCCGACGAGCTATATCAAATCAAAGGGACTGGGCGCGGCCTGCGCGCTCATCACCGATGGTCGCTTTTCGGGGGGCACATCGGGCCTGTCGATCGGCCATGTCTCACCGGAAGCGGCCGAAGGCGGCACCATCGGGCTGGTCGAAAATGGCGACCGGATCGAGATCGACATTCCGAACCGCACGATCAAGCTGGCCGTGCCGGATGCAACACTCGCCGCCCGCCGCGCTGCGATGGAAGCCAAGGGCGACGCCGCTTGGCAACCGGCCAAGCCGCGTCCGCGCAAGGTCTCGGTCGCGCTCCAGGCTTATGCCGCCATGGCGACCAGTGCTGCCCGTGGCGCGGTGCGTGATCTGGCCCAGTTGAAGCTCAACCGTCGCGGTTAATCCTGATCCGGTCCCGTCGGGCACGGCCCATGCGGGACCGGCAAATCACCCCAAACGGGCGCGACAATGCTGGATGACCGGCAGCAATAGCCCGGCCATCCGGGCAACGCCCGCTGCGTCGGCCAGCAAATCCTGCCGAACTTCCAGCCCGAGATAGGGAATGCCATTGCCCTCGCCATGGCGGTTCATCGTCGCGTTCAGCAGCTTGCCGGAATAAGGCAGTTGATCCCCGGTGATCAGCCCCGCCGCCTCCAACTGCGGAATGGCGATGCGGGCGGCGCGATCATCTTCATTATACAGCACCCCGATTTCCCATGGGCGTTGTTCTTCCGGTCGCGTCGCCAATTGCGGCGTGAAACTATGGATCGAGACCAGCAAGCCGGGGCGCGCCGCGTCAATCAACCCGGCAAGTGCATCATGATAGGGTCGCCAATATTGATCGATCCGCGCCCGCCGATCTGCATCGCTCAACCCGTGATTGCCGGGAATCACCACACCGTCGGAATGTTCAGGGATCAGGCCCGGCGCATCTTGCTCGCGGTTCAAGTCGATCAACAAGCGCGAGACATGGCCCAAATGCACCGGCGCACCACATGCCGCCGCCATCCGCCGGGCCAGATCATCGACCCCGATATCCCACGCAATATGGGTGTGGAGCGCCTCATCGGGCACGCCCAGTGCCACATGGTCGGGAATATGGCGGGAAGCATGGTCGGCTACGAAGATCATTCGCCAATTCTGATCGAGTTCCACATGAATTTCCACCCCAATGTTGCGTTGCAACATTCAGCCCATGCCAAGGCTGGTAATTGATACGACTAACATCTTGCAACAACTTGATTTTCAGATGACACTCAATAAATCGAGTCGTTTTGTTGCGTAGGTATTGTCATGGATCCCAAATCATTCTTCGTCTGCTCCGCTCGCCCGCCCGCTGCCGCCACGACATAGCGGGACTGGAAACAGGCGGTGATCGATTTCCGATATGCGCAGAATTTCATTGAACAAAGCCGACTCGTAACCGGCTTTGATGAGCTGCAGTCCTTGCTTGATGCTGCTGCGTCCGACATGGGTTTCGACAATTACGCCCTGATCCAGCATGTCGATATTGGCCGCAAGCGCGGGGCCGCGATCTGGTTGGAAAACTACCCCAGTTGCTGGGCCGATCTGTTCGTCCGCCGCAAGATGTTCAAGGACGATCCAATCCTGTTGGCCAGCCAGAACAGCCTAACGGGCTTTCGCTGGGACGAGATTGGCAAATTCATTCAGGTCAACAACACCCATCGCAGCATTTTTGAAGCCGCCGCGCGGGAAGGGATTGGCAATGGTTTTACCATCCCCGCCCATATCCCGGGTGAGGCCAATGGCTCGTGCAACTTTGCGGTCCGCACTGGCAAATCCCTGCCAGACAAGGCGCTGCCGGTCGCGCAATTGGTGGGATGCTATGCCTTTGAGGCCGGGCGGCGCTTATTGCAGGAAGACACGGCGCGCCAGCGCCCCCGGCGCAAATTAACCGGTCGGCAACTTGACTGCCTGATCCTCGTCGGGCGCGGCAAGTCGAATTGGGAAATCAGCCGCATTCTTGGTTTGAAGGAGGATACCGTGACCGAATATCTCGATAATGCCCGGCGCTCCTATCATGTAGAACGCCGGGTCCAGTTGCTGGTTCGGGCCGTTTATGACGGACATCTTGAACTCGCCGACTTGTTATAACCTCGCCATTCGGGCTGGTTGCACGACATGCTAAGCGATCAAACGCAAAACGCCTTCCCTTGCGCGGCGCAAATGCAGTATTGGCGCCGTCATGGCGCGTAGACCAACCCGAACCGATGACTGGGGTTTTCCCCGCTGGCGCAGCTATGGCAGCGAACGCGGTGCGACCAAGGTCCGCATGTGTGACCGCCATGGCTGCGGCCAAGCTGGCGATTGCCCCGCGCCCAAGGCCCCGAACAACCCGGCACGCTGGTATTTTTGTGAAGCCCATGCGGCGGAATACAATCGAAACTGGGATTATTTCCAAGGCCTGACGCCTGAAGAAGCCGCCGAGCGCGAGGCGCAAGAGCAACGCGACGCCAAGGCCTATGGTGAAGCCAAATTCTATGGCTGGGGCGGATCGGGCGATGGCTCGCGCTCCCGCGATGAGATGCACGCGCTCGACATTCTCGAATTGGAGAGCGATGCAAGCTTCGAAGACGCCAAGCTCGCATGGCGACGGGTGGCCAAGGCCTGCCACCCCGATGTGGCGCGCGACGATGCCGACGCCGCCGACCGGTTCCGCAAGGCGCAAGCCGCCTTCGAGGTGCTGCGCGCCGCCGAGGATCGCCGCAAGCTGATGAACGAGGGCATGGCGGGGAATTAAGGGCACGCCGGGTGCATGGGCGCTGCTCATCACACGCGCTCCACCAACCCCGGGCAGACCGCGCGCGCCGACTTATCCTGCCAGCACCTTCAACCGATAGATCAGATCAAGCGCCTCACGCGGGCTGAGTTGATCCGGGTGAGTTTCCTCCAACAAGAGCGTGACCGGATCACGCTCTGCCGGTTCCGCCTCGATCAGCGCCGCGAACAAGGGCAGGTCATCCAGCCCCGCAGCCAAGCCGCCCGTCGCCGCGCGCCCGGCCTCCAGCTTCGCCAGCACCGCCTTGGCACGGCCGATCACCGGCGCGGGCAATCCCGCAAGCCGCGCCACGGCAAGGCCATAGCTCCGATCCGCAGGGCCATCCGCCAGTTCATGCAGCAAGACGAGATCGCCCTTATGCTCCCGCGCCCGGACATGGTGGAGTGACAGGCTATCGAGCGTCTCCGCCAGCCGGGTCAATTCATGATAATGGGTCGCGAACAGGCAGCGGCTGCGATTGACTTCATGCACCGCCTCCACCACCGCCCAAGCGATGGCAAGCCCGTCATAGGTGGATGTCCCGCGCCCGACCTCATCGAGAATAACAAGGCTTTGCGCCGTCGCCTGCGACAGAATGGCCGCCGTCTCGACCATTTCGACCATGAAGGTCGAGCGCCCCTTGGCGAGATTATCAGAGGCACCGACGCGTGAGAATAGCCGGTCCACCAGCCCCAACCGCGCCGCTTGTGCGGGAACAAAGCTCCCTGCCTGCGCCAACACCGCGATCAGGGCATTTTGCCGCAAGAAGGTCGATTTACCGCCCATATTCGGCCCCGTCACCAGCCACAGCCGCGATGGGTCGCCAAGCGCCACATCATTGGCGACAAAGCGCGCGCCGTCTTGCGCAATGGCTCGCTCCACCACGGGATGACGCCCCGCCTCCACCGTAAAGACCGGCAGTTCCGTCATGTGCGGCCGACACCAGCCGCCCTGCGCCGCCCCCTCGGCCAGCCCCGCCGCGACATCAAGCCGGGCCAGCGCATCGGCAGTCGCTGCAATCGCCGCCGTCCGTGCCAAGCAGCGCGCGGTCAATTCCTCCAGATGTGCGGCTTCGGCGGCGATGGCGTGCGATCCGCTCTGCACCACTCGCATCGCCTCTTCATGCAGTTCCGCCGCATTGAACCGGACGACGCCCGCCAGCGTCTGGCGATGGGTGAAGCCACTGTCCGCCGACATCAGGGCATCGGCGTTTTTGGCCGATACCTCGACATGATAGCCAAGCACATTGTTGTGGCGAATCTTGAGCGCCGCAATGCCGGTGCGTTCGCGATAGCGCTGTTCCAACAACGCAATGGCGCGACGCCCCTCGCTGCCCGCATTGCGCAGGACATCAAGCGCCGGGTCATAGCCCTCGGCAATATAGCCCCCCTGGCCCGCATCAAGCGGCGGTTCGGCGATCAAGGCACGGCGGAGCAGATCGATGAGCTCACCATGCCCCACCAAGTGCGGCACCAACCCGGCGAGCATGTCGGGCATCCCGAATTCGCGCGGCGTGGCCAGCCGGTCATGCAGCCGATGGGCGAGATCAAGCCCGTCGCGAATTTGTGCAAGATCGCGCGGCCCACCCCGGCCCGCCGCCAGTCGCCCTGCCGCGCGCCCGATATCGGGCAAGGCGCGCAGCATCCCGCGCAATTCGGCACGGATCAGCGAATCCTCGACAAACCAGCCGACAAGGTCGAGCCGGGCATCAATCTCACCCAGCCCCATCAGCGGGGCTGAAAGATCCGCCTGCAACTGCCGCGCCCCGGCACCGGTGACGGTAAAGTCAATCGCCTCCAACAGGCTGCCGCGCCGTTCGCCACTGGCCGAGCGCACCAGTTCAAGGCTTTCGCGCGTCGCCGCGTCAATCAACATTCGGTCATGCGCCTGCCGACTGGCGGGCGGTGCGAGCCATGGCAAACGCCCCTGACCGGCGCGATCCAGATAGGCCAGCAGCCCCCCTGCCGCCGCCAGCGCGGGCCGGTCGAACTGGCCGAATCCGTCCAGCGTCGCGACGCCGTGCATCGCTTTCAACTGATCCTCGGCGGTGCGGCTATCGAACCGACGGCGATCCTGCCGGGTGACGACGGCGGGGCCAATCAGACCGTCCAGCGCATCGGGCAAATCCTGATCGGGCAGGATAAGCTCCGCCGCCTGCAACCGCGCCAGTTCTGCCGGCACGAGATGTTCGGCCAGCGTCATCAATTCCAACCGCCCGGTCGAGATATCCGCCGCCGCAATCCCCCATTGCCCACCCACTGGGCACGCCGCCACCAGCCAATTGGCGGAGCGCGAATCCAGCAGCGCATCCTCGGTCAGCGTCCCTGCCGTGACGACACGCACAATCGCGCGCTGCACCAGCGATTTGGACCCTCGCGCCTTCGCCTCGGCCGGGCTTTCAATCTGTTCGGCAATGGCCACGCGATGGCCACCCCGGATCAACCGGGCGAGATAGCCCTCGGCACTGTGCGCCGGTACGCCGCACATCGGCACGCCATCGCCCCGACTAGTCAGCGCAATATCAAGACAGGCCGCAGCCGCCACGGCATCGTCGAAAAACAGCTCAAAAAAATCCCCCATGCGATAAAATAACAGGCAATCGGCAGCTTCTGCCTTGAGTGCATGATATTGCGCCATCATGGGCGTCTGCGGGGATGAAGCGGGAACGGCCGTCTGGGTCATGGGGCAGCTATAGTCGAAGCATCGGGCTTCGCCAAACATCGCGGAGCCATATGGAAAATTGACGTTTTTTACATGAGAATCGGTCATCTCGGCCTTGCCCTTGTGGGCGGGAAGGAGCATGGGAAAACCGAATTGACCGATTAGACAGCCCGGAGGCCGACAGCATGAGCAAGGAAACAAACGTCCAGTTTTCTGAACGCGAGGCCCTGCTCTATCATAGCCACGGCCGACCCGGTAAAATCGAGATTGTCGCCTCCAAGCCGATGTCGACGCAGCGCGATCTCTCGCTCGCTTATTCGCCGGGCGTGGCCGTGCCGGTGCGCGCCATCGCGGCAGACCCTGCCCGCGCTTATGACTATACCGCCAAGGGCAATCTTGTCGCCGTCATCTCCAATGGCACCGCGATCCTCGGCCTTGGCAATCTGGGTGCGCTGGCATCCAAGCCGGTGATGGAAGGCAAGGCGGTGCTGTTCAAACGCTTCGCCGATGTCGACTCAATCGATCTCGAACTCGCCACCGAAGATTCAGAAGCGTTCATCAACGCGGTGGCGTTGCTTGAACCCAGCTTTGGCGGCATCAATCTTGAAGACATCAAGGCGCCGGAATGCTTCTATATCGAGCAGGCGCTCAAGGAACGCATGAACATTCCGGTCATGCACGATGACCAGCATGGCACCGCGATCATCGCCGCCGCCGGGATGATCAACGCCGTTCATCTGACGGGCCGCAGCTTCAAGGACCTCAAGGTCGTGGTCAACGGCGCAGGCGCAGCATCGATTGCCTGCACCGAATTGATCAAGGCACTGGGTGTGCCATCCGATCAGGTCATCATGTGCGATTCCAAGGGCGTGATCTATCAGGGCCGCACCGAGGGCATGAACCAGTGGAAATCGGCCCATGCCGCCGTCACCGATGCCCGCACGCTGCGTGAGGCGATGAAGGGCGCGGATGTGTTCATGGGCCTGTCGGTTGCGGGCGCCGTGACGCAAGACATGGTCAAGGACATGGCCGACAAGCCGATCATCTTCGCCATGGCCAATCCAGACCCGGAAATCACCCCGCCGGACGCCATGGCCGTCCGCCCGGATGCCATTGTCGCGACCGGACGTTCGGACTATCCGAATCAGGTCAACAACGTCCTTGGCTTCCCGTTCATCTTCCGTGGTGCCCTTGATGTGCGCGCCACCTGCATCAACGAGGAAATGAAGGTCGCCGCCGCCCGTGCGCTCGCCGACCTTGCCCGCCAGCAGGTGCCGGAAGAAGTCGCCGCCGCTTATGGTGGCAAGACCCCCACTTTTGGCCCGGGCTATATCATTCCGGCCCCGTTCGATCCGCGCCTGTTGGAAGTCGTGCCGATCGCCGTGGCGCAGGCCGCGATGGATACCGGCGTTGCGCGCCTGCCGATCATGGACATGGACGCCTATCGCGCCCAACTGCGGTCGCGCATGAACCCAACAACCTCGGTGCTGACGCTCGCTTATGAGGCCGCCCGCGCCCATCCGAAGCGCGTGCTGTTCGCCGAAGCCGAAGAAGAAGTCGTGCTACGCGCGGCAATCGCCTTCCGCGATGGCGGTTGCGGCATCCCGGTGCTGCTTGGCCGCACCGAAGAGGTCTCCGCCAAGCTCAAGGCGCTCGGCATCGAAGATCCAAGCGAATTCGAATTGCAGAACAGCCGCCTGTCCTCGTTGGTGCCGGAAATGGGCGAGCGGCTCTACGCCCGCTTGCAGCGTCGTGGATATACCAAACGCGACTGCGACCGGATGGTGAAGAACGACCGCAATATCTTCGGCTCGCTGTTCCTTGAAATGGGTATGGCCGATGTGATGATCACCGGCGTGACCCGCACCTATTCGCAGACATTGCGTGAAGTGCGCCGCGTGCTTGATCCGGCACCGGGCCGCTTCCCGTTCGGCGTGCATGTCCTTGTCGGCAAAAATCACACCGTGTTCATGGCAGACACCACCGTCAATGAACGCCCCTCGGCCGCCATGTTGGCCGACATTGCCGAACAAACGGCGGCGGTGGCGCGGCGCATGGGGCATGAACCCCGTGTTGCCTTCCTGTCCTATTCAACCTTCGGCAATCCGGAAGGCGCATGGCTTGACGACATTCGCGAAGCGGTGGGGATCCTTGATCAGCGCCAGCCGAGCTTCGAATATGAAGGTGAAATGGCACCCGATGTCGCGCTCAACCCGTCGATGCAGAAAAATTATCCGTTCAGCCGCCTGACCGGGCCAGCCAATGTGCTGGTCATGCCGGGCCTGCAGGCGGCCAATCTTTCGGCCAAGCTGTTGCGCGAACTAGGCGGTGATCTGGTGATCGGCCCGATGCTCGTCGGCATGCAGCAGTCGGTGCAGATTGCGCCGATGGTCACCAACGCATCCGAACTTGTCACCCTTGCGGTGCTGGCGGCGGGCGGCATCGCCAAGTAACGCCGGCCAAGTAATTCCGATCCGGGGAGAATGTCGCGCAATTTCGCGACCTTCTCCCCCTCGCCATGACGGGATCTGGCTGCTATCACACCGCCCATGACCGATGTGATCGATCCGCCAGCCGGCACGCCTGACCAAAGCGACCCCTTCAACCAGATCGTCGATGCGCCCTTTGATAGCGCGCTATCCGACCGCTATCTGGTCTATGCCCTATCGACCATTACCGCCCGGTCGCTGCCCGATTTGCGTGATGGGCTGAAGCCGGTTCATCGCCGCCTGTTGTGGGCGATGCGGCTGCTCAAGCTTGATCCGGCCTCCGGCTACAAGAAGTGCGCCCGCGTCGTTGGCGACGTGATCGGCAAATATCACCCGCATGGCGACCAATCAGTCTATGATGCGATGGTCCGCCTCGCCCAGAGTTTTTCGCTGCGCTATCCGCTGGTCGATGGTCAGGGCAATTTCGGCAATGTCGACGGCGATAACGCGGCGGCGATGCGCTATACCGAGGCCCGGCTCACCACCGCTGCCAATGAATTGATGCACGGGCTGGATGAAGGCACCGTCAATTTCCGCCCGACCTATAATGGCGAAGAGGAAGAGCCGGAAATCTTCCCCGGCCTGTTCCCGAATCTGCTCGCCAACGGCGCGAGTGGCATTGCCGTCGGCATGGCGACATCAATCCCGCCGCATAATGTGGCCGAACTGGTCGACGCCTGCACCCTGTTGATCGAACAGCCAGACGCCGACAATGCGGCGCTGATGCAGCATGTGCTTGGCCCCGATCTCCCGACCGGCGGCGTGCTGGTCGACAGCCCGTCGATCATTGCCGAGGCCTATGCCACCGGACGCGGCGCGTTCCGGGTGCGGTCGCGCTGGCATGTCGAGGATCAAGGCCGGGGCACATGGCAGCTCGTCATCACGGAAATTCCCTATCAGGTTCAAAAATCGAAACTGATCGAGGCCATTGCCGTCCTGATCAACGATAAAAAGCTGCCGATTCTTGCCGATGTGCGCGACGAATCTGATGAGGAAATCCGCATCGTCCTCGAACCGCGCAGCCGCGCGGTTGAACCGGAATTGCTGGTGGAAAGCCTGTTCAAGCTGACCGAACTCGAAGTGCGCGTCCCGCTCAACCTGAACGTGCTGGATGCCAAGCGCACCCCACGCGTGATGAGCCTGCGTGAAGTGCTGAGCGAATGGCTAACGCACCAGATCGACGTGCTCATCCGCCGTTCACAGCATCGGCTGGCCAAGATCGACGACCGGATGGAGCTTCTGGGCGGTTATATCATCGCCTTCCTCAACCTTGATCGGGTGATCCAGATCATCCGTGAAGAAGATGAGCCTAAGCCGGTGATGATCGCGGAATTCGGCCTGACCGACCGCCAAGCCGAAGCCATTCTCAACATGCGACTGCGCAGCTTGCGCAAGCTCGAAGAGATGGAACTTGTCCGCGAGCGTGAGACATTGGCGAAGGAACGCGAAGAACTCGTCAAGCTGATCGAAAGCCCGGCCCGCCAGAAAACCCGGCTGAAGCGCGACCTCGCCCGACTGCGCGAGGCCTATGGCCCGGAAACGCTGCTCGGCAAACGCCGCACCAGCGTGGCCGAAGCTGGCCCAACGCGCGATATCCCGCTCGAAGCGATGATCGAGAAAGAGCCGATCACCGTCATTATGTCGCAGCGCGGCTGGATCAGGGCGATGAAGGGGCATGTCGATCTCGGCCATGCCGAAACGCTCAAGTTCAAGGAGGGCGATGGCCCCGCTTTCTCCTTCCACGCCCAGACCACCGATAAGTTGCTGCTCGCCAGCGAAAATGGCCGCCTCTACACGCTTGCCGCCGACAAGCTGCCGGGCGGGCGCGGCTTTGGTGAGCCGGTCAAGCTGATGGTCGATATCGAGGGTGAGGCCGCCATCGTCGCCCTGATGCCCGCATCACAGACGCAGCGCTTGCTGCTCGCCTCAACCGATGGGCGTGGCTTTGTGGCGCAAGCTGCCGAGCTGATCGCAGAGACCCGCAAGGGCAAGCAGGTCATGAACCTGAAACCCGGGGCCAAGCTCAAGATCGTCAGCCCGATCGCCGCCGATGCGGATTACCTCGCCGTCATCGGGGAAAATCGCAAGCTGCTGGTATTCCCGATCGCCGAAGTGCCGGAAATGACGCGCGGCCAAGGTGTGACGCTCCAGAAATATCGCGACGGCGGCTTGTCCGACGCCCGGGCCATCCGCTTTGCCGACGGCATCAGTTGGACCATGGGCGGCGACCAAGGCCGCACCCGGACGGAAGAAGACCTCACCCCTTGGCGCGTGGCGCGCGGGGCGACGGGCCGGATGCCCCCAATGGGCTTCCCGCGCGATAATAAGTTCTGAAGATGTGCGGGGTCATGCCCCGATCATGCCACTTAGTTTGAAGAGAGGATTGCGTCATGAAGACCCGTGCCGCCGTTGCGTTTGAGGCGAAAAAGCCGCTGGAAATTGTCGAGGTTGACCTTGAAGGCCCGAAGGCCGGTGAAGTGCTGGTCGAGATCATGGCGACCGGCATTTGCCACACCGACGCCTATACGCTCGACGGGTTCGACAGCGAGGGCATCTTCCCCTCGATCCTTGGCCATGAAGGCGCAGGCGTGGTCCGCGAAGTGGGACCGGGCGTGACCTCGGTCAAGCCGGGCGATCATGTGATCCCGCTCTACACCCCGGAATGCCGCCAGTGCAAAAGCTGCCTATCGGGCAAAACCAACCTCTGCACCGCGATCCGCGCAACGCAGGGGCAAGGGCTGATGCCGGATGGCACCACCCGCTTTTCCTATAAGGGCCAGCCGATCTTCCATTATATGGGCTGCTCAACCTTCTCGAACTTCACCGTATTGCCGGAAATCGCCGTGGCGAAAATCCGCGAAGACGCGCCGTTTAAGACCAGTTGTTACATCGGTTGCGGCGTCACCACCGGCGTCGGCGCGGTGATTAACACCGCCAAGGTGCAGGTCGGCGACAATGTCGTGGTGTTCGGCCTCGGCGGCATCGGCCTGAACGTGATCCAAGGTGCCCGGCTCGCGGGCGCGGGCAAGATCATCGGCGTCGACATCAATCCGGACCGCGAAGCATGGGGCCGCAAGTTCGGCATGACCGACTTCCTCAATTCCAAGGGCATGAGCCGCGAGGATGTTGTCGCCAAGATCGTCTTGATGACCGATGGCGGCGCGGACTACACCTTTGACGCCACCGGCAATACCGAAGTGATGCGCACGGCACTGGAGGCCTGCCATCGCGGCTGGGGCACGTCGATCATCATTGGCGTGGCCGAAGCGGGCAAGGAAATCAGCACCCGCCCGTTCCAGCTCGTGACCGGGCGCAATTGGCGCGGCACCGCCTTTGGTGGCGCCAAGGGCCGCACCGATGTCCCCAAGATTGTCGACATGTACATGACGGGCAAGATCGAAATTGATCCGATGATTACCCATGTCATGGGGCTGGAAGAAATCAACACTGCTTTCGATCTGATGCACCAGGGCAAATCGATCCGCTCAGTCGTAGTGTTCTGAGTCCCCACCCCCATTGTCTCGGGAGAAATTGATGCTCACCCATCTTTGCGTTGGCGCTCATGATATTGATGCGTCTGAAAAATTCTACGATGCGGCGCTTGCCCCCTTGGGGATTGTCAACAAGGGGCGGCTCGGCGACCGCGCCATTGCCTATGCCGGCAATGGTGGCCGCCTGCTGGTACTGCTCCCGCGCGATGATCAGCCAGCGACCTTCGCCAATGGCGCAACCATCGGCTTCAACGCGACCAGTGAGGCCGCCGTCAACGCATTTTATGCGGGCGGCATCGCCAATGGCGGCACCGATGAAGGCGCGCCCGGCGCCCGCGAAGGTGCACGCGGTGCCTATGGCGCTTATTTGCGCGACCCGGTGGGCAACAAGATTTGCGCCTTTTTCGGCCTCGAATTCCCGTACTGATACGCTCGGCCGTCGCCGATCCGGCACCTCGCCGGATCTGGCGGCGGCGATCACGGCGATGTGGCGGAATGTTTCCTTGCCCGACACCTCTCGCGTGATGTCACCGCACCGACGCACAATTTCCTTCCCAAAACGGGCTTGCATCCGCTAGGGGAACGCCCAACCTCAGACATTTCATTTTTCCGGAGTTCGACCGCATGGCCGCCCAGTACGCCTATGTCATGAAGGGCATGACCAAGACCTTCCCCGGCGCGCAAAAGCCGGTGCTGAACAACATCAGCCTGCAATTCTATCAGGATGCGAAAATCGGTATTGTCGGCCCGAACGGCGTCGGCAAATCGACCCTGATGAAGATCATGGCCGGGCTCGACACTGATTTCACCGGCGAGGCATGGCCGGGCGAGAATATCACGGTCGGCTATCTCGCGCAGGAGCCGCAGCTCGACGCGACCAAGACCGTGCTCGAAAACGTCAAGGATGGCGCCCGCGAAACGGCGGACATGCTGGATCGCTTCAACGAAATCAGCATGATCATGGCCGATCCGCCCGAAGATGCCGATTTCGATGCCCTGCTCGAAGAAATGGGCACGCTTCAGGAAAAGATCGACGCCGTCGATGGTTGGACGCTCGACAACCAGCTCGAAATCGCGATGGAGGCCCTACGCTGCCCGCCGTCGGACTGGGCGGTCGACAATCTGTCCGGTGGTGAAAAGCGCCGCATCGCGCTTACCCGCCTGCTGATCCAAAAGCCGTCGATCCTGCTGCTCGACGAACCGACCAACCATCTTGACGCGGAAAGCGTGCAATGGCTGGAAAATCACCTGAAGGAATATCCAGGCAACGTCCTGCTGATCACCCATGATCGCTATTTCCTCGACAATGTCGTGAACTGGATCCTCGAACTCGATCGCGGCAAATATTTCCCTTATGAGGGCAATTACTCGACCTATCTCGACAAAAAGGCCAAGCGGCTGGAGCAGGAAGAGCGCGAAGACAGCGGCCGCCAAAAGGCCATCCGCGAGGAACTCGACTGGATTCGCCAAAGCCCCAAGGCCCGGCAAACCAAGTCTAAGGCGCGTATCAAGGCGTTCGACCAGCTTGTCGAAGCCAGCGAAAACCGCGCGCCGGGCAAGGCCCAGATCGTCATTCAGGTGCCGGAACGGCTGGGTGGCAAGGTTATCGAAGCGCAGAACCTCACCAAATCCTATGGTGACAAGCTGTTGTTTGAAGACTTGAGCTTCACCCTGCCGCCGGGCGGGATTGTCGGCGTGATCGGTCCGAACGGTGCGGGTAAATCGACGCTGTTCAAACTGCTCACCGGCAAAGAACAACCGGATAGCGGCACGATCAGCATCGGCGAAACCGTCCGCCTTGGCTATGTCGACCAAAGCCGCGACCATCTCGATGCATCGAAGAATGTCTGGGAAGAAATCTCGGACGGGCTCGATTATGTCAAGGTCAACGGCCATGACATGTCGACCCGCGCCTATGTCGGTGCATTCAACTTCAAGGGTCAGGACCAGCAAAAGATCGTTGGCAAGCTTTCGGGCGGTGAACGCAATCGCGTGCACATGGCCAAGATGCTGAAGCGTGGCGGCAACGTGCTGCTGCTCGACGAACCGACCAACGACCTTGACGTTGAAACCTTGCGTGCCTTGGAAGACGCCCTCGAAAATTTCGCGGGCTGCGCCGTGGTCATCAGCCACGACCGCTTCTTCCTTGACCGTCTCGCCACCCATATTCTGGCGTTCGAAGGCAATAGCCATGTCGAATGGTTTGAAGGCAATTTCGGGGCCTATGAAGAAGACAAGCGCCGTCGCCTTGGCGATGCCGCGGATCGTCCGACCCGCCTCGCCTATAAGAAACTGACGCGCTAAGAAATATGCCCAGCCACCAGCCTCATGGCGATATTCCTGCACAAGCAGGAATCCCGTCGTGCCGGGTGGCTGGGCACTTATGCCCGCAGGACGACTGAGCCGTGATCGAGGTCACTGCCCCCGTTTGGCTGTGGAACCCCGGCAAGGGCAGTTGGCACTTTCTGACCATCCCGCCGGAACAGGCCATCGAAATCCGGCTTGAAAGCATCGGCCATCGCGGCGGCTTCGGCTCGGTCCGCGTCGCTTGTGCCATTGGCCCTGTTCGCTGGCAGACATCCGTTTTTCCTGAACGCAAGACCGGCGGTTATATCCTGCCCCTGAAAGCCGATGTCCGCCGCCGTGCCGATATCGCCGCTGGGGATGAGGTCACGGTGGTAATCGACCTCATTTGATCCTGCTCGGCATGCTGTGCGCACGTTAAAGAACGCACCTCCCTCTTCCCAATACGTCACCGACCCGGCTACACTTGGCCAAGTCATTCATCACGAGAGGATTCTCCCCCCATGCAGCTTAGGCGTCTCGGCCGCAGTGCCATCACCGTGTCGGATATCTGCATGGGCACAATGACCTTCGGCCGTCAGGCTGATGAGGCCACATCCTTCCGGATCATGGACATGGCGCTGGATGCCGGGATCAACTTTTTCGACACGGCGGAAATGTACCCGGTGCCGCCCGATGCAAAATATGTTGGCGTGACCGAGGAGATTGTCGGGCGCTGGCTCAAAACCAAGCAGCGTGACGAGATCATCCTTGCCACCAAGGTCGCCGGTCCCAGCCATGGCTGGATCAAGGCACCGCTGCGCGGCGGCCAGACCGCGCTTGATCGCCATCATATCACCCGCGCGATTGAGGCGTCGCTGATCAAACTCCAGACCGATTATATCGACCTCTACCAGACGCACTGGCCCGACGCCGATGCGCCGCAGGACGAGATCATGGAAACGCTGGATGAACTGGTGCGTGCGGGCAAGGTGCGCATCACCGGCTGTTCGAACGAAAATAGCTGGGGCCTGATGAAGGCGCTCAGCACGGCAGAACGGCTGGGAACCGCACGTTACGAAACGATCCAGAATAATTTCAGCCTCAACAATCGCCGGTTCGAGGATGAACTGGCCAATATCTGCCGCCGCGAAGGCGTCAGCCTCATCCCCTATTCCCCGATTGCGGGCGGGGTCTTATCCGGCAAATATCAGGCTGGCCATTGGCCCGAAGGGGCGCGTTTCAGCAGCTACCGCCATTTGCCGCCGCGCCAGTCCGCCATGGCCGACCGCTTCGTCAACCCGCGTTCACTGGCATCGACCGAACGCTTCATCGCCATTGCGCAGGAGGCCGGGTTATCGCCCATCACCATGGCCGTGGCTTGGTCCAAGCAGCATGATTTCGTCGCCTCGACCATTGTCGGGGCCACCCGTGCAGACCATATGCCGGATATTCTTGCGGCGGCGGACCTAAAATTGCCGCAGGACGTGATGAGCGCCATCAACGCGGTGTCGCGGGATATCCCCTACCCGATGGGCTGACCCCCGCGCCCGGCAATGCCCCCACCTCAACGCTGGCGCAGCGCGTCCTCAATCGAGCAGAACAGCAAAACGGCCGCAAAGGCGATCGAGACGGCGATCGGCACCAGAACACCAGGCTGCATCAATTCGGCGGGCATGTATCTTCTCCTAGAGCGCTGGCCGCTGGATGCGGCCTTACGCTGCCAAGATTGCCGCAGACATGGCTGCCCCGCCTTGATTTCGATCAATTGTGTGGGCGGGGGATGGTGTTGGTGGACCCTGAAACAAGTTCAGGGTGACGAAGTGTTGGGGATGGGGTTTGTGGTTGCGAATGGGACGAAAGGCTCGAACAACAACTCGCCATCCTAAAAACACCGCGCCATCCTGAAGATCTTCATCATCCTGAAGATCTTCGTCATCCTGAAGATCTTCGTCATCCTGAAGATCTTCGTCATCCTGAAGATCTTCGTCATCCTGAACTTGTTTCAGGATCTCAACATTCCCTCTTCCTCTTCCTCTTCCTCTTCCTCCCCCTCACCCCAACCCCAACCCCGGCGCAAGGTCCCTCCAATCCGGGTTCGCCGCCTCGATGAGATTGATTTTCCATGGCCGATGCCAATTCTTGAGTTGCTTTTCGCGAGCAATGGCGAGTTCCATCGTGCCGAATAATTCGAAATGGACAAGCCGGTGCAGCTGATAGCGTGAGGTGAACCCCGGAAAATCGCCAAAACGATGTTGATACAAGCGCCGGACCAGATCCGAGGTCACCCCAATATACAGCGTCCCGCGCGTCTTGTTGGCCAACAGATACACGGCCGGCTGAAAGCTATCTCGCACCATTACGCATACTCATCCTCGATGTGGGATAGATTTCAGCACCCACATGACAACGGTTCAAGCGCGAAAATACAGCCTAAACCACGTTCAGGGTTACGACGTCCCATTTTAGAGCAGCCGCACGGGCCGGGTCTTCGGAGAAGTGTCCTTCAACCATCCATCGCAATGACCGCCCACCCGGCGAGACCTGTCACTTCACCACCACCGCCCTATTCACGCAGTTCGTCATCCTAAACTTGTTTCAGTATCCGTCCGCCACGGTCTCAACTGCGGACATAGACCCTGAAACAAGTTCAGGGTGACGAACTTAGGGGGGGGGCGGCTCGGGTTGGGGGGCGCGAAGCGAAGGGCGCGAACAACAAACTCACCACCCTAAAACCCACATCGTCATCCTGAACTTGTTTCAGGATCCACCCGCCACCACCTCGCTACCCCGCCACCACCCACGACAAAAAAGGGCGAGCCACGCGTGGCCCGCCCTCGATTTCATCGCATAAGGATGAAAGCTTATTCGGCCGCGACGCCCGCTGCGGCGAACATGTCGGCTTCTGGGGTTTCGATCACAATATCGTTGCTGGCCTTGGCCGATTTGCGGCGGTCGAAGCTGTCCCACACCTCATTCCAGGTGCCACGCGTGGCGGCCTTGGAATATTCGGTCGCGCGGGTTTCGAAGAAATTGGCGTGTTCGACACCGTTCAACAACGGCGCCAGCCATGGCAGCGGATGTTCCTCGATCATGTAGATCGGCTGGAAACCGAGCTGACCCAAGCGCCAATCCGCGATGTAGCGGATGTATTTCTTGATTTCCTTCGGGCTCATGCCCGGTACGGGGCCCTGCTCGAACGCGAGATCGATGAACGCATCCTCCAGCCGCACCGTCTTCTGGCAACAATCGATGATGTCTTCCTTCACGGCCTTGGTCAGGCAGTCGCGTTCCTTGACGAACGCATGGAACAACCGGGTGATGCCTTCGCAGTGCAGCGATTCATCACGCACAGACCAGCTGACAATCTGCCCCATGCCCTTCATCTTGTTGAAGCGCGGGAAGTTCATCAGCATCGCAAAGGATGCGAACAACTGCATGCCCTCGGTGAAACCACCGAACATCGCCAGGGTGCGGGCAATGTCCTGATCATTATCGACGCCGAACTGCTGCATGTAATCATGCTTGTCCCGCATCTCCTGATATTCCATGAACATGCTATATTCGCTCTCGGGCATGCCGATGGTGTCGAGCAAATGGCTATATGCCGCGATGTGGATGGTTTCCATGTTGCTGAACGCGGTCAACATCATCTTGACCTCGGTCGGCTTGAACACGCGGCCATATTTGTCGTGATAGCAATCCTGCACCTCGACATCGGCCTGGGTGAAGAAGCGGAAGATCTGCGTCAACAGGTTACGCTCATGATCCGAGAGCTTCTGCGCCCAGTCACGGCAATCCTCGCCCAACGGCACTTCTTCCGGCATCCAGTGCACCTGCTGCTGCCGTTTCCAATATTCGAACGCCCAAGGATATTCGAAGGGCTTGTAGGTCTTGGAAGCTTTAAGAAGAGACATCGGGCTCACTCCGAAACAAAATAGGGTCAGGTCGCGCCGGTCAGGCCGGCATCGCTTTTAAACAGTTGCGCCGGCTCCCACCGGCAGGGCATCTACCACCACGATCAACAGCCGCGCCGGCACATCGCCGTCATTTCGCCAGCCATGCATCACGCCACGATTCACAATCACATCACCAGCCTGCAATGGCAGTTCGCCTTCGTCGGTGACCAGCACCAATTCACCCGCCGTCAGCACCAGATAATCGAGCGTATCACTCGCGTGCATCCCCGGTGCGACCATCTCGCCATGGGTCGGCGCGATGTCGAATGAGAGCATTTGCGTCCCGCCGGTCGGCATCGCAAAACTGAACTGCGCGGCCCCCGTATCGACGCTGCCCCCATTGTCGACCGGCGCTTCGAAACTGCGCCAGATGACCGTCGGTGACGGGCCGTCAATCAGGACGCGCGAACGCCCGTCCTCACCAAGCCCGGTCACCACCCGACGAACAGCAGCCAGCCCGCTCATCTTACTGACAGGCCAGACATTCGTCATAGTCTTTCACTTCGACTTCAATCTGTTTGAGGTCGATCGTGTTGTCTGCCTCGACACCGCCGGCAAAGCCCGCGCGCTGCACGCTCTTCGACCGCAGATAATAAAGCGACTTGATCCCCAACTCCCACGCCCGGAAGTGAAGCATCATCAGATCCCACTTCTCGGCATCGGCCGGGATGAACAGGTTCAGCGACTGGGCCTGATCGATAAAGGGCGTGCGATCAGCCGCGAGTTCGATCAGCCAACGCTGGTCAATCTCGAAGCTCGTCTTGAACACGTCCTTTTCTTCCGGCGTCAGGAAGTCGAGATGCTGGACCGAGCCACCCTGTTCAAGAATGGTGTTCCAGATATTGTCGGAATTCTTCGACTTCTCCATCAGCAGCTTTTCAAGATACGGATTCTTGACCGAGAACGAGCCTGACAGCGTCTTATGGGTGTAGATATTGGCCGGGATCGGTTCAATACAGGCCGACGCCCCGCCGCAGATGATCGAGATCGACGCCGTCGGCGCAATCGCCATCTTGCACGAGAAACGCTCCATCACGCCCATTTCGGCGGCGTCCGGACACGGGCCGCGCTCATTGGCCAGCAGCATCGAGGCTTCCGACGACTTCGCGCTGATGTGCTTGAAGATGCGCATGTTCCACGACTTGGCCAACGCGCTTTCGAACGGGATGTCGCGGGCCTGAAGGAAGCTGTGGAAGCCCATCACACCCAGACCAACCGAACGTTCGCGGCTGGCCGAATATTTGGCACGCGCCATTTCCGGCGGCGCACGGTCGATATAGTCGCTCAGCACATTGTCGAGGAAGCGCATGACATCTTCGATGAACTGCTTGTCGGCGTTCCAGTCGTCCCATGTTTCCAGATTGAGCGATGACAGGCAGCACACGGCGGTGCGGTCATTGCCAAGATGGTCGCGACCGGTCGGCAGGGTGATTTCCGAGCACAGATTGGACGTCGACACCTTGAGACCAAGGTCGCGATGATGCTTCGGCATCGCCTTGTTCACATGGTCCGAGAACACGATATACGGTTCGCCGGTCGCCAGACGGGTCTCGACCAGCTTCTGGAACAGGGCGCGGGCATCGATCGTGGCGCGGATCGACTGATCCTTGGGCGAGCGCAGGTGCCATTCCCCGCCATCGCGCACGGCTTCCATGAACTCATCGGTCAACAGCACGCCATGATGCAGGTTGAGCGCCTTGCGGTTAAAGTCACCCGACGGCTTGCGGATTTCGAGGAACTCCTCGATTTCCGGGTGCGACACGTCAAGATAGCAGGCCGCCGAGCCACGACGCAGCGAACCCTGCGAAATCGCGAGCGTTAGCGAATCCATCACGCGCACGAAGGGAATAATGCCCGAGGTCTTGCCATTCAGGCCGACCGGTTCACCAATACCGCGTACCGAACCCCAATAGGTGCCAATGCCGCCGCCACGCGACGCCAGCCAGACATTCTCATTCCACGTGTTGACGATGCCGTTCAGGCTGTCGTCGACCGAGTTGAGATAGCAGCTGATCGGCAGACCACGGCCCGTACCGCCATTGGACAGCACCGGCGTTGCCGGCATGAACCAAAGCTTCGAAATATAGTCATAGACGCGCTGGGCATGCTCGGCGTCGTCCGCATAGGCCGAGGCCACGCGGGCAAACAGATCCTGATAGGATTCGCCCGGCAGCAGATAACGGTCGTTGAGCGTTTCTTTGCCAAAGTCGGTCAGCAAGCCGTCGCGACTATGATCGAGCACCAGCGTAAAGCGCGGAGCCGCGATCCGGGAATTCTCCGATCCCTCGCCCGCCGCGGCATTGCCTGCATCGCCAGCCACCAATGTTTCCGTGCCTGCCAAATCCATTCTCCTGGCCCCCTTAGCCACACTCCGACAAGACTGTCGCTTCACACGCCAAAGGGCCAAACACCGCCCCGATACATCAAGCAATGTTCTACTTGTGTTCTAGCGTAATTTGCCCGTCTTGTCCAGTTCATTTCTAAAATTCCATCAGGGATTCTGCCCCCTTTTTCCCCGTGATCCACAGGCCTGTCCCCATTGACAAAGGACTAAAGCTGTGCCTCGCAATTTCCGCGCAACCACTAGGTTTAGGGTGCCGTCCCCCGAACGACACCATCTATAGTGTCTCATTTATAGATTGGCGCAAGCGGAAATTTGAAATTTTTTGATCATTATGAATGGAGTTCGGGCATTTCCGCCGCTTTCGACCTGCGCCCCATATCCGCGCGGCAAAGTACGTCGACAGGAGCTAGCCAGTGACCTGTCACCCGGCTAAAGCAAAGCCTATGTCGAACACCCTCTCTCCACCCTGCCTGCAACTGCCGATCTTTGGCGGCCTAGCCCATGGTTTCTTCGGGCGGGAGGGCGGTATTTCGACCGGCACCTATGCGAGTCTGAACGTTGGTCCCGGCTCCGACGATGCGCCGGATGCCATTGCAGAGAATCGGCGCAGGATTCGCGATGCGATTCTCCCCGATGCCACGCTCGTCACCTTGTATCAGGTGCACAGCCCGGATGTCGTCCGCATCAACGCCGCCATCCCGCATGACGTCCGACCCGAGGCCGACGCACTGGTGACCGACCGTCCCGGCCTGTTGCTCGGGATCCTAACGGCCGACTGTGTTCCCGTGCTGTTCGCGGACATTGATGCCGGTGTGATCGGCGCAGCCCATGCCGGATGGAAGGGTGCGATCCATGGCGTGACCGACAACACCATTGCCGCGATGGAACAGCTCGGCGCACAGCGCAGCCGGATCGTCGCCGCGCTCGGCCCCTGCATCGCCCGAAAAAGCTATGAGGTTTCGGAAAGCTTCGCCCTACCCTTTCTTGAACAAAACCCCGCGCATGAACAATTTTTCCATGACGCTCGCCGCCCCGGCCATCTGATGTTCGACATCCCCGGCTATGTTCTGGCCCGGCTGGCCGCCGCTGGCGTGCGCCGCGCTGAATGGGTCGGCCATGATACCTGCGCCGAGGAGGAGCAATATTTCTCCTACCGCCGTGCCAGCTTGCGCGGCGAGCCGGGCTATGGTCGGCAATTGTCGGTGATCGGTCTGCCGTGCCCGAACTGACCATCACCCTGCCCTTCGGCCCCGAAGCCGTGGCCGAGGCCGCTCGTCGCCTGCGGGCCGGCGAGCTTGTCGCCGTGCCGACCGAAACCGTCTATGGGCTGGCGGGTGACGCGACCCATGGGGACGCCGTCGCGCGCATCTATGTCGCCAAGGGACGGCCAAGCTTCAACCCGCTGATCGTCCATGTGCCGGACCTTGCCCATGCCGAACGCCTCGCCACATTCAACACATGCGCCCGTGCGCTTGCCGCCCGCTTCTGGCCGGGGGCGCTGACCATGGTCTTGCCGGTTCGCGCCGATAGTGGCCTGTCATCGCTGGTCACCGCCGGGCTCGACACGGTCGCGATCCGCGTTCCTGCCCATCGTGCAATGCAGGCGATCCTTGCCGCCTGCGACCGCCCGCTGGCCGCGCCAAGCGCCAACGCCTCGGGCAAGATCAGCCCAACCCGTGCCGAACATGTCGCCGCCAGCCTGCATGATCGCATCCCGCTGATCATTGATGACGGCGCGACCGGCCTGGGGCTGGAATCGACAATCATCGCACTTGCCGACGATGCGATCCACCTGCTCCGCCCCGGTCCGATCACCCCGGCCGAGCTTGAAGCGGCGAGCGGCCTGCCCGTGATCGAACGCGCGCCCGATGACAGCGCGATCACCGCGCCGGGCCAATTGCTGAGCCACTACGCCCCGGCCAAGCCGTTGCGCCTCGCGGCCGATGCACCCGCGCCGGACGAATTCATGATCGGCTTCGGCGCTATTCCGGGCGATGTGACGCTCTCGGCCCATGGCGACCTGCACGAGGCGGCGGCGCAATTGTTCGATCTGTTGCACCGCGCCGATGCCTCGACCAAGCCCCGCATCGCGATTGCACCAATTGCCGATCAGGGGCTGGGCTTCGCGATCAATGATCGGCTGCGCCGCGCCGCGCATCGGGATTGAAAGCCGGGCGTTCACGGTCTAGAGGCCTGCCCAACCCATTTTCTGCCGGAGACTATTCCCATGCCCACGCTTGTCCTGATCCGCCATGGCCAGTCGGCCTGGAACCTCGAAAACCGCTTCACCGGTTGGTGGGACGTGGACGTGACCGATCAGGGTGCCGCCGAAGCCCGTGCCGCAGGTCAGTTGATGCGCGACAAGGGGCTGGACTTCGATAGTTGCTTCACCAGCTTCCAGACCCGCGCGATCAAGACGCTGAACATCGCGCTGGAAGAAATGGGCCGATTGTGGCTGCCGGTCGAAAAGGACTGGCGCTTGAATGAACGCCATTATGGTGGGCTGACCGGTCTGAACAAGGCGGAGACCGCCGCCAAGCATGGCGACGATCAGGTCAAGATCTGGCGTCGTTCATTCGACGTACCGCCGCCGCCGCTGGAAGCGGGCAGCGAGTTCGATCTGTCCAAGGACCGCCGCTATGACGGCATCAATATCCCGAACACCGAAAGCCTGAAGGACACCATCGCCCGCGTGCTGCCTTATTGGGAAGCCCGCATTGCGCCCGAACTGAAGGCTGGCAAGCGCGTGCTGATCTCTGCCCATGGCAATTCGCTGCGCGCGCTGGTCAAGCATCTCTCCAACATCGCCGATGACGAAATCACTGGCCTTGAAATCCCGACCGGCCAGCCGATCGTCTACGAACTCGACGCTGAGTTGAATGCGCTCGACCGTTATTATCTCAACGAACGCTAAGACCCGGAGGGAGATGGTCCCTGAAACAAGTTCAGGGTGACTAAAAAGGGAGGGCGGTGCGCGCGAGCAATAGCGCCGCTCTTCGCCCTGTGCCCTCCTCCCCCACCTCGTCATGCTGAGCTCGTTTCAGCATCTCTCACCCCTCAATCCCCGCCGGCTGTGCCAGCCCGATTGCCAAGCGCGGCCCCGCCGATTACGAGAAGCGCATGAACGGAAAACGGATCACGCTCATCATCGGCGGCGGCATCGCGGCGTATAAGTCGTGCGAACTGGTTCGCCTGCTGCGAAAGGCTGGGCATCAGGTGCGCTGCGTGCTCACCAAAAGCGGTGCGCAATTCGTCACCCCGCTCAGCCTCGCAGCATTAAGCGAGGACAAGGTCTATACCGAGCTGTTCGACCTCAAGGACGAGGTTGAAATGGGCCATATCCAGCTCAGCCGTCAGGCCGATCTATTGGTCGTCGCCCCCGCCACCGCCGACCTGATGGCGCGCATGGCCGCGGGCATGGCGGATGACCTTGCCACCACGCTGTTGCTCGCGACCGACAAGCCGGTGCTCATTGCCCCGGCGATGAACGTGCGGATGTGGGCGCACCCCGCCACCCAGCGCAATGTCGCCACGCTCAAGCGCGATGGCGTGCATGTGCTTGAACCCGATGAAGGCCCGATGGCCTGTGGCGAATTCGGCCCTGGTCGCCTGCCGGAACCGAACGACATTCTCGCAGCGATTGAGGCGCTGCTCGCCGACACGCCGAAGCCGCTGATGGGCAAGCATGTGCTCGTCACCGCCGGACCGACGCATGAACCGATTGACCCGGTGCGCTATGTCGCCAATCGTTCATCCGGCAAACAGGGCTATGCCATTGCGGCGGCGCTGGCCGAATTGGGCGCACAAGTGACGCTGGTTTCCGGCCCGGTGGTCCTGCCAACTCCATCGGGCGTCACCCGGATCAATGTCGAAACCGCCGTCGAGATGCAGGCTGCCGTCAACGCGGCGCTTCCGGTCGATGCGGCGATAATGGTGGCGGCGGTTGCCGACTGGCGCTTCCCCGCTGCCGACCAGAAGATCAAGAAGCAGGACGGCGAGCCGCCGCTGCTGCAACCCAGCGAAAATCCCGACATTCTCGCCGGTCTCTGCCAATCGCCGCAACGCCCCCGGCTCGTGATCGGCTTTGCCGCCGAGACGGAGAAGGTCATCGACCACGCCACCGCCAAGCGCGCCCGCAAGGGCTGTGACTGGATCGTCGCCAATGATGTCTCGGGCGATGTGATGGGGGGCGACCGAAATACGGTCCATATCGTCACCGCCAGCGATGTCGAAAGCCTGGACGAAGCCGACAAGGGCGATGTCGCCCGCCTCATTGCCCAAAGGATTGCCGATGCGCTGGCCTGATATTGATATCGAACTGAAATGGCTCGACCATGGTGCGAGCCTGCCGGTCCCGGCCTATGCGACGGCGGGTGCTGCGGGCATGGATGTGGTCGCCGCCGAAGAACTGGTGCTGGCCCCCGGCGCCCGCCATGCGGTCGCGACTGGCTTTGCCGTCGCCATTCCCGAAGGTTTTGAAATTCAGGTCCGCCCGCGCTCCGGCCTTGCGCTCAAGAACGGCATCACCTGCCTCAACAGCCCCGGCACGATCGACAGCGACTATCGCGGCGAAGTGAAGGTCATCCTTGCCAATCTTGGCCAGGATCCGTTCCCGATCAAGCGCGGCGACCGCATCGCCCAATTGGTGGTGGCCCCGGTGCAGCGCGCCATGTTCCGTACCGTCGCCACGCTCGACGATACCGCGCGCGGAACCGGAGGCTTCGGCTCCACCGGGGTATGAGCCTTACCGACAGCCAGCTTGACCGCTACGCCCGGCACATCATCCTGCCGGACATTGGCGGCGCTGGGCAGGCAAGATTGCTTGCCGCCCATATCGTCGTGATTGGTGCGGGCGGCATTGGTTGCCCGGCCCTTGCCTATCTCGCTGCCGCCGGGATCGGCAAGATCACGATCATCGATGATGATCGGGTCAGCCTGTCCAACCTCCAGCGCCAGATTCTCTTCACCGAAGACCAGATCGGCCAGCCCAAGGCCGATGCCGCCGCGGCCTATCTCCGCCGGCTCAACCCGGATTGCGTGGCGACGCCGGTGCGTGAACGGCTGACCGCCGACAATGCCGAACGCTTGCTTGGTGAGGCCGATGTCGTGTTGGATGGCTGCGACAATTTCGCGACCCGGATGGTGGTGGCCGATACCGCGCTCCGGCTCTGCACCCCGCTGGTATCGGCGGCGCTCGGTCGCTTCGACGGACAGGTCGCGACATTTCGCGGCTGGGAGGCGGGGAAACCCTGCTATCGCTGCCTTGTTGGCCATGACCCGGCACGCGATGAGATCAACTGCGCGGATCAGGGCGTGCTTGGCGCCATGGCGGGCATGATCGGCGCACTCGGCGCCGTTGAGGTGATCCGTCAGATCACCGGCTTTGGCGACGATATGGCGGGCAAGCTGATGATCTTCGACTTGCTGTCCGCCCGGTTCCGCACGCTCGACCTGCCCAAGGACCACGGATGCCCGACATGCGCGGCCTGACGATCATCCTCACCGAAGCGGCGCCGGAACGGCTGCGCGGCGCGTTGATGATGGCGCTCACCAATTTGGCGCTGGGCGGGCGGGCGCGGCTATTCCTCCAGTTCGAGGCGGTCGATCTGCTGGCCCCGCCCCTCGCCTCGCCCCGCGACGAGGCCCATGCCGCCGCTGGCCTGCCGACGCTCGCGCAACTGATGGACGATGCGCTGACGCAAGGCGTGGACATCATCCTGTGCCAAACCGGCCTCCACCTCACCGGGCGGCGCGCCCAAGACATGGACCCCCGCTGCCAATTTGCAGGAATTGCATCCTTGATGGCAGAAATAGCTGACGATCGCCTCTTGGCGCTTTGAACAAGGCCCGCTTATAGTCGGGCCATGCGCATGATCCTCCCCCTGTTGCTCGCGGCCTCGACCGCGCTCGCCCCCACCCCGATTTTGGCCAAGCCCGCCGCACCGATGGCAAGCGCCGTCAAGGGCGTGGTTTCATCGGCGGACAGCCGCGCCGCTGCCGCCGGGCAGGAGATACTGCGCGCAGGTGGCACCGCCGCCGACGCGGCCATGGCGATGATGCTCGCGCTGACCGTGGTCGAACCGCAATCGTCCGGCATCGGCGGCGGCGGTCTGCTGCTCTATCATGACGCCAAGACTGGCAAGCTCAGCACCATTGATGGCCGCGAAATCGCGCCCGCTGCGGCCCGGCCCGACCGCTTCATGGGCGCGGACGGCAAGCCGCTGTCCTATGCGCAGGCGGTGCCCGGCGGACAATCGGTCGGTGTCCCGGGCAATATCGCACTGATGGCGATGACCCATGACAAATGGGGCAAGCTGCCATGGAAACGCCTGTTCGCACCTGCGATCCGGCTGGCGGAAGACGGGTTCGTCGTGACCCCGATCCTGCACAAGCGATTGGGCATGGTGGAGAAAATCTGGCCCGATTTCCCGGAGGCGCAGGCGCTCTACTGGCGCGATGGCAAGCCTGCACCAGTTGGCACCACGATCAAAAACCCGGCACTGGGCAAGTTCCTGCGCGACCTTGCCAAGCGTGGCCCCAAGGCCTTTTACACCGGCGAAAATGCCAAGGCGATCATCGCCGCTGCCGCCACCGCCAAGCGCAACCCGGCCCCGATCACCGCGCAGGACCTTGCCGGGTACAAGGTCAAAGAACGCCCGCCGGTCTGTGCCAGCTACCGCAGCTACAAGCTATGCGGCATGGGACCGCCCTCTTCCGGAGCGACCACCGTGTTCGGCATGCTTGGCATGCTCGAAGAATTCCCGCTGGGCGCGCTTGGTCCCGATAGCCCGGCAAGCTGGCACCTGATTTCGGAAGCCATGCGCCTCGCTTATGCCGATCGCGATGTCTATGTCGCGGACGCGGACTTTGTGCCGGTGCCGGTTAAGGGATTGCTCGATCCCGCCTATCTTGCCAAGCGCGCGCAACTGATATCGCCGGATGCGGCACGGGCAGACTATCCTGCGGGCAGCCCGCCCGGCGCCGAGCCGCGCACCGCCGCGCTCACCCCCGATGTGCCTGGCACGACCCATTTTGTCGCGGTCGACAAATGGGGCGATGTCGCGTCGATGACCTCCACCGTTGAAGGACCGTTCGGCAGCCAGTTGATCGCCAATGGCTATTTCCTTAACAACGAACTGACCGATTTCACCTTCGCCCCGGAAAAAGACGGCAAGCCCGTCGCCAACCGGGTCGCACCGGGCAAACGTCCGCTGTCCTCAATGTCGCCAACCATCGTCTATGATGCAAACGGCAAGCCGGTGCTGGCGCTGGGCTCGGCAGGCGGCAAGCGCATCATCATGCATGTGCTGCGGACATTGGTCGGCGTGATCGACTGGAAGCTGCCCATCGATCAGGCGCTGGCGCTGCCCAACATTTACATGGCGGGCGATCTTGTGCAGGTCGAGGAAGGCACACCGCTAGCCGCCCTGCAATCCTCCCTCGCCGCCAAAGGCCGGGGTGTGCTGGTCACGCCGCTGGAATCGAAGGTCAATGCGGTGGAATGGACAGGAACCCTCTGGCGCGGTGCCGCCGATCCGCGTAGCGAAGGAAAGGCACTCGAAGAATAATATAACGGATTAGGACATGGGGACGTCGACGGCAGCATTTCACCAGTTCGAGCATTTCGACAATTTGGTGGAGATGTTCTTCGCCCGCGCCGAGGCCAATGGCCACAAACCGTTCCTCGTCGCCCGGAAAGACAATGGCTGGCAGGCGATAAGCTGGCACGACACGGCGCGGCAGGTCACGGCGCTGGCACTTTCCTTGCGCGAATTGGGCGTGCAGGCGGGCGACCGGGTCATGCTGGTATCGGAAAACCGGCCTGAATGGTGCATCGCCGATCTGGCGATCATGGCCGCCGGTGGCGTCACGGTGCCGACCTACACCACCAATACCGAACGCGATCACAGCCATATTCTCTCCGATAGCGGCGCGCGCTTCGTCATTTTTTCCAACCAGAAAATTGGCCAGAACCTGTTGCCAGCGGTGATGCGCGCGCCCGCTGTCGCGGCGGTGATCACGATGGAGCCGGTCAAAACTGGCCAAGGCCATTGCCATCATGCGACATGGGCACATCTGCTCGCCCGCCCGGTCACCGACGCCGACATCCACATGCTGCGTGACAGTTGCACGGCCAAACGCGCTGATCTTGCCTGCATCATTTATACCAGCGGCACCGGCGGCGTCCCGCGCGGCGTGATGCAGCACCATGGCGCGATCCTGCTCAATGTCGCGGGCGCGTTCGCACTGGTGGCGGAAGATTTCGGGATTGCCGACGAACGTTTCCTGTCCTTCCTTCCGCTCTCCCACAGCTATGAACATACTGGCGGCCAGTTCCTGCCCATCGGCCTAGGTGGCGAAATCTGGTATGCGGAGGGACTGGACAAGCTTGCATCGAATATCGAGGAATCAAGCCCGACGATCATGGTCGTCGTGCCGCGCCTGTTCGAGGTATTGCGACAGAAAATCGTCAAGCAGATCGAGAAAAAGGGCGGGGTCGCGACTTGGCTGCTCGACCGCGCGCTGCGCAATGCCGAGCGTCAGGCCGAGGGCCGCGCCAGCCTGCTCGACTGGCCGATTGAACGGCTGCTCGACCGCACATTGCGCCCACAAATTCAGGCCCGGTTCGGCGGGCGGATCAAGGCGATGGTCTCGGGTGGTGCGCCACTTAACCCAGAGGTTGGGCGCTTCTTTTCGGCCATGGGGCTGACGCTGTTGCAAGGCTATGGCCAAACCGAGGCCGCGCCGATCATCAGCTGCAACCGCCCCAAAACGGGGATCGCGATGCACACTGTCGGCCCGCCGATTGACGGGGTTGAGGTCCGCATTGCCGAAGACGGCGAAATCCTCGTGCGCGGCGAGATCGTGATGCACGGCTATTGGAACAATCCCGCCGAAACCGCCAAGGCGTTGCAACATGGTTGGCTCCATAGCGGCGATGTTGGGCACATTGACGAACTGGGCCGGATCGTCATCACCGACCGCAAAAAGGACCTGATCGTCAACGACAAGGGCGACAATGTCTCGCCCCAGCGCGTCGAGGGCATGCTCACCCTCCAGCCCGAAATTCTGCAAGCGATGGTCATTGGCGACCGGCGACCCCATTTGGTGGGGCTGATTGTGCCCGATCCCGAATGGGTGAACACATGGGCCGCAGCGGGCCATGACCCCACAGACCGGGCAGCGCTCACCAAGGCGGTGATGGCAGCAGTCGACCGCGTCAACCGCGACATCTCGGTCATCGAGAAGGTCCGCCGCATCTGCCTTGCGGATGCCCCCTTCACCGTGGAAAATGAAATGCTCACCCCATCAATGAAAATCCGTCGCCACCAGATACGTGCAATCTATGGCGACCGGCTGGAGGCACTCTATGGCAGTCACTGAGACCGGCACCACCCTTGCCGACCGCGCCCTTATTCGCTTGTCGGGGGAAGATGTGCGCGGCTTTCTCAACGGCCTTGTCACCCATGACGTCACCGACGAATTGCCGATTTGGGCGGGTCTGTTGACGCCCCAAGGCAAGGCGCTGTTCGATTTCATCGTCTGGGCCGATGGCGACGACCTGCTGCTTGATTGTGAGGCGGCGGCGGCTGACGCGCTGGCCAAGCGGCTCACCATCTATCGCCTGCGCCGCGCGATCAAGATTGCGCGGGATGACAGCCTCGCCGTTCACTGGTCGCTCGACGATGCGCAGGGCGTGCCGGACCCCCGCCTTGCCGAGCTTGGCCATCGCTGGATCGCCGCCCCTGACGCGCCCGCCACCGGCTGGCTGGAACATCGCCTTGCGCTCGGCGTGACCGAGGGACAGGCCGAGCTTGGTTCGGACCAGACGCTCTGGCTCGAATGCAATGCCGACCGGCTGAATGGCGTCAGCTTCACCAAGGGTTGCTATGTCGGGCAGGAAAATACCGCCCGCATGAACTGGCGGCAGAAGGTCAATCGCCGCCTTGCCGTCGTACCCATCGCCGACGCCGAAAAAGAACCAGCCCGGGAACGCGCACGCTATCCCGAGCTGGGCTTAGCGGTCATTCTCCAGCGGGTGGAGCATGCCGCGCAGGTCGAATGATCAGAGCTGGCCTTCGATCCAGTTCTTAAGCGCGCTCTTCGGCGCCGCGCCCACCTGAGTCGATACCGGTTCACCGCCCTTGAACAGGATCATGGTCGGGATTGAACGCACGCCATAACGCGAGGCGGCGTCGGGATTATCGTCGATATTGACCTTGGCGATCACAACCTTGTCCACCAGTTCGGCCGACAGTTCTTCCAGTGCGGGCGCAATCATCTTGCACGGGCCGCACCATTCGGCCCAGAAATCGACTACCACCGGCACATCGGACTGGGTAACATCGGCAGCGAAGCTGGCATCGGTGACGGACTTGGTAGCCATTTGAAACTCCTCATGTGAAATTTGAGCTGCAATCTAGGCAAAGCGGGCAATCCGCTCAACCCAGTTAGCAGATAGAATTTATTGACCGCTTTCAGTTTCTGCTGATGCGGCATCAAGCTGGGCATCGGCCAGTTCGAACAGCACCGGCCCGGACGTATACAACAACGCCGCCCGCACCAACCTACCGGGAAAGATCACGCGCAGCGCATCGCGATAGGCCGCCATCTGGCGCAAATGATGGGTCGAGATCACCCCCGCGCCGGATGGCACGCGTCGCCCGGTCTTGAAATCGACCAGTTCGACCGCATCATCGGTAATCCGGATACGATCCACCACGCCGGCAATTACCTTTTCCCCGACCACCGCCGACAACGGCACTTCGGCAAGGCTATCCGACCCAAATAGCGCCGCATGGGCTGGATCATCGATGATCGCCAGCGCCTGTGCCACCAGCGTTTGACGCCATGATGCCGGTCGTTCGCCCGCCTGACCAATGAGCCATGTATCGGCAAGCGCCGCCCGACGATCAGGTGCAAGGCCCGGCAGACGCTCAAACAGCCCGTGCAACAAGCTTCCGCGCAACATCGCCTCGACACGCGGGTCATCGCCCGGCGGATCGGCGACAAGGTCCACGCCGAGTTGCGAGGGCGCTAGTGGGCGCGGCGGACGCGCCTCTTCCGGGGCCATGCGGTCAATCCAGTCCGGCAAGTCCGGAGCCGTCGGTCGCGCTGCCGGGGGCTGGCCGGTAGCCAGTGGCCGCCCGCGCGTCGTGGCAGCGCCATGACGCCAGACCTGACCCCATAGCGGATCAGATTGCGGCTCGACCTCCAGCGCCGTCTGCAACGCATCCCGCACCATGTCGTGCCAGCGATTTGACCCGTCCGGCTTTACCTTCTTGCCCATCGCGCCGCCGAGGCAAAGCACCTCTTCCGCCCGGGTCAGCGCGACATAGAGCAAGCGCCGATGCTCTTCATCTCGCGCGGTGCGCGCCGCATCAAAGGCAGCAGCGACACGCGGATGGCAGGGCCGTTTTGAAGAACCAAGGGGCGCCGACACCGGATCAACGCCGCTTTCGACCGCATAGGGGATCAGCGCCTCCCGCCGGTCATCGGGATCGCTGGTGGCATCAGCCAGAATCACAACAGGCGCCTGCAAGCCCTTGGAACCATGGGCTGTCATGATCCGCACCTGATGCTGTGGCCCTTCCTGTTCGCGCTTAATCTCGTCCTCGGCCCGATCCATCGCGGCGAGAAATCCGACAAAATGCGCCACGCCCTGCTGTTCCTGATCCAGCGCGCTGACAAGCAACTCCTCAATCGGATCCAGCACCTCCAGCCCCAACCGCGCGACCATTTTTGCCCGCCCCCGGATCGGACCAGATAACAGCCGTTCGAAAAAGCCATGCGGTGAGACAAGGTCGGCCATCGCAAGCAGGCTATCCAACCCCTCGCGGGCAGCGACGAACCGCGCTTCGGCCCGCCCACGTAGCGCGCGCCATAGGCTGGTGCGACGTTTCCACGCCAGTTCGAACAGCTCGTCTTGTGTCAGTCCGAATAGCGGTGAGACGAGCAATCCCGCGAGATTGAGATCATCGTCGGGCGAAACCGCAAAGCGCATCGCCGCCAGCAGGTCCTTGACCGCGAGCGCATCCTGCAACTGCATCCGGTCAATCCCTGCCACCGGAATGTTCAGATCATGCAACCGGGCGATAATCTGGCGCGCCAGAAAGCCCCGGCTGCGCAATAGGATCATGATGTCGCCGGGTTGGACATAGCGGGCCTGTTGATCAAGGTAGAGCGGCTCATGCTGGAGCCAGGCTTGAATTTGCGTGGCCAGCCGCCGGGCAAGCAGTGCCTCCGCCCCGCGCTTGCCGTCATCGGCGCCGTCACTATCGCCCGGCTCTTCATCGCCGCTCTCTTCGCCATCACCTTGCTGATCGGCTGCAAGACCGGGCAAGTCTGCGCGCTGCACATCTTCCGGGCCAACCGGTTTCCACAACAAGACGGTGCCGCCCGGCTTGGGGCGAAAGCTCACATGACGGTTGAGTGCGCCGTCGATCCCCAAGGCGGGCGGCCCCTGATCATCGATCACGGCATCCACACAGGCCAAAATCGCACTCAAAGACCGATAAGAAGTATCCAGACTAAGATCTTCAAAAGGCTTGCCAACAGCGACCGCCCGTGCGGCAAATCGCTCCTGCGCGCCGCGAAATGCCGCCGGGTTTGTCCCTTGAAAGGAGAAGATCGCCTGTTTGAAATCACCGACGACGAACAGGCTACGGGCACGGCCCACCGCCCCTTCACCCGAGAAATATTCATCGGTCAGCGCCTCGATAATTTCCCATTGCCGCTGGTTGGTGTCCTGCGCCTCGTCGATCAGCACATGGTCGGTCTGCTGATCAAGCTTAAACCGCACCCATTCGCCCATGCCGCGCCGGGTCAATACATCATGCAGATGGTGGATCAGATCATTGAAATCGACCACCGCCCGCGCATGCTTCAATTCACGATAACGCCGCGCGACCACCGCACCGGCGCGCAAAGCGGCCAAAAGATTGCGCGCCAGGCCGTAGCGCGCGAGACGAAGGTCAGTTTCATTGAGCCAGTCGACCAGACGGTAAAATCGATCAGAAACCTGCCCCGCCTTGATTGCGCGATCTTCCAGCGCCTTGCGAGGACCTCCCTCCTTGGTAAGGAATGCGTCGCGCAAGGCTGTCCACTGCTGCAACCGATCGGCCGGACGCTGCGCCCGGAATGTCGCCAAGGCCTCGACCGCGAGCTGGGTCGCTTTGATCTTATCCCCGGCATAACAAGCGGCAAGATCGGCCAATCCCAACAATGCAATCGCCTCATCGGCGAAACGCGGCAATTCTGCGCTCTCATCCGTGCCCGGTCGCAGCTCCAGCCCGCGCCAGATCCGGTCGCCGATCAGTTCCTCCGGGCCAAGGCCATGCAGGGCAGCCCCATCCTGCGCGCAACGGATCAGATATTTCCGCGCGTCATCCGCCCCCATTCGTCTCGAAATATTCTCAATGTCTTGCACGAAGATATTGCTATCAAGTGAAAATCCAATCGCCTCCTCGACCAGCGCACGCTGCGCCTCGCCTTCGACCAACTCAAAGCCCGGCACCAAACCCGCCTCAACCGGAAAGCTGCCAAGCAACGACTGGGCAAAGCTGTGGATCGTCTGAATTCGCAACCCGCCCGGCACATCCAGCACCCGGGCGAACAGGGTACGGGCATGATCGACACTAGACGGGCTGACAGACTCCCCCAGCGCCTTCAAGTCAGCCGCCAATTTGCTGTTATCAAGCCGGACCCAGCGCGCCAATGTCGCGTTGATGCGGTTCGCCATTTCGGCAGCACCCGCCTTGGTATAGGTCAGACACAGGATGCTCGCGGGATCGACACCGCGATACAACAGGCGAAAGACGCGACTGGTCAACACCTGCGTCTTGCCCGAACCGGCGGATGCCGATAGCCACGCATGCAGCGCTGGGTCCGAGGCTTTTTTCTGCGGACTACTTAATTCTAACAATGCCTTATCAGGCTTTTTTAATGATTTTACTGAACTAGTCATCGCGACGACCCAACCATTCATCGAGGCGCATCAACTGGTCATATTCCTCATATGTCCCGGCCTGCCCGAATTCCTTGGCGACAAAGGGGGAAGTCCCCGTCAACCATTTCGCCGCCGCCGCTCGGAACGCCGCGACATGCGCCGCTTGTGCCCCGTCGACATCAAGCTTTGCAAACCACTTATCAATCTCAAGCACATGGCCGTGCGGCTTACCGGATGAGGCGCGCGCCAGCGACCAATATTCAAGCCGCGCCACCTCGCCTGCCGGGACTTTTTCAAAGCCACCCTGTTCGAGAATTTCCGCCAGCAACCCGAGTTGCAGGCTCCGCCCCCCGGTGACGGCTCCCTTTTTCGGTGGTTTGCCGCTCTTATAATCAACAATCGCATAGACCGGCTGCCCTTGCTCGTGACTGATCCGATCAATCCGGTCCGCCTTGCCGGTCAGGCGGATGCCGTCCAATTCGGCCTCGCCCTCGCACTCGGTCCAAAATGTTGCCCGCCCGGCGGCGCGATCAGCGGCCAATTGCGCTTCCAACTGCTGTGCCGCCTCGACAAGCTTGGGCCGGCTTAGCACCCGGAACACCGGATCAATCGCATCATGGGACAGGGCACGGTCAATCGCGGGCACCAGATCACCGATGACCGCGCCGTCATCCACCCATTGCTCGAACGCGGCATGGATGATCGTCCCCATCCACCGCCGTTCAGCCGGCGCATCAAGCGGGTCGAGCGACCGCAATCTCAGCACCGCCTGCGCGTAAAAGGCATAGGGATCGGCCAGCAGCTTGTCGGCCGTCGTCACCGAAATCTTGCCGGGCCGGGCCTCCAGCGGTGGCGCCGGACAAGGCTGGGTCGCGCGCGGCACGCGGTCGTCACGCAGATCAATCCAGTGCGCCCATGTCGCCAGTTGGGAATCCTCCCGCAGGCCGCCGGTCATGGCCTCCAATCGCCGCCAGAAGCGGGAAGCGAGCATCGGGCTGCCCCCTTGCCGCTTTGCACGGGTCAACACCACCCGACGCGCGCCCAGCGCCGTCGCAAAGTCATGGGCGGCAAGACCGATACGGAATTCCGGCGACGGCAAGCCAATCGCGCGCCGAATACCCGGTGACAGCCAAGGGTCGGGCGTCGGCATGGCGGGCCAACTCCCCTCGTTCAAGCCACCCAGGATCATGAGATCGGCACGTTGCAAGCGCGCCTCCAACAGGCCCCAAATAAACACGCGCGGATGGCCGCCATAGGTCGGGCGAACCGCCATATCGCCCAGCCACATTGCCAGTAAGGCCCGCGCGTCCGCGACATCAAGCCGCAGGTCATTGACCATAAGCCATGCCCGCAATTCTGCGACCTGATCCGCCAGCCGCCGCCCGACCGGGCCAGCCCAAAGCTGTTCACCCGTCAACGCACTGCCCAACTCAACCAGCCGGCTCAACAATTCGCCCAGGCTGACCGCCCCGGGCGCAGCGAGTTCGGCGCAGCGCCCTAGCATCGGCACCAATGCGTCGACCCACCAGCCCCGAATGGCGAGCGCATCATCAACCGATAGCTTGCGGGCCTGCAATTCCGCGATCCGGTCGCCCAACAGGGTCGTCACGCCGGCTATCCCCGGCGCAGGGCGTGGCCCGCGCAACAGACGATCAAGCCCACGCACCTGATCGAGCCAAAGCTGCCGCCGCTCCCCCTTCATTACCAATGGGTGCTGGAGCACGCTCACCAGCGGGACCGGCGCGAAACGATGCTCAATCAATTCGACCAGCCCAAGCAGCAAGCCGCCCTGCACCGTATCGCCAAGCGGCACACCGGCGCTGTCGTCAACCTCGATCTCCCAGCGGCGGAGATGGGCCGTCACGCGGTTCGCGAGCAGACGATCTGGCGTCACCAGCGCCACCGTGCGGCGCGGGCTTTCCAGTTGATGGCGAATGGCGAGCGCGATCAACTGCGCCTCGTCGCCACCATGGGCCAGTTCATGCGCATAGATGCCCCGGACCGTCAGATCTTGCGGTTCAAGATTGATCCATTCGGTCGTCCGGGCGGGCGGCAACATCGCCTGGGCGATCATATGGTCGCGCCCCGGATCGGCATCAAGCAGCCCCTGATAAGGCCAGATGTCCACCTCGCCACGCCCGACGCCCATGCGATCAAGCAAGCGCTTGAGATGATATTGCGGGTGGCTCTCTTGGGGGCGCGGCGGGCGTTGGCCGGAGTCATCCGGCGGCAATGGCCCCAAGGCCACCCAATGTTCCTCCGGCATCTCGCTATCCAGCGCCGGCAGGATCACCCCGCCTTGCGGCAAGCGGCTGATCGTCCGCAACAGCGCCGCAATCGCCGGGGCCGAGGTGGTAATGCCAGCGGCCATCACGAACCCTGCTGGTGGCGGGCTTGCCTTCCACTGATCGGCCACGGTGCGCAACAGGCGATTGCGTCGATCCGCTGCATCAATGAGACCACGGCTGGCCAAATATGCCGGCCAGACCTTGAGCAACACCTCCAACTGGGCCAGCGTTTCCTGCCAATGGGTGGCGAGCGCATCCTCCAGCACGACATCGGCCAGCGCCTCGACGCCGAGTTCCTCAACCTGCATCTGGTCGATCAACTGGCCAAGCGAGCGCGCCAGCCGGAAGCGTTCCGATACAGAAGTCGCTGGCCGGGCCTTGCCCACCATTTCCGCCAGCACGAACAAGCGTTCAAGCGGCGCAATCGCCGGTGGCAAGCTGGGTCCGCCCAATGGATCGAAATGCACCCCAAGCCGCTCATCGAGTGCCTCGTCACCCACCACGACCATGCGCGGCAGCAGTGCCCCCTTGCCGGTCACGCGGATGAAACCATCGGTCACGGCCTTGACGGCGCGACTATTGGGCAGAATCAACAGGCCACGGGCAAGCCCCAACGGGTCTGCACCATGACGCTCCACCAGCCCGCGGGCCAACGCATCGGCAAAGCTGCGATGGGCCGGGATCGACCAGACCGCAGGATGCCCGGCATCAGCCATGGGAAAGGATCGCCTCCACCGCTGGAATGGCGCGCGGCGTGCCAACATCGAACCACAGGCCCTGATGGGAGACGCCATAGCAGCGCCCCTCCTCAATTGCCCGGCTCCAAAAGATATTGGTCGAAAACGACCCTTGCGGCGCATCGCGCAGCAACCGCTTGGACAGCAATTGGATGCCGGTGAAGACAAATGGTGCCAAGCGGGAAGGCTTGCGGCGGCTGACCCGGCCCCAGCCATCAAGGTGGAAGTCGCCAATTCCTTGGTGGCAATGCGCCCGCGCCAGCGGCACGAGCAGCAACAGCGCATCCATTTTCGCATCGTCCCAGCGTTCGGCGAGCAGATGGAAGCTGTTGATCGGGCCGTCGACCCAGAAATTGTCGCTGTTGACGCAGAAGAACGGGTCGGCATCAATCATCGGCGCCGCCTTCACCAGCCCGCCGCCGGTTTCCAACAACTGCGCACGCTCATCCGACACCTTGACGTCAAGATCCGTCACCTTGCTGCGCAGATGGGCCTCCAGTGCATCGGCCATGTAATGCACATTGACCACCAGCTTCGCGATCCCCGCCGCGCGCACCCGGTCGAGACAATGATCAAGCAATGTCCGACCCGCCACCTCGACCAGTGGCTTTGGCCGGGTCGCGGTCAATGGCCGCATCCGCTTGCCCAGCCCTGCCGCCATCACCATCGCGGTATCGGGCAGCTTGCCATCAAGGTGCGGCCGCAGGCACAAAGGTGCACGCCACGAGGTCATGCCACCCTATCCTTGATCCAATGCGCAGCGCGCGCGTTGACCGGCACATGCGCGTCAAACCACGCCTTGACCGGCGCAAGCGCGGGATGCGCGAGATCGCGGTCGAGATAGGCCCAGACACGCGGCTGATAGGCCAGATAGCCCGCCTTGCCGTCACGCTGCCACAGCCGGGTAAAAATACCGAGGATCTTGGTGTTCCGCTGCGCGCCCAGCACGGCATAATGGGCGCGAAATTCGGCCTCGTCCGCGATCGCGTTGCTCGCCATATAATGATCGAGCATCGCGGCTTCGAGTGCGGGGTCCACATCGCGCCGGGCATCCTGCAACAGTGACACAAGATCATAAGCCGCATGACCAGCCAGCGCGTCCTGAAAGTCCAGCAAACCGAGTTGCCGCAGGCCCGGGCGGTCGACCATCAGCATGTTTTCGGCATGATAGTCACGCAGCACCAGCACGCGTTCGCGCTGGGCCACCTGCTCAACCCCGGCCCAACATGCCCGCCATGCGGCGGCAAAGTCTTCAACATCAACCGCAAGGCCGGTGGCGGGCGCATACCATTCGGGGAACAGATTGACCTCGCGCAGCATCACCGCGTCGTCATAAGGCGCAACATCTGCGGGCGCGGGGGTGCGCGCAAGCGCCGACAATAAATCGCACGCTGTCTCGTAAATCGCGCGTTCGCGTTCGGGCGCACGTTCGATCACCGGGCGGACGAGATCATCGCCGAAATCTTCCAGCAGCACCAAACCAGCCGCGAGATCGACGCCCAGAATTTCCGGGGCCGAAAAGCCGCGATCACGCAAGAGATTGGCGATGAAGATAAACGGGCGCGGGTCCTCATGGGGCGGTGGCGCATCCATCAGCACCGCCTGCCGGTCACCGAGATGGACGCGGAAATAGCGGCGGAAAGAGGCATCCCCGGCCAGCGGACGGATGTCAGCCCCTGCCCAACCCACGCGGGCAAGGAAATCGGGCGCGGTAGCGGGTGGTATCATATGGTTGGCCATCGTCCTTCCCAAGCGGGCGGGCAGGTTGCTGTCAAGAGACGGGCGTCCGGCCCATCCGGTTCAATCACCAGTCGAAGACAGTCGGGCCACAGCCAGTCGCCCATGCGTTCGGGCCATTCGACCAGCATCACCGCATCTTGGCGCAACTCATCCAGCCCGAGTTCTTCCAATTCGCCCGGTTCCTCGATGCGGTAGAGATCGACATGCCAGACCGGAATACGAACATCCGGTGCCTCATAGCCCAACATGATTGGAAAGGTCGGGCTGGCGACATCGCCATCCCATCCCAAGCCGTAAAGCATGCCACGCACCAAGGTTGTCTTGCCCGCGCCAAGATCGCCGAACAGCGCGATGGCGTCGCCGGGTCGCAATGCCTGCGCCATCCGTTCGCCAAAGGCGGCCATCGCTTCCGGCCCGGCGAGCCGCACAGGCGCTGCCCTCATGCCTCGCCCCGTGGCAAATGGAGGGTGATGCAAGTGCCCTCGCCCGGTTCGGAAATCAGGTCGAGCTGGCCACCATGGGCCTCGACAAACTGCTTCACCAGCGGAAGACCAAGGCCCGCAGCGGTGCGGCCGCCATGTTGGGCATTGGTCGCACGATAAAAGCGGTCGAACACATGATCCTGTTCTTCATGCGGAATACCGGGGCCATTGTCGGATACGACAATGCGCACTCCTTGCGCATCACCATCCACATGCAACAGCACGCGGCCACCCTGCTGGGTATATTGGATCGCATTGCGCAACAGATGATCCAGACATTGGCGGATACGGCGGCGATCTGCCCGGATATCGCCCGCCCCTGGCTGCAACTCGATCACAAAGTCCTGCGCCCGCGCCGCCGCCTCGGCCCGGTGTTGGCCGACAAGCTGGCCGACCAGACCGGGAATATTCACCTGCTCCATCGACAAGGGCAGATTACCGGTATCGCCCTGCGTCAGGTCGAGCACATCATCTATCAACGTGCCAAGCTTGGCCGCCGCCTCGGTAATCGCCAACGCATAATCATGGGCCGCCGGTGGCAGTTCGCCAGCCAATCCGCCTGCCAGCATTTCGGAAAAACCGCCAATGCTGGTAAGTGGGGTGCGCAATTCATAGCTGATATTGGACATGAACGCGGTCTTGATCCGATCCGCCTCTTCCAACGCGGCGGTGCGCTCGATCAGCGACTGTTCGGCGGCGCGACTGGCGGTCACATCCAGCAAGGTGAAAAGCGCATTGCCATCCGGCAACGGCACCGCCGCACATTCGAAATGACGCCCATCGGCAAGCGCAATCCGCCCGCTCTTGTGCCGCCGGTCGCTAATCGCGCTACGGATCAACTCGCGCATTTGGCCGGACTGGCCGGGATTGGCGAGGCGCGGCGCAATCCGCGCGGATAGATGGTCGATGCGCGGATGATCGGCGAGTTCTTCTTCCTCCATCCCCCAAATGTCGCGGAAGCGGTTGTTCCAAAGATGGAGACGCCCATCGGCCGCAAATACGCCGACGGATTCAAAGAGATTGTCGAACGTCGCGGTCCGCACCTGCAACAGCGTGTCGCGCGCACTTGCCAGCTGCGCCTGTTCGGTTCGATCCTCGAAAATCAGCAACAGCCCGCCATCCGGCAGCGGCTGCGCAACGACCCGCAAATGGGTGCCGTCCGGCAGGAGCCAGCTCTCTTCCTCGGCGGCATCGGCGATCTGGAACCAGCCCCGCCGCTCCGCCTTCCACGCTGGGAAATCGCGGACCTGCGGTAGCCGGTCGGTCTCGCGCATCTTTTCCAGCACCCGGTCAAACGCCGGGCGCTCGGCCAGCCAGTCCGGCTTGAGATTGAAGATGCGCTGCATCGGCTGATTGGTGAAGCGCAAGGACTGATCAGGCCCAAATTGCGCCACCGCCGCCGACAGTCGATCCAGCATCGCGCGCTGCGCCCCGGCAAAGCGTGCGAGGTCGGCCCGTGCTGTCTCCACATCGGTGGTGTCGAGCGCGAAGGCCGCAACCCCGGCAGCACCCAGCGGCACATGCGCGATTTTGAGCGAGCGCCGCTGCCCACCAATCGTCGCCACCACCTGTTGATAGCGGATGGCGTTCAATTCCTGCGCCTCGCGCGCAATCGCCAACGGATCGGTGCGGCTCGCCTTGTCGACCAGCTCAAGGTCGCGGGAAATCACCTCCGCCGCGTCGCGCGCCTCGACCGCGCGGACATAGGCGGTGTTGACCAGCGTCAGCCGCAATGCGCGATTGCGATGCCAGACCGGGAATGGCGCGGCCTCGATCAGGCTGGACAGCGCCTCCAGCGCCTCCGCCCGGCCCTGCGATTCCTGTTCAAGCCACGCACGATCCGCCGCTTGCACCGTCTCATCGAAGCACCACAGCACCAGCATGCCCGCGCCGCCAACACTGGATGGTGCAGGCCCACCCGCGATCCGCAACACACGTTCGCCGCCCTGCACCTGTAGCGTCAAGGAAAAGGGCCTACCGCTGCGTTGCGCGGCCTCGGCCTCGGCCATGAGTTGGGCGAGCGACTCATCGGTCAAGCCCAACGTCCCGCGCTGACATTCGGCAAGCGTGGTTGGCGTCTGTTCCAGCCCCAGCCATTGGGCAAAGCGATGACCCGCGCCCAATTCGCCGCGCGGCGTGAGCAACAGCAGCGCCGCCGGGCTGCTATCCAACAATTGGTGCGCGCGTTGATGCTCGACGCGTAAATAGGCGTGCCGATACAGCGTGCGCCCGGCGCGGATCGTTAGCCACACCGCGACGATCATCCACAGCATCAATGCCATGGCAATCAGGAAAGCGGTGGGCAGCGAAAGCGTGATCATCGGCTGATGAACGATCCTGTAGCGCGGGCGCGTTGAAAGCTTCCCTCTCCTATCCACTCGCTGCGCAAAGCGGAAGCGGGGACATGCTGTCACTCAAGAAAAAAAGGGGGCGGCATCGCTGCCACCCCCTTGATCACACTCAACCGGCGGGACGCCGATCAATAACGATAATGATCCGGCTTGAACGGCCCTTCAGCCGCCACGCCAATATAGGCCGCCTGCTTGGGCGTCAGCGTGGTCAGCTTCACGCCGAGCTTATCGAGATGAAGTGCGGCCACCTTCTCATCGAGATGCTTCGGCAACACATAGACTTCGTTCTTGTACTGCGCGGCCTTGGTGAACAGTTCAATCTGCGCAAGCACCTGATTGGTGAAGCTCGACGACATCACGAACGACGGGTGGCCGGTCGCGCAACCCAGGTTCACCAGTCGACCCTTGGCCAAGATGATGATCTGCTTGCCATCGGGGAATTCGACCAGATCGGTGCCCGGTTTCACTTCAGTCCACTTATAGTTCGACAAGGCGGCGATCTGGATCTCGCTGTCGAAATGGCCGATGTTGGAGACAATCGCCATCGGCTTCATCGCCTTCATGTGATCGGCGGTGATGACGTCTTCGTTGCCGGTCGCGGTGACGAAGATATCGGCACGCGTCACGGCGTCTTCCATCGTGACGACTTCATAGCCTTCCATCGCCGCCTGCAAGGCGCAGATCGGATCGACTTCTGTCACCAGCACGCGGGCGCCGCCCTGACGGAGCGAAGCCGCCGAACCCTTGCCGACATCACCAAAGCCCGCGACACAGGCAACCTTGCCCGCCAGCATCACGTCGGTCGCGCGACGGATCGCATCGACCAGCGACTCCTTGCAGCCGTAAAGATTGTCGAACTTCGACTTGGTGACCGAGTCATTGACGTTGATCGCCGGGAACGGCAGCTTGCCGTCCTTGGCGATCTGATACAGGCGATGCACGCCGGTGGTGGTTTCTTCCGAAACGCCCTTCACGGCATTGACGGTGCGCGAGAGATAGCCGGGATTGCGCTTGATGAATTCCTTCAGCGCGCGCTGGAATTCGACTTCTTCCTCATTGCCCGGCTCGCCCAGCGATTCGCCGGCTTCGATCCGCGCGCCCCACAGCGCAAACATGGTGGCATCGCCGCCATCGTCGAGGATCATATTGGCGGTCTGGCCATCGCCCCAATCGAAAATGCGACCGACATAATCCCAATAATCGGCAAGGCTTTCGCCCTTGATCGCGAACACCGGAATGCCGCGCGCCGCAATCGCCGCTGCCGCATGATCCTGGGTCGAGAAGATGTTACACGTCGCCCAACGCACGTCGGCGCCAAGATCGACCAGCGTCTCGATCAACACCGCCGTCTGGATCGTCATGTGCAACGAACCGGTAATGCGCGCACCCTTGAGCGGCTTGGATGCGCCATATTCAGCCCGCAGCGCCATCAGGCCCGGCATTTCCGTTTCGGCAATCGCGATTTCCGCGCGACCGAATTCGGCCAGACCAATATCGGCAATCACATAATCATGGGACACACGCGTCTCCTGCAGATAAATCCTGCCGGGGCACGACATACCCCGGTTCATCCCGGCCCCGTAGCCGAGATGTCCGGCACTGGCAAGGGTGATATAAAGACATCTTTATATGAGGGTGCAAACTAGCGCAGTTTGAGTAATTTCTCGCAGCGCGCGATCCACTGGGTCAACGCCGGGCGAGAAGACAGATCGAAATAGCCCTGATCCGCAACCCGGCTATACGCCAGCAATGCGATATCGGCGATGCTGAAACCGCCGTCGACAAACCAGTCATGCCCCGCCAGATGGCGTTCCATCAAGTCAAGCGCGCCATTGCCGCGCTCCCAACGCCACTCCTCAATCTCGTCGCGCGCTCGCCCGAGATAGACATGCTGGAAACGGCACACGGCGACATAGGGTTCATGGCTATATTGCTCCCAAAATAACCATGCATCCATTTGCGCCTGTCGATACGCATCGGCGGGAATAAGCGCGCTCTCGCGGGCAAGGTAGCGCAGAATCGCATTGGACTGGGCCAGCGGGCGGCCATCATCGCATAGCAAGGCGGGCACCTGCCCCATCGGATTAATATCGAGAAACTCCGGCGTGCGCGCCTCGCCCGCCATGATGTCGACATGCCGCCACTCATAATCAAGGCCGAGATAATCAGCCGCATATTTCAATTTGAGACAGTTGCCGGACCTGTCGTCGCCAAAGATGATCATCGCCTATTCCCCTGCAACATGACGTCCGCCCAACATCACGGCTGCGGCCCGCGCGCGGGACGACTGGCGTTCATTTTGCGCCGAAGCCAACCGAACAGCAGCAGATGCGCCCCAAGCGCCAATCCAACGACCACACCGATGATGACCATGGCGCTCATCGCGTCATTCCACTGTGACACTCTTGGCGAGGTTGCGGGGTTGGTCGACATCCGTGCCCTTAACGACCGCGACATGATAGGCGAGCAGTTGCACCGGCACGGCGTAAACGAGCGGCGCGATGAGCGGATGCACCTTGGGCATCTCAATCGTGGCGAGACACCCCTCACCCGCCAGCGCGATGCCTTCCGCGTCGGAAATCAGCACCACCTTGCCGCCACGCGCTTGGACTTCTTGCATGTTGCTGACGGTCTTTTCGAACAACGGGCCGGACGGCGCGAGCACAATCACCGGCACCGCATCATCGATCAGCGCAATTGGGCCGTGCTTCATCTCGCCGGCGGCATAGCCCTCGGCATGGATATAGCTGATTTCCTTGAGCTTAAGCGCGCCTTCCAGCGCCATCGGATATTCCGGACCACGGCCAAGATAGAGCACATCACGTGCCGGAGCGATCAGCGGGGCCAGCGCCTCGATCTCCTTGTCATGGCTGAGCGCGGCATTCATCGCCGCCGGGGCCTCCGCCAGATGCTTGACGATCTCCCGCTCATCTTCTGGCGCAAGACGCCCCTTGGCGCGTGCCAAATTGGCGGCGAGCGCGGCCAGCACCGCCAATTGGCAGGTGAATGCCTTGGTCGACGCCACCCCAATTTCCGGCCCGGCATAGGTCGGTAACAGCAAATCCGCCTCGCGCGCCATCGAGCTGGTCGGGACGTTGACCACCACGGCGATTTTCTGCCCTTCGGCCCGCGCATGGCGCAACGCCGCAAGCGTATCCGCCGTCTCGCCGGATTGCGAGATAAACAGCGCTAGCCCGCCCGGATCAAGCACCGGCGCGCGGTAGCGAAATTCGCTCGCGACATCGATATCAACCGGCATGCGGGCAAATTGCTCGAACCAATATTTGGCGACCATCCCGGCATAGAAGCTCGTGCCGCAGGCAACGATCGTCACCCGGCTGATGCCCGAGAAATCAAATTCCCGATCCGGCAATGCCACCTGTTCTTCCAATGGGCGGAGATAGCTTTGCAGCGTCTGCGCCACCACCACCGGCTGCTCGTAAATTTCCTTGAGCATGAAATGGCGATAATTGCCCTTGTCGATCAGCGCACCCGTAACCCCGCTGACAGTAACAGGCCGTTCCACCGGCTGATCATTTTTGTCGAAAATCTGGACGGACCCCGGGCGGATCACCACCCAATCGCCCTCATCCAGATAGGCAATCTTCTGCGTCAACGGCGCCAGCGCCAGCGCATCCGAACCGAGATAGGTTTCGCCCTCGCCATAGCCGACGACCAGCGGCGACCCAAGCCGGGCACCAATCAACAAATCGGCGTGCTGGCGAAACAGGATCGCCAGCGCAAAGGCGCCATGGATTTCCTTCAGGCTGTCACGCACCGCCGCGACCGGATCGGCCCCGGCCTCCACCTTTTCCGAGATCAGATGAGCTACAACCTCGGAATCAGTCTGGCTGGTGAAGACGCGGCCACGTGCCTGCAACGCATCGCGCAGCGGCTTGAAATTCTCGATAATGCCATTGTGGACAAGTGCCACGTCGCCGGTCGCATGGGGATGGGCATTGTCTTCGGTCGGCGCGCCATGCGTTGCCCAGCGGGTGTGAGCAATGCCAATCGTGCCCGGCAGCGGATCAGCCAATAGCCGCTTGGCGAGATTGTCGAGCTTGCCCTCGGCACGGCGGCGGTCAAGCGCGCCATCATGAACGGTGCAGACGCCTGCCGAGTCATATCCACGATATTCAAGCCGCCGCAGCCCATCGACCAATCGGTCGGCGACTGCGTCATGCCCCAGAATGCCAATGATGCCGCACATAGTTGTCGCCGACTCCTGCTATGTCTTTTCCGCCGTCCAGCCTGAAAAGCTTATATCATATCCAAACCGATTAACCGGCGAGACCCGCAAGGCTCGCCAGACCAAGGAAACTGAAAAATCCCATCACGTCGGTCATCATCGTCACGAACACTGCCGATGAGACCGCCGGATCAATTTCGAACTTCTCTAGCGTCACCGGCACCAAAATGCCGGACAGACCGGCAACCAGATTGTTGATCACCATCGCCGCGCCAATGACGATGCCGAGCGTGGGATTGCCATAGAGCAGGCCGACACTGGCACCGATCAGCGTCGCGAGCGCCGCGCCATTGCAAAGCGCAATCATGAATTCGCGCATGACCATGCGGACCGAGTTTGAACTGGTGAGCTGATTGGTGGCCAGCGCCCGCACAACCACCGCCAGCGTCTGCGTCCCCGCATTCCCCCCCATGCCCGACACAATCGGCATCAAGACCGCCAGCAGGGCAAAACGTGCGATCTCACCTTGGAACATACCCACGACGCTCGCGGCGATAATCGCCGTGCCGAGATTGACCACCAGCCATGTCAGCCGGGTCCGCACCGTCATGAAAATCGGCTCGTTAATATCGCCTTCGCCCGCACCGGAGAGCTTGAGGATGTCCTCGCTTGCCTCTTCCTGAATGATGTGGACGATGTCATCGACCGTGATCATGCCGACCAGCCGCCCGTCACCATCGACAACCGCCGCCGAGATCAACGCATATTTCTGGAACCGCAGCGCGACCTCTTCCTGATCCATATCGACTGGGATCAGGCTCTGCTCGCGCTGCATCACATCGGCCATTTTGATGTTGCGCGGGGTGCGCAGAACCCAGCTCAACTTGCAGGTGCCAATCGGTTTGTGACCGGGATCGGTGACGAAAATTTCCCAGAAGTCGGTCGTCAGCTCGCGATGTTCGCGCAGATAGTCGATCACCTGCCCGACGGTCCAATGCTCGGGCACCGCGATCAACTCGCGCTGCATCAAGCGGCCCGCAGATTCTTCCGGGTAGCTCAGCGCCTCTTCAATCGCGGCACGGTCATCCGGGGCGAGCGCGCGCAGCACGGCGCGCTGCTCCAGCTCTTCCATATCCTCGATGATCGCAACGGCGTCGTCGGTATCAAGCTGGGTGGCAATTTCCGCGACCTGATGCGGATCGAGTTCATCGATCAGCGCCTCGCGGACATAATCGTTCATCTCCGCCAGCACGTCGCCGTCAAGCAGATCAGATAGCGCCATCGCCAGCGGCTGCCGCATCTCGGCAGGTGCCAATTCGAAGAGGTCGGCGATGTCGGCAGGGTGAAGCGGCTCAACGCGCGTCCGAACTTCACCGGTCTCGCCATCGTGCAGCAGGTCAATAATGCCGCGTACAAATTCTGGCTTCAGTCGGTCATCCTCATCGAAATTGCTCTCGATGACTTGGACATGGGCGTCGCGGGTGTCGGTTTCGCTCATCGTGCCGCGCTCCCCGGCTGAAAAATAGACGCCGCTGGCTATAGCCATGGACGTCGTGCAGGGGAAGTCCCTTGCGGTCCGGAAATGCGCCCTGTAGGCGCTGTTGCCAATATATACCCCGCCGTTCATGCCATGAGGGAACACCCGACATGACCACCGCCCCGATCATTATTCTCGTCCGCCCCCAACTTGGCGAGAATATCGGCAAGGCCGCCCGCGCCATGCTCAATTTCGGGCTGGACCGGATGCGGCTTGTCGCGCCGCGTGACGGTTGGCCGAATCCCGCCGCTGGGCCTGCCGCATCGGGCGCGGATGTGGTGCTGGAGCGGGCCGAGGTGTTCGACACTGTGGCCGACGCCACGGCCGATTGCACCCATGTCTTTGCCACCACTGTCCGGCGGCGCGATGTCGTCTTGCCGGTGATGACTCCGGAAGAAGCCGCCGCGACGATCCGGGCAGAACCGGGGCAGAGCGCAATTTTGTTCGGACCGGAACGCTCCGGCCTCGCAACCGAGGATGTCGCCCTGTCGCGCACGATTTTGACAGTCCCCGTCAACCCGGATTTCAGCTCGCTGAATCTGGCCCAAGCGGTGATCTTGTGCGCCTATGAATGGTCAAAGGGACGCCAACTCGCCTCCCCCACCCGGATGGATCTCGACCCGCCAGCGCCACAAGAGGAAATCGACGGATTGATCACCCATCTTGAAACCATGCTGGAACCCACTGGCTATTTCTTCCCGCCCGACCGAGTGCCGACAACCCGGCGCACGCTGCGCACCGTGCTGACCAAACCCGCATGGAACAGCAATGAGATCAGAACATTGCGCGGCGTATTATCCGCCCTTTCACCGCGCCGCACCCGCTAAATCGCGGGCTGATCACCCGACTGAGCGCCGCAGTTTGATTGCGCACTAAGAAAATATTAACTATCATCTCCTAGTCATCAGGGGCTAGGCCCGTTGGTGGGCGAACACGGGGGACGTGACAGCTTGACCCATTCGCTGGCGACTGAGGCCGGTACCGGACGCTCCTTCGGCCCATTCCGATTGACGAGAGCGCTTGACGGTTTCGCCGGGCCAGAATGGCGGTTGCATGCGCGCCGTTTCTTCGAAGAACTGGATCTGGTCGTCGATTTGGGCACCCATATCGGTAGCCGCGAGTGGTGGCGCGGGCTGGCGACCTGTTCGGCCCTGTGCATGACGGCCTATAGCCTTGGCCCAGACATGTCCGCGATTGATGCCGCAAGCCTTGCGCCCATGCCTGCCAGCCATTGGGAAGAGAGCCGCCCGCTGACAATCATGCCGCTGGCGACCGGTGGCGACATGGGCCGTCGCATGGCACCGAGCGCCCGCGTTGAAATGCTGGCCGAAGCGCCAGATCGCCCGACCCTTGAATTGACGGCGACGATCGGACGTGGTGATGGTTTTGGGCGCGCACTCCAGCGCGCAGGCGTGGCCGCCGCCGATGCCGCCACTGTCACGCAAATGGTTGCGCGCCTCGTGCCACCTGCGGCCATTCCCGCCGGCACCCGCGTCGAGATGACGCTTGGCCGCCGCACCGCACCGGGTCGCCCTCGCCCCCTTGATTACATGCTGTTCCGCGCCCGGTTCGACCTCAAGCTTGCGATTGAGCGCGTGAACGGCCAACTGACGTTGCGCCCCGTCGCCATCAAGGTGGACAATAGTCCGCTTCGCATTCAGGGCCGGGTCGGTAGCAGCCTCTATCTCTCCGCTCGTGCGGCAGGTGCGCCTGCTTCGGCGGTGCAAAGCTATATCCGCGCGCTCAATCAACGCGTCTCCATCGCGAGCGATATTTATGCGGATGACCAGTTCGATTTGATCGTCTCACATCGACGGGCCGAAACCGGTGAAGAGGAATTCGGCGAACTGCTCTATGCCGGGCTCGACCGCCGTGGCCGCCGGGTCCAGATGGTCCGCTGGGACACGCCAGATGGGGTGCAATGGTTTGAGGCCTCGGGCGTCGGCGAACGTCGCGGCTTGCTCAGCCGCCCGGTCAACGGCCACCAGACCTCCAGCTACGGCATGCGGCGTCACCCCTTGCTCGGCTATAACCGTTTCCATCGCGGCATTGATTTTGGCGCACCTTATGGCAGCCCGATCATGGCATCGGCCGATGGCATGGTGCAAGGCGCAGGCCGAGCAGGTGGCTATGGCTTACAGGTCCGCCTCGCGCATGGTGGTGGCATTGCCACAAGTTACAGCCATATGAGCCAGATTGCGGTCTATCCCGGCACCCGGGTGCGCCAGGGGCAGGTCATCGGCTATGTCGGTTCCACCGGCCTGTCGACTGGTCCGCATCTCCATTATGAGCTTTATCGCAATGGCGTCCCGGTCGATCCCAATTCAGTGAGCTACACCACCATGGCACAATTGAGTGGTGGCGATCTTGGCCGGTTCCGCGCGCGACTGGCGCAATTGCTGGCGATCAGGCCGGGTGGGCCGATTGGCGCACCAACGAATAGCGCGAATGCCGGGAATACAGCCCAATTTCGCAGCGCGGCCGTATCTGGTGCGGCGGTAGCTTCACGCCTTGGCGTGCGCCCCGGCGCGTAAGCGACGCCTGATCATAGGTAAGATGGGAAGACTGTGTCGCTAGCGGCCATTGACCGCAGCTGATCGGTAGGTCGGACCGGGAGACGGGCCAAAGCCCCATCCCCCGATCCACCCCAAATGATAAGTGGCCTTATTCCCCGAAGGTACGCTGCCACCAACCGCGACGCTTCGGCGCATCGGCATCGCCATCGGCATCTGTTTCGCTGGACGAAGCCGGTTCGGCAGAAACCGTCGCATCGGCGACGACCGCCGTCGATGCCGCCTTGGCGCGGCTGACACGCTTGCGCTTCGGCTTTTCTTCGGCCACCGGCACTTCGTCTGCGGCCACCGGCGCGACAGCGTCCACGGCAACCACCGGCGCGACCTCGACGGCCTCAACCGCCTCCGTCACCTTCGGCTTGCGGGCACGCGGCTTGCGGGCAGGCTTGGCAGGCGCAACATCTTCGACAGCTTCGGCAACTGGCGCAACGACGGCCACTTCAGCCTCCGGCGCTTCATTGGCGACGGCGACGACCGGCTCACCCTTGCGGGCACGCGGACGGCGACGGGCCTTCGGCTTTTCCTCGGCAACCGGCTCGGCTTCTGCGGCGACCGAAGCTGGGGCAGCAACGGCTTGTGCCTCATCGCCAGCGGCAGCTTCCGCCTCGCCTGCACCAGCGGCGTTTTCACCCCCCTGATCGCGGTTGCGATTGCCCCGACGGCCACGACGGTTGCGGCGACGACGGCCGCCATTCTCGTCCTGCGCGCCTTCGCGGCTGACACGTTCTTCGCCGTCGTTGGCGTCATTAGCGTCGCCACCGTCTTCACCCTCTTCGCCTTCGCCAGCATCATCGCTGCCGTCAGTAGACGAGAACTCGCCTTCGGCCGTGCCGTCTTCACGACGACCGCGACGGCCGCGACGATTGCGACGGCGACGCTTGCGGCCACCTTCGCCGCCATCATCGGCGCGCGCCTCGACCACGGATTCTTCCGCTTCGTCCTCGTCTTCCTCGAACGGCAGGTCATCATCCTCAATCGGAATGATCGCCTGAATCAACGGCGCATGAGCGGGCGGCGGGCCGAAGCTTTCAACCGCCATGCGGGCCCCTTCAAGCTGGCTATCGATCTGGACTTCAATCGTGACGCCATAGGTCGTCTCGATTTCCGCCAGTTCGGCGCGCTTCTTGTTGAGCACATAGATGCCCGCTTCCTGACCAACGCGCAGCAGCAACTGGCTGCCACGGCCGCGTGCCGCTTCATCTTCCAGATGGCGGAGCGCCGAAAGGCCAGACGACGATGCCGTCCGCATCAGGCCCGAGCCTTCACAATGCGGGCACGGCTTGGTCGACGCTTCCAACACGCCGGTGCGCAACCGCTGGCGGCTCATTTCCATCAGGCCGAAGGACGAAATCCGCCCTACCTGAATGCGCGCACGGTCATTCGCGAGCGCGGCCTTCATCGCCTTTTCGACCTTACGGACGCTGGAGTGGTTCTCCATGTCGATAAAGTCGATCACGACAAGCCCGGCCATATCGCGCAAGCGCAGTTGACGGGCAATTTCATCGGCGGCTTCAAGATTGGTCGAAAGCGCCGTCTGCTCGATATTATGTTCGCGCGTCGAACGGCCTGAGTTGATGTCGATCGAGACCAAAGCCTCGGTCGGGTTGATGACGAGATAACCGCCCGACTTCAACTGCACCGTCGGCTGATACATCGCGGCAAGCTGGTTCTCGACGCCATAACGCTGGAACAACGGCACCGGATCGGCATAGCCCTGGATGCGCCGGACATGGCTCGGCATCAGCAGCTTCATATAGGCGCGGGCGGCCTTATAGCCCTCCTCGCCCTCGACAACGACGCTATCGATATCGCGATTATAAATATCGCGGATCGCGCGCTTGATCAGGTCATTATCGCCATAGACCAACGCTGGCGCGTCGGATTTCATGGTCGTTTCGCGGATTTCATCCCACAGCCGGGCAAGATAATCGAAATCGCGCTTGATCTCGGTCTTGGTGCGCTGAAGACCCGCGGTGCGGACAATGCAGCCCATGGTCGACGGCAGGTTCAACTCGCCCATAATGCCCTTGAGGCGCTTACGGTCGGCCGCCGATGAAATCTTCCGGCTAATGCCACCGCCATGCGAGGTGTTCGGCATCAACACGCAATAACGACCGGCAAGCGAGAGATAGGTGGTGAGCGCAGCGCCCTTATTGCCACGTTCTTCCTTGACGACCTGCACCAGCAACACCTGGCGGCGGCGGATCACGTCTTGAATCTTATACCGGCGACGCAGCGACTGACGACGCTTGCGCAGGCTTTCGGCGGGATTATCGTCGTCGCGGTTGATCTGCATCGCGGCGGGCGGAACATCCTCGTCGCCAAGATCGCTCGCATCATTGTCGGCAGCCAGCGACTCCGACGCCACTTCCGGGCGATCGTCATCGCGGCCATCATCATCATGATGCCCATCGACCGGATCAAGATCACCATGGGCAGAGCGCAGCGCCTCTTCCTCGGCAGCCTGTTCGGCCTCTTCCCGCAACAGGGCCTCGCGGTCCTCCTTCGGGATCTGGTAATAATCCGGGTGGATTTCGCTGAATGCGAGGAAGCCGTGACGGTTGCCCCCATAATCCACGAACGCCGCCTGCAGCGACGGTTCGACGCGGGTCACCTTGGCAAGATAGATATTTCCCTTGAGCTGCTTGCGCTCCGCCGATTCGAAATCAAATTCCTCGATACGGTTTCCGTTGACGACCGCCACGCGGGTTTCTTCCCGGTGGCGAGCATCGATCAGCATTTGTATGGACATTCAAAAGTCTCCGATGGCGACTGCGGACCGGCAAAGCCGTCCGGCGAGCCGCCAGATTTGAGCGAACAACTGGCATCACAGCCGCATCGCGGCGCTGCACCTGTTCACAATTGTGGATGATTATTGCCTCTGCCGCTCGCGCATGTCCGGCACACTGGGCCGGGACGAAACTGCTCCATTCGTCGCGGCAGAAAGCCCGCGCCTGAACTGAATGGAGAGAGAAATGCTGCATTGCGGCGTCAACCTGGAACTACGGCACCATGAGTGGGCCGAAAGAGATTGCTAGCAGTAACGCGGCCAGACAGCAACTCCCCGTCCGAAAGCTGCTTAAAGAAATGTTCGCAAGACCGTTCGTAACCTAAGATTAACCATTTCCATTCATCATATTGAGAACAGGCAGGTGGTGCAGTAAAGCCTGTCATTGCAACTCAACAGGGTTTGTACTCGAAAATGATGTTCAGCCGGATCAAGCAGCGGACCGCCCGCCTCCCTCAGCGCCTTGCCTTGCTGCTTGCACTGACCCCGATGCTGGGTGCTGCCCAGTCGGCGGAGGCAGCGACGATCCGTGCGATGCAGATCACCGAGGACGCCATCATCCTCGCCTTTGACGGCGTGGTCGAGAAGGCATCGGCCTTCAACCTCATCAATCCGCAGCGCATTGCCATCGACATCGGCGGCGCGCGCCCCGGCACCCAGGGTAGCAGCGGCGGCCTGATCACCGCCTCGCGCCTTGGCCAGTTCAATCCGCAGACCGCCCGCGTCGTGCTGGACCTCGCCCGGCCCGCCATCATCGCCGCCGGTGCGTTCGCCGCCGATGGGCGGTCGCTGACGCTCAGCCTCAAGCCAGTCGATGCGAGCCGCTTTGCCGCCGCAGCCCAAGCCGGGCGCATTGCCTTTCTGCCGCCGCAACTCATCCCCGCCTCGGCCATCATGCCGGAACGCAAAAGCGTGACCGTGCCGGTCCCTGCCAAAGCACGCCCCTATCGCACCGCACCGCTGCCAATCATTTACGGCGCGCGCGACAATTCGCGGCCGCTGGTCGTGATCGACGCGGGCCATGGCGGGCATGATCCGGGCGCGATCTCGGTCCTTGATGGTCGCCATGAAAAAACCGCCACCCTCGCAATTGCGCGCGCCGTGCGCGATGCGCTGGTCCGTTCCGGTCAGGTTCGGGTCGCCCTGACCCGTGACGGCGACAATTTCCTGCCGCTGCCGGAACGCGTCGCTATCGCCCGGCGCATGAAGGCCAATCTCTTCATCTCGATCCACGCCGACAGCGCGGCCGTGACACAGGCGCGAGGCGCATCGATCTATACCCTGTCTGACGTTGCCTCCGACAAGGAAGCGGCACGGCTCGCCGCTGCCGAAAACAAGGCGGATATCATCAGCGGCGTCGATCTTGGTCGCCAGTCGAGCGATGTCCAGTCGATCCTGATCGATCTGGCCCAACGCGAGACGATGAACATGTCCTCAGCCTTTGCCAGCGTATTGCAACGCGAGACCGCCACGCTGATCCCGTTTCGCAACGACTTCCACCAATTCGCCAATTTCCGCGTGCTGAAGGCGCCGGATGTGCCGTCGGTATTGATGGAAACCGGCTATGTCAGCAATACCGACGATGCCCGTTTGTTGTTTTCCGAAGACGGCCAGCAGCGCATCGGCCGCGGCATCGCCCGCGCGATCGAAGCGCATTTCGCCCGTCGCATCGCCCTTGCTCAACGCTAAGGCCAAAAGGTTGCGAAAAGGCGCTGTCCGCCCTCGCTCGCAAATAGACATGGCCGATCGCATCGGGTAGACGCCTGCGGATGGAGATCGAACCATCCGCCCGCATCGCACAGTGGAGCCAGCGCCTGCGCCGCGAGACCGAGCGCGCCATCGACTGGCTCCGGTTCCATTGGCAGATTGAACGCTCGCGCCGCATCATGATTGCGGGTGGCAGCGCCTTTATGCTGTTCCTGCTGATCTGGATCGCGTTCGCGCGCAATTTGCCTGATGCGGAAAGCCTGCTCAATTACGAACCACCGCTGCCCTCCAACATGCGCGGCATCGATGGCTTGCCGGTCGGTTCCTTCGCCCGCGAACAGCGCGTCGAACTGGCTTATGACGAGTTTCCGCAACAACTGGTGAACGCCTTCATCTCGGCAGAAGATAAGACTTTCTTCTCGCATGGCGGGATCGACTATCCGGGCCTTGCCGGGGCGGTGTTCGATTATGTTACCAAGCTGGGATCGGGCAAGCGGGCGCGCGGTGGCTCGACCATCACCCAGCAGGTCGCCAAAAACCTGTTGCTCAGCGATGAATATTCGGTGTCCCGCAAGGTGCGAGAGGCCATTCTCGCCTATCGCATCGAAAGCGCGCTGACCAAGCAGCAGATCCTTGAACTCTATCTCAACCAGATTTTTCTGGGCCGTAACGCTTATGGCGTGCAGTCCGCCGCGCGCGCCTATTTCGATAAGGACGTTGCCGGCCTGCAACTGCACGAAATGGCCTATCTGGCGATCCTGCCCAAGGCCCCCAGCAATTACAGCCCGGAACGCAATGGCAAGCGCGCGCTCACGCGCCGCAATTGGGTGCTGGGCCAGATGCTGGCCAACGGCTTTATCTCCCGCCCGCAGCATGATGCCGCTTTGGCCATGCCGCTGTCGATCGTGCCGCGGATCGAACGCAAACGGCGCGACATTGGCGGCTATTTCCTTGAAGAAGTGCGCCGCCAGTTGATCGCCTCTTATGGCGAGAACAACAAGACCGGCCCGAACAGCGTCTATGATGGTGGTTTGTGGATCCGCAGTTCGCTCGATCCAAAGGCACAGTTCGCGACGGAAAAGGCGCTGCGCGACGGGCTGCGTCGCTATGACAGTGGCAAGCCGTGGAAAGGCCCGGAAGGCCGGATCGATGTCAGCGATGACAAATGGGCGGGCCGTCTGGCCGGTGCCAATATCGGTTCGGGTTCTCCCGAATGGCGGATTGCGGTCGTCCTCAACCGTGCAGGCCAAGCGTTGAAAATCGGCTTTGTCGATGGTTCGACGGGCGTACTTCCGGAATGGGGTGCGCGGATCGAACGCAATGGCGGCGGCACCGCCTTTTCAACCATGAAGCCCGGCGATGTGATCCCGGTCGCTCAGTCGGGCGCGCAATGGACCCTGCAAAAAATCCCGGAAGTCTCAGGCGGCATGGTGGCCGAACAGGTCGCCACGGGCCGAGTGATCGCGATGCAGGGTGGCTTTGACTCCCGCAATGCGTCGTTCAACCGCGCGACCCAAGCGATGCGTCAACCGGGTTCGACGATCAAACCCTTTGTCTATGCCTCGGCGCTCGACAATGGCATGACCCCGGCCTCGATCATCATTGATGGCCCCTTCTGCGTCTTTCAATCGGCTCGGCTTGGCCAGAAATGCTTCCGCAACTTTGATAATCGCGGCAGTTCCGGGCCGCACACCATGCGTTGGGGCGTCGAACAGTCGCGCAACCTGATGACCGTTCGCGCCGCGTCACAGACCGGCATGGAGAATGTCGTCAAAACCATCGCCGCCATGGACATCGGCACCTATCAGCCGGTGCTGTCGATCTCGCTCGGCGCGGGCGACACCACGGTGATGAAGCTGACCAACGCCTATGCCATGCTCGCCAATGGCGGACGCCATATGACACCGACCCTGATCGACTATATTCAAGACCGGCGTGGCCGGGTGATTTTGCGCAATGATGAGCGCTGCAAGGCGATGCGCAACTGCAAGGCGCGCGATTGGGATGGTCAGGCCATGCCGCGTCCGCCTGCCCGCTTCACCCGGCAGGCGCTGGACCCGTTGACCGCCTATCAGGTCGTCCACATCCTTGAAGGCGTGGTCCAGCGCGGCACCGCGACCGTGCTGCGCGACTTGAACCGCCCGCTGTTCGGCAAGACCGGCACCTCTTCCGGCCCGACCAATGTCTGGTTCGTCGGCGGATCGGCAGACATCGTGGCGGGCGTCTATCTCGGCTATGATCAACCGCGCTCGCTTGGCGGCTATGCGCAAGGCGGCACCGTCGCTGCCCCCATTTTCAAGCAATTTGCGCAAACCGCGTTTCAGGGGATGGACGTGGTGCCCTTCCGTGCCCCTGCAGGCATCCGCATGGTCCGCATCGACCGTCGCACGGGCCGTAAGGTTTTCGGCGCTTGGCCGGGTTCGGATCCGCTGTCGCCCGTCATCTGGGAAGCCTTTAAACCTGAAAGCGAACCCGTCCGCTCGATCCGTCGCGATGAACTCAAGGACAAAAAGGCCGAGCAGAAAGACCTGACCAGCCAGCAAGGCACCCGCCAGTCCCGCGACAGTCAATTCCTTGATCGCACGCAAGGCATCTATTAACGCCACTCACATGTTAACATCGCTCACCGGCGACCCTATTTCATATTTCGCAGATTGAAGGACAAAGACCATGCGCGCCGAAGCGCAAGCATCCATCGACCAGATCAACCAGGCCCTCGCGCTGCTCCGTCGCTTTCTCGACTGGGACAAGGCGCTTCGTCGGCTGGACGAACTGAACGCGCGCGTCGAGGACCAGGCGCTGTGGAACGACCCCAAGGCCGCACAGGAAGTGATGCGTGAGCGTCGTCGACTTGACGAGGCGATCACCGCGACCCGCAAGATCGAACAGGAAATGTCCGATACGGCGGAGTTGATGGAACTGGCCGAAATGGAGGGCGACGAGGCGCTGGTCGATGACGGCGTGAAGGCGCTTGCCGAATTGGCCGAACGCGCCGAGCGCGACAAGGTTGCCGCCCTGCTTGCCGGTGAGGCCGACAGCAACGACACCTATATCGAAGTGAACGCCGGCGCGGGCGGCACCGAGAGCCAAGATTGGGCGAGCATGCTGCAACGCATGTACACCCGCTGGGCTGAACGCCATGGCATGAAGGTCGAATTGACCGACTATCACGGCGGCGAACAGGCGGGGATCAAATCCGCGACCATGCTGATCAAGGGCGAGAATGCCTATGGTTATGCCAAGACCGAAAGCGGGGTGCATCGCCTTGTCCGCATTTCGCCCTATGACAGCAACGCCCGCCGCCATACGAGCTTTGCATCGGTCTGGGTCTATCCCGTGGTCGACGACAATATCGACATCGAGATCAACGAAAGCGACCTGCGCATCGATACCTATCGCGCGTCGGGCGCAGGCGGCCAGCACATCAACACGACCGACTCTGCGGTGCGCATCACGCACATTCCGACCAACATTGTCGTGCAGTGCCAAAATCAGCGTTCGCAGCATAAGAACAAGGCCGAGGCCATGAACCAGCTGCGTGCCCGCTTGTACGAGGCTGAATTGCAGCGCCGTGAGGCCGAAGCCAATGCGACCAACGCCAGCAAGACCGATATTGGTTGGGGCCACCAGATCCGCTCTTATGTTCTCCAGCCTTATCAGATGGTGAAAGACTTGCGGACCGGCGTGGTATCAACTGCGCCCGGCGATGTGCTTGACGGCGACCTCGACAAGTTCATGGCGGCCGCCCTTTCACAGCGGGTCACGGGTGAAAAGGTCGAGGTGGAAGACGTCGACTGATAGGAACACAGGCATGCGAACCAGCATCATCCGCTTGACCTCCGCGTGCCTGCCTGCCCTGCTGCTGGCGGGTTGCGGGCCTGAACATCCGGCTCCTAGCCCGCCACCGCCACCTAAAGTCGCGCCCTTGGTGGCACCCGCCCCGATCCCGACCGATTGGCGCGACCGAGATTTGACGCCCGGCGAGTGGCGCTGGCAGGCCGATAGCGCGGCTTCAACCGCCAGCTTCGGTCTTGTCGGACAGGCGCCGCGCTTCACCCTACGCTGCGACTTGGCGCGCCATGTAGTCCGCTTATCGTGGCTGACACGAGGTGGCGATGCGGCGATGTCTGCAGCGCCTCCCGCGCCACATCTTGAACGGCAGATGACGATCAAAACCACCAGTGCCACCGAACAGCGGCTTGGTCTGGTGGATACGCAAGGCGCGTCGTTTGATGTGGTGATGGCCGCGACCGACAGCTTACTCGACCGCATCGTGCATAGCCAAGGCCGGTTCATGCTGGAGGTCGATGGCGGCGGCTGGCTGATTCTGCCATTGGCAGGGGACGTCGCGCGGGCCGTCGAGGATTGCCGAATCTAGATCGTATTACAAGCCTTGTTGTTTTTGCGAATCTGGGACAACTTGTGCCTGCAATCAACAGCGCGAAAGGAGGTGATCCGATGTCTCATGGTTCAGCAAAGTGGTCGGTTCGGTTCATTCGGGGGATGCGCGGCTGAGGCTTTGGCCTCACAGGATCGCGCCATGGTCTCCCGAGCTGGAACTTTTCGGCCGCTGACCATGTTAGGGGACCGCCGGGCACACTCGCCCGGCGGTCCTTTTTCATATCTCGCGCGGGGATGTTGCTGGAGAGACCCCGAAACGAGTTCAGCGTGACGATGATTGGGCGAGGAACCACAACCTTCGTCATGCTGAACTCGGTTCAGCATCTTCCGCCCTTCGCCCCCACCCCCGCAGTGGGGCGCGTGGACCCTGAAACGAGTTCAGGGTGACGAATAGGGGTGACGACACTCGAAAACCTTCGTCATGCTGAACTCGGTTCAGCATCTTCCGCCCCTTCGGCCCCTCCCCCAAAAACCCACACTACCAAAAGAAAACCCCACCGGTTTGCACCGGCGGGGTCTTTCTTTTCACCTTGGTCAACCCAAAGGCGCGGCGTTTATTCCTCGCCGTCGCTCTGGGCAACTTCCTCAACCGCGGCAGCAACCGGAGCCGGGGCCGGGGCAGCAGCCGCACGGGCGGCGACGGCCTTGGCTTCCAACTGATCCTGCCAATCACGCTGCGAGGCACGCAGGGCGGCATCGCGTGAGGTGGCAGCAATACGCATGCGGTGCATACCGGCACCCGTACCCGCCGGGATCAGACGGCCAACGATGACGTTTTCCTTCAGACCGGTCAGATTGTCGATCTTGCCCTGCACCGATGCTTCGGTCAGCACGCGGGTCGTTTCCTGGAACGACGCCGCCGAGATGAAGCTGCGGGTCTGCAGGCTCGCCTTGGTGATGCCAAGCAGGATCGGCTTGCCCTGGGCAGGTTCGCCACCCGTGGCTTCGACCTTGGCGTTGATCTCGCGCATTTCTTCGAGGTCGACCTGTTCCGCCGGCAGGAGCGTGGTGTCACCGGCATGGGTGATTTCAACCTTCTGCAACATCTGACGAACGATCGTTTCGATGTGCTTGTCGTTGATCTTCACGCCCTGCAAGCGATACACTTCCTGAATTTCGGCGACGAGATATTCGGCCAGCGCCTCAATCCCCAGCACTTCCAGAATGTCATGCGGATCCGGCGAACCGCCGATCAGATTGTCGCCGCGCTTGACGTAATCGCCTTCCTGCACGTCGATCACCTTGGACTTCGGCACCAGATATTCGATCAGATCCGAACCATCGTCCGGACGGATCGCAATCTTGCGCTTGGCCTTATAGTCCTTGCCGAATTCGACACGGCCCGAGACCTTGGCGATGATCGCATTTTCCTTCGGCTTGCGGGCTTCGAACAACTCGGCCACACGCGGCAGACCGCCGGTGATGTCACGCGTCTTCGCAGCTTCACGCGACACACGAGCCAGCACCGTACCGGCTTCGATGGCAGCGCCATCTTCGACCGACAGAATGGCACCCGGCGCCAGCATGTAACGCGCCGCTTCACCCGAGGCATCGTCAAGCAGGGTGATGCGCGGACGCAGATCTTCCTTCTTGCCGGTGGCACGGTTTTCCGTGATCACGCGCTGCACCAGACCGGTGGCTTCGTCGGTCTGTTCCGTCATCGTCTTGTTTTCGATGATGTCCTGGAACTTTACGATACCGCCCTTTTCGGTGATCACCGGCATCATGAACGGATCCCATTCGGCCAGACGCTGGCCCTTGGTGATCTTCGTGCCATGCTCGACAAGCAGGGTCGCACCATAAGGGATTTTGTGCGCCGCGCGTTCGCGACCTTCACTGTCCATGATGGCAAGGTCGGCGTTACGGGCCATCGAAATGCGCTTGCCCGACGGATCGATCAGCGTCGGCATGTCGCGCAGTTCGATCGTACCGTCCGAAATCGCATCGACGCTGGACGTTTCGTTGACCTGCGCCGCACCACCAATGTGGAAGGTACGCATGGTCAACTGGGTGCCCGGTTCACCGATCGACTGCGCCGCGATGACGCCGACGGCTTCGCCGATGTTGACCGGGGTACCGCGTGCAAGGTCACGACCATAGCACTTGCCGCAAACGCCCTGACGGCTTTCGCAGACCAGCGGCGAACGGATCTTGACCGACTGGACACTCACCGCCTCGATCAACAGGATCATGGCTTCGTCCAGCAGCGTGCCCGACGGGATAATCACCTCGCCGTTCTTGCTGTCGACGATGTCCTCGGCCGTGGTGCGGCCCAGAATACGCTCGCCCAGCGAGGCGATGGTCGCACCGCCCTGCACAATCGCCTTCATCACCAGCGCACGCTCGGTGCCGCAATCTTCCTCGATCACGACGCAATCCTGCGACACGTCGACCAGACGACGGGTCAGATAGCCCGAGTTCGCCGTCTTAAGTGCGGTATCCGCGAGACCCTTACGGGCACCGTGGGTGGAGTTGAAATATTCAAGAACGGTCAGACCTTCCTTGAAGTTCGAGATGATCGGCGTTTCGATGATCTCGCCCGACGGCTTGGCCATCAGGCCACGCATACCGGCAAGCTGCTTGATCTGCGCCTGCGAACCACGGGCACCGGAGTGCGCCATCATGTAGATCGCATTGATCGGCAGTTCACGGCCATCCGGACCGTGCTTCACGGCCTGAATTTCCTTCATCATCGCGTTCGCGACCTGATCACCGCAACGCGACCAAGCGTCGATCACCTTGTTGTACTTTTCCTGCTGGGTGATCAGACCGTCCTGATACTGCTGTTCGAAATCCTTCACCAAGGTGCGGGTTTCTTCGACCAGCCCATCCTTTTCAGCCGGGATCACCATGTCGTCCTTGCCGAACGAAATGCCCGCCTGGAACGCGTGACGGAAGCCCAGCGCCATGATGGCGTCGGCGAACAACACCGTCTCCTTCTGACCCGCATGGCGATAGACGATGTCGATGACGTCGCCGATTTCCTTCTTGGTCAGCAGGCGGTTGATGACGTCGAACGGCACCTTGTGGCTCTTCGGCAGACATTCGCCGATCAGCATGCGACCCGGGGTGGTCTCATACCGCTTCATATACTGGTTGCCACTCTCGTCCGTCTGCGGGACGCGGGTGATGATCTTGGTGTGGAGCGTCACCGCCTTGTTGAACAGGGCCTGATGCACTTCGGTGATGTCCGACATCAGCGAGCCTTCGCCCGGTTCAGCTTCCTTCATCATCGAGAGATAATAAAGACCCAGCACCATGTCCTGCGACGGCACAATGATCGGCTTGCCGTTCGCGGGCGACAGGATGTTGTTGGTCGACATCATGAGCACGCGCGCTTCAAGCTGCGCTTCAAGCGACAGCGGAACGTGCACGGCCATCTGGTCACCGTCAAAGTCGGCGTTGAATGCCGAGCAGACCAGCGGGTGAAGCTGGATCGCCTTGCCTTCAATCAGCACCGGCTCGAACGCCTGAATGCCCAAACGGTGGAGCGTCGGCGCGCGGTTTAGCAGCACCGGATGTTCGCGGATCACCTCGTCAAGAATGTCCCAGACTTCCTTGCGTTCCTTTTCGACCCACTTCTTCGCCTGCTTCAGGGTCATCGACAGACCCTTGGCATCGAGACGCGAGTAGATGAACGGCTTGAACAGTTCGAGCGCCATCTTCTTCGGCAGGCCGCACTGGTGCAGCTTGAGTTC
>CAIJLZ010000012.1 GCA_903821605.1 uncultured Sphingomonadales bacterium | reverse complement strand
TTGACCAGGTGCTCGCCGAAGCCAAAAAGGCCAAGGTCGAAAACATGGGCTTCATGGGCAACGAAAACTACATGGGCGAAATCTAAGCCCCTCGCTTCGGCAATGCCGAACATGGAATAGGCGGTCCTTCGGGGCCGCCTTGGTGCCTTGGATGAGTTGTGCGATCTGCCATACTGATCTATCGGCGGGCCGGGTGAGCTTGGCTGGCAGGTCCGCTCAGGCCGGGGATGGAAGATGGACAAGGGTGCGAAACGCAAGCCGCGCGTCATGGGCGCGAAAGGGGAGGCCCGGCGTGAGTCCATCATGGATGCCGCCGAACAGGTCTTCGCCGAACTGGGCTATTATGGCTCCACCCTGCGCGAGGTGTCGGCACGCTGTGGCGCGGCACTTGGCCTGATCTCGCATTATTTCGAAAGCAAGGACGATCTGTTCCGTGATGTCGTCGCCCGGCGACTGCCGCTGCTCTCCGCAATGATCCGCGCCAGCATTGATGCAGCGCTGGCCCGGCCAGATGTGACGACAAGTGAGATCGTGCGGGGCTTTGTGGCGCCCTTTTTGCAGATCGGGGCGGACCCGGCATCGCCGCTGCATCATTATGTGCGGCTGACCTCGCATTTCATGAGCAGCTATCGCGACCCGCATCTCACGCCTACGCTTCGGACCTTGCAGCCCATTTCGCACATGTTTTCCGATGCGTTGCGGGGGCAATGGCCCAATGCGCCGGAGGAGCGTTTCCTGTCCGCAGTCTATCTGGTTGAGTCCGCGCTGGTGTTCATGACGCAGGATCAGGGTTTTCTGGAAGACCTTGCCGGCAGTCGCGCCAGCCCGGATAAATTTCACCAGTTGGTGGATGACACGGTGGAGTTTTTCTGCGGCGGGATCGAGCGGCTGCTCGCCGCTTAAAAAGCTCGCCTAAAGTATAGTAGGACATTTGTCCTATTCGTGGGACCTTTTGCCCATCGGAGCGAGTCTCCGACCCGTAAATGGGGAGAGGGTTGCCAACGGACCGTCGTGCGACTGATGCTGGGATAGCTTCCGGCGCGGCGTGCAGGTGGCCGATGAGGGGTGCGGCCATTCTTCCCGGTGACATGCCGAACTGGAGAGAATGGCCATGAACATACAGACCCCCCGTCCGAAACTGTCGACCGTGCCACGCGATGGCGCCACCAGTCTGGTATCGGGTAAAGCGCGTTGCCCCGGACCATCGGTGCAGGAACTGGTCGCCCGCGATGTGGTGCCCGCGCCCGATGTGCTGCGCCATGAGCATTACGAATTTCTTGGTGATGAGGATGTCACGATCGATCGCTATGTGACGCAGGCATTTTTCGATCGCGAGATGGACAAGGTCTGGAAGAAAACCTGGCAATGGGCCTGTCGCGAAGAGCATATCCCCGAAGCGGGTGATTATTATGTCTATGAGGTCGGTCCGTTCTCGGTGATCGTCATGCGGCAGCATGACATGTCGGTGAAGGCGTTTCTCAATGCCTGTCTCCATCGCGGCACCAAGCTGCGCGCGTGCGAGGGTGAGGGGTCGACCCGCGATTTACGCTGCCCCTATCATGGCTGGACGTGGCAGATTGATGGGGCGCTGTCGTCGGTGCCATGCGCTTGGGATTTCCCGCATGTCGAACCGGAGAAATTTGCGCTGCCGCACGTGGCCACCGCGCAATGGGGCGGTTTTATCTTCATCAACCTTGATGAAAACCCGCAGCCGTTCGCGCAATATGCCGCGGTGTTGGCCGACCATTTCAACAATTGGGATCTCGGCAAGCGCTACGTCTCGTTGCACATGGCGAAGGAACTGAACTGCAATTGGAAGACGGCGATGGAGGCCTTTATGGAATCCTACCATGTCTATGAAACCCATCCGCAGTTGATGACCGCGACCGGCGACGCGAACGTGCAATATGATTGCTATGGCGATCATGTTTCGCGCTTCTATTCGGCAGGCGGCACGCAAAGCCCGCATCTCGACAATCCGATGACCGAGCAGGAACTGATCGACACCATGTTGGTCGGCGACCGCTCGATGGTGTCGGACGAGCTGACGGTGAAGGAGGGCGAGACCGCGCGTTGCGTGATGGCGCGTTATTTGCGCAAGGTCTTTGGCGAGCAATATCAGGCCGATTTGTCGGGCTATTCGGATAGCGAGATCGTCGACACGATCGAATATCATCTGTTCCCGAACATGATCCTGTTTCCCGGTTTCTCGCTGCCGATGGTCTATCGCTTCCGCCCGATTGGTAACCGCCCGGATCGCACCAAATTCGAAATCCTGTTCCTTCGCCCCGTGCCCGAAAGCGGCGAGCGTCCCGAACCCGCCGAGATGTTCACCGTCAAGGAAGAGGAAAGCTACACCATCGTGCCCGGCATGGATAAGGGTCTGGGCGGGGTTTACGATCAGGATACGGCGAACCTGCGCGCGCAGCAGCAAGGCTTTCTCAATCAGTTCATGGCCGGGCGCAAACCGGGCCAGACGCTGGGCAATTATCAGGAAGTGCGGTTGCGGCATTTCAACCAGACGCTCGATAAATATATGGCGCGTTAAGCGCGCATCCAGCCCATCTCCCCTCCCGCGCGCGGGAGGGGAGGTTCGGTTGGCATGGGCTATTGCATCTGCGAAGGTCTCCACCGCATAGAGGGCGTCGCGGCGGGGGACGCGGGCCTGAGATTCGGGCAGCTACTCCTGCGGCGGTGAAAGACCCTGCACGGAGACCAAGTCGATGAGTTCTGCCCCGGACGCACAGCCAGACAGCGCCGCGATTGCCTCTGCGCTCAAGACCGCGATGCGGCACATGCCAAGTCCGGTTGCCCTGATCTCCGCGACCGATGCCGCGACCGGCGAGCCTGCCGGGCTGGCGGCAACGGCTTTTGTGCCCGTGGCGATGGAGCCGCCGTCGATGCTGGTCTGCGTCAATCTGGGCGGTAGCGCCCATGCCGTGATCGAGTCCACCGGTGCCTTTTGCATCAATGTCATCGGGCTTGCACAGGCGGACGAGCTATTACCCTTCGCCATCCCCGACCGGCGTGAAGAGCGCTTTCAGGGTGCCGCATGGGGCGAACGCCACGGCCTGCCCTTTCTCGCCGGCGCGGCGGCGAATATTTTCTGCCGCACCGCGCGGCGCGATATTTTCGGTACGCATGAAATTTTCATTGGCGAAGTGTTTGATGTGATCGTCAACACGGATGCGGCACCGGCTTTGTGGCATGGCGGTAAGGTGGTGGAACTGCCCGTCGCCTGACACTCCCCTCATCTGACATTCCCCTCACCCGACAGGGGTTTGCTGCGGCCGTCACTTCCGAGTCGGTGGGTCTTGCTGCAGCAAATTGTGACAAAACGCTGCAACAGCGCGAAATTTTCACGCCATGGCGGATCGGTGCCAAGATGGGGTGATTGGCGGTAATCCGGGCTTTCAGGCGATGGGTTGCCGCTAGATCGCGACCGAAATTGCCGCGCTTGTACTTTTCGCCCTTAAAAATATGGCGTCGGCGATGTAAGGGGCGTGCGCATCAGGTCTGATGGGTAGCAGGAACACCTGCACTCTCGGTACACGCTAGTAGAAAGAGACATAATGGTGACCAACGCGGAAGCTGCGACTCTGCCCGGTAAAGCCGGTGTATCTCCCACCAAGCACAAGGCACTGCTCGCCTGGGTTGAGCAGGTTGCCGCGCTGACCCAGCCGGACGTGATTCGCTGGTGTGATGGGACCGAGTCCGAGTGGACCGAACTGACCAACCAATTGGTCGCAGCCGGCACGCTGGTGCGGCTCAACCCGGAAAAGCGCCCCAATTCTTTCTACGCCCGTTCGGCCCCGAGCGATGTCGCGCGTGTCGAGAGCCGCACCTTCATCTGCTCCGAGAGTGAAGATGATGCTGGCCCGACCAACAACTGGCGCGATCCGGAAGAAACCCGTGGCACGTTGAACGGCCTGTTTGCCGGGTCGATGCGTGGCCGCACCATGTATGTCATTCCATATTCGATGGGTCCGCTCGGTTCCGCGATCAGCCAGATTGGCGTCGAAATCACCGATAGCCCCTATGTCGTGCTGTCGATGCGCATCATGACCCGTATCGGGACGCCGGTGCTGGATCAGCTTGGCGAGCATGGCTTCTTCGTCCGTTGCGTTCATTCCTGCGGTGCGCCGCTGGCCGCTGGTCAGGCCGATGTCGCTTGGCCGTGCAATGACGACAAATGGATTGTCCATTTCCCCGAAACGCGGGAAATCTGGTCTTATGGTTCGGGCTATGGCGGCAACGCCCTGCTCGGCAAGAAGTGCTTCGCGCTCCGTATCGCGTCGGTCATGGCCCGCGATGAGGGTTGGCTCGCCGAACATATGCTGATCTTGAAGCTGACCTCGCCGCAGAATCAGGTGCATTATGTGTCGGCCGCGTTCCCAAGCGCCTGCGGCAAGACCAACATGGCGATGCTGGAACCGACCATTCCGGGCTGGAAGGTCGAAACCATTGGCGACGACATTTGCTGGATGCGTTTTGGCAAGGATGGCCGCCTTTATGCCATCAACCCGGAAGCGGGCTTCTTTGGCGTCGCGCCGGGCACCGGCATCAAGACCAACAAAAATGCGGTCGACACGTTGTTCGCCAACTGCATCTACACCAACACCGCGCTGACCGCCGATGGCGATGTGTGGTGGGAAGGTCTGTCGTCGGAACCGCCGCAGGGCATGACCGACTGGCAGGGCAATCCATGGGATCCGGCGAGCGGCACCCCGGCGGCGCACCCGAACGCCCGCTTCACCGCGCCAGCGGATCAGTGCCCGTCGATTGCCGATGAGTGGGACAACCCGGCGGGCGTGCCGATTTCGGCGATCCTGTTTGGTGGCCGTCGCGCTTCGTCGGTGCCGCTGGTGACCGAAGCCTTTGATTGGCAGCATGGTGTGTATCTCGCCGCGAACATCGCGTCGGAAGGCACGGCTGCGGCGGAAAATAAGGTCGGCGTGGTGCGTCGTGATCCGTTCGCGATGCTGCCGTTCTGCGGTTACAACATGGCCGATTATTTCGAGCATTGGCTGCGTATCGGTGGCGAAGCCGATGCCGATCCGGCCCAGTTGCCGCGCATCTATCTCGTCAACTGGTTCCGCAAGAGCGCGAGCGGCAAGTTCCTGTGGCCGGGCTTTGGCGACAATGCCCGCGTCCTCAAGTGGATCGTCGAGCGGATCGAAGGTACGGCCGGTGCCGTCGACACCCCGATTGGCCGCGTGCCGGAAGCGGCCTCGCTGGATATCAGCGGTTTGGGCATGGATGCGGCCGCCTTGGCCGAACTGCTGTCGGTTGATGTCGACCAGTGGAAGGAAGAGGCCAAGCTCAGCGCCGCCGATTTCGAGAAGTTCGGTGACCGCCTGCCGGCCCAGTTGCAGGATCAGCAGAGCAACCTTGAAGCGCGCCTCAACGCTGCTGGTTAAGCTCATATGCCCGGCCTGATGGCCGTGTGAACAATAGCCCCGTGCCAACCATCAGGTTGGTGCGGGGCTTTTGCTATTGGGGCGGGGGGGAGATGTGCTAGCGTAGCGGCGATGGACAAGCCGCGTATCCTGTTGACTCGCCGCTGGCCGGCTGAAGTCGAGGCCGCACTCGCCACCCGCTTTGATGTGGTGCTGAATGCTGACGATCATGCGCTGACGATGGGGCAACTGGCCGAGGCGATGCGACAGTTCGATGCGCTTTGCCCGACCGTGACCGACAAGCTACCCGCCGAACTGTTCGCAGGCCAAGACCTGCGGGTGCGGTTGATCGCCAATTATGGAGCGGGGATCGAACATGTCGATCTGGCCGCTGCCCATGCCGCCGGGGTGGCGGTCTCGAATACGCCCGATGTGTTGACCGAGGCGACAGCCGAAACCGCGTTGATGCTGATGCTGATGGCCGCGCGGCGGGCAAGCGAGGGCGAACGCGAATTGCGCGCCGGACAATGGACCGGCTGGCGGCCAACCCACATGGTGGGCCAGTCTTTATATCACAAGCGGTTGGGGCTGGTCGGTTTTGGGCGGATTGCGCGGGAAACGGCACGGCTCGCGCGCGATGCGTTCGGCATGCGTGTCGCCTATCACAGCCGAAGCCGCGCCCCGGTGGAGGTCGAGATGGAACTCCATGCCCATCACGAACCCGATCTTTTCCGACTGGCGGCAGAGTCCGACCTCTTGTCGCTTCATTGTCCCGGTGGGGCAGATACCTATCACCTGGTCGACGCGGCGTTGCTGGCGCGGATGAAACCGACGGCGATCCTCGTCAATACCGCGCGCGGCAGCGTGGTTGATAGCCGCGCACTGGCCGAGGCGCTCGCCGCTGGACGGGTCGCGGCGGCTGGGCTTGATGTCTATGAGGGGGAACCGCAGGTGCCATCAGCCTTGCTTGAACTTCCGAATGTGGCGCTGCTGCCCCATCTGGGCAGCGCCACCATCGAGACCCGTCGCGCCATGGGCATGCGGGCGATGGAAAATCTTGTCTGTTTTTTCGAAGGGAGGCCGCTGCATGACCCCATTGTCTGATACCACCACCGATCTTGTGATTGCCGCCATTGATGCGGCGCGCGAACGTGGACCGGGCGAGACGCTCGTCGTCGGCATTTGCGGGGCGCAAGGGTCGGGTAAGTCGATGCTCGCCGCCAAGCTCACGGATCGGCTGGAGGCGGAAGGGCTGAACAGTGCGATCCTGTCGCTTGATGATCTCTACCTGTCGCGTGAAGCGCGCGCGCAGATGGCGTCGGATGTGCATCCGCTGTTTCGGGTGCGTGGCGTGCCGGGGACGCATGAGGTCGCGCTGGGGCTGGAGGTACTCGACCGGCTGATTGCTGCCCAGCCGGTGCGGATGCCGCGTTTCGATAAAGCAACCGATAGCCGGATGCCGCATGGCCAATGGCCGCTGGTCAAGGGCCCGGTTGATGTCGTGTTGTTCGAAGGCTGGTGCGTTGGCGCGGTGCCGCAAGACGAAGCCGCGCTGGTTGCGCCGGTTAATGCGCTGGAAGCCACTCAGGATGCGGATGGCCGGTGGCGCGCCCATGTGAACGCGTGCCTCGCCGGGGCGTATCAGCAATTGTTCAGCCGGATCGGCTTGCTGGTGCTGCTGGAGGCGCCCGGTTTTGAGGTGGTCCAGCAATGGCGGACTGAGCAGGAGCATGAACTGCGCCGTACCCATGATGACCATCCCGACAGCGCGATCATGAGCGATGAAGAGGTCGCTGCCTTTATCCGTTATTATGAGCGGCTGACCCGCCATATTCTTGCGGAAATGCCGGGGCGGGCCGATCTGGTGCTGACGCTAGACGAGCAGCGCCATGTCATTCGGCACCATGATCGCTACGCGTTGCCCATCGCGCGGTGAATGGACCTATTTTGGCGACAGTCGGCACTTTCCATGCGCGGCGTCAGGTGCTTATATATCGGGCATGACCGAAGAAAAACAGCCTGATCAGGCGCAGTCCGCCACTCCCGCCACGGAGACGGCTACAGGTAACACCAAGGATGCCGCCACCGGCAAGAACAAGGCACTATGGGCGGGTGCGGCGGTCGGCATTGGCTCTGCGGCGATCGTCGCGGCGCTGCTCTACGCCAACAAGCGCCGCAAATAAACTAACCCATGGGCCGCCGGGCCGGAAGCTGCCCGCTATCGGGGTGACCTGATTTTCGACCGGCGTGGCCATTGCCCTGTTGATCGACTTCCGACAGAATGGCCGACAGGGGCTAATCGGAAGGAACGGGGCATATAATGGCGGGCGCAGCATTGCCATGGATGGCGGCGGCCTATGCGCTGGCCCTGTTTGCGGGGGCGGCGTGGGTGCAACGTCGGCGCGAACAGGCTGATCGCTCGCCTTATCGCATCCATGCCTATATTCTTGCGCTCGGCGTGTATTGCACCAGTTGGACATATTTCGGTGCGGTCGGCAGTGCGGCGACGGGCGGTTGGAATTTTCTGCCGATCTATCTTGGCCCGATCTTGCTGTTTGCGCTTGCGCCGCGCTTTCTGGAGCGGTTGACCGGGGCGGTGCATGCCGAGGGCGCGACCTCGCTCTCAGATTTCATCGGTTCCCGTTTCGGCAAAAGCCGGGGGGTCGCGGCGCTTGTGACCTCGCTCGCGCTATTTGGCACCATCCCTTATGTGGCGCTCCAGTTGCGGTCGGTCGGGACAAGCTGGTCGCTGCTGGCGGGGCGTCCCGGTATTGTCGAACCGATTTGGTGGGCGGCGGTTGGGCTGGTGATCTTTGCGATCCGCTTCGGCACCCAGCGTTATGATGTGGCGCGCCGCAACGAGGCGGTGCTGTTCGCGGTCGCCGCCGAGTCGGTGTTCAAGCTGTTCGCGCTGGGCTGTGTCGCGCTGTTTGCCACGCTGCTGTTCTTCGGTGCGCCGCTTGATCGGCAACTTGCAGGGTTGCAGCATTTGCGCGCCAATTTCGCGCCCGAGCAAATTGATCTCGACTTTGTGGTGGTGACTTTATTGTCGATGATGGCGATCATCTGCCTGCCGCGCCAATTCTCCATCGCGGTGCGCGAAGCCCGCGACCCGCATGACATTGTCCGCGCCCGTTGGCCGTTCATCGGTTATCTCACCCTCACTGTGCTGGCGGTGATCCCGATCACGCTGGCTGGTTTCGCGCTATTGCCATCGACAGCCGAACCCGATCTCTACGTCCTCGCCTTGCCCTTATCGGCGGGCAAGCAGGCGCTGGCGGTCGTCGTCTTTCTTGGCGGCGTGTCGGCAGCGGTGGCGATGGCAGTGACCGAGACCATTGCCCTTTCGATCATGGTGTCGAATGATTTTGTCGCGCCGATGCTGCTGCGACGGCGTGGGGCCGAAGATGCGCATTTTGGCCAGATCCTGCTGTGGACCCGGCGTGTCGCGATTATCGGCGTGATTGCGGCGGCGGCGACCTATGCGTTGATGATGCCATCGGGCACCCAGCTTGCCTCGGTCGGCCTCATCGCCTTTGCGGCCATGGCGCAATCGGCCCCGGCACTGATCCTTGCGGTTTATCGCAGCGGCAATGATCCACTTGCCGCCAAGGCAGGCTTGACGACGGGCCTGTTGCTTTGGGCCTATACCCTGTTTCTGCCCGCGATTGGGAGCAGCCTGCCGCTGCCCGGCGATGGTTCGCTGTTCAATCCGACGGCGCTTTTGGGGCTGACCGGGCTTAACCCGATCGTCCATGGCACATTCTGGGCGCTTGGCGGCAATCTGCTGGTGTCCGCACTGGTCGCAGCGCGCGGCATGTCGGGGGCGCGGCTGGTGCTGCGCCCCTTGGGTAGCCGTGGGATCGGATCGGTCGCTAATCTTGGCGCGCTGCTCGACATGACGGAGCGTTTCGTCGGGGCCGAGGTTGTGCGCGAGGTGTTCGGCCCCGATATCGACCGCGAGGCGCTGGTGGATCGCGCCTCCGCCCGCATCGCCGAACGCATGATCGCGGGCGTGGTCGGGGCCTCATCCGCGCGCTTGTTGATGGCGTCGGCGTTATCGGGGGCGCGGCTTGGGGTTGAGGACATTGCCCATGTGCTTGATGCATCCGGCCAAAGCCTGCGCTTCTCGCGGGGCTTGTTGGCGGCCACGCTGGAAAATATCGATCCGGGCGTGAGTGTGATCGACCGCAACCTGCGGCTTATCGCATGGAACAGCCGCTATCTCGACCTGTTCAACTATCCGCCCGGCGTGGTGCGGGTGGGCGCGCCGGTGTCGGAACTGATCCGCTTTAACGCCGAGCGCGGCGATTGCGGGCCGGGCGAGGTTGAGGACCATGTTGCGCGCCGGATCGATCATATGCGTCAGGGACATCCCCATAGTTTTGAACGGCTGCGCCCGGATGGCCGGGTGTTGAAAACGGTGGGCGGGCCAATGCCTGATGGCGGCTATGTCATGTGCTTCACCGATATTACGGCCGAGGCCGAGGCGCGCGACGCGTTGGTGCGTGCCCGTGCCGAATTGGAAAACCGGGTGGTGGAACGCACCGCTGAATTGTCCGAGGCGAACGAAAAGCTGGCAAGCGCGATTGCCGACAAGACGCGCTTTCTCGCGGCGGCGAGCCATGATCTGTTGCAACCGCTGCATGCGGCGCGGCTGTTTTCGGCGGCGCTGCAACGTGAGGTGCCGGACCATGCCCAACAGATGTTGGGCCGGGTCGATAGCTCGATTGCCGCGGCGAATGACCTGCTGCGGGCGTTGCTCGATATATCCAAGCTGGATGCGGGCGGCATCGTACCGCACCCGACATTGTTTCCGGTGCGCCGCATGCTGGAGGAACTGATCGAAAGCTTCGAACCGCTCGCCGCCGAACGCGGCTTGACGCTGCGGCTGGGGGCAGGGGATGCCTTGGTCGAGGCGGACCGGACATTGCTGCGGTCGATTGTGCAGAATTTCATGTCAAACGCCGTGCGCTATACCGACAAGGGGGGCATTCTTGTCGGTGTCCGGCGGCGCGGCGACAAGGTGCGGATCGAGGTTTTCGACACTGGTCCCGGCATCCCGCCCGGCAAACAGCGGGTCATTTTTCGCGAGTTCGAACGCCTTGGCACCAATGGAGAGGCCGGGATTGGCCTTGGGCTTGCGATTGTCGAACGCACCGCGCCGCTTGTCCATGGCACGGTGCATCTTCGCTCGCGCCCGGGCCGGGGGAGCTGCTTTGCGGTGCAACTGCCGCTTGCCACGGGGCAGGTGATTGTGCCCGAATTGCCGGTCGAGCGAATCACCCGCGCAGGCGGGTTGCGTGTCCTGATTGTTGATGATGACCTGGCGATTTGCGATGCGATGGCGTCGCTGCTGGCTAGCCGGGGGCATGAGTCGGTCGCGATGCAGAGCCCGTTGGACGCCTTGGACCTGCCCGGCGATTTTGATGTGGCGCTGGTGGATTTCACCCTTGGCGACACAATGGACGGGATTGACCTTGCCGACCGGCTACAAGCGCACCGCCCGGCATTGCGGATCGCCTTGATTACCGCCGATCAGAGTGCGGGCATGCGTAGCCGGGCGGCGGCGCGCTGCCTGCCGATCCTACCTAAGCCACTGGCGCCGAATGAACTGGATGATTGGCTGGCGCAGGATGGGGCAAGCGCGCAGGCGGGAGAATAGCGCGGCTTGCGGCTTGAGGGCGGGCGCGCATGGGCCAGCGCGCCGCCGACGCGTTGGCCTTAATGCTGCATCCCGATCCCCAGCGCCCGCGCCGCCAGCGCCGCCTGCGTCCGGTTCTGTACCCCAAGCTTGCCCAGCACAGCCGTCATATGCGCCTTCACCGTGGCCTCGGTCACGCCGAGATCATAGGCGATCTGCTTGTTCAGCCGACCATCCAGCACCCCAAGCAGCACCCGTAATTGGGTGGGGGTAAGGGAGGCGACCTTTTCCGCCATGTCGTCGACCGGTTGCGACTCGGGGGCGATTGGCGGCAGGGCCGGGCGCTCACCCGACAATGCGGCGGCAATCGCCTGTTCGATCGCGTCGAGATCCTGATCTTTGCCGATGAATCCGACCGCGCCAAAGCGCCGCGCCTCCTGCGCCGCGATATCGGCATCGGCACTTGAAACCACGAGAATTGGGACGGAGGGCCGTTCAGCATGGAGCAGCGCCACACCGGAAAAGCCCGTCGCACCGGGCATTTTCAGGTCGAGCAGGATCATCACAAGGTCGCTGGTGTCGGCGGCGGCCTGTATCGCATGGTCGAGCGTGGCCGCTTCGACAATGCGACAGTCGGGGCGCACGCGCATGACCGCCATCATCATCGCCTGCCGAAACAGGGGATGATCGTCGGCGACAAGAATGACCCCTCCCGTGCTATTCACTTGTTCTGCCTTCCCATTTGCTCCCTATTTAGGAGCAAAATTCAGGCAGATACAAGTCGGCTGTCAGCCACCAGCTTTTCGACGACCGACGGATCGGCCAAGGTCGAGGTATCACCCAGCGAAGACACATCGCCTTCGGCAATCTTGCGCAAGATGCGGCGCATGATTTTCCCCGAACGGGTCTTGGGCAGGCCGGGCGCGAACTGGATCACATCCGGGGTCGCAATCGGTCCGATTTCATGGCGGACCCATTGCACCAGCTCCTTGCGGAGGGCGTCGGATTCCGGCTCGCCCGCGTTGAGCGTGACATAGGCATAAATGCCTTGGCCCTTGATGTCGTGCGGCATGCCGACGACGGCCGCTTCCGCCACCTTGGGATGGGCGACCAGCGCGCTTTCAACCTCGGCCGTGCCCATGCGGTGGCCGGATACGTTGATCACATCATCGACCCGGCCCGTAATCCAGTAATAGCCATCCGCGTCGCGGCGGCAGCCGTCGCCGGTGAAATATTTGCCGCGATAGGTGCTGAAATAGGTCTGGAAGAAGCGCGCATGGTCGCCATAGACGGTGCGCATCTGCCCGGGCCAGCTTTGCGTGATGCAGAGATTGCCATCGGTCGCGCCGTCCAGCTCATTGCCCTCCGCATCGACCAGCACCGGATTGACGCCGAAGAACGGCTTTGTCGCCGAACCGGGCTTGAGATCGGTCGCGCCGGGAAGTGGCGAGATCATGATGCCGCCGGTTTCCGTCTGCCACCAAGTGTCGACCACCGGGCAACGACCTTCGCCGACGACGCGATGATACCATTCCCATGCTTCCGGATTGATCGGTTCCCCGACACTGCCAAGGATGCGCAACGTCTTGCGGGAACAGGCGGTGACATAATCGTCACCCTCGCGCATCAGGGCGCGCAACGCAGTCGGCGCGGTGTAGAAGATGTTGACGTTCCATTTGTCGATGACCTGCCAGAACCGGCTGAAATCCGGATAATTGGGCACGCCTTCGAACATCAGGGTGGTCGCGCCGTTCGCCAGCGGACCGTAGATGATATAGCTATGGCCCGTGACCCAGCCGATATCGGCGGTGCACCAATAGACTTCACCCGGCTTGTAATCGAACACCAACTGGTGGGTCATGGCGGCCCAGACAAGATAGCCGCCCGTGCTGTGCAACACGCCCTTGGGTGTGCCGGTCGACCCGGATGTGTAGAGGATGAACAGCGGGTCTTCCGCCCCCATCGGTTCCGCCGGGCAGTCGGCATCGACGAGATCGCGTTCGGCCTCATACCAACGGTCGCGGCCTTCGGTCATGGCGACCGGACCACCAGTGCGGCGGACGACGATCACATTTTCGACCGACGGGCATTGATGGGTCAGGGCTTCATCGACATTGGCCTTGAGCGGAACTTTCTTGCCGCCGCGCAGCCCTTCGTCCGCCGTCACGATCAGCTTGGAGTCACAGTCGCGGATACGGCTGGCGAGGCTTTCGGGTGAGAAGCCGCCGAACACCACCGAATGGATCGCGCCGATGCGGGTGCAGGCGAGCATCGCAAACGCCGCTTCCGGGATCATCGGCATGTAGATCGTGATGCGGTCGCCCTTTTGCGCGCCATTGGCTTTCAGCACATTGGCAAAGCGGCAGACTTCCTCGTGCAACTCACGATAGCTGATGACGCGCTGCTCGTGCGGGCTGTCACCTTCCCAGATGATCGCGGTCTGATCGCCCTTGGTGGCAAGGTGGCGGTCGATGCAGTTGGCGGAAACGTTGAGCACGCCATCCTCGAACCACCGAATGCCGAAATCCGATTCGTGGAAGCTGCTGTTGTCGACCGTGGTGAAGGGCTTGATCCAATCGACTCGCTGCGCCTCGCGTCGCCAGAAAGCGTCGGGATTGCTGGCCGCCTCAGCGCGCATCGCCTCATAGCGGGCGGCGTCAACATGGGCGGCGGTGCTGATGGCGGGGGGTACGGGAAATACATGCTCAGACATCGAACTCTCCACTTTATTGCGCCACTTTAACAGCCCCTCCGGGTGGTGGCACCTTGGACCAAGGTCGAACCCTTCTTAGACCAAGGTCGCTCTATCCGTCACGCCTGTTCAGACGCGATAGACGAGGCTGACCAGCAAAGATTCCGAATTCCGGAACAAGTGTCAGGAGAGGGTGATGTCCATAAGCGTTTCAAAATCCCGTTGGCTTGGTAGCGTCGCAGCCTGTGCCATGTTCATGGCAACCAGTGCCGCGATCGCGGCCCCTGCCGCCGCACCGCAGAGCGCGCGTGAAGCGGAACTTGAAGCCCGGTTGCTCAAGCTCGAATCCGCCTATTCGGCGATGAACAATGAAGTGCTGCAACTGCGCGCCGAGCAGGAGGCGACTGCCGCCAAGGCTGCCGCCGCCGCCGATGCCAGTGCGCAAACCGGTCAGAAGGTCGCCGCGCTTGAAGCCAAGCCGACCGCCCCCCTCGAAGGCTTTAATGTCGCGGGCACAACGGTCAAACTCAATGGCTATTTCAAGGCCGTGTCGAGCTTCACCCGTTATGGCGATGGCGATGCGGCCAATGGTTCGTTGATCAAGGATTTCTATGTCCCCAGTCAGATCCCGGTCGGGGGCACGCGTGAAGGCAATGACTATACCGGCACCGCCAAACAGAGCCGGTTCTGGCTCACCACGGCGACCCCGATTGGCAAGCATTTGTTGAAGGGTCATTTGGAATTCGACTTCCAGACATCGCCCGGCACCCAGGGCAGCCAGCGCACGACCAATGGCTATAATCTGGCGCTTCGTCGCGGTTTTGTGACGTTCGACAAGCTGCTTGTCGGGCAGGAATGGACCAACTTCCAATATGTCGGCGCGCTGCCGGAATCGACCGATTATGTCGGCCCAAGCGAGGGCACCGTCTTCGTGCGGCAACAGCAGATTCGCTATGCCTTCCCGCTCAACAAGCAGGCGACGCTGACCGTGTCGGTGGAAAATCCCGAGACGGCGTCGATCACCACCGCGTCGGCGACACTGGTCGAAAACGACGATGATCGGATGCCCGATATCACGGCGCGCTTGAACTATGTTGCGCCGTTCGGCGAGCTGTCTTTTGCTGCGCTGTTGCGTCAGCTCTCGGCTGATACGGTTGTAAGCAATGTGGCCTATGGTGATCATGCCACCGGCTGGGGCGTGAGTGCGGCAGGCAAGTTGCCGTTCGGTCCCGACAAGCGTCATGATCTGCGTTTCATGGCGACTTATGGTGAGGGTATCGGGCGCTACCTCGGTCTGAACTTTGCGCCGGATGCGGTGATCGTGAACAATAATACGGCGCAGCTCGAAACGGTCGAGAGTTTCGCAGCCTTTGCAGCGCTGAAACTCGGCTGGACGAAGACGGTTCGTTCGACTTTCATGGCGAGCTATCAGAAGGCCAACTATCCCGATGGCTATGTGATCACCGGCGCTGCCAATAGCAAGGCATGGAGCGCCGCCGGCAATTTGTTCTGGTCGCCGGTCAAGGGTTTCGATCTCGGTGTTGAGTATCGCCATGGCGAGCGGGAACTTGTCAGTGGCGCACAGGGTCAGTTCGACCGGCTGGAAATGGCCGCGAAGTACAGCTTTTAATCAGTAAAAAACAGGAGAGGTTCAATGGCAACGGTATTGAACGACAACCTGCCCAAGCATCACCAGGCAACCCAGAATGAGAAACTGGTCATTGCCGCGTCATCGCTGGGCACGGTTTTCGAATGGTATGATTTCTATCTCTATGGCCTGCTGGCCACCTACATCTCGGCCCAGTTCTTTTCGGGCGTGAACGAGACGACCGGCTTCATTTTCGCCCTCGCGGCGTTTGCGGCTGGTTTTGCGGTGCGCCCGTTCGGCGCCTTGGTCTTCGGACGGATCGGCGATCTTGTCGGGCGGAAGAATACCTTCCTTGTCACCATGGGCATCATGGGCCTGTCGACCTTCGCGGTCGGCTTGCTGCCGTCTTATGCGTCAATCGGGGTGGCGGCACCGATCATCCTCGTTGTCATGCGGTTGGCCCAGGGCCTTGCGCTTGGCGGCGAATATGGCGGTGCGGCGACCTATGTGGCGGAACACGCGCCAGATAATAAGCGCGGCCTGTACACCAGCTGGATCCAGACGACGGCCACGCTTGGCCTGTTTGCGGCCCTGCTGATCGTGATCGGCACCCGCATGGTGATCGGTGAGGAAGCCTTTGCGGCATGGGGCTGGCGTCTGCCGTTCCTGATCTCGATCGTGTTGCTGGCGGTTTCGATGTGGATCCGTCTCCAGCTTAACGAGAGCCCGGTTTTCCAGAAGATGAAGGATGAGGGCACCACCTCCAAGGCTCCGATTTCGGAAGCCTTTGGCGAATGGGGCAATCTGCGTTGGGTCATCATCGCGCTGATCGGCGCGGTCGCGGGGCAGGCCGTGGTCTGGTACACCGGCCAATTCTATGCGCTGTTCTTCCTTGAGAAGATGATGAAGGTCGATGGCGCGACGGCAAACATCCTGATCGCGATTGCGCTTGCCTTGGGCACGCCGTTCTTCGTGTTCTTCGGCTGGCTGTCGGATCGCATCGGTCGCAAGCCGATCATCCTCGTCGGTTGCGCCGTGGCAGCCTTGTCCTATTTTCCGCTGTTCACTGCGCTGACCGATGCCGCCAACCCGGCTTTGGCCAAGGCGCAGGCAACGTCACCGGTGACGATTGTTGCGCATCAAGATGATTGCTCGTTCCAGTTCGACCCGGTCGGCAAGAACAAGTTCGACACCAAGAGCTGCGACGTCGCCAAATCCTATATGGCGAAGACCGGCATCACCTACACCAATGTGGAAGCGGCACCGGGTGCGGTGGCGCAGATCAGCGTCGGCGATAAGGTGCTGACCGCGCCGGATGTTGCCAATCTGTCGGGCGATGCCAAAAAGGCCGCGATCACGGCTTTCCAAGATGATCTGAAGGCAACGCTGAGCGATGCCGGCTATCCGGCCAAGGCTGATCCTGCCCAGATCAACAAGCCGAAGGTGGTTGGCATTCTGTTCATCCTCGTGCTGCTGGTGACCGCCGTTTACGGTCCGATCGCGGCGTTGCTGGTCGAGCTCTTCCCGAGCCGCATCCGCTACACCTCGATGTCGCTGCCCTATCACATCGGCAATGGCTGGTTCGGCGGCTTCCTGCCGACCACCGCCTTCGCGATGGTCGCGGCGACCGGCAATATCTACTACGGCCTGTGGTATCCGGTGGTGATCGCCGCCGCGACCGTGGTGCTTGGCTTGCTGTTCCTGCCGGAAACCTTCCGCCGGAATATCGATCAATAATCTCCTGCCGCCCGCTTGGCGGGAGGTTGAAGAGGGTGGCGGTGCCCCAGACCCGCCACCCTCATTTTTTGTCCGCGACCATCGTCTAATGGCACCACTCGTCGAACTGCGCCAAGGGGACTATAAGCACCGCAAAGTTGGTGCAGTTGTTGGCCTGTCCGGGAGAGCATGATGTCTGATCGCTATGTCGCCGCCCTTCGTCGCAGCATGTCGGATCCGGATGGTTTCTGGCTCGACGCGGCGAGCGCGCTTGAATGGGACAAGGCGCCCGAAAAGGGCTGGGTTCAAGGCCAGGGCTGGTTTGCCGATGGCCTGCTCAACACCTGTCACAATGCGGTGGATCGCCATGTGGCCAATGGGCGCGGCGATGATGTTGCGGTCATTTATGACAGCCCCGTCACCGATCAGATCCGCAAATTCACCTTCGCACAATTGCAAGACGAGGTCGCCCGCGTTGCGGGGATGCTGGCTGGCCAAGGCGTGACCGCGGGCGACCGGGTCATCATCTACATGCCGATGATCCCCGAAACGCTGTTCGCGATGCTTGGCTGCGCCCGGATCGGCGCGATTCATTCGGTGGTGTTCGGCGGTTTTGCCGCGCCGGAACTCGCCAAGCGGATCGACGACGCCACGCCGCGCCTGTTGCTCACCGCGTCATGCGGTATCGAGGGGCATCGCGTCGTCGAATATAAGCCGCTGGTCGACCATGCGCTCGATCTCGCAAGCCACAAGGTGGACCGGGTCATTCTGTTTCAGCGCCCGCAGGCCCCCGCCGCTATGACGGCAGGGCGCGACCTTGATTGGGCGACGCTGCGGGCAGTAGCCGAACCGGTCGGTTGCGTCCCGGTCAAGGCGACCGACCCGTTGTATATTCTCTACACCTCCGGCACGACCGGTACGCCCAAGGGCGTGGTGCGCGAAAATGGTGGCCATGCCGTCGCCTTGTCGTGGAGCATGGCGAATATCTATGGGCTGAAGCCGGGCGACATATTCTGGGCCGCATCCGATGTCGGTTGGGTCGTTGGCCATAGCTATATTGTCTATGGCCCGCTGATTGCCGGCTGCACCACGGTGCTGTTCGAGGGCAAGCCCGTCGGCACGCCCGATGCGGGCACGTTCTGGCGCACCATTGTTCGCCATCAGGTCGATGTGTTCTTTACCGCACCGACCGCGATCCGGGCTATTCGCAAGGAAGACCCGGAGGGCAAGTTCATCGCAGACATTGGGCTTGGCAAGATGCGCGCCCTGTTCCTCGCGGGGGAGCGGGCGGATCCGGATACGATCCATTGGGCGGAAACCCAGTTGCAGATGCCGGTGATCGACCATTGGTGGCAGACCGAATTGGGCTGGCCTGCGCTCGCCACCTGTCTTGGCCTTGGCGATACCCGCCGCCTTGCGGGTAGCGCGGGCTTCCCAGTGCCGGGCTATGCTTTTCATGTGTTCGACGAGAGCGGCAATGACGTCGAAACCGGCCAGAGCGGCAATGTCGTGATCAAATTGCCATTGGCGCCGGGGGCTTATGCCACATTGTGGAACAATGCGGCGGGCTATGCCAAGTCGTTCCAGACTTTCCCCGGCTATTATGAGACGGGCGATGCGGGCTTTATCGATGCCGAGGGCTTTGTGCACATCATGGGCCGCACGGATGATATCATCAATGTCGCGGGCCACCGGCTGTCTACCGGCCAGATGGAGCAGATTGTCGCGGCACATCCGGCGATTGCGGAATGCGCGGTGATCGGGGTGGATGATGTGCTGAAGGGCATGGTCCCGATGGCCTTTGCGGTGCCCAAGGCTGGGGTCGAGATGAGCGACGAACTGGCCAAGGAGATTATCTGGACGGTGCGAGAGGAACTCGGCCCGGTTGCGGCGTTGAAACATGCACATCTTGTCGATGCGTTGCCCAAGACCCGTTCCGGCAAGATCCTGCGCGCCACCTTGCGCCGCCTTGCCAATGGCGAGCATGTCGAAACCCCGCCGACGATCGAAAACCCGGCGGTGTTGGTGGCGATCCGTGCCTTGTTCTCGTTCGAAACCAGCGAGTGAACTGACATCTTCCCCTCCCGGCGTTGGGAGGGGGAGGGGCAGGGGCCGAGCTTATCGCGGCGCGGCGCTATCAGTAGACCAGCCGAGAATGGGGATCGAGATCGAGCGCTTGCCCGCCAAATCCTCGCGACAGACGATCAACTCGCGCTCTTCGATATAGCTTAGCAAACGCCGCACCCGGCCGAGTGATGAGGTGCCATAGGCCCGCGCGATCTGGTCGTCATTGGGGCAGGGCAGCCCATCGCGGGCGGCGCGCGCGATCAGCAAAAAGGTGCCGAGCATATCCTCGGGCAAGGTCGAGCCGACCGCGAGCGCCCTTTGCCAGTCGTCTTCATCGATGCTGAAGATGCCGGCGCGGGCGCATGACAGGCGGCGGTTGAAGGCGGCGGCATCCAGCGGCGCACGCGCCACCCCGGCCATGCGGCAGCGCACCTGAAAATCTTGAAACAGCAAGGCGGCGGCGCGGATCGTCGGGTCGCTTTCCTCTTCTGCGATGATGTCGCGCAGGGTCTGGACGATCACAGCTTCGACCTGTTCCGCCGTTTTCTCCTCCGCCCGTGGCATGTCGATGCCAGGGGCGATGACCGGCGCGCTGATGGCGGCAAACAGCGCATCTGCGGGCGGCGGCGGTGGCGGGGCGGGCGGTGTGAGGTGCAGGACCATCGCCGGGGCGTCGACCGGGGCGAACAGCAGCGCCTCCATGTCCTCTCCACGCGCCTTGGGCAATGGCACCAGCTTCGGGCTCATGCTGCGCGCCGAAGTCGCAACTGCGCCGATCTGGACTTCCAGCGGGCGGCGTGAAATGGCCGGGCCGAGCGCGAGGAAGCGGCCGCGTTGCAGGTCGCGGATCTGCTCCGCTTGGCGTCGTTCCATGCCCAGCAAATCAGCCGCGCGCGCCATGTCGATATCGAGAAAAGTGCGCCCCATCAGGAAATTTGAAGCCTCGGCCGCGACATTCTTGGCCAGCTTGGCGAGCCGCTGAGTCGCGATCACGCCGGCCAGCCCGCGCTTGCGGCCACGGCACATCAGGTTCGTCATGGCGGTAAGCGAGGCGCGCCGCACCTCTTCCGATACATCGCCACCGGCGGCAGGTGCGAACAACTGGGCTTCGTCCACCACGACCAACGCCGGATACCAGAATTCACGCGGGGCTTCGAACAGCGCGCCGAGGAAATGGGCGGCGCAGCGCATCTGCCCTTCGGCATCCAGCCCTTCAAGGTTGAGCACGACCGATGCGCGATGTTCGCGAATGCGAGTCGCGAAATTGGTGATTTCGCGCACCGCATATTCCGCGCCATCGATCACGACATGGCCATAAGGCTGGGCGAGGGTGACAAAATCGCCTTCAGGATCGATGATGATCTGTTGCACATGGTTGGCCGAGCGTTCCAGCATGCGGCGCAACAGGTGCGACTTACCCGAACCCGAATTGCCCTGAACAAGCAAACGGGTGGCGAGCAGTTCCTCCAGGTCGATGGGCACTGGCTTGCCGTGGGTGTCGATTCCCATGTCGATCTGAATCGTCATGCCAGCCACTTGCCGGGCGCAGGGTCCGGACGCAAGGGGCGCGACCGACGTGGTTCCAAAAAGCCTGTGGGCGGTTATTTCAGCGTTGCGCCGCCCGAGGAGGTGCCAGCGCGCTGGCTGCTGCCCGTGCGGGTCTGGACGGCGGGCTTGAGCGTGGCGCGATCCGTGTCGGGACGGGCGGAAATCGGGCGCATTTCACTGCTGGCAATGGCGCGCTCGATGGATGGGGCAAAGTCACTTTCGTTCATGCGGGATGAAACGCTCTGGCCCTTGCGGCCCTGTTGGCGTTCATCGAGCAGGGCATAGCCCGCACTCAGCAACGCCTCCACATTGCGATTGCGCGCATCGGATGTCGGTGCGCCCAGCACCACCGTGATCAATCTTTTGCCATTCCGGCTGGCAGCCGCGGCCAATGTGAAGCCAGAGGCGGCCGTATAGCCGGTCTTGATGCCATCGACGCCGAGCGCGTTGCCAAGCAGCTTGTTATGGTTCGGCATCACCTGACCATTCCAGGTGAACTGGCGCTGGCGGAAATAGGTGTAGTAATTCGGGAATTGCGACAGCATCGCGCGGCTGAGCGTCGCGATATCGCGTGCGGTCGAATGGTGCGACGGGTTCGGCAGGCCAGTTGGATTGGCGAAATTGGTCGATTTCATACCGATTTCACGCGCGCGCTTGTTCATCCGCTCGACAAACTGCTTCTCGCTGCCGCTGACGAATTCGGCCACCGCATAGGCGACATCATTCGCCGATTTGGTTGCCAGCGCCTGTATCGCTTCATCGACCGAGATCGTTTCCTTTGCACCCACCCCAAGGCGCGACGGGGCCTGATTGCGGGCGGTGAAAGAGAAGGGCACCCGGTCCGACATTTTCACCCGGCCCGCCCGAATTTCTTCAAACAGGATGAACATCGTCATCACCTTGGTGATGGATGCAGGGTGGCGTTCGACATCCGGTTGATGTGCGTAGAGCACCTCGCCGGTCTGCGGATCGATCATGATGGCGGCATATTTTGGGATGGCGGTCAGGCTGGCGCGTTGCGGGACCGGCTGGGCATGGCTTGGGCTGACCGACGTCATCGACGTACAGGCAACCGCCAATATCAACACCATATCCCTGATTTTACGCTGCATCCGGTAAACCTCGATTTTTCGCCGATGTTCAGAAGTATCAGACTTGATCCGGGCTGTGAATCCCTGAATTCCGCCATTGGTGCACTTGCGTGCCAAAGACGGAATCAAAATGGTGGGTTGAATGGCCGCGCTCAGGCTCGGTGGCCACGCATTTCCGCCAATTTTATACCGAATCGGCAGAAATCAAGCGCGCGCAGACGGGTTTGGCAGCATTTTGGATTATCCATGATCCGTGCCGGAATTCAGGCAAATTCCCGAACTGTCGAATGACGTTCGCATGTGCGGCAATAATAGGCTATGCGCCCGTCCCATGCTGAACCTCAACGGAATCACCGTGCGCCTTGGAGGGCGCGTTATCCTCGACCGCGCGACTGCTGCGTTGCCGCCTAAAGGGCGCATCGGGCTGATTGGCCGCAATGGCGCGGGCAAATCGACGCTGATGAAGGTCATGATCGGCCAGTTCGATCCCGATGAGGGCAGTCTCGAAATGCCACGCAGCACGCGCATCGGCTATATCGCGCAGGAAGCGCCGAGCGGTACCACAACGCCGCTTGAGGCGGTGCTGGCCGCTGATACCGAGCGCGCGGCGCTGATGGTGGAAAGCGAGACCTGCACCGATCCGGATCGGCTGGGCGAAGTGCATGAACGGTTGATGGCAATCGATGCCTATACCGCCGAGGCGCGCGCGGCCCGCATTTTGGTTGGCCTCGGCTTTGACGAAGAGATGCAGGGGCGGCCACTTGATAGCTATTCGGGCGGCTGGAAGATGCGGGTTGCGCTGGCGGCTCTGCTGTTCTCCGAACCGGATTTGTTGCTGCTTGACGAGCCATCGAACCACCTCGACCTTGAAGCGACCTTGTGGCTGGAGAATTTCCTCAAATCCTATCCGGCGATGATGGTGGTCATCAGCCATGAGCGCGACCTGCTCAACAATGTTGTCGACAACATCCTGCATCTCGAAAATGGCAAGACCACGCTGTACACCGGCGGTTATGACTCATTCGAGCGCCAGCGTGCCGAGCGGGCGGCGCAGTTGGCCGCTGCCAAGGCCGCGCAGGATGCGCAGCGCGCCAAGTTGCAGGACTTCATCGCCCGCAATAGCGCGCGTGCCTCAACCGCCAAACAGGCCCAGTCGCGCGTCAAGGCGCTTGCCAAGATGCAGCCGATTGCCGCGATGTCCGAAGATCCGTCGCTCAGCTTCGATTTTCCCAGCCCGGATGAATTGAAGCCGCCGCTGATCACGCTCGACCTTGCCAGCGTGGGCTATGCGGACAAGCCGATCCTCCAGCGGCTTAACCTGCGGATTGATCCCGATGACCGTATCGCGCTGCTGGGCCGCAACGGGAACGGCAAGACGACGTTGGCGCGATTGCTGGCGGCGCAGCTCGCCCCGATGGACGGCGAGATGAACGCGTCGGGCAAGATGAAGGTCGGCTATTTTACCCAATATCAGGTGGAGGAACTGGACGGCGGGGATACGCCGCTTCAGCACATGACCCGCCAGATGCAGGGTGCCAGCCCCGGTGCTGTGCGCGCCCAGCTTGGCCGGTTCGGCTTTTCGGGCGACCGGGCGACGCAGCAGGTCGGCAAGCTGTCGGGCGGTGAACGCGCCCGGCTCGCGCTGGCGCTGATCACGCGCGATGCGCCGCATCTGTTGATCCTCGACGAACCGACCAACCACCTTGATGTCGATTCCCGCGAGGCGTTGGTGCAGGCGCTCAATGCCTATAATGGTGCGGTGGTGCTGGTCAGCCACGATCGCCACATGCTGGAATTGACCGCCGACCGGCTGGTGCTGGTCGATAGCGGTACGGCGCGCGAGTTTTCGGGCAGCATCGAGGATTATACCGACTTCATCCTTGGTCGGAACCAGTCCAAGGGCGGCGAGAACGGCAAGTCGGGCAATAAGAAGGACGACCGCAAGGCGGCAGCTCAGGCGCGTGAAAAGGAGCAGCAGTTACGCAAGGAGGCCAAGGCAGCCGAAAGCGAACTCGCCCGGCTGACGGCCGAGCGCGGGGCTGTCGATCAGGCGATGTTCGATCCAAGCACCGCCGCGCCGAAACTCGCCAAGCTGACGATGGGCGAATTGATGAAGCGTCGCGCCGAATTGAACGAGGCCATCGAGGTGGCCGAGTTGCGCTGGCTTGAGGTATCGGAATCGCTTGAACCGGCCTGAGATTGACCTGCCCTCCCGCGCGAAGGCGGGGGAGGAGAAGGCCTAATCCTCGAACGTGCGGATGACGTTCAGAAACGCCTCGCCATAGGCGTCGAGCTTGCGCGTGCCGACGCCCGAGATGTGGGACATCATCTCGATGGTGCCGGGCCGAAGCGCGGCCATTTCCCGCAGGGTCGAATCATGGAAAATGACATAGGGCGGCACGCCCGCAGTTTGTGCCAATTCGCGGCGGCAGGCGCGTAGCGCGTCGAATAGCGGGTCATCGACCGGGTTGGCGGCGGCCCCGCGCTTGCTGCGGCGTTCGCGCTTGGGCGGCAGGGCCAGTTCTACCCGCTCTTCGCTGCGCAGAATGGCGCGGGCATGGGGGCCAAGTTCCAGCCCGCCATGTTCATTGGCCAGCACCGCATCGCGGAGCAACAGCGCGCGGGATACGGGCTTGAGCAGCGCCGTCTCCTCGCCATCGACAATGCCGAAGACGGAAAGCTGGTCATGGCCACGGTCGCGGATGCGGTCATTGGTCTTGCCGGTCAGCACCGCCTCGATATGGCCGACGCCAAAACTTTGGCCAGTGCGATAGACGGCGGAAAGGAATTTGCGCGCGGTCTCGGTGGCGTCGATGGTGGCGGGCGGGTGGAGACAGTTGTCGCAATTGCCGCAGGTCGCGGGCGGATGTTCCCCAAAATGGCGCAACAAAATGGCGCGGCGGCAGGTGCCGGTTTCGACCAGCGCGCCCAATGCAGAAATGCGTGTGCGCTCGCCCGATTGGCGGGCGGCTTCCAACTCGCCAATCCGCATCCGGGCGCGGGCGAAATCCTCTGCCCCCCAGAATAGATGTGCCTCGGCAGGCTCGCCATCGCGACCGGCGCGGCCACTTTCCTGATAATAGCCCTCGATGGATTTCGGCAGCCCGGCATGGATGACGAAACGTACGTCTGGCTTGTCGATCCCCATGCCAAAGGCGATGGTCGCCACCATCACCATGTCCTCGCTGGCGATGAAGGCGGATTGGTTGGCGGCGCGCACCTCGGGCGGCAGGCCGGCATGATAGGCGCGCACTTCGCGCTTGCCGTCACGGGCGAGCACCTCCGCCCATTTCTCGGTCGCGGCGCGGGTCTGGGCATAGATGATGCCCGGCCCTGCATTGGCGGCGACAAGATCTGCCACCTGTCGCGACAGGCCGTCGCGATGGTGGACCGCATAACGGATGTTCGGCCGGTCAAAGCCGGAGATGATCATGCCGTCGCGCGGAATCCCAAGCTGGACGAGAATGTCTTCGCGGGTATGGGCGTCGGCGGTCGCCGTCAGGGCTAGTCGGGGTACATGCTCGAATTCGTCGAGCAACGGGCGCAGCATGCGATAATCGGGGCGGAAGTCATGGCCCCATTCCGATACGCAATGGGCCTCATCAATGGCGAACAGCGCGATTTTGGCTTGCCGCAGCAGGGCGCGAAAGCCTTCACCGCTGGCGCGTTCCGGCGCGACATAGAGCAGGTCGAGTTCATTGCGCCGCAGCCGATCCTGCGTCTCGCGCCAGTCGGCGTCGACTGATGTCAGGCTGGCGGCCCGGATGCCGACGGCTTGTGCGGCGCGAAGCTGGTCATGCATCAGCGCAATCAGCGGCGAAATGACGATGCAACAGCCATGCTGCGCAACGGCGGGTAATTGGTAGCAGAGCGATTTGCCCGCCCCGGTCGGCATGATGGCGAGCGTGCGCCGCCCGGCCAGCACGCGACCGATGACATCGGCCTGCACCCCGCGAAAGGCGGGAAAGCCGAACACATCATGCAAGATGGCCAACGGGTCGCGGATCATGCCGGGTTCAGCCATGCAGCGGGGATGGGGGGAGAGGGCGGAACGTTACTCTTGCGCAGCAGCCCAGCTCCCCGCCCGCCGCACGAACCATGGGTTCCTGCTTGCGCCAAAGCACGGGAAGGCAGGCGCGCGCGAAGGCCGGTGCACGAGCACGGCGGGCCGCCAAGGTCAGGGAATACGCGCGCACCATGGAGGGCACTCTTCAGTGCAGCTTGGCGATGGAGAGCCCGTCTTGCTTGGCGCGATCTTTTACCGATTCCTCGCTGCGGGTGAGTGCCTTGGCGATTTGTCGCAGCGGCATGCCCTTTTTGGCAAGGGTGTGCAGCTTCTGGATTTCCTGCGCGGTCCAGGGCTGGCGATGGCGTTCAAACTTGTCCCCGGCCATTAGCGGCGCTCCTTGGTCGCGGTGAAGCGGATCAACGGGTGTCGGCCCATCACATAATTCAGGTCCCAATTGTCCTTGGCCATGAACACGGGCGCGCCGTCCCGGTCGGTGGCAATCGCCATGCGGTGCAGGCTTTGGAATTCTTTCATCGCCGCCGCATCGTCCGAGGCGATCCAGCGCGCGGTATCCCAAGGCGACATTTCCAGCACGGCGTCGACCTTATATTCAGCCTCCAGCCGAGAGATCAGCACTTCCAACTGTAGTTGGCCGACCACGCCGACAATCATCTGTGCGCCGATCGCAGGGTGGAAGACCTGTGTCACGCCTTCTTCGGCCATATCGTCCAGCGCTTTGCGCAACTGCTTGGTCTTGGTCGGGTCTTTGAGTGCGACGCGGCGCAGGATTTCCGGTGCGAAGTTGGGCAGGCCGGTGATCGTTACCGGCGGGCCATCGGTCAGCGTGTCGCCGACGCGCAGCGTGCCATGGTTCGGAATGCCGATGATATCGCCCGGCCACGCATCGTCCACGACCTCGCGGTCCTGCGCGAAGAACAGGATCGGGCTGTGGATCGCAATCGCCTTGCCGGTGCCGACTTGATTGAGCTTCATGCCGCGTTTGAACCGGCCCGAACACAGGCGCATGAACGCGATGCGGTCGCGGTGCATCGGGTTCATATTGGCCTGCACCTTGAAGATGAAGCCGGTGACATTCGGGCCATCGGGCGCGATCGGTTCGGGCTCGGCGGGCTGCGGGCGTGGTGAGGGGGCGAAGCGGGCTAGCGCGCTGATCAACTCTGCCACGCCGAATTCCTTCAGTGCCGAACCGAAAAAGACCGGCGTCAGGTCGCCGCGACGATAGGCCTCGACATCAAACGGTTCATAGCCCGCCTGCGCCAGTTCGGTGTCTTCGCGCAACTGGGCGGCGGCATTGGCGGAAATCAGGTTATCGAGTTGGGTATCGTCCAGCCCGTCGATCTGGGTGACATCGCCTTCGAACGCGCGGCTGTCGCCCGTCGGGCGCATCAAGCGATGTTGTTCAAGGTCGTATATGCCTTCGAACTGGCCACCCATGCCGACTGGCCAACTCATCGGACACACATCAAGCTGAAGCTGATCCGCCACCTCGTCGAGCAGGGCGAACGGTTCGCGCCCTTCACGGTCGACCTTGTTGATGAAGGTGATGATCGGCACCGACCGCAGGCGGCAGACCTCGAATAATTTGCGGGTCTGGCTTTCGATCCCGCGCGCGGCGTCGATCACCATCACCGCCGAATCAACCGCCGTCAGGGTGCGATAGGTATCTTCCGAGAAATCCTCGTGGCCCGGCGTATCAAGCAGGTTGAAGGTCAGCCCGTCGCGGATGAAGGTCATCACCGAGGAGGTGACGGAAATCCCGCGCTGTTGCTCGATTTTCATCCAGTCGGATCGCGCCCGGCGATTGGCGCCGCGCGCCTTCACTTCGCCCGCTGCATGGATCGCGCCACCGAACAGCAGCAGCTTTTCGGTGAGCGTGGTCTTGCCGGCGTCCGGGTGGGAAATGATCGCGAACGTACGGCGGTCGTGGCCGATGCTCGGCGGGGTAGCGGTGTCGGTGGTCATGGTGAGGGCCGATAGCGGTTTTGGCGGTCAAAAGCGAGTTTCAATCGGGGGCAGATGGCGATGACGTGTTTCGGGCGGTGACGAGTGGCGTTGGCCCCGCTACAAAGCGCCTTCCGTTTGCCAAGAGGAAGCCCGATGCCCCATTCTCGTCCTGCATCCAAGGCCTATGCGATGCTGGCGCTGGTCATGCTGCTATGGGCCGGCAATTCGCTGGTGGGCCGGGCGATGCGTGATGATATTCCGCCCTTTACGCTGTCGTTCGTGCGTTGGTTGCTCGCCTGCACCCTCCTGCTGCCACTGGTGTTCCGCCAGTTCCGTGCCGATCTGCCAGCCATGCTGCGCCAATGGCCGGTGGTGGTGGCATTGGGCGTGATCGGGGTCGCCGGTTTCAACGGTTTTCTCTATAAGGGGCTGCATTACACCACCGCCACCAATGGCCTGTTGATGCAGGCGGCGATCCCGGCGCTGGTGCTGCTGATCGACCGGATGATTTTTCGCGTGCGTCCGAGTGGGTGGCAATTGTCCGGGGTGATGCTCTCGACGCTGGGGGTGGCGCTGATCGTGTTCAAGGCGGATGTCGCGGCGATTACGCAACTCCAGTTTGGCGAGGGGGATGTGTTGGTGTTGTGCGGGGTAGTCGGCTGGGCCGTTTATACCGCCTTATTGCGTCTGCGTCCGGCGGTCGCGCAGGCCAGCCTGTTGGCGGCCACGTTCATCATCGGGGCGCTGACGATGACGCCCTTTGCCTTGACCGAATGGCAGGCGGCGCAACAGATTGTCTGGACGCCCAGCGTGTTCGGCGCGTTTATCTATGTCGCGATCTTCCCATCGGTCATCGCCTATTTTCTCTATAACCGCGCGGTGGCAGAGATCGGGCCGGGCCGGGCGGGGCAGGCGATCAGCCTGATGCCGTTGTTCGGGGCCTTGCTGGCGACCTTTGTGCTGCATGAGCCGCTTCACCGCTATCACCTCATTGGCATGGCGCTGATCCTTGGCGGTGTCGGGGTGACAATCTTTGGTGCGCGCCGGGGTGGACCGGCGCAGGCGTGATCCGATCTAGGTATTGATCCGGAATATGGTGCGGCGGAAAAGCCCGGTTTACCCTGACGGTCATGTGACAATTGCACCGGAGTCGAACATGGCCACGACCAATCCCCTATCGCAGCGACCGGACCCGCATCCGGATAGCCCACCGGTTGAGCCGGAAACCCCGTTCCGCCACCCGGATGAACGGCCAGATAGTTCCCCGATCGAACAACCGCCGGTTGAGCCTGACCGCTTCCCGGGGGAATCGCCCAGCGAACAGCCCTATATCCCGGATTCGTTGCCGCCTTCGACCGCGCCGTTCGAAGTGCCGCCGGATTGATCTTGGGGGCCGGGGTGCATCCGGACAAGGCGCGCAAAAGGGGCTGGGATTTCATTTGGCAGTGGTTATGACTGTTGCCCGATGAATGAACGCCGCAGCCAGAGGAGAGGCATAGATGCGCCATGACGTGTTGAACTACGAGGCCAATGGCCTTCAGATGGAAAGCCATTTCTACGTTGATGATAGCGCCGGTGCGGGCCGTCGCCCCGCCGTGCTAGTCTTTCCCGAGGCGTTTGGGCTGGGTGCGCACGCCAAGGCGCGGGCAGAGCGGCTGGCGACGCTGGGCTATGCGGCGCTCGCGTGCGATATTCACGGCCATGGCAAGCTCTATGCCACCATTCCGGAAATCATGCCGATCATTGGCGCGTTGCGCGAAGACCCGCTCCAGATCCGCGCCATTGCCGAAGGAGGGTTGCAGGCCTTGTGTGCCCGACCCGAAGCTGATCCCAGCCGGGTCGCGGCCATCGGTTATTGCTTCGGCGGCACGGTCGCATTGGAATTGGCCCGTGGCGGGGCGGAAATTGGCGCCGCTATTGGTTTCCATTCCGGGCTGGCGACGCAAAGGCCGGAGGATGCGAAGAACATCAAGGGTCGGGTGCTGGCCTGCATTGGCGCGGACGATCCCGGGATCACGGCTGCCGAACGTGCCAGCTTTGAAGCGGAAATGCGCGCGGGCGGTGTGGATTGGCAGCTTCATGTCTATGGCGGTGTCGTGCACAGCTTCACCAATCCCGATGCCGCGCAACTGGGCGCGCCGGACTTCGCGCGTTATGACGCCAAGGCGGATGCGCGTTCATGGGACGCAATGATGGGCCTGTTCGCGGAAGTGCTGGCCTGATCCATGCGCCCGCTTGGCGCAAGGAAGGTGACAAGCGGGCAGTGGGCGACATATGATCTTGCCGAACGGGTCGAGGAGAGAGGGATGATGCGCGTGCCATCCCGTGCAGCAATGGATTGGCTGGCCACTGCCGCGGTGCTGCTGGCGGTGACGCCGGTTATGGGTCAGGACGCGGCATCGGGCGCGCCTGAGGATATCATGACCACGACGGCGTCGGACGGCCTGTCGCCGCTTGCCCCGGTCTGTGCCCAACCGCCCGCCCTGCCGCCTGAAGGCGCGCCGCTCGAACCGCCATCTGTCTCGACCCCGCCAGCAACCGAGGCGTGCCCCGCGCCCCCACCGCCGCCGGTGCGCCCACCCGCGCCCGATGTCTTCAGTTCGGTTGCGCTTCCCGTCGGGGCAACCTCGCTCAGCCTGCGCTGGATGCAGGTGCGGGCAATGGGCTTAGGTGAGGGGGAGGGCGCATCGGTCTATATTCTCTCGCGCGCCCGGCAGCAGGAGGTCGCAGATCAGATTTGGATGATCAATGACTGGGTCAATCAGCGGGTCGCCTATGTCGCGGATGCAGGGCCGGATCAATGGGCAGCGGCACCCGAGACGTTGCTGACCGGCAAAGGCGATTGCGAAGATATGGCCATCGCCAAGATGGCGCTGCTCAAGGCGCTGGGCGTCCCCGAGGAGGAGATGTTCCTGCTGGTCGTGCGCGATGTCTATCGTAAGATCGATCATGCGGTGCTGGCGGTACGGCGGCCAGAGGGGATGCTGATCCTTGATAGTCGGACCAATAGGATTTTGCGGGCCGAACAGGTGTCGGCCTATCGCCCGACCTTCGCCTATAGCGGGCCGTTCGCGTGGACCTATGGCTATCGCTTCGGCGGCGCATCGGGCGGCGGGCTGACCTCGTTGGGCCAGCCGCGCCGCTGAGGGCTCACTTGGCCTGAAAATGCCGGATCAGGTCACGCAAATCTGGCTCGTCAACGGCTTGCGCGGCGTCTTCCAGCAAAAACCAGCGGCGTTCGCGTTCGTCCTGCTCTTCCCATTCGTCCAACTCGGTCGTGACGGCGAGCGGGAAGACATCGACATCCACCATCGATGATGTGCCGTTGCGCCGCCGCTTACAGTATCGATAGGTTCCGATGGCTATCGGGCTGGCAGCGCCGAGAATGCCTGCTTCCTCTTCCGCCTCATGCGCGGCGGAAGCAGGAGCGGATAAGCCTCTGACAATATTGCCCTTGGGGAGCACCCAGCGTTTGGTGTCACGGGACGTGACCAGCAGCACCTCCATGCCGATGGGGTTGCTGGTGAAACGATAGGGCAAGGCGGCGACCTGTCTGATGCTTAATTTCCTTTTTGTGACAGTTTTGTGACATTTCGATGACAAGGGTTCGTAGCGCGATCTGCGGGCAAGGTCGACCCAGAATTACAATGTATTGGCACCAAGGCGGCCCGTCTTTTCGGTGCTGTTTGCCGCCGGTCGATCCTAACTTGTCAGAGGTAGTGTGTCAGCGTGGGGAAATTACGTCTCGGATTGGGACTGTCTGATGAATCTCCAGACTGGAATTTTATCCAGAATGAATGTAAGAAAGGGCGGCCAAGTGACAGAAACTACTGGAACTTGGGTGCGAAGATGTTCGCATAAGGGGTTGCCATGGGACGTTCATCGTCAAGGCTGATGGGCTTGATGCCCCGTTATCGGATCGATGTATCGACCGATATCAGCCGCGCGACTCTGTTTGACCAATTGCTCGAAGCCATTGTGGACAAGGGCTATCAGGTCGTTGATCAGAAACGGGAATTGTCCCGGATCATCATTCGCCGCCCACCGGATGCGGAACGTGGCAGGTGGATTTATTCCGTCTGGATTCGCAAGCCTGGCCGCCGCACCATCGTTACATTCGGTGCCTTCCCAAGCTTTCTTGCGGCCACCTTCGGCACGGTGCAGGCCATGGCCGACCGGCTTGGCATGGTGGCGGATGATCTATTGACCGGCACCCGCGCGACTGAGCAGCTCATCGCCGCCGAGTGAGCGGCCTGTCTGCCCGGATGACGGCACCGCTTCTGATCAAATGGCCAAGTAGACCCCGTCTTGCCTGACCTCTATCGTTCGGGTCATCGCCGCGACAGCAGCGGCGGCGAAACATCAGAGGAGATGGGCATGGCGGGTTGTTTGGCAGGCAAAGTGGCCTTGGTGACCGGCGCCTCGCGCGGCATCGGTCGGGCGATTGCAAAGCAGCTTGCCAGCGATGGTGCACTGGTTGCGGTGCATTATGGCCAGAGCAAAACCGCCGCCGATGACACGCTGGCCGCGATCAAGGCGGCTGGTGGTGACGGATTTCTCGTGCAGGGCGATGTGGGTGAGATGACCGGCATTGCGAATATCTTCCGCGAGCTGGACGCCGCACTGGCTGCGCGCGGGATTGAGCGCTTTGACATTCTCGTCAACAATGCTGGCGTGGGCGTGGTGGGCGATGTCGGGACCACCAGCGAGGCCGATTTTGACAAGGCATTTGCCGTCAACGTCAAGGGCCTGTTGTTCGTGACGCAACAGGCCGTGCCGCGCCTGCGGGATGGCGGACGGATTATCAACATCTCGTCAATGGTCAGCCATAACGCCTATCCGGCTTTCATCGCTTATGCCGCGTCAAAGGCGGCGGTGGATTCGATCACCCTGTCGCTGGCGGCGGGCTTGGGCAGCCGCAAGATCACCGTCAATGCCGTCGCACCGGGCGCGACCGCGACCGATTTTATCGGTGAACTGGACGATCAATTCATGGGCGCAATTAAGTCTGCCACCGCGCTGGGCGAGATCGGCAAGGCCGGAGATATTGCGAGCGTGGTTGCCTTTCTCGCGTCACCAGCGGGCGGCTGGGTGACGGGTGAACGCATCCGCGCCAGCGGCGGCATGCACCTTTAAGGCTTTGGCGGCGGCGGGAGAGTGTCGCGATTCCAATTCGGGCGGCGGCGGGGGCGAGGCGCCGCCGTCGCTGTTTTGGCCGGCTGGGCGTGGGGACGATTTTCGGGATCGTGCCAGCGCTTGGGCCGCCGGTAATTGCTGATCACATACACACCATAAGCGCCAAGCACGAGCAAGGCGCTGACCGCTGCCAATTTCATGACGGCGGTCTCATATTCCATGAAATGCCCGGAGATATAATGCACCAGCGACATGTGCTTGTCGCAGCGGTCATGTTTCGCCAAGACAAGGGCGCGGCGTTCGGGGGTTAGGCCCGGTGCGTCCGGATCACCATGGTTTCTGTGACAAAGGGCTTGCAACCGTTCCGCATCGACATAGCTGGCGCGCAAGCGTTGGTCCTGAAATGCCAGAGGCGCGCCGAGGCAGAAGGCGATCCAAATGATCAGGCCCAACAGGGCAAGCGAGTGGGTGCGAACCATCATATTTATTTCCAATATACAGTTTTTTATATTCGTACAAAAATTGGCGGAAGTCCAATGATTGCGTGCCGTCGACCCGATGATGGCAAAATGGGCGGGCATCTCATGGGAGCGGCGCGGCCAGCATGGCCCCGCAGACCATGGTGGCCAGGGCCAGCAACGTCCCGAAGGGGAGGCGGCGGCGACGCCAGTCGATGGTCGCATCGGGGTGGGCCAAGGGGAGTAGCCCGATAGCGACCCCGGCAAAGGCGGCCAGCATCAACACCAGCGGCAGGAATGGCCATCCGATCCACAAGCCGATCGCCCCAAACAGCCGAGGGTCGCCGCCGCCCATGCCTTCCCGTCCGCGCAGCTTATGATAGCCGAGCCGGACCGCGGTCAGCAGCCCGAAGCCGGCGACCCCGCCCACCAACCGATCGGTAAGCGGCACGCCCAAGGCCGGTTCGGCAATGATCAGGCCGGTTAATGCCAGCAAGCCTGTCAACCGATGCGGCAGCCAGAAGGCGCGGGCATCCAGCAAGGCGAGCGTCAGCAACTGCCAACCGAACAGCGCCAAGGCGATGCCGTTGATATCCGGTTGCAGGGCCGTCGCCCCGCAGCCGATCACCATGGCGGCGCTTTCGACCAGGGGATGGAATAGCGGAATTGCCGCACGGCATTGGCGGCAGCGCCCGCGCAACACGAGCCAGGACAGTAATGGCACCAGTTCCCCGCTCGCTAAGCGTCGGCCACAATTATCGCAGCTTGATCGCCCGGTGATGCGGCGCGCTGTCGTCCAGCGCAGCACCAAGGTGGCGATGAAGCTCCCGGCGATCAGGCCAAGCAGGCCGCCGATCATCTGCCAGACCGCGGGCGTTAGGATGGGCATTGCGACCATGTTCAGAACCGGCCGCGCATTTGCTGGTTGAACAGCTTGCCATCAGGACCAGCCGGCAGGCTGAGATCGACGCGATAATCCCCGGCGGGCGAGAAAGCGACCGTTAGCCGCTCACGGGCCGTTGCGCTCGCCAGTGGAATTTGTACCTCTTCGCCGACACAAGCGATTGGCCCCATAAGCGGCGGCATCATGCGGGTCCCGGTCGCGCCGCTGCCGATGAGGAGGCGGATTTGCCCACTGGCGGCGCGGCAACCGCTGGCGGACAGGGCGAGCGTCGCATTGTCGAGTTCCAGTCGCTCGATTGGCCAATCCATGACCTGCCCGCGTCGCAATGTCCCGCTTACGCTTTCCACCGCGAATTGGCCGGGGCGCAGGGACAGGGTGGCGCGCAATGGCTGCGGTCCCTCGCGCAGCAGGTCAAGCCGAGCCTCGCCCCGCAGCAAGGGCAGGGGTTGCAAGCGGACGGTGAAGGCGCCGAGATCAAAACTGCCAAATCGCGCATCCTCCATCCGGCCCGACCAGATCGTACCGCTGACCTCACGCGCATTCAGTCGATCAGGCCGGGCGACCGCCAGCACCAGCCGCAAGGGCATGAACAAGATCAGCGCCACCAGCGCCAGCAAGATCATCGCGACGGCGTGACGCTTCATCCCATCCTCCGCAATTTTGCCGTGAAGGCGACCGTGCCATCACCATGGCGGCGCAAGCTCAATTCGCTGGCCATGATGCCCTCCGCCTCCAGCCGGTGGAGCAGAGACAGCACCGCCGTGGCGCGCCCATGGTCGATGGTGATGCGTGCGCCATCATGGCTGGCGGGGTCGATCCGGTCGCCGCTTAGCCCCGCCTCGGCTGCCAATTGCGTCACCCGTTCGGCCAAGGGCGCGGCGTTTTGGCCCGGCGTCGCTTGGCGGCGGATGGCTTCGCGGTCGGCCAGTCGCTGCTGGATGGCGGCGTGGCGACGGACGGCGAGCAGATGATCTTGCCGCGCCGCTGGCTGCCCATTCACCAGCGGCCGCCACACCGACAGCCAGCCCAAGATCGCAAGCGTCAACAGCCCGGCGACCGCGATCCCCGCCCGTTCGCGCGGCATTAACCCCTGCCACCATTGGCGCGATGATGCGATCATGATGCAGGCTCCATCACCAGATCGGCGAGCGCCCCCCCATTGCCATCGGCGCGTGGCGTCATGACCAGCCGATAGCCGCTATCGCGCAGTGCCTGCGCCACCGGATCGATTTGATCGGGCCGGGGGGCAGCCAGCGTGACGTCGAGCCGCCCATCGCCGCGCCAGTCGACCCGATTGATGGCGACCGTCGGTTGTGGTTCCAATGCGCGCAACAACGCGGCCAATGGCAGGCTGGCCCGGCCCGGCAGTCCCCCGCGCCGGGCAAGGTCGGCATCCAGCGCGGCAACCGCTTCTTCCAGCGGCGGCGCGCGGCCAAGCGCGCTTTCCACCATTGCCGCGCTGTCCCGGTCGAGCCGTTGGCGGTCCAGCTTGAGTCGCACCGTTTCGGTGAGGGGGAGGGCAAGGCTGATACCTGCCATTAGCGCCGCCCATGTGCCGAGCCGGCGCCTCATCCGGCGGTCGGCAAACTGCCCGGTGCCGGGAGCAAAGGGATCGTCCAGCAGGTCGAGCGGGAGATGATCGGCAAGAGCAATCAGGGCGGCGTCGAGCTGCACCTGACTGGCCTCGGCGAGATGACCGCTTGTCAACAGATTGATCAGTGCGGGATCAGCCGGAAAGACAAGATCACGGGTACGGACCCAGTCTTGGTCGCCAAGCGTGATGTGCAGCGCGCCGCCTGCCGTGTCATCGGCGATGGGGGACAGGCACGCCAGCGGTACAAGGTGATCGGCGGTGATGCCCAGTGCCGCCAGCCAATCGCGCCAGCCCTGTATCTGCTCCCGCCCGCAAATGGCGACCGGTCGCATCTCTCCGCTGGCGTCATGACTGCCAATGGCAAGGTGCAGCGCGTCCACGGGATCGGCCAACCCATCCGCCAGCAACAGCCGGGCAGCCATCGCCGCCTGACGCGGGGCGAGACCGCCGATGGCGGCCTGCCGCAGCGTGACATCGGCCACCGGGGCGAGCGCGATGATCGGGCCGGGGTGCGGCAGGACATCTGGCCAATCCTGCGATGTGCCAGCACGGATGCCGCCCGCATCATCGATCAGCCACCAGTGGCTGGGCGCTGGTGTGGCGGGGGCGACCTTCCCGGCAAGACGAGGCGGCAGGCTCAGCAACAGGCGCGCGGTCATCACATGGTCTCCCGTCGCCGCTGGACGATGCGTGGGTCGCCATCCGCCACATCGACCAGACTGTCCATCGCGAGGTCGATCCCGCCAAGATGAACCACGCTATGCAGCCGGAACCAGCGGCTGGTGAGGCTCAGTTGGCGGAGGAGGGACGGTGCCAGCGGGGTCGTATTGGCGCTCAGTTCGGTGGCGAATAAATTGGTGCTGGCAAAGCCACCCGATGGGCGCGCGGCAAGCAGCGTCCGCGCCCGTTCTAGTGGCAGGCCGGGCGTCATCAGCCCCAGCAGCAACGCTTGGCCGGGGCGCAGCGTGTTGATGTTGAATGTTGAGGCGTCGCGATGTGGCAGGGCGCAGAGCCATGGCGCCATCAGACGCCAGTTTGCCGAGGTCATGGCGGGCAGGGCGAGCAGCTCGCTGGGATCGGCCATCGGTCCATCCGGGGTACGGGCACCATCGCCATAGGCATGATCTTCGCCGCCACCAGGGGTGATGAGCTGGTCCCCATCAACCCAGTCGGCGGCCTGTGCGACAATCCGCCCAGCAGCGCTCGCCGTCACGCCGTTTAGCTGTATCAGCGCGGCGAATTGAGTGCGCGCGCGGTCGCGCTGATCCCCGTCATCGCTGGCGAGGCTGTTGAGGTTGAAACAATTGCCGCCATCGCTGAAACGGAACTCAGCCTCTCCTTGCGGGAGTGACAGGGTCAATGGCCGGTCGATCCAGTCGGCAACAGGGGCCTTGGCGCTCAACATTTGGCCAAGCCGCCGCAGCGCAAGCTGTTCGACCGCGAGCTGATTCAACCGGGCCTGATCCATTGCCGCGCCACTCGCGGCGCGCCGGGTCGCCAAGGTCAGGCGTTCCAGCGCGGTCGCCGCCACCACCGTCATGACGGCGACCAGCAACAACACGGTCAGCAGCGCCGCGCCGCGCTCATGCGCCGGGAACGCCGTCATCGGCGCAGGTCCGGCATTGGCGCCACGCCATCCGGGGCGAGTGGAATATGTAATGTCAGCGGGCCAAGCCCTTTGCCGCGCAGGTTCAATTCGACTGCGCGCGGTAGGGCGTGGGGCTGTTCAGCCTGCCATTGATCGCGCCATTGGCCGTCGTCCGCGCGATAGCGAAAGCGGGCGTCACGCAGGTCGCGCAGCAGCGTGCTTTCCTCCCCCTGCAAAATGCCATCGAGGCTATGGCTGCGGGTCATGACAAGCTGGTTGCGGGTGAAGCGCAGGCCAATGGCTTCGACCCGGCTGATGGTCCCGGCCTCTTCGCCGATGCTGACGAACGCGATCTGTTGGGGCCAGCCGATGAAGGCCGCGTGCCGTGCGCCTTGTGCATCCCGCCCGATGCGCCCGACTGCCGTGCCAAATTCATTGGCGAGCAAGGCCCGCAACCGTTCGATCCGGCCCTGTTGATCCAATCGTCGGGAAATGGCCGACTGGCTATCGACGCTGGTCCGCAGCAACAATAGCCCGGCGATGGAAAGCAGCGCGAACAGGGCCAGCGCGATCAACAGTTCGACCAGCGTGAAACCATCGGGCACGAGCGGAGGGGGTCGGGTCATCGGGCGGGCCTCATCAGTGTCAATGTGGCGCGCCCACCCTGGTCGCCGCTGGCATCGATCCGCACCTGCATTAATCCGGGATCGGGCATCAGTTCGACATGGCGGCGTACGGTCCATCCCATGCCGCCATTATCAACCCGGGCGCTATGTGCGCCGATGGCGGGCGGCGTCGGGTCGGTTAAGAGGTCGCTGGCGGCATTGGCGACCACGATGCGCGCAAGGCCATCATTGCCAAGGTCTGCCGCCCCGCGCACCGCCACCGCATCAAGCCGGATCAGCGCCAGCGCCGCCAGCGACATCACCGCCAGCGCGACCAGCATTTCCAGCAGGGTGAAGCCGTTATCCGTGCGCATCATCGCAGCTCGATCTCGCCTGCGGCATCGATATGGATTTGGGCGCGCTCGCCGCGTTGCGTCAGGTCGATGGTGAGGGCGCGATCAGGCAGACCAAGCCGGTCGAACGCGATGCGGCCTTGCGGCTGTCCATCGACCCGCACCAAGGTGCCGCGTGGCCAGTCGGCAGGCGGGATATGATGGTCGCGCAAGGGTTCCCAGCCCTGAGCGGTATATCGTTCAAAGCCATAGCCGGTGGCGCTTGCCCAAAGGCCAGCGGGGGCGCCGGTCACGACGGCCCGGTCGCGCAGCGCCGCCGCACGCGCGGCGAAGCGTGCGGCCTGCTCGCCAAGATCACCACCGGCACGCGGCAGGGCGATCACCACGGTCGCGGCGGCCATGCCGATCAGGAACAGCACCACCATCAGTTCGACAAGCGTGAAGCCCGCGGCTAATCGCCGGGATCGATTAACGCGCACTGTCAAGAATATCGGCATTGTCGCCGCTCCCGCCGGGCGCGCCATCGGCCCCTAGCGAATAGATTTGGAAAGGGCTGCCATCCGCGCCGGGGGTCTTGATCTGATAGGGACGACCCCAGGGATCAGCGGGCAGCGAGCGGACATAGCCGCCCGGTCGGTAACGGCTGGCATCGGTGAGGCTGGCGGGCGGATCACGCAGCGCTTGCAGCCCGTCACTCGCCGCCGGATAGGCGAGATTGTCGAGCCGATACATCTCCATCGCCGCCGACAAGGTCGCGATATCCGCCCGTGCCTTGGTCACCATCGCGCGGTCTTGGCTTGGCAAGACGTTGATCAGCACCACGGTGGAAAGCAGGCCGATGATGAAGATCACCACCATCAGTTCGACCAAGGTGAAGCCCTGTTCGCTTGACGGGCGGGCGGCTTTTGCGCGCGCGGGTGGGGACCATAAGGGCATGGCTCAGGCTCCGGTCAATTGTTGCAGTTGAAGAATGGGCAGCAGGATCGCCAGAATGATGAGCGCGACCACCGCGCCCATGACGACGATGATTGCCGGTTCGAGCAGCGCCATCGCGGTCGCGGTGAAGCGGTCGAATTCGCGTTCGAGATAGTCGGCGGCGCGTTCCAGCATGAGATCCAGCCGCCCCGAACTTTCGCCACTGGCGACAAGATAGACAAGCAATGGCGGAAATAGGCCGCAACTACGCAGCGCGCCGGACAGGCTGCCGCCGCCCCGCACTTGGGTGGCGAGCATTTGCGTGGCCCCGGCGAGTACCCGATTGTGGATCGTCGGCAGGGTCAGTTCCAGACCCTCGACCAAGGGCAATCGGCTGGCGACCATGGTGCCAAGCGTGCGGGCGAAGCGTGCCGCATGGAGATCGCGCACCAGCCGACCGATCAGCGGCACCCGCAACAGCCAGCCATCGAATGTCAGCCGGGGTCCAGCCAAACGCAGCAGGTGCACGGCCCCGAACGCCAGCGCGCCCGTTATGGCTAGGCCGAGCCACCACCAGTTGGCGGCAAGGTCCGACAGGGTGATGACGATCCGGGTCAGCAGCGGCAGTTGCTGGCCAACCGTGTCGAACTGTTCGACCACCCGGGGCACGACCCAAATCATGAGCGCCGCCACCACCAGCAGCGCGACCAGCGCCAGCACCAGCGGATAAGCGAGCGTGGCGATCAGCTTGCCGCGCACTTCCGCCTGTCGTTCCAGCAGGGCCGCCAGCCGGTCGAGAATTTCGGGCAGGCTCCCGGCACTCTCGCCCGCCGCGATCATCGCGCGATAGAGCGGCGGAAAGCTTGCCGGTTCGAGCGCAAGCGCGAGCGCGAGGCGGCGACCTTCGAGAATGCCCGATTGGACATGGCCGATGATGCGCCGGACATGCGCGGCCTCGCTTTGCCGGGCGACGGTGCGCAACGCTTCTTCCAGCGGGCTCACTTGGGTCAGGGTTGATAGTTGCCGGGTAAACAGCGCCAGTTCGCGGGCGGAGAGGCGTTGGCGACGTGGCCGCGACAAGGCGATCAGCGCCGGCGCGCGGGGGCGTGGTTCATCCGGCGACAGGGCGATGCAGTCGACGACGAACAGCCGGCGGTCCTGTAGCACGCGGCCTGCTTCTTCCCGGTCGCGTGCCGCGATGCGCCCTTCGCGGCCGCGACCGGCGGGGTCGATGACGCGATAGCGAAATTCAGCCATGGTCGGATTCTCCGTCCGCCTGCCGCGCGATGCGAATGGCCTCTTCCGGCGAGGTGTCGCCCTGTCGCACCAGTGCGCCGACGGCGGCGGCAAGGGTTGGCGTGGCGGCAAAAGCATGGCGGGCGAGACTGGCTTCATCGGCATCGGCAATGATCATCGCCCGCATCCGGTCATCAATGCGCACCGCTTCAAACAGGCCAATGCGGCCACGATAGCCGCTTTGCTGGCAGGCGGGGCAGCCGTTGGCGCGCCACACCATGGTGCCGACCGGTAAGGCGAGGCCGGGCAACGGCGCATCCAACTGCGATGCGATGCGGCAGCCCGGGCATAGACGGCGCACCAGCCGCTGCGCGATGACGGCGCGCAGGGCCGAGGCGATGAGGAACGGCTCGACCTTCATGTCGCGTAGCCGAGTAATCGCCCCAATCGCGTCATTGGTGTGGACGGTGGACAAGACGAGATGACCGGTGAGCGAGGCCTGCACCGCAATATCGGCGGTTTCGCGGTCGCGGATTTCGCCGACCATCACCACATCCGGGTCTTGCCGCAGGATGGCGCGTAGCCCGGCGGCAAAGGTCAGCCCGACCTTGGCATTGACCTGGGTCTGGCCGACGCCATCAACCGCATATTCGACCGGGTCCTCGACCGTGAGAATATTCCGCCGGCCATCGTTTAACGCCTTGAGCGCGGCATAGAGCGTCGTTGTTTTGCCGGATCCGGTTGGGCCGGTAACAAGGATGATGCCATGCGGTTCATCCAGCGCAGCGCGCAAGATGCGGTCGGCGCTGCCTTTCAGCCCTAGTGCATCGAAATCAATCCCGGCATTGTCCTTGTCGAGCAGGCGCAGCACCACCCGCTCACCCGCCCGGCTAGGCAGGGTGGAAACCCGGACATCCAGCGCCTTGCCGCCCAGCGTCAGCCCGATGCGCCCATCCTGCGGCACGCGCCGTTCGGCGATATCGAGCCGGGCCATGACCTTGATCCGGCTGACCAGCACGGGCGCGACATGGGGCGGCATGCGCAGCACCTCGCGCAACAGGCCATCCACCCGCATGCGAATGACCAGCGCGGTTTCATAAGGTTCGACATGGATATCGGAAACGCCTTGGCGCGCGGCGTCGGCGATGATGCCGTTGATCAATCGGATCGCGGGTGCGTCATCGGCGCTATCGAGCAGGTCATCGGCACTGGGTAGATCGGTGGCGAGCAGGTCGAGGCTATCCGCGCCCACCGCCATCGCACCGGCCACCTCGGCGCTGCCCATGTCGAGCGCATAAAGATCGGCGAGCAAGCCATCGAACTGGCCGGGCGAGACATGTTCCAAGGTGAAGGCTTGCCCTAGCCAGCGGCGCACCTCCATCAGCACCCAAGGTTCGGCGTTGGCGCGCAGGGCAATCACCGGCTCTGGCGTTGCGGCACGCAGCACCACCCCGTGCCGCCGGGCAAAGCCATAGGGCAGGGGCGCGCAGATGGTCATGGTTGGCCCGCGGGCGGCGATGCGGGCGGGGGCGGGACGATGACCGCATCATCGGAACGCCCGGCCGCGACCGGCGGCACCGTGCCGAGATAGTCGCGGACCAACAGGTCGATTTCGGGTTCGGTATCCGGGTTGCGGGCAAGCTGGGCCGCGCGCAATTGGCCGTAACGCCGGGCGGTGAAGGCAGCGTTATCGGCGCTGTCGCGCAGCACGGTCGGGCGGATGAAGACCATCAAATTGGTCTTGGCATGGCTGCGGCTGCGCGACCGGAACAACTGGCCCAGCAGCGGCACATCACCGAGCAGCGGAATGCGTTCAATCGTTCGGCGTTCGTCGTCGTTCAGCAGCCCGCCAATGGCGAGAATCTGGCCGTCATCAGCCGTCAACACGGTCTCGAAGCTGCGCTTGTTGATGACGAGATCGCTCGATTGGGTCGAAACCGGTCCGGCGATGCTCGACACTTCTTGCCGCAACGTCATCATGACCTCGCCGCTGTCATTGACCTGTGGGGTGACCTCCAGCTTGATGCCGACTTCTTCGCGCTGGACCGTGCGGAAGGCATTGTCGAAGTTCTTGGACAGCGCCTCGCCGGTGGCAATCGGCACTTCCTGCCCGACCAGAAAGCGCGCGGGCTGGTTATCCAGCGTCACCAGATGCGGCACGGCCAACAGGTTGGAACTGGTATCGGATCGGATCGCGTTGATGATCGAGGCGAATACGCCATTATTGCCAAAGGTGCCCGCCCCGCCCGCAAAGCCGCCGGTCGCGTTGAGCAAGGCATTGGCGGCGGATTCTTGAAATGTCGTGCCGAACGGACTGCTGTCTGATGTGGTGACGACATTGCTGTCGATGGTCGTGGTCGTCTTGGATAGCGCATAGCCCGCCGCCGCGCCGCCAAGGGACAGAATGTTCGGGTTGGCGTTGGAATAATTGGTGGCCAAAAACGGCATGTTCTTGCCGCCGATCAGAAATTGAACACCCAATTTTTTCGCGGCGTCATTGCCGATTTCCACGATCACGGCTTCGACCAAAACCTGCGGGCGGCGGGTGTCGAGCTGGCGGATCAGTTCGCCCAGCTTGCGCTGCACATCGCTATTGGCGGCGACAATGATCGCGTTCGCGCCTTCATAACGGGTGATAATCGCCGGGCCATAGCTCGCGATGCTGCCACTGGTTGGCGTGGCGGCGGGCGCGTTATTGGCGTTGGCGCCGGCGCTGGCGCTGCTGCTTGGCCCGTTTGACCCACCGGTGCGACTGCCCATCGGATTGGCCATGGAGGCGGTTGATCCCGATGCACCCGTCGCCGCCGGGCTGTTGGACGGAGGCGTCGGATCACTGCCGCCGCCGACCAGTTGCTGCAACGTCGGCAGAAGCCGTTGTGCATTGGCGTGCTGGAGGAAATGGACGCGGATCTCGCTGGCGGATTCGGCGCGCTGATCTAGGTCATCCACCAGCTTTGCAAAGCGGTCGACCATGCCGGGGTTGCCGCTTAAGGCGATGCTGTTGCTACTATCAATCGCCGCGATCGCGATGCCCGACTGGCCACCGGCACCAAGCTGTTGCAGCGAGGCCGACACATCGCGCGCCCCGGCATTGCGCAGCGGGATCAGCCGGGTGGTGTTGGTGTCCCGGTCAACCGCGTCAAGCAGGGCACGCACCCGCCTGACATTGTCGGCAAAATCGGCGATGATCAGGCTGTTGGCCCCGCGATTGGCGGTGACGGCCCCTTGTGGGCTGATCAACGGGCGGACCGTTTCAAGCGACTGGCCAGCATCAAGGAAACGCAATCGCACGATTTCAGTCACCAACTGGTTGCGCGAGGCGCCTTTGCTGCCGATCGTGCTTGGCTGGCTGGCCGCGCCGTCAAATAATTGGATGCGATAATTGCCATTGGCCATCGGCACCGCGACCAGATTGTTGGCGCGCAGGGTTGAAAGAAAAATCTCGAAATATTCGGCACGGGACAGCGGGCGCTCCCCGGCGACGGTGACCTTGCCTTGCACCCGCGCATCGACGACGAAGGTGCGACCAGTCACTTTCGCCGCATCGGCGATGAACGCTCGTATATCGGCGTCGCGAAAGTTGAGCAGATGCTGCGCGGCCAACGGCTGCGCCGCAAGTAGCACAGCCAAAAGGGGGAGGCGGGCAAGGAAATGGCGGTTCATGGATGGGCTGTCCCTGACATGTCGGGCGGCTGGATGCCGGAGGTGTCGGGGGAGGTGAGGAACACCCGCTCCCGCTGACCGGCGCGATCGATCTCGACATGGTCATAGGCAATGGCGGCAAGCCGGATGCCGGGTGCCACCAACTCGTCCAGGCCGAGGAGTTTCTGTTCGCCATCGCCCAGCGCGAGGATCGCGGTGCCGCTGCCGGTGTCGGCATTGACATGGACGCCATAGAGGTGGACCGGGCCTGCCATCATGCCACCCGCATCCGGGGTCATGGGGACATCGCGGTAAAATGGATCAAATCGGGCAAAAATCGCCTGTCGTGCCGCCGCAGGAAACCGAACCGGACGGGTCGGCTGCCAATCGCCCAAGGGGCCAAGCGGCGTCACGACAAGCAAGGTGAGGCGGATAATCTGGGCCACCAACAGGCAGCCGATCAATCCCTCCGCCAGCACAAATGATTTTTTGAACGCCAAGCAACTACCTACATGGATTGTCACTGAATGCCGTGGCCGACTCCCTGCGACATGTGTCTGCTATTCCCACATCATGGAGGAAATATGGAGCTGTTTAGCCCTTATGGGGTGACAAAATGTTTAATGAAGGATCCAATTTGATTTTTTAAATGATCCTTTATGGATACATGTTATTTGGAATTTGTCGGGAATAATTGGTATTCGTCGATATGTGTGTTTTTTAATGTATTTTTGTGAGCGACATATTTAATAAAAACCATCCATATTATTTCCACAATGAATATTTATAGCAATCATCAGCCGCCCCAGTTGCGGGTGTGGTTGTCGGTGCAGGGCTTTGGCCCGCCTCGGGTTGCGTGATCGTGATGGAGTAGCGTTGGTGCGTGGAAAAGTTGGCCGCCTTTGGGCGGTGTTGATGGCATGTTTGATCGGCGGCGCTTTTGCGCTTGTCGCTTATGCAGGACATGCCCGCGACGCCCGCCGCATGGCGATGGCTGATGCCATGACCGGCTCGCATATGCTCCGGGTGTCTGACTTGATGATTCGGCGCGAGTTGACGACGGCGGTGGCGCTAACACCATGCCGGTTGAGCGATGGCGCGGTGTCGACATGCTATGCCTTCCAGACGACAAGCATGCCGTCCCATGCGGCCGGGCCATGGTGCCCGCGCAGCGCATATGAGCCGGGCGGCTATTTCGTCGATGACGTTCGCCACCTGCGTAACCCGGCCGGGCGGGATGAGGAGAAGCAGGTCACGGTCGCTTGGCTGCGGGAAATCGATCAACGTTTGGGTTGGTCGATTGTCAATCCCGATGGCAGCGTCAATATCACCAATGACACGGAATTGGCGATGGTGGCCGATCAGGAGGTTGGCCGCTGGGGCTATGGTGAGGCGGCGAGCTACGGCATCGTCAATCATTGCGTACAGGCGCAGCCGATACCTCGAACATTGACCATCCTCATCCCATCCGTCCCGCGAGCTGCGGCGGAACCGGTCGATATCGTCGCTGCCGGCTTGCCGGGCACGGGCATTGCGCTGGATGGCGTTTTGTATTTTCCGCCGGAACCGGTGGGGCGGATTACCACCTATCACAATGTCGCGCCGCTGGATGCGACCGGGGGGCATACCGGTTTCGCCTATGACTATCATTACCACCGGGCGCGGGAGGTGCCGGGCGTGCCCAATCTGCGGACAAGGGTGTATGGCTTCATGTTTGACGGCTACCCCATTTATGGCGCGACTGAACCCGATGGCAGCGCGGTGCGCGACCTTGATCGTTGTCAGGGCCATGTCACGGCGCGGCTTGGCTATCATTATCATGCCAGCAACGCCTTTCCCTATCTCACCACCTGTCTGAACGGCGCGGTTGCGACCGGCATGTCGAGGGTGGGATGAGCAGGCGGATGGTCTTGCATCGATGGTGGGCCGTGGCAGCATTGCTGCTGCCGGTCATCACACCAATGCCCGTGGCGGCCCATATGATTGCCGGTGCGCAGTATAATCTGACGCAGGATCAGGGCCAATGGCTGCTGTCGATCGGCTTTGGTCCGGCGAATATCGCGGCCAGTCGGGTGCCCGGCTGTGCTGGTTTGTCGCGCGTCGAGGCTTGTCTTGCCACCCATTTGCGCCAGACCATCGATATCCGCATGAATGGGCGGCGCGCGCAATTTGGCCGCGGCGCGATCATGCCGGGTAGCCATATGTCGATGGCGGTTTTCCTGTTGGAAGGCGTCCCGGCTGATCCGTGGCGGATTACCGCCCGGATCACCAGTTTTCAGCGGCTGGATGGCCTCTGGCCCAGCGGGCTGCGGGTGCGCGCGCCCCAATTTGCATTTGATGGCGACACGCCGCCGGACGAGCCGCTCACGCTTTATGCCCGCAACTGGCGGCGCGGTTTTGAATGGACCGGGGCCGGGCTGGCCATTGCGGCGCTGGCGGTCGCTTGGTTGTGGCTACGGGTGCGGATGCGGCGGCTCGCCGGGCAGCGCGTTGATCAACAATCTGGCGTTTGAGGAGGAATGGAACATGACAAGGCATATCTCGAAATTTCACCCCGCCCATCCCGTCGTTGCACCGTTTGCCACGGCCGGGATGCTGGCGCTCGCGCTGACGTTATCGGGCTGCGGCGGCGATGGCGCGACATCGAGCAGTTCGAGCAGTTCGACCAGCAGCAGTTCAAGCAGTTCGGGCGGCACCACCACCACCGCCAAGCTGTCGGACCTGATGGTCAGTAGTGAACTGCTAACGCCGGTGACCACCAAGTCGTGCACGCTGAGCGATGGCACATCGTCAACCTGTTACAGCTTTCAAGTCGATGAAATGCCGAACGCGCACAGCATCGGGCCATGGTGCCCGACGAGCGATGCCGCACCGGGGGGCTATTTCGTCGATGACGTAGCGAATTTGAAGAACCCGTCCGGCAAGGATGAAGAGGTGCAGGTCACGGTCGCTTGGCTCAAGACGCTGGATAGCCGTCTCGGCTGGTCGATCGTCAATGCCGATGGCAGCGTCAACATCACCACCGATGCCGAGTTGGACAAGATCGCGACGCAGGAGGTCAATAACTGGACCTATGCGCAGGCGGAGACCTCCGGCATCGTCAACCATTGCATCCAGGCGGCACCCACCGCCAAGACGATGACGATCGAGATACCCGCAACCCCGAAGGTCGCGTCAAGCAACACGGCGGTGACCAGCCTGCCGGGCGCGGGGATTGCGCTTGACGGCATTCTGTTGTTCCCGCCCGAACCCGTGGCCCGGATCACGGCCTTCCGCAATTTGGCACCGCTTGACAGCTATGGCGGCCATACCGGTTTCGCCTATGATTATCACTACCACCGGGCGCGTGATGTGCCGGGAGTGCCGGATGCCAAGACCAAAATCTATGGTTTCATGTTCGATGGCTTTCCGGTCTACGGCGCAACCGAACCAGATGGCAGTGCGGCGGGCACGCTGGACAATTGCCAAGGCCATAGCACCACGGCGCTGGGCTATCATTATCACAGCAGCAACAGCTTTCCTTATACCACGGTCTGCGTCACGGGCGCGGTGGCCAGCAGTATGAAACGGACGGGCTGAGCATGAACCCGCGCGCAAGCTCGTTCAAAACAGCCTTGGGGGCGTTGATGACGGTGCCGGTGATCGTCATCGGCGTGTTGATGCTGGGCGACATTGGCGGCGGGGGCGGCAATGCGCCTGCCGTGGCGGCCGTTGCCGGGGCCAATGGCGGGGCCAATGGCGGGGAGGATGGCGCAACGCGGCGCGGCACCGTCAAATGCGCCGAGAGCGGCAGCTATGCGGGCGATTATCATAGCGCCGGGCGGATGACCGCAAGCTGGAGTTGGAGTTGCACCGGCACGACGCGCACATTGCTGGCCAATGGCTTGCCGGATCATGAAGTGGGCGTGTTTCCAAATGCGGGCAATCCGAACATGATCAGGGCGCAGGAGGTCAGCCTATCGCTGCCGCTGTTCCCGGTGGTGGCCGCATCGGTGGCGCGTGCCGGGCCGATGCTGCCGGTTGGCTATTCGCTGGCGGGCGTCAAGTTCGATCCCGTCACCAACGGTCATTGCCCCGGCACGGCCGTCGGGCGCGAAGATTGTAGCCTCGATGGGCCGGTTGGCCATTGGCTGATCGAGGCGCTGGGCCAGTCGGTGTTCGACTTTGGGGTTGATGCCAATAATGCCCATGTCCAGCCAAGCGGGGCCTATCATTATCATGGGATGCCGGAGGCCTTGCTGGCCCGTGCCGGCCTGTCCGACAAGCAGCCCGCGATGCTGCTCGTCGGCTGGGCATCTGATGGCTATCCGATCTATGCCCGCTATTGCTACCGCCGCGCGGACGATGCCGGTAGCGGGTTGAAAAGATGCGCCGGCAGTTACCAGATCAACCCCCACAGTGCACCGGATCGGCCATCGACCCATTGGGCGCCGCTCGGCACCTTTGATGGCGACCATGTCTATGTGGCCGGAAGCGGCGATCTGGATGATTGTAACGGGCGCACCGGGGTGACGCCGGAGTTTCCGCACGGCACCTATTATTACATCATCACCGATAGCTACCCGTATATCGGTCGATGCTTGAAGGGGAAGCTGTCCTGAGCATGTCTTGGGCCAGGGTGAAGGTCGCCATGTGGCGACTGTATTTTGTCAACGTCGCGTATGAGTTGGAAAGGAAGAGAGATGAATAAGTTGAAGTTCGTAACCGGAAGTAGGGCGATGATGGCCCCGGCCATATTGGTGGCCGCGGCATTGACGCTGGCAGGGTGCGGCGGGGATGGGAGTTCCACGACGTCGACGAGTTCCAGCAGTTCAACGAGTTCGGGCGGATCAAGCACGTCCGGCGGCACATCAACGGCGGGTGTGCTGTGCTCGGAAAAGGGCAGCTACACCGGAAGCTATGGCGGATCGGGCACGTTGACCGCCAACTGGACCTGGAGTTGCAGCGACACGGCGCGCAGCTTGTCGTCAAACGGCCTGCCGAACCATGCGGTCGGGACGTTTCCGAACGCGGATAATGGCAATAATTACATCAAGGAAGTGAATTTCAACAAGAGCTTCAGCATCTCGCCGAGCCAAGCGACCAGCAATTCTGCGGCCGGACCGATGCTCGCGGTTGGCTATACGCTGTCGGGCGCGAAATTTGATCCGGTCACCAATGGCCATTGCCCCAGCACCGCGACCAGCACAGCGGGTTGCAACCCGGATGGCGGCACGGGTTCGCTGTTGGAAGCGATCCAGCCGACGCAAATTTTCAGCTTTGGCACCGATAGCAACAATGCGCATGTGCAGCCCAATGGGTCTTATCATTACCATGGCATGCCCGAGGCCCTGCTGACCGATGCCGCCGTGTCGGAAGCCAATCCGAAGATGTTGCTCGTCGGCTGGGCATCGGATGGTTATCCGATTTATGCCCGTTATTGCTACACGACGGCAAGTGACTCGACCAGCGGCCTGAAAAAATGCACCGGCAGTTTCAAGATCGACACGGTCGCGGATTCCGGTCGGGCCTCCACTGATTGGGCGCCGTTGGGCACATTTGCCGAAGACTATAGCTATTCGGCGGGCAGTGGTGATCTCGATGAATGCAATGGCCGCACCGGGGTGACGCCGGAATTCCCCAAGGGCATTTATTATTACATGATCACCGATACTTACCCCTATATCGGGCGCTGCCTGAAGGGTAAGCTGCAACCATGATGGTGGCATCGGATCGTCAGCGGCCGTTCGTGGCGGTCCGCTGGCTATTGGCCATGATGCTGATCATGGTCGGCCTGCTGGCGATCCCGGCGCGGGCGCATATGCTCCCGCGCCAGAATGCCACCCTTAACCTGTTGGGTGACAAGGGCTATCTTGTCATTTCGGTCCCGGTATCGGCGCTTGCGGGCGCCGATACCAACCGCGACGGCGCGATTTCGCCGGTCGAACTGGACCGGGGACGCGGTTCGATCACCGCCCAGTTCAGCCGCCGCTTCCGCGTGTCGTCACCCGATGGGCCGACCAAGACCGGCTTTGTCTGGATCATGTTGCCGGATGACCCGGTGGTGGGGGGATCGGTTACGTTACCGAGTGCGGCGCCATCCCCCGATCTTGTGATCCTGTCGGGGGTGCGCTTTGTGCGGCCGCCCGCCAAGGTCATGGTGACGACCGACCTGTTCGGCAGCGGCGCGGATGAACGGCAGATCACGTTGCGGGCGCGTCGGGGTGATGAGGTCGATCTTGCCTTGCTGACGCCCGATCATGGCACGCATCTTTTGTTTCGCGGCGCATGGGCGGCCTTTGGCGATTTCATCCGCACCGGCATCACCCATATTCTGGGTGGTTATGATCATTTGCTGTTTCTGATGACGATCGTGGTCGCGGGATCGACTTGGCGCTATTGGATCGGGGTCATCACCAGCTTTACCCTCGCGCATAGCGTGACGCTGACGCTCGCCGCCTTCGGCTTGGTGCGCCTGCCCTCGGCGGTGATTGAGCCGGCCATCGCCTTCAGCATCTTGTTGATGGGGGCGCTTAACCTGTTGGGCTGGGGGACGCGGCTGAAGGGGCGCACGGCCATTGTTTTTGCCTGTGGCCTGTTGCACGGCCTTGGCTTCGCGTCGGCGCTCGAACAAATGGGGCTGACCAGCCAGTATCGGCTGGCGACGTTGGGCGGCTTCAACCTGGGGGTGGAGATCGGCCAGTTTGCCTTTCTCCTGCTGCCGGTCGGATTGGTGTTGCTGGGTCGGCGGCTGGGCGGCGACCGTGCGGGAGCGGTCGGGACCAGTGTCACGCGCGGCGCTTCGGCGCTGGCCTGTCTATTGGCGGCGATCATGCTGGCGACCCGCATGGGGCCGCTGATCGATCTGTATCGCTGAGGGGAGATGGGTGCTTAGGGGTCGAACCGATAGCCGACCCCATAGACCGAGACGATGCACCGGGCGTCGGGGTCGACCACCCAGATTTTCTTGCGGATGTTTTTGATATGGCTGTCGATGGCGCGATCCGACGTATCCAGCGCGCCATCGCGCAGCTTTTCGAGCAACTGGTCGCGGGTGAAGACCCGGCCCGGTTGCTTCATCATCGGGCCAAGGATCGCATGTTCGGACGGTGACAGCCCCAGCCAATGCCCGGCCCATGCCACCCGCTGCCCCAGAGTGTCGACCGCATAGCCATGTTCGGGGGCCTGTTCGTTGACCACCCGACCCTCTACCCGGCGAATGAGCGCGGCGATGCGGGCGATCACTTCACGCGCGCTGAAGGGCTTGCACACATAGTCATCCGCCCCGCCATCAAGCCCGCGCAACCGGTCGGCCTCATCAACACGCGCCGTCAGCATCAGGATCGGGACCGCCGAAAAGGCGCGGAGTTGATAGCATAGTTGCAACCCATCGGTGCCGGGCAGCATCAGGTCGAGGATGATCGCATCAGGCGGATCGTCCCGAACGGCGGTGACAAGCTGCCGCCCATCCGGAAATACCTCGGGGCGATAGCCATCGGCGTGGAGATAATCGTGCAACACCGCAGCGATCTTGGCGTCATCCTCGACGACGAAGATGCGATAGGGCTTAGTCTCGGTCATGCGCGATGTTCCGGATCAAGCGGTAGGGTGATGGCGATACGCAGCCCGCCAAGCGGGGACTCCGCGGCGTCGATCGTCCCGCCATGGGCCTGCACAATGGCCGTGCTGATCGACAGTCCAAGCCCACTACCGCCGGTGGCACGGCTGCGCGCCGGATCGCCGCGAAACAGCGGCTCAAACAAATGGGCGCGCTGATCGACCGGGACGCCGGGCGGGCTGTCATCGACAAGGATCATGATTTTCTGGTCCCGTAGCGCGAGCGTCATTTCAACCCGGCCGGGCGCGGAGGTATAGGCAAGGCTGTTGCCCAGCAGATTACCGAACAATTGACGCATCCGCGCCGCGTCCCAGCGGGCGGCCAGTTCGTCCAGCTTCGGCGTGTTCAGCACCATGTCGATCCCGGCACGTTCCGCCTGTGGCGCGATGCGGCCCATGGCGGCGCGGCACAAGGCGAGGACCTCCACCGTGTCGAACCGACAGGGCAGGGCGGCGAGATCGGCCAGCGCCAAAAGATGGAGATCGTCGACCAACTGGCCGAGTTGCATGACATCTTCCTGCAAGGAGACCATCGCCTGCGGTCGCAGCGGCCGGACGCCATCGACCAGCGCGTCAATCTCGCCGCGCATCGCCGCCAGCGGGGTTCGCAATTCATGCGAGATTTCGGCCAACATGCGGCGGCGGGTGGCTTCAAGCCGGGACAGGCTGCGAGCCATGTCGTTGATATTGTCCGAGATCGAGCCAATTTCCCGGATCCGGCTGGGTGCCACGCGAATGTCGTAGTCGCCTCGGCTGATCGCGCCTGTTGCCGAGCGGATATTGCGGACCAGCCCTGACCCCCGGCGCGCGATCAGCGTCGCGGGCAGCAGGCTGAACAGCCCGAGCAGCAGCACCAGCAGGGCGGCGCGGCGATGTTGCGAGTGGAGGAAATTGGTGTCCACCCCGCTGGGTACCGGGCCGCGCGGCAACACCAGCAAGGTGCCGAGCATTTCCCCATCGACCACCAGATCACGCCGGATGATGTTGGCGGGCATCAAGCGCGCCGGTGGCAGAAATGGTCCGGCCAGCCGTCGCCCGCGCGCGTCCATCACGATCAACCGGGTGATGACGAGTTCGGGCGGCGGCAGATGGGCTTGTTGCCCGGGGAACATTTCCGGGGGCTTGCCCTGATCAGCGCGAAAGGGCGGGAGATCAAGCCGTGGATCACGCAACAAGCTGGCGAGATCGGGCGGGGGTTGGTTGGGCTGGCGTTCGGCAAGATGGGTGCGCGCCGCCGCGATCAGAATGTCGGCCGCGCGTTCCACGAACTCGCGGTCGCGGGCGGCCAGATAATCGTTGAACCCGCGCGTCAGATTGAGTGACAACACGGCGGCCATCGCCAGCGCGCCCAATAAGGTGGACAGGGCCAGCCCGATAAAGGTGACGGTGAACAACCGATAACGCACGACGCAACTTACTCCTCGCCCTTCATATGCCGGTAACGACCGGGACGAGCCATAAGCTTAATTGTGGAGTAGTGATGGACAAGCGGGGCGCGTCGCCAATCCGGCGCAGATATGCCCCTGATGGCTGGATGATGTGGCCCGTGATCAGCCCTTGGCCACGACCAGATCGGCGATGGCGGCGCGCTGGCCATCGGTTAGCGGCACGGGGCGGCGACTGTCCTTGTCGACAAAGACATGGACGAAATAGCCGGTGGCCGCGGGCTTGTCCTCGCCTGCCAGAAACAGGCCGATTTCATAGCGGATGCTCTTGCTCCCCAGATGGCCGATGCGGACCCCGGCGTTGATCATTGCCGGGAATTCGATCGGGGCATGAAATTGGCACTGGCTTTCAACGCACAGGCCGATTGAGTTGCCCAGCGGTGAACGGATCACGCCGCGGGCAATGATCATGGTGGACAGCGCGGTGTCGAAGAAGCTGTAATATTGGGCATTGTTGACATGGCCATAAGGATCGCAATCTGCCCAGCGGGTGGCGATATCGACCCAATAACCATAATCCGCGCGGTTCTGATCGGCTGCCATCTTATCCCCTTTGCGCTTGCCAGCGGCATTCCGCTGCCCGTATAGGATCAAAGTTGAAGCGCTTCAAGTGCTAACGGGGATGGCAGAATATGGCATCGGAGATGGTCGACGTGCTGGTGGTGGGGGCGGGGGTCATTGGCCTTGCGGTCGCCCGGCGTCTGGCGCTGGCCGGTCAGCAGGTGATGATCCTTGAACGCGGTCCGGCCTTTGGCATGGAAACCAGTTCACGCAATAGCGAGGTGATCCACGCCGGCATCTATTACGCGCCCGGCTCGCTCAAGGCGGCGTTGTGCATCCGGGGCAAGGAATTGCTCTATGATTTTTGCGCGCGCCATGCGGTCGCCCATCGCCGGTGCGGCAAGCTGGTGGTGGCGACCAATGCCGCGCAGCGTGCCGATCTCGAACGCATCCGCGACAATGCCGAACGCGCCGGCATGAACGATTTGCACTGGCTGAGCGGCGCGCAGGTGCATGGGCTGGAACCCGATATTTTGTGCGATGTGGCGCTGTTTTCGCCATCTACCGGGATCATCGATTCCCATGGCTATATGCTGGCGTTGCTGGGCGAAGCCGAGGCCCATGGCGCGATGCTGGTCTGCCATACCGAGATTGTCGGCGTGGATCGGGTGGCGGATGGCTGGGCGGTACGGATCGCGGGTGAGTCCGATCCGGTCGTGACCGCGCGCACTATCGTCAACTGTGCCGGGCTGGGGGCGAATGCGCTTGCCGCCCGGATGGAAGGGCTGGAGGCGGCGCATGTGCCCGAGCTGCGTTTCGCCAAGGGCTGTTATTTCACCTATGGGGCGCGCACGAATTTTCGCCATTTGATCTATCCGGTGCCGGAACCGGGCGGGCTGGGAACGCATTTGACGCTCGATCTGGCTGGGCAGGCGCGTTTTGGCCCCGATGTCGAATGGGTCGATGATCTCAACTATGACGTGTCGGAAAGTCGCCGCGAGACATTCGCTGCGGCGGTGCGCCAATTTTGGCCGGGGGTTGATCCCGATCAGTTGCAGCCCGCTTATGCCGGGATACGGCCCAAGCTATCGGGACCGGGCGAACCCAATGTCGATTTCCTGCTGAGCGGCCCGGCGGATCATCAACTGGACGGGATCATCAACCTGTTCGGGATCGAATCCCCCGGCCTCACCTCGTCATTGGCCTTGGCCGAGCGCGTTCATGCGATTTGGGAGGCGAGCCGATGAGTGGTCACGTCGGCGAGTTTGACTATATCATTATCGGGGCCGGTTCGGCGGGTTGCGTGCTCGCCAATCGGCTGAGCGCGAGTGGCCAGCACCGCGTGCTGCTGCTGGAAGCGGGCGGCAAGGATCATAGCCCGTGGATTCATCTGCCGCTTGGCTATGGCAAGCTGTTCGATCATCCGCGTTACAACTGGCGGTTCCAGACCGTGCCGGAGCCGGGCCTTGATCATCGCCGCATCGGCCAGCCGCGCGGCAAGGTGCTGGGCGGGTCGAGTTCGATCAACGGCCTGGTGTACATGCGCGGCCAGCGTCAGGATTTCGACGATTGGGCAGCGGCGGGCAATGTCGGCTGGGGCTATGACGATGTGCTGCCCTATTTCCGCCGGAGCGAAGATCAGGAACGTGGTGCCGACGCATGGCACGGCGTCGGCGGGCCGCAGGCGGTATCCGACCAGCGCGAGCCGCATCCGTTGTGCGATGCGTTCATCGCCGCCGCGCAGGAGGCGGGCTATCCCCATAATCCCGACTTTAATGGCGCGCGGCAGGATGGCGCGGGCTATTTCCAGACAACCGCGCGCCATGGTGTGCGCGTTAGCACCGCCGCGGCCTATCTCCGCCCGGCGCGCAGGCGGGCCAATCTCGCCATTGTGACCCACGCTCATGTGCAGCGCATCGATTGCGAGGGCAAGCGCGCGACCGGGGTCCGTTGGATCGCCGGGGGCAAGCCATGCTCCGCAACGGCGCGGGGCGAGGTCATCTTGTCGGCAGGCGCGATCAACACCCCGCAATTGTTGCAGCTTTCGGGCATTGGGCCGGGGGCGTTGCTGCAATCGCTCGGCATCGACCATGTGCTGGATGCGCCGGGGGTGGGCAGCGACCTGCAAGACCATCTGCAGGCGCGCACCGTCTATCAGGCGCGGCGCAAGATCACGTTCAACGATGATCTCGCCTCGGTCTGGCGAACAATGGGGGTCGGCTTGCGCTATTTATTATGGCGCAAAGGGCCGTTGACCGTCAGTGCGGGCTATGCGGGCGCATTTCTGCGTACCGCGCTCAGCCCGCATCGGCCCGATATTCAGGTCCATTTCATCACCTTCAGCACCAATAAAATGGGCGACAAGCTCGATCCCTTTTCGGGCTTCACCGCGTCGATGTGCCCGTTGCGGCCGGAGAGCCGGGGCCATGTGCGCGCGGTGTCGCCCGATCCATCGGTGCCGCCCGAGATTTTTGTCAACTTTCTTGGCACCGAGCATGATCGCCAGACGGCGGTTGCGGGCTTGAAGGAGTTGCGACGCGTGATGCACCAGCCCGCGATGCAGGCGCATTGGGATGAGGAAAAGCGCCCCGGTGCCGATGATTGCACCGATGATGCAGCATTGCTGGCCTATATCCGCGCCAATGGCGCTTCGCTTTATCACCCGACCTGCACCGCCCGCATGGGCGTGGATGACCGGGCAGTGGTTGATCCGCAACTGCGGGTGCGGGGCATGCACGGCTTGCGCGTGGTCGATGGGTCGATCATGCCAAGCGTCCTGTCCGGCAACACCAATGGGGCGATTATTGCCATCGCGGAAAAAGCGTCCGACCTGATCTTGTCAGCATCCCGAACATAACGAGGTTTCCATGTACGAGCCGCTCCATCTCTATATCGACGGTCGCTTCATCGGCACCGAAGGGCGCGTGACCGAAGACGTGATCGATCCCGCCACGGGCGGCGTGCTGGCGCGACTGCCCCATGCCAGCCCGGCCGATCTTGATGCGGCGGTTGATGCGGCAGCCCGCGCCTTTGCCGGGTGGCGCGCCACATCGGCCTATGATCGGGCGGCGGTACTGCATAAGGCGGCGACCTTGATCCGGGAGCGGGCCGACGCCATCGCCCGCACCCTGACGATGGAACAGGGCAAGGTCTTTGCCGAAGCCAAGGGCGAAGTGCTGGTATCGGCCGATATTTTCGACTGGAATGCGGAAGAGGCGCGGCGCAGCTATGGCCGGGTCATTCCGGGTCGGGTCGCGGGTGTGCACCAGACCGTGGTCATCGAACCGGTCGGTGCGACCGCTTTGTTCACGCCATGGAATTTCCCCGCGCTGACCCCGGCGCGCAAGTTGGCGGCGGCACTTGCGGCGGGCTGCACGGCGGTGTTGAAGGCGGCGGAGGAAACACCCGGCACGGCAGTTGCCCTCGTCCGCGCCCTGCATGATGCGGGCGTGCCGGCGGGCGTCGTCAATCTTGTCTTTGGCGTGCCAGCGCAAGTCTCTGCCCAACTCATTGCCCGGCCGGAAATCCGCAAGATCAGCTTCACCGGCTCGACCCCGGTTGGCAAGCATCTGCTGCGCCTCGCCGCCGATGGCGTAAAGCGGACGACGATGGAATTGGGTGGCAATGCGCCGGTCGTGGTCTGTGCCGATGCCGATCTCGATCTGGCGGTGAAGAGCTGCGTCGCGGCCAAATTCCGCAATGCCGGGCAGGTCTGTATCTCGCCGTCGCGCTTCTTCGTCCATGAAAGCCTGTTCGAGCCATTTGTGCACTCCTTCGCCGCCCAAGCGGCCGCGCTCAAGATCGGCCATGGGCTGGAGGACGGCGTGCAGATGGGGCCACTCGCCCATGCGCGGCGCATCGATGAAATGGAGCGCCTGTTGGACGACGCACAGGCCCATGGCGGTAAGATTGTGACAGGCGGTCGGCGCATCCAGAATGCGGGCTATTTCTTCCAGCCGACGGTGGTGACGGGGGCTGACGACAAGGCGCGGTTGTGGACGCATGAAATCTTCGGCCCGATTGCGCCGATTGCGCCCTTTGGTGAGTTGGACGAGGTGCTGGGGCGGTCCAACGGGGTGGAGGCCGGGCTCGCGGCCTATGCCTTTACCCGCGATGTCCACACCAGCCGCCGGTTGATGGAAGGGCTGGAAGCCGGGATGGTCGGGCTGAACAATCTCGCTGTCTCGACGCCCGAAACCCCGTTCGGCGGCGTCAAGGAAAGTGGCCATGGTCAAGAAGGCGGGGCCGAAGGCTTGCACGCCTATCAGAACATCAAGTTCGTGTCAGAGGCCTGATCAAGCGATGATCCCGGATCGTCCTCGCCGCCCGACGTTAAGCGATGTCGCCCGTCTGGCGGGCGTGTCGCTGGGCAGCGCGTCGCGGGTGATGTCGGAACCGGAGGCAGTGCGGCAGCGGACGCGTGAGGCGGTCGAAGCGGCGGCGGAGCAGCTTGGCTATGTGCCCAATGGCAATGCGCGGGCGCTGGCGATGCGCCGCTCGATGATGGTCGGCGTGGTCCTGCCGACGATCACCAACCCGGTCTTCGCCAGCTTTGTCCATGTGCTGCAACGCCGCTTGGGTGCGGAGGGCTATCATCTGCTGGTGCAGGCGCATGAATATGACCACCAGGCCGAGGTTGCGTTGGTCGAGCGGCTGATCCGGCGCGGCATCGATGGGCTGGTCTTGGTCGGGACCGACCATGATCCGGCGGTGACGGCATTGCTGGCGCGGAGCGGGCTGCCGCATCTGTTTAGCTGGTCATCAGACGAGGCCCCGGCGCAGGATTGTGTCGGCTTTTCGAACCGTCAGGCGATGCGCGAGATGGTGCAATATCTGCTTGATTTGGGACACCGCCGGTTCGCGATCCTGTCCGGGGCGCTGGCGCATAATGAACGCGCCCGTGCCCGGGTGGAAGGGGCGCGGGAGGCGCTTGCGGCCGCGGGCATCGTGATTGCCCCTGACGATATTGTGATCCAGCCCTTCAGTATTGAGGGTGGGCGGCAGGGCCTGCGGGTGATTGCGGCACGCGGCGAGCGTCCGACCGCCTTGGTCTGCACCACGGACCTGATGGCCGCAGGTGCGTTGGCCGAGGCCCATGCGCTGGGCATAGCGGTGCCCGATGCGCTGTCGATCACCGGTTTCGATGACATTGATATCGCCAGTGCGATCTCACCACCGCTCACCACCATCCATGCGCCGATCCGGGAGATGGGCGAGCGGGTGGGGGAGCGCATGCTGGTGCGTTTGAAGGGAGGGGCACCGGACCCGTCTTTGACGATCCCGACGCATTTGGTGCGGCGTCAATCGGCGGGGGTCGTCGCGAAAAAATAACGCGGGGAGCAAAACGGCGCTCGCATCGACGCGGGGGGATGCTATCTCGTGGTTTTGCATCTGATGACGGCAGCAAGGATCTGGCCATGACATTCTCGCCATTGCGCACCACAAGTTTATTGCTGGCATTGGCCATGGTACTAGCGGGCAGCCAGCCGGGGTTGGCTGCCAGCAAAAAGACCATGTTGCGCGAAGGCCATGCGCTGGCGGCGGCGCGCTGTGGCCGTTGCCATGCGGTTGAGTTGACCGGCAACAGCCCCTTCCGCGCTGCGCCCCCATTCCGCACATTGGGCCAGCATTACCCGATTGAAAGCCTTGAAGAAGCGCTCGCCGAGGGCATTTTTGCCGGGCATCCGGCGATGCCATCGGCACCTTGGACGCCGGACGAGATCAAACGGCTGATCGGCTATTTGAAGAGCATCAATCCCAAGCCGCATCACTGAAAGGGCCGGGCCGTCCGGGGGTGAAAGAGGATTAGCGGGCGCTGGCTGGCGTCTCAGCATCCATCCAGCGGCGTAAGGGGCGCTGGACCAACAGCACCACAACGCCTGCACCGCCAACGATCAGGCCATTGAGTGACCAAAATTGGGACGGGCTCATTCGTTCATACCAGCCGCCCATCGTCCCGCTCAACAGGCTGGCCGCCGACACCGCAAGCGTATCGATGCCCAACACTGTACCGCGCCAATGCTCGGGCGCGCGACTGGCATAGAATGCGCGCATCACCGGCACGAAATAGATCACCCCAAGATTCGAGATGAGATGGAACATCACCGGGATCCACAGCGGGCCGCGCCCGCCATGATCCGCCATATAGGGGGCGGCGGCGAGCAGGAAGGTGGCGAGTGAGAAGATGCCACAACCCATGAACAGCTTGATGAAGACATCAGGTTCGGCATGGCGCTGGGCCTGATAGCGCCAGAGGAGCACCACGAGCGGGGCATAGATGGCAGGTGCCAGCCCGTCGAGCGACTGGAGCCACGGAATGGGGACGTCGAAGCCGCTGACGCGCATCTCGATATGATCGCGGACCCAGAGATTATAAACGTTCCAGATCTGGGCCTGGGCTGTCCAAAAGGCGACTGCGACCGGCCAGAGTGCAAATAGCCCGATCAAGTTGCGCCGTTGGATCGGGGTGAGCGGCGGGCGCGGCACGGCCACGTTGCGCTCGGGTTCGGGGGGCAGGTGGCGCGAGCCGACCAAATACCAGACAAGGCCGATCAGCATGCCGAACCCGGCGACGGCGAACCCGGCGTGCCAGCCATAATATTTGGCCACTGTCCCGCTAACGATCGGGGCGATGAATCCGCCCAAATTGGCGACAAAGCTGTAAAATTGAAAGGCGTCCGCAAGGCGACGGTCGCCTGCCGCATAAAGCGACCCGATTTGCGGGGCGAGATTGCCGCGCAACAGCCCGGCGCCCAGCGCCAACAGGCCAAGCGCGAGCAAGAAGGTGCGATCAAAGGCCATTGAAAAATGGCCCGCCGTCATCAACAGCGCGCCCATTGTGACCGCCACGCGCCGACTGGTCACCTTGTCGCCAATCCAGCCGCCGATGATCGGTAAAAAGGTGATCGCCGCAAAATAGAGACCGAAGGTCTGGGTTGCGAGTTGGGCTTGGCTGAGGGGGCCGAACACGCTTTCCAGTGCGCCGCGATAGGCGGCAAAGCCCATGACATGTGCGGCCCGTTGGGGTTGGAGCAGTTCGCCCGTCATGTACAAGACGAGCATCGCCGACATGCCGTGGAACGAGATGCGATCCCATAATTCGGTACCGCCCAGGACCCAAAGGCCGCGCGGATGCCCTAACGGGCCAGTTGCTGGTATCTGGGGTGTCGCGGGCTGCGGCTCGTGAACGGCGACCATTATATTCTGTGTCCTCAAACTTAAATTTGGGACCAGCCTATCCATCGCGTCGCGCGGCCGCAAGCCACCGCCCGATGATCCGTTCATCAGCTTCATTCCCGCCCTGTGCAGTTGCAGAGGGCGGGAACGACTTCTTTAGTTGGTGCGCGGGCCCTTGCCACGGAACGCGCCGGGGCCGCCGGGACGGCCACCGCCAAAGCTGCGCTTCGGGCCAGCGGCACCGTTGCCGCCACCGGCACCCTGCGCCGGACGACGATCGCCATCGGCCCGTGCGGGACGACGGTCGCCTTCAGGACGCGCGGGACGGCGGTCGCCATCCGTGCGCACCGGGCGACGATCACCTTCGGGACGGGCCGGGCGGCGATCACCCTGCGGCGCGGGGCGACGATCACCCTTGGGCGCGACATCGCGGCTTTCGTTGCCGAGCGGGTGGTATGACGATGCCGGCTCACGCGGGGCCCATTCGGTGCGGACCAATTCGTTGCGGGCATGCTGATCACGGCTCTGGCCATCAAGGCCCTGTCCGCCGCGACTGACATTGTTGTTGCGGTTGCCATTGCCGCCACGACCACCACGACCGCCGCCGCCGCCCGGGCCGCCGCGACCACGACGGTCACGCTCTTCACGTCGCGCATCCTGCTCGATTTCGGCGGGCTTGCGCGAAGGTGCGGGCAGGCGGGCTGCTTCCTTGGCGAAATTCTCAGGCAGCGACTGCGGCATGAGCTGGACGCCGGTCAGCTTTTCGATGTCGCGCAGATACGGCTTTTCGTCCGGGGCGACAAAGCTGATCGACGTGCCATCGGCCCCGGCGCGCGCGGTGCGGCCGATGCGATGGACATATTGCTCGGCCACATTCGGCATTTCGTAATTAAAGACATGGCTGACGCCCGATACGTCGATGCCACGCGCCGCAATGTCGGTCGCGACCAGCACCGGGGTCGATCCTTGGCGGAAGGCGCTCAGCGCGGCGGTGCGCTGCGGCTGGCTCTTGTTGCCATGGATCGCGGCGGCATTGACGCCAGCGGTGTTGAGATGGCGCACAACGCGGTCAGCACCATGTTTGGTGCGGGTGAACACCAAGGCGCGCTCCAGCTTGCCCGAGGCAAGGCCTTCCTTGAGGCTGATGGTCAACAGCGCCTGCTTTTCCGGGTGGTTGATGTGCACCACAAACTGATCCACGCGCTCGGCGGTGGTGGATTGCGGGGCGACCTCGACGCGGACGGGGTTGTTGATGAACTGCTTGCCCAGATCGGCAATCGCCTTTGGCATGGTGGCCGAGAAGAACAGGCTCTGGCGTTCCTTGGGCAGCATGTTGGCGACGCGCTTCAGCGGGACGATGAAGCCAAGGTCCATCATCTGGTCTGCTTCGTCGAGCACGAAAATCTCGACATTGCGCAGCGTCAGGGCGCGCTGATCGACAAGATCAAGCAGACGGCCCGGCGTGGCAACCAAGATGTCGCAGCCGCCAACCAAGGCGCGTGCCTGCTTGCTGACGGGGATGCCGCCGAACACGCATTGCACGTTGAGCGCCAGATATTTGGCATAGCCGCGCATATTATCGGCGATCTGAGCCGCCAGTTCGCGCGTCGGGGACAGCACCAGCATCCGGCAGGACGCGTTCTGGCGCGGCTTGGGATTGGCGGCCAGACGATGGAGCGACGGCAGCGAGAAGGCCGCGGTCTTGCCGGTGCCGGTCTGCGCGATCCCCAGAATGTCACGGCCCTTCAGCAGCGCCGGAATGGCCTGTTGCTGGATCGGGGTCGGATCGGAATAGCCCTTGGCTTCAAGCGCACGAAGGAGGGGCTCGGCAAGGCCAAGGTCAGAAAAATAGGACATGTTCGTCTTTCAAATTGAAATGCGGCGCGCGCGGCGAAAGGGCCTGCGCGAAGCAAGGTGTCGTGGGAGGCGACCCTGCGTGAAGAAGGAAGCTTCTGGCGATACGGCGACCGTAAGTCCGGGCTGGTCATGCGTTGAAACGCTGGACCTCACGTTGCCGGGACTGCGGCGGGACAAGACCCGCGCGCCGATTGCTGATCAGCCCGTTAGTGTGCATTGCAGCAAAAGGCAAGATAATTGCGCCACGCTGGCCCTTGCCCGGTGGGCAGGGGTTAACCGCTGTGACGTTGCCCGATCTCAAGCAAGGTCGCGCGCCGATAGATTTCAAGCACGAGTGGCTCGATCTCCGCTGCCCGGATTGCGATGTGAAATTCCACGGGCGGCGGATTGGACATGTTGCCAATCGGGACGAGCGCGCCGGTCGCAAGTGGCTGATCGACCATCGGCTGAGGGAAGAGTCCGATCCCGCAGCCAGCCGCGACGATATCAATCATGGCACGCACGTTGTTGCAGAGGTTCACCGACGAAGGCGGGATGCCCGCAAGGCGAGTGGCCTCCCGCATGACCTGATATAATGGCGACTGGTCGGATAGCGACCAAACCTTAGGCACCTTGCGATGATCGCCTTCCATTGCGGCGGCGACCGGCGGACTGGCCAGCCACAAGAGGTTGACCGCACCAATTGAACTGGCCCGCAGCGCAGGATGGGCAATCGCGCCCGCCGTAAAGGCGATGTCGGTGCGCCCATTGATCAATTGGAGAATGAGATTGGCGGTCAATTCGATCTCGATTTCCAGCGATACGGCAGGCATTTCGGATGTCAGCCCGGCGACAAAGCCAGGCAGGCAACTCGCCGCGGCGATCTCGCCAGCGCCAATGCGAATGATGCCGGTGGCCTCTTCGAAGCCGGCGCAGTTCAGCAAACAGTCTTGTAAATGGCTCCAGATCGGGCCAAATTCGCGCACCAATTGACGCCCTACCGGGGTGAGGGTCATGACCCGTCCCTCCCGTTTGAATAATGCCGCCCCGAGATGGCCCTCTAGTTCACGGACCCTTGCCGAGATCGCGGGCTGTGTCGTGTTGAGGCGCTGTGCGGTCGCGGCGAACGTGCCGAGCCGGTCGATCCATAGCAGCGTTTCAATGTGATAGAGGGCGATTCTATTCATAGCCATAGGTGATCATTTAACCCAAAATAAAATCATTGGAATTGATATAATGACTGTGGTTAGGTGGCCCAGTTCACTTGGGGGGGGCACATTCGCATGTCAAAACTTTATCAGGATGCCGGGGCCGCGCTTGAGGGCTTGTTGCACGACAACATGTTGATTGCGGCAGGCGGCTTTGGCCTGTGCGGCATTCCGGAGCGGTTGATCGATGCGATTGTTGCTTCGGGCGTGACCGGTCTCACCATCGCGTCGAACAATGCCGGGATCGACGGCGTGGGTTTGGGCAAATTGCTGCGCACGCGGCAGGTGCGAAAAATGATGGCGTCTTATGTCGGCGAGAACAAAGAGTTCGAGCGGCAATATCTCGCGGGCGAGTTGGAGATTGAATTCTGCCCGCAAGGCACCTTGGCCGAACGCATGCGCGCCGGTGGGGCCGGAATTCCGGGCTTTTACACCAAGACGGGTGTCGGCACATTGGTGGCCGAGGGCAAGGAAGTGAAGAGCTTCGACGGTCAAGACTATGTGCTGGAGCGCGGCATTGTTGCCGATCTCGCCATCGTCAAGGCATGGAAGGCGGATGCATCGGGCAATCTCGTGTTTCGCAAGACGGCGCGCAACTTCAACGCCCCGGCGGCGACCTGCGGCAAGGTGACGGTGGTGGAAGTCGAGGAGATCGTGCCGGTCGGCAGCCTTGATCCGGACGGCATCCACCTGCCAGGCGTCTATGTCCACCGCATCATCTGTGGTGCGCCGTATGACAAGCAGATCGAATTCCGCACCACCCGGCCCCGTGCCGCCCAGCAGGGGGAGAATATCTGATGGCTTGGACGCGTGATGAAATGGCTGCGCGCGCGGCGCGTGAGTTGCAGGACGGCTTCTATGTGAACCTTGGCATCGGTATTCCGACCTTGGTGGCGAACCATATCCCGGCAGGGATCACGGTGACGCTCCAGTCGGAGAATGGGATGCTGGGCATCGGGCCATTCCCTTACGAAGGCGACGAGGACGCCGATCTGATCAACGCCGGCAAGCAGACGATCAGCGAACTGCCGCAATCGGCCTATTTCGGGTCGGACCAGAGTTTCGCGATGATCCGTGGCGGCAAAATCGATCTGACGGTGTTGGGCGCGATGGAAGTGGCCGAAAATGGCGACATCGCGAATTGGATGGTGCCGGGCAAGATGATCAAGGGCATGGGCGGCGCGATGGATCTGGTCGCCGGTGTCAAGAAGATCATCGTCGTGATGGAGCATTGCGCCAAGGACGGTAGCCCGAAGTTCATCCCGGCCTGCACTTTGCCGCTCACCGGCAAACATGTCGTCGACATGATCATCACCGATCTGGCGGTGTTTCAGCGTCCGAACCACGGCTTGCCGTTCCACCTCGTCGAGACCGCCCCCGGCGTGACGGCCGAAGAGGTCCGCGCCAAGACATCTGCGCATTATATTGGGTGATGAATATTGGGGGATGAAGGGGCATTCGTCTCAGATTATGGCGGCCAGATGCGCGGCTTCGTTGATCGCGCGCTTGGCGTCGAGCTTGGCGGCATCACGCGCGCCGCCAAGGAGATGCGATGCGATGCCCTGCTGCGCAAGTTCATCGTGGAGCGTGCGTTCGGGTTCCTGACCCGCACAGACAATCACGGTATCGACATCAAGCACGCGCGCCTCTCCGTCGACCAGTAGGTGTAGCCCCTGATCGTCGACATGGCGATAATCGACACCGCCCCACATATGGACACCGCGGCGCTGCAGGGTGAGCTTGTGTGCCCATCCCGTGGTGCGGCCAAGCGCCTTGCCGGGACTGCCCGGTTTGCGCTGGAGTAGCCAGACTTCACGATCAGCATGGTCGACCTGCGGCACGATGCCCGTGACGCCGCCACGCGGATGATGTTTGAAATCAATCCCCCATTCGCGGGCAAACAGATGAATATCCGTTGAGGCGGATGGCCCGCGTTGCGTGATGAACTGGGCGGTGTCGAAGCCGACGCCACCGGCGCCCATGATCGCGACCTTGCGCCCCGGCGTCCGGCGGCCAAGCAAGATATCGCTATAGATCACCACTTTGGGGTGGTTGATGCCGGGAATTTGCGGCTTGCGGGGTTCAACGCCCGTCGCGATCACGATCTCGTCAAAATCGCCAGCGGCCAGCAGGGGCGCACTGGCGCGGGTGGATAGCCGCAGTTCGACGCTGGTTCGGGCCACTTGCGTCTTAAAATAGCGCAATGTTTCGTGGAATTCTTCCTTGCCGGGGATGCGCTTGGCCAGATTGAACTGGCCACCGATTTCCGACCCGGCCTCGAACAGGGTGACATGATGCCCGCGCCCGGCGGCGATGCAGGCGAAGGCCAGACCGGCGGGACCAGCCCCCACCACGGCGATGCGCTTGGCGGCGGTGGTCGGGATGTAGCGCAAGTCCAGTTCGTGGGCGGCACGCGGGTTGACCAGACATGAGGCCAGCTTGCCCTCAAAGCCGTGATCCAGACAGGCCTGGTTGCAGGCGATACAAGTGTTGATCTCGGCTTCCCGGCTTTGGGCTGCTTTGAGGACGAAATCGGGATCGGCCAACATGGGCCGCGCGAGCGACACGAGGTCGGCATCGCCGCGTGCGAGGACGTCTTCGGCGACTTGTGGCATGTTGATGCGGTTGCTGGTGATGAGCGGAATCTTGACGTGCCGCCTGAGTTGGCCGGTGACACCCGTAAACGCCGCCCGGGGGACCATGGTTGCGATGGTGGGCACCTGCGCCTCGTGCCAAGAGAAATGCGTGCTGATGATCGTCGCACCAACGGATTCAATCGCTTGCGACAGGCGGATCACCTCATCTTGCGATAGGCCCCCCTCCAGCATATCCATCGCCGGGACGCGAAAGATCAGGATGAAATCGGGACCGACAGCGGCACGGATGCGGCGGACGACTTCGACCGGAAACCGCATGCGCCCCTCAAAGTCGCCTCCCCAGCGGTCCGTGCGCTGGTTGGTGCGCGCGACCAGAAAGGTGGCGAGCAGATAGCCTGCCGATCCGATCACCTCGACCCCGTCATAGCCCGCTTGTTGTGCCAAGACCGCAGCGCGGGTGAAATCGGCAAGTTGCTTTTCAATGCCTGCCTCGTCCAGTTCGATCGGCACGATGGGCAAAATCCGGGGTCGAATGGGGGAGGGCGCCACAGCATCCGCCCCCCCGGCGAGTGACCCGGCATGTAGGATCTGCATACAGATTTTGACATCGGGGTCGGCGTTGTGGACAGCATCGGTCACGATACGATGCCGTGCGACATCGGCCTCATGCATCATATAGGCACCATGGCCGCCCTCCTTGTTCGGAGCAATGCCGCCGGTGATGATCATCCCCACGCCGCCGTTGACCCGCTCGACAAAATAGGCCGCAAGCCGTGGGGCCATATCGGGCAGCGCTTCGAGTCCGCTATGCATCGACCCCATGATCACGCGATTTTTCAGGCGGGTGAAGCCAAGGTCCAGCGGCGCGAATAGATGCGGATATCGTGCCTCACCGGGGGCGGTCGCGTGCGTGGATTTGGTGCCCAAGTGATTGTTCCTTATATTTTTATATCCTCGCGGTGCGTGACAGAATCGCATGTCTGAACAGGCGTATTCTGCAGTGCAAGGCGAGCGTGTGGCTCAATAAATATAATGCCTTTTAATTTTGTAAAGCTGCGTCTACCAATTGCGGACTAGGAGGATGCAGCATGTATCAGGTGGATTTGCACGGCAAGGTTGCGCTTGTTACCGGCGGTAGTCGGGGCTTGGGCAGGGCGATGGCCCTTGGCCTCGCGCAAGCGGGTGCCGATGTCGTGATTGCCAGCCGAAAACTGCCGGATTGCGAGGAGGTGGCGCGTGAGGCGGAGGCGCTTGGTGTCCAGGCGATGCCGATATCCTGCCATACCGGCGACACGGCGAGTATCGATGCGCTGATCGAAGCGATCTGGGCGCGCTTTGGCCGGCTCGATATTCTCGTGAACAATGCAGGGATCAATCCCGCCACGGCGTCGTTGACCGATCTTACCGACAGCCTGTTCCAGAAAGTGCTGGATGTGAACCTCAAGGGGCCATGGTATTTGGCATCGCGCGCCGCACCCCGGATGCGGGACAATGGTGGGGGGAGTATCATCAACGTTGTTTCCGTTGGTGGGATCAAGCCCTCACCGCATCAGGGGGCCTATGCCGCCAGCAAGGCCGCGTTGTCGGCGCTGACACGGGTGATGGCTGCCGAATGGGCGGGTTGGGGTATCCGGGTGAATGACCTTGCACCCGGCAGCCATCGCTCGACGATGTTTGATAATGCCTGCGCCGCCCTGCCGGGCTTTGAAGCGGGGGCCAAGGCCCAGAATTTTCAGCAGCGTATCGCTGCACCCGAGGAAATTGTCGGTGCAGTCGTCTATCTCGCCAGTGATATGTCGAGTTTCGCCACGGGGATGACCCTGATTTCGGATGGTGGTTATGTCGCTCATTAATCGTTCTTTTGAGAATTTGCGCCTGTCCGAGTTGGACGAAGATATTATCGAGGTCCGCTTGAACCGGCCTGAACGGCTGAACGCGCTTGGGCGCGGGCTGTTGGCCGATTTGATCGACGCCTTTGAAGGGCTGAACAATGATCGCCGCACCCGCGTGGTCGTGCTGACGGGGGAGGGGCGTGGCTTTTCGTCCGGCGCGGATTTGCAAGAAAGCGCTGGCCCCGGTGCGATACCGGGCAGCGAGGGCATGAGCGAACTGGGGTTCGTTTATCGCTATCAGGAATATCTCGCACGCGCGGTGCTGGCCATTCATGAGTGCGACAAGCCGGTGATTGCCGCGATCAACGGGGTGGCAGTCGGCGGCGGGCTGGGGTTAGCGCTGGCCAGCGATGTGCGGATCGCCAGCGAAGATGCCCGCTTTGGTGCGGTGTTTATCAAGACCGGCTTATCTTCATGCGATGTTGGCAGCAGTTATCTGCTACCCCGCATCGTGGGGGCGGGAATGGCCTCGGAACTGATGCTCACGGGGCGCATTTTTGACGCGGCGGAAGCGCGGGAAATCCGGTTGGTCAACCGCGTTGTGGCGGCAGCGACGCTGGCGGATACGGTGTTGGCGCAGGCGCGGGCAATCCGAGAAAATTCGGAATTTGGGGTCTGGATGACCAAAAAGGGCCTACGTTCCGGCATTGATGCGCCCAGCCTGCGTCAGGCGATCGAAATGGAGAATCGGACCCAGGTTCTGGGATATTTCACCGGTTGCATGACCGATATGCGAGATAGCTTTGCCAAGGGCGAAAAGCCCGTCTGGCGCAGGCTCTGACGATTTGAGCTTTAAGCGATAGCGCGATAGACAGCATGCGGATGCGGATGCGGATGCGGATGCGGATGGGGCAAGGCGCGAAAGGGAGAGAAGAATGGCACGGTTAGCGGGACGCAGGGCAGTGATAACGGGCGCTGGTGATGGCATCGGTCGCGGTCTCGCGCTGCGATTTGCACGCGAGGGGGCGGATGTGATCGTCGCCGAATTCGATGCAGCCAGTGGTCGGTCCTGTGTCGAAGATATCGTGGCCAAAGGCGGTTCGGCCCGGTTTGTGCAGGTTGATGTGACTGACAAGGCCAGCGTCCTTGCGATGATGGCGGACGCGGGCGGAGTGGATATTCTCGTCAACAACGCTTGGCGCGGGCAGGGCCTTGGCCCCATCCACGCGAAGACCGACGATCAGTTCGCGACGTCGATGAAAATGGGCCTTTATGCCTGTCAATGGACGATGCAGGCTGCGTTTCCCCATATGAAGGCGCAGGGCTGGGGCCGCGTGATCAACATGGCGTCGCTGAATGGGGTGAACGCCCATATGGGCAGCGCCGACTATAATGTCGCGAAGGAAGCTGTCCGTGCCCTGACCCGTTCGGCCGCGCGCGAATGGGCGCGTTATGGCATTTGCTGCAACATCATCTGCCCGGCGGCGATGGCGCCCTCCACGCGGCGTATGATGGCGGCCCAGCCCGGCATGATCGAAGAAATCAACAAGGCGAACCCGATGGGGCGCATGGGGGATGCCGAAACCGATATTGGCGGCGTGGCGCTATTCTTGGCGAGCGACGACTGCGCCTATCTGACCGGTAATACGCTGTTCGTGGATGGGGGTGCCCATATTAATGGCGTGGCTTGGGCGCCGGACCTCGGCGAGGATTGAATTGACTTTGCTGGCGCTGACGCGCCCCTCCTACACCGCACGGCGGCCCGTTTTGTCACGTGCGGCAGCGGGTCAGGCCGCGCTATTTAGGCTAGGCAGGCCGTGCGCGAAGATGCTAGTCGGCCTCCCATGAACGGCGATCCGGCAGGACAAGACAAGCAACACGCGCCTGCTGTGCTGGGCAAGCGTCAGCAGGGCATTGAGGACCGCCGCCGCCGGCTGGTCAAGGCGGCGAGCGACCTGATCGCCGAACGGGATGACGGCAGTTTTTCCATGCCTGAACTGGCCGAGCGGGCCGGCCTTAGCCTCGCCACACCCTATAATCTGTTCGGCTCCAAAGCGGCGGTATTGGTTCAGGTGTTTGAGCGACTGGTGCGCGGATTTCACCGCGATACCTTATGGATGGCAGGTCTGCCCGCCAGTGACCGCGTATTGGGGGTGATTGACCGGCTGATCGTCGCCTATGAGCGGCAAGGGCGTCTGTTTCGTAATCTGTGGAAGGCGCTCTACGGGCTGGATGTCTCGGAACATCGTCAACTCAATCTCTCGCTGAGCCATCAAATTGTCGGCCCGCTGGTCGAAAGCCTCGCCGCCGATCAATTGTTGCCGCCAGACCTGCCGCCAGTCGCCATCGAAATCACGCTCGTGCGTATCTTTGATGCCAATTTCGAACAATGGGCGGCGCAGGACTGGACGCCTGATTATCTTCGCATCCAGTTGCGGGCCAGCTTTGCGCTCGTATTTCTTGGCTTGTTCGATCAGCATGACCGTGCGCGGCTCGCAGCCGTGATCCGGGAAACGCCCGCCGATCTGAGCTGATACCCGGGGGCTACCCGGTTTTATTCATGGCCTGAAGATGCGTTTTGCGCCGTGATGTCGCTTGACTTCCGCCGATAAACTTATAACGCATTATATGAAATTCAGTTGAAGGAATGGGAGAGTCATGCGCGAGGTCTTCATTTACGATCACGTTCGCACCCCCCGTGGGCGCGGTAAGCCCGATGGCGGGCTGCACGAGGCGACTTCGGTCGAGATGTCGCGTCAGTTGATGGTCGCCCTGAAAGATCGCAACACCCTGCCTGCGGACAGCATCGATGAAGTGGTGATGGGGACGGTATCGGCGGCGGGCGAACAGGGCGCAACCCTGCCGCGTATCGCGCCATTGCTCGCGGGCTTCACGGATCGCGCGCCGGGCCTGCAGATTAATCGAGCCTGCGCCTCGGCGTTGGAGGCGGTCAGCATTGTCACGGCGAAGATCGGTTGCGGCATGGCCGATCTGGCGATTGCGGGCGGCGTGGAAAGCATGTCGCGCGTGCCGATGGGTTCAGATGGCGGCGGGCCGCACGGGGTTGATCCTGCGGTTAGCTTTCACAAGCCGTTCGTGATGCAGGGCGTCAGCGCGGATTTGCTCGCCACCCTCAATGGCTATTCACGTACGGACCTTGATGCCTATGCACTGGCGAGCCACCAGCGCGCGGCCCATGCGTGGGCGCAGGGCTGGTTTGGACGCTCTATCGTGCCGGTGGTCGATGTCATGGGCACGGTGTTGCTTGATCGTGACGAGCATTTCCGCCCGGACGCGACGATGGCATCGCTGGGTGCGTTGAAGCCGGCATTCAAGGAAATGGGCGCCAGCATGGGTTTCGACGGGGTCGCGATCCAGCGTTATCCGCAAGTCGATCGCATTGAACATGTGCACACGGCGGCGACCAGTTCCGGCATTGTTGACGGGGCTGGCTTGATGTTGATCGGTTCTGCGGACGCAGGGGATCGGCTTGGCAAGCGCCCGCGTGCGCGCATTCGGTCGTTCATCAGCATCGGTTCCGAACCCATTTTGATGCTTGATGGGCCGACACCTGCCTGTGAGCGCGCCCTGGCGGTAGCCGGGTTGACCGCTGGCGATATCGATCTGTGGGAGTTGAATGAAGCCTTTGCCGCCGTGCCGCTGCGGTTGATGGACACGATGAATATCCCGCATGACCGGATGAACGTGAATGGCGGCGCGATTGCCATGGGGCACCCGCTGGGGGCGTCGGGCGCGATGATCGCGGGCACCCTGCTTGATGAAATGGAACGGCGCGGCCTTGGCCTTGGCCTTGTCTCGCTGTGCGCAGCGGGCGGCATGGGCATCGCCATGGTGCTGGAACGGGTGAATTGAGGGGAGCGGGACAATGAGCGAAGCAATCACGACCACGATTGATGCCGATGGCATCTGCACCCTCGTCATGGATCTGCCGGGCGAAAAGATGAACACGCTTGGCCCAGCGCTGACCAATCCGCTGGAGGCCGCCTTGCGTGCCGCCATGGCGGATGACGCGGTGAAGGCGATCGTGCTGACCTCGGCGAAGGACTCGTTTGTGGCGGGCGGCGATCTTAAGCAGATTGGCGGCGGCTATGACCATAGCGGCATGACGGGGGCGGAAATTGTCCACGTCTTTTCCTATCTTTCGCGCTTGCTCCGCTGGCTGGAAACGGCTGGCAAGCCGGTGGCCTGCGCGATCAATGGGCTGGCGCTGGGCGGCGGTCTGGAAATCGCCATGGCCTGTCATTATCGCGTGGTCGCCGATGATCCACGCATCATGCTTGGTCTGCCGGAAAGCATGGTCGGCCTGATGCCGGGCGGTGGCGGCAGCCAGCGCCTGCCGCGCCTTGTGGGCTTGCAGAAAGCCTTGCCGATGATGATGCAGGGCAAGAATGCCAATCCGGCCGACGCCCTGAAAATGGGGCTGGTCCACGCGGTGGCCCCAAAAGCGGAACTGGTCGATGTCGCCAAGGCTTGGCTGCGCGAGCACGCCGATGCGGTGCAGCCATGGGACAAGAAGGGCTTCCGCATTCCGGGCGGGGCGGGGACGATGGACCCGAATTTCCGCAACACCTTCATGATCAGCAACACGATGACGCGGGCCAATGGCTTTGGGAATTATCCGGCCCCCGAAAAGATTCTCGCCGCGCTTTATGAAGGCTTGCAGTTGCCGATGGACAAGGCGCTGGGCGTGGAATCGAAATATCTCACCCAGTTGATGCTCGATCCGGTCGCGGGCAATTTGATCCGCACCATGTTCATCAACAAGGGCAAGGCGGACGGGCTTGCCGCGCGGCCGCAAGGCGTGCCGAAACAGGACTTCACCCGGATCGCCGTGATCGGTGCGGGTACGATGGGCGCCGGTATCGCCTTTGCTGCGGCGAAGGCGGGCATGGATGTGGTGCTGATCGATCGGGACATGGCCTTGGCGGAAAAGGGCAAGGCCTATGCTGCGAAACGTCTGGCGCGTGATCTTGAAAAAGGCCGCACCACCCCGGCGAAGCAAGACGCTATTCTTTCTCGCATCCATCCCGCCGATGGCTATGACGGGCTTGCGGAGGTGCAGCTTGTCATCGAATCCGTGTTTGAGGATCGCGCCGTGAAGCAGGACGTGATCGCCCGCATCGGGGCGGCGCTTCCTAAAGATGTGCTGATCGCGTCCAATACATCGGGCCTGCCGATTTCTAGCTTGGCCGGATATTCGGACCGGCCCGAACGCTTCATCGGCCTGCACTTCTTCTCGCCGGCGGAACGCATGCCGCTGGTGGAAATCATCAAGGGCGATGCAACGGATGATACGAGCTGGGCGCAGGCGCTCGATTTCGTCGGCGCACTCCGCAAGACCCCGATTACGGTGAACGACGGCCCCGGCTTTTTCACCACCCGCTTCATCGGGTCGTTCGTGACGGCCAGCCTCGATATGCTGGAACAAGGCGTTAACCCTGCACTGATCGAAAACGGCGCGCGGATGGTGGGTATGCCGATGGGCGCGTTGACGATTTCCGATTCGATCGGGCTGGATGTCAGCTATCACGCTGGTGTTGCACAGGCCAAGGAACGCGGCGTGGCGCCGAAACTGGGCGTGATTGGCAAGCTGTTCGACGCCGGGCGATATGGCATGAAAAATGGGCAGGGGTTCTTTGACTATGGCCCCGATGGTGACAAGCGTTTGTGGGCGGGCCTTTCGGCCATGCTGCCCAGCCTCGCCCACCAGCCGGACATTGAGGAAGTCAAGAAGCGCATCCTTTATGCGCAGTTGGCCGAAGGGGCGCGTTGCTTTGCCGAAGGCATATTGATCGATGTGATCGACGGTGATCTGGGCGCGACGCTGGGCGTTGGCTTCCCCGGTTATCTGGGCGGGCCATTTGCCGCCATGGATACGCTGGGGCTGACGGCGGTCGTGGCGGAATGCGATCGCCTGCGGACGAGCTATGGCGATTTATACGCGATCCCGGATCTGGTGCGGGAAATGGCGGCCAGTGGCCAAACTTTCCATGGCGCGCATGCTGCGCCTTCCCCCGGCCTGCGCCGCAGCGCGTGAACAGGAAACAGGACGCCCTATGAACTTCGATTTTTCAGAAGACCAGCGCCGCCTGCAAGAAGAGGTGCGGCGGATGTTGTCCGATTATAGCACCTCATCGGCAGTGCGCCGCGTGCTGGAAGGCGAAAGCCTCTATTGCGCCGACACATGGACCCAGCTTGCGGGGTTGGGCGCGCTTGGCCTCGCGCTGCCAGAGGCGCATGGCGGGGCAGGCATGGGCCTGTTGGAATTGTGTCTGGTGGCGGAAGAGGCGGGCCGGGCGCTTGCCGCCGTGCCGCTTGTCTCGTCGATCTATATGGCTGCCGAGGTGATCCGTCGGGCGGGGAGCGAGGCGCAGCAGGCCGAGTGGTTGCCACGTCTTGCCAGCGGTGAAGCGATTGCCACCGCCATGATCGCCGCGCATGGCCAGCACGCGCTGGTGGTTGAGCCGAGCCGGATCGAAAATGGCAGGCTGTTCGCGACCTTGAATGCGGTGCCGGATGGCATGGCGGCGCAGCTCTGCGTGGTGCTGGTGGACGATGCGCTGGTCTTGGTGGGACTGGACGGGGCAGGGGTGCGCCGGACGGCACAGGCGTCGCTTGATCCAACCCGACCGCTGGCACAGATTGTCTGTGATGGTGCGACGGTCGAGCTACTCGCCGCGCATGGCGGCCAACAAATCGCTGCAACCGTCACCGATGGCGCGGCGGTGCTGATGGCGTTCGAACAGGTCGGTGGGGCCGAGCGCGCATTATATGCGGCGCGTGACTATGCACTTGAACGCCGCGCGTTCGGGCGCGTGATCGGGAGCTTCCAAGCGGTCAAGCACAAGCTGGCGGACATTTTTGCCAGCATCGAATTGGCGCGGGCCCATGCCTATTATGGGGCCTGGGCGCTGGCGACGGGCGCAGACGAACTGACGCGTGCAGCGGCGGCTGCACGGGTGGCTGCGACCGCCGCTTATACGCTGGCGGCGGAGGAAAGCCTGCACCTGCATGGGGGTATCGGCTTTACGTGGGAAATGGATTGCCACCTCCACCTGCGTCGGGCGCGCTGGCTGGGGCAGATCATCGGCAACGAACATTATTGGCGCGAACGGCTTGCCACGACCCTTATTGAAAAGGCTGCGTGATGGACTTCAACGACACCCCGGACGAAGCAGTTTTCCGCGCACAAGTGCGTGACTGGCTGGAAACCCATGCGACCCGGCGTCAACGGCGCGATGAAAAATTCGGTGATGGGCTGGATCGTGAGGCCTATCTCGCCGCTGCCAAAGCATGGCAGGCGACCAAGGCGGCGGCGGGCTATGCGGCCATTCCTTGGCCCAAGGAAATGGGCGGGCTGGGCGGTAGCCCGGCGATGCAGGTTGTCTATGCCCAGGAAGAGGCGAAATTTCTGGTCCCCGGACTGATTTTCGAGGTCAGTCTTGGCACGGCGTTGCCGACCGTGGCGATGTGGGGAACGCCAGAGCAAAAGGCGCGCAATCTCGCACCCGCCTTGAAGGGCGATCATATCTGGTGCCAGCTATTTTCTGAGCCTGCCGCCGGGTCCGATCTGGGCAATGTCCGGACACGGGCAGAAAAAGTCGGCGATGAGTGGGTCATCAATGGCCAGAAAGTGTGGACGTCGGGCGCGCATAATGCCGATTACGGTATTTTGCTGGCGCGTACCGATTGGGATCAGCCCAAGGCCAAGGGGCTGACCATGTTCATCCTCGACATGAAGGCGCCGGGCGTCGATGTCCGGCTGATCCGGCAGGCGACCGATGAGCCGCACTTCAACGAAGTCTTTTTGACCGATGTCCGAATTGCGGACAGTGCTCGCCTCGGACCGGAAGGTCAGGGGTGGAAAGTCATGCTCAGCACGCTGATGCAGGAACGCTTCTCGCTCGGCGAAAATTTCTCGGGCGATCTGTATGACCAACTCGTCGATCTCGCGAAACAGGCGCAATGGGGTGGCCGTCCGGCGATTGAGGACCGGTGCGTCCGGGCCGGTATTGCCGACGCCTATATCCGCCAATTTGGCGTGGACCTGATCGTCCGGCGCGGTATGAGCGCGATTTCCAAGGGGGTAAGCCCCGGGCCTGAAATGGCGGCGGTCAAGCTGATCGGCGCGCGTGCGTTTCAGACGGGCGGCGCGCTGGCCGTCGAACTCGGCGGGGCCGAAGGGTTGATCGCGGCGAGCGACCTTGGTCAACAATGGCGCATGCCGCAGATGTTGTGGATTTCCGGCCCCGGCGCGCGGATTGCGGGCGGCACGGACGAAATCCAGAAGAATACGATTGCCGAACGCGTGCTCGGTCTGCCCGGTGAGATCCGGACTGACCGGGATGTGCCGTTCCGCACGCTTGAGGGTTGAAGCCATGACTCGTCTGCCGCTCTCCGACGTCAAGGTGCTTGATTTTACGGCGCTTCTGCCGGGCGCGATTTGCACCCAATATCTGGCCGACCTTGGCGCGGATGTGACCAAGATCGAGCCGCCGGGCGCCGGGGAGGCCGCGCGCGGACCGGAGGGCACGCCGCCGGGCGGGATTTTCCACGTCACCAATCGCAACAAGCGTTCGGTTGCCCTTGACCTGAAGCAGCCGGATGGCGTGGCGGTCGTTCGTCGTTTGATGGCGGACGCCGATATTCTGGTGGAAGGTTTTCGTCCCGGTGTCATGGCCCGGCTCGGCCTTGGTTGGGATGAGGTGCGCGCGATCAACCCGCGGCTGATTTATTGCTCGATCACCGGCTATGGGCAGAACGGGCCGCTGGCGCACAAGGCTGGGCACGACATTAATTACCAAAGCTATGCGGGGATCGTTGGGCAGAATGTGATTGATGGCAGTCGCCCCTCGCCGGGCGCGGTGCCGGTCGCTGATCTGGGCGGGGGATCGCTGACCTCTGCCGTCGCTATTCTCGCTGCGCTGTTTGATGTGCAACGCACCGGCCAAGGTCGTCATATTGATATTTCGCTGACAGATACCGCCATGGCGCTTAATGTCGCGGCGCTGGCGTCGAAAATGATGTTTGGCGGGCGTGACCCGGTGCCGGGCCGGGATATTCTATCGGGTGGGCTGCCTTGCTATCGCACCTACCGCACGGCGGATGGTCGCTATCTTGCGGTTGGAGCGCTGGAGCCGAAATTCTGGCACGCATTCTGCACCGCGATTGAACGCCCCGATTTGATTGCCCGAGGCTGGGATATGGGGGCTGGGCTGGAAGCGGCAGTGTCGGAGATTGCGGCCGTGATCGCAACCCGCAGCCTTGATCAATGGATGGTCATCTTCGAGCATGTTGACGCCTGCGTGTCACCCGTCCTCACCCTTGAGGAATCGCTCGCCCATGCGAATACTGTGGCGCGTGGCATGGTGGCAGAGGTGTCGGGTGGTGGGGCGACGACCACGCAATATGCGCTGCCGATCCGCATGACGGACTTTGATTTTGCCGTTCGGCGGGGGCCGCCATTGGTGGGCGAACATAATGGCGAGGTGGTGACGGGCGAGGTGGCGCGTTAACGAAGGCTGATCGCGCGCATCCGGCTTAGTCCTCGGCGCAGGCGTCCAGCGCAACCTCCATGGCGCGCAGGTAACGAAGTGAACTGGTGGTCAAATCCACAAGGTTTTCTCTGGCTTTGTCGGTTGCGCTGATGAATTTGCGCTCGTCGCGCGCCACCCAGCCTTTTTCGATCAGAATATCGAGCTTGCGACGCACCGTTTCACGCGGGATGCCGCTATAATCGGCAATGGACTGGAGATTGATCGCGGTTGGTGCCAAATTCGCCACCCTGCCATCGAAAAATTCGGCAAGGCTCATCTTGGGCGGGGCATTGCGGGAATTGAACGTCCGCTCGCCGATGATCATCAATACGAGGAACAGGTCAAGATCGCCGTCGCAAACACGGCGGCACTCAACGAGATGTCGCGTTAGCGCTTCCACATGCAGCACATGGAGTCTGCCGAAATTCTTGCGCAGCGCCTCTTCGCTCACATCCATCTCCTGCCGATATGTTGACGGAGGCATCTCGCGGCCGCTCGTCCTCGCCTGTCTTATGACATTCTTGGCATCGCTATATTGATGATCTGCCGCCGCGTAAACTGCGACCATTTGACAATGTCAGGCGATGGGATGTTGCCAGATCGGGCTGTCGCTGGCCATCTCTCCCAAAATGGGCGACGTGTGCCAGACGACGGGCCGGTTCTCGCTTAGATTTAGATCAGATAATCGGAATGCAGCGCATGTGTCGGTGATGCTCGGCGGACAGAGGTTCAAGGGAGTTGACGCGACGCATTATTCGGTGCGCGATGAAACCAACGGCCTAAGGAGAAAATACATGGATGTTTCAACCGCTGTTGCGATGCGTCGCTCGATCCGCTGCTTCAAGGACGCTCCGGTCGATCTCGATATTCTGCGCGATGTGTTGGACAAGGCGCGCGCCGCCCCTTCCGGGGGTAATGTCCAGCCATGGCACGCGACCGTGCTGCATGGTGATCGATTGGCCCGGCTGGTTGAGGAGATGGGGGCGGCGCTGATGGCGGGGCCCGGGCATGAGGTGCCAGAATATCGCATCTATCCCGACGATCTATCCGAGCCCTATCGGGGGCGACGTGCCCGCAATGGCGAGGCGATGTATGCCGCGCTTGGCATCACGCGTGAGGACAAGGCTGGCCGGATGCGGCAATTGGCCCGGAATTTTGGGTTCTTCGGGGCGCCGGTTGGCTTGTTTGTGCACATGCCTCGGCTGATGGGTCCGCCGCAATGGGCCGATCTTGGCATCTGGTTGCAGACCGTGATGTTGCTGTTGGTGGAGGCCGGACTCGGCTCATGCCCGCAAGAGGCATGGTCGGCCTATCCCGTAACGGTGAAGCGGGTGGCTGAAATTCCGGACGACCATCTATTGTTCTGCGGCCTCGCGATCGGCGTTCCCGACCCGGAGGCTGCCTTCAACCATTTCCCCAATGACCGTGCGGCGCTTGAGGAAATGGTCCACTTCCGAGATTGACGGCTCAAGGCGCGCTGATGAAAAAGTCGAGCTTGGACATTCAAACTTGCTGATCAATTGCGTGATCGGGGCGCCATCGCCGTCCAGCTTTGCCACGCCTCGGCTCACCATCGCGTCCAGCGGGGTCGCCATCATCAGCTAATTCGGCCCCGTTTCCGCCACACCATCGGGCTTGCCGTGACGCAACTCGCGGGCGCCGGTCAGGGAGATGTTGCGCCAGATGGCGCTCTCCGCCTGATGGCCGAGTTGTTCATAGCTATCGGCCAGAAATTTGCGGGCAGGCGTATCTTTCGGGTCGGCGAACACGCCCTGATGGGCGAGATCGGCCGACCAGCGATCAACTCCGGCCGCATATCCTCTCCGATTTCCAGTGCGGTTGTTGTCATGGGCGGAAAATTCATCCGAGAATGACGTTGCTGCCCATCACGGCTCAGGGTCCGCCAAGAATATTCATTTGCGTATCAATATCGGGTCTTGTATCCGCATGGATAAGATTATAATGCGTTATATAAATTCGTGGAAGGATGGGATGTTATGATCGCAACAATCGTTGCCGGCACGCCAACTGCGGAGCCAATTCAACGCGATACGCCGGGCCATCTCGCGCTGCTGGCGATCACAAAGGCAGGATATTGAATCATGGCCAGCCAATTCCATCTCGCCGATTTGTTCGAAGGTGTTGCCGCCGCCGTGCCGGATCGGTTCGCCGTCATTACCGATTCCCGCTCGCTGACCTATGCCGAGTTGAACGACCGGGCTGATCGAGTGGCGTCTGCCCTTGCCGCCCATGGCGTGGTGCGCGGCGACACGGTGGGCTTGTACATGACGAACCGCGTGGAGCATCTCGAAGCGTTCATCGCCGTGGTGAAGCTCGGTGCCGTGCCATTTAACGTCAACTATCGCTACCGTGCCGACGAATTACGATATTTGTTCACCAATGCGCAGGCCGCGGCGGTCATTCATGACGTCGCATTTAGTGCGATCATATCCGACATGCGCCATGATTTGCCGTCGCTCAAGGTTGCGGTGGCGGTCGATGACGGCTCCGGCGCGCCGTCATTGGGTTCGGTGCCCTATGACGAATTGCTCAAGGCTGAAAAGACCGGCCCATGGCCGCACCATGAAGACGATATTATCCTGACCTATACGGGCGGGACGACCGGCTTCCCCAAGGGGGTAATGTGGCCGCACAAGTCGTTTGTCTTCGCCTGTGCGGGCGGTGGTGGTTATTTCAACCCGAAGGGCGTGCTGGTCGAACCCGGCGATATTTTCGACCGGGCGGCCAATGGCTATCCGCTCCGCATTTTCCCGGTGGCACCGTTGATGCACGGTGCCGCTTTTTGGGCCGTATGGTCGGCGATGTTGAACGGCCTTGCGATTGTGCTTGACGATTCCGGCAGTTTTCAGCCGGAAACAGTGTGGGACAAGGTGGAGCGGCATCGCGCGAATATCGTGCAGGTCGTCGGCGATGCGATGGCGATCCCCTTGCGCGACGCGTTGCAGCAACACCCCGGTCGGTGGAACCTCGACCATGTGGTCAATTTCGGTTCGGGTGGCGCGGTATTTTCGCGCCATGTGCAGGATGAGCTGCGCAAGCATCTCCCCGCTAGCGCGACGATTAGCGATGGCATGGGGTCTTCTGAAACCGGTGTTTCGGGACAGGCTGCGGCGAGTGCCGACGGGTTGATGCGGCTTTCGTCCGGGACAGCCCAACAGGTGGTGGTGGATGACCGCATCGCCCAACCCGGCGAAACGGGCTTTGTGGCGCGGTCGGGCTATACCCCTGTCGGCTATTTCGGCGACCCGGAGAGGACGGCCGAGGTTTTTCGCGTCATTGACGGCAAGCTCTGGGCCATTAGCGGCGACGCAGGCCGACTTGATGCGGATGGGATGATCACATTGTTCGGCAGAGGCTCGACCTGCATCAACAGCGGTGGCGAGAAGGTCTTCCCGGAAGAAGTCGAAGAAGCGCTGCGGAGCCATGCCGCGATCAGGGATGCGGTGGTTGTTGGCCGGCCCGATCCGCGCTGGGGTGAGTGCGTGGTCGGTGTGGTGTCGTTCCGGGGGGAGGGCGAGAAGCCCAGCCTTGACGATATGCGTGCTTTTTTGGCTGATCGCCTTGCAGGCTATAAAATCCCTAAAGTGTTGCTTTGGGTCGATGAAGTGCGCCGGTCTCCGGCTGGCAAGCAAGATTATCGCTGGGCGAAGTCCCTCCTGTAAAATGCGGCGTCAGCTTGGCATGGCTGAACCGGGTTCATATGACGAATAAGGGCTGCGTCGAGCTAGGCGAAATGGCGACGCAGCCCCCTTGCGATCAGCTTATGTTGGTGCTGAATATCCTGTTCGCCCATGAAACATCGGCGCGCCGCAAGACGGCGGCAACGTCTGACGCTCGGCTCAAAATGGGCATCGACATCCTCCCTTGATATTCTTTTCTGGATATATCGGTACATAAATAATTGTGGTCAGCATGGGATTGGTCTCCATTTTCAGCGGAGCCAAGCGAGGACGAGGGAGCGGGCACGTGGAAGCCGATTATGTAATTATTGGCGGGGGTTCGGCAGGCTGTGTGCTCGCCAATCGTCTGTCGGCTGATCCGCGCAACCATGTTGTGCTTGTCGAAGCGGGCGGCAACGGCAAATCATTCTTGTTATCCATGCCGGCTGGCTTTGGCGTCACGGCCAATGGGCCGGGCCATTCCTGGCATTATTCCGGAGAGGCTGAACCGGCCATTCATGGCCGCCGCATGCTGCTCCCAAGAGGCAAGGGGCTGGGCGGCTCATCCAACATTAACGGCCTGCTTTACGTGCGGGGGCAACAGGCCGACTATAATAGCTGGAATAATCTTGGTGCGATTGGCTGGGGCTGGGCCGATGTTGCGCCTTATTTCCGCAAGAGTGAACATTATGCGGGCGGCGGTACGGAATGGCGCGGGGATGATGGGGCTTTGCGCATCGAAGAAGTCTCCCACCGCAACCCGACAAATGATGCCGTCCTCGCCGCTTTTGCGGACATCGGCGTGCCGCGCACGGATGACTATAATGGCCCCGATCAATTTGGGTCCTTTTACTATCAAACAACCGTCGCAGATGGGCGCAGATGCTCTGCGGCACATGCATTTTTGCACCCGGTGATGGCTCGCGCCAATTTACAGGTGGTGACGGGGGCGGCATGTCGCCGAGTGATATTAGAGGGCAATCGCGCTACCGGCGTTGAAATCGATGGGCCGCAGGGCCGCCTGACGATCAAGGCGCGGCGGGAAGTCATCTTGTCGGCGGGGGCCTATCACAGCCCCAAGTTGTTGATGCTGTCCGGCATCGGCCCGGCCAGTCATTTGCAGCAAATCGGCATCCCCGTGGTCCACAACAGCCCGCAAGTCGGTATGGACCTGCAAGATCATTATATCTTGACGATGAGCTGGCGTCTGCGGGCAGGTGTCTACAGCTATAATCAAGAGCTTTCCGGCGGGCGTCTGCTCTGGAATGTCTTGCGTTATCTGGCGCGGCGCGATGGCACGATGACTATCCCTGCCGCTCAGATCGGTGCCTTTGTGAAATCTGATCCCGCCCTCGACCGACCGGACATTCAGTTTCATTGTCTGCCTGTCACAGGCGATCTCGACGCCGCGGCTGCCGGCAAGAAATCGGCACTATCCCCTTGGCCCGGATTAACGCTTGGCCCGACGGTGTTGCGACCTGAGTCCCGTGGTCATGTCCGGCTGAGCAGCCCGAACCCGACCGATGTTCCGGAAATCGTGCATAACTGGCTTGCAGCCGAAGAGGATCAACGATTGTCTGTCCGGGCGATGCGCATGGCACGCGATCTGGTTGCGGCCCCCTCGCTGGCCCCATTGGTGGAGAGCGAGCCTTGGCCCGGCCCGAATTGCAACAGCGATCAGGAACTGTTGGAATATGCGCGGGGATACGGCAACACGGGCTACCACCCGGTTGGCACTTGCCGAATGGGCATTGACGACGACGCCGTTCTGGACCCGGCACTACGGGTCAAAGGTGTCAGCGGCCTACGCGTGGTCGACGCATCGGTGATGCCACGCCTCGTATCTGGCAATACCAATGCGGCGGCCATCATGATCGGGGAAAAGGGTGCCGACCTCATTCTGCAAGCGAAATAGCCGCTGAATTTCTCTTGGTGGGCGAGGCGTTAATCCAGCGGATCGGGCTGTCGGACTTGCGCGTCCACCCATTTTGCCGCCGCCTCAGCCCACCGGCAATTTTGCGTTGACAATGCCCCCTGTTTTCACAGGGTGCATTGGCGTTGACAGGACAGGACCAGCGGGAGTTTTGGCAGCCCCCTTGGCGCCCCCTTCTCAGCGGACGCGGATCATCACCTTGGGCGGATATTTGCGTAGGGTCATACCGTGGACCCCAAGCAAGGGGCCTGTCGCATAGGAAGGTACCCAGGCCTGCTCGATCATCACTGACTTGCGCTCCTTGGGATCGATATAAAGATTGTACATGAAGCCATTGGGGGGGATGATGACCTGCGTGTTATCAAGTCCGCCGAGGTCGCGCACATTGCCGGTGCCAGCCTGAATCTCAGAGGTCGACATCTTGTAATAGCGCCAACGCACCCCGGCGAGCATATCCATATTATAGAAATATACGGCTTCGCGGTTAGACTGGCCTTGGTCGCTCAGCAGGAAGCTTGTTTGGTCAATGCCATCGACATAGCGGTCCTTTGGAACGGCCTGCATGGGATCGACGCCCGCGACGGCAAGCGATGTGTTGAACAGGTCCATCAGGTCGAACATGCCGTCAGAAACCCTGCCTGCCTTGATCATGCCGGGCCACCAGACAATCCCTGGAACGCGCACGCCGCCTTCCAGCGTGGTCCCCTTGCTACCTCGGAACGGCGTGAAGCCGCTTTCCGGGTATGAGTCTTCCTCAGGTCCGTTGTCCGAGGTGAAGACGACAAGGGTATTATCGGCGATCTTGAGTTCCTGGAGCAGGCGTACGAGACGGCCCACGATATCGTCCACCTCGATCACGCTATCGCGATACACATCCTTGGTCGCGGAACGGGCCTCAAATGCCTTTGAGGGTTGGTTGAAATAATGGACCTTGGAAAAATTATGGTTGAGAAAGAATGGCTTGCCATCACGCACTGCGCGGCGGATGAAGTCTTCCGAGAAGGCGGCGAACTTCTGATCGAGGTCGCGACTGTTTTCCCAGTTGATCTTGCCGAGTGACTTTCCGCCATCCTTCGCGGTTGCCTTCCACAAATCCCGGCTTCCCGGCATCGAGTGGAGCTGTGCGAGCAGTTCAGGATCATGGGACACATCGGTGTCGGTCGGATGTTCTTCCTGATAGGCGTTGACCACGCCAAGGAACCCCTCGAACTCGTCATAGCCGACCTGCCAGGGGCGCGAGCTTTCCTTTTCTCCCAAATGCCACTTTCCCGACAGGGCGGTGCGGTAACCGGCCTGCGAGAGCAGACGTGCCGAGAGGATCTCCGACGAGACATCAGACGTATCGTTCAGCAAAGACGGGCGGATAAGGCCCGAGCGCACCGGGAGGCGTCCGGTCATCAGTGCCGCTCTTGTCGGCGAACAGGTTGGCTGGGCATAAGTCGAAGTGAGCTTCAGCCCTTCTCGGGCTAAGCGATCCACGTTCGGGGTGGGCGCGCCAAGCAGTTCGCCGCCGCCATAGGCGCCAACATCGCCATAACCGAGATCGTCTACAACGAGATAGATGATGTTAGGCGGGCGGCCCTTGCGTTCATGCAGCTTTTTGAGTTTGGCCACGGCCTCGGCCTGCTGGTCGGCATGTACCAGGGCGGGTTCGAAATTCTCCTGCTTGCGTTCAGCCGCCAGTACTGGCGACACGCGATTCATCGATCCGACGGTAAGCCCGACCTGTATCCCTTCCATCGCAATCGCCGGAGCGCGCACGGCGGTCGTGGTATAGATGAAAGCTGCCCCAGATAGGGCAAGCAAAGCAGTAGAGCGCTTCATGGCCTCATTTCTCCCGTTTGTGACGCAGGCGCTGGCTTACGCAGCGGTTTTGAGCGCCATATTTATGCGATGAACCGGTTTAAGGGTTACCCATGCACAAGAGTGACTGCCAGCGGAATTTCGGTTTTTCACTCCCATTTTGGGCGAGCAGTTGGGACCGCCAGCGCGGTTGAGCAACGGAGTTTGCAACTCTGACGGTCGACGAAGTGGCGTTCCGAATGGAAGCGGTTGTGCAGCCCGATTGAACGCGCATCCCACCGGCAGGTCTTTTTGCGCTCGCAAGGTTCGGAATGTAACTTTGGTTGCATTTTGAAACGACCAATGGCGCTATTGCTGTTCTACAGATCAATAGGAGAGGAAGCCGGGATGAATGAGGTGTATGCACCATGCACCATCGTTTGGACGGCGGGGGGTAGCCCCGATGGGCAGGGTGGCGATCATGAGGCGTTCCGTCTTCATGGGACGCGGCTCGCCTCTTCGATGGAGGAGTGCAAGTGATGAAAAGCGAGACATCCCAACCTATATCGCCGCCTGCCCGCAAGCGCATGACCGTGTTCCGTGCAGGCGAAGGCGTAGCGCTTGATCATGAAACAATGCCTTTTGAGGGTGTCGATCCAGCAACTTTGGCTGGTTTGGGGCGGATCATGGCTTCGGGGCCCAGAGCAGCCGATGCTTCGCATACGACGATCCTCTTCCAATCGGGCGGTGAGGAGGGCGTAAGCCTGAGCCACGCTTGGTTCAAAACCGGTTTCATATCGCCGCGTCACAGCCACAATGCCGATTGCATTTATTACATATTGGCAGGTGAAGCCCGATTTGGCGCGGCGCGTCTCGGGCCGGGTGACGGGATGTATGTCCCGGCTGAACAAGCCTATGTCCTTGAAGTCGGCGATGAGGGATGCGAACTGCTAGAATTCCGCAATGCAGCGCAGTTTAACATCCATTTCAAGGATAATGACGAGGCCCATTGGGCGAAGGTCAGCCAATCCTATGCACGCCATATGCCGCAATGGGAAAACGAGCTGCCGCCGTCACAGCGATAATATGGCTGGGTCGGCTGTGAAAGGCGAAGCGGCTAGCAAGGGGCGCAATCTAGTCGTTCGCGACGGCCCGCAAGCGCGCGAGATCGCATAGCTTGATCCGGCCATAGCCGACCTCGATAAGCCCATCGCGCTCGAATGCGGACAAATGGACATTCACGGTTTTGCGGGTGAGGCCGGTCATTTCACCCAGCAATTCTTGGCTGAGCCGGATCGTCGGGGTTATCTCGCCCATCATTTGGCGCTGGCCGTCGCCTGCGGCCAGCAGGCGCGCCGCGATGCGTTCGCGTGGGCGTAGCGAAATCACTTCCGCCGCCATGCGGACCGCATTGCGCATATTCAAATAAGCGAAACTCGCAATGGCGCGCCAAATTTCAGGCCGGCGTTCTGCCACCCGATCCAGCGCGGCTTCCGATATCTCTAGTAGGAGGCTTGATTCTACGCAGACAGCGGTCACGATCCGTGGGCCGCCACTAAACCGTGTGGCATGGCCGAGCACCGATCCAGCCTCAGCAAGGCCGATCATCACCTCTCGGTCACCCCATGACGCGCAATAGGAATGCAGCACGCCTTCGACCACCACGAACAGGCCGCTTCGGTCGTCGCCTTCGGCTTGCGCCCATTCCCCGACGTTGAGCCGCACGAGATTGCCTTCGGATGCTAGGCTCTCGGCCAGTTCGACTGGATAGTCCTTCAGCCATCCCGACTTGCGCAACACGCGAAGCGCCAAATCCCTCTCATCGCTTTTCATTCCAACATTGTAACTTTGGTGACAGTCTGCCGCCAGAAAAATCGTTAGCCATGTTCCCTATAAATCAAGGAGGGGATGGAAAATGGCGACTGCTGGTGCAAGCAAAGTTGTACGAATCGGCGGAGCGACAGCGTCCTTTTCCGATACCGCCCTGTCGGTTCCTCAATTGCTTGCCGGTGGACGGCTAAACTATTTGATATTCGACTATCTCGCCGAAGGGTCGATGGGCATTTTCGGCCGAATGCAGAGCGCTGATCCGTCGGCGGGCTATGGCACCGATTTCCTGACGGTCCATGTCGGCCCCTATCTGCATGAGATTGCGGCCCAAGGTGTGAAGGTCGTCGCCAATGCCGGCGGCGTCAATCCGGCCGGGCTTGCGGCGGCGCTTGAACGCATGATCGGCGAAGCGGGCTTGTCGCTCACCGTGGCCTATGTCGATGGTGATGACCTGCGCCCTCGGCTGGAGGAATTGCGCGCGGCTGGTCATCGCGACATGTTCACAGGGGCGGTTTTCCCAGACAATATCATCAGCGCCAACGCCTATTTCGGCGCATTCCCGATCGCCGCAGCACTGGACAAGGGGGCGGACATCGTCGTCACCGGCCGGGTGGTCGATAGCGCGGTGGTGTTGGGGCCGCTGGTGCATGAATTTGGCTGGGGCAGCGACGATCTCGATCTGCTGGCGGCCGGGACACTGGCCGGTCATTTGCTCGAATGTGGCGCACAGGTGACGGGCGGCACCTTTACCGACTGGCGCGACGTGCCCGACTGGGCGAATATCGGCTTTCCGATCGGCGAATGCCATGCCGATGGCAGCGTGGTGATCACCAAGCCGGAAGGGACGGGCGGGCTGGTGTCGGTCGGCACGGTTGCCGAGCAACTGCTTTATGAGGTCAGCGACCCAGCAGACTATATCGTCGCCGACGTGCGCTGTGATTTCAGCGATGTAAAGCTGGAGCAGATCGGCAAGGACCGGGTGCGCGTGACTGGCGCGCGCGGGCGGGCGCCGACCGATAGCTACAAGGTGTGCGTGACGTTTGATGGCGGCTGGCGCAGTATCGCCTATCAGCCGATTATCGGCGAAGATGCAGCGGAAAAGGCGGCGCGTCAGGGCGAGGCGCTGTTTGCACGCAGCCGGGCGTTGCTGCGTGCGCGCAATCTGCCTGATTTTTCACGGACCGACATGGTGATGATTGGTGGCGAAGCCAGTTTTGGCGCGCATGGCCAACAGGGACAGACGCGCGAACTGATCTGCAAGCTGGTGGTCGACCATCCCGATCAGCAGGGCGCGCAAATTTTCGCGCGAGAACAATGGGCGGGTATTTCGGGGATGTCGGTCGGCACCTCGATCAACCTTGCTACCCATGTGCTACCGATGACGGGTATCTTCTCGTTCCTTCTGAACAAGCGGGCAGTGTCCTCGCGGATGACCTTTGCGGGCATCACGCATGATGTGGCGGTGGCTGCGGGCGTGCCGGTTTCAAAGAGCAGCCCGGTCGACGGGGGGATGCAGACTGTCCCGGCCGAACCGGGCGGCGTTGCGGTCGATCTGGTGCGGCTGGCTTGGGCCCGCAGTGGGGACAAGGGGCATTTGTTCAACGTCGCCGTCATCGCGCGCCAGCCCGAATATCTGCCTTATCTGCGCGCTGCACTGACACCGCAGGCCGTCGCTGAATGGTATCACCATCTAGGGCCGGATGGACAGTCGCCATGCGTCGATCGCTATGATGTGCTGGGCCTTCATGCACTCAACTTTGTGATGCACGACGCGCTAGCCGGGGGGATCAACGCGAGCACGCGGCTCGATCCCGCCGCCAAGGGGATGGCGCAAATGCTGCTGCGCTTCCCGATACCTGTTCCCGCTGCACTGGCGGCAGAGCTAGGCACTGCCGCGTCATCCGAAAAAGCGAATGGCCATGGCTGATTATTCGTATCGGATGAAAGGGATCGACGCGGATCATGTGCATTATCCGCCAACCTGGCTGATCACCCAGAATGCCGTCGAGCGCGGCGCAAAGGTTGGTCGGGAACCGGCCCCGCTGTATAGGATGCGCGACGAAGATGTGCGCGGGCGGACACCCGAAACCGCGCGTGACCTATTGGGTATCAAGGGCGTTCAGCGTGCCGATACGGCCACGGCATCGGCGCAATGGTGCTAAGCGTTTAGGAGAGATTGAAATGGACATATCGAAGCGACGCATCCCGACACTCGCAGAATTGGCCCCCATGCCGGGCCGCTACACGTTGATCCCGGAACTCACGGCGCGTCAGGAACTCGCCCTGTTGTGCCGGACGCTCCATCGCGAAGGCTATGACGATCATATTGCCGGGCACATCACGCTTGCCGAACCGGATGGCACCTTTCTCGTCAATCCTTGGGAACTGGCGTGGGATGAACTGACCGCGTCCGATATCATCCGGGTGGATGGCAAGGGGCAGGTGATTGAAGGCGAGTGGAACGTAACGCCCGCCATTGGTCTCCATCTGGCTGTGCACCAGCGTCGTCACAATCTGCGCGTCGTGATCCACAATCATTCGCGCTGGGGTTCGGTCTGGTCGGCGTCGGGCCGTATTCCGCCCGTTTATGACCAGACATCTGGCCATGTGGATGAGGATCCGGCATTTTACGACGAATATGCCGGGACGGTTGATGGCGCAGAAGAAGCGCAAGCCGCCGCCGAGGCTCTTGGCCAAGGAAAATGGGCGCTGTTGAAAAATCATGGCGTGTTCATCGTCGCTGAAAATCTGCGTCAGGCGCATCTGCGCGCGATCACGCTGGAACATCGCTGCCGGCTGGCCTGGCATGTTGAAGCACTGGGTGAAGGTCAGCCGATCACCAATCCCGATAGCCTTCGCGTCGCGCGAATGTCGGATCCGATGGGCTTTCCATTCCTGTGGGAAGCGATGGCCCGGCGCGAGATTCGGTTGGACCGGTCTGTGCTCGACTGAATGGCGTGCGGTCGCAAGGCCGCTTTCTGGTCAAAGGAACAACGGCATGTCCGCAACGAAAACCATAGTCCGCCATCGTCCGCGATGGCTGGGGATGGGTGCCATCACGGCCCTAGGGCTGGTATCGGCAGCGCCAGCCTTCGCTCAAGTCGCCGCTGATGCGATCTACACCAACGGCGTGATCCGGACGATGGAAGCGCCGGGCGATGTCGCTCAGGCCGTGGCGATCCGGCAGGGCCGGATAGTGGCGGTTGGGACAACGCAAGCGGTGCTCGCTCACCGCGGATCGGGCACCCGTGTTGTCGATTTGCGGGGCAAGACGATGCTCCCGGGCTTCATCGACGCCCATGGGCATCTTTCGATGCTGGCGAGTTTGATCGACTTTGCCAATTTGGCGCCGCCGCCGGTCGCGGGCGTTCGCGATATCGCCTCGCTCCAGTCGACCTTGCGGCAATATATCGTCGAGCGGACTATTCCCGCCGGCGAATGGGTGCAGGGCTTCGGCTATGACGATGCGGCGCTCGCCGAGCGGCGCCACCCGACGCGCCAGGAACTCGATGCCGTTTCAAGCGACCGGCCGATCATGCTGCTACACGCCTCGGGTCATATCGTGGCGGCCAACACGCGTGCCCTCGAATTGGCGGGCCTGTTGCGTGATGCACCAAATCCGGCTGGTGGCGTGATCCGGCGCGAGGCAGATGGAAAGACCGCATCCGGCATTTTGGAAGAAACCGGCATGTACCGGCTGATGGCATTGCTGCCGAAATTAACCTTTGAACGGCGGCTGACCGCGCTTCGGAAAGCGCAAGATGTTTATGCCCGCTACGGTATTACGACTGCGCAGGATGGCGCCGCGTCACCGGATGACTATGCCTTGCTCAAGGCAGCCGATGAGCAGGGGGTGCTCAAGATCGACGTGGGCGCGTTGCTGTTTTTTCGTGCGCCTTGGCAGGATATGGACGCCATGCCCATTGGCGCGCCGCGCCAGACGCGCCTGCGCATTCTTGGCATCAAGCTGATGCTCGACGGATCGCCCCAAGGAAGAACGGCGTGGCTGAAGGAGCCATATCATCACGTTCCGGATGGCCGCGCGACCGATTATCACGGTTATCGTCAGATGGAGGATGCCGAGCTCCACGGTTGGATCAATCGGGCGGCCGATCATCACTGGCAGATCTTCGTTCACGTCAATGGCGATGCAGCGATGCAACAACTGATTGATGTCACGGCGGCCGCCGACGCGGCCCGACCGCGAGCGGTGGAGCGTCTGATCGCGATCCACAGCCAAATAGTTGGCGCGGGGCAACTGGCGCGAATGCAAGCGCTGGATATCCAACCCAGTTTTTTTGCGGCTCACGCCTTTTATTGGGGTGACTGGCATCGCGACGTGACACTCGGAGCGACGCGCGCGGCACATATTTCGCCGATGCGCGCCGCGATCGATCTCGGACTGGTGCCCTCGATCCATAATGACGCGCCAGTGGTGCCCCCCGACATGATGCGGCTGATCTGGGCGGCGGTGACGCGAACCACGCGTTCGGGTACGGCGCTTGGAAGAGCGGAGGCGGCCACACCCTATGAGGCCTTGCTGATGGCGACCCGTAATGCCGCTTGGCAAATCCACGAAGATCAGGAAAAGGGCACGATCGCGGTCGGCAAGCAGGCCGATCTGGTCGTGCTCGATGCGGATCCGCTGCAAGTGGCTCCAGCGCGTCTGCATGCCATCGAGATTGACCGTACGATTAGTGACGGCGCAGAAATTTACGTCGCAACGTCACGAGAATGAACGTCTCTATGGGGGAGACGTATTGGCGCCGAATTTTCAAGGCGAATATCTGCCCGAAACGGTCCCACCAAAACCGAACCGTCTCGTGGCAGATGTTGATCCCCCGCTCGAACAGCAGGTCTTCGACAATGCGCAGTGACAGCGGGGGTGCGCCGCCAAGCGGATGACTTCGGGCGAGGAGTTAAACTGGCGGAAAGCGTTATCGGACTTGCGCATCTACCCGATTTATCGCCGCCTCCGCCTAAGCCATCCTAAATTGAGCGGATGCACGTCTGTTCCTGACACAAGCAGACGCTGACGCGAACATTTCCACGCGCCCGGAGTCTTACTGCTCCGCCGCTGGTCGCGATCGTCAACGCGGGCATGAAGCCTCCCGCAGAAGTGCTTTGAATGTTTTCGTCCGCCTCTATACGAGCACCGAATTGGTCACTTCAATCGCCTTGCTCGGTTTCCGCGCCCAGCAGCCCGGACAAAGGTCGATCGTCAGGATTTTGAGTCACTATGAATTATCGCCATTCCTTCCATGCCGGCAATAGCGCCGATGTCGTGAAGCACGGCCTGCTGATCGCCCTCGTGCGGGCCTTGCAGCATAAACAAAGCGCGCTGACCCTGATCGACACCCACGCCGGTTGCGGGCTGTACGACCTGAACGGCGAGGACTCCCAACGCACCGGCGAATCCACGCAGGGCGTGCTGCGAGCCTTTGCCGACCTGAACCCCTTGCTGAACGACTACCGCGCCGCCGTACAGGCGGTGAATGTTGGGGCCGAGCCGCAGTTCTATCCCGGCTCGCCGCAAATTCTGGCGCAGCTTCTGCGCCCGCAGGATTTCCTGATCCTGAACGAAAAGCATCCCGAGGATGTCTATGCCCTGCGCGGCGTGATGCGCGGCACATCCGCTGCCGTGCATGAGCGCGACGCCTATGAGTTTTGGCTGGCGATGCTGCCGCCCCGTACCGCGCGCGGCGTGGTGGTGGTTGACCCGCCGTATGAGCAGACAGACGAACGCGCGCGTATTACAGCTACCCTTGCCGCGGCTCACCGCAAATGGGCGCATGGCGTGACGGTGATCTGGTATCCGCTGAAAGACCGCGCCACGCATTGGCGGTGGAAGGAGCAGTTACGCAAGCTCGGCATTCCGAAATTGCTGTGCGTGGAGCATTGGCTGTACGATAGCGATCAGCCCGGCATCTATAACGGCGCAGGCCTTTATATCGTCAACCCGCCCTACGCCTTTATGCAGGCACTGCCGCCTCTGCTGGACGCCCTGCGCGCCGCGCTGGCGCCCGAGGGGCATAGGGGTGAGATCGCAACCGAATGGTTGGGCGATTAAAATAAACCCTCATCGCCCGCTTCTCCTAGAGAAGGAATAGCGGCGCTATCGGGCGCTGCCTGATCGAGGCGCGCTGCATCAATGGGGCATTCCAGCCATTTGCAGAGCTGCTCGCCATTCCATGCGGTTGACAAAATGCTCATCTTGCACCCTTGCCGCCATACGGTGGCCTGTGGCTAGTTGCCGTCAGCATCGACTTCGAAAACCATCGGCCTTCCCCGAGAAGTAGGCTCCCAGCCGGCGTTTAACGCTGCCTGTATGCTCCTGATGACAATCGCGTCGCTGATCTGGAGGCGGCCTCGCTGCATACCCTTCAGCAAGCGTTTCGGCGGCGGGAATTCCAGCAAAGCGCCGCGCTGGGTGTGCTTGCGCAGCAAAGCGACGGTCATGCCTTTCCAGCCTTCAGACTCGCCCCACTGCGGCTCGCTCCGCAGTTCCCACTCATATTGAAACCCGCCGACGTCGACGATACCGGAAAGCTTGTGGATCTTGGTCATGCTGCCCTGCCTAGCAGGTCTACGACCAAAAACCACCGGCCGGTTGCGGATTTCCTTTCGGAGATCATCGAGCGTGCGCCGGACGCGGTCAGCCACGAAGCTTACGCGCTTCATGTGCGCGACGGTGCCCCCCCCGGCGGACATGGTTGCCAGGCTCTTCATGGGGCATGGTGCTGGCGTGAAAGGTCAGGTCGCATGTGAAGCCGGTATCGTTTTCTTCAACGAAAATGCGCACCGCGCGCATCGGTTCGACGATCTCGTGACGCATCGGGCCAGCATATATGTCCGTCTTGTCGCCGCGCAGGCGGCGGGTGAGTGTATCAAGGCTGTCTTGCTTCCCTGAACGCCACGATTTCGATAGTATCGCGCGCAGCGGGGCGATCTTCCCCCATGGCAAGGAATATAGATGTCGATAGATGCTATCTCGCGGGCGGCATATGGTGCGGATCATGAGGCGTTTCGCCAGTCGGTTCGCCAGTTCATGCAACGGGAAGTCGCCCCGCATGAGGTGGAATGGGCGGCCAATGGCATCGTCCCGCGAGAGCTATGGATCAAGGCGGGTGCGCTGGGCTTGCTATGCCCGACCGTGCCGGAAGCCTATGGCGGGCCGGGGCTCGATTTCCGTTACAACGCCGTCGTCGATGAGGAATCCGCCTATAGTGGTCGGGTCATCACCGGTTTTTCGCTGCATTCGGATATCGTCGCCAATTACATCGTGCGATATGGCTCCGAGGAACAGCGCCTGCACTGGCTGCCGAAGATGGTCTCTGGCGAGGTCGTGACCGCCATCGCGATGACAGAGCCGGGCACCGGGTCCGATCTGCAAGCGATGCGGACCACCGCGCGGCGGGATGGTGACGACTATGTCATCAACGGGTCGAAGACCTATATCACCAATGGCCAGACCGCCGATCTGGTGCTGGTCTGCTGCAAAACCGATACCCGTATCGAACCGCGCTGGAAGGGCGTGTCGATCATGTTGGTCGAGGCGGGGCGCGCCGGTTTCGAACGCGGGCGCAACCTCGATAAAATCGGGCAGGATGAGGCGGATACCTCAGAATTGTTTTTCCATGATGTCCGGGTGCCTGTCGCTCATTGTCTGGGCGAAGCAGGGCAGGGCTTTATCTATTTGATGAGCGAGCTGCCGCAAGAGCGGCTGTCGATTGCGGTGCACGCGCAGGCATCGGCCCAGCGGGCATTTGATGACACGGTTGAATTTACCCGTGATCGCAAGGCCTTTGGCAAGCAGGTGCTCGATTTCCAGAATACGCGCTTCACCCTTGCTGATCTGAAGACCAAATTGCAGGTCGGCTGGGCGCATCTCGATTGGGCGCTGAACCGCCATTGCACCGGGGGCTTGTCGCCGGAAGAAGGGGCGGCGGCCAAATTGTGGCATACCGAACTGCAATGGGAGGTGATGGACAAATGCCTCCAGTTGCATGGTGGTGCCGGTTATATGAACGAATATCCGATTGCGCGGGCATGGCGTGCCGCCCGTGTGACGCGCATTTATGGTGGCACCAGCGAGATCATGAAGGAACTGATCGGGCGGAAGCTCTGACCTTTAGCGCGGGGCAAATCCGACGGTCAGAAAATCGACAAGCTGCAACGCCATTTCTTCGGCGGATAGCGCGCCATCGGCGCGGAACCATCGCGCGGACCAATTGACGGCGCCTGCCAACGCAAAGGCCGCCACCTTGGGATCGACCGGGGCGATGGAGCCATCCTTGACGCCTTCGACAATCAAGGCGCGCATCGCATCATCCACCCGCCGCTTCATCGCGCGCAATTTTCGCGCCCCTTCTGGGGAGAGGTTTTCGTCTCCCGAGAGGATGACGCAGCGCCCGAAAACGCCCATGTTGATTTCGGCGTTGCGGCACAGAAACTTGCGCAACCGCTCCAACCCGGTGCCAGGTTCTCTATTGGCCTCATTGGCGGCGGCGAAGAGCTGCTCCAGCCCGATGGTCAGGCACTCGACCAGCACCTGCTCCTTATTGCCCAGATAATGGTAGATTGTCGGTTTCGAAATGCCGAGGCTGGCCGCGACATCATCAAGCGAGGTGGCATGAAAACCACGCAGGTTGAACATCTGTGCCGCCGCAATCAGCAGTGCCCGCCGCTTGGCGTCGCGCTCATCCAGCTTCTGCTGGGCTGTCCTAAAAGGGGATTGCGCTTGTTCCACTACTGACCTTCAATTCCGCGTGTTTTCGAGTTCGCCCTTGTGTTGACATCAAACTCATAGGAATGCAATCTACTCATCAGTATATAATATTCAAGGCGGTTTTATGATTCTTTCGGATGCGCGAATGGAGATCAGCGGCTCTCACGGCACGGCTGTGGCTAGCCCGTCGCAGCGTCGAGGAGAGGTTGAACGTCAATCGCGCAGCGACTGCCATGGCCATCGAACTGAACTGAACGGAAGGGATCTCGCATGAACATCAACGGAGTTGCCGCCATTGTGACCGGCGGGGCGTCTGGTCTAGGCGGCGCCACGGCGGCGCGACTGGCCAAGGCCGGGGCGAAGGTTACGATTTTTGACCTGAACGCAGATTTGGCCCGGTCGCATGCCAAGGACATTGGTGGCCATGCGATTGCCGTCAACGTCACCGATGAAGCGGCGATCGATGCCGCGCTGGCCGAGGCGGAAGGCCTGCATGGCAAGGCCCGTATTCTCGTCAATTGCGCCGGCATCGGGCCGCCTGCCAAGGTGTTGAACCGCGATGGCAGCGCGGGCGCGCTCAGCGACTTTGCGAAGATCATCAACATCAATCTGATTGGCACGTTCAACGTGCTCTCCAAATTCGCGGCCCGGCTGCAGGATGCCGATCTGATCGGTGAGGAGCGCGGCGTCATCGTCAACACCGCCAGCGTCGCGGCGTTTGAGGGCCAGATCGGTCAGGCGGCTTATTCTGCATCCAAGGGCGGTATCGTCAGCATGACGTTACCCATCGCGCGTGAGTTTGCGCGTTTGGGCATCCGCGTGATGACGATTGCGCCGGGCATTTTCTGGACGCCATTGCTCGCCAGCCTGCCGCAGGAAGCGCAGGATTCATTGGGTAAGCAGGTGCCGTTCCCGAACCGCCTTGGCCAGCCCGATGAATATGCTCAATTGGTCGAAAGCATTGTCGCCAATCCTATGCTGAACGGCGAGACCATCCGTCTCGACGGCGCGATCCGGATGGCCCCGAAGTGATCGGCGTCGGTCCAGCGCGCACCGCGCAGATTGCTGCCCGTGCGGTATTGCTGGAAAGCCGCGAGGGCGTTGCCGCCTTTCTGGCGAAGCGGAAACCCAATTTCAAAGGAGCGAACTGATCATGGCAGAAGCTTATATCGTAGAGGCGGTCAGGACCGCCGGTGGTAAGCGGGCCGGTCGGCTGGCGGCATGGCATCCGGCTGATCTGGGGGCGTCCGTGCTTGATGCGGTGGTGGATCGCACGGGCATTGATCCGTCGGTGATTGACGATGTGATCATGGGGTGCGTGACGCAGGCGGGTGAACAGTCCTTTGCCTTTGGGCGTAATGCCGTGCTGGCCTCGCGCCTGCCGGATAGCGTGCCCGCCGTCACCATCGATCGCCAATGCGGCAGTTCGCAACAAGCGGTGCAGTTCGCGGCGCAGGCGGTCATGTCAGGGACGCAGGATGTGATCATTGCGGCGGGCACCGAGAGCATGACCCGCGTGCCAATGTTCAGCAACATGTCGCTTCACGCCAAGGCGGGGATCGGGGTTGGCCCGATCAGCGACCATATCAAGCAGCGTTATGGCGTCGACTCGTTCAGCCAGTTTGACGGGGCCGAGATGATGGCGCGCAAATATGGTTTTGACCGTGATGCGCTTGACCGTTTTGCGTTGCGCAGCCACCAGCGCGCCGCCGCCGCGTCCTTGTCCGGGGCCTTTGCGCGTGAAATCGTGCCGCTGGCAATTGCCGATGGCATACATGACAGTGACGAGGGCATTCGTCATGGCGCGACGCTGGAAGGTATCGGGTCGGTGAAGCTGTTGCTGGAGGGTGGGGTGATTTCCGCCGCCAATGCCAGCCAGATTTGTGACGGTGCGTCGGCCACGCTGATTGTCAGCGAACGGGCGCTCAAGGATTATGGCCTGACGCCACTTGCCCGGATCGTCAACATGACGGTGACGGCGGGCGATCCGGTCATCATGCTGGAAGAGCCGATCCCCGCGACGCGACGCGCGTTGCAACGGGCAGGCATGACGATTGGCGATATTGACCTCTATGAAGTCAACGAGGCCTTTGCCTCGGTGCCGCTTGCATGGTTGCAGGCGTTGGAAGCCGATCCTGACAAGCTCAACGTTAATGGCGGCGCGATTGCGCTTGGCCATCCGCTGGGCGCGTCTGGCACCCGGTTGATGTCGACGCTGATCCACGCGCTGCGCGCCCGTGGCAAGCGCTATGGCCTGCAAACCATGTGCGAAGGCGGCGGCATTGCGAATGTAACGATTGTGGAGGCGCTCTGATGGCGATCAAGACCCGTATTACTGACATGCTTGGCATCGAGCGCCCGATTGTACAGGGCGGCATGATGTGGGTGGGCCGTGCCGAATTGGCGAGCGCGGTATCCAACGCGGGCGGTCTTGGCTTGCTGACGGCGCTCACCCAACCCACGCCCGATGATCTGCGCCGCGAGATCGACCGGTGCCGCTCGATGACCGACAAGCCGTTCGGCGTCAATCTGACGATCCTGCCGTCCGTTTCGCCCCCGCCTTATGCCGAATATCGCAAGGCGATCATCGAGAGCGGGATCAAGATTGTCGAAACCGCAGGCCATAAGCCGCAGGAACATGTCGAGGAGTTCAAATCCCATGGCATCAAGGTGCTGCACAAATGCACCGCTGTCCGTCACGCCCTGTCGGCGGAGCGGATGGGGGTTGATGCGATTTCGATTGATGGTTTCGAATGTGCAGGCCATCCCGGCGAAGATGATATTCCCGGCTTGATCCTGATCCCGGCTGCGGCCGACAAGGTCAAGATACCGATGATTGCCAGCGGTGGCTTTGGCGATGGGCGCGGGCTTGTCGCGGCGCTGGCGCTGGGGGCCGAGGGGATCAACATGGGGACGCGTTTCTGCGCGACGGTGGAAGCACCGATCCATGACAATGTGAAGCAGTTCCTCGTCAGCAATGACGAACGCAGCACCAATCTGATCTTCCGCAAATTCCGCAATACCGGTCGCGTCGCCAAGAGCAGCGTGTCGGATCAGGTCATGGAAATTTCATCGCGCGAGGGTGCGGTATTTGAAGACATCCGTCCGCTGGTGTCGGGCGCAAAGGGGCGGCAGGCGCTGGAAACGGGCGACCTTGATGCCGGTCTGGTCTGGGCCGGGCAGGTGCAAGGCCTGATCCGTGACATCCCGACCTGCCAGCAATTGCTTGATCGCATCATTGATGAGGCTGAAGCGATTATTCGCGGTCGCCTGTCATCCTTCGTCCAGCCTTGAGGAAAGCCGCCATGGCCTATCGCTATATCACCGTCGAGACCGAAGGCGCGTTGACGATCATCACGATCAATCGCCCAGAGGCATATAATGCGCTCAACGCCGAAGCGCATGTCGAATTGGATACCGCATTTGATCAGTTTGCTGCCGATCCCGATCAATGGGTGGCGATTATCACCGGGGCCGGGGCCAAAGCCTTTTGCGCAGGTCATGATCTGAAGCAGCAAGCGGCAGGTGGCGGTATGGTGGTGCCGGACAATGGCTTTGCCGGGCTGACCGGGCGCTTCAATCTGAACAAGCCGGTGATCGCGGCGGTGAACGGCGTCGCCATGGGCGGCGGCTTCGAGATTGTGCTGGCGGCCGATATTGTCGTGGCCTCGGAAAATGCGTTGTTTGCCTTGCCGGAACCACGGGTTGGGCTGGCGGCGCTCGCTGGCGGCATGCAACGCTTGCCGCGTGAAATTGGCCTGAAGCGCGCGATGGGTATGATGCTCACCGGTCGTCGGGTGCCCGCGCGCGAAGGCTATGAACTGGGCTTTATCAATGAAGTCGTGGCCGACGATCTGATGGGCGCGGCACGGCGCTGGGCGGGCGAGATATTGGCGTGCAGTCCGATGTCGATCCGCGCCACCAAGGAAGCGGTGATGAAGGGGCTGACGATCCCGGTCGAACAGGCGCTCACCGAGGAATGGGAATATCCGGCGATGAGGGAGATGCTGGCCTCTGCCGATGCGATGGAAGGGCCAGCGGCCTTTGCCGAGAAGCGCGCGCCGCGGTGGAAGGGATGCTGAACGGCACGCCATTCCCGGCGGCAGGGCCGCTGACCGGCATCCGGGTGGTGGAGTTCACCGGGATCGGGTCAGATTTCAGTTGACCGGCGCGAGCATTTGCTGGCCGGCGCGGCCCCTTTTTATCGCTGCTATCGATGCAAGGATGGCAGGGAAATGTCGGGCGGCCCGCTGGAAGCGAAACTCTTCGCTGAAATGGTCACCCGCCTCGGTCTGTCCGAGTGGATCAGGGCGCATATGACCGCGCGCGCTGGCCTGAACTGGCGTGGTGGGGTGTGTCATCCCGGTCATTAATGCTGATTGTGTCTGTCGTCGTATCAGCGACGCCTCATGTTTTCATTGCCATTGACCCACTGCCTCGTTTGCTTGAGGCAGAATGAATGACCACACGCAAATCTCTGTCCTCGTCTCAAGATCGTTCCTTAGGGGCATTTATTGGTCTTGCTGTGGGAGATGCGCTTGGCGCTCCAGTCGAGTTTAAGCCGCGAGGCACTTTCGCCCACGTAGATGAGATGCGTGCAGGGGGCTATTTTCGTCTGCCTGCCGGGGCATGGACAGACGACACTGCGATGGCCCTCTGTTTAGCCGATAGCCTGCTTGAGCACCCAAACTTTGACCCCAAGGATCTGCTTGATCGCTTCTGTCGCTGGATGGAGCATGGAGAAAATACCAGTACTGGCCGGGCAATCGGTATCGGCCAGAACACGATGAATGCGCTCGGCAATTATTTTCGTAAAGGAGACTTGCTCGCACCGTCGCATGGTCGGCGGTCAGATGGAAATGGCGCCATCATGCGTTTGGCGCCGGTGGCGTGTATGCATTGGGAGGTGCCTGAAAAGGCGCGCCTGATCGCTGTGGCGCAAAGCAAGACGACCCACTGTTCCGAGCTTTCCGCTGCTTCGTGTGCGTTTTTGGCCGGAGTTCTGTGCGGATTGATTGCCGGGCAGCACTGGCGTGTCGCACTAGATGGCAATGTGCGGGACGATATGCCCCCTGAATTTGAAATGATCGCGTCCGGGGCGTGGAAATCTAAAATAGCAGATGAAATTAGCGCGACAGGCTATGTGCTGAATACCCTTGAGGCCGCATTATGGGCCGTAGAGACTAGTGACAGTTTTGAAACTGCCTTGGTGAGCGTCGTTCTTTGTCAGTCTGTCGGTCGGTGAGGTGGCTTTCCTGATTAAAGTGGTTGTGAATAGATGCGTGAACTGACGCAAACCTTTGCAGAGACTTCATTCCCCTAAATCGCTGCATCGCCCGCTTCCGTCGTCGGAAGGGGAGGTGGCTGTTTTCAGCCAACGGCCCATCTCACGACGATCGACATTGGCGAGTTCGCGCATGGCAACCTGGTAGGATCGCATGCCGTCGGTGACGATGGTCTCGGCCCGGCCATTGTGCTTCAACGGCTTCTTCAGGAACGCCAAAGCACCAGCTTTATTGCGTTTCTTCGTGACATAGCTCTCGAGAACTTCGTCCTCATGGTCGACCGCGCGCCATAGATAATGCTGCTCCCCGTTGATCTTCACGAACACCACGTCGAGGTGCCAGCGCCAGTGACGTATCCCACGCATCCGGGATACGCGCTGGCGCCGGATCTCCGAGGCAAACATCGGGCAGAACCGGTTCCACCAGAACCTCACGGTCTCGTGGCACATGTCGATTCCGCACTCGTATAGCAGGTCCTCGACGTTCTGCAGGCTGAGCGGGAACCGTACATACATCATCACTGCCAGGCGAATGATCTCAGGCGATGAGTTGAGATGCCGGAACGGACTGGCTGGTTTTCGGCGACGGGGCATGGAGTAGACTTAGCCGGTTAAGCTCTTTCGCCCAACCGGTGCATTTGCTCTGACAAGGCCGCTAGGCGGCCTTGACCGGGCGCATCAGTTCGATGCGCACGCCATTGGGGTCCGCGCCGTGCATCAGCTCGATCACGGGTGTCGTCACGTGGGCGGCCTCGACGAAGTAGCCGTCAAGTTCGCTCAGCTGGGCGGCAGTGGCCGCCGGGTCGTCGTCCCAAAAGGCCAGGTGGGTCAGGCCGAACCGGTTCAGCGGCTGGCGCTCGCGCGAGCCGAAGCAATCCGGCTCGAACACCTTCAACAGCTCGATCACGTTGCCCGCCGCATCCCGCATCATCTGGGCGCGCAGCTTGATGCCCGGCACTTCGTTGATCACGCCGAGCCAGTCGTACCCCTCGTCCAGCACGTAGTTGTCGGCCGGGGTGAAGCCGAGGGCTTCGTAATAGCGCATGGCGACGTCGATATCGTCGATGCAGATGCCGCCGTGGGAGAAGCGTTCGGCCTCCCCCGGCGACTTCATCAGCTCCACCCGGACCCCATCGGGGTCGGTGCAGTAAAGCAACGTGGTATCATTGTGTTCGAATTGCGCCCGGGTGTGTTCGTGGACGGTGCCGCCGGCATCGGCGATCCGCTTCGCCCAGGCGTCGATGTCGTTGACGTAGAACGAGATATGGACCAGCCCGTACTGCAGGGTGGAGCGTCTCTCCCGCGGACCGGTGGCCGGCGGCTGGAGGAAGTGCAGCAGTTCGATCACCGGGCCGTCCGGCCGCTTCAGCATAACGGCGCGAAGGCGGACGCCGGAGATCTCCATCGTCTTGTCCATGTCGGGGCCTTCTACGATCCCGTGATCCTGATAGGGCTCGAAGCCGAGCGCCTCCTGATAGAAGCGCAGCGAGGCTTCCAGATCGCTGACGCATATCCCACGGTGCGACAATACCGGCATAACCATCTGCCTTTTCTTGAGCTGAACATCCGCGCGCCGGCCTCGCGGCGCAACCTGTTGCCTGACCCGTGGCTTACGATTGGCCCCGTAAACGGCGGAAATCAGAATAGTACGGCGCGTGTGCGGTAAGCCCTCCGTCCACGGCGATGATCTGGCCGGTGATATAGCGCGACGCATCCGACGCCAGGAAGGCGGCCACCTCGGCCACGTCCTCGGGGACACCGGTATAGGGCGTCAGGATATTATCCTCGAATATGCGCACCAGCGCCGGATCCAGCGCAGCCTTGCGTTCGCTGCTGACAACCAGTCCGGGAGCGATCGCGTTGCAGCGTATGCCGCGCTGGCCATAAGCCGTCGCCACGTACTGGGTGAGAATGTTGACGCCCGCTTTCGAGGCGCCGTAGGCCATTGTCGTTTCTTGTCCCGAATCCGCCGCGTTTGAGGAAGCGTTGATGATCGAGCCGGCCCCTTGCCGCGTCATCGCGGGGATCACGTGCTTGCAGCCCAGCATGGTGCCGCGCAGGTTCACCGCCATCACGTGATCCCACAGGGCCACGTCCATGTCCTCCAGCGCGATGCTTGCGTCCCTGCCATAGGTCTCGGGACGCAGGTCGGCGGCGTTGTTGTACAGGATGTCGATGCGGCCATAGCTATCCAGCGCGGCGGCAACCACGGCGCGCCAATCGGCTTCGCTGGCGATATCCCCCTGGCAGGCGATCGCCTCACCCCCGCGCGAGCGGATCGCCTGGGCCGTCGCCTCCGCGCCGTCAGCGGAAATGTCGGTGACGACGATGCGCGCGCCACGCTCGCCCATCAGCAGCCCGCCGGCCCGGCCCATGCCGGAGCCGCCCCCGGTGATGATGCCGACCTTGGCCGTAAGTGCATTCATTCCATTCTCTCCTTGATCCGGTGATCCATCAGTCCATCAGTCCTACAATCCACCTACCACCACCCCCATATGGGGGGGGGTATTTTTCCTAAAATCTGCATGACAGTTTCGTCGCTTGGCACGTTTGTTTGGGTGGGAGACCAAGTAGAAAAGTACAATTGGGCCATTGTATATGGGGCAAGTTAGGAAACTAACTCGCCCTTTATTTTGATGCTAGCAGTCAGTCCGCACGAACTAGGCGGAGTAATAAGACTCGGTCCATACTCCTCCGCCCCCCCCTGTTGCGGCCGCAATGGTTCCGGAAGAATGTTGATCGCATTAGCGAAATCTTGCTGTGAAATGTCCCCGTGGCGCAAAAATACGGTTTGACGTAACGACCGATCCGGTAGGGTTGCGGCCTGCAATCAACCATTCCGGACCTAAACGTGCAGCATTACTTTCACCGCGTCAGGCTTTTGCTGCACGGCAAAGGCTTCAGCCACGGCCTCGAGTGGCAACCTATGTGAGATAAGCGTTCCGCGATCCACCCGGCCACTTGACATGAGATTTAGCGCCTCGACAAGTTCATCGGGCGCATAACCGTTCGACCCATAGATGGTCGGCTGCTTTTCGATTAGCGGGCTCATGTCGATTTCCATACGACCCTCAAAGCCGCCAAAGCAGACGATGCGTCCGCCTGGTACCACCAGTCGAAGCGCGGTTTCCAGTGGGGGAGGGCCCTGCATATGGCGGATATAGCCCGCACAATCGAACACCAGCGCCACCGATGCAGATGGCCCTGCATAGGTCTCTTCCAGCCCGCAAATCGCGGCAATTTGATCGAACACATCGCCATCGCGGGCATTGACTGCATGGGTTGCTCCCACTTCCAGTGCCTTATGCAACCGCGCGTGCTGGACGTCGACCGCAATGATCCGGGCAGGGGAAATGCCTCGCGCGCGGATTGCCTGAATCACGCCAAGGCCGATGATGCCAACTCCGATGACCACCAGATTTTCGTCATCGGCCGGTGCGCCTTTGCGTACCATTTGTAGGCCGTCAGCTAGGGGTTCGGTCGTTGCGGCGAGGTCGAATGACAGACCTGCGGGAATGCGCACCAATTGCCATGGGTTCACCGGTACTGCCACGAGTTCGGCCATACCGCCGCCCATGCCAGTAACCCCGACAACATGTTCGCCCAACTGCCAGCCTTCCACACCTTCCCCGATCGCAACAATCGTCCCGGCGAACTCGTGGCCGGGAATGGAGTAACCCTCGGCCGTTTCGCGGACGAGCTTGTCGCGATAGCTGTTGTCCCGGAACATGTGGAGGTCCGAACCGCAAATGCCGCAGGCTTTTACCGATACCAGCACTTCTCCGGGGCCAGCCTGTGGCGCAGTCGCATCGGCGCGATACCCGATCGCGCCAGGCTTCGTGAAATCTGCGCACCGCATCGGTCTAATCTCCTACGGAATGGGATGGGGGAACCTGGTGGGCCGCAGCGAACAGGGCCAGAGAAGAAATCGCGAGGCAGGCGATGGTGACCGCCATTGGCAAGTAATAGCTACCCGAGCGTTCGAACAACACACTGGCCAGCGGCGTCAGTCCGAACAGAAACGGTAGGGTGGAAAGCTGGAAGAGGCTATATGCCCGGCCAAAGGCACGCGCGCCGAAAAATGTGACCACAGCCACGCCGAATGCCCCCTGCACTCCACCGCCGCAGGCGCCGACAATGATCGCGTCCAGCATCAAAACGGGTAAGGTAACCGGCGCAAGGAAGATCATGAACACAATAGCCTGAATTGCTGCATTAAAAGCTAACGCGCGTGGGCCGCCGATCCGGTCTGCAAGCCAGCCAAATGCGAGCGAACCTGCTAGCCCGGCACCTCCGGACAGCGCTAATAGCATATTGGCTTCGGCAAAGCTGCGCCCCTGGCCGACCAGCAGCGGGATAAAATGTGCAAGTTTCATTGTGCCGGCCCCTGTGATTAGACCGACGGCAACGCTCAGCACCCAGAACGCCGGGCTTTGCAGGATAACGCGCGCGGAGACATCGACCCGGCCGTGAGCAGGCGCAACGGAAGCGCCATTGCGCACCAGTAAAAGTAGCGGAAGCATGGCGATATCGGCCATTGCAAGCAGGCCGTATATGTAGCGCGGACCAAGCGAAGCAAGCATGGGCGCGATGACCAACGGGACGGTCATTACCATGATCGGCATATTTACGAACCCCAACGCACGACCGCGCATGGCTTCGGGCGCCCAGCGGTTTGCTAGTGTCATCGAGGGCAGCACGCCGAGCATTGCCGTACCCGGCCCGACAAGCAGGGCGTATGCCATCAGGAGATCGGTCGGCGTGCGCGCAAGTGCTGCGGCTGAGAAACCTGCCGCGCTCAGTAGCGCCCCCACGAGCATCAGATTCCGCAAATTCACCCGGTCAAGAATGCGACCGACAAGCATTCCCGTGAGCGACAGTGTGACGACTGCCAAGGACAGCGCCAACGAAGATTGTGACCGGCTGGCACCGTAGTCCCGCTCAATGGCGAGGATCATCGTCCCAAAGCTACCGAAAGTAAGGCCGGTCGCTAGGTTCTGGGCCAGAGTGGCAATAGCAACTTGGCCCCATCGGCTATGTGTTTTGGCAGCGACGGGGGACGTCATCAGCTACGCCTCAATCAAACAATGGCAGATAAAAAAGTTGCGGCGGCCATGGTGGCCGCCGCAACAAGGAGGGATATTTGACTTTCGTCAGAAGGCGAACCCGACATCGAGACCAAAAGTCCGGGGCACCTGGAACACGCCGATCACGTTGGTGGAGAGGTTGCGGGCGAAGTCCAGCTTGTTGTTGTTGGTCAGGTTCTGGACCCAAGCGGCGATGTTCACCTTCGATCCGCCAATTGGAAGGTCGAGCAGGGACAGACGCGCATTCACGTCAAAACGTGAAGGCAGTGTCGTCAATGCCAGTGTCGAGGCGCTTTGGATCGGGTCGGACAAACGCTTATCCTTCAAGAACCCGTCGACGCGGAACTGTACGTGGCTGCCATTCGAGAAGTATGGCGAGTCATACTGCGCACCGATGCTCATGGTGTTCTTGGGTGCGAGCGAGTTAACTGGGCCATTTACCGGGTCCGCAGCCAACTTTTGATGCAGGTAGCCATAAGTGGTGTTGAAGGTGAAGTTGGGGGAGGGTTTGGCGACCAGTTCAATCTCAAAGCCTTCTTCGTGGCCGAAGGGCGAAGAAAACAGGAAAGTTCCGCTGGCGACATTGAAGCCTAGCGTCTGCACATCCTTGCGCCGAGTGATGAAGGCCGCCACGTTGACGCGCACGGTCTTGTTCAGGGCATCGGCCTTGAGGCCGACTTCATAGCTCTTGACAGTTTCCGGCTTGAAAGTGGTGCCCCCCAAGACGCCGCCTGACAGATAGCCGGTAGCGAAGCGGGCGTAAGTGCGCACGTCGGGATTGAAGATATAGGTGGCGGTGGCATCGAAATCCCAATGATCGAAGCTTGCGGCGGCGTTGATCGGCGGCAGAAATATTGGGATCAAGCCACCCGCGCGCAGGTCTTCATGGCGATTGTCTTTGGTGTAGCGCAAGCCGCCGGCCAGTTCGAACTTGTCGGTCTTGTAGCCGAGATGGGCGTAGCCGGCGATGGAGCGGTTGCGGATCGAGGCATCGCTGCCGGCAAGATAGTCGCTTGGCACCTCGAAGATATTGATGGTGTTGCCGGTGGTTGCATCCAGCGTGGGCACGATCGTGGGAAGGTAGGTGGGGAACAGAGTTCCGATAAACACGGGGTTGTTGTCGCGACCGGTTTCACGGAAGTAAAACCCGCCAAGTACCCAATCGAGGTTCCCAGACTTGCCCAACATCTGGACTTCTTGCGTGAACTGCTTCTGGTGGCGATCCTGAATCGACGAGATGTTGGTGAAGGGTAATCCGCCGACGACATAGGCGCCGCCATCGATATCGTTACCGCCGACAAATTCGTCCATTTTGCGATAACCAGTAATGCTTTTCAGCGTGATTGCATCCGACGCGCGGTACGCCAACGTCAGGCTGTGTCCCTGGATTTTGAGGTGCGAAGGTGTCGTGAAATCAAGAGCTACTGCATTCTGCCGAGAGGTCGACGCTGGAACATAGATGCTAGGCGAGGCCGTATAGAACGGCGGATCGCCGACGCCGGCGGTGAAGCTCGGGTCATAGCCAAGTAGTTGCTGGGCCATCTGCGTGCTGACCTTGTCGGTGTAGTCGAACTTGTAGTCGGCGGTGAAATCTCCCTCTTGAAGCCGGACGGCAACCGCTACGGCATCGGTATTTTCCGCGCCGAAGGTCTTGGCTGAACTGACCGTGCCGAATGGCTTATCGAAGTTGAAGGTTACCCCCGGTGTCAGGTTGCGGACATAGCCTCTGTTCTCGTCATGAAGGTACGAAACGCGCGCAGTGAGGGGGCCGAGTGCGGGCAGGTTGATCGTGACTTGGCCCTTGTAGCGATCGAAGTTGCCCGCCGTTCCTTCGGCCTTGACCCCGAATTCGCCCTTGGGTGCTGATGTTATGAAGTTGATCGCACCACCGGTCGAGTTGCGTCCAAATAGTGTGCCCTGCGGGCCACGGAGCACTTCGACGCGCTCTATATCCGCCAGCGAGAAGGCTGTGCCGGCTGGCCGGCCGAGGTAGATACCGTCGATGTACAACCCGATGCCGGCGTCCGCTTCGAATTTCAAGGTGCCGGTGGAGACACCGCGCAGGTAGAACTGCGGCGCGTTCGCGGAACCGAATTGGCGTTGGACGTCAAGGTTGGGGACAGTCTTGCCGATGTCCCCAAAGCCCTTGATGTCGAGTGCCTTGAGTTCGGCCGTATCGTAGCCGGTCACGGCGACCGGAACGTCCTGCAGTCGCTCCTGAGTGCGACGGGCGGTGACGACGATGTCGGTGATGCCCGTGCTGTTTGCGCCCTGATTGTCAGCAGCAAAAGCTGCGTGCGGAAGTAGAGCGGCGATGGCCGTGCAGGTCAGGGTGGCGGTGCGAAACTTCATAAATCTCTCCCATGGAAGCATCGGGCGTTTGGCCGTATGCTGTTTGTATTATTGCGGTCTCCATTAGAGATATATGCCGACTCAATCAAGGGCATTTTAAAGCAAAGCATCAATTATTGAGCTTTTGATTGACGTTTTGCGTAATTTGCATCATTCACTGAGGGGAGGTGGCCGTCGCCCGTCGCGGGGCACTCTGGAAATTCTCGCTGAGTTCACAGGAATTTCCGAAAATGGGTGTAAGATTTGCATGATGATGCGCAATTCGGCGAATCGGTCCACCCAAACAACGAAATACGTAAAGGGAGTGACGTGAAATTTGCCTTTCGAAACCCTCGATCGATTGCGCCTGCGGCAACAATTGAAATCCGCCGTCTCGGCATGATGTCCGTCATCGCACGCGTGGTGTGCGCAAATCTGCGTCGCATCATGAGTGAGGACGCGCATTCATGAGCGAGAGGAGCAAAAACTTGGAATTCACGGGTAAGGTGGTGTTGGTCACCGGCGGTGGCAGTGGCATTGGCGCCGCGACTTGCCGAATGCTGGCCAAGGCAGGCGCGAACGTGATAGTGGCCGACTGCAACATGGCCGGTGCAGAAGCCGTGGCGGCAGAGCTTTCCGGTGCGCTTGCCTGGGCGGTCGACGTTACTGATGCGCGAGCCTGTGAGAACATGGTGGCGGCGATCGGCGAGCGCTTCGGGCGACTAGACGGCGCCTTCAACAATGCCGGGATCACCGAAGTGACGGCGCTGAAAGGTGCGCAGTTGCCCGAGACGCATGCGCTGCCGCTCGACGTGTGGCGCAAGGTGCTGAGCGTGGATTTGGACGGCGTGTTCCATTGCCTGCGCGCGGAACTGCCGCTGATGTTGCAAGGCGGCGGTGGCGCGATCGTAAACACCACGTCGTTGCAGGCGCATATCAGCTATCCACGCACTGCGGCCTATACGGCGGCCAAGCATGGTGTGCTGGGCCTGACCCGGACGATCGCCAAGGAATATGGCGCGCAGGGCGTTCGCTGCAATGCCGTGTCGCCCGGCGTGGTGGACACGCCGCTGACTAATGGCGTGATCCATGCCGAAGAATACCGCGAGATGCTGCTCGCACCGATACCACTCAAGCGCTTTGCCACGCCCGGCGACATCGCTAAAGCGGCGCTTTGGTTGCTGTCGGACCAGAGCGCCTACATCAACGGAGCAGTGATCGCTGCCGACGGCGGCTATCTGGCCTGAGGCGACGCGGCAGGAATGGGGAAGGGCTGTCCCATTCCTGTCCGTCACTGTTAGTCGATGGCGTATTTTCCATGGGCAGAGAGGTTGCCGAATAGGTCGTTGGTTATACGGCGTTCGGTAAAATGCCATATCCCGTCAACCTTTGCGAAGTGATCGTGATAATCACCGGTGATGATCGGTTGGAGTGGCACACCGGGCGCATCCTGAAGCACAAAGACCGCGCTGATCGCCGCAGCCCGACCGGGGCCGTCCGGTTCCACGATCAAGTTGCAGATCATGTGGCGGGTGCGTGGGATCCCTTCATAAAGCCGCAGGAAATCGGCGAACATGCGGGTAACTTCAATCGGATCTTTGACGACTGGAGGGGCGCCTTCGAAATGAACCGTAGCTTGGGCGAACAGCTGCCCCAATCCGTCAAGATCGCCGGAATCGAGGTGGCGGGGGTACAGGTGTACCAGTTTCTGAATGGCTAGTAGGTCGCTAACGGCAAAGTTATCCACGCGCAGCCTCCTGTGTCCAGGCCCAATGCTCTGCAGCAGGGCCATCTTCGAAGCCGAGCGCGGCGCGCGCTTCGGCCACTGGGGTGTCGATCCAGTCTTCCCAACGGATCATGAACAGCGGGCGCGGCTGGCGGCGTCCGACCGTGTGACCAAGTGCGAAGCCTTCGAGCATGGCCGGTGTGACCGCAGGATAGTGACAGGCAGCGCGCATCAAGCTGGTCGATGCGAGGAACATCGGTTGGAATGACAGCATGTTGGCAAATTCGGGGGTGAAGTAATTGAACAGCGCGACTGTATTGGCGACAATCAGCGCGATTTCCCCGACCGGGCTGGGATCGAGCCCGCTGACCATGTGCTCGATATCGTGGTTCTGAACACGCCGCTTTATCAGGTAGCCGAAATCGTCGGCTGGTTCGCCACGGAACATGAAGTCTATCTCCATGCCGCTGGTGCTCAGGAAATTATGGATCAGCGCACCAACGGTGCCCGGAGCGCAGGACGCGACGCTGTCTTCGCTCCAGTGCGACGTGAAGCGTGCATCGAGCCACTGTGCAAATTCCGGAAGGCGTTTGCGCTCTGCCGCGAGCAGGGCATGGAGGCTTTCGACGTCCATCTCCTCGGCCATGGCGCGATTTACTTCCGGGATCAGGTATGCGGACGGCAGATCGTACCCATCGCGCTTCAGTCCCATCTGCGCATAGACATCGCGGAAGCGCGGGTTGTTGAGATAGCGTGAGGTGCTGGTGAGCACGGATCCCGCTGCCGGCCGTTCGCTGCCCATCAGATAGGCTGCTTCTTCTCCCCGGATTTCCATCGCTCAGATCTCGGTGACGTAGGCGTTGGAATAGAAAGCGAAATTGGCAAGCAGTTGAGCCTTGTCGACGCCGTAATCAGCAAGGTCGTACTTGTGCGAAGGGCGGTTGTCGCGCTTGTTTCCGCCAAGCCATTGTTGCCAGGCTGCGATGTCGGCATCGGTCACGGGGATGCCTGCGGCGGCAAAGAGCGCGCGGGCGCTGCCGACTGGATCAGTCAACAGGGCGCCGTATTGGATGTCGAAGAAGCGGTCGGGCTGTTCGGCACGGACCGGGATCATGTCAACAAGGTTGCGGTGCAGGCGCTGCGTCCAGTGTGCAGCTTGCGCACTAGAAAGATCAGCATCGGTATTCCCACCCGTGAGTGAGCCAACCATCGAATAATAACTGCCCATGACGTGATCGACGCGGCGGTGGGTCATGGCGATGATGGCGTTGGGGAAGGTTTCAAGTGTTGTGCGCACGGCCGTGAGGTGATGTGGCGCCTTGAGAATCCACTTCTTGCCGCGCCGCGTCGGGTCTTGCCACTGGAGAATCTTGAGCCATTCCAGCAGTTCGCCATAAGCGTGCGTCTGGTCGGCGGCGAGGAGCCATTCGCCGTAGCTGGGCAGGTAGAGCATGGCTTCGGGAATATTGGAGATGAACGACTGCTCGATCAGCGGCAGTTCCTCATCATGAGCGAACGCATCCATCGGGTGGATCGCCTCGAAGCCTTCAGAGGCAGCGACCAACTGGTCGGACAGTGCTTTCGCATCGGCCTTGCGTGCGGCGATGTCCGCCGGGCCACTTTCGTCGCGGGGCAGGGGAAAAATAGTTTCCCACCACACAATCGCAGTCGCCTGGGGGCTGGCGGCCAGCAGGCGCTGCAGCATGGTGCTGCCAGTGCGTGGCAGGCCGACGATGATTACGCCGACATCGACCTGTTCGTCGAGGATTCCAGGGTGCCGCTTTACCAGATCGACGCGGCGCAGGCGATTTTCTAATGCGTTGACGATGCGTCCAGCGTGCGTGTTGGCACCTGCATCGTTGAGCTGCGCTTCAGCGAGCATTGAGCGCAGCAGCTGATCGAGCGGTTCGCGATAATGATCCGGACCGAGGTCCGCCAGTCCGGTGCTGGCGCGGGCGCGTGCGATCAGGCACTCCGCGTTAAGTTGATCTAGAAAACGCATAATGCCTAATACCTTCTATAAAACGTCGTTTTGCGTAGTTTTATATGGATTATAAAAGCGCAATGTGCAATTAATTTGTATGGAAACGCGGCCCTATCAGAGAGGGGCTTCAGAGAGGAGATACCTGTGTCATACCCCCGCGAAGAAGTGGAAGCTGCAATCGAAGGGTTGCGCAATGCCTTTGTCGAGGCTGAACGGCGGAACCATTGGGCGTGGATCGCCGACGAGTTCTATCACCAAGATGCGACGTATTTTTGCCCCTATGGCGGGGCGATGCCGGTATTCGCGCGCAATCGCGACGAAATCCGCGCAACCCATTACGGACGCGACATGGATGTCGGTTCGGGCTGGACTGGATGGAGCTTTCCCATCCTAGAATACGCCGTCAATGGCGATCGGATATTCAGTCGCTGGGTCAATCGCGGGCCTGGAACGCGGTCCGATGGTTCGTTCTATGAGACCGAGGGCGTGAGCTTCATCACTTATGGCGGCGGCGGTAAGTTTTCATCGCAGCTCGACCTATTCGACATCGGGCATCAGATGAAGCTGTGTGACGAGTTGAAAGGCGCGGGCCTACTTGATGCGAGGCTTGAGGCTGAATGGGTCGGCCCAATGAAGCGCCGGATCATCGACAGCTTGAACCAGGGAATTGCCCCGGCTCCGGCTGCCTGAGAACAGGTCCGCCGCTGCGGAGGATCTGCGCCGGACCTGCCCTTAACCGAGGCCGAATTTAAGGGCGAGGGCATCGGCAACGCCGGGGTCCTCGCCCGCTCTGGTTGCGACGCGCGCGAAGATACGGGAGGCGACTGGCCAATCAGCTTTACTGTCGGCGACGTTGACCGGAGGCGGGCGGACCGGTGAGAAGGAGCCCGACGAGTGGCGCGGTATTGGCCAGATCGTATATCGTCGCAAAGACACATCAGTCGAGGTGTGCAGCGCCCATTGCGACTTCCGCAACGAACTCGGTTGAGACGCCGGTTAGCGTCAGGCTAAGGATTATGCCGGTTCACCTAGCATGTCGTAAACCGCGAGCATGCCAAAGGTCATCGCCGGGGCGAGCGTGGACCCCGCACCGGGATATGAGGGCCCCATAACTGAGGCTGCGGTGTTGCCGATAGCATAGAGACCGGAGATCGGCTCGCCTGCCATGTCGATCACGCGGGCGCGGTCATCGGTTGCAAGGCCGCCTTTGGTGCCGATATCGCCCGGATAAACCTGTAAGGCATAGAACGGCGCGCAATCGAGCGGGGCGAGGTTGGGGTTTGGCTTGACCGACTGATCTCCATAGTAGCGGTCGTAAGGGGCTGAGCCACGGTGGAAATCCTCGTCTACCCCAGTGCTGGCGTAACGATTGATCTTCGCAATGGTGGCTGAAAGCCGGCCAGGATCGACGCCTATCATGCGCGCTAGGCCTTCTATGGTGGACGCTTTCTTCATGGCCTTGCGCGCGGCGGGCGATTGCATCCAGTCTGGCAATAGCGGTATGATCGGCCCCATCGGGTATTTCTTCCGGAAGCGGGCATCGAGGATGATCCATGAAGGAATTGTGCGCGCATCAGGACGATCAGCCTCTATCATCGCCTTGCCGGCGATGTCGTAGCTTTTTGCCTCGTTCATGTAGCGATCGCCTGCCTGGTTGACGATGATGCAGCCAGGTAAGGCGCGTTCAAAAAACAGCGGGCGAGCGGTATCTTCGCCTGGCACATGGACAGTGGGAGCCCACCATGCCTCATCCATCAGGTCTGTTGACGCACCAATGCGGATGCCAGCCTCGATCGCATCGCCGGTATTGTTTTCCTGGCTAGCGGAAAAGGTGGTGCGGCTTTCGCCGGGCAGGTAGCGGTCGCGCATGGCCTGATTGCGCTCGAAACCGCCCGCGCCAAGGATCACACCCCGGGTGGCTCGGATCCGCAAAACTTTGCCATTTTTTTGCACCAACGCACCGGTCACGACACCGCTTTCATCGCGCAGTAGATCGATTAGTGCGGTGTTGAGCCAAAGTTCGCCGCCGGTGCGGTTTAGCGCGTTTTTGAGGTGGGCAGCTATAGCCGAGCCGAACACGATGAAGCGGCTGCGCGGGCTTCTGAGGCGTTGGGTGATGTCACTGTAATAGCGCAACAAAACGCGCGCCATGGTGCTTTTCCAGCCGGGGCCGCGCGTGATCATTGGGGCTGATTCCATGATCGTCCAAGGAATTTTGCCGAACAGCATGGCGGAACGGTGTGTGGTTCGTAGCGTGGCGAAATCTTCTGGCGAAAGCTCGCTGGCGTGGATCGTATTGCAGGCGTGGCTGCGGTAACCCATTTTACCGCCGGGTTTCTCGGCCTGATAATCGGTGTAGGGAATGGCGGTAAAGCGCAAGGCCGACACGGCCTCGATCGCGCCCTTCATAACACGGGCGTTTTGGACAAAGGCACGGATGCGATCATCCGCGACGGTATTGCCAGTCAATTCCTTGATATAGGTATAGGCTTCTTCGGGCGTATCCTGCTGACCTTGCTCAAGCGCAGAATCGCTTGCTGGTATCCAGACGCCGCCGCCGGAAGTGGCGCTTGTGCCGCCGTAGAGAGCACTCTTTTCAACGATCAGCGTGCGTGCGCCGCGATGGGCAGCAAAGACGCCGGATGCCATCGCACCCGCGCCGGAACCGACGATGAGAACCTCGACCTCCTTGTCCCAGATGCCGTTCATGCTAGTGCTTCGTTTCGGAATTCCAAACCAAAAGCCTCAATAATTGGCAGAGGGTTCACGTATTCGCGCCAATGAACCACGAGATCGCCCTCGAAGCGCAAGATGCCAAGGTATTTGTTGGCATATGTCCGGCCGGAGGAGTGCAGCGTAGTGCCAGAGTGATATTCGACCAGAACCATGTCAGGATCTGCCATATCGTAGAAGCGATCGATCTGGTGGTGATAGCCGTCGCAATCGGCCATCCCTGCGCGAGACATCGCGATGAACTCATCGCGGCCGACCATGCGGTCGGGAAATTCTTTGAGCGGCAGGTAGGGCCAGTCGAATTCCGCCTGCTCGTGAACGAACGTGGCGAAAATATCAAAGTCTTTGGTCCCATAGGCGGTGATGGCCTGCGTGAACAAATTTTTCAGGTGCGCGCGGCGCAGCGCAAAGTCGGTCATGCGTCTCTCCAAATCTTGGAGGGCTTTTCGTCATCCATGTGCCTATGTCAACGCAAAACATCAATAACAGTCTTAAAAATGATGTTTTGCGTATCTTACTTGACGATGCTGGTGGTGCGATAGTCGTGCTTGATCAGCTTATGCGTCAGTTCGTAGTGGATGCGCGCGATACCTGGAATTTTATCGATATGGTTGTGCAGGTAATCTGCCAGCTGGCTGGCATCGTTGACCCACGTGATCGCCATTATATCTGCCCGACCGAGCAGTGAGGCGACGTAGGTGATCTGGGGTTCGTCGACGAGTGCCTCGATAATCGGGCCGACCGGGAAAGTGGCGTCTACCTCGATCCACAAATAGGCAACGAGCGGATCGTCCATGTGGTCGTAGTTGGTGATGGCCACGACCTGAATGGCATCTTCGTCGGTCAGTCGTTTCAGCCGCATGCGGATCGTGCCTTCGGTCAGGCCGAGCTCGCGCGCAATCTCGCGGTTACTGACGCGTGCATCGACTGACAGGCGTTCGAGGATCCGGCGGTCGAGGTCGTTGAGCTCAATCGCTTTCATCGAAGCGTCCCCATGGTTGCACATACTTGTAGATTTTCATGGCAAGGGCTGATTCCAATGCGACGATTCCGTCGATGGCTGGAATGACCTCGGTCAGTTGGCGGTTGAGTTCTTCCAGCGAAGGCGCGATCACCTGAATTTCCAGATCGTTCCGGCCAATCACCGAGAGCACGGATATCACTTCAGGCAGGGCGAGCAGATCCTTGCATACATCCTCAATCGAGCGCCCCCTCAGTCGGACGCCTACAAGTGCCGTGAAAGGGTAGCCCACCGCGCCAAGATCGAGCCGAGCGACGACGCGCATGGTGCTGGACTGTTCGAGCTTGCGGATGCGCGCGCGCACGGTCGCTTCGTTAAGGTGGACCCGCACCGCAAGATCCCGGATCGCCATGCGGCCATCTTCGCGCAGGCAGGCGATGATGGCTTCATCGTGTTCGTCGAGCCGTGGCTTGGAAATGGCGTGAACTCCTTTATTTCAGGCAGGGCTAGGCGAAGCCGCAGTGCAAATCAACCCATTGTTCGCGAGGGTACTAGGGTGTGATTTTCTTTATTTCCGGCGAATCTTATTGCGCATATGATCAAAATAATAGATAAAAAACTCGCTTTGCGTATTTGCGGCTGCGCCGCAGTATGCGTTTTGAATGTGTAATTACAATCGATCCTGGGAGAGTGAAATGATTCGTCCATCAGGTCCGGATTTTCCGGATGGCGTGGCGCTGGTTGTCGGCGGCAGCGGCGGCACCGGGCAGGTGATCTGCGAGAGGCTTGCCGCAGCGGGCGCCAATGTCGCCATTACCTATCGGAACAATCGTGAAGGGGCTGAGGTCGCGGCTGAGGCTGTGCGCGCGCACGGGCAGTTGGTGGACCTAGTTAAGGCCGATGTGACCGACCCAGCTAGTCTACAGGCGGCGGTGGCCGCGCTGGTAGTTCGCTTCGGACGCGTGCACACGGTGGTGGTGGCAACTGGCTATGACATTCAGATGCGCAAGATCCACGAAGTGACCCCCGACGAATGGCGGCGCGTGGTGGACAACGACGTGAACGGTTTTTTCAATGTGGTACACGCGACATTGCCCGAACTGCGCAAGCAGGGCGGGTCCTACGTTCATGTTGGATCGGCCGGGGTGGTCAAATGGCCTGAGCGCGATGTGCTGTCGGTGGCACCCAAAGGAGCGATCCAGCAACTGATGAAAGGCATTGCGCGCGAAGAGGGCGGTAACGGTGTGCGCGCCAACACGATTGCCATCGGGGTGATCGACGCCGGTATCTTCCACCGCCTGAAAGATACGGCGTTTGATGCGGAATGGCACACACAGGTTCAGGCGACGATTGCATTGCACCGTTATGGCCAGCCCGAGGAGGTGGCCGATACGGCGGTATTTCTCGCCTCGCGCCGCGCCGGCTATGTTACTGGCCAGACAATTTCCTGTGATGGAGGGTGGAACCTGTGAGCATGTTGCAAGGAAAGGTTGTGATCGTCACCGGTATCGGACCGGGGCTGGGCCGCACGATCGCCGTCGAAGCGGCACGAATGGGTGCTGACATGGTAATGGTTTCGCGTTCGGGTGGTATCATGGACGAAGTAGTCCGCGAGATTGAGGCGCTTGGCCGACGGGCACTGGCCGTGCGGGCCGACGTGACCAATGATGCCGATTGCGCTGCGGTGGTCGAACAGGCGGTGTCAGCGTTCGGTCGGATCGACGGGCTGGTGAACAGTGCCTATTTCCCTGGCAGCCTTGCCCCGGTGATTGACCTTGATCTTGATGCGTTGGGCCGCGCCTTCGAGGTGACGGTGATGGGTACTATCCGCATGATCAAGGCGGTCGTACCGCAGATGGAGCGCCAAGGCGGGGGGGCGATTGTAAACGTGGGCAGCCAGGTGGCCCGTAAGGTCGTCGAACATCAGGGGGGCTATGCCGCGACCAAGGCGGCGCAGGCCTCGTTGACGCGCTATCTAGCCAAAGAACTGGGGCAGAAGGGTATCCGTGTGAATACACCCGCGATCGGCTGGACGATGAGTGCACCGGCGCGCGCATGGCTGGAAAGCGAAGCAGGCAAGGGTGGGCCGAGCGTGGCCGAAGCAGAGGCTGCCATTTCTGCAACGATGGCGCTAGGCCGGGTCCCGAGTGACGAGGAATGCGCGCGTGGCATCCTTATATTCTTGCTTGACGAATTGTCGTCGGTGACCGGCGCAACGCTGGACATCAATGGCGGTGATTACCTGCCGCTATAAAGCCGCATGACAATCCGGGGCGGAACCCTCCCCGGATTGTCAATCAGCGGCGCACCACTCTAACGCGCGGGATAGGATGTGAAACAGCGCGGACCCAGCGCAGCAGCATGTGCCCTTCGCTGTGGCCGTGGGTGGTCAGCCAGTTGGGTATGCCTGGATTTTCCGCCGCCAGTACGATGCGGACACTGCCATCTGCTTCCCGCACGGCGTTGCCTGCGTTGATGCAAGTGGGCACGTAGCGGTAATCCATTGATTCCATCCACCAGTTATCGACCTGGATGTTCCAGTGTTCGCATTCGGGCACGTCGGTTTCGATCACCAGCATTTCGCCGGGGCCGAGGGTCCAGTAGCCGTGGCAATAGAAGATGGCTGGATCGCCCCCGGCTTTGTGGAACATGTCCTGTCCCCAATCGCGCATCTGGTTGGGGTGTGCCATAAATAGCTTTGACCAGTTGGCGAACATTCGCGTGGAATTCACCACGAAATCTGCCGCCGCTATCATGCGGCGGGCGATAGCGTCCGGATCTTGCGGTGGGGGAAAAGTGGGGCCTTCGCTGATGCGTTCGATGGCAAAGCGGGCAGGGTGCTCTTGCGCTCGATGCAGGAAGGTCTGGCGTACTTGAAGAATATTGGAATCGGGTGCGAGTGGAAGCCACGCTTCGTTGCCCTTTGGCTTTTCCAAGCCGGCGATGACGGTGAAGTTACCGTTCGCATCGGCGCGAAATTGTTCCTTCTGCAGTTCTCCGGTGGAAGCCATGGTGCCGTCAATGGCGTAGCGATTGGCCTTCGAACCAATCGACAGGTAGTGGGCCGAGCCGATATTGCCTGTGAGCCGATAAGTCCGGTCTCCAAGTATCGTGGCTGACAGATAGAGATTGTCGGGATTGTCGCCGCCTAGCTTGGCTGTTTCATGGCTGGGCAGGACAAAAGTGGGGAAATCGGGGTCGCCGCCTTCAAGGTACATTTCCAGCCCGAGTCGGACGATCCGGCTGAGATAGCGCGCACCTTCGGCCTGATCGAACGCGCTGGTAGGCGCACCGTCCGCTTGCAGCGTTCCTCGTGCTTCGCCAAGGCGGGCGCAGAACGTATCCCAGAGGTCAACACCGCTGTGCTTCATGTGAATTGCTCCTTACAAGATTAGCTGAATGCGCGGGTAAGTGCGGCGATGCGTTCGTCCAATGCGCGTCGGGTCAGTGCAGCATCGGCTGCAAGTTCGAAGCCGTGGTAGGCTCCGGGCCAGACGTGGAATTCCACTGGCACGCCTGCGCGGGCGAGGCGGCGCGCATATTCAAGATCTTCTTCGAGAAAAAGATCCAGCGCACCCACACAAATATAGGCGGGTGGCAAGCCTTCAAGGCTTTCTGCGCGGGCTGATGCGATGTAGCCGCTGGTGTCGTTTGCAATGATATATTCGCCGATGCGGGTGGCCCATGCGATGCGATTGGTGGGCGCGGTCCAGACAAATTCACCACAGAATGGGTGATTGTCCCCGGTGCGATCATCGAGCATTGGGCAGAGGAGAAGTTGCAGACAGAGTTGGTATTCGTGGCGGTCACGTACCATCAGCGCAAGGGCCGCGGATAAGCCAGCGCCCGCGCTTTCCCCGCCAATCGCTATCCTAGTGCGATCGATACCAAATTGGTCTGCGTGGGCATGCAGCCAAGTGAGCGCGCGATAGCAGTCCTCGACCGGTTCAGGTCCCGTGGCATGGGGCGAAAGGCGGTATTCGACAGACGCAACGACGCAGCCGACACGGCGCGCCACGTCAATGTTGGCGGGCGAGGCCATAATCGCCGCACCGAGAACGAAGCCACCTCCGTGGATGTGCAGAAATAGCGGCAGCGGATCGGCCACGTTGCGTGGCCGGTGCAAAATGACCTCGATCGCAGGACCTTCTCCTGCTGCGGGGACGGTCACGACGTCTAGCGAGACATCATTATTGGCGAGGGATTCGAGCGCTGGAAACATCGCCCCCATTTCGACGCGCAGATCCGCCAGCGGCATCCGATCGAGATCAAGGGGCGGGAACAGTTCGATCGCGGCCAGTAATTCCCGATCGACCAGCTTGCGGGTGTCCATGTGGTCGCCCTTTTGTCTTAGCCGGTTACCTGGCCGCCGTCGAGCACGAGCACGGTGCCAGTGGCAAAGCGGGCTTCGTTCGAGGCGAGGTATGCGATGGCAGCGGCGACCTCTTCGGGCGTGCAGGCTTGTCGGTCGGTCAGCTTGGGCATGTTGCGGCCTGCCGCTTCGGCAAAGATGGCAGGGTCGACGCCCCTACCAGCGGTGCTTTTTTCATGCATGGGCGTAGCGACGCCGCCAGGAGCGACCGCGTTGACCCTCACCCCGAAGCGTGCAAATTCGAGCGAGGCCGACTGGGTCATGGCGATGACGCCGGCCTTGCTGATGCCGTAGGCGGAAGTGCCATAGACTGGATGCATGCCACCAGCAGAGGCGACGCTGACGATGTTGCCCTTGCACTGTTTGAGATGGGGAATAGCGGCCTGCGTGAGATAAAACGGGCCAGATAAGTTGATTTCGAGCGTGCGTTGCCAGCTTTCGGGCGAGGTTTCCTCGAACCGACCCCACGTCATGATTCCGGCAACGTTGAGAAGGATATCGATACCGCCGAGCGCCGCAACCGCTTGTTCGACAAGCTGCGGGGCAGCGGCCGGATCGCGCGCGTCATAGGCAAACGCGACACCGCCCAGTTCAGCCGCAACGGCGTTGGCACCAGTAACATCAATGTCGCCGATCGCGAGGCGCGCGCCTTCGGCGGCGAAGCGCTCAGCTGTGGCGCGGCCGATGCCCGATGCGCCCCCGGTGAGGAGTACGCGCTTGTTCGTGAAGCGGGGATTCATGGAATTCAGGTCCTTTCGAGAAGATCGTCTCGGCGGCGTATGGCGACGAAGACTGCGGTTGCAATCAGCGCCAGTGCAAAAACGATGAACGCACCGGCCAGTCCCGTGACCTGCCGCAGCGCGTCAAACACCAACGGATTGAGGAATTGCCCCGCGTTCAGAGCGCTGACGATCACGCCCATGGCAAGCGCGTGGACATAGGCCGGGGCCCGGCTGAATATAATCGACGCTGTGGCAGGCTCGGACATGCCCGCGCCAATGCCGACAAGGCAGCATCCGGCAAAGACTTGCCACGTTTGCGAAGCCAGGGCGATGACAAGGATGCCAAGGCCCATCGACAGCGCATCGAGCGCGAGGAAGCCATGCAGCCCAATGCGCTCACGCAGCGGGCCAAAAGCTAAGGCGGTGACCATCGCCACGAACGATGTCGCTGCAATGACGCTGCCGATGGTTTGCGCGCTGCCCATCCCCCTCGCCGAAAGTAGAAAGCCCGCCTGGATCGCCGGGGTAAACATGCCAAGCGTGAGCAGCACCAGCAGGGCGTAATAGGGCCATACCCGAGCAAGGTCTCGTACCGGAGTTGTCAGGAGTGGCACGGGGGTGCCAGAGGGCGCTGTAGGCGGGCAGGCGGGCGAATTGCGAATGACTGTAAAGGCTGCCGCCAACGTGGGGATACCGAGCAGGTAGAGCGAGAACGGCGCTTGCCACCCCCCGAAATCCACCAGTCGGCCGCCACCGATCAGCGCAAGACCGGCGAGCAGTGATGACGCAGAAGTCACCCAGCCAAGAACGCGTTCGCGCTTGTGGCCCGAAAAGTGATCGCCGATCAGGCCGAGACACGAGGTAAGCACCCCGCCACCGCCAATGCCAAGAATTAGGCGCAGTGCAACCAGTGCCGTGCTGCTTCCAATGAACAGGACACCCGCACCGCCGATCACATACAGCGTCAGGGAGAACAGTAGGACCGCGCGTTGGCCGATCCGCCCCGCGAGCAGGCCGGCCAGAGGCGCAGCAACAATCAGCATGAGCGCAGGAAGGGTCATCACAATCTGTGAGAAGAGCGCGTCGTCCGCGCCGGTGCCGAAATGGATAGCCATGGCGACGAGCGCGGGCGCCGCCGCCATCGGGATCAGTGCGACGAGCGCGGGACCCGCAACGCAGACCGCTGCAACCATCGGGCCGGCGTTGCGGTCGGGGGTGTGGTCTAGCATCACTTCAGATACCCTGCGTGACAAGGGCGGCATCACGCATCGCGCCTTCGATGTAGCCTACGCCCGTGCAGTCGCCGACGGTGTGGACGGTGAACCCGGCGGCCCTCATCGCATCGGCCAGCGTTTCGTCCGCTGTCGCGCCCTTGGCCACGATCACTGTATCGGCGTGGATGGTGCGTTCCTGCCCATGGGCGTTACGATATGTGACCTGATTGTAACCAATTTGGAAATCAGCGGCTTCGGTCAGCATTGCAACGCCAAGATCACGGCAACCATTGACCGCGCGGAAGCGGCGGACCAGAGGAATACCCTTGCCCACACGGCTGGATTCTTCAAGCACTGTTACCTTACGGTCGCGATGGGCGAGGAATTCCGCGAGTTCAAGCCCAACCAGTTCGCCGCCAATGATCACGACTTGCTTGCCCAATGGCAGCCATGCCTTTGAACCGAGACGCAGCAGTCCAAGGTGTCTGGTGAGGCCGGTCATGCGGCCGACCTTCATAGCAAGGCGCGTGCCGGCACCCGTCTTATTCACAAGGCTCCCGAGATTCTGGCCGAGCACGAGATTGCGCATGTCGTCGCCTGAAAATACGAAATCGCGATCCGCGCCCGGGATGGGCGGCATGGCGCGGCTTGCACCGGTGGCAACGATGACTTCGTCTGCGCCAATCGCACGGGCGAGATCGGGCGTGGCACGGGTGTTCAGGCGCACGTCTATCGAGCGTGCGGCTACTTCGCGCTTTAGCCAATCGACGATGCGCTGGTTGGGTGCGTAGGCGACTGAGGCGAATTGTGCGGTGCCGCCAAGGCGGTTGGTCGTTTCGCAGAGTACGACCTTGTGCCCTTTATCTGCTAGTTCGCGGGCCGAGGCCATGCCGCCAGGGCCGCCGCCAACCACCAGTATGACTTTGCGGCGATCTGATGCGACGGGCTGGCGTTCGGTTTCGAAGCCGGTCAACGGGTTTACCGCACACATGATGTGGCTAGAGTTGAAGATCGCGCTGATGCAGGTGTAGCAATAGACGCAAGGGCGGACCGCCTGCGGTGTTCCAGCGGCCAACTTGTTTGGCATGTGGGGATCCGCCAGCAGCTTTCGGCCCATCGTGACGAAATCAAGCTTGCCTTGCGCAATAAAGCGATCGGCGTCCTCTGGCTCGATCCGGCCGGGGCAGATAACCGGGATGGAGACGGCCGCCTTGATCGCGGCAGCATTGTCGACAAAGCCGTTGCGGATATCTGTGGCGTGGCCGGTGGAATAGGTCGCGCCATAGTTGCCGTCGCCGTGGGCAGACACATGGATTGCATCCAGTCCGGCGGCCTCGGCCAGTTTGGCGACGGTGATCGCATCGTCTAGCGTGATGCCATAGTCCATCAGGAACTCCTGACTATCGAACCGCATCCACACCGGATAGTCTGGGCCAACCGCAGCGCGAACAGCGCGGATCGTTTTTGTCAACAACCGCGCACGATTTTCTACCGATCCGCCGAATTCGTCGGTGCGGTGATTATAGGCGGGCGAGAGGAAGGAGGAGAAGATATAGCCGTGGCCGGCGTGCAGTTCGACCGCATCGATACCGGCCTGCTTCGCGCGAACGGCGGCACGGGCGAAGAGATCAACGATGTGATCCACGCCCATTGCATCGAGTGAATTGTAATGGACCTCGCCCATTTTGGCATAGGGTTCGAAGAACTTCACCTGTTCCTCGGAAAGCATCACATCAACGAAATCACCACTCTCCTTAGACGCAGGCGGTGGGTTGGGGCATGCTACGGCACGGCCATCGAGCATGTCTGTCATGGCGACCAGCCCGCCATGGTGGAGCTGCACACACAATTTGCCGCCATGCTCGTGAATTTCGTCGGCCAGACGCTGCAGCGAGGGAATGAAGCGGTCATCGCTGATCGCTTCTTGACGCCAGTTGCTGGCGCCTTCGGGGAAGCCGACAGAAACGGATCCCATCGTGATCAGTGCGGCGCCACCCTTCGCGCGTTCCACATAGTAAGTGCGCAGGCGATCGCCCACGCTGCCGTCTTCTTCGGCAAGGTTGGAGCCCATGGGCGAGAAGAAGATGCGGTTGCGAAGTTCGAGCTGGTTGATTCGGCCCGGGCTTAACAAATGTTTGTACGTGCGTTGGGACATGATGGCGGGGCCTCGACAGACATACTCTCGTGCAACACCGTTGTTATGGCGCTGCTTGGAGCATGACTTATCGTGAATGGCGGGGCTGCTCAATCGAAAACGAACTGAACTGCGCGAAAAAAATACGCAAAATGTCACTATTGTTGACATTGTTAATGAAATGCGTATTTCAAGGGGACGCGTTTAGACGCTGCAAGGCGCAACAGATGAGTTGATCACGGGAGAGGTACCATGGCTGCGCCAGAGCCTGCGCTGCTTACAGACATGTTCCACAAGATGGCGGTTTCACGCGCGATTGAACTGCTGATGCTGCGTCACACGCGCGAGGAGCGCTTTTCGGGTTGGTGGCATCCCGGTGAGGGGCAGGAGGCGGCGCCGATCGGTGCCGCCGCTGCGCTCAGGAGTGATGACTACCTGTGGTATCAGGGACGCGGGTGTGCCTGGGCGATCGGAAAGGGCATGGACCCGTTACCGATTCTTGGTGACTTGCTCGGCAAGATGAATGGGGCAACGCGCGGCAAGGGCGGCGGCGTGCCGCATTGGTCGGACTATGGCCTAGGCATCATGGGTGAGGGCGCAACATTGGGCTCGGTCTATCCGCTGGCGGCAGGATCGGCGCTTGCTTCGAAGATCCGCAAGGACGGTCGCGTCAGTCTGGCCGATTTTGGAGACGGGACGGCGTCGCGCGGTACATTTCACGAAACGATGATGCACGCGGCGGCGTGGAAACTGCCGTTGATCTATTTCTGCGAGAATAACGGATTGCTGGTGGGCACGAGGACTGAACATGTCTCCGCTTCGGCTGATATCGCGAACCTGGCCAAGGGCTACGGCATTCCCGGCGTGATCGTTGACGGGCAGGATGCGGTTGCCGTTTATGAGGTGACAGTGGAGGCTGTCGCGCGGGCACGTGCTGGCGAGGGGCCGACGCTGATCGAGGCGAAGGTGACCCGCAAGCACGGGCACTATGCTGGTGATCCTCAGCATTATCGGGATCCCGACTACTTAAAGGATTATCGTGATCCGTTGGAGCTGTTGGCGGCGCGCCTGAGCGGCAATGAGGCGGCGAGACTGATCGAGCAGGCTGATGCGGAAGTGGCCGTAGCGTATGAAGCGGCAAAGGCGGCACCCGAGCCCGATGCTTCGGTGATCGAGAGGGACCTCTACCATGTCGCATGAGGTGATGGGTTATAATGCTGCGATGGGACTTGGTCTCGTTGAGGAAATGCGTGCTGACGATTCCATTTTCATCATGGGTCAGGGCGTCGTTACCGGCGGGTGGTTCGGCATGGAGAAGGGCCTAGTTTCCGAATTCGGAACCGATCGCGTGCTCGACTGCGGGATTGCCGAGGCATTTGAGGCGGGCCTAGCCGCTGGCGCGGCGATCGCGGGTATGAAGCCCGTGATCAACATGGGCTTTGGCGATTTTGCACTGATCGCGGGCGACGAGATATATCACAAACTGGCCAAGTGGCGGTATATGCACGGGCTGGACGTGCCGATGACGGCAGTGATCATCTTTCCCATCGGTGCGATGGGCGGCGCAGGGCCGGAGCATTCTTCTTGCACCGAGGTACTAGGAATGCATTTCCCCGGGCTGAAGGTGGTGGTGCCTTCGACTGCGGAAGATGCCAAGGGTCTGATGAAATCTGCGCTGCGTGAACCCAATCCGGTGCTGTTCCATTCGGTGCAGGGCCTCGGCTGGTCGCGTGGGGAGGTGCCGCTCGATCCTGATTTCATCGTACCGATCGGCAAGGCGGCTACGCGGCGTGCAGGCAGCGACCTTTCCATCATTACCTATGGTTCGATGGTACCCCGTTCGCTTGAGGCCGCAGAACGGCTAGCGAGCGAGGGGGTTGACGCCGAGGTGATCGATTTGCGCAGCCTAGTTCCGCTGGACTGGGATTGCGTGCTTGAATCGGTGACGCGCACCCACCGTGCGATGGTGGTGCACGAGGCATTTCGCACCGCCGGGCCGGGTGCAGAGATTGCTGCCCAGATACAGGAGCGTGCGTTCTTTGATCTGGAGGCGCCGGTGCTGAGGCTGGGCGCCAAAGACTTTCCGCTATGCCAGAGTGCCGAGCTTGAGCAGGCGGCAATTCCCTCGGTCGATACCATCACCGGTGAAGCCCGCCGGCTGGCAGCGATCTGAGGAGGCTGTAATGTTGAAGGATCTGTGCATTCCCCGGATGGGTTCCGTGGAAAACGCCCGCCTGCTGCAGTGGCGTGCGGCGGAAGGCGAAACTTTTACGCCGGGGCAAGTGCTTTACGAGATCGAGACCGACAAGACGTCGGTCGAGGTCGAGGCCGATGCGGGAGGCGTGCTAGCCAAGCACATTGCGCAGGCGGGCGACGAGTTCAAGGTTGGCGACCGCGTTGGTCTTTGGGTCGCGCCGGGCACTACTCCGACCTTAATCGCACAGGCGCTGAAAGGGCAAACCGTTAAGGCGATTGCCGATGTCGCTGGCCCCAAAGTGGTGCCGGTTCCGACAAGCGTGGCGCCAATGGCAGAGGTGCGGCCCTTGCCCCGGGCGGCTGCGGGTGGGCGGAGGATATCCCCGTTGGCAAGGCGGCTTGCCGCGCAACATGCGGTCGATCTGGACCATGTGGCGGGGACTGGCGTCGGGGGTAAGATCGGCGGCAAGGATGTACTGGCCGCACTGAACGCGCATTTACTTTCGCCGGTCACGGCTGAGAGTGCTTTTGCTGCCGAGGTGGCGGACGGCGTGTCTGCGGATGCAGACGTTCTGCTGCACAGCATGCGTCGTCGCGCGATTGCACAACGCATGGTGCAAGCCTCAGCGATTCCAACATTGACTGCCGACATGGCCGTGGACCTGACCGCGCTGATGGCGTTTCGCAAATCGTCACAAGGCCGCGGGGCCTCTGTGCTCGGCATGATTGCGCACGCAGCAGCAGTGGCGCTGCTAGAACATCCTCGACTGAACGCGCATTGGCGTGACGACGCGATGTTGCAGTTCCGTACCGTGCATCTGGGCATCGCGGTGGATACACCGGAAGGTCTGGTGGTGCCGGTGGTGCGTCATGCCGAGCGGCTGAGCGCGCTGGGAATGACCGAGGCCATCGCCGCGCTGGCGGCCAAGGCGCGCAATGGATTTTTGCGGCCCGAGGACCTAGTTGGGGGCAGCTTTACAATTTCGAACCCGGGATCGGTGGGGCCCGTGTTGCGAGCTGAAGCCCTGCTCAATCCACCGCAAGTGGCGTTGCTGGGCCTGCCCGGTATCGTCCATGCGCCCTGTGCGGTGCGTGACGGTGACGGTTGGGCGATGGCCGTGCGTCCTTCGATCTGCCTGTCGCTGTCCTTCGATCATCGCGCGCTTGATGGCGGGCCGGTGATCGCCTTTCTCAATACGCTCAAGTCCAGGATCGAATCGCTATGACCCGCCCGCTTCGCTTCATTGTCATCGGAGCCGGGATGTCCGGCATTTTGGCCGCGGTTCGTCTGAAGCAGGCGGGACAGAGTAATTTCACCCTCTATGAAAAGGGTGCTTCGATCGGGGGTACCTGGCGAGAGAACCGCTATCCCGGCCTGACCTGCGATGTGCCTGCGCATTGCTATACCTACAGCTTTGCTCCCCATGCTGAATGGAGCGCGTTCTATGCCCCCGGGGCTGAGATAAAGGCCTATTTTGAAAAGGTGGTCGACGATTTCGGGGTCCGCGATTTCATCCGCTTTAACACCGAAGTGACGGCCTGCGTGTGGGATGGAGAATGCTGGCGCGTGACGCTGGCCGACGGGGCCGAGGACAGCGCGGACATCGTCATCGCCGCATCGGGCGTGCTACATCATGTCAACGAGCCGGTCTTTTCCGGCAAGGATAGCTTTGCCGGCGCCATCTTTCATTCGGCGCGCTGGGATGACAGCGTGGTGCTTGATGGCAAGCGCGTCGGGGTGATCGGCAACGGATCGACCGGTGTCCAGATCGTGACTGCGCTGGCCGAGCGGGCCGAGCGACTGCTCCATTTTCAGCGTTCACCACAATGGATCATGCCGGTCCAGCAGTTTGCCTATTCGGATGAGGATCGCGCTGCATTTCGTGCAGACGTGACCAAGATCGACGCGATCAGGTTGGGCGACGAATACTGGGGCGGCATACGCCGGTTCAACAGCGCAATTATAGATCCCGATAGCCCTGCGATGCAGGAGATCGAGAATCTCTGCCGCCGCAATCTGGAAGAGTCGGTGCGCGACCCGGCCTTGCGTGAAAAGCTGCGGCCGGATTATCGCGCAGCGTGCAAGCGGCTGATCTATTCGTGGAGTTACTATGAGGCGGCACAAGCCGCTGCGGTGTCGATCGAAACGGGGAGCATCGATCGGATCGAGCCGCAGGGCATCCGCATGATCGATGGGACCTTCCACCCGTTGGATGTGATCGTGCTGGCCACCGGTTTTCGCGCTGACCGATTCATTCGACCGACCAAAGTAAAGGGTGCCGATGGTGCAGACCTTGATGCACTATGGAAGGATCGTCCGACGGCACATTATGCGGTTGCCTTGCCCGGATTTCCCAACTTTTTCATGCTCAACGGGCCTACCGGTCCTGTCGGCAATTTCTCTCTGATCGACATTGCCGAACAGCAATGGGCCTATATCGCGCAATTGATCAAGCCGATCCTAGCCGGCAAGTCCCGCACAGTGCAGCCTACGAAAGCGGCTCATGCCGACTATGACCGGCGCCGTATTGAAGCGGCGCGCGGCACCATCTTCGGGTCGGGCTGTTCAAGCTGGTATCTGGACAAGGATGGCGTGCCGTTGACCTGGCCGTGGAGCTATGATGCATTTGTTCAGGCAATGGCTTCGCCAGAGATAGACCAATTCGTTTGGGGGTGATGCCCACGCGCCAGATGGCGCTTGCCGCTGCCATCCGCAAGGATGTGGGCGAAGCGTGCCTCAGACCTGCCTTGATGGTGAAGCTATTTGCTCGGAAGTGGACGAGGAAGTCGCCTCCGGCGCGATCCATACGCTGCGTGGCTATCGCTATCTGGAAGAATATGGCCTCGCAAAATTTATCGCGATGTCCGCGTGCGCCAGATTTACGTTGGTACGTTCGATGTCCAGTGCATGCTCATCGCCCGCAGTTTTTAAGGAGAATTTCAAGTGGCGACCGATCCAGTAGTGATTTCGGGCTATGCCCGGACGCCGATGGGGGGATTTCAGGGCGTATTTCTGGGGTCAATCCCATGCTGAACGGCGAGACCATCCGTCTCGACGGCGCGATCCGGATCGCCCTGAAGTGATCGGCGTCGGTCCAGCGCGCACCGCAGAGATTGCTGCCCGCGTCGAGGCTTTCGTCCGCAATGTCGTGGCACCTTATGAAAAGGACCCGCGGCGTGATCATCATGATGCGCCGACCGAGGAACTGATTGCCGAACTCAAGGAAAAGGCGCGGGCGGCCGGCGTATTGACGCCGCACATTCTGCCCGACGGCAGCCATTTGTCGCAGCGGGAAACCGCATTGGTGCTGCGCATGTCCGGCCTGTCGCCGCTTGGTCCGCTGGCCTGTAATACGGCCGCGCCGGACGAGGGCAATATGTACCTGCTCGGTAAGGTCGGCAGCCCGGCGGTCAAGGAACGTTTTCTTGAGCCGATGATCGCGGGGAAAACACGCTCGGCATTCTTCATGACTGAACCAGCGTCGGAAAATGGCGCGGGTTCAGACCCGATGATGATGAAGACGACCTGCCATCTGGATGGCAATCACTGGGTCATCAATGGGCGCAAGGCGTTCGCGACCGGGGCAGAAGGTGCAGGTATTGGCATCGTCATGGCCAAATCGACCGAGGGGGCGTGCATGTTCCTTGTCGATTTGCCCGATCCGGCGATCCGGATTGATCGCATCCCGAACACGATTGATAGCTCCATGCCCGGTGGGCATTGCGTGTTGACGATTGATAACCTCCGGGTGCCAGCCGACCAGATGTTAGGTAATTCGGGCGAAGGCTTCACCTATGCGCAGGTGCGCCTGTCACCCGCCCGGCTTTCGCATTGCATGCGCTGGCTGGGGGCGTGCATCCGTGTCCATGAGATTGCGACCGACTATGCCAATCGACGGATGGCGTTTGGCAAGCCGCTGATCGATCATGAGGGGGTTGGTTTCATGCTGGCCGAAAATATGATCGACCTGAAGCAGGCCGAACTCATCATCGACTGGTGTGCGGACATTCTCGACACTGGCTCGCTCGGCACGGTCGAAAGCTCGATGGCGAAGGTGGCGGTATCCGAGGCGCTGATGCGCGTGGCCGATAAATGCGTTCAGATCATGGGCGGCACCGGCGTGACGCAGGACACGATTGTCGAACAGGTCTTTCGTGAAGTGCGGGCATTCCGCATCTATGATGGCCCGACGGAAGTCCACAAATGGTCGCTCGCCAAGAAGATCAAGCGCGATTGGAAGGCGCTTCACGCATGAACGCGGTCGACCAGTCATCCAATGCCGGTACAACCGCCGTGCGGGAGGGGTTCAGCTTCGACGAGACGCGGCTGGCCGACTGGATGGTGGCGCATGTTGAGGGTTTCATGGGGCCGCTTAAGGTCGAGCAATTCAAGGGCGGGCAATCCAACCCGACCTATAAGCTGGTCACGCCGGGGCGCTCTTATGTGCTGCGGCGCAAGCCGCCGGGCCAGTTGCTGAAAGGGGCGCATGCTGTTGAGCGCGAAGCCAAGGTGCTGTCTGCATTGGGCAGCGTCGGTTTCCCGGTGGCGCATGTTTATGGGCTGTGCACCGATGATAGCGTGATTGGCAGTCGGTTCTATGTGATGGAGATGGTGGAAGGCCGCATCTATTGGGATGCGACCTTTTCCGATGTCCGGCGCGAGGATCGTGCGGCCTATTTTGATGCGATGAACGCAACCATCGCCCAGTTGCACAGCCTTGACTATCAAGCGGTTGGGCTGGGCGATTATGGCAAGCCGGGCAATTATTTCGCCCGCCAGATTGGCCGTTGGTCGAGACAATATCTCGATGATGTCGATGCCGGGCGTGACCCGCACATGGATCGCCTGATCGAATGGCTGCCCGCCAATATTCCAGCAGGGGACGAGACCATGATCGTGCATGGCGACTTCCGCTGCGACAATATGATTTTCCACCCGACCGAACCGAAGGTGTTGGCGGTGCTCGACTGGGAATTGTCGACGCTGGGCCATCCGCTTGCCGATTTCGCTTATCATGCGATCATGTACCGCATGTCGCCGCAGATCGTCGCCGGGTTGGCCGGCGCGGATATTGCCGCCCTTGGGATCCCAAGCGAGGCCGAATATGTGCAGGCCTATTGCCGACGCACCGGGCGCGACAATATTCCCGGTTACGACTTTTATATTGCGTTCAACTTCTTCCGGCTGGCCGCCATTTTTCATGGTATCAAGGGTCGGGTCATCCGGGGCACCGCAGCATCCGCTCATGCACGGGAACGGGCCAATGCCCTGCCGACGCTGATTGCACTTGCCCGCGAGGCGATGGAGGCATGCCAATGACCGAGGAACCGATCCTGCTTGATATCGCGGATGGTATCGCGTCGATGACCCGATCGCATTTACCCTCGATGATGTACCGCTGATCTGCAACCGGGCTATTCTGCGTCTCCTCGGCCATTCCCACTCACGCAATTTGAGCGCTTGACACAAACGTTCCCATATCGGATTCTAATGACGTTCGTACGCCCTCGTGAGGCGCGCGCGCCCCTCCAGCAGGAGGGGGTCGATACTCAACTCTTATCGACGAGGCGCGCTATGCACGAACTGACACTACAATATCGTTCTCTCGACAAGCTTCAGCCTTGCCCGACCAATGCGCGGATGCATAGCGCACGTCAGGTGGAGCAGATTGCCAAAAGCATTGAGGCTACCGCGTTTGCAAATCCCATCCTGATTGACGAGGCAGGGGTCATCATTGCCGGGCATGGGCGGCTGCTGGCCGCCAAAAAGCTGAAACTCACGGAGGCGCCGGTCATTATCTTGCCGGGGCTAACCGAGGCGCAAAAGAGGCTGCTCCGGATTGCCGATAACAAGATTGCGCTGAACTCCAGCTGGGATGTTGACCTGCTGAAGGTGGAACTTCAGGAAATCACCATTTCGGGCCTCGATGTCGAGGTCACCGGCTTCGAGATCGGCGAGGTCGACGTCTTTTTGGCAGAGCAAACGGATCCGGCAGAAGACCTTGTCCCGCCAACGGTGGAGGTCGCGGTCACGCAACCCGGCGATATCTGGTTGTTGGGTAAGCACCGGCTTGGCTGCGGCGATGTCCGGCAGTCGAACGACCTCGACACGTTGATGGCCGGGGCAAAAGCCGATGCCGCATTTCTCGACCCGCCATATAATGTCCCGATCGACGGTTATGCGACCGGACGCGGCCAGTTCCGCCATCGTGAATTCGAGGTGGGTTGCGGCGAAATGAGCAAGGCAGAGTTCTCAGCGTTTTTGTCAGACACGCTTGGCCCCTGCGCTGCCGTATCGCGTAAGGGCGCCGTCCACTTCATCTGCATGGATCACCACCATGCCGGAGAATTGATCGCAGCGGCGGATGAAGCATATGAGCTGCGCCTCAACATCTGTGTTTGGTCAAAAAACAATGCGGGGCTTGGTAAACTATACCGGTCCCAGCACGAGCTCATCTTTGTCTGCCGGGTGGGTGAGACCCAGCATCGCAATAATGTGCAACTCGGAAAGCACGGCCGCTACCGTACGAACGTCTGGGAATACCCTTCGGTCAACGGCTTTAGCGGCACCCGCAAACATGACCTCTCCCTGCACCCAACCGTTAAACCGGTGGCCATGGTGGCTGACGCTATTCAGGATGTGACCAAGCCGGGAGACATCGTGCTCGACACGTTCATGGGTTCAGGCACCACATTGATTGCAGCCGAGCGGACCGGACGGATTTGTTATGGCCTGGAGATTGATCCCCATTATGTCGAGGTCGCGCTCGACCGCTGGGCGGCATTGACCGGACGGGATCCGGTGCTCGAGACAACGGGTGAAACCCTCGGTCAAAGGCGCGAGCGCCGGAAGGCGTCTGCATGAGCGACGATCCCCAAGATGGCGATAAAGTCGGATATCGTAACCCGCCGAAGGGCCACCGGTTCAAGAAGGGCCAGCCTTCGCCAAATCCCAAGGGTCGCCCGAAGAAGGAAGCGTCGATATTTTCGGCAATCAAGGTGTGCCTCGGTGAAGACTTGGTTGTGACAGCAAAGGACGGAACAAAAAGCACGATGCTGGCTGCTGAAGTCATTGGTAAAAAAGTTGTGGGGCAGGCCGCATCGGGAGACATTAGTTCGCAACGGCTGTTGTTGGCGCTCGAAAAGACGGACGCCGCCCGCCAGCCACGCGAGCCAGAGCAGGCGGCGCCAGATCCAGAAGCAGTCGCAAGGAGCCAGCGTTTAACCTGCCACTTGTCGCGGATACTTCGCGTTACTGCTAGCTGCGGGATGTTTGTTGTAGACGAGGAATACGGGCTGGCGCCTTCGGACATCGGTGCGCCACTGATAGGCCTTCACAGCGGCCTGTTAGGCTCTCAGATCCGGACTGCCGAGCAATATAAGGAAGCCCGCCGCAACGCCTTGGCGCAAACAAAAGAGGCATTCGATGCCTATGCTGTGGAGCAGCTTCGCCCCTGGAAAAAGAACATTCAAAAATCTGATCTGGAATGATTTTTCGACTGGACTTCTGGTCAAATTCGAGTGAACTGACAGGGTGTCAGCCCGGTTTTCGGGCTCGTTTCAGTGCAACAGACTGCACTTTGAGACGAGATACAGATGACATCATTGATGATCGAGCAAGGGGTCGCAAAGCTCGAAGGCCTTGGCCTTCCGGAATTGCGCAAGCTGTGGGCAGAGCGGTTCGGCCCGCCGCCTGCGCTCCGATCCGCAGACCTTCTCCGTCGTCTTCTTGCGTGGCACATGCAGGCTGACTTTCATGGCGGTCTTGATGGTGCCTTGCGCCGCCGGCTGGTTCAAAAGGGCAATGCCTCGCCGACTAATCTTCACGTCGGCACCCGTATCGTCAAAGAGTGGCAGGGGCGGCGCTACGAGGTGCTTGTCGATCATGATGGCCCGCTCTTTGAGGGACGGCGCTATCGCAGCCTCTCCGAGGTGGCGCGGACCATTACCGGCACCCGTTGGAACGGACCCCGCTTTTTCGGGTTGCGGGACGGAAAGGTCGCCTCATGACGACCAAACCCCGGATCCGATGTGCGGTTTATACGCGCAAGAGCCACGAGGACGGGCTGGAGCAGGATTTCAACTCGCTCACAGCGCAGCGCGAAGCTTGTCTCGCCTATGTCGCCAGCCAGAAGGCCGAGGGCTGGGTTGCGCTTGCAGCCGAATATGATGACGGCGGATTTTCTGGCGGCACACTTGAGCGGCCTGCGCTTAAGCGGTTGCTCGCCGACATTGATGCTGGACGCATTGATGTGGTGGTGGTCTACAAGGTTGACCGACTGACCCGATCACTCGCAGGTTTCTCAAATATTGTCGAACTGCTCGATAGGAAGGGCGCCTCGTTCGTGTCCGTGACGCAGGCGTTTAACACCACCAGCAGCATGGGGCGTTTGACCCTCAACGTTCTTTTGTCATTTGCCCAGTTCGAACGCGAGGTGACGGGCGAACGGATCCGCGACAAGATTGCGGCCTCCAAGGCCAAGGGTATGTGGATGGGGGGCGTGGTCCCGCTGGGCTATGATGCACCTGCCGAAGGGGCGCAGCGCAGTCTGACCATTAACCCCGAAGACGCCGAGACGGTCCGGCATATCTACACCCGCTATCTCGATCTGGGCTCCGTCCATGTGTTGCGAGACGAACTGGAAGTCACAGGCATCCGCTCCAAGGCCCGTATCGCGCAGTCCGGTCAGCCCGTCGGGGGTAAGATCTTCAGCCGTGGTGCGTTGTTTCATATGCTCAAGAGCCCCATCTATCGCGGGCTGATAACGCACAAAGGCAAAATCTTTCCCGGACTGCATGAGGCCATCATCGATCAGGATCTGTTTGATGCTGTTCAGAAGATGCTGGCCGGCAACGCGCAGCGCCGTAAACAAGGCCCAATAGGCCCCGGGACATCGTTGCTCAAAGGTATTCTACATGACGAGAGCGGCGCGCCGATGAGCCCGACCATCGCTTATGGCAAGCTGAAGCGCGCCTACCGTTATTATGTTTCTTCCCCGCTGCAATGCGGCAAGGGGTATGACCATCCGACGGATCATGTGCGCCGCGTGGCCGCCAACCAAATTGAAGGATTGGTATCCGACGCGCTTCGCAAGGTGCTCGGTGCGGATCAATCGGTTGATTGGGTGTCGCTGAAGGCACCTTTGGCCCGCGTTGAACTCAAGGCGCAATCGGTTGATCTGCTCATCGAAGCCGATCACGGTTTGTCGCTCGAACAGCTCATGGTGCGAAGCCGGGGCTGGGGAACGGCCCAGCGTGAGCCGGATGGGTATCAAATACGTCTAAGCGTTCCGGGTCGGGCAGCCTTCAGAGGCGGGCGGACATGGATTTTGGGGGACGCAGGACAGCATCCACTGAAGGCTTCGCGCGTTGACACCAAATTGGTCAAGGCTCTCAAGGCGGCACATGCTTGGCAGCTTCAACTCAGCGCCTCACCACTGAGCGCGCCCGCCGACCTTGCCGCTGCAAAGGCACATCCTGATTCTTACATCCGCCAACTCGGTCAGCTCGCCTTCCTTGCACCCGACATTCAGCAGGCCATCTTGGATGGTCATCAACCCGCTGGTTTAACCGTGAAGCGGTTACTTGCCTGCAAGCTCCCACTTGAGTGGGAGGCGCAGCGCACGGTTCTCGGATTTTTGCGCTGACGCATTCCGTGTTCCGGCGACAAAAAAATCCCTGTAATTTTTGGGGCGATCGTCGGGCTGACGGCTGAAACTGGCGGATGGCCGATACTTCCCACGGTGAACCCGTCCACCGCCCTCAAATAATTCCCTGTTATTCCCTGTTTAACAGGGAAACCGGAGCCATTTTCTGCACGCTGGAGACTCGCGGTTAAAAGGGCCGATTTCGTCCGAAATTCGTCCTAAATACGCGCCAATATACTCCGGATAAAAGCCGGAAAATCCCCGGAAACCTTGGGGATTTTCAGGGCTAATTTCTGTGGAGACAAATTCGCTGAAAAGTGTGGCGGTGGGAAGTCGACCGGGATCGAACCTTCTCTGAGGAATAAGTCGTTGATTATATTGTTCTGGCAATGAGTTCTGATCCCACTTGGCGTTGAGACTTCACTTCCGGATACCAATCAGGCATCAATCCGCAATGCCTACTAATCCTCCGCATCAACGCCAAGAGACAACAATCGAAATCAGGCGTCCTGACGACTGGCACGTCCATCTGCGAGACGGGAAAATGCTGGGTGGCGCGGTGCATTACACGGCGCGCCAGTTTGCTCGTGCCATTGTAATGCCGAACCTTTCTCCACCGGTGACGACAACTCTAGCTGCCGAAGCTTATCGCGCCCGAATCCTCGGTGTTGTACCTGCTGGGGTGCGCTTCATGCCGCTGATGACGATCTATCTCACCAATGGCTCTGACGCGGATGATATTGCCGCCGGATTTGAAACTGGCGTCGCCACTGCTTGCAAGCTCTATCCGGCCCATGCCACCACGAACTCCGCTCATGGCGTTACAAACATCCGCGCGATTTACCCCGTCCTGGAGAGGATGCAGCGCATTGGCATGCCCTTGCTGATTCACGGTGAAGTCACTGATCATGATGTGGACATCTTTGACCGGGAGGCGGTATTCATCGACCGTGTTCTAACACCGACCCTGAAGGATTTTCCGGGGCTCAAAGTGGTGTTTGAGCATATCACCACGGCAGATGCCGTTGCTTTCGTCGAAAGCGCGCCAGTCCATGTTGCGGCAACAATCACGCCGCATCACCTCCAGATCAATCGAAACGCGATGTTCGCAGGCGGCATGCGGCCTCATCTTTACTGCCTGCCGGTAGCCAAGAGAGAGCGGCATCGTCTTGCACTGCGGCATGCGGCCACCTCGGGATCGCCGAAATTCTTTCTCGGTACAGATTCCGCGCCTCATCCGGTGAGGGCCAAGGAATCTGCATGCGGATGCGCTGGGATATTTAATGCACCTGTCGCTATCGAGAGCTATGCGACCGTCTTCGAGGAAGAAGATGCTCTCGATAATCTTGAAGGTTTTGCCTCTGAACACGGCGCTCTCTTCTATGGGTTGCCAGTCAATCAGGACCGAATAATTCTAGTCAGGCAGGCCCTGGATGTTCCGGAACTATGCGACGTCGGGGGTGACGAGGTTGTTCCTTTTCATGCAGGATCCACGCTGCGTTGGAGGTTTGCGGGTTCAGCCACGTAAGGGCTAATGTTCGGCACCGCAGCATGTGGCTCTTGGGAACTGTTCTGTTCTATTCGCCGCGTTCCAGCGCCGCTACGATATGTTGTGCAAGTCGGTGAGCGGTTTGCGATAGGCCAGGCGCCTCGATCAGGGCGATCTCGGTATCGTAGAGCGTGGGCAACTCCGGGTCATCGATGATCGGCTTCAGATAAGGCGGGACCATTTCCCGCGGCAGCACGGTTATGCCTAGACCCGCATTAACCGCTGACTGACTTCCAGCGAGACTCGTGGAAGTATAGGCAACCCGCCATTTGCGCCCCACAGCCTCCAACGCATCAATAGCCCGCTTACGATAGACACAGGGCTCCGGTGATACCACCAGGGGAATGGTTTCCATACCCGAGGCGGCGAGCTGATCGCGTGCTACCCAGACCAGTGGCTCCCGCCATACTCTCACGCCCTCAAGGCGGGCCGAGGGCTCCCGTTTTACGAGAACAAGATCGAATTCCCCATCGTGGAACTTGTCCAGCAGGTTGAGCGTGAGGTCGCATGTTACCTCGAGTTCGACCAAAGGGTGCGCCTTCGCGAAGGCGGATAGCACTGCTGGCAAATGGGCCGTGGCAAAGTCCTCGGGCACGCCGATTCGTACCCGGCCGGTCATGTCAGGTTCGAACAGTTCGGCGATGGCCGCATCGTTGAGCCGCAGCAATTGCCGCGCTGGACCGAGCAAGCGTTCCCCGTCCGGCGTCAAGCTGAGCGACCGGGGCGTTCGCGCTAACACGGTCCGGCCCAACTGATCTTCTAGGCGCTTCACCTGAAGACTGATGGTGGACTGTGTTCGGCCCAGCCGGTCGCCGGCGCGCGTGAAGCTGCCAGTTTCCGCGATGGTCACGAAGCATCGCAGCAGGTCAAGATCGAGGGTTCTGGTTCCAGGCATCGAGTGAGATCATCGCATATCATGTCATTTGTCAATGATTGGTATTTTAATAACTCGTTTCAGCAATGAAAGACGGCGCGGCATAGGGGGTCCCGAAAGGGGGTTCCGATGCAGCTTTCGCAGGTTCAATCAAACAACGCACCATCCCGGATGGTAGCTGGCATTCTTTGGCTAGGTCTTGGCGCAGCAGGGGCGTGGATACTGACGCAGTCTGCGGTTACGCCCGCTTCGGGCCTGCCACTGGCGATCGGGATCCTGACCCTTTTTGTCGCCGCGATCGTCGCAACCTTCTCGCTGCGCTACATGCGCTCCGACGGGCGCTCCACCCGCTTCTTTGTGTCTCTGGGGACGCTGGTTGTCTCTGTCCTGGCCTTTCTGTTCACGAGCAACCTGATCGTCTTGGCAGCGGCCTGGTGCGCCAGCGGCTTCCTGCTGGCCGGGCTGATCGGCCATAGCGGCGGCTGGAGGGAAGCCGAAGGTGCCGCCCGGCGCGCGCGGCTGGCGTTCCTGGTTGGCGATGCCGCGCTTCTGGCTGCACTCGGCATTCTCGGCTGGCAAGCCGGATCCTTGAAGGTTGACGCGATCATTGCCGGCGCCTCCGCGCTGCCGCCCCTGCTCGCCACTGCTGCGGCCCTGCTACTGGTTGTGGCAGCAGCTGCACGCTGCGCTCTGCCCCCTTTTTCCGGCTGGCTGCTCTCGTCGATGACCGCACCGACGCCGGTCTCGGCCCTGATGCACGCAGGGCTCGTCAATGCTGGCGGCTTCCTGGTGATCCGCTTCGCCCCGGTGCTGGAGGCTGCTCCTGCTGCCCGGATAGTGGCGGTGGCACTGGGGCTCTTTGGCGCGATCTACGGCATCGGCATCATGATGGTCAGGCCTGACGTGAAGCGCGCGCTGGCCGGCTCCACGGTTTCGCAGATGGGCTTCATGATCATGAGCTGCGGCCTGGGCGCTTATGCGGCGGCTCTTTGGCACATCATCGCCCATGGTCTGTTCAAGGCCTGGCTGTTCCTCGGCTCTGGCTCGACGATCGGTATGAAGTCCGGCAAGCCGGCACCCACCCTGGTAGGCCGGGTAACCCTGACTATCGCAGCGGGCACCATCGGTGTCGCAATATCCATCCTCTACTTCGGCGATGGAGACGCCGGCCTCGTGCCCCTGCTGCTGGGCCTCGCGACGGCTGTCTCGACGCTGGTGGCTTCGCTCGGTGGCAAGTTACCGATGCGGGCGAAGGTGACGCTTATGCTTACACTGGCTGCCTTGATCGCCTTCCATAGTGCAGGCCTGGCCCTTGCCGGGATGGCGGTTGGCGCGGATGCGGCGGCCCTGGTGCCGGGATGGGCTCTGCTGGCCCTGCTGATTGTCTTCCTCGGTGCCTGGGCCTGGCAGCAGCAGCGCGTATCGACCGGCCGCGGCCTACCCCTTCCTCTCTACGTCCACCTCATCAACGCCGGCACGCTGCCTGCCGCCGGCAAGGGAGAAGAGAAATGAACATGATGGTTCCTCTGACTGCGGTTGAACCGATCCTTACCCGGACCGAAGTAGCCGGTCTGGTGGCGCTGGCCTCCCGCACTGTCCCGCCGATCTGGCCGCTTGAAAGCGCCATCGCCGTCAATCCCCTCGCTGGGTTCGAGAGCTTGCCCTTCGAAGAGGCAGTTCGGCTGGCCGCGCAAAGGTTCGGCGCACGGCAGAACCTCCCGCTCGCTCAGTGGCGCAAGCTGCTCGCTGCCGGCAAGCTGGAGGAACGGACCTTGCGCGATGCTGCCATCCAGAAGCTGGGTGGCCTGAACGCAGCCTTCGAACTGATTGGTCCGGACATTTCGCGGCTCGACCTGCTGATGGCCCGGCTCCTGCATCTGCCGTCGCAAGACGAGGGCATTGCGCCTGAACCCTTGTCCCCTGATGCAGCCTTCATTGCCAAGTGGTGCGCGGCCTTCTTCGATCAGGGGCAAGCGGCAAGTCCCATGCCCAATCGCGAGCTGGGCCTTTACCGGGCAACGCTGGCCGCCATCGCTTACGATGCCGAGTTCCGCACGCTGACTGGTGAGAGCGGACAGCAACTGCTGTTGAGCGTTCCGCGCGACCCTCTCGAGGCCATCTCCGAAGGGCTGGTCGCACTTGGCTTCCATCCCGGACAGGAAGAGCAGAAGCTAGCGGAACTCGTCGCTCGGCTGCCCGGATGGGCGGGCCATATCCGCTGGCGCAATGAGAATGCCGATCTGGACATCGCAGCCGGCTCCCCTGCGAGCATGGCGGATCTTCTGGCCCTGTGGCTGCTGCTGGAGCGGGGCGGCGGAGTTTCGGCTGCTTCCAGGTCAAACGTCGGGTCTGATGTTGCTGCCCAACTGGCAGCCCATTTCGGGTTGACCGATGTGTCTCAGGAGGCGTTGGGCAAGGAAGGTCATGCCCGGTTTACAGCCGTCGCGGCCATGGATGACGACGCTCTTGGCGCTCTATATCAGACCGCAGCGGAGTGGACCTATCGCAACGCTCTTGCGCCCAAGTTGCAGTCTGCTGCGACCAGTCTTCCACCGTCAGAAACGCCCGATGCCCAGTTGGTGTTCTGTATCGATGTCCGTTCGGAGCCGTTCCGGCGGGCACTGGAGGCGCAGGGCCACTATGAGACATTCGGTTATGCCGGCTTCTTCGGCTTGCCTATCGCGCTGCACCGGCATGGCGACGAACGGCGGACGCGGCTGCTGCCGGTACTGCTTTCACCACAACATGATGTGACCGAAGCTCCTGTCCCCGGCCGGGAGAAGGAGGCCGCTGCTTTGGCCGCCAGTCAGGCTCAGGCAACGCAGGCGTCCGCCCTGTTCGATGCCGGCAAGCAGGGTACCGCAACAGCCTTCGCGACCGCCGAGGCGACCGGCCCCGTGGCCGGCTTGCTGATGGCGGCGCGCACACTCGCGCCAGGTCTAGCCAAGCGGATTAGTGCCGTCTTCTCGTCTTCCCGGGACGAAGCGCTTGCTCCCGCATTGGGCCGTCATGAGGATCATGCCTGGCATCCGACCTTCACGCAGGAAGAGAAGGTTGGCTTTGCCCTTGCCTTGTTCAAGCTGACGGGGCTCTCCTCCCAGACCGCACGGCTGGTCGCGCTGGTCGGCCATGGTGGGAGCGCAGTGAACAACCCCTATGCAGCCGCGCTCGACTGCGGCGCCTGCGGTGGTCACGCTGGCGGTTCGAACGCGCGGATACTGACTGCCATCCTCAATGATCCGGAAGTTCGGGTCGGGCTGGTGGCAAAGGGTATCGCCATCCCGGAGACTACCTGGTTCATCGCTGCCGAACACAACACTACGACCGACAAGGTAGTCATTTTCGACAGGTTCTCCGTGCCCGAAAGCCATCGCGGCGATCTTAAGGCACTGGTGGAAAGCCTCACCAAGGCGGGCGATGCCAATCGGCAGCGGCGGGCAGCACTGCTCGGACGGACCGCCAATGATCTGCTGACGGGTGCCCTGCACTGGGGCGAGGTCAGGCCCGAATGGGGGCTGTCAGGCAACGCGGCGTTTATCGTCGGCCCGCGGGCGCTGACCCGGGAGATCGATCTTGAGGGCCGCGCCTTCCTGCACAGCTACGACTGGCAGGCGGATGGCGATGGCACGGCGCTGACCACAATCCTGACCGCACCGATGGTGGTCGCCCAGTGGATCAACTGCCAGTACCTGTTCTCGACCATCGACAACGACCGGTACGGCTCTGGTGACAAGGTCACCCAGAATGTCGTCGGCGGGATCGGCGTCCTGCAGGGCAATGGCGGCGACCTCAGGGTCGGCCTGCCGAAACAATCACTATTCACCGACGATGGCACGCCCTTCCACGTCCCCCAGCGGTTGATGACGGTCGTCCTCGCCCCCTTCGAGCAAGTCGAGCGGGTGGTGGAATCGAACGACATCCTCGGCCGCCTGTTCGGCAATGGCTGGGTCACGCTGGTCGTGATCGATCCGCACACCGGCAAGGCGCTGCGCTGGCGCCGCGACGATGAACTGGGCGCAGAGGTCTCTGCCTTCCCTGAAACTCATGAACTGGAGATTTGAACATGACCAACGCTGCTTATGGCGATCTCAGCCTGCACCGGCTTAAGAAGATTGAGATCGTGCTCCTCGCCGAGGACCATGCCCTTGTCGAAGACCTGCTCAAGGCCGCCGGTGTGGGGGGATGGACGATGATCCGCGATGTCGCGGGCATGGGCCACAGCGGCTTCCATCAGGGCAAGACCATCTTCAACGACCAGAGCGGGCTCGTCATGTTCGTCGGCGTCGCGGAGGAAAAGATCATCGCTGACGTCGCACGCGGCCTGGCGCGTCTGTTCGCAAAGCGTCCGGGCGTGACCTTCCTGTCCGACGTTGAGGTCATGCGTTCAGACTACTTCGCCAAGGCTACGGCCTGAACACGATGAGCCTGGCGTTCGATCTTGATGGCAGGGCTGTCGTTATTGCAACCATGCACGGCAAGGAGCAGGTGATCGAACCTGCCCTTGCCGGCCTCGGCCTGCATTTCCTGTCAGCGCCTTCCATCGACACTGATCGCTTCGGCACTTTCACGCGCGATATTGGCAGGGCAGGAAGCCAGCGCGATGCCCTGTTGGCGAAGGCGCAGGCTGGGCTCGACCTGTCACCTGATGCCGACTTTGCTCTGGCGAGTGAGGGAGCGTTCGGACCCCATCCCCAGATCCCGTTCGTGCCGTCGGGCTTTGAGATGGTGGCGTTGCTTGAGGGGAAAACGGGCAAAGCCGTGATCGGGCGCCATCTCTCGACCGCCACCAATTTCATGCAGGTCGAAGCCCGGTCCTGGGCCGAGGTTCAGACCTTTGCTGAAGCGATCGGCTTCCCGGGCCACGCTATCGTGGTGATGGAGAGCAAGGACGGGCCAGTCCTCGCGAAAGGTCTGACCAGTGAAGTTGAGCTGAAGTCGATTTGTCACCCCTACTTCAAGGCTCGTGGCCCAATCTGGCTGGAGGCCGACATGCGGGCACACTTGAACCCCACTCGCATGGAAGCCGTTGCCGCAGCAGCGGCTGACCTGGTCCACCGCTTGCAGGCCCGATGTCCCGCCTGCTCCTATCCCGATTGGACACCTCAGGTCCGAGACGGTCGCCCTTGTGCATGGTGTGATGGCCCGACGGTGGAAGCCTGGATTGAGGAGCATCTTTGCGAAGCCTGCGGGCACCGCGCCGAACAATGCATCGAACCCGAGCGCAAGGGTGCGCCGGCTCACTGCCACTACTGCAATCCCTAGAACGAAAAGGAATGGGTAAATGAAAACCCTGACGCATCTCGATCGGCTCGAAGCCGAGTCCATTCATATTATGCGCGAGGTCGTCGCGGAGGCCGAGAACGCGGTGTTCCTGTATTCGGTGGGCAAGGACAGCTCGGTGATGCTGCATCTTGCAGCGAAAGCCTTCTATCCGTCACCGCCGCCATTTCCCTTCCTGCACATCGAGTCCGGTTGGGATTTCCGGGACCTGCTCACGCACCGCGACCGGATGGCCGAGCGCTATGGCTTCGAGCTCCTCGTCGCGCGCAACGAGGACGCCGAACGGCAAGGCATCAATCCGTTCGAAACCTCCACCGGGGTCTACGCACAGATGATGCTGATCGACCCGCTCAAGGCGGCGCTTGATCGCCATGGTTTCGATGTCGCATTCGGTGGCGCCCGCCGCGATGAAGAAAAGGCACGAGCGAAAGAACGCATCTTTTCCTTCCGCTCGGCCAGCCATGGCTGGGATCCCAAGAACCAGCGACCGGAGCTCTGGAACCTCTACAATGCCCGCAAGGTGAAGGGTGAGACCATTCGCGTCTTTCCGATCTCCAACTGGACCGAGCTCGACATCTGGCAATATATCCTGCGCGAGAAGATCCCGATCGTCCCGCTCTACCTTGCGGAAGAGCGGCCAACCATCGAGCGGGATGGGCTGCTGCTGGTTGTCGATGACGACCGCATGCGGTTCAGGCCGGAAGATGTCATCACGCAGCGCCGTGTCCGGTTCCGCACGCTTGGATGCTATCCGCTGACTGGCGCGACCGAGAGCTCCGCGCAAGACCTGACCCAGGTGATCCAGGAGATGCTGCTCGCGACGACCTCAGAGCGCCAAGGGCGCGCGGTAGACCATGATGAGGCTGCCTCGATGGAAAAGAAGAAGCAGGCCGGATATTTCTGATTGGAGTTTGCCAGATGACTGCCTCCCGTTTCGACAAGTCGTCCCTGCCAAGCCGGCATGTCTCGGTTGGCCCCGAACGGGCGCCCCATCGCAGCTACTATTATGCGATGGGTTTGACCGAAGAAGAGATTATGCGACCCTTTGTCGGCGTGGTCAGTGCCGGCAACGATAGTGCGCCCTGCAATATCGCGCTGGATGCCCAGGCAGACGTTTGTCGGGAGGGTGTGTTGGCGGGCGGCGGCCTGCCGCGCCGGTTTAATACAATTACCGTGACCGACGGTATCGCCATGGGTCATCAGGGCATGAAGAGCTCGCTTGTCAGCCGGGAAGTTATCGCGGACTCGATCGAGCTTTCGGTGCGCGGGCATTGTTATGACGCGCTGGTAGGATTCGCGGGCTGCGACAAGTCGCTCCCGGGCATGATGATGGCCATGCTGCGGCTCAATGTCCCCTCGATCTTCGTTTATGGTGGATCGATCCTGCCGGGCCGCTTTCAGGAACGCGACGTAACCGTAGTCGATGTCTTCGAGGCGGTTGGCCGATTTGCAGCCGGCAATTGCCCGATCGCCGAACTGAAAGAACTGGAGCGCGTTGCCTGCCCAGGTCAGGGCGCTTGCGGGGGCCAGTATACGGCCAACACCATGGCTTGCGTGGCGGAAGCCATCGGCCTGTCCCTGCCGAACAGCAACATGGCGCCAGCGCCCTATGCATCGCGCGCGGACGTTGCTTGGGCCGCCGGGCAACAGGTGATGGAACTGATCGGTTCAAACCTTCGCCCCCGCACCATTTGCACCCGCGAAGCGTTCGAGAATGCGGCGCGTGTTGTCGCAGCAACTGGCGGCTCAACCAACGCCGCCCTGCATCTTCCGGCAATGGCCAATGAGGCGGGGATCGACTTCGATCTGTTTGATGTCGCCGAGATATTCCGCTCCACCCCTTACATCGCCGACCTGAAGCCGGGCGGTCGCTATGTTGCCAAGGATATGTATGAGGCAGGCGGCGTGTACATGCTGATGAAGACCTTGCTGGCCGAAGGTCTTCTGAATGGCGACTGCATTACGGTTACAGGCAAGACGCTCGGTGAGAACATCGCCGAGATCACCTGGAATCCCGACCAGAAGGTGATCTACGATGCGAGGGCGCCGCTCTCGCCGACTGGTGGTGTGGTGGGGCTGCGCGGAACGCTTGCTCCGGAAGGAGCGATCGTGAAGATCGCCGGCATGAAGCGATTGCAGTTTTCGGGACCAGCCCGGGTCTTCGACTGTGAGGAAGATGCTTTTGCCGCCGTTGAAGCGCGGCAGATCGCAGAGGGTTGTGTCATTGTGATCCGCTACGAAGGGCCGAAAGGCGGCCCGGGCATGCGCGAAATGCTCTCTACCACTGCCGCGCTCTATGGCCAGGGTCTGGGTGAGAAGGTCGCCTTGATTACCGATGGTCGATTTTCTGGCGCCACCCGCGGCTTCTGTATCGGCCATGTTGGGCCCGAGGCTGCGGTCGGCGGCCCCATCGCTCTTGTCGAGGACGGGGACATCATCCGGATCGATGCTGAGGCCGGCAGCATCGATCTGGAGGTCAGCGCAGACGTGCTCGCCGCACGCTGCGCGCAATGGCAAATGCGTGAACACGATTACGGCTCGGGCGCGATCTGGCGTTACAGTAATACCGTCGGGCCAGCAGTCAAAGGAGCCGTTACTCATCCAGGCGCAAAGGCGGAAAAGTTCGTCTTTGCGGACATCTGAACAGGAACAACTTATGACTGCTTTCGTCGTCACCGGCACAGACACCGGTATCGGCAAGACCGTGTTTTCTGCGGCACTAACCTTGGCCTTGAAAGCACATTACTGGAAGCCAATCCAGTCGGGTCTGGAGGATAGGACTGACAGAGATGAGGTTTTGCGCCTCTCCCGGATGCCGGCAGATCATACGCTGCCCGAGGCCTATCGGTTGAACACGCCTTGCTCTCCCCACCGGGCCGCAGAGATTGATGGGGTACAAATCGACCTTGCCCGCCTGGCTCTCCCCGCGCAACGCCCGCTGGTGATTGAGGGGGCTGGCGGTGCGTTGGTTCCTGTGACGCGAAATGTAACTTATGCGGATGTGTTTGCGCGTTGGGGCCTGCCCGTGATCGTCGTTGCACGAACGACACTGGGAACAATCAACCACAGCCTGCTGACGTTCGAGGCGCTTCGGTCACGAGGCATCGCAGTCCACGGGGTAGCGTTTGTGGGTGACCCGAACGAGGACAGTGAGGCGACCATCGCCGCGATGGGCAAGGTTCGCCGGCTTGGACGTTTGCCCATGCTTGAGAGGCTTGACCGGAATTCACTGACAGAAGCTTTTTCGTTGGGTTTTCAGATTGATGTATTCCAACACGTCGCCTGAGACTGACTCACTTGAAAAGTCGTCGGCAAATTGGGCATGGCGACCTGGTTCGCTTGCCAATTAGAATTAGACCCGAAAGTACCATGCCTTGGCCAATTCGGTCGCTACGATGAACCCGAGCACAATGGAAAAAATCGCAAACAGCTGAGGCAGCGAGAGGGGCACGAAGCCGGAGACCGACGTCAATCCGCCGAGGAACGGAATGGCGAATGTCGTACCGACCGCGGTGATAGTCGATCACAGCAGCCACTTGCTTGGCTCACTGCGGAACATAGGCCGGTGGGTCCGCAGGACGAACACGGGCGCCCCATACATTGCTCACAAGCGGAGGACCATCGACGGTTAGCGTCTATGTCGGGATGCAATTGATGGTGTAGAGTCGAAACTGATGAAAATGAACAAACGGAAGTTTACTCTCGCGGCGCTGGCCATGATATTACTGGCGTCAGCCGGATACTGGCTGCTCGTGCCCCGCACAAAGGAAGTGGCTACATTCGTCTCCCAAGTGGCGCCTGCGGAGCGGGTCCTCGCGGTCAATGGCAGGATCAGGCCGCGCTTGCAGGTCGATATACGTCCTGCGCTCGGCGGTGAACTCATCGCCTTGCCCTTTGATGTCGGCGACCGGGTTACAGCGGGACAGGTTCTCGCACGGATCGATGACGCACCTGAAGCGGCAGCGATTGCCGAGGCGGAAGCATCGGTCCAGACACAGCAGGCAACGCTGGCGCAGGCGCGGCGGGACCTTTCCCGTTTCGTGGCGCTGGGCCAGTTTGCAACGAAGCGTGAAGTGGAGCAACGGCGCCTCGCGGTGCTCGAAGGCGAGCGGGAACTCAGCCGCCGCCGAGCCAGCGTGGTGCAGGTCCGCGAATTGCGAGACCGCCGGGTGCTGCGCGCGCCCTTTGCCGGTGTAATCCTGGAGCGTCCCGTCGATCCCGGGCAGACAGTCGGTCTGGAGAGCATCATCTACCGTTTGGCGGATCTTTCCAGTCCGGAAGTCACCCTCGAGGTCGATGAGATCTATGCCGCGGAGATCCGTCCGGGAATGGAGGCAATGGTCAGCTTGCCGGGGCAAACCCGCCAGCTCAGGGCAATTGTGGCGCATGTCGAGCCGCGGGTCGATCCCGCAACTGGCGCGCGCGATGTCCGACTGAGCCTGGTTGACGCTGCTATCGACGTTCCTTCAGGTCTGACAGTTACGGTCAATTTGGTCATGGAAAGGCGGGATCGCGCAATCAGTGTGCCGCGCAGCGCCGTCATCCAGTCCAGCAGCGGGGCAAAGGTCAGGATCGTCGGCACGGATGATGTCGTGATCGAACGCGAGATAGGCTTTGTCGATTGGCCTGCGGAAAAGGTGATCGTCACCAGCGGCATCAAGGCAGGTGAACGCATCCTTGCCAATCCGGAATCCGCTGCGCCGGGTGAAAAAGTCCGGGTAGCGAGATAGGATGAGTCCCTATGCGGTAAAGCTCGCCATCCGGCACCTGCTGTCCCATCCGGGGCAGACAGCGTTGCTGATGGCCGGCGTGGCGCTGGGAGTCAGCGTCTTCATCTTCATGAGTGCGCTCATAGGAGGATTGGCGACCCTGCTGACGCTGCGGACGGTGGGCAGTATTCCCCATATCGTGCTGGAAATGCCCGATCGCGATCCGGCCACCCTTTCCCCGAATGGGCGTGCGCAAGTGGTGCTGCAAAAGGACCTCAGCCGTCGAAATCAGATTGCGATCTGGCAGCCTGCCATACCGATCATCGAAAAGACCCCCGGCGTCACCGCTGTATCGCCGCAAATCCGGGGTTCGGCGTTTGTCGAACGCGGGCAGGCCGTGGCACCCGTTAGCGTCATCGGCGTCATGCCCGGTAAGCTGTCCGCGATTGCCGATATTGATTCAGCGATGATTGATGGCAGCAGTAACCTACCTGCCGATGGCATCCTGATCGGCAGCCGGCTGGCGCGCGATCTGGGTCTCAGGGTCGGGCAAGTGCTCCGCCTGAGTTCAGATCGAGGACGCACCCGCAGTTTCCGGATTGGCGGCATCTTCAGTCTGGGGATTGCCAGCGCCGACAGGCAGGTGGTCTACATGAACTTCACCACCGCCCGCGCGTTGTTTGACCTGTCGACCGGCGTTTCCCGGATCGAGATCAAGGTGGTGCATGCCACCGATGCGCCCGACATCGCTGAACGACTGCGCCGGTCCACCGCGCTCAAGGCTACAGCGTGGACCGAAGACAACAGCCAGTTATTTGAAGGCCTTGATGCACAAGCCCGCACTGGCATCATCATCAAGGCCTTTTCGCTGGTGACCATCATCGTCGGCATTGCCAGCGCCATGCTGCTGTCGATTGTCAGACGGCAATCGGAAATCGGCATCATGCGCGCCATGGGTGCCAGCAAAGGGCTGGTAATTTCGATCTTCGTTCTGGAAGGCACGCTGATCGGCCTTGTCGGGGCAATCGTCGGTGCTGTGGCCGCATGGCTCGCGCTGTTGCCGCTGCCGCCGGTGACCGAGGTTCGCAACGGCGGGTTGCCGATCGACCGGGCGCAGGGTGATTTCCTGCTGGCGATTACGTTGACCACATTGGCGGCTATGCTGGCGTCAATCCTCCCAGCCCGCAACGCAGCCCGCGTCGACCCGGTGGAGGCTATCGGGGCATGAGCGCAGAACCCATCCTTTCCGTCACGGCGCTAACCAAGAACTTCGGCGAAGGCGAAGCCGAAGTACTCGTGCTTAAAGGCATAGACCTGTCGATTTCTGCAGGCGAAATGGCCGCACTGCTTGGCCCTTCCGGGTCGGGCAAAAGCACATTGCTGACCATCCTGGGCACGCTGATGCGCGCGAGCGGTGGAACCCACGAGATGCTGGGCGTGGATCTCATGCAAGCCAGCGAGGCCAAGCGAACCGAATTCCGCAGCAAGCACCTCGGCTTTGTGTTTCAGTTCCATCACCTGCTGCCCGATCTATCGGCACTGGAGAACGTGATGATGCCTGCGGCCTGTGCCGCCGGTCGGGAAACGCGCGCCATGCGCGAACGGGCAGCGGAATTGCTCGATGCCGTGGGGCTTGCCGACCGCAGAGATTACCGGCCATCCGCGATGTCGGGCGGCCAGCGCCAGCGCGTTGCGGTAGCGCGCGCGCTGATCAACAATCCGGTGCTGGTTCTGGCAGACGAGCCGACCGGCAATCTTGATCGGCAATCGGCAGATCATGTGATGGACCTGATCCGCTCGATCAACCAGACGATGGCCACCAGTTTCCTGATCTCGACGCATGACGAGCATATCGCGGACCAGTGTCCGCGCCGGATCGAACTTCTTGATGGCCGGATCGTTCGGTCATGACGCTTCACTGGAGCCCTCGGTGATCTGGGCTACCGCATCACGCTTGAACTCATCGCTGAAAGTGGCCTTCCCCATCGTCGCCTCCTGTCCTCAAAATTAGGATTGAAGGCGTCCAGAAATCTAGGGGCTTCAGACGTAATATCATTCGCTTAACGGAATAAAAACACCGCCACAATTACGCTGATGATAACCAGCACAAGTCCTATACCCAACATAGGTAGCAAAGTGTCGCTGGTGGTGCCTTCATCAGACCCAGACGCACCGCGTGCATCGTCTGATGAAATATGGATCGCTTCGTCTGGTTCGTCGTTGTCCATAGCAAATCCTAGAGCTTTTGGAAAAGTCGGGCTATACGACCCGTATACGCACTCCGAATTATAGGACGGGTCGACGGCGAGGGTCTGCTGGGGGCCATCAGGTCCTGCGCCTCCTTCGTTGTCCCATCGCGAAAGGGCTTTCAGGCGTAAATCCAGAGCACTTTGGTCGTCTGGGGGTGGGTCAGGCATGAAAACTCTCTAAAGCAATGAAGGGGCCCCAATGGACGCGGTCAAACGGGTCAATGCGAGGCTCGATAACCCGTTAGCGCGTAAACAATCTTACAGCTTGCGGAGTGGGCTGAACCGCTGCGGACATCCTACGGCGCTGTCCGAGTGATATATCGACGATGGTGACCATTATTGTGGCCATCATCAACCACATCACGAGGCAAGCGGCACCGCTGGTACATTCGCTCGATACCCCAACGCCCGCGCCGGACCGAAGTTCCAATCATCACGATTTCGGCGGAGCGTGGATCCACGGGCTGGAACGGTAACTGCCTCGTAGATTCAGCAAAAAAAGACATTTTTCTCCTGCTGGCAGCAAAGTTATTGCGTTGCTTACGATCATATCATGGGTCGTGTTTTCGCCCTGCAGAGGTTTTTACAAATTCACGTCGGTTCAGCGCATCCCTTCCGCTGCTCGCCATTGACCAGAAGATCGACGGCCTCCGGAAAGGTCTTGTCCGACATGCCATCCGAACAATCATCCACGGCGCGGATTCGCAGTTAGGACTGGCTTGCCTTTCACATTGCCGTGCCCCCGGACCTTTCCAGCCGAAAGTACCATGCCTTGGCCAATTCGGTCGCCACGATGTATCCGAGCACAATGGCAACAATCGCAAACAGCTGGGGCAGCGAGAGGGGCACGAAGCCGAAGACCGACGTCAATGCCCCCAGGAACGGAATCGCGAACGTCGCAGCAACCACCCCAATGGTCGACCACAGCAGCAACTTGCTTGGCTTGCTGCGGAACATAGGCCGGTGGGTCCGCAGGACAAGCACGACGGCCAGTTCCGTCAGCAGCGAGATCATGAACCACGACGTCTGGAAAGTTGCCTCACTCGCTCGGAAAACGAATATCAGCAGCGCAAACGTCAGGATATCGAACACAGAACTCACCAGCCCGAAAACCATCATGAATTTGCGGATTTCAGCGACATCCCAGCGCTGCGGCTGCGTGACGCGCTCCGGATCGACAGTGTCGCTGGAGATTGCGATCGAAGGCAAATCGGAGAGAAAATTATTCAGCAGGATCTGCTTTGCGGCAAGCGGCAGGAACGGCAGGAGCGGGGTCACCAGCGCCATGCTGATCATGTTGCCAAAGTTCGCGCTGGTGGTGATCGATATGTATTTCAGCGTGTTGGCAAATGTCCTCCGGCCATCCTCGACTCCCGAACGCAGCACATCGAGATCGCGACTCAGCAGGATGATGTCAGCGCTCTCCCGGGCAACATCCACGGCTTCCTCGACGGAAATACCGACATCGGCCGCATGGAGCGCCGGCGCATCGTTGATGCCGTCACCGAGATAGCCGACGGAGTGGCCCGTGCGCTGCAACGCGCGGACGATCCGCTCCTTCTGTTGCGGGTCAATTTCGACAAACAGATCGGTCTTGGGTGCAAGGTGCCACAGCGCCTCGTCCTTGAGCCTGGCCAGTTCCTCGCCGGTCAGCATCGACTTCGCATCAAGGCCGACAGCCTCTGCCAGATGCGCCGTCACATGGCGATTGTCGCCGCTGATGACCTTGATACGGATGCCAAGCCGGTTGAGGTTCTGGATCGTTTGCCGAGCATCGCCTTTGGGAGGATCGAGAAAGACCAAAAAGCCGCGAAAGACCATGTCACGTTCGTCTTCGCGGTCATAGTCTGATTTTACCGCTACTCGCCGCGTGGCGACAGCCAGGACACGGAAGCCCTCGGCACCTTTGGCCTCGAACACGGCGTCCAGCCTCGCGCGTGCTTCTGCATCAAGCGGAACCTCGATGCCGTCGCGGTCGAACGATGTGCAGATGGCGAGAACGTTCGCAAAGGCGCCCTTGGTGACAAACAGGTGCTGCGCGGGGCTGCCTTCCTCTGCCACCACGATAGTCAGCATACGGCGCATGAAATCGTAGGGGATCTCGTCGATTTTGGTGAAGCCCTGCTTCGTCAGCCCGGTGCTCTCGCCGGCCGCGATAATCGCTGTGTCGAGCGGGTTTTCAATCCCCGTCTCGAAGGCTGCGTTGAGAAAAGCGAGGTGCCGGACATCATCCGAGGGCTGACTGGCTGCGTCCAGCACCTCGCTCAGGATGAGCGTACCCTCGGTCAGCGTCCCGGTCTTGTCGGTACACAGGATGTCCATGCTGCCCAAGTTCTCGATCGCATCCAACCGGCGCACGATGACGCCCCGCTTGCTCATGGCCCGGGCCCCTGCGGACAAGGTCACGCTGATGATCGCCGGAAGCAGTTCCGGTGACAGTCCCACCGCCAGCGCCACGGCGAATAGCAGCGACTCCATCACTGGGCGGTGGAGCAGCAGGTTCACCGTCAGCACGAACAGTACGATGACGATCATGACCCGGATGAGTAGATAGCCGAACTGCCGGACCCCGCGTGCAAAGTCCGTCTCGGGTTGCCGTGCCTTCAGCCGTGCAGCGATGGCACCGAATTCAGTCCCACGGCCCGTTCTGACCGCAAGGACTTTTGCAGTGCCACTACGGACCGAGGCTCCGAGGAAAACGGAATTTGTGCGTTTGGTAATCGGCGCATCTGCCGCGACCATCCCAGGGCGCTTTTCGACAGGAAAGGACTCGCCGGTCATGCTTGCCTCGCTGACCAGAAAGTCTGCCGCCTCAATCACCAAGCCGTCGGCAGGAATGAGGTTGCCCGCTGAAAGCAGCAGCACGTCGCCAGGTACGATCATTTTCACCGGCACGTCGCGGACCACGCCGTCTCGCAGGACGCGGGCCGTCAGCGCCAAGCGCTTCTTGAGTTCTTCCACGGCCGAGGATGCCCGATATTCCTGGAAGAAGCTGAGGAGCGAACTGCCAAGGACAATTGCCAGGATGATCGCCGCGTCCACCCATTGCTGGAGCACGAGGGAGATCACGGCGGCAAAAGCCAGGATGAGCACAAGCGGGCTCTCGAACTGGCGAAGGAGCAGGCGCAAGGCGCTCAGGCGCGGTGTATCCTCGACGCTGTTTGGACCTATGAGCCCCAGTTGCGTTCCGGCCTGATTGGAAGTGAGGCCGACTGGGGTGGACGCAAACAATGCCATCAGCACGGATGGGTCCTGGCTCCAGTATGGAAGGTCTTCGTTCACGCCGCCCATATGCGTTTCCAATCAATAGTGCCTTAGATCCAGTTCAGACCTTGAATCCCTTGTTACGACTTTCAAGCAGGCAGCGCACCGCTGAAGACCAAGGGCAGCCGAGCGACCAACAGGACGCCGGTTGGCCAAGCGACGTTGTGGCTGGATAGGCACTTGGATCATTTTGGGCACTGGCGTGGAGACTGGCCGCGAGCAGGCTGCTTTGTCCGTCGTCAAAACATTTGGCTCAGATCGCGGCGTAGATTAGCGGAGTGCGGGCCTCGTCTGGTGGTTGATGTTAGGCGGCAAGCTTGCGGTGTTGCAAGCGCCGATATTCGATGGTCTGTCGTTTGATCCTTTCGCGTTGTTTGATGATGGCTGCAGCTCTGCCGAAGTAGGCGTCAGCTGGGGTCACGTTTTTCAGGCTCTCGTGGTAGCGCCTGTGATTGTAGTGCTCGATGAAGGCCTCGATCTGGGCCTCAAGGTCGCCGGGCAAGAAGTAATTTTCGAGCAGCACCTTGTTTTTCAAGGTCTGGTGCCAGCGTTCGATCTTGCCCTGGGTTTGCGGATGGAACGGTGCGCCACGTACATGGTCCATATTCTTCGCGCCCAGATATTCGGCCAGCTCACTGGCGATATAACTCGGCCCGTTGTCGCTGAGCAGGCGTGGCCTGTGCAACACGCGGGCATGATCGAGGCCTGATGCTGCCAGCGCCATGTCCAGTGTGTCGGTGACGTCGCTGGCGCACATGGTCGTGCACAGTTTCCAGCTCATGATGTAGCGCGAGTAATCGTCGAGCACCGTCGACAGGTACATCCAGCCCCACCCGATGATTTTGAAGTAGGTGAAGTCTGTTTGCCACATCTCGTTCGGTCGCACGGTCTTGGTGTGGAACGCCTCCGCCGCTTTGATGACCGTGTAGGCGGGACTGGTGATCAGGTCATGTGCCTTCAACAACCGATAAACCGTGGCTTCCGATACGAAGTAGCGTTTCTCGTCTGTGAACCGCACAGCCAACTCCCTGGGACTGAGGGCGGTCGTATCTTCATCCAGTGCCATATCGATGACCTGCTGCTGGATATCATTGCCAATGCGATTCCACACCCGGTTTGGCGCTGACGGCCGATCTTTCAAGGCTTCCGGCCCGCCTTCGAGATACTGGTTATACCAGCGATAGAACGTCCGCCGGGCGATGCCGAGTTGGTCCAGCGTTCGCTTGGCGGGCTGATGCGACTGCTCGACGATCCGGATGATTTCGAGCTTTTCTGATGCGGGGTATCTCATTCTTCGTCGCCCCCATCCGCGATCATGCTTTTTTTGAGCAAACGGTTCTCCAGCGTCAGGTCGGCAACGCATTCCTTCAATGCACGGGCCTCGCGGCGCAAATCCTGCACCTCGCCGGTCGTGGCAGCGCGGGCAGTGTCGCCCGCCAGACGGCGTTTGCCGGCTTCCATGAACTCCTTCGACCAGCTGTAATACACGCTCTGGGCAATGCCTTCACGGCGGCACAGCTCAGCAATGCTGTCATCGCCACGCAGGCCATCCAGTACGATGCGGATTTTATCCTCGGCTGTGAAATGTCGTCTGGTTGCGCGCCGGATATCCTTCACCACCCGCTCAGCGGAGGCTTTCACCGGCGATTTTGCGTTAGAGGGTTTGGGCTTCATCTTCGTTCCTTCGTCACTACGACGAAGCCCAAACCCTCCTTAAATTACAACCTCAAATCTGTGCCGTAGGTGCTGACGGGGAACA
>CAIJLZ010000011.1 GCA_903821605.1 uncultured Sphingomonadales bacterium | reverse complement strand
TTGACCAGGTGCTCGCCGAAGCCAAAAAGGCCAAGGTCGAAAACATGGGCTTCATGGGCAACGAAAACTACATGGGCGAAATCTAAGCCCCTCGCTTCGGCAATGCCGAACATGGAATAGGCGGTCCTTCGGGGCCGCCTTTTTCATTTTGGGGCTGTAGCCTATCCTTCGGTCGTCTTGGGATGGACGATCGAAAAAAAAGCCCGCAGCCATTTGGCCATGGGCTTTTCTCAATGTCGATGCGCATGAGCGGGTCGATTAGCCGGGGCGGCGATTGCGGCCGGGCTTCCGTCCCGAGATGGTGAGCAATTCATATACATAACCCGCATCATCAAGTTCGAGTTTCAACTGCTCGAATGATGCGACATCGCGAATTTCATATTCGATCTCGGTCTGGGTACTCTTGGCAGACAGGACGCCGAAGATGCGCTGGTGCGATACCTCAAGGATGTTCGCCCCGTTGCGGGTGAAGATGCCCGAGATTTCGTGCAGGCTCCCCACCTTGTCTTGCAGCACCACCGCGATCCGCCCGATCCGCCCGGTCCGCGCCAAGTTGCGCAGGATCACATTCGCCAAAAACCGGGGGTCGATATTACCGCCGGAGAGGATGACGCCGATGTTCCGCCCGGCAAATTCCGAACGGAAATTACCATCCTTGGTTGGTAATAAGGTCGCGAGGCCGGCAGCCCCGGCCCCTTCGACCACCGTCTTCTCGACATCAAGCAGTAAGGAAATCGCTTCCTCGATAATCGACTCAGAGACGATGCGCATTTCGTCGACCATGCCCATCACATATTGGCGGGTGATATCGCCGGGAAATTTGACAGCGATACCCTCGGCCAGCGTGTCGCCCCCGCCTTCGATATGCTTGCCGGTCTTGAGGCAGTACATCGCAGGATAGCGGTTCGACTGAACGCCGACGATGCGGATGTCAGGTCGAAGACCCTTGGCCGCGACCGTGACGCCCGAAATCAGGCCGCCACCGCCGACCGGCACGATGATGGTGTCGATTTCCGGCGCATCTTCGAGCATCTCAATGGCGACCGTGCCTTGTCCTGCCATAATCTGTCGATCATCGAACGGATGCACGAAGGTCAGACCGCGTTCAACTTCCAGCCCGCGCGCGTGGTTATAGGCATCCTCGAATCGCTCACCGAAGAGGATGACATTCGCGCCATGCGCCTGCGTCTGCTGCACCTTTACCAGCGGCGTCGATACCGGCATGACGATGGTGACGGGCACGCCCAGCTTGGCGCCGTGATAGGCGAGCCCTTGCGCATGATTGCCGGCCGATGCCGCAATCACGCCGACCGCCCGCGCTTCAGGGTCGAGTTGGAGCAGCTTATTGAGCGCGCCGCGCTCCTTATAAGCCGCCGTGAACTGTAAATTTTCGAATTTCAGCCAGATATTGGCGCCAACCAGCTGCGACAAGGTTTTGCTCAGCAAGGTCGGGGTCCGAATGATCGCGCCATCGATACGTTGATGGGCGTCGCGGACATCCTGGAGGGTCAAACGGTTTTCCATGGCTGAGCACCTATCGCATCTGGCGACAAATCGAAACAGTGCTTATGCTCCATCGGATGGCGAAGATTGGATTTATCGGATTGGGTGCGATGGGATCGCCGATTGCGCGACACCTTCTCACTGCGGGACACGACGTGACGGTCTATAACCGGACGCATGTCGAGGCGGAGCAATGGGTAGCAGCCCATGGCGGTGCGCTGGCGCTCACCCCCGCTGCGGCGGCAGAGGGGGCGGATGCGGTGATCACCTGTGTTGGCGCGGATGTGGACCTTGAGGCGGTCACGCTGCGGGGCGAGGGCTGTTTCAAGGCGATGCGCAAGGGGGCCTTGTTTATCGACCATACCACGGTCTCGGCGAAGATCGCGCGTCAGCTCGCGATTGAAGGACGTGATCGCGGACTGCTTGTGGTGGATGCGCCCGTGACCGGTGGACAGACCGGAGCGGAGGCCGGGACGCTCACCATCATGTGTGGCGGTCGGGAAAAGGCGGTCGCCGAGGCCACGCCGTTGATGCAGGCCTATGCGCGCAAGATCGTCCATGTCGGATCAAGCGGTGCCGGGCAAACCACCAAGATGGTCAACCAGATCGCGTTCGTTGGGATTATCCAGAGCCTTGCCGAAGCCCTGCGCTTTGCGCAGGCGGCGGATCTCGATATTGATAAGGTCTATGAGGCGATTTCGTCAGGTGCGGCGCAAAGCTGGCAGATGACGCAATATTGGCACAGCATGGCCGAGGATCGGTTCGATTTCGGCTTGGCAGTCGATTGGATGCGCAAGGATCTCAGCCTCGCCATTGATGAGGCGCGCGACAATGGTGCCTCGTTGCCGATAGCGGCGATGATTGACCAGTTCTTTGCCGATGTGCAGCATATGGGCGGCGGGCGACAGGATACATCGGCATTGGTGCGGCGCTTGCCGAAGTGATCCTAGATTTGGGCGGCGAGTGTCGCGAGGCAATCTCGCGCCAACTGGCGGCACCGCGCGGGTGACCACGCGCGTTCGGGGTCCGGTTGCGGGTCGTGGTCTTTGAACGGCATTTCCAATGTCATGCTCACACAGCCCAGATGCGCAAAACGGTTAGCAAGTTGGTTGGTCGACATGGTCAGATTGGCCCTGCCGGGCGCAGATTTGGGATAGCCGAGCTTCGTCTGGAAATCGGCGGTGCAGGCGGCGAGCGCCTCGCGATAGGCGTAAAAGCGGTCGCCTTGTTCGTCGGTCCAGTTCGGAATGCCCTCGAAACCTGCAATGAAATTGGCGGGAATGGCTTCATCGCCATGCACGTCCATCGCCCAATGGACGCCGGTTTGGTCCATCGCATCGCGCACGCACACCACCTCGGGTGAGCGTGTATGCGACGGGGCCGCCCATTCGCGGTTAAGGTTGACGCCTGCGGCATTGGTTCGCAGATGGCCGCGCCTTGACCCATCTGGATTCATGTTCGGCACGACATGGAATGTGCATTTTTCGCGTAATCGCCGGGCCACGGGATCAGTCGTGTCGGTCAACAGATCAAGCGCGCCCTCCATCCAATATTCGGCCATGGTTTCGCCGGGGTGCTGGCGTGCATAAAGCCAAATTTGCAGCGCGCCATCGCCGATGGTCAGGCAGTCAATTGGCTGGCCGTCGAGGCTCTGGCCGAGCTCGCGCAATGTGACCCCGGGTTTGAGCGCGATGCGCTGGACGAGGTCGTGGTGGCGTTCCATCGAATACGGGGCAAAATAGGCGAACCAGACGCTGTCCGCTGCGACATCATGGGTGATGGAGAGAATACCATCGGCATAGCTGGTCGCGGCGCAGCGCCAGTCCTCCCGATCATCGCTGTAGCGGGCGCGGTAATTTGGCCAGCCGCCGGGATAGGCCGATTGCCCGCAATTGGTGATGCGAAGCGTGACCCGCCGGCCTTTTGCCCCCGACACTCGAAAGTAGAACCATTGAAAAAAAACGGAATCCTTGTCGGGTCGAATGGCGAGATCGGCCAGATCGCCGGTGATGTTCAACACATCGATATTGCCGCTATCGAAGGCGGCGTTGATCTGCATGACCATGGGTTATTTCACCGTGATCGTTTTGCCGGATTCGCCGGGGAAGTCCTTGAGTAGGGCGCGTGTCATGCGGGCAACGGCCGTGCGCGGATCGGCGCCGGCGGTGGTCATGGCCGCTTCGGTACGTGCCCTGCCTTCCCAGATCACGGCGTTATCGCGTTCACGGCGCAGGCGGAGATGGAGTTCATAGCTCACCAGTTCACGCGCTTTGGGTTTGCCGACCGGAAAGCTGGTGCCCACCCCGATCCCGAAGCCGCCCCCACCCGTACCGCCGCCAATGCCGATGGTGAGTGGTGCACGTGCCGGCCCGGCTGGACGCACGACCCGGTTGACGGAGAACAACACCACCTCGTCAACGGCTGTGGCGCTGGCCATGCGGAAACCGGCTGATCCGAACTCTTGTCCGATCACCTCGGCATATTGGCGGGTCTCAAGGCTGTCAGCGAGCGAAGGGTCGTTTGGTAGGACGCGGACATCACCGCGCGCAATCTCTTGTCCGAGATGGAAGCGCGTCGTTTCGATCCGATTGGCCTCGGTGGCGCAGGCCGAGAGCACTAGGCCCGCTATCGGTAGTGCGACCAATTCCCTGAGACGTAGCATGACCCGAACTCCTCGTTGAATGCGATCTCCCCAACATAGAGATGGTGAGTGGGGAAGAGAATAGCCTTCACAATCACAGGAATGGCGCGATTTTGCGATTTCCACTTGCGCCGTTATGCCCTAAAGCCACGTCTTCAAATCAGTTTTGGGAAAGCGGAATGTCGGAAATCGCGCCAGTTATTGGGATTATCATGGGCAGCCAGTCCGACTGGGAGACGATGCAGCACGCCGCCGACACGCTCACCGCGCTTGAGATTCCACATGAATGCCGGATTGTTTCCGCGCATCGTACGCCTGACCGTCTTGTATCTTATGCGAAGTCGGCGGCGTCTCGCGGCCTGCGGGCGATCATCGCCGGCGCGGGTGGCGCTGCCCATCTTCCTGGCATGGCTGCTTCGATGACACGGCTGCCAGTGTTCGGCGTGCCAGTCGAGAGCAAGGCGCTGTCCGGCATGGACAGCCTGTTGTCGATCGTCCAGATGCCCGCTGGCATCCCTGTCGGCACACTGGCGATTGGTAAGGCCGGGGCAACCAACGCGGCGCTGATCTCGGCGGCGATGCTGGCGACCACTGATCCCGCACTCGCTGCCCGGCTTGATGCATGGCGCGAGCGCCAGACCGCGAATGTGGCCGAGGTCCCTGCATGACTGCCGTACCGCCGGGGTCGACGATTGGCATTTTGGGTGGGGGCCAGCTTGGTCGCATGCTTGCCATTGCGGCTGCGCGGCTGGGCTATCGCTGCCATATTTTCGCGCCTGAGGCGCATAGTGTGGCTGCAGAAGTGTCGGCTGACTGGACGCGCGCGGATTATGACGACCGCGAGGCGCTGCATCGCTTTGCGGCGGCGGTTGACGTCGTCACCTATGAATTCGAGAATATCGACGTCGCGCCAATCGAAGAACTCGCCCGTCATGTCCGTGTTCATCCCAATGTCGAGGCACTTGCCATTGCGCAGGACCGGTTGCGGGAGAAAGATTATATACGCGATCATGGCGGGCATCCGGCACCATATCGTGGCGTATCGAGTCGCGATCAGCTTGACGCGGCGATTGCCGAAATTGGTCTGCCTGCGATTTTGAAGACCTGTCGCTTTGGCTATGATGGCAAGGGACAGGCGCGGATCTATCGCCCCGAAGATGCCGATGAGGCATGGGACGCCGTTAAGGGTGCACCGTGCGTGTTGGAAAGTTTCATCCGTTTCGAGCGCGAATTTTCTGTGCTCGCGGTGCGCGGTCAAGATGGTGCTGTGGCCTATTGGGATACGCCGGAGAATCGCCACGAGCATGGCATTCTCGCCCGCTCGTCAGTGCCTGCCGACGCTGCGATTGTGGCCCAACAGGGCGAGGCCCGGCTGATCGCAGGGCGGGTGCTGGCGGACCTTGATTATGTTGGCGTCGCGGCGTTCGAGTTTTTCGCGACCGAGACCGGCCCAGTGTTCAATGAAATGGCGCCGCGCGTTCACAACAGCGGGCACTGGACGATCGAAGGATCGCTAACCTCACAGTTCGAAAATCATATTCGCGCCGTTTGCGGCCTGCCGCTCGGTGATCCGCGGCTGGCAGCGGATCGGGTGATTATGGATAATCTGATCGGCGAAGAAGCCCATGAATGGGAAAAGTTGCTTGGTGATCCTGCCAATCATCTTCATCTTTACGGCAAAGGCGAAGCCCGTCCCGGCCGCAAGATGGGCCATGTGACGCGGCTCGAATTCAACTGAAGCGGTTGCGGTTCAGCGCCGCGACCACTTGCCAGTTTTCCGTGCGTCGGCCATAGCCCGGCCATGCATGATATTCGTCTGATCCGCGAAAACGCCGCCGCCTTCGATGCCGGACTTGCCCGTCGTGGGTTGGAACCGCAGTCCCCCGCCATTCTCGCGCTGGATGAGCGCCGCCGCGCCCTTGCGACCGAGGCGCAGGCAGCGCTTGCCCGCCGCAATGAGGCAAGCAAGGCGATTGGCGCTGCCAAGGCTGCCAAGGATGATGCCACTGCGGCGACGTTGATGGCGGAAGTGGCCACGCTCAAAGAAAAGCTGCCCGCATGGGAAGCCGATGAACGAGTCGTCGCCGAAGCGCTTGACGAGATGTTGGCGACGCTGCCGAATTTGCCGTTGGAAGATGTGCCCCTCGGCGCGGACGAGAATGACAATCAACTGGTGCATGAACATGGCACCCGCCCTGTCTTCGATTTTGCGCCGCGCGAGCATGACGAGGTTGCCGCGCCGCTCGGCATGGATTTTGCCTCGGCGGTGGCGATGTCCGGTGCGCGTTTCGTGGCGCTGCGCGGCGGAATTGCCCGACTCAACCGCGCGCTCGGCCAGTTCATGCTCGACCTGCATACGCGTGAACATGGCTATGCCGAGATTGCCCCGCCGCTTCTGGTGCGGGACGAGGCGCTGTTCGGTACCGGCCAGTTGCCCAAATTCTCCGAAGATCTGTTCCGCACAACGGATGGCCGTTGGCTGATTCCGACCGCAGAGGTCAGCCTGACCAATTTGGTGCGAGAGCAGATTATGGATCAGCCCATGTTGCCGCTCCGCATGACGGCATTGACGCCGTGTTTCCGGTCCGAGGCTGGGGCCGCCGGGCGCGATACCCGCGGGCTTGTTCGCCAGCATCAGTTCGACAAGGTGGAGATGGTGTCGGTCGTCACCGCGGAACAGGGGCTTGAAGAGCTGGAACGCATGACCGCCTGTGCCGAGCGGGTGCTGGACCTATTGGGGCTGCCCTATCGCCGCATGTTGCTGTGCAGCGGCGACATGGGCTTTGGTGCGCGCAAGACGTATGATCTTGAGGTCTGGCTGCCCGGTCAGGATCGTTATCGTGAGATTTCATCCTGTTCCTATTGCGGCGATTTTCAGGGGCGGCGGATGAACGCCCGCTACCGGCCTGAAGGCGAAAAGGGCACGCGCTTTGTCCACACGCTCAACGGCTCGGGCCTTGCAGTCGGCCGGACGTTGGTGGCGGTAATCGAAAATTATCAGCAAGCTGACGGCAGTGTCATGGTTCCAGACGTTTTGCAGCCTTATATGGGTGGTCTGACCCGATTGGAGCCGTAACATGCGCATCTTGGTGACGAATGACGACGGCATTCACGCCCCCGGTCTGGCGCTGCTTGAACGGATTGCGCGGCGTTTTTCGGATGATGTCTGGGTGATCGCGCCGTCGGAGGAGCAGTCCGGCACCGGCCATTCGCTCACCCTCACCCGCCCGGTACGGCTGCGTCAGCTTGGCGATAAGCGCTATGCCGTGACCGGCACGCCGACCGATTGCGTGATGATGGCGGTTGGCCATGTGATGAAAGATCAAATGCCGGACCTGATCCTCTCCGGCATCAACCGGGGCGGTAATCTGGCTGAGGATATGACCTATTCGGGCACGGTCTCGGCGGCGATGGAAGGCGCATTGGCCGGTATTCGGTCGATCGCGCTCAGCCAGCAATATGCGCGTGAATCGGCAGCCGACAATGTGTCGTTTGCAGCGGCCGAGAGTTGGGCCGAAAATGTGCTGCGGCCATTGCTGGACACGCCGTTCGATCATCGCACGCTGGTCAATATCAACTTTCCCCCAGTCGATGCCGATCAGGTCCATGGCGTCCGTGTCGTGCGGCAGGGCTTTCGTGATTATGGACGATTACAGTTCGTTAAGGGGACCGATCCGCGCGGCTATGATTATTTCTGGTTCGGCCTCGGCGAAATGATCCATACGCCGATGCAGGACACCGACCTTGAGGCGATTGCCGATCATTTCATCTCGGTGACGCCGGTGCAGCTTGATCTCACCCATTACGAAGCGCTCGACCAGTTGCGCGCGCTGTATCGCTGAAACGGCTTGGAGTTTCTGTGGCTTGAGACATAAGCTCCAGCCATGAAAGCATGGCAGCCCATCACCTGTCTGACCGTCGTCATGTTCGGCGCATCGGCCTGTATCCCCATGGGTCGCGGCGAAGCGGCGCCCAATGTCCGGCTCGACCCTGCAGTGATCGTGCAAGAGGACGGCGTCACATCGCGGTCTGAGTCGGCGCGCCCGATGGTCGATTTGGTTGTTCCCAAGGCGGTGAAGGTGGCGGATGCCATCTATGTTGTCGCGCCGGGGGATAGCTTGCGCTCGATTGGCAACAAAACTGGTGCTGGTTCAGAGGCGATTGCCCTTGCCAATAATCTTGCCAAGCCGTTTGTCGTCAAAGTGGGGCAGCGGCTTCAGATCCCGGGCGGGCGTTATCATCTGGTGTCGGCGGGTGAGACGGGGATTGCCATTGCCCGGGCTTATGGCACGCGTTGGGAAGTGCTGATCACCCTGAACCAGCTTGAGCCGCCATATGTGTTGCGATTGGGTCGCCGCCTGAAAGTACCGTCGGGCACGGACACGGCGAACGCGGTCGATGCAACCAAGGCGCGCGCCCAAAATTTTTCGGTGCATATTGATGAAATTTTTGCCGGCGCGGTTCCCGTGGGCGGGGCGCGTGACACGACAGTGCAGACCGGGCCGGGGCGCGTGTCGGCGACCAGTGCGGCGCCGACGGCAACGGCCATGCTGCCGGCGCGGGTCAGCGGTTTTATCTGGCCGATTGTAGGGGCAAAGCTGGCGCGTCGTTTTGGGCCTTATGGGGAAGGGCGGGTCAATCGAGGCGTGGACATTGCCGCCCCTGAAGGCACGGCAATTCGTGCGGTGGCCGAGGGCGTGGTGGTCTATGCCGCCCGCGATGTGGCGCTATTCGATGGCTTGGTGTTGCTCCGTCATGCCGAGGGCTGGACGTCTGCTTATGGTTATGCGGCCGATCTGCGCGTCCGGGAAGGGCAGGCGGTGCGTAAAGGTGAGGTGATCGGGCTGGTGGGGCCGGGGCAGGATCAGGGCCCGCAGCTTCATTTTGAACTGCGCCGCAACCAGATTCCCGTCGATCCGGTGCGTTATCTGGGGCTTTAATGGGCCAGTTTAAGCAACCGCCAGGTGCGCTGCATTTCCACTGCAGATTCCCGCACTTCGCGCAACCGCATCATATCATCTTCCAGCACCGCACGATGTAAGCTGGCGATCATGCCGCGATAAACCTGCGCGAACAATTCGGTCGCTTGGCCTTGTGCTGGATCAAGGCTGGTCAGCAAGGCAGCGAGGATCGAGCGCGCCCGTGTCGCACTCGCTTCATGCAGCGAGACCGATCCGCGGCGGAGACGGGCGTCGAGCACGTCCAGCGCCTGCACAAGCTCCTCGTAAAGAATCTCGACCAAGCCATGGCCATCGACCCCCAGCAAGCGGCTCGCCAGCGCAATTTCCTGATAGCGCGCGCTGGCGTCGCGGGGGAGGAGGAGTGGCGGCATCGGATCAATTGTTCTGATTATTCCACGCCGTGATCTGCTGCTCCATGTAGCTTTGGGTCGCCTTCAACAAGGCGATACGGCTTTCCATGGCGCTGAACTGCTTTTGCAGCCGGGCCTGATAGGCGCTTTCGCGCGTTTCCATCGCGGCGCGGGTCTTGGTGATGTCGTCCACTTCATCCTGCAACCGGCTTTTAAGTGCTTCCAGCACGCCGTCGGTTGTAGTCATGTCGTCGGCAAGGTTGGCCAAGGTGACTGACAGGCCGGGGTCGCTGTCTTCGTCATGGCTGTCATCGCGCAGCGGGTTGAAAATTTCTTCGACTGCCTCGGGATAGGTGGAGAGCACATCGTCCAGCTTGGTTTGATCAAGCCGGATTGTGCCATCGCGATTGGTCGCGATCCCGATATCGCTCAGGCTAGAGGCTGACGCATGGCTTGTCAGGGCAGTGCTCAACAAGGCGCTGAGCTTGCGATCAAGCATCGACATCGCCTGCCCGGTGCCACTCAAGCCTTGCGCCTTCGCGATGTCGGCCTTCAACGTATTATAGACCGATACGAAGTCCTGTAGCACGCTTTTCAACTGTGCCGTTTGGCGTGTGCCGGTCAGGGTGACGGGCGTATCCCCCGTGACCTGTTTCAAGACGAGTTGCACCCCGTCGATCGCATCGCTGACGGTGTTGGTCGACCGGGAGAAGCTGACGCCATCCACGGTGAATTCAGCATCCTGCGCGGCCTGTCCGCGTGTCATCCCGTCCGCACCCGCGCCATAGGCAAAACTCGCAAGGCCGGCATCGGCATCGCTCGCAGGGGACAGGGTAAAGCTGTTGTCCGCGCCGGTGGTGCCTTTCAGCACAAGTCGAGAGCCGGTGGAGTCGGTCTGCACGCTCGCGGTCACAGATGTGTCGAGCGCGTTCAGGGCGTCTCGTAGCCCGGTCAGGCTGTCATTGCTGCTATCGATCGTCACTTCATAGCTGGTGCTGCCGATGGTGAGGGTCATTTTGCCTTGGCCGATGGCCGCGCTCGAGTCGCTGACGCTGTCGGAGTAAAGGGTCTGCGCCCGCGCCAATTGGCTAATTTCGATCGTTGAGGCCAGATTGCCTAGATCATAACCGGCAGAGGCGCTCGCCTCCAGCATGGTGCTGTCGGAACTGGTGGGCTGGGTCCGCATCGCCCCGCCATCGACCAAACTAGTGACCGATGAGGCAAACCCCTCCAGATCGGAACGCGCCTGCGCGACCGCACTGATCTTGGCCTGATTCGCGCTGTTCAGCTTGTCCAGACGCGCGACTTTTGGCTGCCGGGACGCATTGGCGAGATCGGTAACCAGTTGGGTAACGTCCACGCCCGAGCCAACGCCCAGGCTGCTCGCGATCGAATTCGTCATGTGCGCGCTCCTTCGCTCGGGATTAACGGCGATGGCGACGTTCAATTTAGTCGGCCGATGGTGACATATCACGTCTGCGCGGCCTTGGCGGCGGGGCGAGAAACGGCTAATAACCGAATTGACCCCAGTGTATTGCGGTTATAGGACAGTCGCTGCAAGGATGTACGCCACGTGACCCACCAGAATTTCGACCAGATGCGCCACGCGATGATCGTGAGCCAGCTCCGCACCAATACGGTGAACGATCCGCGTATCGTCGATGCCTTTGCATCGGTTGCGCGCGAACGGTTCGTGCCGGCAGAACGCAGTGCGGTGGCCTATGTTGATGTTGCCACGCCACTGGATGCCAGTGGCCGTGCGCTCAATCCAACCCTGACCTCGGCGCGCCTGATCGCCGCAGCGGCTCCGGTGGCGGGCGCATCCGTGCTGCTGATTGGTGCGGCGACCGGCTATCTTGCGGCTGTGCTGGCGCACATGGGCTGTCGGGTGACCGCAGTCGAATCGGACGCGGCGCTTGTCGCGACCGCGCGTGACCTATTGGCGACTGAAACAGCGGTGACGCTGGTTGAAGCCCCGCTTGATGCAGGGGCCAAGGCCCATGCGCCTTATGACGTACTGCTGATTGATGGTGCGGTCGAATCCGTGCCGGATGCGCTCGTCGCCCAGTTGCGCGATGGCGGTCAGGCCGCTTATGCGTGCTGGGATCGTGGCGTAACCCGCTTGTGCCTTGGTGCCAAGGTGGGTGCAACGCTGAGCGCCCTGCCATTTGTCGACATGCAGGCGGTTCGGCTTCCCGGATTTGCCGCGCCGGTCGGCTTTACCTTCTGACGATTTGGAGTGATCATGAACCGACTTCCCCGGCTTTGGGCGTCTGCTTTGGGGATGACCCTGATGGCGGGGGTGAGTGTCCCTGCGATTGCAGAGACGCTGGCTGAAGCCCTGTTGCGGACCTACCGCACCAATCCAACCCTGACAGCGGCACGGGCCGATTTGCGGGCGACGGATGCCACGGTCGGCATTGCGCGATCTGCGGCGCGCCCTAGCCTGTCGAGTTCGGCAGGTCTTACCCAAAGCTATGATGGCGTGGCCACCGGCGACGAGGCGGGACGGAAACTTACGCTGAGCGCATCGGCGTCCATGCCGATCTATGCGGGCGGCGCGATCCGCGGCGGCGTGCGCGCAGCCAAAGAGCGGGTCGAGGCGGGGCGCGCCAGCCTGCGGGGCACCGAGAGTGATGTATTCTCGGATGTGGTCGCTGCTTATATGGACGTGATGTTGTCGCGCGCGCTGGTCGAACTCAACCGCAATCAGGTGCAGGTGCTGACCACCAATCTTGAGGCGACGCGCGACCGGTTTGAAATTGGCGATCTCACGAGAACCGATGTGGCGCAATCGGAGGCGCGTCTGGCGCTGGCGAGCAGTGCGCTCGTGAAGGCGGAGGGCAATCTGGTCACCGCCGAGCAGAATTATCTTCGTCTGACGGGCGGCCCGGCGGATGATTTGTCGCCGCCACCCCCCTTGCCTGCGCTGCCGGAAACAGTGGCTGCGGCAACCGATATCGCGATCAATGAAAATCCCGGCCTGCTGGCGGCCAAGGCCAATGCCAAGGCGGCGGGCAGCGATGTCGATGTGGCGCGGGCGGCGCGCCTCCCCACGCTGAGCGCGACGGCCGGTGTCAGCTATTATGATTATATGGGCACGATCGGCCAGGTGGTTGGCTCTTCCTCATCCTCGTTGCAGCAGTCGCAGGCGACGAGCAGCATTGGCTTGTCGGCCACGCTGCCGCTCTATCAGGGCGGTGAGCCCGGCGCCCGCGTGCGGCGCAGTCTTGAAATTGCCAGCGCCGCGCGTGAACGCGAGATTGCCAGCGAACGACTGGTTGTTGCCAGTGTCCGGTCGGCTTTTGCCGGATATCGGAGTGCGCTTGATTCGATTGAGTCGAATGCAAAGGCGGTCGCGGCAAGTCGTCTGGCACTGGAAGGTAACCGCGCGGAGAATAGCGTCGGTACCCGGAGCGTGCTTGAGGTGCTGGATGCCGAACAGGAATTGCTCAACACCGAGGTGGCGCTCGCGACGGCCCGGCGTGATGCCTATGTCGCTGGATTTCGCCTGTTGAATGCCATGGGACGCGCGGAAATGAAGGACCTCAACATTGAGGGGGGGGTGCTTTACGATCCCGTCGCGAACTATAAGTCGGCCTCCGGTAATGTGTCGGATTGGTCGGATGGCGGTGAACGCGGCGTTATGGCAACCCGCACTTATGGGCCCGTTGCCACACCCGCAAATTGAGGGGTGACAGCGGGCCTGAATTCCGCAATATTCAAGGCTATGTCAGCAGTTAACCCCGACAGTTCGATGGAAGAGATTCTCGCGTCCATCAAACGGATCATCGCGGAGGATGGAGACTCATCCGGTCGTGTCGTCAAGCCAGCCAGCGGTCGTGGCGCACATGTGATCGCCGGGCGCGATGAGAAGGCGTCCGCCGAAGTGGTGCTTGAACTGACCGACCCGGTTAAGCCGGCCTCGGTTCCCACCCATGATGTGATTGGCGAGACGGTGGTGACGCCGGAGACGTTGATCTCCGAAATGTCGGTGCAGGCCAGTCGCCATGCCCTTGATGCCTTGTCGGCGGTTGTGGTGCACAGCCCCGATAATGCGTCGGACAGTGACCGGGCCGGGATGGTGACGCTCGACACCCTCGTGGCGGACATGTTGCGCCCGATGCTCAAGCAATGGCTTGATCAGCATTTGCCCGAGATCGTTGAACGCATGGTCCAGCGCGAAATCGCACGCATTACCGGCAAGAAATTCTGATTTCTAAACCGTGTGGCTAGTGCCCAAGCCGTGCCCATGGTGCGGGTGGTGCGTCACCCCTGTCGATTTTACTTGAATAAGATCGAATCGCTCTTAATATGGCGGTTGCGGGCCGGGCCCCTCTGGCGCTTGATCCGGTAATCCACTGTCTTGATGATAGTGACTTACCAGATGGCGTGATGTCGGACCGCATCGGGATATCCCGGCAGGGTCTGGCGCTGATTTTATAGACATGCCCTTGCCGTTGGTGACCGATCAGACATTGACCAGGTCATGGAGTGGCACGATGCAATCTCGAATTTTTACCCTGATGCAGCGACTGCAGCGTTTGGATGAGGCGCTTGCGATTGAACAGGCGCGCCCCGCACCACATGCCTTGCGGATATTCGCCTTACGAACGGCGAAGCAGGCAGGGCTGGCGCGCATGCAACAGCTAACCCGCAGGCTCGGCTCGCCCCAGCCAGCCTGACCGGGCGGCTGGCGGCGGCTGAAAAATGCCCCTCATCCCCCGGCCGCTGCCAGCCACTTTATTTTCTCCGAAATTTCTATCATCACGATCCTTGTCACGATTGTGGGCGAAGGTCGTCAATAAAGAGCTGATCAGATGGAATGGTTCATGATCGACTGGCTGGGAACACCAGTCTGGATGTGGCTTGCTTTTATGGGCGTTGTAACGGCCCTATTGGCGCTTGATCTTGGTGTGCTTCACCGTGATCAGCGTGAAATCGGGGTTAAGGAGAGCCTTGGCCTGTCTGCCTTCTACATCACGCTTGGATTGGCCTTTGGTGGCTGGATCTGGTGGATGCTCGGCGAAGGCGCGGCGCTGGCCTATGTGACCGGCTTCGTTGTGGAAAAGTCGCTGGCAATGGACAATGTGTTCGTCATCGCGATGATCTTCACCACATTCGCTATTCCAAGGCTGTATCAGCATCGGGTTTTGTTCTGGGGTATTTTGGGCGTGATCGTGCTGCGTGCGATCATGATCGGCCTGGGCAGCGCGATGGTCGAACAGGCGGGCTGGGTGCTGTATATTTTCGCCGCTTTCCTGATCTACACCGGCGTCCAGATGTGGCGTTCTGCCGGTGCCCATTATGATGTGGAGGCGAACCCGGCGCTGAAATTCATCCGCCGCCATTTTCCAGTGGCTGACCGCCTCCACGGTCAGAAGTTCTGGGTGCGGGATATCAATCCGCGAACGGGTAAGACTGGCTGGTTGATGACGCCCTTGCTGTTGGCGCTATTGATGGTCGAAATCGTTGATGTGGTGTTCGCGGTTGATAGCGTTCCGGCAATCTTTGCGATCACAACCGATCCGTTCATTGTCTATACCTCTAACATTTTCGCCATTCTCGGTTTGCGCGCGCTCTATTTTGCGCTGGCTGCGATGGTCCACCGGTTCGAATATCTGAAATATGCGCTTGCGCTGTTGCTGGTGTTCATCGGCTCGAAGATTTTCGTCGCCGATATGCTGGGCCTTGCCAAGATCCCGCCCTTGCTGTCGCTGGGTGTGACCTTCGCGATTTTGGCGGGTGGCATCGGTTGGTCGCTGTGGAAGACGCGGGCAAAGCCCATCATCGTGTGATGCGATGATGATCGATCGGGGGCAGGGATGGGTGTCTCTGCCTCCGGTCATTGCGTCTCGGGTCAGTCTTCCCCATATTCTCTTGCGATGGCCATTCAGATCCGCACCACGCTTGACGAGCCGGAAGCCGCTCAAAGCTTCATCCCACACCGCCCCGAACGGCCTGATAAGGCCGAGGGGGGGAAGCCATTCAAGCTCGTCGCCGAATATGAGCCCGCGGGCGATCAGCCTGCCGCGATTGCCGAACTGGTCGAACAGGCACAGGCGGGTGAACGGGATCAGGTGCTGCTTGGCGTGACGGGTTCGGGCAAGACCTTTACCATGGCCAAGGTCGTCGAAAGCCTACAGCGTCCGGCATTGGTGCTGGCCCCGAACAAGACGCTGGCGGCCCAGCTTTACGGCGAGTTCAAGAGCTTCTTCCCGGATAATGCGGTCGAGTTTTTTGTCTCCTATTATGACTATTACCAACCGGAAGCCTATGTTGCCCGAACCGACACCTATATCGAGAAGGAATCCTCGGTGAACGAGGCGATTGACCGGATGCGCCACTCGGCGACCCGGTCATTGCTGGAGCGCGACGATGTGCTGATCGTGGCATCGGTATCATGTCTCTACGGCATCGGGTCGGTCGAAACCTATTCGGCGATGATCTTTGACCTGAAAAAGGGCCAGACCGTCGACCAGCGCGAGATCATCCGTCAACTCGTCAGCCTGCAATATAAGCGTAACGATGCAGCCTTTCAGCGCGGCATGTTCCGGGTGCGTGGCGACAATCTCGAAATCTTCCCTTCGCATTACGAGGATACCGCCTGGCGCATCAGCTTCTTCGGTGATGAGATCGAGGAGATCACCGAATTTGATCCGCTGACAGGCAAGAAGGTGGCTCAGCTCGACGCGGTGCGGGTCTATGCCAACAGCCATTATGTCACGCCGGGACCAACGTTGAAGCAGGCGACAGAGGCGATCCGGGCCGAACTGACGGTCCGGCTGGCAGAGCTGAAGGCTCAGAATAAGTTGCTTGAAGCCCAAAGGCTGGAGCAGCGCACCCATTTCGATCTCGAAATGATCGCCGCCACCGGCAGTTGCGCCGGGATCGAAAATTACTCCCGCTTCCTGACGGGGCGTGCGCCCGGCGATCCGCCGCCAACCCTGTTTGAATATTTGCCGGAAAACGCCTTGTTGTTCGTCGATGAAAGCCACCAGATGGTGCCACAGCTTGGAGGCATGGCGCGCGGCGACCACAAACGAAAATATACGTTGGCCGAATATGGCTTTCGCTTGCCGAGCTGCATCGATAACCGCCCGCTGCGTTTCGAAGAATGGAACGCGATGCGGCCGCAGACGGTATTTGTCTCCGCCACGCCGGGGCGGTGGGAGATGGAGCAGACGGATGGCGTGTTTACCGAGCAGGTGATCCGCCCGACTGGCCTGATCGATCCGCCGGTCGAGATACGCCCGGTGGAACACCAGGTTGATGACCTGATGCACGAGGCGAAAAAGGCTGCCGAACGCGGCTATCGCACATTGGCGACCACCCTCACCAAACGCATGGCCGAGGACTTGACGGAATATATGCACGAGGCGGGGCTGCGCGTGCGCTACATGCATTCCGATATCGAAACATTGGAACGGATCGAGTTGATCCGCGACCTGCGGCTAGGCGTGTATGACGTACTGGTCGGCATTAACTTGCTACGCGAGGGGCTGGATATCCCGGAATGCGGGCTGGTGGCGATTCTTGATGCGGACAAAGAGGGGTTTTTGCGCTCCGAGACCTCGCTGGTTCAGACGATTGGCCGCGCGGCGCGCAATGTCGATGGCCGCGTGATTCTCTATGCGGATAAGATAACCGGCAGCATGGAGCGCGCGATGAAGGAAACCGCGCGCCGTCGGGTGAAGCAGCAGGCCTATAATGAGGCCAATGGCATCACGCCGGAGACGATCAAGCGCGACATCGCCGATATCGTCGGTCATCTTGCCAGCCGTGATCAGGTGACTGTCGATACCGGGATTGACGACCTGCCGCATATGGTCGGGCACAATCTCCGCAAGTTCATCGAGGAGTTGGAAAAGCAAATGCGGGCGGCGGCTGGCGAGTTGGACTTCGAGGAAGCCGCCCGCTTGCGCGATGAGATACGGGTGCTCGAAGCGCAGGAGCTTGGCGTTCATGCAGAGCGCCCGCTGGGCCGTGCCGTCGAGGGCCGTCCGGGTACCCGCAAGACCCGTTTTGGCAAGCAGCAGCAGGTGCGGGCCCGCAAAAGGGGCGGCTAAGCCTCAGCCGCGTTTGAGAACGCAGGTCTCGATCCAGGCGATGATTTCCGAGCGGCGGCGCTTGTCGTCGAGCACGTCTTCGTCCATCCCCAATTGCCATGCCAGCCCGGCGTCGGTTGGGTTGTCGGCGAGCCGGGTCAACTGCTCACTATAGGTGGTGAGGTCGTTGTTCGAGGCAAAGAAGCCCTGCCGCACCATGTCGTCGGCATAGAGGGTGTAGAGTTGGGCAAGCTGGTGGAGATCGAACTCGGGGTGATATTGCACCGCCCAAGCAGTCGTTTTCCCGATCGGTATCAGGGCCGCCTGCACCGCACTATGGCTGTTGGAGGCGAGCAGCGTGGCGTTATCCGGCAGGCGTGTCACTTCATCATAATGGATGCAGACGGAATCGAAGACCGGCGCTTTTGCCCGGAACATCGGATGATCTGCGCCTTGATCGGTCAGGTAAATCTTGCGCGCGATTCCGACCTCGCGGCCCTTGGGGTTTAATGCAACCTTGCCACCAGTCGCCACGCTCAGGATTTGCAGTCCCCAGCAACTACCGAAAATCGGCAGCCCCGCGTCTGCGGCCTGTTTTGTCAGCTCGATCTGGTTGGTGACGGCGAACAACTCTTCATAGGCGTGGAGCGATGAGCCGGTGATGACGAAGCCATCATAGTCCGACCATGTCCGCCCCTGCGGGATCGACTCGCCGGGATCGGCACCATTGAGCACGTCCAACTCGATCTCTGGAAATTCGGCGGCAATCGCCACCGCGTATATCTCGCTTGATGAGCGGACCTGCAAGGCGCGGGCGCGGGCCCGTCGGTCGGCAGTGTTCCCCTCTAGCAGCAACAATCGGGTCATGACGCTCCATCCATTTGCCAAGGGTGCAACGCTATGGCTGCGTTGTCATACAGGCAAGGTATTTTGCGCTGCGTCAAATAACCGAGCCTCGCCAAGCGGCTATGGGAGTATTAGGCTTTCACCAGATTCGTTTCAAAGGAGTGGATATTCATGGCATCGAACAGCTATCGGCCCGAAACACTTGCGCTTCATGCGGGCTGGCGGGCTGACCCCGCGACCGGCGCCGTCGCGCCGCCGATCTATCAAACCACCTCCTATCAGTTCCGTGATAGCGAGCACGCTGCCAACCTGTTTGCGCTGGCCGAACTCGGCAACATCTACACCCGCATTATGAACCCCACGACCGATGTGCTGGAACAGCGCATTGCGGCGTTGGAAGGTGGCGCGGCGGCACTCGCCGTCGCCTCGGGACAGGCGGCGTCGGCCTTTTCAATCCAAAATCTGGCGCGCGCGGGTGATAATATCGTCAGCGGCACCGACCTTTATGGCGGCACCTATAATCTCTTCGCCAACACGCTGCGCGACATGGGGATTGAGGTGCGCTTTGTTGACCCGGCCGATCCGCAGGCCTTTGCCCGGGCGACCGACGAACGCACCCGCGCTTATTATCTCGAAACGCTGCCCAATCCCAAGCTGATCGTCCCGCCGATGGCCGAGATCGCGGCGATTGGCCGTCCACTTGGCATCCCGCTCATTGTCGATAACACCGCAGCGCCCTTGCTGGCGCGGCCCTTCGATCATGGCGCGGCGATCATTGTCTATTCGACCACCAAATATATCGGTGGCCATGGCACATCGATTGGCGGGATGATCGTTGATGGCGGTAATTTCGATTGGCAGGCGGTGCCGGAGCGTCAGCCGATGCTCAACACCCCGGACCCCAGCTATCACGGCGCGGTCTGGGCCGAGGCGGCCAAGCCGCTTGGGCCGATCGCTTATGTTCTGCGCGCCCGCACCGTGTTGTTGCGGGATCTTGGGGCGGCGCTGTCACCGTTTAACGCGTTTCAACTGATTCAGGGCATTGAGACGTTGCCGCTGCGGATCGCGCGCCATTGCGAGAATGCGGAGAAGGTAGCGCAATTCCTCGCCGCACGGTCGGATGTGGTCAAGGTTATCCACCCGTCGCTTCAGACCGGCGACCAGCGGGCGCGGGCTGACAAATATCTTGTCGGCGGCAAGGGTGGCCTGCTTGGTTTCGAATTGGCGGGCGGTCGCGAGGCCGGTCGGCGCTTTATCGATGCGCTGCAGCTCTTTTACCATGTTGCCAACATCGGCGATGCGCGTAGCCTCGCCATCCATCCGGCCTCCACCACCCATTCGCAAATGTCGCCGGAGGAGCAGCTTTCGGCCGGGGTGTCGGAGGGTTATGTCCGCCTGTCGATCGGACTGGAGCATATCGACGACATTATTGGTGATCTGGCTCAGGCGCTGGACGCTGCCAAGGGTTGACCGTTCGCGGCGTCAACTGGTTCGGCTGAATGTGAACAGCCGGACCAGCACGCTGCGGCCGCGTGGGCGCGCGCGACCTGATTTCAGGACATTACGACGGAACAGGCTTGCGCCGATGTGGATGATCAGGCCGGTCCACAGCGTCTGCCACAAGAGCGCAAACACATGCGGCCAAAGTGCGGCTTGCGTCGCGGCGCGTGCCAGCATCGCAAAGGGTGAGCTGAACGGGAAAAGTTGGGCAAATAGTTCGATCGGCTCGCCGGTTTTCGACACCGACAGGCTGGCGATGAAGAAGAACAGCAATTGCGCCATCGTAACCGGCATGGAGAGGGTTTGCACTTCGCGCACCGTTGAGGCCATGCCGCCGATCCCCAGAAACAGTGAACCGAGCAGCAGATAGGCCATGGCGAAATAAGCGATGCCCAGCATCAGAAAAGCGGGCCAGCCAACCGCGGGGGCAGCAATCGCCGGAAGTGATGAGCCGCTGAGCCCGATTACCAGTGCGCCTGCGCTGAACCACACCGAAATGCCGATGAATGCCATGCCGAGCATGGCGAATAGCTTGCCCAGAAAAATGGCATCAATCGGGGCTGACGCGGCGAGAATCTCGATGACCTTGTTGGTTTTTTCTTCGACGAGGTTGGACAAGACCATGCCCGCGAGCAGCATGGTCAGCAAGAATAACAGCATCTGGCCTAATTGGGCGGTGAGCAGGCGGTTGGTGGCCCGCGACCCTTCACTGATTTCCACCGTGCGGGTTTCGATGACCGGTGGCGTGCCGGCCCCTTCGTGGGCGTGCTGCACGATCAATCCAATCGTGCCGCGCCAGCGGTCGATATCGGTGCGGGTCGCGGTGAAGCGGGGCCGTTCCAACGAGCCGGAGAGCACGGCAGCATAGCCATGTTCGCCATTTTTGCTCGCGGCGCGAACGAGCAGCCGGTCGATATCCTGATTGTTCAACGCGGTATCGCTCACCACTTCCAGCCGGGGCATGTCGTTGCCGCCCAACTGCGTGCGGAGCGTGTCACCGGCCTTGAGCAAGGCCTTGCTATCGGCCTGCGCCATCATGATGGCGACGACCGGGCGGTTGATATCCTTTGCCACCTGACTGCCGACGCCCCCTGCCATCAGCCCGATCAGCACCGGAAAAAATGGCCCAAGCAGGAAGAAGATGAACGATTTCGACAAGACGACAGCCGTGAAGTCGCGGCGCGCGATTACCCATGCCGAACGAAGAAGTTGTCTCATGCGCTATGCTCCCTCTGCTCGCGGGCCATCTCGGCGGCAGCGGCCTCGCCAGCGATGGCGACGAACGCATCATGTAGCCCGGGTCGCTCGATGGAGAGTGACTGGATCCCGGCATCGCCCTCAATCAGGGCACGAAGCAGCGGCTCTACCCCGGTTTCGGGCAGGGTAAAGTGCCACCAATGCCCTTGCGGTTGGGTGCCGGGCGGTAGGGCGGCGCGCCATGGCCCATCCAGCGTGCGGGTTTCCAGCCTGACTTGCGGCCTTAGTCGGTCGCGCGCCGCCTCGACTGCGCCGTGGAAGGGGACTTTGCCGCCGGCGATGATGGCGATCTCTTCGCACAAACGTTCGGCATGGGCGATGACATGGGTTGAAAAGATAATGGTGACACCGGCATCGGCCTGTGCCCGGATCAGGCGCTCCAGCTTTTGTTGGTTGAGCGCATCCAAGCCGGAAAAGGGTTCATCAAGCACGATCAATCGGGGTCGGTGGACAAAGGTGCCAAGCAACTGCACCGTCTGCGCCATGCCCTTGGAGAGCTGGCGAATTTGGCGGTCTGCGGCGAAGCCGAGATCATGTTCTTCCATCAAGGCCCGCGCACGCTTGCGCCCTTCGCCGAGTGACAGGCCGCGCAACGCACCCATGAAAGCAATGGCCTCGACCGCCTTCATCGATGGATAAAGCCCGCGCTCTTCGGGGAGATAGCCGACCATCTGAGCGACATCGAGCGGGTTCAGGCTGTCGAGCAGTCGGCGACTACCGCTGTCTGGCTCGATGATCCCGAGCAACATCCGCAGCGTTGTCGTCTTGCCCGCCCCATTGGGGCCAAGAATGCCGAAAATACTGCCGGTGCGGACCTGCAAGTCAACGCCATCAACCGCGCGGAAATCGCCGAAATTTTTGATCAGCCCCCGCGCATCAATAGCGAGTTCACAGTGATCTGGGGCGGGGGGCTTCGATGTCTTGAACCACATGGGGGCAGGTTGCTCCATTAGAGCGTGGTGATCAAGATAAGGGGTCGGGCTGGGGCTGTCCATCCATTGAGATGTAATCGCGCCGCGCTAAATCATGGCTAACTGTCTGTCCGGATCGGTGCAAAAAAAACGGGCCCCGGCAATTGCCAGGGCCCGATCATCTGATTGGCGGTCAGACGGTCAACCGAAGGCCGCCGTCGCCCTCATCGACATGCACGGTCGACCCGTCGGGCACCTGACCGGAAAGGATCAACTCAGCGAGCGGATCTTGCAGATATTTCTGCACCGCCCGTTTCAGTGGCCGTGCCCCATAGACCGGATCATAACCAACCCGCCCCAGCCACGCACGCGCAGCGTCGGTGAGGTCAAGCGTGACCTTGCGATCCTTGAGCAGCTTGCCGACCCGGCCGATCTGAATGTCGACAATCGGGGCCATGTGCTCGCTGCCCAGGCGATGGAAGAGGATGATCTCGTCCAGCCGGTTGAGAAACTCTGGCCGGAAGTGTGACCGTACAATCTCCATCACTTGCGGTTCGACCGATTCCACGCGCTCGCCTTCGCCCAGACCGGCGATGAATTGCGAGCCGAGGTTGGAGGTCAGCACGATGATCGTATTGGTGAAGTCGACAGTGCGGCCATGTCCATCGGTCAAGCGACCATCGTCGAGCACCTGCAACAGCACGTTGAACACATCACTATGGGCCTTTTCGACCTCGTCGAACAGCACGACCTGATAGGGCCGCCGCCGCACCGCCTCGGTCAGCACGCCACCTTCTTCATAGCCGACATAGCCCGGAGGCGCACCGATCAGCCGGGCGACCGAATGCTTCTCCATGAACTCGCTCATGTCGATGCGGACCATTGCGGCGCTGTCGTCGAACAGGAACTCAGCGAGTGCCTTGGTCAGTTCGGTCTTGCCGACGCCGGTCGGGCCGAGGAAGAGGAAGCTGCCCAGCGGCCGGTTGGGGTCTTGTAACCCGGCGCGGCTGCGGCGCACAGCCGTGGAGACCGCCTTGACTGCATCGGCTTGACCGATCACGCGCTTGCCAAGTTCGGCTTCCATCGCCAGCAACTTTTCGCGCTCGCCTTCCAGCATCCGGTCAACCGGAATGCCGGTCCAGCGCGAAACGACGCCCGCAATATCATCTGCTGTCACTTCTTCGCGTAGCATGGCGCCGCCAGCGGCCTGTTCGGCCTCAACCAGTTGGTGCTCCAGTTCCGGGATGCGGCCATAAGCCAGCTCGCCCGCCTTGGCGAGGTCGCCCGAACGCTGTGCCTGTTCCAGCTCCAGCCGGGTCGCATCAAGCGCTTCCTTGATCTTCGCTTCGCCGGCGATTTTTTCCTTCTCGCCCTGCCAGCGGGTGGTCAACTCCACCGACTGCTGCTCAAGATTGGCCAGATCGTCTTCCAGCGCCTCTAGTCGATCCTTTGACGCCTGATCGGTTTCCCGCTTCAGCGCTTCGCGCTCGATCTTGAGCTGTATGATCCGCCGGTCGAGATTTTCGATTTCTTCCGGTTTGGATTCGACCTCCATCCGCAGCCGCGAGGCGGCCTCATCCATCAGGTCGATGGCCTTGTCGGGGAGAAACCGGTCGGAAATATAGCGGTTCGACAACGTGGCGGCCGAGACCAGCGCGCCGTCGGTGATCCGCACACCGTGGTGCAGTTCATATTTTTCCTTCAGGCCGCGCAGGATCGAAATCGTGTCCTCGACCGTCGGTTCGCCGACGAACACCGGCTGGAAACGCCGCTGGAGCGCCGCGTCCTTTTCGACATATTTCTGATATTCATCGAGCGTGGTCGCGCCGATACAGTGCAGTTCGCCGCGCGCCAGTGCGGGCTTGAGCAGATTGCCTGCATCCATCGCGCCTTCGGATTTGCCCGCGCCGATCAGCGTGTGCATCTCGTCGATGAACAGCACGACCTGACCTTCAGCGCCCTTCACCTCGTCGAGCACGCCCTTGAGCCGTTCCTCGAACTCGCCGCGATATTTCGCGCCAGCGATGAGCGACCCCATGTCGAGCGCCATCAGCGTGCGGTCCTTAAGCGTGTCCGGCACGTCGCCATTGACGATGCGCAGTGCCAGTCCTTCGGCAATGGCGGTCTTGCCCACGCCCGGTTCGCCGATCAGCACCGGGTTATTCTTGGTGCGCCGGGCGAGAATCTGGATGGTGCGGCGGATTTCTTCATCCCGGCCAATGACGGGGTCAAGCTTGCCCGCGCGCGCCGCTTCCGTCAGGTCGCGGGCGAATTTCTTGAGTGCATCATAGCGATCTTCTGCGGATGCGGTGTCTGCGGTGCGCCCGCCGCGCAAATTGTTGATGGCGGCGTTGAGCGCTTCGGCGCGGACGCCTGCCGTGGCCAGCGCCTTGCCCGCTGTGGTGTTGGGGGCGAGAACAAGTGCCAACAACAAGCGTTCGACGGTGACATAGCTGTCCCCCGCCTTTTGCGCGACTTGTTCAGCCTGATCCAGCACGCGGACCGCGTCATTGTCGAGGCCGGGCGTCTGCTGCGCCCCGCCACCAGAAACGGCGGGCACCTTGGCGAGCGCGGCATCGGTCTCACGCGTGGCTGCGGCAGCATCGCCGCCTGCGGCCTTGATCAGCCCGGCACACATGCCCTCGCTGTCTTCCAGCAAGGCCTTCAACAGATGCTCCGGTGAAATCCGCTGATGGCTCATACGGATTGCCACGGTTTGTGCGCTCTGGAGGAAACCCTTGGCGCGATCGGTGAATTTCTCAAGGTTCATGGATGGCCCCTTCCTTTCACTCGATGATGTGGTGTTGCGGATTTACAACACAAGGGGTGTGGCGATTTTTTGATGGTCCGATACGGCTGGCGTCGGCCTATCGCTGCTTGCGCAGCAGCAGGCATAGCGCGCCGATGCCCGTCTCCCCATCCGCACTTCTCCCTAGATGGGAACTCTAGATGAGGCCCAGGCTGCGCATGCTCTTATAGCCTGATCTGCCGATGATGACATGATCATGGACCGTGATCGATAAATGCCGTCCGGCCTCGATGATCTTGCGGGTGAGATCAATGTCGGCGCGGCTTGGTTGGGGATCGCCACTGGGATGATTGTGGACAAGGATCAGCGACACGGCCCCGAGGTCGAGCGTGCGACGGATCACCTCGCGGACATGCACTGCCGCTTCGTCAACCGAGCCTTCGGACATGAGTTCGTCGCGGATCAGCATGTTGCGGGCGTTGAGATAGAGAATGCGCACGCGCTCGATTAATTGATGGGCCATGTCGGCGTGGAGATAGTCGAGCAACGCCTGCCAACTACTCAATATCGGCCGCCCGATGACCTCGGATTTGAGCAGTCGCAGCGCCGAGGCCTGTGCGATCTTGAGGGCGCCAACCACCCCGTCGCTAAGCCCGGCCCGTCTTAAAGCTTCGGCATCGGTAGATAGCAGGCCGCCCAATCCGCCAAACTCGGTGATGAGTTGCTTGGCAAGCGGCTTGGTGTCGCGGCGGGGGATGGCAAGGGCAAGGAGATATTCGATCAGTTCATGGTCAAGCAAGGCCTCCGGTCCGCCATCGACAAGGCGCTGGCGCAGCCGCGCACGGTGACCGGAATTGTCCGCTGCCACATCGTCCATCTTGCCACCTCACACCTACGCAACTCGCCTCAGCCGGGGGTGACGAAATTATCCATCACCCGTTTCAGGCCCGCTTGTTCAAACTCAATGTCCAGCTTGTTACCGTCCATTTCGGTGATCGTGCCATAACCGAATTTGTTGTGGAAGACCCGTTGCCCAAGTTGGAGATCGTTGCGCGGCTTGGCGGCGAAACTTGCCGCTTTTTCCCGCGCCCGTACCGGGGACATGGATGTCCAGCCATTGCCGGTCGCCCGCTGCCAGCCCGGACCATGGCTGCCGGCCCCGCCCGTTGCGGGCTGGAATGACCGCGCGCTGCCTTCATCTTGCACATAGGCGCTGCCAAAGCTGTTGCCCCCAAGGCCGGTACCGCCCCAGCCCTGATAGCCATGCGCGCCAGCGGTCATGGTCGTATCCTGCTCGACATGCTCCTCTGGCAGTTCGGCGATGAAGCGGGACGGCAGGGAGCTTAGCCACTGGCCATAGATGCGGCGATTGGCGGCGTGCCAGATCGAGCAATGCTTGCGCGCCCGGGTGATCGCCACATAGCCGAGGCGGCGTTCCTCTTCCAATGACGCTGCACCGCCTTCGTCCAGCGCGCGTTGCGACGGGAAGACACCTTCTTCCCAGCCGACGAGAAAAGTGCGGTCGAACTCCAGCCCCTTGGCGGCGTGGATGGTCATGATCGTGACCTTCTGGCCGTCGTCGCCCGCGTCATTGTCCATCACCAGACTGACATGTTCGAGAAAGGCATCGAGCGACTCATATTCCTCCATCGCCCGGACCAGTTCCTGCAAATTTTCAAGCCGCCCTGCCGCTTCCGCCGATTTCTCGGCCTGCCACATCGCGGTGTAGCCGGATTCTTCCAGCACCAGCCGGGCGAGTTCGCCATGTGGCAGTGTGCGGGCCGAATCGCGCCAGCGGGCGATGTCGGCCACAAAGCGCCCCAGCGAACGGCGCGCCTGTGGGGTCAGTTCATCGCTATCGAGAATGGCGACGGCTGCCGCTGACAGCGAGGTGGCTTGCGCCCGCGCCAGACGGTGGAGCTTGGCCATCGCGGTATCACCAAGGCCGCGTTTCGGCAGGTTGACGATGCGTTCAAAGGCGAGGTCATCCTGTGGCTGGTGGACGAGCCGCAGATAGGCGAGCGAATCCCGGATTTCGGCGCGCTCGTAAAAGCGAAAGCCGCCGACGATCTTATAAGGAATGCCGGTCGCGATGAAGCGTTCTTCCAGTTCGCGGGTCTGGAACTGGGCACGGACGAGGATCGCCATTTCGTTGATCTGCTCGCCGCGGCGTTGCGCATCCTCGATTGTCTCGCCGACGCGGCGCGCCTCTTCCGGGCCATCCCAGACCCCGGTGACCTGCACCTTGTCGCCCGCATCACAGTCGGTCCACAGCGTTTTGCCCAGCCGGTCGCCATTGCAGGCGATAAGCCCCGATGCGGCCCCAAGAATATGGGGGGTGGAGCGGTAATTCTGTTCCAGCCGGATGGTGACGGCACCCGGAAAGTCGCGTTCGAAGCGGAGGATATTGGCTACCTCTGCGCCGCGCCAGCTATAGATGCTTTGGTCGTCATCGCCGACGCAGCAGATGTTTTTGCGTTCCTGCGCCAGCAGGCGGAGCCAGAGATATTGGGCGGAATTGGTGTCCTGATATTCGTCCACCATGATGTATTTGAACCGGCGCTGATAGTCGGCGAGCACCTCGCGATCCTTTTTCAGGATCGTCAGCATGTGGAGCAACAAATCGCCAAAATCGCAGGCATTGAGGGTGCGCAGCCGCTCCTGATAGGCGGCGTAAAGCTGTTTGCCCTTGCCATCGCCAAAGGCCTCGGCATCGCCCGCGTCGAGATCGGCAGGCGTCAGGCCGCGATTCTTCCATTTGTCGATCACGCCTGCGAACTGCTTTGCGGGGAAGCGCTTCTCATCCATCCCCGCCGCAGTGATCACCTGTTTCAACAGCCGGATCTGGTCGTCGGTGTCGAGAATAGTAAAATTCGATTGCAGCCCGACGAGTTCGGGATGGCGGCGCAGCATCTTGGCGCACACCGCATGGAAGGTGCCAAGCCATGGCATGCCCTCAACCGCCGGGCCAATCATCCGGCCGACCCGTTCCCGCATTTCGCGCGCGGCCTTGTTGGTGAAGGTGACGGCGAGAATTTCGGACGGCCATGCCCGTTTTGTTGCAACCAGATGCGCCAACCGGGCGGTCAGGGCCGATGTCTTGCCGGTTCCCGCACCGGCCAGCACCAGTACCGGGCCTTCGGTGGTCAGCACGGCCTCGCGCTGCGGTGGGTTCAGGCCGCGCAGATAAGCGGGCTCGGTGGTCTCTGCGATCGGCTCCATAGGTGCGAACGATTAGGGAACATTGCTGCCAAGGGCAAGGAAGATTCGCCCGATCAATGGCGATGCTGTCCTTGTCATAATCCTTACGCTAAACGGTGACACGGTTTCCGATCCGTTATTTTACGCGTCATCACAAGGTGGACACGAGAGAGACATGCTGCACGATTTGACACGTCATATGCCGCCTTGGGTGTTAATCGTGCTGGCGCTCGGCTGGGGGCTATTGTTGGGATGGACCCCGGCGCTGGTGGGGCCCGGCCTTTTGGCGGGGCTGGGCCTTGGGCTTGCGGCGATGCCCGCACAGTTGCTGCGTCAGGGACAGGGCGCGGAGGGGCCGGCACGCGATGCGGGGCCGGTGCCGACAGACGAACGCCTTGCCGCGGTCATGAACGCCATTGAAGAGCCATTGTTGTTGATGCTCGGGCGGGGAGTAACGCTTGCCAATCGCACCGCGCTGAACCTGCTCGGGGCGCATATCGAGGGCGAGGATATTCGGCTGGCCATTCGCCATCCGGCGGCAGCGGCGCTCTTCACGCGGTTCGAACGGACCGGCGAACCGCAATTGCGCCAATTGGTCGGATTTGGCGGGCCCGAGCGGCGCTGGCAGATGCGGATCGCGCCATTGGGAGGGCGCGTGGCGCTTGTTCAACTCGCTGACCTCAGCCAGAAGGAAGCGGCAGACCGGATGCGGACCGATTTCGTCGCCAATGCCAGTCATGAATTACGCACGCCGATCGCTGCCTTGCTCGGTTTTATTGAAACGCTCAGCGACCCGATGGCGGGTGGCGACAAGCCGACGCGCGAGCGCTTTCTGGACATCATGGCGACCGAGGCCAAGCGCATGGATCAGCTGGTCACCGACCTGATCTCGCTCTCCCGGATCGAGGCGGATCGCTATACCGCGCCATCGGGTGCCGTGGATCTCGGCGGATTGGCGGGCGTGGTGGCCAAACAGATTACCGCTGCAGGCGGGGCAGCAGCCGACCAGATCGAACTGGCCATTGATGGCGATATGCCATCGGTCAGGGCTGATCGGGGTCAGATGGAACAATTGCTGCACAATCTGATTGGTAACGCCGTGAAATATGGCCGTGCCGGTGCCCCGGTGAAGGTGACGCTTGCACCTGATCTGGCGGGCATGGTCCGCCTTTCGGTTTCGGATCAGGGCGAAGGCATTGCGCCTGAGCATCTGCCACGACTGACCGAACGTTTTTATCGCGTCGATGCCGGACGTAGCCGCGCTAGTGGTGGGACCGGTCTTGGTCTTGCGATCGTCAAAAATATTGTCGAGCGCCATCGCGGCACGCTCGAATTTACATCCGAGCAGGGCGTGGGGACGACGGTTGCGGTGCGCTTGCCCGCCGCCCCGGTATCGCTGTCGGTGTCATAAAACTGTCATCCAACTGTAACAAAAGGGCCGTCATGGGCAGCTAGAGCCCGTATCAAGTCATTTTTCGGGGAACGGAATTCGTGATGAAGCGAGCAATTTCAGCAATTTCGGCGATGGCGGCTGTATTGGCACTCTCGGCCTGCGGCGAATCGGGCAGCGGCGGCGGTGCCCGCGATAGCATTCGTGCGGTCGGCTCCTCCACGGTTCTGCCATTCGCGAAAGCGGTTGCGGATAAGTTCGCTCAGAAGAACCCCAATTTCAAAGCACCGATCATTGAATCACAGGGCACGGGCGGCGGTTTCAAGCTGTTTTGCAGCGGCGTGGGTGTGGCCCATCCGGATGTCGCCAATGCCTCGCGCCGGATCAAGCAGTCGGAGCTCGACGAGTGCCTCAAGAATGGCGTCAAGGATATCGTTGAAATCCAGATCGGTATCGACGGTATCGTGTTGGCTCAGGCCAAGGACGGCATGCCGATCAACTTGACTGAGGCTGATATTTACAAGGCGTTGGCCAAGACCCCTTATGGCCAGCCGAACACCGCCAAGACGTGGAAAGATGTGAACCCGGCCCTGCCGGCGATTGCGATCAACGTTTATGGCCCGCCCTCCTCATCTGGCACGCGTGACGCTTTCGCCGAACTGATCCTTGAAAAGGGTTGTGACGCCGATCCGGCGATGAAGGCGCTCAAGGACAGCGACAAGGACAAGCATAAGGACATCTGCACCAGTGTGCGTGAAGATGGCGCCTATGTTGAAGCGGGCGAAAATGACAATCTGATCGTCCAGAAGCTGGCGGCCAATCCGAATGCAGTGGGCATCTTCGGCTATTCCTTCCTGGAAGAAAATGGCGACAAGGTGCGCGGCGTGCCGGTGCAGGGCGTCAGCCCGACCTATGCGTCGATCAGCGACTTCTCCTATCCGGGGGCGCGGCCGCTTTTCATCTATGTCAAAAAAGCTCATCTCACCGCGGTGCCGGGCATCAAGGAATTCCTCGCGGAATTCGCTTCTGCCTGGGGCCCGGACGGTTATCTCGCCAAGCATGGCATGATCGCTGCGCCAGAGGATGTTCGCACGAAAAATGCGGATATCGTCGCTAACATGACGCTACTCGATCCTGCCAGCATCAACTGAACCTGAAGACCTTTCCGCCGGGCACATGCCCGGCGTGAAGGCAAGGTTGGAACCCTTATGATCCAGATTGCGATCTTCCTTGTCATTGGTCTTGCGTTGGTCGGCTTTGCCGTCGGGCGGGGTCGTGCCACCGCCTTTTCCGTAGGCCGGACGGCCGCCGCAGTCCGCCCGCACAGCCGCCCGAACCATCATGGCGCCCATGTGTTGCTGTGGACATTGGTCCCGGCGCTGCTGTTATTGTTGCTCTCTTCCGCACTGGTGCCACCGCTGGTGAACGATGCAGTGCTATCCAGCCTGCCGGCGGCGCAACGGCCGCAGAACCCGATGGACCGCGCGGCGCTGTTGGATGAAGTGCGCTCGATTGCTGCTGGTGAGAGTTCAGGTGGTTTTATCGCCGCCAGCAACAGTCTCGTTCCGGCTTACAAGGTGGCGAGCGCGAAGTTCAACGGCATCGCTACGGGCTTGATCCTGTTGGTCGCGGTGATTGGCGGGCTGTTCGGCTTCTCCCGCGTTCGCCCCGATTTCCGGGCGCGGACCAAGGTCGAACGGCTGACCATGACGGTGTTGTTGCTGGCATCGCTGATCGCGATCCTGACAACCATTGGCATTGTGGGGTCGCTGCTGTTCGAATCGATGCGCTTCTTCTCGATGGTGTCGCCGCTCAGCTTCCTATTCGGCACGCATTGGAGCCCGCAGGCATCGACTGGTGCGGCGGTGGATGTCACCGCCTTTGGGGCGATCCCGCTGTTTTGGGGTACGGTGTTCATCGGTGCGATTATCGCCATGCTGGTGGCCATTCCCTTCGGCCTGATGAGCGCCATTTATCTGACCCAATATGCCGACCCGCGCGTGCGGACTTGGCTGAAGCCAACGTTGGAGTTGCTCGCGGGCGTGCCGACGGTGGTCTATGGCTATTTCGCGGCGCTCACCATCGCGCCGCCGCTGCGTGACTTTGCCGTATCGATCGGCATCAGCAGTGCCTCATCGGAAAGCGCGCTGGCGGCGGGTCTTGTGATGGGCGTGATGATCATCCCGTTCGTCTCCTCGATGGCGGATGACAGCATCGCCGCCGTGCCGCAGGCGATGCGCGATGGCTCGCTTGCCATGGGCGCGACCCCATCGGAAACGATCAAGCGCGTGCTGGTCCCGGCCGCCTTGCCCGGCATTGTCGGTGGCGTGTTGCTGGCCGTGAGCCGCGCGATCGGGGAGACCATGATCGTGGTGATGGCGGCGGGCCTTGCCGCCAACCTGACCCTCAACCCGTTTGCCAGCGTCACCACGGTGACCACCCAGATTGTCCAGTTGATGACGGGTGACACCGAGTTCGACAGCCCCAAGACCCTTGCCGCCTTCGCGCTTGGTCTGGTGCTGTTTCTGGTCACCCTTGCCCTCAACATCATCGCCCTTCGGGTCGTGAAGAAATACCGGGAAGCATATGACTGAGCCGACGACAATGAAGCGGCAGCCAACCGATTGGAAGTCGCCCGACATGGTGCAGCGGATCAAGCGCCGCTATGCTGCCGAACGCCGCTTCAAGGCGATGGGGATGGTTGCGATCCTGATTTCGGTCGCCTTCCTCGCCTTCTTGCTGATCTCGATGGCGTCAAATGGCGCGCGCGGGTTCATGCGGACCGATGTTCGGTTGCCGATTGATTTCCCAGCCTCGACCCTGATGGTCGATCCGGCGTCATTCAAGGGTTCGTCGGATGATGTAGACCAGCTTCTCGCTGGCCTCGATTTCGAGGGGCCAGTCGCGGCGGCGGCGGAACAGGCTTATGGTGCCGAAGGTGGCGCGTTATTGGCCGATAGCGCGTGGCTGATCGTGCGTGACGCGATCAAGGCCGATCCCACCCTGCTCACCCGCAAGGCCGAATTATGGGTGCCGGCATCCAGTGATGTCGACATCGCCTATAAGGGTGAAGGCGAGAAACCGATGCGCGATCGCGTTGCCGCGATGAAGCAGGCGGGTCAGGTCACATCTGGTTTCAACCTCGGCTTTCTGACCGGCGCGGATGCGACTGATCCGACGATCGTCGGCATCTGGGGCGCGTTCAAGGGTTCGTTGCTGACCATGATCGTGACACTGTTGTTCGCCTTTCCGGTGGGTGTGTTCTCGGCGATTTATCTCGAAGAATATGCGCCGCGTAACCGCTGGACGGACTTGATCGAGGTCTCGATCAACAACCTTGCTGCCGTGCCATCGATCATCTTCGGCCTGCTGGGCCTTGCGGTGTTCCTTGGCCTTTTCCCGACACTGCGTTCGGCCCCGATCATCGGTGGCATGACGCTGGCGCTGATGACCATGCCAGTGATCGTGATTGCCGGTCGCAACGCGATCAAGGCGGTGCCGCCGTCGATCCGTGATGCGGCGCTGGGCATTGGTGCCTCGCCGGTGCAGGTGGTGTTCCACCATGTGTTGCCGCTTGCCTTGCCGGGTATTTTGACCGGCACGATCATCGGCATGGCCCGTGCGTTGGGCGAAACTGCGCCGTTGCTGATGGTTGGCATGCGGGCCTTTATCTCGGCCCCGCCCGCCAGCTTTACCGAGCCCGCGACCGTGCTGCCGGTGCAGATCTTCCTGTGGTCGGATGAAGTCAGCCGTGGCTTTGTCGAAAAGACCTCGGCAGCGATCATCGTTCTTCTCGTCTTCCTCCTCGCGATGAATGGCCTCGCCATTTATCTGCGCAACCGTTTTGAAACCCGGTGGTGAACCAGATCATGACCAACACCCAAGATACCTCCACGCTCAAGATGACGGCGCGCAACGTCGACATCTTCTACGGCGACAAGCAGGCGATCAAGAATGTCTCCATCGATGTGTCGATGGAACATGTCACCGCCTTTATCGGCCCGTCGGGCTGCGGCAAGTCGACCTTTCTGCGGACGCTGAACCGCATGAACGACACGATTTCCTCGGCCCGCGTCACCGGCGACATCCGTCTTGATGGTGAGGATATTTATTCCTCGTCGATGGACGTGGTGCAGTTGCGGGCTCGGGTCGGCATGGTGTTCCAGAAGCCGAACCCATTTCCGAAGTCGATCTACGAGAACATCGCTTATGGTCCGCGTATCCACGGCCTCGCCACGGGCAAAAGCGAAATGGACCAGATCGTCGAAAAATCGCTGAAGCGCGCGGGCCTGTGGGAAGAAGTCAAGGACCGGTTGCAGGATAGCGGCACCGCGCTTTCGGGCGGTCAGCAACAGCGCCTGTGCATTGCGCGCGCGATTGCGGTCGACCCGGAAGTGATCTTGATGGATGAGCCTAGCTCGGCACTTGACCCGATTGCGACCGCCAAGATCGAGGAATTGATCCATGAATTGCGCGGCCGCTATGCGATTGTGATCGTGACCCATAACATGCAGCAGGCTGCCCGCGTTTCGCAGCGCACGGCCTTTTTCCACCTTGGCACGCTTGTCGAATATGGCGAGACGTCTGACATCTTCACCAACCCGCGTGAAGAGAAGACCAAGGATTACATCACTGGCCGGTACGGTTGAGGAGCAAAACGATGGTCGGTACGACAGGACATACGGTCAAGGCATTTGATGAGGAACTGGGCCAGCTCCGCGCACTCATTTCCGAAATGGGCGGGCTCGCCGAACAGGCGATCAACCAGTCGATGAAGGCGCTGGTGCGCCGTGATAATGATGCTGCGATGAAGGTGGTCGAACAGGATCACCGGCTCGACGAGCTTGAAATGGAAGTGGAGCGCCTCGCGGTGCGGCTGATCGCACTGCGTGCGCCGATGGCGGACGATCTGCGCGAAGTGGTCGCTGCGATGAAGATCTCCGGCGTTGTCGAGCGGATCGGCGATTATGCGAAGAACATCGCCAAGCGCGTCCCGCAATTCGCCGAGGCTAAGGACATTGGTCCGCTCGCGATCCTGCCGGAAATGGGCAAAATGGCGAGCGAGATGGTGCGCAATGCGCTTGATGCCTTCGCGGCCCGCAGCCCGGAACAGGCCAAGGCCGTGGTCGAGCGCGATCAGGCGCTTGATACGTTCTACAACAGCGTGTTCCGCGCTTTGCTGACCTATATGATGGAAAATCCGCACAATATCACGCCGTGCGCCCATCTGTTGTTCATGGCGAAGAACCTGGAACGCGTCGGCGACCATGCCACCAATATTGGCGAGATGGTCTATTTTGCCGCGACTGGCGACCATCTCGGCGAACGGCCGAAGGTGGGTGCGGACGAGGATTGAGCGGCTTAGGGATCAGGACTCGATATGGCACAGCCTAGACTCTTGCTGGTGGAGGACGATCCCGCCCTCGCCGAACTTCTCAAGTGGAACTTCGAGAAGGAAAACTACATCGTCGATCATACCGCCGATGGGGAAGAGGCGCTGCTGCTTGCCCGTGAGGCGACGCCCGATCTGGTGCTGCTCGACTGGATGATCGAGGGGCTGTCGGGGATTGAGGTTTGCCGCCGGTTGCGGCGGATGCCCGACACGGCCAATGTGCCGATCATCATGCTCACCGCGCGCGGCGAGGAAGAAGATCGCATTCGCGGGCTGGAAACCGGGGCCGATGATTATGTCACCAAGCCTTTCTCGCCGCGCGAACTGATCGCGCGGGTGGGGGCGGTGCTGCGCCGCGTGCGCCCGGCGCTGGCGGCGGAAACGCTCGAATATGCCGATCTCGCCATGGATCTGGTTGGCCATCGCGTGAAACGTGGGGGTGAGACGATCAATCTTGGCCCGACCGAATTTCGCCTACTGCGTCACTTCATGGAACATCCGGGCCGCGTTTTTTCGCGGGAGCGGTTGCTGGACGCGGTATGGGGGCAGGATAGCGACATCGAGGTCCGCACTGTCGACGTGCATATCCGCCGGTTGCGCAAGGCGATCAACGAGGGCGACAAGGCGGATATTATCCGCACCGTGCGGTCGGCGGGCTATGCGCTTGATGCGGATGGCAGCCTCTAGGGCGCCTAGCCCCTTTGACCTCTTTGGGTGGTGCGGTTAAGGGCAGGGCATGACCCGTTCGATCCCCGACCTCGTCGACGAATATGAATTTCTCGACAAAGATGACCGCTATCGCCTGTTGATCGAGCTTGGAACCGAGCTGGAACCGATGCCCGATGCGCTGAAGAATGATGCAACGCTGGTGCGGGGCTGTTCGGCAAGCGTGTGGATCTATCCGGTCGAAGGTGAAGCGGGTTCGCTGCATTTCCTCGCGGATAGCAACGCGGCCATCACCAAGGGGATCGTCGCGCTGGTGATCCTGATGGTGCAAGATCAACCTGCGGACAAGATCGCCGCCATGGACATTGCTGACGCGCTTGCGCCGTTCGATCTGCGCAACCAGTTGAGTTCAAACCGCACCCAGGGCATTCCCAATATGATCGCCCTGATCCGGGAAACCGCCGGGCGTATCGCCGCCCGTTGAGGGGCCAACAGCCTGCCCGGACAGCGGTCTGCTTGACGCGGACTCCCGATCCGGCGCATTGTCCGCCGAGTTTCAAGAGGGCAGCATGGCAACGAGGGTAGCAACCAACAGGGCTGGGCATTGGCGCGCGGCGATCCGTCGTGGATTGATCCGAAGTTGGGCGTTTCTTGCCGGTTGCGGGGTGGCGTCACTCGCCCTTGCACTTGGCTTCGCCTTGGCCAGTTATCATGGCAGCGACCCATCGATGAACACGGCCGCCGGTGGCCCTGCCGAAAATTGGCTGGGTCTGGCCGGTGCATGGACAGCGGACGTGCTGCTTACCTTGTTCGGCCTCGCCGCGGTGCTGATCGTGCCCTTGTTGCTGGCCATGGGGATGCGCCTGATCCGCGCGCATGAACTGGGGCGCTGGCGCTGGCAATTGATCTGGTCGCTGGTGGCGATGCTGGTGGTGGGCAGTGGCCTGGCCACGCTCGACAACAGCACGATCAGCAGCCTGCCCGCCGGGCGTGGCGGTATCATCGGCATGTTGATGGGCTGGGCAACGGCGGCGGGGCTTTCCTATCTTGGCGATCCGTCGCTCGCACGGATGTTGTCGCTCGCCATTGCGGCGATGCTGGTGCTGGGGGGCGTGTTCATTGCGTGGCGCGCACTGGATGTCCGCCCGGGTGAGTTTGATTGGCTGTTCAGCCGGTCGGATGATGATTTCGACGATGATCAAAGCCGTGGGGCCGTGGCGCGCCGTGCTGGAAAAGTGGCAGCGGCACGCCGCGCCGCGCATGATGACGATGGGGATGAACCGCCGTTCGCGACTGGCCCGACGGTACAGACCATCATCAACGACCGTCCGGCGGCTAGTGAGCAAGTTCGCCGCAAGCAAAAAGAGCGGCAGGAGCGTCTCCCCCTGCGCGATCGTTATACGCTGCCGGGTCTCGACTTGCTGGCCCCGCCGCCGCCATCCAATGCGGTGCAGATCGACAAGGCGGCGCTCGAACGCAATGCCCGGCTGCTTGAATCCGTGCTCGAAGATTTTCATGTGAAGGGCCAGATCGTCGAGGTTCGTCCGGGGCCGGTCGTGACCATGTACGAACTGGAACCCGCAGCGGGCATCAAGGCCAATCGCGTCGTCCAGCTTGCCGATGATATTGCCCGCAACATGTCGGCGCTTTCGGCGCGTGTCGCGACGATTCCGGGCCGCAGCGTGATCGGGATCGAATTGCCCAACGCGCGGCGGGAGTCGGTCTATCTTTCCGAGCTGGTGTCATCTGAAGCCTTCGAGGATATGAGCGCCCAACTGCCGATCATTCTGGGTAAGAATATTTCCGGTGATCCCGTCGTGGCCGATCTTTCGCCGATGCCGCACTTGCTGGTCGCGGGCACGACCGGCTCGGGTAAGTCAGTCGGCCTCAACTGCATGATCCTGTCGCTGCTTTACCGGCTGACGCCGGATCAGTGCCGGATGATCATGATCGATCCGAAGATGCTGGAACTTAGCATCTATGACGACATTCCCCATCTGCTCGCCCCGGTCGTCACCGATCCACCCAAGGCGATCCGCGCGCTCAAATGGGCGGTGGAGCAGATGGAAGACCGCTATCGGATGATGGCCTCGGTTTCGGTCCGCAGCCTTGCCGGTTTCAACGAGAAGGTGCGTGCCGCCAAGACCAAGGGCCAGCCCATGGGTCGCCGGGTCCAGACCGGCTATGATGCCGATAGTGGCCAGCCGATCTATGAGGAAGAACAGCTCGACTACGAACCCTTGCCGCACATTGTGGTCATCGTCGACGAACTGGCCGACCTGATGATGACGGCGGGTAAGGAGGTCGAGTTCCTGATCCAGCGTCTCGCGCAGAAGGCGCGCGCCGCCGGTATCCACCTCATCATGGCGACACAGCGCCCATCGGTCGATGTCATCACCGGTGTCATCAAGGCCAATCTCCCTACGCGCATCAGCTTTGCCGTGACATCCAAGATCGACAGCCGCACCATCTTGGGCGATCAGGGGGCGGAACAACTGCTTGGTAAGGGCGATATGCTGTACATGCCCGGGGGCAAGCAGATTTCCCGTGTCCATGGTCCATTTGTGTCGGATGACGAGGTTCGGGCGATTGCCGATTTTTGGCGAGCTCAGGGGTCGCCGGATTATATTCAGGCGGTGACCGAGGAATCGGAAGACAGCGGCTATGCGATGGAAGGTGCGCCGCAGGGCGATGACAGTCCGGAAGGTCAGCTTTATGGCAAGGCGGTGCAGGTCGTCGCCGAAAGCCAAAAGGCATCGACCAGCTATATCCAGCGCCAATTGCGCATCGGCTATAACAGCGCAGCGCGGCTGATCGAGCGGATGGAGCGCGAAGGCAAGGTGGGGGCTCCCGACCATGTGGGCCGTCGCGAGGTGTTGATCGATACCGATGGCCGTCCGGTGTGAGGTGCACCGCCTCCCTTGTTGGGGGGGGCGTATCGCTTACGCTGTCTCTTCAATCCAGCCGCCGCCCAGCACGCGGTCGCCTTCATAGAGCACCGCCGCCTGGCCGGGGGATACACCATAGGCCGGTTCATCGAACACCAGCCATTCGCCTTGCATCCGCGCGGGCGCGGGCTTGGCCAGTGAGCGGACCTTCGCCATCACAGCACGTCCCTCAACCGTGGTCAGCCAGCTTGGCTCACCGATCCGGGCGCGGGTGACGGCAAGTGCCTCGCGCGGGCCGACGATGACCGCCTGCTGTTCCGGTTCCAGTCGCACCACATAGAGTGGCTCGGCCAGTCCGCCGATCTCCAGCCCCCGCCGCTGGCCCACTGTATAGTGGATCAGCCCCTTGTGGCGGCCCAACTCCCGGCCTGCCATGTCGAGGATCGGGCCATCAATCCCCGCCTCTGGCCGGACCTTGCGCACGACGCTGGCATAGTCGCCATTGGGGACGAAACAGATGTCCTGACTATCGGGCTTCATTGCCACGATAAGCCCCAACTCCTGCGCGATGGCGCGGACTTCTGGCTTGGGCATGCCGCCCAGTGGGAAGCGCAGATAATCGAGCTGTTCATTGGTGGTGGCGAACAGGAAATAGCTCTGGTCGCGTGCCGGATCAGCAGCACGATGCAATTCCGCCCCCTGCACGCCCAGCGCGCGGCGGACATAATGGCCGGTGGCGAGGCAGTCGGCGCCTAGATCCTTGGCAAGACGGAACAGGTCGGTGAACTTCACCCCCATGTTGCAGCGAACACAAGGAATGGGCGTGCGGCCCTTCAGATATTCGTCGGCGAACTGGTCGATCACCGACTGGCGGAAGCTGCTTTCATGGTCGAACACATAATGCGCGATGCCAAGCTTGTCGGCGACCGCGCGGGCATCGCGGATATCCTGCCCGGCACAGCAACTGCCGGTCCGCCCCACGGCGGCGCCATGGTCGTACAGTTGGAGCGTGACGCCAATTGTTTCCGCGCCCGAACGCGCGGCAAGTGCAGCCACGACCGACGAGTCAACGCCGCCCGACATCGCAACGACGATACGGCGGGCTTTGGCTGGGCCTTCAAGCTGGAACAGGTCGAACATGATGGCCGGGGATGTAGTGGGTTCCCGACCATTTTACCAGCCCGGCAGGCGAGGGCTGCGAGGCGTTACAAACTCCCGCCATTCCTTGACCTTTGGCCTGCCAGACCCTATTTCGCTTGCTCGGATTGGCGGGGTTGATGCTCAGGCGATCACCTGTCGTGTTTTTCAAGGAATTCCCATGGTTTTCGCCCGCATTGCCAAGTCGGTTTTCGGCTCGTCCAATGATCGTTATGTGAAGTCGCTGCGCAAGATCGTCGATAAGATCAACGCGCTGGAGCCTGAAATTTCGGCGCTTGACGACGACGGGTTGAAAAACCAGACGATCAAGTTCCGTGAGCGGCTGGCCGCTGATGAGACGCTTGATGATATCCTGCCCGAGGCCTTCGCCACGGTGCGCGAGGCGGCCAAGCGGGTGCTTGGTCAACGCCATTATGATGTGCAGCTGATCGGCGGTATTGTTCTCCATCGCGGTGAAATCGCCGAAATGCGGACCGGTGAAGGCAAGACGCTGGTCGCGACATTGGCGTGCTACCTCAATGCGCTGGCCGGCAAGGGTGTGCATGTCGTGACGGTCAACGACTATCTCGCCCGTCGCGACGCCGACTGGATGGGGCAGGTCTATCGTTTCCTGGGCCTGACCGTGGGCGTCATTGTGCCGAACCTTGATGAGGTCGCCCGGCGCGAAGCCTATAACGCCGATATCACTTATGCGACCAATAACGAGCTTGGTTTCGACTATCTGCGCGACAACATGAAATATGATCGCGGCCAGATGGTCCACCGGTCGTTCAGCTATGCGATTGTCGACGAAGTCGACTCGATCCTGATCGACGAGGCGCGCACGCCGCTCATCATTTCCGGCCCGACCGATGATAAATCGGAACTTTATATCGCGGTCGATGCCGTGGTGAAGCACCTCTCGGCTGAAGATTATGAGATCGACGAGAAGCAGCGTTCGATCGTGTTGACCGAGGACGGCACCGAAAAGGCCGAGCGCCTGTTGGAAAATGCCGGGCTGCTGATGGGTACCAATCTCTATGATTATGAGAACACCCAGGCGGTTCACCATCTGAACCAAGCCCTGCGGGCCAATGTCATCTTCCGGCGCGACATCGATTATATCGTCAAGGATGACAAGGTCGTCATCATCGACGAATTTACCGGCCGCATGATGGATGGCCGCCGCTGGTCGGATGGCCTGCATCAGGCGGTGGAAGCCAAGGAAGGCGTGAATATCGAGCCTGAGAACCAGACGCTCGCCTCCATCACCTTCCAGAATTTCTTCCGCATGTACCCGAAGATCGGCGGCATGACCGGCACCGCGCTGACCGAGGCACCGGAATTCTACGACATCTATAAGATGAACGTCGTTACCATCCCGACGAATGTGCCGGTGCTGCGGATCGATGAGAATGATGAGTTCTACAAGAACGAGGGCGATAAATTCGCGGCCATTACCCAAGCGATCAAGGCGGCATCGCTGCGGGACCAGCCGGTGCTGGTCGGCACCGTGTCGATTGAAAAATCGGAATTGCTGTCGGAGTTCCTCAAGAAAGAGGGGGTCGATCACAATGTGCTCAACGCCCGCTATCATGAATCAGAAGCCCATATCGTGGCGCAGGCGGGTCGGCTTGGCGCGGTGACGATTGCGACCAACATGGCTGGCCGTGGCACCGATATTCAGTTGGGTGGTAATCTTGATTTCCGCGTCAATGACGAGCTTGACGGCATGGCCGAAGGGCCGGAGCGTGACGCTGCAATCGAACAGATCCGGCGCGAAATCGCCGTTGAGAAGCAGCGCGTGCTGGACGCTGGCGGTTTGTTCGTGCTCGGCACCGAGCGGCATGAAAGCCGGCGCATCGATAATCAGCTGCGTGGCCGTTCGGGCCGTCAGGGCGATCCCGGCCTGTCGCGCTTCTATCTCTCGCTTGACGACGATCTGCTGCGCATTTTCGGGCCGCAGACGATGTTCGCGCGGATGATGAATAAGAATCTGGAGGATGGCGAGGCGATCATTTCGCCGCTGATCTCCAAGGCGATTGAGACCGCGCAGAAAAAGGTCGAGGCGCGCAATTACGACATCCGCAAACAGGTCGTCGAATATGATGACGTAATGAACGATCAGCGTAAGGTCATCTATGAACAGCGCGCCGACATCATGGATGCCGAGGCGGTGGATGACATCGTCGATGATATGCGCCACGAGACGATCAACGCGCTGGTCGGCGAGGCCTGCCCGCCCGAAACCTATCCGGAACAATGGGATATCGAGGGGCTGAATAGCCGTATCGAATCCGTCCTCAACCTGCAGCCGCAGCTCGGCGCTTGGCTTGAGGAAGACGGTATGGAGCCGGAAATCATCGAGGATCGCCTGCGCGGCATGTCGGACGAGCTGATCCTCGCCAAGATGGCCGGGCTTGAGGTCGATGTTCGTCGTAGTATCGAAAAATCGATCCTGTTGCAGACGCTCGACCATCATTGGAAGGAGCATCTTTCCACGCTGGATGCGCTGCGTCAGGTCATCCACCTGCGTGCTTATGCGCAAAAACAGCCGATCAACGAATATAAGCGCGAAGCCTTTGCGATGTTCGAACGCATGTTGATGGCGATCCGCGAGGATGTCACCCGCATCATCTCCTTCGCGCAGTTGCAGATGGAGCAACCGGCCCCGTTGCCGGACATGCCGAATATCTTCACCACCCATATCGATCCGCTGACCGGCAATGATGACAGCGGCGATATTGACGCCGGTTCCGGGCTGGTCACCACGCGCTTGCCGCCGCTGCAATATGTCCCGGTCGATAATCCCGACCTCGGCAGCGACCCCCGTGAATGGGAAGGTCTGGTCAGCCGGAACGCGCCTTGCCCATGTGGTTCGGGCCAGAAGTACAAGCACTGTCACGGGCAGCTAAGCTGAAGATCACATACTCCCCTGCCGTCAGGCGGGGGAGTATGTTGGATACATGCACCCGTGTCGAGGGCGCTGATCCGCTCCCTAAGATAAACAGAAGCTGACAAGCCCATTACCGGGCCGTTCAGCCGACTCATGCGATTCCGTGATCCATCGGGCGATGTTTCTTCGCCGCCCATGATGAGGAAAGGATATTGTCATGCGTAAATTGTTGCTTGCGACGATTGCCGCCACGGTTGTTTTGCCGGGCATGGCGCTGGCCGATGGTCCCGACCGGGCTGGCTGGCAGCGCGATCAAACAGAGGTCAGCCGCGACCATCGCGATGAGCGTGGCACACGGCGCAATGATACCCGCAATGATACCCGTAATGATACCCGTAATGATAGCCGCAGTGATGCCGGTTGGGTGATGCGAGATGGACGTGACGTGCGTGGCGTGCGCGAGGTGCGGCGGGATGAGCGTGCGGCTTGGCATGACAATGATCATCGCCGCTGGGAGCGGAATAACCGCTATGGCGATCGCCGGGGCTATTATCGCTATCGTTCGGGCGTTGAACTGCCGCGATATTATTGGAACGATCGCTTCACTTGGCGGGAAGGGCGCTACGCCTATCCGGGGCGCGGGCTGCGCTGGGTCCGTTACTATGACGATCTGTTATTGGTGAACCGGGCTGGCCGGATCGTGGATGTGCGCTACGATGTGTTCTGACGCGGTGACCATTCAATAAAAAGAAAGGGCCGGAGGATTGCTCCCCCGGCCCCTTTTTCGCGTCTGGGACGTGGATTAGAAATCCATGCCGCCCATGCCGCCCATGCCACCCATGCCACCGGGCATGCCGCCCATGGCCGGTGCCTTGTCTTCCGGCGCATCCGAAATCGCGGCTTCCGTGGTGATCAGCAGGCCAGCCACCGAAGCGGCATCCTGCAGCGCGGTGCGGACGACCTTGGTCGGGTCGATCACGCCGGCAGCCACCAGATTTTCATAGGTGTCGGTCGCGGCGTTGAAGCCCTGGGTTTCGTCGTTTTCACGCAGCAGATTGCCCGAAACGACGGCACCGTCATGGCCCGCATTGGTCGCGATCTGACGCAGCGGCGCGATGATCGCCTTGCGGATGATATCGATACCACGGGTCTGGTCGTCGTTCGAACCCTTCAGGCCAGCCAGTGCCTTGGTGGCGTAAAGCAGGGCCGTGCCGCCGCCCGGAACGATGCCTTCTTCAACGGCAGCGCGGGTCGCGTGCAGCGCGTCATCAACGCGATCCTTGCGTTCCTTGACTTCCACTTCGGTCGAGCCGCCAACCTTGATCACGGCCACGCCGCCAGCCAGCTTGGCAAGACGTTCTTGCAGCTTTTCGCGATCATAGTCGGAGGTGGTGTTTTCGATCTGGGCACGAATGGCTTCCACGCGGCCCTTGATCGCTTCGGCTTCACCGGCGCCATCGACGATGGTGGTGGTGTCCTTGTCGATGGTGACGCGCTTGGCCTGGCCGAGCATGGCGAGCGAAACGGTTTCGAGCTTGATGCCGAGGTCTTCCGAGATCATCTCACCCTTGGTCAGGATGGCGATGTCTTCCAGCATCGCCTTGCGACGATCGCCGAAGCCCGGGGCCTTGACGGCAGCGACCTTGAGGCCGCCGCGCAGCTTGTTGACGACGAGGGTCGCCAGCGCTTCGCCTTCGATGTCTTCCGCGATGATGAGCAGCGGGCGACCCGACTGCACGACCGCTTCGAGGATCGGCAGCATGGCCTGCAGGTTCGAAAGCTTCTTTTCGTGGATCAGGATGAACGGGTCGTTGAGTTCGACGTGCATCTTTTCCGGGTTGGTGATGAAGTACGGCGACAGATAGCCGCGATCGAACTGCATGCCTTCAACCACGTCGAGTTCAAAGTCGAGACCCTTGGCTTCTTCAACCGTGATCACGCCTTCTTTGCCGACCTTTTCCATGGCTTCGGCGATCTTTTCGCCGACTTCACGGTCACCATTGGCCGAGATGATACCGACCTGAGCGATTTCCGAAGAACCGGCAACCGGCTTCGAACGCTTCTTGAGGTCTTCGACCACGGCGTTCACGGCCTGATCGATGCCGCGCTTCAGGTCCATCGGGTTCATGCCCGCAGCGACCGACTTCATGCCTTCGCGCACGATGGCCTGGGCCAGCACGGTCGCGGTGGTGGTGCCGTCACCCGCAGCGTCGTTCGCCTTGGAGGCGACTTCGCGGAGCATCTGGGCGCCCATGTTTTCGAACTTGTCCTTGAGTTCGATTTCCTTGGCGACGGTGACGCCGTCCTTGGTGATGCGCGGTGCGCCGAACGACTTGTCGATCACGACGTTGCGGCCCTTGGGCCCGAGGGTGACCTTCACCGCGTCTGCGAGAATGTCGACGCCGCGCAGAATGCGCTCACGGGCGTCACGGCCAAATTTTACGTCCTTGGCTGCCATGGTTTAAAATCCTTCCTGGATAATATCGTAACGAGATTGGCGCTTAGCCAATGATGCCGAGAATGTCGGATTCCTTCATGATCAGCAGATCTTCGCCGCCGACCTTGACTTCGGTACCCGACCATTTGCCGAACAGAATGCGATCACCAGCCTTGACATCAAGCGGGGTGATCTTGCCATCTTCGGCCCGGATGCCGGTGCCGACCGAGACAACTTCACCTTCTTGCGGCTTTTCCTTGGCGGTGTCGGGGATGATGATGCCGCCAGCGGTCTTTTCTACTGCTTCGACGCGGCGGACCAGCACGCGATCGTGCAGGGGGCGAAATGACATGGTTGTTTCCCTCTCTAAATCAACGCACCTGCGTCAGCTTTGCAGCCAGCAGGCACCGGAAAAATGAATTAGCACTCAATTGGGGTGAGTGCTAACGAGACGGGATATGGGGTCGGGCAAAATGCGGGTCAAGGGTTGGTCCCGGAAAAAATTTCGGCCTGTCTGAGTCGGTTATGTGACGCGGAGCAACCGGCCTCACCGCGTGCGGTCCGGCCCAAATCCGGATGCGCCATTGATTTTTTCGCGTTGTGCCTTATATTGGTAAGGCTAACGTCGCTTGCGACAGAAATTTCGACGCCGCTCGGTATCTCTTTTTCTTTTCTCGCTTCTTGGCTCCGCAGGCAGATTGTCTGGCGGAACGCACGTTCTTGGAAGGAATGAAGATGCCAGTTGGCACTGTGAAATTTTTTAACATCGATAAGGGCTACGGCTTTATTTCAAACGAAGATGGCTCGGGCGATGCGTTCGTGCACATCACGGCGGTTGAGCGTGCCGGCATGGCAACGCTCAACAAGGAACAGCGCGTAAGCTATGAGCTTGAGACGGATCGTCGCGGCAAACAGTCCGCTGTCAATCTCGCCGCCGCCTGACCTTTCTCGTCCGCGTGGGCCTTTGGGCTTGCGCGGACGGTGATTTCTCCCGCCTTGCCCGTTCAATCCGGCGAGGTGCTTGCCACGGGGCCATTCTGTTCCGTGCTTCGGGTAGGTGATGTGGCCAATGTCCATCCCGCCCACTTATATTCATTTATCAAGGCAGCAGCGCGAACAAGCCACTGCCCAGGACATTTCATGCAATCAGATCGTGTACATTATTCGCTTCATATTAACCCGGTAAGCGGGAGCTGTCAGCCGACGACTATCAGCCGTGACCGGCGTGCGCCTTGGTCGATCCCGTTGGATCGCCATCAGTTGCGTCGCCTTGTCGCGGATATGGTGGACTAACGGCTTCAAATTGAGATTCGCCTTTCTACCCGCCGTCCATTCAGGAGTCCCATCATGAGCGCTACCAGCGATTTCTACCTTGCCCGTGCCGAAGACTGTGCGCGTTCAGCCGATGGGGCGATGCTTGAAAATGTCCGTGACCGGTTCCGCCGGTCCGAGGCGGCTTGGCGTTCGATGGCTGATCGCCTGTTGCTGACGGAAGAGATGCGCTCGCAAAAGCGCGACGCCGTGGCGACAGCGGCGCTCGACGGCCTGCTCTAAGCGGAGGCGCTTGGGTCATGCGGCGGGTAAGGGGCTGACGGCCCCTTGGCTGGGCCTTAACAAAAAGGGCGGACCAGATGGCCCGCCCTTTTCTATGATTTCAAGCCGGTGAGCGGGCTCGCCTCAATAGACGCGGGCCTTGGGCTGCACATATTCGGCTTCGTCGGTCAGCGTGTATTCGTGGACCGGACGGGTATCAAGCGTGACATTACCACCCTTGCCGCCCCAGCCTTCGAACCAGCTGATCGTGTGCTTCATCCAGTTCGCGTCGTCGCGTTCCGGATAATCTTCGTGCATGTGCGCGCCGCGGCTTTCCTTGCGGTTGAAGGCGCTTTCGATGGTGCAGCGGGCCTGAGACACGAGGTTGTCGAGTTCCAGCGTTTCCACCAGATCGGTGTTCCAGATGAGCGAACGGTCGGTCACGCCGACATCGTTCATCGAGGCATAGACCTCCTTCATCTTGTCCACGCCTTCGCCCAGCAGCTTGTTGTCGCGGAACACCGCGGCATGCTTCTGCATGGTCTTCTGCATGTCGAGGCGGATCTGCGCCGTCGGCGTGCCACCCTTGGCGGTGCGGAAGTGGTCGAGGCGACCCAGCGCCAGATCGGCGCTGTCCTTCGGTGTGGCGGGCAGGGGCGTACCCGGCTTGACGATTTCGGCAAGACGCTTGCCGGTCGCGCGACCGAACACCACGAGATCGATCAGCGAGTTGGAGCCAAGGCGGTTTGCGCCATGGACCGACACGCAGGCCGCTTCGCCGACGGCGAACAGGCCCGGGACGACAGCGTCCGGGTTACCATCACGCAGCGTCACGACTTCGCCGTGATAGTTACAAGGAATGCCACCCATGTTGTAATGCACGGTCGGCACCACCGGCAGTGGCTGGCGGGTCAGATCGACATTGGCAAAGATCTTGCCGGTTTCGGTGATGCCCGGCAGACGTTCCGCCAGCACCTTCGGGTCGAGATGGTCGAGATGGAGATAGATATGATCCCCATCCTTGCCGACGCCACGGCCTTCGCGGATTTCCATCGCCATGCAGCGCGACACGACGTCGCGTGAGGCGAGGTCCTTGGCCGACGGAGCATAACGTTCCATGAAGCGTTCGCCCTGCGAGTTGGTCAGATAACCGCCTTCGCCGCGCGCGCCTTCCGTAATCAGCACGCCCGCACCGTAAATGCCGGTCGGGTGGAACTGCACGAATTCCATGTCCTGCAACGGCAGGCCAGCGCGCAACACCATGCCGCCACCGTCGCCGGTGCAGGTATGGGCCGAGGTCGCCGAGAAATAGCAACGGCCATAGCCGCCCGTCGCGAGCACGACGGCATGGCTGCGGAAGCGATGGATCGAGCCGTCTTCCATGCACAGCGCGATCACGCCACGGCATTCGCCATTTTCCATGATCAGGTCGATGGCAAAATATTCGATGTAGAAGTCGGCATCATATTTCAGCGACTGCTGGTACAGCGCGTGCAACATCGCGTGGCCGGTACGGTCGGCCGCGGCGCAGGTGCGCTGCACGGGCGGGCCAGCGCCGAGATTCTGCATATGGCCACCGAACGGACGCTGATAGATCGTGCCGTCATTGTTGCGGCTGAACGGCACGCCGGCATGTTCCAGCTCGTACACCGCCGCCGGGGCTTCGCGCACCATATATTCGATCGCGTCTTGGTCGCCGAGCCAGTCGGAACCCTTGACGGTGTCATACATGTGCCAGGTCCAGTGATCCGGCGTGTTGTTGCCAAGCGACGCCGCGATACCGCCCTGCGCCGCCACGGTGTGCGAGCGGGTCGGGAACACCTTGGTGATGCACGCGGTCTTCAGGCCAGCTTCAGCCGAACCCATGGTGGCGCGGAGGCCCGAACCACCAGCGCCGACGACGACCGTGTCATAAACATGGTCAATGATGTTATATGCGTTGGCCATTAGGCGGCCCCTCCGATGACGGCAATCTTGAGAACGGACACCACGGCAAGCGCGGCGGCGATGAGCACGAAGGCGTTAAGCGCCAGCAGCGAGATCAGCTTGTTGCCCTCGTCATGGACATAATCCTCGATCACGACCTGCAGGCCCATGCGCATGTGCCAGAAGACCGAGACGACCAGCAACAGCATCGCCACCGATGCGAATGGCGACGACAGCCAAGCGGCGACCGTCTCGAAGCTCAGGTCCGGCAGGCGGACGAGCGAGACCAGCAGCCACGGTGCGAGCAGCAAATTGCCGAACGCGGTGAAGCGATGGATGACCCAGTGATGGCCACCCTGCTTGGACGAACCAAGGCCGCGAACGCGACCGATGCCAGTTCCATTACCCATGATTACCTCGCCAGAATGAGTGCCCAAAGGGCAATCGTCGCCGCGATCCCGCCGAGCATGACGGCGATGGACCAGAAGCGGTTGGTCTTCAGTTCGTAGCCGGCACCGGTGTCGAGCACGAGGTGGCGCAGGCCAGAGCCGAGATGCTGGAAAAATGCCCAGCTGATACCGAAGAGCACGATGAACGGGATGATGTTCAACCCACCGATGTGGAGGGCGTTACCTTCATCGGCGGTCATGCAATCGATGAACTTTGCGTAGGTGTCCGGACCGGCTGCAATGGCGGCGAGCCAGGCAACAAGCATGACGCTGCCGCCAAAGGACAGGATCGAACCGGAGGCGCGATGCAGGATCGACACGGCCATAGCCGGTCCCCAGCGCCAGATCTGCAAGTGCGGCGACAAGGGCCGATTGCTGTTGCGGGCCATATTCATTCCCCCTGGACTGCGTTCAAACTACGCGGATTCCAATCGCGGAATCTGCGCCATGAGTTGGAGCGACCTTTAGCGCAAAGATTCCGCAACGCAACCGGTTCAAAGGAGCAAATTGCGTTGAAATGTCTCTGTCTGCTGTCTTCCTCACCAAAATCGGAGGGGCGTTGAAGCCGAGGGCGCTCCCCGCTAAGGCCGGGATCATGAAGCCGGGCCATCCGGCATGGATCGATCAGGGAATAAGCGCATGGCCGATAATGGCGACAGCTGGAAGCTCACCATCCCGTGCAACAAGGCCGAAGCCGAAGCGGCACCATTGGCCGATGCGCCGGAAGAACCGGGCTGGCCCGTCATCATGACGCAGGAGCCTGACCCGGATCGGCCAGATGATTGGCTGCTGGAGGCCTATTTCGATCATGAACCTGCCGCTGCGCTGATCGCGCAGGTGTTGGCGCTGGTACCGTCGGCTGCCGGTATGGCACCGCGGATCGAGCATCTCGCCGCCCAAGATTGGGTGACAATGAGCCAAGCCGGACTGGAACCAGTTCGCGCCGGGCGCTTTTATGTCCACACCCCGGTGCATCGCGACTCGGTGCCGGCCGACGCGGTGGCGTTCGAAATCGATGCCGGGCTGGCCTTTGGAACGGGCCAACATGAAACGACTTCCGGCTGTTTGATATTGCTCGACCGTTTGGCGGCGCGCGGCGTTGCCATTCACAATCTGATCGACGTGGGCACCGGGACCGGCCTGCTTGCCTTTGCAGCCATGTATCTTTGGCCGCAGGCGCGGGCGATGGCGACGGATATCGACCCGATCTCAATCGATGTCAGTCGGGACAACGCCGTCATCAACCACATCCCCCAAGGCACGGGGGCAGGCGAACTCGCGCTCGCCGTGGCGGATGGCATGGCGCATCCGGCGATTGCGGCCGGCGTGCCGTTCGATCTTGTGGTGGCCAACATCCTCGCCGGCCCGCTGATCGACCTCGCGCCGTCCATCTGTGCGACGGTCGAATCGGGGGGCTATGTCATTCTCGCCGGGCTGCTGGCGACTCAGGCCGACAAGGTGATCGACGCCTATGCAGCGCAAGCGGTCGCGCTCGATGATCGTATCGATCGTGGCGACTGGTCCTGCCTGTTGCTGCGTAAACCGGGCTGAGACAGCTTGTCGCGGGTGAGAAAAATCTTGCCCCCGGACGCGATGGCCATTGCAGACCCCGAAATGCTTTGCTAGGGGCAGCGGCCTACCAGCCACCGGGTAGTTCCGGTGTCTCAGATTGAGTGCGGTCGTGGCGGAACTGGTAGACGCGCAACGTTGAGGTCGTTGTGGCCGAAAGGCCGTGGAAGTTCGAGTCTTCTCGACCGCACCAACTTTTCTTGCACATTCCATATCCAGGGCCGGCGATGCTATCGCCGGTACCCCGGGCTTGTTCAGTCCAGTTCAGACCCATCCAACAAAGGCAGGCAGCCGCATGCCTTGGCGGCCTGGATCAGTGCGGGCGACGGGTTGGTGATTTCGACCGGTTGATCGAGCAGGCGTGCCTGTCGGCGGAGATGGGCGAGCCAGGCCCAGCCGATCATCTCGACATGCGCTACCGCGCTGGCATCCAAGATCACCCTTTGGCCAGAGGCCAGCGCAGCCGTCACGGCCTCATGCAGTCGGCGCACCTCATCGCGGCCCAGCACATCGCTCAGCGCGCGGCGAAAGTCGGCGTTGTCTTGCGCCATCGGCTATTTCCCTTGTCGAACAGGCAGGCACGAACCGGCCGATGGCTGTGAACAAGGCCATGAGTAGCATCGGGGAAATTGACGAATATTGGTTGAAAGCGCCGCTTCGGACCCATTTGTTGGGCGCGCGATATGGGGGGAGTGTTGGGGGTGTGCAGATCAGCCGGGCAGGACGATTTGGCGGATTGCATCGCCATCGGCGAGTCGGTCCATCAACCGATTGATGTCCGCCAAGGGGCTGACCGATGTCAGCAGTCGTTCGACCGGGAGCCGTCCCGCCCGCCACAGGGCGATGTAGCGCGGAATGTCGCGGTGCGGGATCGACGACCCCATATAGCTGCCGATCAGTGTTTTGCCCTCGGCCACCAGCGACAAGGCCGGGATCGTCAGCTGTTCATTGGGGTTAGGCAGGCCAACGGTGATCACGCGCCCGCCACGCTTCGCCATGGCATAGGCTGCAGCGAGCACGCTGGCCTTGCCGACGGTTTCAATCACGACATCCGCGGCGGGCAGGGTGGTCGCTGCGTCCGGTGCGACCGCGTAGGTGACACCCAGTTCTAGCGCAAGCGCCCGCTTTTCGGGTGAGGGATCAACTGCCATCACCGACGTTCCACCAGCGGCCAATGCCCCCATGGCGGCGGCCAGTCCGACGCCGCCCAGCCCGTATATGAGGACGCTTTCACCGGGACGCAGCGCGGCGGTGTTCATCACCGCGCCGACACCGGTCAGCACTGCACAGCCGAAAAGTGCGGCAATCTCGGGCGGAATATCGGCGTCGATCTTCACGGCGGAGCGGCGGTCGATCACGGCATGGGTTGCGAAGGCGGAGACCCCAAGATGATGGTGCACGGGTGTTCCTTGCGCCGATAGTCGGCACTCACCCTGCATCAGCTCGCCAGCACCATTGGCGGCGGCGGCGCTGGGGCAGAGATAACCGCGCCCGGAGCGGCATTCGATGCATTCGCCGCAGGCCGGCAGGAAGACGAGCACCACCCGGTCCCCGACAGCAAATGACGGGTCTGCGGCATCGCCGGTTGCCAACACGGTGGCCGCCGCTTCATGGCCCAGCGCCATCGGCATCGGCCGGGGGCGGTCGCCGTTGATGACGGACAGGTCGGAATGGCACAGGCCCGCCGCATCGATCCGCACCAGCAATTCGCCCGGGCGGGGTGGTGCCAGTTGTACCTTGTCCAAGGCGAGCGGTTCGGAGGTCGCATAAGGACGGGCCTGATGTCCGCTCTGTCTCAAGATTGCGGCGGTAATCTCCATGATCGGGCCTCCTGCTTGCCCTGACCAAGGGTCGGGCGATATCGCGTGGCTCCTCCATAGCCGATCATCATGGCGGGTGCGATGATGCTGTTCCTACCACTCTATTGCCGTATCGCCGGTTGGGAAGGGGTGGCATAGGGTATGGTCGCGCTTTTACGTCATGGCGTGCCGCCGGTCAGGCCAATTCGGGAGAAAATATGCGCGTCGCAGTTATTGGTGCCGGTATTGCGGGGCTTGCCTGTGCCAATCGTCTCGCCCGGTCGGGCTATAAGACGGTGCTGTTCGACAAGGGGCGTGGCCCCGGTGGGCGCATGTCGACGCGGCGGGTCGATCTGCCCGATGGGCGGCTCCATTTTGATCATGGGGCGCAATATCTGACGGCGCGTGATCCCGATTTCACCGCCATGATCGAGGGGCTGGAGCGCGATGGCCATGCGGCGCGATGGGATGCTGCCGGTGCGGATGCATGGGTCGGCACGCCGGGCATGAACGCGATCATCAAGGCGCTGGCCCAGCCGCGCAATGTCCATTGGGGTGCACGGGTTGAGCAGGTGGAGCAGAGCGGGACGGGCTGGTTGATTTCTGGCGAAGGTTTTGACGCACAAAGCTGCGATGCGGCGATTGTGGCGGTGCCCGCGGAACAGGCCGCCAGCCTGCTTGCCCCGTTGGATGAGCAGATCGCCGCGCAGGCGCGGGCGACCTTGTCGGAGCCATGCTGGACCGTGATGGCTGCATTTGCTGCACCGCTGCCGATCAGCGATGATGTGCTGCGGCATCGGGGCGATATTGCCTGGGCTGCACGCAATGCCGCCAAGCCCGGGCGCTACGGCCCCGAAACTTGGGTGGTGCAAGCCAATGTACCATGGTCGCAGGCGCAGTTGGAACGATCAGGTGAGGAGGTCACCCGCCTGTTACTCGCCGCGCTGGCGGCAGAAATGGGCGCGCCTTTGCCGCCGTTGCTATATGCCGCCGCGCATCGCTGGCGCTATGCCCGCACCACATCGCGTGAGGCCGCACCCTATTGGAATCCCCGGCTGCGTCTGGGCGTGTGTGGGGATTGGCTGGGCGGCGCACGGATCGAGGCGGCGTGGCTGTCCGGTCATCGCCTCGCAGGGACGATCCTGACGCAGATATCGTGACGGACAGCCGGTTGGGTTGAGGGTTTAGGGGCGGTTAAGTTTCAGGCTGGCCTCCATCTTTGCCAGTTGCTCCGGCGTCGCGGGCGGTTGCTGTCGCTTCCATTCGTCATAAGGCATGCCATAGATCGCCAGTCGCGCCGCGTCGCGGTCAAGCGCGCCGTCCGATCCATCCTCCACCCATTCGGACAGGCAGTTGCGGCAGAAACCGGCAAGCCCCATCAGGTCGATATTCTGGGCATCCTGCCGGTGCTGAAGGTGATGCACCAGCCGACGAAATGCGGTGGCGGCGGTCTTGTCATCAAGGTCGTCGATGGTCATCACGCAGGCTCCTGTTCGGCGCGCATGTCATAGATCCAGAACAGGCTGCGCGCATGGTCGATGAAATTGCGCTCATCCTCCAGCGCTTCGCTGGCCACATCGGGGCGGGAAAGCTGGGCGATAAAGGCGGGAATATCCGGGAAATACACCTCCGCCACCCCATCGAGCACCGATGCGGGCAGACCGGTCGCCGCGGCGGCACGGGCGGTGGCCTCCGCCTGCACGTGCAATTGGTGATAGCTGTAAGGCGGAATTAAACGCCGACCGAAATCGGCATGGACGTTGAGCCAATAATCATGGCACGCCTCGCGCGTTTGGTGTTCGAGCCGCTGAAATCCGAAGAACAGGCGAATGGTATCATAGCCGGGCAGCACGCTGTGGCGGATGCAGGCGAAGACTTCCGCCCGCTCAACCGATCGGGCGAGCCGGTCGCCCAGCCCTGCCAGCGCCTGTTCCGCGGCGGCGTCGAACGGCCGGATGTGGAGCAGCGCATCGGGCCGGGATAGGCCGGGGCCGCCTGCCTCTGCATGGGCAAGGGAGGGCATCGACCCGGCCGGACAGCCGGGGGTGAAGGCGCAGACATGGCCGGGCAGGGCTGCCTGCAATCGCTCCACTTCGGCCAGCACGCCCGCGCGCATGGCGGCGTCATCTGCATCTTTTGGCCGCCAGAGCAGCACGTCTATTTCGCTTTCCGTCATCCTCGTCCACTCCCTTATATCGGGTGATCATTTATCTATGCACGGCGGTTCAGCTTGTGAAGTCGGTGCCCAGAGATAGCGTGCGCCAGCGGTCAATTTCCTCGCGCTGGGCCTGCACAATCGGTTCGATGGAGCCAAGCGCATCGCTGCCCAACAGCAACTGGCGCGGTGGCTTGTCATGATCCAGCGCGGCGAGGATCGCGGCGGCAGCCTTGGCGGGGTCGCCCGGTTGCTTGCCGTCATAGCTGGGCAGTATCTCGGCGAAACGCCCGACGGTGGCGGCGTAATCCGGATGGCCCGGTGGGCCAATGACGAGCGAACGTCCGGCGAAGTCGGTGCGGAAGGCGCCCGGTTCGACCACTGTCACGCCAATGCCAAGCGGTTCGACCTCCATCCGCAGGCCGTCTGACAGGCCCTCTAGCGCATATTTGCTCGCCGAATAAAAAGCGCCGCCCGGCACCGAGGTGCGGCCCGCAATCGACGAGATGTTGACGATCCAGCCCCGGCGCTGCGCCCGCATGCCCGGTAATATGGCGCGGATGAGGTCGAGCGGGCCATAAAGGTTGACCGCGAACATACGGGCGTAATCCGCCTCATGGGCTTCTTCGACGCTGGCGATCAGGCCATAGCCCGCATTGTTGACCAGCACATCAATTCCGCCAAAAGCGGCGTTGGCGGCCGCAACGGCGGCGTGGATCTCGTCCCGTTTGGTCACATCAAGCGAATGGGCGATCAGCCTGCCGTCTGCGCCTGCCGCCAGATCGGCGAGGTCAGCGGGATGGCGCGCGGTGGCGAACACACGACCACCGGCAGCGAGCACCGCCTTGGTGATTTCCCGACCGAAGCCCGCCGATGCGCCGGTGATGAACCAGACCTGTTGTGATCGATCGGCCATGGGGCGGTCCTTTAGCGGTTCGAGAATTCGGCGCGGGCAACGCCTGTCGCATCATAGACCGGCTCGTCAGTCGCGATGAGATATTTGTTCACCGTCGCGCCGGTTAGGCCCGACTGCGCCAGATAGCCGCTCATCCGCAGATAAGAGTCGGCGACGAGATGGGCGGCGAGTGTCTCGACCGACTGCCATTCTTCATAGACCCAGACCCGGCCGGGGCGCAGCACGTCGGCACTCCAGACATAATGAATGCAGCCCGGCTCGTCATAGGTCATCTCGATCAGCTCGCGTGCGCCCTGAAGAATGGGGGTGACGTCCTTGTCTCCGAAATCGATGAAACCGGATATGATGACCTTCGACATGGCAGTTCCTTTTTCTTGCTCAGGGACGGCAGCTTAACAGGCTCGATGGAGCGCGAATGCTGATCTTTTCTGGAGGCGCATGTCAGGGCAGTTCGCCGCGCTGAAGTTTGGTGATCACGGTGGTGATCAGTTCTCGCACCTTGGCGCTGCGCCGACCGGTGCCGAGCACGCCTTGTTGGATGATCAGCCCGGTATAGGCGGACAATGCGAAATCGGTCACGATCCGCAGCGGTTCACGCCAATGGGGAAACATTGCCGACATTTGTTCGGTCCACACCCGGTCGAAGCGCTGCGAGGTTTCAAGGAAGTGACGTTTCACCTCCTCGTCCGTGCGCGATGCCAGCGCCAGTTCGATATAAGCGGCATATTCGCGGGTGCGCAGTGTCTTCCAGAACAGCAAGGCAGCGGCTCGGATCGCACGATCGGGGTCGCTGGGTTTTGCCGATCGGTTGTACAGATCGAGGAACAGTTCCATGCGGCGGTAGAAGGTGAATTCCACGACCGCCGCCACCAATTGCATGCGATTCGAAAAATGATGGTGCACCGCGCCGCGTGATGCCCCGGCACGCCGCGCGGCATCATTGGCGGATAGACCTGCATAGCCTTTCTCGACCAAGCAATCGATCGCGGATTCGATGATGCGGGTCCGCATTTCCAAGCTTTTTCGCTGTTGGTGCGACCCTTCATCGCCAAGCAGCGCTTCCGGGCGGAGGCTTGCCAGTGCTTCTTCCTGCCGCTCGATCGTGAGCATTTCCGACACGCCGTTCCTTCCCGCTGGCGGTGGCCATGTGCCACCCGACTGGACAAAGTCATAGTTTTGTCGCGAGGATATGCCAACCATAAACCGGGTAACATTACCTGTTATCCAAATGGGCGCGCGCGCGACCCGTCACGTGGGAGAGATAAAGTGACCGACAAACGGATTGACCGCCGCCAGTTGCTGGCTGGCGCGGGTGCCGCAACTGCCGTGCTCGCCGCTTCTGCGGCCTCGGCCGCGACGTCGACTGCCGCTGCCGCACCTGCCGCCAAATGGGATTATGAAACCGACGTGCTGTGCATCGGCAGCGGTGCGGCGGCGTGCAGTGCGGCCGTGGCCGCGATCGACAATGGCGCGCGCGCGATGCTGGTCGAAAAAATGCCGATGCTGGGCGGCACCACGGGCAAGTCGGGCGGCGTGACGTGGATTGCGAACAATTTTGCGCTGCGTAAGGCGGGCATTGACGACAAGAAAGACGACGCCCTGCGCTATATGGCGCGTTATGGCTATCCGCTGACCTATGATCCGGCGAGCCCAACCCTTGGTCTGGACGAGCGCCAGTATCGCGTGCTCGAAGCCTTTTACGACAATGGCTATAAGGCGGTTGATCGGCTGACCGAACTTGGCGCGACGGCGTTCAAGGAATTCCGCCTGTTCAACCTCGACCGCGACACGCCGGACTATGCCGACCATCTGCCGGAAAACAAGACCCCGACCCGGCGCACGCTGGAACCGGCGGTCGGCGCTGGTTCGTCCAACGGCGGCGGCAGCCTTGCGGCGCAACTCGCGGCCTATCTTGAAGCGAAGAAGGTGCCGATCCTGACCGACACCCGCGTCAGCCGCATCGTGATCGAAAATGGCCGTGTGATCGGTGTTGAAGCGACCCAGAATGACAAGCCGATCCGCATTCGCGCACGGCGCGGCGTGGTGTTCGGCACGGGTGGTTATGCCCATAATACCGACCTGATTGCCCAACATCAGTTCGCCTCGCCGATCTATGGCGCGTGCGCCATGCCCGGCTCGACCGGTGACTTCATCGAGATGGCACAGGAAATCGGCGCGAAGATGGGGCCGCTTGGTACCGCATGGCGCACGCAGGTGCTGCTTGAAGAAGCGCTCGACAGCCGCGCGATTGGCCTTGGCGCTTTCGTACTGCCGGGTGACTCGATGATCCTCGTCAACAAATATGGCAATCGCTGCGTTAACGAGAAGCGCGACTATAACGACCGTACTCAGGCGCATTTCCCCTATGATCCGACGCGCGAAGAATTTCCGAACCATTTGATGTTCATGTTGTTCGACGAACGCTCGATCGATGCCTTTGGCGGCGATTTCCCGTTCCCACTCGACAAGGGCGAGCAGCCCTATCTGATCCAAGGCAATAGCTGGGACGAGGTTTTTGCTGGCATCGCCCAGCGCCTCGACAAGGTGAAGGGCAAGACCGGCGGCGTCGCGCTCAATGCGGAATTCGCAACCAATGCCAAGGCGGCGATGGCCCGCTTCAATGGCTATGCCAAGGCAGGGGCTGATCCCGAGTTCAAGCGCGGTGAACATCTCTATGATCGCGAATGGCATATGCTGTTCTCGATGCGTCGTGAGGGCACCAAGCAGCCGGTCAATCCTTATCCGAACGTCACCATGCACCCGATTGCCGAAAAGGGGCCATTCTACGCTTTCATCCTCGGGCCGGGTGCGCTTGATACCAGCGGTGGTCCGCTGATCAACGAGAAGGCGCAGGTGTTGGGGCGCGGTGACAAGCCGATTCAGGGGCTTTATGGTGCAGGCAATTGCATCGCGGCCCCGACCCACACCGCTTATCTGGGCGCAGGTGGCACGATTGGGCCGGCTCTGACGTTTGGCTTCATTGCCGGCACACATGCCGCGAAGGATATTGCATGACGATGAAGTTGATGGTGCTGGCCGGGGTGCTGATTTCGTCGGCAGCCCATGCCGGGTCGGGACCAAGCTTTACCAAGGATCTGGCACCCATTTTGAAGACCCGCTGCGCGACCTGTCACCTGACCGGGGCGGAAGCGGGCCGGATGGCCCTGCACCCGGCGGCAGCTTATGATAGCCTGGTCAAGGTCCAGTCGATTGAGGCGGCCAATCTGAAGCGGGTTCAGCCGCACAAGCCGGAAGCCAGCTATTTGTTGATGAAGCTGGAAGGCACGCACATCGCCAATGGGGGCAAGGGCGCGCGCATGCCATTTGGCGCGCCGCCGCTGCCTCCCGAGCAAATCGCGCTGTTCAAGGCCTGGATCAAGGCCGGGGCCAAGAAAAACTGAGCGCGCAACAGCACAACATCGGGGGGCGTGCGTCATCGACGCAGCGCCCCCCTTTTCTTTGGGGGGCAGGATGAACGAAGCGTTTGATTACATCATCGTGGGCGCGGGTTCTGCGGGCTGCGTGCTCGCCAATCGCCTGTCGGCTGATCCCTCGGTGCGGGTGGCCCTGCTCGAAGCGGGCGGGCGCGATACAAGCTATTTGATCCACATGCCCAAGGGTGTCGGCAAACTCGTGATCGACCCCCAGCACGCTTGGCATTTCGCGGTGGAACAGCCCCGGATTGCGGGTGATCCCGCGAGCGAAATCTGGATTCGTGGCAAGGTGCTGGGCGGGTCGTCGTCGATCAACGGGATGATCTATGTGCGTGGCCAGCCGGCGGATTATGACGACTGGGCCGCACGCGGCGCGACCGGCTGGGGCTGGGCCGAGATGAAGCAGGCCTTCCGCGCCATCGAAGATCATGAACTGGGCGACGATGGCGTGCGGGGTGTCGGCGGGCCGGTTCATGTCAATGTCGGCACGCACCGCTACAAGCTATCGGAAGCGATGATCGAGGCAGGCGTCGAGATGGGGCTTGATCGCCGCGAGGACCTCAATCGCGAGGATCAGGAGGGCGTCGGCTATTACAACCACAACATCAAAAATGGTCGTCGTGTCAGTGCTGCCGATGCCTTTCTTCGCCCGGCGGAGAAGCGCCCGAACCTGACAGTGATCACCCACACGCTGGTCGACCGCGTGTTGTTTGATGGCAAGCGCGCGATCGGCGTCGCCGCCCGCGTCAATGGCCGAGATGTCACGATCAACTGCCGGGGCGAGGTGATCCTTTCGGCAGGTACGATGATGTCGCCCGCGATTCTCCAGCGTTCGGGCATCGGCAATGGCGCGAATTTGCAGTCGCTTGGCATCGAAACGGTGGTGGATAGCCCCGATGTGGGCGAACGCCTGCGCGAGCATCTTGGCTTTTCGATGCCGTATCGGATCAAGGGCGACAAGGGCATCAACCACCGCTTCAACGGGCTTGGCCTCGTGCGCAGCGTGCTGGAATATTATCTGCTGCGGCGCGGCCCGATGGCGACTGGCCCGTTCGAGGTCGGGGCGTTTGTGAAGTCGGAGCCGAGCGTGGATCGACCTGACCTGCAATTGTACCTCAGCGGCTTCACCTTTGCGCGCGGCGACGACAATTTCCCGGTGCCGCTGGCCGATGTCGAGCGCGTACCCGGCATGACCATCTATGGCCAGTTGTTGCGGCTGACGAGCGAAGGCTCGATCCGCATTTCAGCGCCCGACATGGAGGCGCCGCTCCGCGTGCAGCCGAACTGGCTGACCACATCCGAGGATCAGCACGCGGCGGTTGCAATGGTGCGTTACATGCGCCGCTATATGTCGATGCCCGCGATTGCACCTTATTGCGGCGAGGAAATTATCCCCGGCCCGGCAGTGCAAAGCGATGAGGATTTGCTGGATCTGGTGCGTCGTCTGTCTTTGTGCGGCACCCATGCCGTGGCGAGTTGTCGCATGGGCGGCGATGACAAGGCGGTGGTCGATGCCCGCACCCGGGTGCGCGGTGTCGAGGGGCTGCGCGTGGTCGATTGTTCGATCATGCCCAGCCCGGTTTCGGGCAACACCAACGCCCCGGCGATGGCCACGGGCTGGCGCGCTGCCGATCTCATCATCGCCGACCGCAAGAGCCGCTAATCGGCGTTCGCGATGGATGGCGTAACAGGGCGGGCCGCAAGGTCCGCCTGCCATAAGGCGGCGAGCAGATCGGTCTGGGTGATCATGCCAGCCAGCCTGTTGTCGGCAAGCGTCACCAGCACCTGATGCACCGACCCGCTGGCGAGTAACGGCAGCAGGTCGTCGATCGGCGTGTCTGGCCGCGCCATGGCCGGAACCGGGCGCATCACGCTGTCGATGCGATGGCGGTTATTTGGCCCAAGGTCACGAAATTCGACGATGCCAATGACGTTGTAGCGGCTGTCCACCACGGGCAAGGTGAGCAGGTGCAGCGCCTGCATCTTGGCATGCGCAACATCGATAGTCTCGCCGGGCGAGGCACAGACGATATCGCGGGACATGATATCGGTGCAGCGAATGTCCCTATGGCGACGACCATGGGCGCGGGCTTCCGCTCGGCGGAAAACGGTTTCAAGGTCATCCGGGCTGACGTCGAGCCTCTCGCCATGATCCGCAAGCGCGGTGTTGATATCGGCGGTGGTGAAACCGATCCGTTCGAGCGGTGGCGGGTCATTGGTGCCATGCAGGCGACTCGCGGGCGCGATCATGCGGTGCGGATAAACATGCCGCGTCAGGCGGTGATAAAGCCATGCCGCACCCACCATGAGAGCGGAATTCAGGCCGACGGGGATGAATGCAAACGACCAACCGGCGGCTGCAATCGCCGGTCCACCGATGACGGCGGTCAGCGCGACTGCGCCGCCCGGCGGGTGCAGGCAGCGGGCAAGGCTCATCACCATGATCGCCCCGCTTACCGCGACCGCCGCGCCAAGCACGGGATCGGCGAAGAGCAGTGCAGCGGCATGGCCGACCAATGCCGACATCATATTGCCGCCGATCACCGCCCATGGTTGGGCAAGCGGGCTTGCCGGCACAGCGAACAGCAAGACCGCCGTCGCGCCCATCGGGGCGATCAGAAAGGGGAGCGCGCCATCATCACTGTGCAGCCATAGGCGACAGACCAGGCCGGTCAGCAGGATTCCGGCCAATGCACCCAGCGCGCCTCGGCCCCAACCCTGCCGGCCCCATAAGGCGGCGAATGTGTCGCTGCGCCGGTCGGTCATATGATCAGTCCCTGATGGGGGTCATCCCCGACCGGCAAATGACAGGACTCAGGCCAGTTCAAGGCCTTGTTCGGCATAGGCGTCGCTCTCCTTGCCAATCAGAATGTTGGCGAGGAACCAATAGGCTTCTCCCCACGCATTGAGAACATCTTCTGTGGCGGCTTCGCCGAGCACGTCACGGATCGCTGGGAGCAGGGCCTCAGCGACGAGCGGATAATGCTCGGCTTTGACGCCGGTTTCGACATGGCGGGCAACCATGCGGGAGACGGCCGGGGTGAGATTTTCAAGCTTGTCGATATTTTGGGCATAGCCAAGGATTGCCGCGGCGAGGCGCTTGGGCTGTTCGCCACTTTCCTGTGCTGTCTGATCGAACATGGCGCGGACATCCTCATTCTCGAACAGGCGCTCGTACATCCGGGTGGTAATCGCGACGCCATGCTGTTGCAGCGCGGTGCCGGTGGACTTCACGATCGCGATGGTTTCGGCGCTCAGGGGCTTCGTCATGGAAAATCCTTGGATTTGAAAATGGGCGTGGAGGGGGGGGCAACTACGGCCCCCATAATTCAGCGGGATTAAACATGCAAACAAAATATATCTTTAAAGAGGCGGCGATTGATCCCAGCCTCGGTCCCCGTTAATCGTGGATCGCCGGAATGCGGCAAGGAGACAGGGATGCGGCTGGCTGATTGCCATAATGTGCAGGATTTTCGCCGGCTGGCGCGCCAGCGGCTGCCCGATCCGATATTCCATTATATCGACGGCGCGGCTGATGATGAGCTGACCAAGGCACGCAACACCAAGGCCTTTGCGCGTTGCGACCTTGTCCCTCATGTGCTGGCGGGGGTTGAGCATGTCGATATGCGCACCACCATCATGGGGCGCGAGACGGCGTTGCCGCTGCTGCTGTCCCCAACCGCGCTCCAGCGTCTGTTCCACTGGCAGGGGGAACGCGCCGTGGCGCGGGCAGCCGAGCGCGCCGGGCTATGGTTCGGCATCTCCTCGCTGGCGACCGTCAGCCTGGAGGAGATTGGCCGGACGATCTCTTCGCCCAAGCTGTTTCAGCTTTATGCCCATAAGGATGAGGGCCTCAACCGCGCGATGATCGCGGCGGCCAAGGCGGCGCAGTTCGATGCGCTGGCGCTGACGGTCGATACGATCGTGGGGGGCAATCGCGAGCGTTGCCTGCGCAGCGGCTTCACCTCGCCGCCGAAGCTGACGCCCTCCTCGGCGCTGAGCTTTGCCATGCATCCGCGCTGGACGGTCAATTATCTGTGCCGTGAAAAATTCGAACTCCCCAATCTGAGCGCCCATGTGGCGGCGGGCTCCAACGTGGCGGTGTCGGTGGCGGACTATCTCAACAACATGCTGGACCAGTCGCTTGATTGGAAAAAGGCGGAGCGCATTCGTGCCGACTGGGGCGGCGCCTTCTGCCTCAAGGGCGTGATGTCGGTCGAAGATGCCCGCCGGGCGGTTGATATTGGTGCGACCGCGATCATGCTGTCCAACCATGGTGGGCGGCAACTTGACGGCAGCCGTGCACCGTTCGACCAGCTTGCGGAAATCATGGATGCGGTTGGCGACCGGATCGAGGTGATCTGCGACGGCGGCGTGCAGCGCGGCACCCATGTGCTCAAGGCGCTGTCGCTGGGGGCCAAGGCCTGTTCGGGCGGTCGCCTGTATCTCTATGCGCTGGCGGCGGCGGGCGAGGCGGGGGTGGATCGCATCCTCACTAAATTCCGCGCCGAGATCGAGCGCGACATGAAGCTGATGGGGGTGCGCTCGCTGGCCGAATTGGGGCGCGCCAATCTGCGTTGGCGCTGATCTTCAGTCCCCGGCGTTAGAGGCTGCTGGTCAGATGACCACCATCAACGGTGAGCACTGACCCCGTCATATAGCTCGACGCACCTGCGGCCAGCATCAGCAGTGGCGCATCAAGGTCGGTGATCTGGCCAAGTCGGCGCTGTGGGATGCGTTTGAGCATCGCCTTGCCCGCATCGCTGTCCCAAAAGTCGCCATTGATGTCGGTCGCGATATAGCCGGGCGCAATCGCGTTCACGCGGATGTTGAAACGCGCCCATTCGAGCGCCAGCACCTTGGTCATCTGGATCACGCCCGCCTTGGATACGGCATAGGGCAAGACCATCCCTGCCTGACGAAGGCCCAGGATGGAGGCGATGTTGATGATCTCGCCGCCCCGGCCATGCGCCTTGAACGCGCGCGCCGCGGCCTGCGCCATCAGGAACACGCCCTTGAGATTGGTATCGACGACCGCGTCCCAGTCATCTTCGGTTTGGTCCAGTGCCGGGGCTTCGCGCACCACGCCCGCATTGTTGATCAGCATATCGAGATTGGTCAGCCTTGCTTCGAGCGCCGTAATGCTCGCCTTGTCCAGCACGTCGAGCCGAGCTGTTTCCACCGAGCCGCCGGTCGCGCGAATGTCCGCCGCGAGCGATTCCAGCGCCGCCTCGCGCCGGGCCGCGATGATGACATGGGCACCGGCATCCGCCAGCACGGTCGCGAAATGGGCGCCGAGGCCGCTCGAACTGCCAGTTACAAGCGCGGTCTTGCCGGTTAAGTCGGTCATGCTGGTTTCTCCTCCCGCTCGTCGGCTGTGGTGCCGGTGGAGCTTGGCGCCGGGGCTAACTGCCGCCAAGGCTATCGGGCAATTGGCAAGAGTGCCAGTGCCACATTTAAAATAGGACGATTGTCAAGTTATGGAATTCTCGCTATTGCGATAGTTACCCGATGCGGGTGATCAGCGGCATGGTTCGCCGATCAACAATCAGCCTGAAACAATAACAGGATCGAGGAGCCGGCGCATGACTGAAGCCCCGTTACACCCGCTGACCATTGACGGCCGTGATCCCGCGAACTTGCGCGGCGACAAGATGACCGGAGATCGCTATTTTTCGAAGGAATTCGCCCAGAAAGAATGGGATCATATGTGGACGCGGATATGGCATGTGGCCGGTCGCACCGCTGAAATCCCGGAAGCTGGCGATTATCTCGTCCACAATTTCCTGAAGGAATCGGTGATCTGCGTCCGACAGGACGACGGCTCGATCAAAGCCTTCTACAATAGCTGCCGCCATCGGGGCATGCGGCTGGTGCATGCCAGCTCATCGGCCAATGAGTTCCACTGCCCCTATCATGGCTGGCGCTATGGGTTGGACGGTGTGTTGAACGTGGCGCAGGATCGCCATGATTTCCCGCAAGGTGATCCATGTGGCAAGCTGACGCTCAAGGAATTGCGCTGCGACACTTGGGGCGGTTTTGTCTGGTACACGATGGACGATAAGGCACCGTCGCTGCTCGACTATCTCCACCCGATGCCAGAGGTGTACAAGAACTATCCGATGGAGACCGCGGTCCGGCAGGTCTGGTATCGCATCGAGATCAACGCCAACTGGAAGTTTGTCACCGACAATTTCAGCGAGTCCTATCACACCCGCACCGCGCATCCGCAGGTGCCGCCATGGATCGATCAGGACGTGGATACGGCGCGCCATGAGATGTTCCCGGGCGGTCATGGCCGCACCGTGCAGCCGATGCGCCCGTCGCTTTCGGACCGCCTGCCGGAAGGGGTGCCGCATCCTTATGATTATGTGCTGCGCCAATGGGACATCGATCCCGACAGCTATGCGACCTATGAAGACAAGGCGATGCAGGGCTGGCTCGATCTCAAGGCGGCCAAGCGTCGGCTCTGGAAAGAGCGCGGCTATGTGCATTATGCGAACATGAACGATGAGGAACTGACGGACAGCCCGCACACGGTAATGTTCCCGAATGTGACCATCTCCTATTTGCCGGACAATCTCATCTTCTTCCGTTCGGAACCGCATCCGGAAGACCCGGAGAAGAGCTATTTCGACCTGTGGTGCATGGCCTATCCGGTGGCAGGGCAGGCCGAGGCTGAATCGATCATGGCCGGGCCGAAGCCGCTGCGCGAAGTGGAAGTTTGCGAACATCGCGTGTTTGACGGTGGTCGTGGCGTGCCGGAACTGGATGGCCAGATCGTCTATCAGGACATGATGTTGGCGGAGGACATGCAGGCTGGCATGCACTCGCGCGGCTATGAGGATGCCTATCTGCCCGCACAGGAAACCCGCGTGCGTTTCTTCCATGAAGTGCTGAACGACTATCTTGCAGGGCGGCGCTGAGATCATGGCCGATACGGGGCCACCGGAAGATTGCGTTGCGCGCTGAAAGTTGATCGAGGTCTTGGCGATGCGGTGATCTGCAATGATGCGGCACTGACAAAGATCGACCAAACAGGCCCCTGTCCATCCTGATGGGCGGGGGCTTTGTGTTGTTATGCGCTTTCCGGTGTGCGCCCGGTATCGGCGCGTCGGGAATTATTGTAGACCGACGCCATGAATGAAGATCGGGGCGCAGCCGGTTCGAACGGCAACGGAAATGTCGGCCAGTCGGTGCCGATCTGGCAGGCGACGCTGTCGCGCTGGATGAACGAGGCACCGGGCTGGGCGCAACCATCTTTGTCACGCCTATTGATCGGGCTGATCCAGCTGCGCGCCCATGTGTCCGGGCGGAATCGTCATTGGTGGCTGGTCCGGGGGATTGGCGCATGTGGCCTTGTCTTTGGCGTGCTGCTGCTCTGGCTTGCCGTTACCGCACCGTTGAGCCGCTCGCTCCAACCCATCGCGCCGCCCCGGCTGACCTTGGTATCTGCCGACGGAGAGGCGATTGCCCGCAGCGGTGCGATCATCGACGCGCCGGTCCGGATGGCGGACCTGCCGCCGCAGGTGAAACAGGCCTTTATCGCGATTGAGGATCGCCGGTTTGAGAGCCATTGGGGCATCGACCCCCGTGGCATTGCCCGGGCGACTTGGGCGAATTTAGCCGGGGGCGGGGTGCGTCAGGGCGGATCAACGATTACGCAGCAACTGGCGAAAATCACCTTTTTGACACCCGAACGCAGCCTGTCTCGCAAGGCGCATGAGGTGCTGATCGCCTTTTGGTTGGAGGCGCGATTGTCGAAGGATGAGATACTCGAACGCTATCTCTCCAATGTTTATTTCGGCAATAATCTCTATGGCTTGCGCGCTGCGTCGATGCGCTATTTCTATCGTCAGCCGGAAAAGCTGACACTGGCGCAGGCGGCGATGCTGGCGGGCTTGGTGCAGGCCCCGTCCCGCCTGTCGCCCGCCACCAATCCCAAGGCTGCGGCGGCGCGGGCGCAAATGGTGCTGGCAGCGATGGCCGATTGCGGTTTCATCACGCCGGCCCAAGCCATGGCCACGTCACCGGCGCGGCTCGACATGGGTCGGGTGCGCGAAGCCAACCTACCCAATGGCACGTATTTCGCCGACTGGGCGATGCCGCAGGCGCGTGATCAGGCCGATATGAGCTATGGTGAGGAGCAGGTGCCGACCACCCTTGATGCGGGCTTGCAGCGCGCCGCCGAACGGGTGATCCGCAATGCCGGGCTGGGGGGCGCACAGGCGGCACTGGTCGCGATGCGGACCAATGGCGAGGTGGTTGCGATGGTTGGCGGGCGTAATTATCGCGCATCCAGTTTCAACCGCGCCACCATGGCGCTGCGCCAGCCGGGCTCGACCTTCAAGCTGTTCGTCTATCTTGCGGCGCTGCGGCAGGGGATGAATCCGGACACGAAAATTCTCGACGAGCCTCTGACCGAAGGCAATTATCGGCCGCGCAATGCGGGCGAGCGGTATATGGGGGCGATTACCCTGCGCGAGGCCTTTGCGCGATCCAGCAATGTCGCGGCGATCCGGCTGTATCGCAAGATCGGGCCGGGCGCGGTGATCCAAGCCGCGCGCGATCTGGGGGTGGCAAGCCCGCTTGCGCCGACGCCGAGCCTTGCGCTTGGCACATCGGGCATGACGTTGCTCGAATTGACCGGGGCCTATGCCGGTATCGCGGCCAATGACTGGCCCGTGCAGCCGCATGCGATCCATCAGGATGAACCGGGCATGTTCGGCCGTTTCTGGGCGGGGCGGCGCTCATTTGACAAGCGGGTGCATCAGCAGATGCTCGATTTGCTGCGCGCGGTGGTGAATCAGGGCACCGGGCGGCGCGCGGCGCTTGGCATCGACACCTATGGCAAGACGGGGACCAGCCAGAATAATCGTGATGCCCTGTTTATCGGCTTTGCCGGGGACATGGTGGTTGGTGTTTGGGTTGGCAATGACGATGATACGCCGTTGCAGGGTGTCAGCGGTAGCGGCCTGCCGGCGAAGATCTGGCATGATTTCATGACGCGCGCGATCAAGGGCGTGGCACGGGCCGCGACCAAGGCCGAGCCGAAACCGGTTGCAGCCGATGCCAATGCCGCCGCCCCGCTCGATCTGCCCGAATTGCCCGAGGAAGCGGCAGTGATGCCCGATGCATCTGCCATTGACGAAACATCGCCCGCCCTATCGTCAACGCCGCCCTCTGCCGCGACCGTGCCCTCTGCTGAATCTGTGACCCCATCCGACGCTGCGCCCAACGGCCTCTGATATTATGGAGTTGTGCGCCTCCCCTTCGGGGTGGTTGGTGTGTCCGGTAACGAACCGGGGAATAGCCCTGGCAGTTGAAGGCGGAGAGTGTGCATGGCCCTTAAACTCGTCTTGACCCCGCTTGCCATTGGCCCGGTCTTGCTGCCCGCGCTATCTCTAGACCACCATTCGCGAGGGTCATCTCGCCGCCCGTCATATTGCCTGAGGAGAATGCACATGCGCTACCTGACCCTGTTCACCGCGATGTTGATCGGTTGTTCCGCCTCACCGTTGTTGGCTGCCGATGCGCGGCCTGCGTTGGTGAGCGCCATTCCCTCGCTGTCGGCGGAAGGGGCGCGAGTGGCGCTTGATGCCGCCGAACAGGTCGCCCGTGCCAAGGGTTGGCGGATCTGCATCGCGGTCGTCGATGCCGCTGGCGACCTACTCGCCTTTCGCCGGATGGATGGGACAATGCTTGTTAGTGTGGACGCGGCGATTGATAAGGCGCGGACCAGCGCCCGCACGGCGATGGTATCGGGCCAGCTACAGGACATGGTCGATAGTGGGGCGGCATCGGTTCTTGCGGTCAGGGGACTGACACCCCTGCGTGGCGGCGTGCCGATCATTGTCGGGGGTCAGGTGGTCGGGGCGATTGCCGGTAGCGGGGCCGCCGCGGTCGATGATGAAATCGCGGCCAAGGCCGGTGCCGCGGCGATTTCCGGGGCGCTGGATCGCTAAATTATCGCCCGGATGACGGGGCGAGGGTGTGGCCCCTGCTGATTTGCGGGCAAGAGGTCTGGCCAACTAGCGTGTTCGCGCTACAATCCCCCCTGTCGTGACACTGAGACGGCATGGGGAATCGGCGTGGAACAAAAGGAAGACCGGGTTTTTGTTGCGCTGATGATCGTCGCCTCGGCGGCCTTTGTCTGGGTCGTGGTGCCGTTCTTCGGCGCCATCTTATGGGGCGTGGTGGCGGCCATTCTGTTTGCGCCATTCAATCACCGTCTGCTGCAATGGATGCCGGGCCGTCACAATAGCGCGGCGCTGATGTCCTTGCTGGCGATTATCGCGATTGCCGTGCTGCCAGCGGCGGTGCTGGCATCGGCGCTGGTCCAACAGGCGGCCGATCTCTATGGCGAAATCCAGTCGGGCAGCATTGATTTCGAACATCATTTCAATCAGCTCCAGTCCGCCATGCCGCATTGGGCGCACCGCCTGATCGATCAATTTGGGCTGGGTGATTTCGACACGCTGCGGGCAAGGCTGGAAAGCAGCATGGCCGAAGGGTTGCGCATGGTCGCGGGGCAGGCGGTGCAGGCCGGTGCGGATGCGCTTGGTTTCTTCGTCGCGCTGTTCGTGATGCTGTATCTGACCTATTTTCTGCTGCGCGACGGGCGCGAAGTGGCTGATCGGATCGACCGCGCCTTGCCGCTGCGGCCTGATCTTCGTCGCGCCTTGACCGACAAATTCCTGACGGTCGTGCGCGCCACGGTAAAGGGCAGCCTGATCGTTGCGGTAGTGCAGGGCGCGCTGGGCGGGATTGTCTTCTGGTTCCTTGGCCTTTCCGGCGCATTATTATGGGCAGTGGCGATGGGCTTTTTCTCGCTACTACCCGCGATTGGCACGGGCATTGTCTGGGTGCCGGTGGCGATTTACCTGCTGGCGACGGGCCTGATCTGGCAGGGCCTGTTCTTGGTATTCTGCGGGCTGTTCGTGATCGGCATGGTCGATAATATCCTGCGGCCCATTCTTGTCGGGCGCGATACCCGTATTCCGGATTATGTTGTGTTTGTTGCCACCTTGGGTGGCTTGGACGTCTTCGGCTTTAACGGCCTGATCATGGGCCCGCTGATCGCGGCGTTGTTTTTGACCGTGTGGGAAGTTTTCATCGCCACACGGCAGGAGTGACGTGAGGAACGGCCGCCCATGACGCGCTCGACACTCCCCGCCGCGCCGGAGCCTCAGGCCGACATCATGGCCGCGCTTGGTTCCGGCCTGTTGCTGGGTGAGGCGATGCCGGTGCGCCGGATCGATACCCATTGCGCATCCATCTTCCTTGCCGGTGATCGGGCGTGGAAGGTCAAGCGGGCGGTCCGTTTTCCCTATCTCGACTTTTCAACCCCGGACTTGCGGCGGCAAGCGCTGGAGGCGGAGCTTCGGCTTAACCGCCGCACCGCGCCCGGTCTTTATCATCGAGTCCATGCGATGACCCGGCAGGCGGATGGTGAGCTTGCGCTGGATGGTGCGGGCGAAACGGTCGACTGGGTGCTGGAAATGACCCGCTTTCCCGATGGGGCGTTGCTTAGCGAACGCGCCGCCAAGGGGCCGCTTGATCAGGCGATGCTGGCCACATTGGTGGACGGCATGGTGGCGTTTCATCGGGGTGCCGATGTCGTGGACACTCCATCGGGTAGCGCACGGTTCCGACGGGCGATCGAGGGCAATATCGACAGCCTTGATGCAGTGGCAGCGGGGCTGGAGGCGGACAAGGTCGCGCGGCTGGTGGCTGCGCTGCGGGTGGCGATGAGCGCCCAGTCGGCCTTGCTTGATCGACGCGCAGCGGCTGGCCGGGTGCGACACCTGCATGGCGACCTTCATCTGGGGAACATCGCGCTGGTCGATGGCGTGCCGCTGCCGTTCGACTGCCTTGAATTCGACGAGGAACTGGCCACGATCGACACCTTGTACGATCTGGCTTTTCTGTTGATGGATCTTTGGCACCGGGGGCTGAGGGCCGAGGCTAATCTCGTGTTCAATCGCTATCTCGACCTGATGCCCGAAGATGCAGACGGGGTGGCGTTGCTGCCGATGCTTATCGCGTTGCGGGCGACGATCCGCGCCCATGTGTTGGCAGCCCAAGCGGCGCGCCACCCTGATCAGCCGGCACTGGCGGAGGCGGCGCGGGCGTTGCTGGACCTTGCGCTGCACTGCCTGCTGCCACGGGCTGCTTTGATGGTGGGCATTGGTGGCCTGTCGGGCACGGGTAAGACCACGCTAGCGCGGCAATTGGCGCCTCGGCTTGGCCCGGTGCCGGGTGCGCGGGTGCTGCGGAGCGACGTATTGCGCAAGCATCTCGCCGGGGTGGGGCCAGAGATCCCCTTGCCGCTTGCGGCTTATGGCCCGGGCACAGGTGCTGCGGTTTATGGCATGCTCGCGGAAATGGCGGCGGCGACGCTATATCAGGGGCACGCGGTGATTGGTGACGCGGTTTTTGCCCGGTTGGCCGAACGGCGCGCCTTGGCGGATATCGCGCGCATGTCGGGCGTGCGCTTTGTTGGGCTATGGCTGGAGGCCGAAGAGGCCGAGCGGGTGCGGCGAGTGAGCGGCCGACGGGGCGATGCCTCGGATGCCGACGCGGCGGTCGCGAGCGCGCAAAGCGCATATGATGTCGGTGCGCTTGAAGACTGGCAGTGCGTCAACGCCGCAGGCTCCGCCATCGAGATGGGCGCCCGGGCTTGGCGCTGCCTTGGCGTCTTGGCAACGGAGGCAAACGCATGATGCGCGGTCCATCTTTGCATGACAGCTTGCGGTAAAAGCGATTGTGACGGGCGGGCCGGTTCATAGGGTGGTGATCGGTCGGAAATGGGGGGATGAGTGGTGTCGATGTTGAAAGCGGCTGTGCTGATGACAATGGGGCTGGCCTATGGGGATCTGGCGCAGGCGGCGACCCCGCCAACGGTCAGTACGCGGGCGATGGCGATCCATCGGCAGGTGCTGACGCTCGATACCCATCTCGACACCCCGGCCCATTTCACCCGGCCCGGCTGGGACTTTGCCGCACGCCATAGTCTAGCCACCGATACGTCGCAGGTTGATCTGCCAAGAATGCGGACCGGTGCGCTTGATGGCGGTTTTTTCGTGATTTACACCCCGCAAGGGCCGCGCACCCCGGATGCCACCGCCAAGGCGCGCGACGATGCGATCATGCGCGCGGTTGAAATCCGTGAAATGGCTGCCCGGCTCCATGATCGGGTCGCACTGGCGACCGATGCGGCCGATGCCGAACGGATCATCACAAGTGGTCGAACCATCATCTATCAGAGCATCGAAAATGCCTATCCGGTGAGCGGCGACCTTGGTCTGCTCGACACTTTCTATGCGCTCGGCGTGCGCATGGTGGGGGTTGTGCATTTCAGCAACAATGATCTGGGCGATAGCTCGACCGATCCCAAAGGGGCGGAATGGCATGGGTTGAGCCCGCTTGGCCGCCAATTGGTGGCGAAAGCAAACAGCCTTGGCATGGTGCTTGATGCAAGCCATGGTTCGGATGAGGTGCTTGATCAGTTGCTGGACCTGTCGCGCGCGCCGATCATCCTGTCTCATTCGGGCTGCAAGGGGGTCTATGAACATCCCCGCAACGTCGATGATCCGCGCTTGCAGCGGCTGGCGGCGCAAGGCGGGGTGGTGCAGATCAATAGCTTCGGCACCTATCTGGCGGCGACCGTTCCGGATGTCGAACGGGACAAGGCGTTGCAGGAGCTGAACACGCGTTATGGCAAGCGCCACGAGATGACCATGGCACAGACGGCCGCTTTCGTCGCGGAACGCGACGCGATTTTGCAGCGCTACCCCGGTTTTGAACGCAGCTATGAACAATTTGCGGCTCATCTGCTGCATGCGTTGCGGGTGCTTGGCCCTGATCATGTGGGGATCGGTCTCGATTGGGACGGTGGCGGCGGGGTCAGCGGGATGAAGGATGTGACCAGCATTCCCCGCATTACCCAGACCTTACTCGACGCCGGTTATGGCGAAGGCGATATTGCCAAAATCTGGGGCGGCAACGTGCTGCGCGTGCTGAAGGCGGTTGAGGCGATGGCCGATCACCCCCAATCCAGCTCAAGCCAGTGACTGATGCATCGGCACAAGCCGGGCACCCAGCGGGGCGCCACCGCGCCCTGACGGGTTTTTTCCAAGCGGTCATCGCCTATAGCATGTGGGGCCTTTTGCCCCTGTTTTTCCATCTATTTGGCGCGGTCAGTCCGTTTGAAATTGTTGGTCATCGCATCATCTGGTCGACCTTGCTGTTATTGGCAGTGCTCGCCGGGATGCGGCAGTTGGCGGCGCTCGGCGTGCTGCTGCGCACCCGCCGATTGTTGGCGCCACTGGCCGGCAGCGCGGTGATGATCGCGGTGAATTGGCTGACCTATATCTGGGCGGTGGCCAATCACCATATTGTGGCGGCCAGTCTGGGCTATTTCCTCAATCCCTTGGTCAACGTCCTGCTCGGCTATGCGGTGCTGCATGAACGGCTCACCAAAATACAAGGGCTGGCGGTTGTGATTGCCGGGGCGGGCGTGGCCTATCTGGCCATTGACGCGCTTGATACGCTTTGGATCAGCCTGACGCTGGCGTTCAGCTTTGGCCTATACGGCCTGATCCGCAAGACGGCGGAGACCGGGCCGTTGCTGGGATTGGCGGCGGAAACGATCCTGCTGGCGCCGCTCGCCATGGCGTTTCTGCTGGTATGGCAAGTAGAGGACCGGGCCAGCTTCATGGCGGTTGGGGCAAAGGACAGCCTGTTATTGATGTCGACCGGGGTTGTCACCGCTGTACCGTTGCTGCTGTTCGTGGCCGCCGCGCGGAAATTGCGGTACACGACGATCGGGCTGATCCAATATATTGCGCCATCGCTGCAACTGGCGCTTGGGCTGTGGCTGTATCATGAGCCGGTGCAGCAAGCCCATTATGTAGCTTTCCCGCTGATTTGGGGGGCGTTGCTACTCTATTCCGTCGAGTTCCTCCGTCTCGCCCGTCGCCTGCGCCCGTCGAGTTGAGGCGAAAGCGCGACAGAGCGCGGCGCACGCGATGGGGCGGGGCTTGGTTCTGTGCGGGCGGGGCTTTAGTGCTGGCCGCATGATCAAGTGCCTTTTCATCCTCGCCCTGCCATGGGTGGCCGCCCCCGCCTTGGCCGCCGAACCCGCGCCTCCTGCCAGCCATTGCCGGGCTGATGAGGTGGTCTTTTTCAATAGCCGGATGGGCACGCTGGATTGGAACAGCCGGGGCACGCGCAAGATTCTCAAAGGCGAGAAGCTGTTGTCGCTATGTGCAGATCGCTTTCCGGGCATGAAACGGCTCGACATGCGCTTCGGCAAACCGGGCGCGGTGGAACTGGCCTATTCCTCGGACATGGGCCGATATCGGTTGGCGGTGCAGCCTCTCGAAGGGACGCTGAGCTGGTCGACGCTGGCCTTTGACCTCGAGGGCTATCGCTATGCCCTGGTCGAACCAAGCGGAGAGGGGGCCACCGATGTCTTTCTCGTCATTTCGCGCGACGATGTGCCGTTGATGCGGACGGATGCCATTGATGAGACCGATCACTGGCTCCATTATCCCAAGAAGGTTGGCAAGAAGCGCAAGGCGACGACCTATGTCGTGGCGGCGGCTTTGGCGGATATTCCCGCCGCCGTGGCCCAGATAGTGCCGGTTGGTCTTGACCCCAAATCGCTTGAAAAGGCGCGCTACAAGGCCAATTTTTCCATGCCGAAATAACGGCATTCCTATTGATCGCGCGTAGCGATGTGGTGCTATTCGACCATCTCAAATCTGAGGCGTAGCCGATATTCGACCAGTTGAAGGCCCGGAATGCGGCGGGCAGCGGCGCGGGTGCGATCGGAGAAGCTGGCGGCGACAATGATCGTGCGACAGGGCTGCGCCGACAGCCGAGCGATATCATCGGTATAGCCGAGCGCCTGTTCAATCGCATCGCCGGGGCATGTGCCAGCTTTCAACTCGATCACCACCTGCCGTCCCTCGCTATCGCGTGCAAGAATGTCGATCCGGCCGCTGGGGACGAGATGTTCGATCCCACCATCGATCGCCACCAGCCCGGGTTCCAGCACCGACAGGTCGCGCCGCACCGCGACTTGCAGGGCGCTTTCATGGCGGATCAAGCCGTGGTGATCGCCGGGGGTGCCTTTGATCGGCGGATCGATCATGATCGGGTGCGCGGCGTCCGGATCGCCCTCGTCGATCAGATATTTGACATAACAATTGAGTGCCGCCCTGCATTGCGCGGCGGTGTTGCGGTCGGCGAACAGGCCAGTCCGTAGCGTACGCGCCCAAGCCATGATCTGGCCTAAGCCGACATCCGCGATTTTCTTGTCCAGCCCGCCCCATTGCCGGTCCATCCGCCGCAGCAGGGTGGCATGGTGGAAAGCCTGATCGCTATCGCCAAGGCGCGCAAGGAAATGCTCGCGAAAGCGCTCCGCTTGCCAACTCATGCCATGGTTTAAGCGTTGCGCTGGCCGAACGGCGAGAATTCGGTGCCTTCGTCATAGACGTCGATCGCTTCGGCGCGCTTGAGATGGTTGACCACGAAATAAGTGACGGGCGTAAGTAGGGCTTCCCATGCCGTCTTGAACACGAATTGCGAGACGACGACCTGCCATAATTTGTCCACCGGCCAACCGGCGAGGCCGTAAAAGGCCAAGGGATAGAAGATCAGGCTGTCCAGTCCTTGGCCGATCACGGTCGAACCGATGGTGCGCATCCAGAGGAAGCGCCCCTTCGTCAACAGCTTCATCCGGGCAAGGACGAAACTATTGGCGAACTCGCCCACCCAAAAGGCGGTGATGGAGGCCATCACGATCCGCCAGCTATTGCCGAACACCGCCTCATAAGCGGCCTGATCCGGCCAATCGGCGGCAGGTGGTAGGCTGACCACGACCCAACTCATGAAGGCCATAAAGACAAGCGCCGCAAATCCCGCCCAGATCACGCGGCGCGCGCGGGCATAGCCATAGACTTCGGTCAGCACGTCACCGATGATATAGCTCAAGGGGAAGAACATGACGCCCGCGCCGAATGCCCAATGGCCGATGATTGGCAGGTCCAGTTCAGAGCGCTTGGCCGCGCCGATGATGTTGGACAGCAGCAGGATCGCGACGAAGGCGGCCATCACGAAATCATAATAGCGCATCTGCCTGCCGGCGATCTGGTTGCCGGTGACGTGACGGGGCGCGTGCGGCTCGGATTGATGGTCGGTGGGCATGTTCATGCCTCGGAAATTATAGTGATTTCAAGAAAGCGCAAACTCCCATTGCCTCTGGCATGGATTTTGTGCAGGGACGGCAATGAAGGGGGCCTCCTGCCATCTCAGGCTGGCCCTAGGCGCCAGGCCCCGTAGCTCAACTGGATAGAGCACTCGCCTTCTAAGCGAGTGGTTGCGTGTTCGAGTCACGCCGGGGTCACCAGCCGGTCAGGGCATAGGGAAAATCGCAACCCTCCCCCATCCATAGGGGGAGGTGCAACGGATTAGCCGATCACGCCCACGGCTTCACCCGCCGCCTTGAAGCGACCGATGATGTCATCGACCTGTGCGCTGCTATGTTCGGCGCAGAGCGAGCAGCGCAACAGCGTCATGCCCGCAGGTGTGGCGGGCGGACGGGCAAGATTGACATAGACGCCACGGTCAAGCAGCGCCTCCCACATGCCCGCGCCGCGTTCGAGATCAGGCATGATCACCGAGATGATCGCCGATTGCGGGCTATCGGTGCCAAGCTGGAAACCGAGCGCCTTGAGGCCAGCATGCAGCTTGCGGCTGTTTTCCCACAGATGCGCGCGCTTGTCGGCGGCGTGCATCAATTTCCGGATCGAGGTGGCAGCCGTCGCCACCACGGAGGGCGGTAGCGAGGCAGTGAACACATAAGGACGGCAGACGAGGCGCAGCACCTCGAACTTCGGGTGGTTGGACACGCAGAAGCCACCCACCGTGCCGACGGACTTGGAAAAGGTGCCGATTACGAAATCAACCTGATCAAGCACGCCTTGATCTTCGGCGACGCCCCGGCCCTTCGGTCCGATAAAGCCCATGGAATGGGCCTCATCGACCAGCACCATTGCGCCATGCGCCTTGGCCAGCGTGACCATTTCCTTGAGCGGCGCGATATCGCCCAGCATCGAATACACGCCTTCAAGCACGACCAGCTTGCCGGCTTCCGGCGGCAGGCGTTTCAGCCGCTTTTCGAGCGCTTCCACATCATTATGGCGGAATGGCACGATCTGGGCATTGCCCAGTGCGCAGCCATCATAGATCGAGGCATGGCTGTCGATGTCGAGGATGATATAATCCTCTTTCCCGGCCATAGTCGAAATAATGCCGAGATTGGCCTGATAGCCCGTCGAGAACACCATGGCATGATCCATGCCATAGAATTCCTTGAGTGCTTCCTCGCAATCCCGGTGCGGGCTGTAGGTGCCGTTCAACACGCGGCTGCCGGTCGTGCCCGCGCCGAATTCGTCGAGCGCCTTCTTGCCGGCGGCGATCACGTCCGGGTCGAACGTCATGCCCATGTAATTATAGGTGCCAAGCAGAATGGTTTCCTTGCCATTGCACAGGGCAACGGTTGGGGAAATCACCTTTTCCATGACCAGCGAGAACGGGTCTTTGACGCCGGTCGCCAGCAGGTTCTCGCGCTGCTGGATGAGCGGGTCGAACTTCGAAAACAGGTCGGTCATGCGATGATCACTTGTCCTGTAGCGACAACACGGCATCGGCAAGCTGGCCGACGGTCTCGATTTCGGCCTGCATGTTCATCGTGATGATGATGTCGAATTCGTCCTCGATCGAGGCGACGAAATCCATGACCGTCAGGCTGTCCCATTCGAGATCAGTGGCAAAGGTCGTGGTCTCGGAGAGCGAAACACCCTTTTTGTTGAAGGGTTCGATCAGTTCGGCAATCCGGTTGAAGGTGTCGGCGCTTTTTTCCATGTGGCGTCCTTAAACGGCTTTGACCCGCTTGCCAACTGCATGGACGGCTGTTCGGGCCTTTGAAGGCCTATCCCGATGAAGATGAACCTAAGCTGTTGCCAAAAGGAAACGGCGTCGGCTGTTGATAATTGTCGAGGCCAGGCGCTAGTCCGCCTCCCCGCATGCGGGGAGGCGGTAGAGATTATTTGCCAGCGGCCTTGGCGCGCTCAATGCTGTCGAGCACGACGCGCTTGGCGTCTTCGGCATTGCCCCAGCCCATGATCTTGACCCATTTTCCGGGCTCCAGATCTTTGTAATGCTGAAAGAAATGTTCGATCTGCTGCGTGACGATCGAGGGGAGATCCTCATATTCGTCAATCGCGTTATAATAAGGGAAGGTTTTGTTGACCGGCACGGTGACCAGCTTTTCGTCGCGGCCGCCATCGTCTTCCATCAGCAGCACACCCACCGGGCGCACGCGGATCACGGCCCCCGGAATGATCGGCGAACGGGCGACGACCAAGGCATCAAGCGGATCGCCATCTTCGCATAGCGTGTGCGGGACGAAACCGTAATTGGCCGGGTAACGCATCGGGGTATGGAGGATGCGGTCGACGAACAGGGCGCCCGATGCCTTGTCCAATTCATATTTCACGGGCTCGCCGCCGGTAGGCACTTCGATGACGACGTTGAGTTCTTCAGGCGGATTGGCGCCGACCGGGATCATGTCAATTCTCACGGGAAACCCTTATGCTGGTGGTACTCGTGCCAGCCGAACGCCCGGCTGGGCGGGATGGCTCGCCGCCTCATAGCGCCGCAGCCGCGCTTGGGGAATGTCAAAATTGCTGCGCTGCAAAATAATTGCGGCAGGATGGACATGGGGCGGGCCAGTCCGGTCGGCACTGGCCCGCCCTTGTCATGTCACAGATCAGGCAGCGTCTTGTTCGCGTGCCTTCATTTCCTGATTGAGCATATCTGCCAGCAGGAAAGCGAGTTCCAGACTCTGGCCCGCATTGAGGCGCGGGTCACACTGGGTTTCGTAGCGCGCGGTCAGCCCCTCTTCGGTGATGTCGATGGCACCGCCGGTGCACTCGGTCACGTTCAGGCCGGTCATTTCGGCATGGATACCGCCGCCATGCGTGCCTTCGGCGCGATGGACATCGAAGAAGCTGCGCACTTCCGACAAGATGCGGTCGAACGGCCGGGTCTTCAGGCCATTGGCGGCCGCGATGACATTGCCATGCATCGGGTCGCACGACCAGATTACGGGGCGGCCCTCGCGCTGGATGGCGCGGATCAGCGTCGGCAAATGCTGTTCGATCTTGTCCGACCCATAGCGCGTGATCAGCGTGATCCGGCCCGGTTCGCGGTTCGGGTCGAGCGTATCGAGCATCCGCAGCAGGGCGTCCGGGTCAAGGCTCGGCCCGCACTTCAGGCCGATCGGGTTGCCGATGCCGCGCAGGAATTCGACATGGGCCGACCCTTCGAAACGGGTGCGGTCACCGATCCACAGCATGTGCGCACTGGTGTCGTACCAGTCGCCGGTCAGCGAATCCTGCCGGGTCATTGCCTGCTCATAGGGCAGTAGCAGTGCTTCGTGGCTGGTGTAGAAATTGGTGCCCTTCAACTGCGGCACCGTGTCCGGATTGACCCCGCACGCGGCCATGAAGTCGAGCGCATCACCAATGCGATTGGCAATTGACTGGAACTTGTCGGCCCACGGGCTGCGGCCCATGAAATCGAGCGTCCATTTGTGGATCTGGTGCAGGTTCGCATAGCCGCCCTGCGCGAAGGCGCGCAGCAGATTCAGCGTCGCCGCCGACTGGCTGAACGCCTGAATCATGCGCTGCGGATCGGGGTTGCGGCTGGCGGGCGTGAAGGCGATGTCGTTGATGATGTCGCCGCGATAGGAGGGCAGCGAGACATCGCCCTTGGTTTCCATGTCCGCCGAACGTGGCTTGGCGAACTGGCCCGCCATGCGACCGACCTTCACCACCGGCAGCTTGGATGCATAGGTCAGCACGACCGCCATCTGGAGCAGCACGCGGAACGTGTCGCGGATGGTGTTCGGGTGAAAATCAGCAAAGCTCTCGGCGCAATCGCCACCTTGCAGCAGGAACCCCTTGCCGGCGGCGACTTGGGCCAGCTCGGCCTTGAGATCGCGTGCCTCGCCCGCGAACACGAGCGGTGGGAATTTCGACAAAGTCGCTTCCGCCTCGGCCAATGCGGCGGCGTCGGGATAGGTCGGGAGCTGGCGCGCTTCAAACGCCTTCCAGCTGTCAGGGGTCCAATTCTTAGTCATAGGGGCAGCGCTTTAAGGGGTTGCGCTGCCGAGGGCAAGGAATAGCCGCTTTCCGGTCATGAAGCTTTTCGATGAGCGTGGGTGCGGGCGGTGATGTGATCGTCAGAGCTGCACTGCCCAATCCCAGCCCAAGGGGTCGCCGTCCATGACGTCGACGCCCTTGGCGGCGAGTTCGTCGCGTAGCCGGTCAGATTCGGCATAATCCTTGTTCGCGCGAGCCTGTTTGCGCTGGTCGAGGATCGCTGCGATTTCCGCGTCGGTGATGGTCGCATTTGCCGGGGCCACGCGAAGATCGACGCGGTTGATCGTCATCAGGCCAAGGCCCAGCACCAGATCCATCGACGCCACGACCCGTAGCCGGTCATCGGGTGCGAGCTTCTTTACGCCCAAGACCTCTTCCACCAGCGGCAGCGCGCGCGGCACCATCAAATCGTCGGCAATCGCCGAATCGAAGCGGGAGAGGAAATCCGCCGCCTGAGCGGATAAGCCGGTTTCCAGCGTGGCGCGGTCGTCCGCTTGCCAGACGGTTCCTTCCGCCCGGTCGCGCAACGCCGCGACGCTCATCGCCAGCCGCTTTAACCGGGTCAGCGCCGCCGCGACATTCTCGCCCGAGAATTCGAGTTCCGACCGATAATGGGCGGACAGGCAGAACAGGCGATAGGCGAGCGGATGGATGCCCCGGTCGATCACCGACTGGAGGGTGGAAAAGCCCCCCTTTGATTTCGACATTTTGCCGTCGCGGTCGACGAGGAAGTTATTGTGCATCCACCAGTTCGCGCCCGTGTGATGCGAATGGGTGAACGCCTGATTCTGCGCGATTTCGTTGCAGTGATGGATTTCGCGATGGTCGATTCCGCCGGTGTGGATGTCGAACTGTTCGCCGAGATATTTCATGCTCATCACCGAGCATTCGAGGTGCCAGCCCGGCGCGCCCTTGCCCCAGGGGCTGTCCCATTCCATCTGGCGCTGTTCGTCTTTGGGCGAGGCGCGCCAGATCGCGAAATCCTGAGGGTGGCGCTTGCCATCGACGGGGTCGATCCGGCTTTCGACCGGCCCTTCCGCCGCGCCCGCAAGCTTGCCATATTCGGGCAAGGTCGCCACGTCGAAATACAGGCCGGTGTCGAGCTGATAGCAATGTTCCGGCGCGATTTTTTCGGCATAGTCCACCATGTCGGCGATATGATCGGTGGCGACCGACCATTTCGACGGGTCCTTGATATGCAGCCGGTAAATATCGCGCTTGAAGGCGTCGGTATAATAAGCCGCAATGTCCCAGATCGACTGGCCGGTCTTTTTCGCCGCCGCTTCCATCTTGTCGTCGCCGCTATCGGCGTCAGAGGTCAGATGGCCGACATCGGTGATGTTGATGACATGGGTGACGTGATAGCCCTTCCATTCCATCACCCGGCGCAGCGTATCGGTGAAGATATAGGCGCGCAGATTGCCGAGATGGGCATAGGAATAAACCGTTGGCCCACAGCTATACATGCGCACCATCGCCGGATCGATCGGCTGAAACGGGGCGGCCTCGCGGGTATAGCTGTTGAACAGGACGAGCGGCGCGCCCGAGGGCAGGGTGGACTGGTCAGACATGGGCATGGCCATAATCCAACCGCCCCGCTTTCGCCAAGTGCTTTGGATCAGGTGTTTGGGATTGCTACCCGCGCGGCGTGCCATCCAGCGGGCGGCAGGTGCGCGGATAGCCGAGATGATCCGGGATGCGCAGCATCATCACCCCGTCGATTTCGATATGGCCCGGCTGGATCAGTTCGACCGGATAACGGGCGACATGGTCGATCATGTCGTCGAAGCTGGCGAGTTGGCCAAGCTTTTCGAGATTGCACAGCGTCGGAAAAATGATCCGGACCTGCCCGGCCTCGGCATCGGCCAGCGCCTGTTCGGCCGACGTCCAGACAAGGTGGACCGTCTCTGATCCATCGACAGTCGCGGTCAGCGGCAGATGATTGGCCGATGCGGCATAAAATAACGTATCAAAGATACGGTGGTTTGCATTGTAAGGCGGGCACCAGCGTGCGAACGGCACCAGCGCGTCAAGCTGGAGGTTCAGGCCGTGGCGGGCGAGCAGGGTGGAGAATAGTTCACCCGCTGCCAGCGCCGCGCGCAATGCGAGCGTCTGTTCATGGCTGGGGAGCGGATCCAGCGCGATGGCGAGCCCGACTTCCTCAATCGTTTCGCGAATCGCGGCGATGCGATGGGCGGCATCGCCGGGTGCATCGGGGCCAAGCGAGGCGGCGACCACATGATCGTCCGCATCGAGCCGCCCACCCGGAAACACGCGTGCCCCGGCGGCAAAGGCCATGTTGGCACCGCGTTCGATCATCATGATCGCGGGTGGTTCATCCTGCCGGTCCCGCATCAAGACCAATGTGGCGGCGGGGATGGCATCTGGAGATGGCGATTTCATTAGGCGCGCGTAGCCATGTTCCGGGATATTGTCATGCCCCGGATGTTGTGCCGCGACCCCCGCCTGTCAAGGCTTGGCTCAGGCGAGACCGAGCGCCGCCTTATAGGTTTCGAGCAAGGCTTCGGCCTCGTCGCGGGCGTTCTTTTCCATCTTCCGCAGCCGGACGATCGACCGCATCGTCTTCACGTCGAAGCCATTGGACTTGGATTCCAGATAGACATCCTTGATGTCGTCCGAAATGCCACGCTTTTCTTCTTCGAGGCGTTCGATGCGTTCAATGAACAGCCGCAACTGATCGGCGGCGATGATCTCGCTCATGTGTGTCTCCATGGCACTGAATGTGGGTGCCCTTTCACGGGCGGAACGGCGCGTGTATGCCAGCAGCGCCCATCGCTCAACGGGTTTTTCGCTTGTGCCGGGTGCGTGGCGAATTTTTCAGACCGGGACGAGGTGCTGCTATCGTCAAATTGACATCTTGCTGCTATAGCACACGATTGCAGGGATTGGCCGCGCCGTCGGTCTTCTTCTCCCCAACCTGCAAAGCTCGGAAGGAGTATGAGTGAAGCAACCGAACCAAACCCGTCGACGTAAGGTCCGGGTTCTCGCGACGCTTGGGCCCAGCAGCAACAGCCGCGAAATGATCGCCCGCCTGATGGATGCCGGTGCCGACGCTTTCCGTATCAACATGAGCCATGGCAAGCAGGAAGATCACGCCAAGGTCATTCAGATGATCCGCGATATCGAGCGCGAAAGCGGGCGCCCGGCGACGATTCTTGTCGATTTGCAGGGGCCAAAGCTCCGCGTTGGCACCATGGCGAATGGCCCGGTCAATCTGACAACGGGTCAGGCCTTTATCCTCGATCGCGATCCGACGCCGGGCGATGCCACGCGCATCTGCCTGCCGCATCCCGAGATTTTCGCCGCCCTGCGCCCCGATGCGCGGCTGTTGCTGGACGATGGCAAGCTGGTGTTGCGCGTCGTCAAGGTGACGGCGGATCGGCTCGACACGATTGTCGAAGTGGGCGGACCATTATCCGATAAAAAGGGACTGAACGTCCCCGATGTGGTTGTGCCGGTGCCCGCGCTGACCGAAAAGGATCGCAGCGACCTTACCTTCGCACTGGGGCTGGGTATCGACTGGGTGGCGCTCAGCTTTGTCCAGCGGCCCGAGGATGTGTCGGAGGCGCGTCGCCTGATCGGGCGCAAGGCCGCGCTGCTCGCCAAGATCGAGAAGCCGCAGGCGTTGGAATGTCTTGAAGAGATCATGGAGCTCGTCGATGGCGTGATGGTCGCGCGCGGTGATCTTGGTGTTGAACTCCCGCCGGAAGCCGTGCCGCAGGCGCAAAAGCGCATTGTTGAAACGGCGCGCCGCATGGGTCGGCCGGTGGTTGTGGCGACCCAGATGCTCGAATCGATGATCAAGGCCCCGACGCCAACCCGTGCCGAAGTGTCTGACGTCGCGACCGCCATCTATGATGGCGCGGATGCGGTGATGCTGTCGGCGGAATCGGCGGCGGGTGACTGGCCGGTTGAGGCGGTGACGATGATGGATCGCATTGCCACGGCGGTCGAATCTGATCCGGGCTATGCGTCGCGGCTCCACTTCACCAAGACCCGGCCTGATCCAACGACGGCAGACGCGATTGCGGAAGCGGCGGCCAACATCGTCACCACCATTTCGGCGGCGGCGATTGTTTGTTTCACCTCTTCCGGTTCAACGGCACGGCGCGTGTCGCGTGAGCGGCCGCAGGTGCCCTTGCTGATCATCACGCCCAAACTTGCCGCCGCGCGCCAGCTTGGGCTGCTGTGGGGGGCGCATGCGGTGCATACCCGCGATGTCAGCAGCTTTGAGGAAATGATCGAAAAGGCCAAGCGCATGGCGCTGCGCCATCATGTGGCCGGTGCTGGCGACCGCATCGTCATCATGGCGGGCGTGCCGTTCGGGACGCCGGGATCAACCAATGTGCTACATGTGGTGTCGTTGACCGGCGACGAACTGCGCGGCTGAGCTTCGCCATAGCCTCTTCCCCTTCCGCCTGCGGGAGGGGGTAGGGATGGGCATGCCGGATTCACGCCGGATCAGGGTCTAAGACATACGAAAACCCCGCGCCAGTCGAGCTGGCACGGGGGTTTCAAGCGCTGTCGCGCCAATGACGGGCGACCCGAAGGCCGCCGTTCAATCAGCCCTGACGGGCCTTGAAACGGCGATTGGTCTTGTTGATCACATAGGTGCGACCACGACGACGGATCACTCGGTTGTCGCGATGGCGCCCCTTGAGCGATTTGAGCGAGTTACGGATCTTCATGGGGCTAACGCTGCCTTGTCTGAAACTGTTGTTGCGAAAGAGCGGCCCACCTATGCGGCGGACGGCGGTTAGTCAAGCCATGTCACGCGCGAAAAGCCCTTGGAAATCGTTTTTCAGCCGCACCGGCGGGGCTGAAATGCCCACAATCCGTGCCGAAATGCCTAATCGTGATGCCTGACGCTGGTGCCGCCCGAATCGGCTGGGCCATCCGAATCGTCGGGTCATGGGATGCGGAATCACCGTGGCGTGTGACCGGATGGCGGGGTGCCGATTCGATGTGCTGTGCCTCATGTCCGCCCTGACCGACCATTGGCCAGCGGGGCATAATCCAGCCAGAGATCAAGCCCGTCGCCCGCCGCCGCTGGCGGCTGGGGGGTGATGATCTGTTCGGCATCGGCGCGTGCCCGCTCCAGCACGGCCTTGGGCACATCCGGGTGATGGAACACGCGGTCGGCCTGGCCCAGCAAGCGCGCCTGCCAGAGCCGCAGCATGTCGGGATCATTATGGTCGATGATGAGCGTGACAAGGCCAGTGCGGGCGTCGGTCGCTACGGCGGTGAGCCAGCGCGCCACGGCATCGCCGTCATGGGCGCGCAGGGGATCGAGCGGTCCCTCCGGGTCGAGTGCGGCGTCAATCGCGCGCCGTCGGTCGGCGGCGTCGGGCCAGCGCGTGCGGATCGCGCTGCGTGCCGCCTCCAGACTGTCTGCCAATTTGCCGAGGCTGGCGGGCAGCATTGCCTCCAAGCGTTGGCGGAGCGCCTTGGCCAGTCCGGCTGACGCGCCGCCGGTGCCAATGGCGATCAGCACCGGATGGCGGTCGATGATCGCGGGCAGGGTGAAATCGCAATATGCCGGGCGGTCGGTGGCGTTGACCAGCACGCCGCGCGCCTTGAGGGCCGCGATGACGGGCAGGGCATCGGCCTCCTCCTCCATGGCGACGATGGCGAGGGCGGCGTCGGTGGCGGCAGGGTCATCGGGAGCCACCACCATGGCCCCGGCGCGTTCGAGCAGCCGCCGCTTGGCATCGGCGGCCGGGCCGTCCCCCGCCAGAATGACCGGGCGTCCCGTCAACCGCAGCAGCACGGGCAGGCTATGAAGCCGGGGAGCGGTATCAGAGTCCGGGCGTGGCATCGGCGTGGCTTTCCTTCTCGGCGCGGCGAGTTATAACGCTTGGCCATGACGCGTTTCACTGTCAACGACCAGCCTGTCCATTACCGGCTTGATCCGGAGACGCCCTTATTATGGGCGTTGCGCGACGCGTCCAACCTCACCGGCACCAAATATGGCTGCGGCGCAGGGCTGTGCGGCGCGTGTACCGTCCATATTGACGGCCAAGCGGTGCGATCCTGTCAGGTCAATGTTGGGACAGTCGAAGGCGCATTTGTGACGACCATCGAGGGGTTGTCCGCCGATCGGAGTCATCCCGTGCAACAGGCGTGGGTCGCGGAAAACCTGCCGCAATGCGGCTATTGCCAGTCCGGCATGATCATGGCGGTGGCGGCCTTGTTGCGAAGCAACCCGAATCCGGTGGATGCCGATATTGATGCGGCCATCACCAATATCTGTCGCTGCGGCACCTATCCGCGGATCCGTCGCGCGTTGCATCGGGCGGCGCGCGTGCTGGCCGGGCAGGAAATCATCGCCGCCGCCCCGCCGCCCGGCATTGATCCAGCCGATGCCGCGGCCGCTGTCCCGGCCCTGACCCCAGCCTCGGCGAAATAGCGCTCAATACAACTTGAGTCGGGCCAGCAAGGCGCGACCCAAGGCGATGCGCGCATCGCGTGCCTCCATTGGCGAGCCTTGCACATGGAGCGCAAAGGCGTGGCGCGCCCGCGCATGTTCGACCCAGCCCACCCACCAGGCGCTCGAGATGCCATCGGCCGAAGTGAAGCCCGTCTTGGCATATAAGCACCGCCCGTTTTTCGTTTCGATCCACAGCATGTCCCGGACGACGTGCTGATGGCGCGGTGACGCGGGCAGTTGCTGGCAGGCAAGCCGGGCGAGAAAACGCGCCTGTTCGACGGGGCTAATCCGCAACGGCCCATCAAGCCAGAAGCGGGCGACATCTGCCCCGATCTGCCGGTTGCCATAATCGAATCTTTCCAGCCAAGTGTGATAGCGGTCTATCCCGATCCGGCGCGCCAGTTGCTGATAGACGGGCACATTCGACACGCGGATAGCATCGCGCATTGACATGTCATGTGCCCATGCGGCGATCGGCTGCGGGCCGCCGCCATAGGGAATGATCTCGGCCTCATCGTGCACCGCCCCTGTATCTAGCGCGATCAGGCTGTTTGCAATCTTGAAGCTGGAGGCCGGGACATGGGCGATCCGGCAGCGCACGGCATCCGATAGCGTCAAGCGACCGGTTTCGGCGTCCATCGCCACAAAGCAGCCGGACAGGCCATGATCCTCAAAAACACGATCCAATGCGGGATCAATCCGCGTGGCAGCCATGGCCCGCCAAGGCAGGGCCATCATCGCCGCGCCCGCGCCTACCATGCCCAGTACAAAGCGACGATGAAGATGGTCGGGTGGGGATTGGGGCATGGCGCGTCCTTGGCAGGGGAGCGCCAAGCCTAGCCGCCTTCAGTCCGGGCTAGAAGTGAAATTCATATTCGAGCAGCGGGCGATATTGCCCCCCCCCGCTACATACCGCGCGGCGTCGCGCGCATCGCCGAAGCCGGCGGTGTCATCGTCATTCGGGCTGATCTACCGATCCGACGCCGCTCTGATCGATCAGCAGGTGGCGTGGCTTTCGGATGAGGTTGAGATCGCCGATGCCGCTGATCGCGCCTTCGACGGTATCGCTGGCGTCAAGCGTGACCGAACCAATGCCGTCGAGTTTGACCCGAGCGGTGCGGGCATGGAGCTTGCCCAGATCGATGTCGCCCACACCATTTGCGGCGAGATCAAGTGCGTCGACCCGGCCATCGGCTTCAACGCTTGCGGTGCCGTTGATGTCGAGCCGCATCGCGTGCTGATCAACGTGGCGCAACGCGATGTTGCCCGGGCCGTCGAGTTGGAGCGCGCTCAGCTTTGGCCCGGTGATTCGGACGATTAACCCGCCTTGGTGCTGGGTGATGCCGCCCGATAGGGACAGGCTACCATCGGCCCAGCGCAACCGGTCTATCGCCTGTGGTGAGCCGGTGACGCTGATCGCGATGTTCGGGCTGCGCGTGAAGATCAGATCGACCGGTGCCGCAATATGCACCGGCTGTTCGCCATCCCATGCCAAGGTGCGGGTGATATCCGGCGCGTCATCGTGGCCGCCATCGCCAAAGCCCCAACTGATGTTGGTGCCGTCACTCAATTTGCGCCGCAGCTCGTTGCCGCCCACGGTCCATGCCGCGGCAAATGCCGCGATGGTGAGCAAGGTGGCGGCGGTAAGGGTGATCAACAGCTTGCGGACCATGGACGGTCTCCTCGTCTGCTTAGGGTTACATCAAGGGGTCGAGTGCGGGCTTGATCACCCGGTAATGTAGTCGTCCGAAGCGGAGCAGGGCGTTGACCAGCCAGACTGCAAACAGGCTGATCAGCGCAGCCAGCGCGACCGCCCCGGCCATGCAGCCCAGGCCAACCAGCACGGCCGTCATGCCGCCGCCGGGAAAGCCGGTGAATGGCCCGATCGCCATGATCCCACCGCCCGCGATGAACAGCCCAATGGCCGCGGCGTAAAAGCCGATCACCACGCCCAGCACCGGGAAGATGAGCGGCAGCAGGATCAGAATATCAATCGCCCCCAGCCCGATAAAGGCCAGCACCGCACCCCATGCGGTGCGCGGGCTACGCGACTCGTGCCAGTTGCGGATACCGGCTTCCAGCTTGAGTTCGCGCGCCAGTTGGCGCGGGTCGCCGAGCGCGGCGGCAACCTCTGCTTCAGATCGCCCCGCATCGGCGGCGGCGTCGAAATGGCTTTCATAGTCCGCGACAATCTCGTCGCGCGTCGCGCCCGATAGGCCCGACAGGCCCTCGCGCAATTGCCGCAGAAATTCCTCACGCGTCATGGCTGTTCCTCCGTTGTCGGCTTGGCTGTATCTTCGACCGGGTCGAGCAGCCGATCGACCGCCTGTGTAAAACCCCGCCATTCGGCGCGCTGGGCTGCCAGGCTTTCACGCCCGGCATCCGTCAGCCGATAATATTTACGCGACGGGCCAGCCGTGGATTCCACCAAATAGGTCGAAACCAAGCCATCACCCTGCATGCGCCGCATCAAGGGATAGATCGTCCCTTCCCCCATGCCGACCGCATCGGCCATCCGGCTTGCAATCTCATAGGCATAGCTATCCCCCCGCGACAGCAGGGCCAGCACACAGAGCACAAGCGCTCCCTTTTTTAGCTGGATGTCGATGGCGTCAGGCACGATTCGCTCTCCTTCGATAGAGAGTCGTATATTGCATGGTAGTGTGCAATGCAAGGTATATAGTCGAAGGGCCTGAGCGTGCGTTATTCGGCCTGCGCGTCGGCCCAGACGGCGTGGCTGTCGAAATAATAGGGCATGATCTGGTCGATTTTTTCCCCCCGGAAGCGGAAGCGTTCGGCGATTTCGAGATCGAAGCGCTGGCCCGTGCGGCGCGAGGTGACGCCCAGCCGGACAATGCCAAAGGCGTTGCCGTCACCCACGGTGATGCCATCGACCTGCAAGGTGGGGGCGTCCCAAAAGGTCATGACGTTCGCGAACACCTCGGCAAGACAGTCCTTGCCATTGTAAATGCCGCCATAGGGCAGGCTGGGGGCGCCCTTGAGCTGGAAGTCATCGGTCAGCAGGCTCCGCACCTGATCGCTGTCGCCGATCGCGGTGGCGTCATACAGCGTCTGCACGACCTGCCTCAGCCGGGCGTCTGATATGGGGTGCTCGATCATTCGGTGGGTTCCTTTCGATCACGGTTGGCGCTGGTGATGGGCCAGTCGCAGGCACAAAAAAGGGGCCAGTGAAACACCGGCCCCTGATTTTGTTCGGCAGTTGCCGAAGCGTTTTAGCGCTTCGCTAACTAGTACTTCTGTATCATGCTGAAAATAAATGTTTTTAAGTGCCGTAAATTCGTTTGTACAAAAAACGTACACAGCTCTCAGCCACACGTTCTAGTTAGCAGTTGTCGCCTTCATAGCCACAAGCACAGCCCTGTCCAGCTCGCCGCTTGCAGCCGCAGCAGCAAACGCATCCAGCACCGCAGCTACCTCATCCAGTTTGTCCACGAACACAGCATTGCTCTTGCCGCTAATGCTCAGCACCCTGCTCCCGTACCTGCACTGCACGTACCAGCCATTGTCCTGCTGGAAAAACCACGGGCGCACACGCTTGTTCATTTCCAGCAGCACACGGTCGCCAGCTTCATTGTTGCGCCACCGCTTCACACGCACTTCAAACTGTTCACCATGCATCATCGCATCCAGCACCAGCTTCTGTTCTGCAATACCGGCAAGCAGCTTGTCACGGCGTGCAACGACAGGGTCTTTTTCAACGACACGCTGCACGGTTTTGAGGTTGAGCTTTGCAAGAACTGACATAGCGTTAACTCCATATTGCTATGGCGCTATGTTGCTTTCAAGATGTTTATATTCCTACCGAAATTTACATCGATATGCCGGTCGCTTCTCTGACAAAGCGCCGAGAGTCAACTTTGATCCCCACTTCACTGCCAGTTACCGATAACAAAATGCCGGCACAGGTAACTGCATCCACAATGGGACACTCCAGCGGAGCTTGTGGCCAAAGAGCTTTATAAAAAGCGTGACTTATAAATGTCGCCAACTTGTAGCGGGCAATGAACGCCTCACGATCCTGCATGGGGATATAACGTGAGCGTTCGTAAAAGCTTTTTTCGAAGGGATCATAGTGCCTAACACTGTGCAGGCTGACAAAATCTGCCTCCTCCCCTCTTAAAGAAAGGTTTAGCCTTTGAGCTTGATCGTTATGCAATTTTACCTTGGGGCCTACCCTTAGAATGTGATCGCCTGAGAAGCCTTCGGAACGGAAAAAGTTGTTCCGACTTTCAATCCACTCGCGCTCCCTGTTTGTGCGATCATTTGTATCTGCATTAAGCACGTAGCAAACATTTGCTAATAGCTCAAAAGCATGTCTGGTTAAGCAATAAGATAGAGCTTGCTGGGCAGGATTAACTCCCCCTGTGGGATTCCTGCTTTCGAGAGACAACCTCACCACTTCCGTTAGGCAGTGTTCCATATGATCGATGGGGGCAATTACTAGCGCAAAAATCGTGTCTGTCGCAGATTGTGCGCTAGAGAGCTTACGTGCGTTCTGGCGAACGTCATGTGCAAATGTTTGATATACCGATAAAATCCTCTCTCTGTCCACGCATCAGCCCTCTTCTTCAGAGGCTCTTTGTAAGATATCAATTGCAGCCTTATTTCCTCGCGCAGCAGCTCTTTCGAAATATCCTAACGCCTTTTCCGCATCCTTTTCGAAGTGCCATCCATTTAGGTACATGTTGCCTAAGGCAAACTCAGCTTGGTCATCATCTTGGTCTGCGGCTTTTTCAAACCACTGCGCTGCTTGAGCGCGGTCCTCGTTAGTGCCATCCCCAAACAAATAGGCAAAGCCCACACCTGTTTGTGATGCCGCATGTCCTTTCTCAGCAGCCTTCAAAAACCACTCGAATGCCTTTGTTTTGTCGACATCATGCTGACTTGTGCCCATGTCGTATATCATACCTAGCATATGGCATGCTTTTGCGTCGCCTTGCGCCGCTGCAAGCTCATACAGCCGCTCCGCTTCTTCATAATCTTGCGGCACGCCATCACCGGAGTAGTACAAATTACCGAGCGAAAATTGGGCTTGAGCAAAGCCGCCTTTGGCCGCTTTGCTATACCATTCGGCCGCTAGCGTGCTATTCTGCGCGAAGCCATTTATTCCAGCTAGAAGCATATTCCCCATATTATTTTGCGCTTCCAGCTGGCCAAGCTCTGCAGCTTTTTGGCACATTTCAACTGCCAATTTCTCGTCTTTTGGCACGCCACTGCCAGAAGCGTAGAGATAGGATAGCATGTTGAATGCTAATGGGTGCCCTTCTTGTGCTGCGAGCTGATACCACTTGATGGCTTCCGAAACGCTACGCTCAAAATGAATGCCGCTAATATACATATAGCCAAGGGCTGCATATGCTTCTGCATCGCCGCTTTCAGCAGCTTTAAGAAAAGTTTGCGCCGCAAGCTTGTCTAATTCAGGGAAGCCCCTCCCAAAGGCATAATCATGATCCAGCTTAAATGTTTTAGGCTTATCTTGGTCACGCTTTTGGGTGGAGGATTTCTTGAAAAGAAACCAAGCAATGCCAGCTACTAAAGTAACGCCGATTATCCATTCTAAGCCCATGCTGGCATTCCTTTGCATCAACGTAATGCGAAGCTGGTTGCGAATCTAGAAGTTACTGTTTTGTAGCTTCAATTTCGGCTTTTTTTGAGCGACGCTTACGGCGCTTTGTCATGTGGGGCTTAAGGTCAGCATAAGAGATGCCATAGCTCTTTGCTAACTCAACTATCTGCTTAATGGCATCGGCTTGTTCAGCAACTTTGGCCGCTTCGATCTGCTTCTCCAGCTGTTCCTTTTGTGCCAACAGTTCCGCGAGTTTGCTCATTTTGTTGCCTCTCTGCCAATCTGAGAAATGACCTGATCGATCCCATTGTAATGGCCGGGTTGCAACTGGACAATCAAATACCGCTTGATCGGCTAGGCTACGGGCGGCCTTTGGGTTATCTCATAATTTCAGAGTTATCGGCAGTAACGAGGACACATGGCGCCCGAAGCTAAACAGCGGAAATCAGTGCAAAATGCTTTGGTCAAGCTGCAGGAGCGTGGAGCTGTGGTCCATGCCGACCTCCGCCGCTCTCATCGTAGCCTCTACGAGCATTTAGCTGCCATGTACCTTTGGTGGCGCCAAGCTCGCGAGATCGACGGCTACCTTGATGGTGAATACGACAAGCTTGGGCTCAAGAAGCGCAGCGTAGCAGGCATAAATTTTCGTCCGCTTCTCGTTCTCGTATGGGGCATCAACAGCACAACAGGACAGCAGACGGCGCTTCACAGCAGGACGTTGAATGCCCTCCATGACGAGTATGAAGCACGTCCGGCGCTTTATGCAAAGGATGGCGTCGCCAAACTGGCGAACTTCATCGAACAAGCTGGTGGGGCCACTAAGCTGGCAGGCTATGGCCAACAGGACGATGACGATGCGGATGATAGTGAGGATGATCCCCGGAAAATTCCCCTGATCGACCCTCAAGTTCTGCTGAAAACGCAGGCTCTTTTGCTCGGCAACGCCCACAGACATGCGAAGCTTACGCCCATGGCCGCATTGCCCTCGGTTGCCGGAATAGACGCCGAAGCAGGTGAGCTTGGCCTGATGCTCGTCAAAGGCTCAGCCGAGGGGCTGCAAGTCGTCACCTACCAAACCAGCAGCGCAATCATCGACGAAATGCTGGTAGCCACCTACCGCCGCCGGTTCGAGGTGCAGCATCCAAAGGTTCGGCCACTGCTCGAATTGCTGCAAACGCAATGCCTGCCCAAACACCTTGAAGGGCTGCAAGCTACTGTCGAAGGCAAGGCGGTCAAGAACCGCGCATGGTCAAAATCCGGTGCAATTGGCGTACGCCGTGTGCTTTACCGGCACGAAACTGGTGCATTCGTTCTCAGTTCGACTGGCACAAATTCTGGCGTCGTAAGCTGCGTCACGCCAAGGCAATTGCCTGAGTCAGTTGCAGAGCACAGGTCATTCAAGCCTGTTCTCGCCGACTGCGAGCATGATGTGTTCATGGCTCCTGCACAGCGCACCGAACTTGAGGAACGCTGCCTACGCAACTTCGCCTTCAATCTATTCGACGTCGGTGTGGGCGCTCAGGTAGCGAACTATGAGGTGCCGAATTCAGCGTCGCATTTGCTGACCCTGACCCACATCGCTAACAAGCGCGACCGCGTTCATGTCCCATTTTGGCCATTCTACGACACGCTAGACGCTGAGTTGCAGCAGGTCGTGCCAAACCCCAGCTACCGCTTCACCCCAGCTTGGGCAGCACCGTTCACACCTGCGATGCTAGGCAAGCTGGATCGGCAATTTGTCACACCTTGGCTGAACAGCCATGGCAAGCATATCGCTCGCGACAAACAGGCGGTGATCCAAGTTACATTCGGACCTGAGCAGCTGAGCTTCGACTTTGTGTTCCAAAACGGCGAGTACGAGAACACCCACGCTTTCACGCATCGCGTTGCCTGCGCTTCAACTCAATCGCTCGTCGTCCAGTTTGCCTCGATCGATCTGATGCCTGCTCTGGCTAGCCTCGCCCTGTTGCCCATTGATAGGGCTGCCGACTTCGCTGTTGACGCCAATGTGCTGCGCATTGCCTTCGAGACTGTCGAGGGAGGCCCTTTGCACGAAATCCACATTCCCACGCTGGATGCAGATGGCGGTCGATCCACTGCGGCATTTGCGGTCTACGAGCCAGAACTGGTAAGAGATGCCAGCCAAGAGGACGTGGCGGCATGAGCATGATGAGCGACGAATTCGCCGTCTATCTGCCCGCTGTAAACGACACCTATGCCAATGGGCTCATTGCTGAAATCTCACCAAATCGCCCATTTCCTGCCAGCTTCGCACTTGCCGACCTGGAGTTCTGGAGAAAGGGCTCACGGCTCTGGCATCATCCCCACTTCCTGAACTCTGCAGGCAACTACAAAGTCGGGCAAACGCCGGATAATGCTGTGACACGGCGCGGCTGGACGGATGGTGTGCTGTTCGGCGACAGTGGTGGGTTCCAGATTGGCAAAGGGAAGCTACAAGGCATCGAAGGCTTGCAGCCGGGCATGTCTGCTGACGCTGCCTGCGCGGTGTGGCGCAGTGCCTATTCAGCCCGTTTGTGGATACTGAATTGGCTCGAAACCCACGCTAATTACGCCATGACAATCGACATGCCGCTATGGGCAGCGACACCGTCAGGTACAGGTTCACCATTTCATCGCTGCACACCGCAGCAACTTATCGACCTCACCGTTGAAAACCTGAAGTTCATCGATAGCCACCGTCTCAATCGTGCCAAGTGGCTCAACGTCATCCAAGGCAGTGATTTGCCCGCGATCACGCAATGGTGGGATGCGGTGAAATGGTTTCCATCCAGTGGTTACGCCATGAGCAGCTCAGCCGGTCGGATCAGTGGCTTGCAGGCAGTGATTGCGCCGTTGTTGATGATGCGGGACGATGGCGCTTTTGAGGCTGGACGCGATTGGATTCACTTCCTCGGCGTTTCCACAGCGTCTTGGGCGATCATGCTTACGGCTGTGCAACGTGCGATGCAGTCCACAATCAATCCGACGCTTCGCATAAGCTTCGATAGTTCCAGTCCATTTCAGCTGGCTTGTCGATACGAGAGATTCGTCACACAACCCGCCCTTGGCATCGATGCAGCCAACTGGAAAATTCGCGACGAAACCATAATGCAAAGCCGCTTGCATGTCGGCAGCAGCGATCCATTGCCTTTTACATCGCCAATTGCTGACCTGCTCAAGCTAGGCGACCTCAGTGTTCGCGATGGCGTGTTTACCGAGCGCCAGTTCGACACGACCAGTTTGCTGTTTCTCAGCAATCACAATGTTTGGACTTATCTCAACACATTTGAAGCAGCCAATGTTGCGGCCTTCTGCGATCCGCAGCGCCCCATTCCGGCTTTGTACAAGGAATGCCTTGATGTGATTTCCGAGGCGTTTAAGGTCGAAAAGTGGCAATCACTTCTGAACTCTCAAGACGTTCTTTTGAGCAGTTTTAAGGGTTAAGGATAGGGCTGGGCAGGGCAATGATAGATAAAAAGGATTGGCCAACTCTAGTTTCTGGCTTGCGCTCAACGCTCTTGAACCAATCGACAGCTAGGGGTGAAAAAGAGAAAATATCTAACCCTGCTGTGATTGCTGAAAGGCAGCGTATCGTTAGTGACGATCTGGCAAAATGGGATCGCCTCAAGTTTAATCCCAACATGCCTGATGAGGAGTTTTGGCAAGTCGCTTTCAGCAAGCCATTTTACCCAAAGATGTTATCGGCAACCGTCGAAAAATACGTATCATACATGTACTCAGAGCACCTCTGGAATTGGCAGGCGCTGTGCGGCAAAGGGTGGGATAAAGGAGGTGTTGATTACAACGCTTTCATGGCTGACAAGGATTGCCTTCAAAGCGCGGAAAGGCTGGATATTGTCATAAGGGCGGCTAGGCTTATTCAGAAATTCAAGGAACTGAATGGCAACCCAAGCATCATAAAATATCTTCTTTTGGGTTCCGATGGCTGGGATAGCGTTGAAGCCTTGCGGCGGATACATAGGAGGGCACGGAACCATATTGGGTTTGGGCCAGTTACAACATTTCACCTCATGATGGATTTGGGATTGAAGGTTGTTAAGCCCGACCAGTTTCTAAATTTTGTGTCTGTGCGCTTAGGTCTCATTGACCACTTTGTGAGCGTAAATCCTCTAAGAGGAGATCGCACAGAGTTTCCCCTAAGCCCTGAGTGGTCTCTATCGCGTATTGACGGTTATGCTGCTAATGAAAACTTTCTTTGGGCTATACAGGATGTATATCGCCAACTAGCAAATGAGACCAAAGTCAATATGAGGTTGATCGACTATATCGTCGTGAAACTAGGGCAGGATGCTGACCCAGGCGCTGGGATTGTGCGAACAATCTGTGATCAAAAAAAGCCGCTCTGTAAGTTATGTGAGGTCAAGCCAATATGTGCTTTGGGCAAGCGAAGATAGAGCTAAATGAGCTCCACCGCTTTGCGCAGCTTGCTATCGTTGATGTCGATGTAGCGTTGTGTCGTGGAAAGGTGCTTGTGCCTAGCAAGGGCTTGGACGACGCGAGCGTTTACGCCCTTGTCTGCCAGTTCCGTGACAAACTGCCTGCGCCCACTGTGACTGCTTGCGCCGTGAATGCCAGCCAGCTTGTACAGCCGCGCAAACATGTTCACCACAGTCTGCGCCGTAAAGCCCGCACCTTTGCCGCTGAACAGCAAGGGTGCGTTGGGTTTGGCAAGCTGCTTTGGGTAGGCGGCTGCATAACGCTGTAGCTGTGTGCGCAGCTTTTTGTTCACCAGCACCGTTGCCGTGTCGCTGCCCTTGGTCTGCGCAGCTGCCAGATAGATTGTGTCGCGTGCCATGCCCTGCTCATCAAACACGTCGCCAATGCGCAGTGCTGCCATCTCACATGCACGCAGCCCAGCGTAGAAACTGAGCGCGACGGCAGTGTGGTTGCGTGTGCTGTAGCGCATGCTGTCGATGACCGCTGCAAGCCGCTTTTGCTCTGCGTCGTTCAGTAGCTTTGCCTGCTTTGCCATTTCCGCCTCGAATGTGCTGTTTTGCTGTTAGACAGCATATTTTCACACATTCTAGCGGACAACCGAATTGACCGGCTTGCTCAAAGTCGCAGTTTTGCGTGGTTTTTTGGCGAAATGTTAGAGTTTATATGTTCTATAACATTATGATGCTCGCCGCTTCGCAGCTTGCATACGGCTGCTGATTGCCGCTCGTTTCGCTTTCGCTTCACGCACTGCAATCCTTGCCGACGTTTTCTATCGTCGCTGTCGCTGTTTGAAATGCTGTTTGGTGTAATAGATACAGGAAAGCTAAAGCTCCGGATTGACCACCGTGCTTAGCTTTCCCTTCGCTTGGGATGGCGGACGGGCATGGTGCAAACGGGCGCAGGCGCTACCAATGTGGAGCAGCAAGTCCCTCCCAGCCCAACAGCTATAGGCAGATACGATCCACGCCGCGCTTTACGCTATAATATGCTGCGTAAAATGCTTCTCGGTCATCGCTCAGGGTTTGAATGTTTACCGCATGGTCGCCGTTCATAATCCACGGATGACCGTGTGCAATTCCGCGAATTCCACGACAAAATCGGTCATCTGTTACGTGCTCCGGCTTAGCCATAATTAGATGTAAGTGATAGCGTTGGCCATTGCTGCCACCTTCAATGGCACACGCATTTGGGATGATGGGCTTTGGGTATCTCCGCCAAGCCTTTCTGGTCACAAAGCGTTTGGACAATGACCGTATGAAGCTGGCGTGTGCCTGCTGGTAAATCGTGTCGTCGCCTTTCACATATGTTCGTAGGCCGTTTTCACTGGTGATAACCCGGGCCTGACATAGTGATAGGGTCACAAAGTGTGTGGGTTGCACGTGGCTGATTAATGCCAGTGCCATTCTGTCTTTGGTTGAAAGGGGAACAATCTCCGTGTTCTGTCCCTGCATGTTGCTTCTCCGATAAATATGCAGGGAGGGATGCGCTGACCGCCAATCCCGTCCTGCGCTGTTATTTATCAACGAGGACAAGAGGTATGGAGAAAATGGTTATAAATGAGGTCTTTGACCTACTGCGCGAAATCAAGGCAGTGGACAGCGAAAGTGAGTTTAGCAGGGATTGGCTAGGCCGCAGCGAATGCTACCTGCGTACCTTGCGTTTCAAAGGTGGCGAACCAAGTGTGGCCACCATCGCCATCTGCGCCAGCAAACTTCAGCATTACGGGCATCAGCTCGTCAACCAAACCCGCCATCGCGAAATCGGACAGCGTTTCCTGACATTGAGCCAGCAATGCCATGCGCATATTAACGCTAAGAGCAAAGCTCTCTGGCTTGGTGTTTAGAGGTCAGAGTTCCATTGTAACATATTAAATTCGGGAGCTTATGCCGCCAACCGAAATGGGGCCTGTATGAGCAAAATCTGGCCTGCGCAAAATCTGAACGGTCTGGAGATCTGTACCTGTGGTGATTGCATCTAACCAACCATTGCAGTTTCTGCAGCAACGCACCTCGACGCAGAAATCAGTGAAAAATAGCAGATATGGCTGTCGAATATCAGTTAGGCCCTAAAGGCGAGTATGGTGACGACAGGCTATGCGCGAATGGTCACCGTTTGGGTTGTAGAGCTTTTCGCGCCTGCTCACGGTCTTTGGCTATCCGTTGAGCATCCTTTTCCCGTTTCAGGGCAGCTCGGGATTGATCGACCTGGCGCTTAAGTGCCGCGACGCGGGCCTGTGCCGGTGTTAGGGGTTTGATGGGTTTGATCGCAAATTCTACAAATCTCATACCGTATTTATCAACTGAGGCGATCAGTATTCCTCGGCCAGCATGATGGTCAGCAAACGGGCTGTGACGGCAGGATCGCTGGGATCAGGTGAATGCATCAGCATGTCTGGGTCGAAGTAGTCGAACTTCCAGAACACAGTCTGGCCCTCGTGCTCGAAGCTGCCGAAGTCGTGCTCGCCGTAGGGATCGTTGCGTTCAGTGAATTCGTTGAATGATTGCACCTTGGCATAGAGGCCATCGAGATCGTCCATGGCTGCTATGCCCTTGGTGATCACGACACGGCAGCCAATGAATGTTGTGCGGGCAGCATCATTGAGCTGGGCAATGCGGGCCGCTGTCATTGGCTGGCCCTCGTCCAATTGAGCACGTTGCCCTTGCCGAACATGGCTTCACCGAGCTGCTTGGCAGCGTAGTCGTTTTCGGCGGTGATGATGGTGTGGGTGGTCTGGTAGGGGCTAATGCGAACCCAAAGTCGATACTGCTTCATTCTCATACTCCAACATCGTTTCCGATGCTGGCAGCGTAGTTTCAGCCCATTGACCCGGTCTACCGAAGAGAGACCAAATCTCTTTCTGTCAGGGGCTTAATCGGGTCTTTGCAGGCTCAATGAAGCCGATAACTCAGAAATTCAGAGATATCATCTCATTGTAGCCCTGCAAGACCGAGCTGTGAGTTTGGACCTAAGCCGATTTCTACTGTAAGCCCGTGACCACCAACGGTTGGATGGGATGCGATGGTGGGTGTTGACAGGCCATATAAGCGGACAGTTAGGCAGCTGGCTGATGGCTCGTATGCTGATAGCGGTAATGGGCGATACGTGACGCATCCCGGATATGCAGAAAATGCAGAACGTTATGTGCATGCATATTTACTGATATTGAAGGACTTCATATCACTAACGGACTACATCAGTAATGCAGATTTAAATGAGCGAACCTACTCGTACCGGACGCATGAGCTGCTTGTAAGGGTTTGCATCGAGGTAGAGGCAAACTTCAAAGCCATCCTGAAAGAGAATGGGTATAAGCGGCAAATTCAAGGTGTCCGTGATTTCCATAAAGTTGATGCTACCCATAAATTGTCAGATTATCGAGTGAAGGTGCCATTTTGGGATGGCAAAAATGGCATAAGGTGGCCATTCAAAGAGTTTAAAAATGCGGATGAAAATTGTATTTCCCCGCACTGGTATAGAGCATATAACAAGGCCAAGCATGATCGCCACACTGCTTTTCAAGCTGCTAACTTTGGTGCCTTAGTTGACGCTCTGGCCGGTTTGTCGGCATTGTTGGCTGCGCAGTTCCGTGACGAAGATTTTTCACCGCGTGATAGCTGCTTAGGAATTAGTGGTTATTCAAAAGACAATTCGCAGGAGGCCATTGGGGGATATTTCAGGGTGATATATCCAGACAATTGGCCTCAAAATGAGCGTTATAAATTTGATTGGCAAAAGCTTGAGCAAAACGGTCCGGAATTCGGGATGCATAGTTATGAGAAAAGTTAACCCCCTGTCAGTCGTAATCCGCAATAAGACCTACAGCAGGATGCTTGGTGCAGGTGTGGCTATATTATCTGCTTTATCGCTATCTGGTTGCGATAAGTTGGGTGCGCAAGATCAATGGCAGGGATGGGTCTACCCTGACAAAGACGCACTTGTTGTAAGTATCCCGATGGGGAAATTTGAATCCTTGGAGCAATGCCGTTCGTCGGCACAGACTGCGATCCGCTATCTAGAGGAACGAACTCTCGCGGGTAAAACGGTCAAAGCTGATTATGAGTGCGGGTTGAATTGTGAGCCGATGAGCGGCGGGCTCAACATGTGTGCACAAACGCTACGTTGAGCGCAGTTATAATTGTGTGTCTAACGCATTTTCGCGCTGTGCAACTGCTTAAAACGCAGATTAGGCGCCAATTTCACTGCTAGTGTTGCCCGCGCTCCTCACGCTTTCGCTTTTCGTCGTTGCCGCGTTCGCGTTCACTCCTCCCGCCCTTCTGCCCTTTTCCAGTTTTGCCCAAGCTACGTTCTGCGATAAGTGCGTCAGGGTCAGTGATAATGCCGCGACGAATGTAGTGATTTTCCAAGCTTTGTCTGCCCGTGCCCATGTTGGTAGCGATTAGATCGAGAGCTATGGGATTGAAGCCGATGGCTGCAAAGCGTCCCTCGGCGTAAACGTGGCGGAAGCTATAAGCCGTGCGCTTGTCGCCATGTGCGTCGGTTGCCACTCCTGCCTCTTTCAGCATCTGCGGCAGCGTTTTGAAAAAGCCCTTGGCCTGCTTGCCCTTCTGATCACAAAACAGCCAATCGTCGGCGCTAGTATGCCCTGTCAGCTCGCATAGCTCGGCGTAGGTGCTGACGACTGACGGGTTGCTTATGACAGTGCGAGCGCCAGTTTTGGTTTGGCTAGACACGGAAATTTTGAGCACTTGCTGCTCGTAAAGCTCGGTGCGTTCAGACTTTATGTCAGCATGTTTGAGAAGTAGCACCTCACCAGTGCGCATCCCCGTGCCTTCAATCCATTGCAGATAAAGCCGCAGCAGTTGGCGCTGATATAGGTGGCGTGAATTTACGCGGGCTTTGGGTAGCTTGTCGTTTTTGCCTTCGCCGCGTACCCACTTGTCCATGTACGTATGCAGCGTCTTCAACTCATCCGCGTCCAAGCTGGGCCTGCGCTTTGCTGCGATGCCCTTGCGGGTATAAGGATGTTCGATGACGGGCTGAAACGTTGTTAGCTGTTCAGCAACTGCCCATTTGAACACCTCGCGCAGGGCGCTCTGTTCCATGTCCAGCGTCTTTTTAGAGGGCGTGAGCGCATGATTGCCGAAACGCTTACGCTCTTTTGTGTCCCTGTTCGCCCAATATGCCATGCGCCACTGCCAGTAGCCATTCACCAGCGCCTGCGTCATGTCCTCAAAACTGTGCTTGCCGAAGTAAGGTAGCCAGTAGCGTTGGCTCTGTTTTTCGTACCACGTGATGCGAGCGCATTTGCCTGTGCGACCCTTGTTTTTCCAAGCAGCTTCAAGCTCACCTACACGTTTGCCCCACCAGCGTTCGTAGTAGGCGGCGAAAGCGATGGATTTGGCAGGTTGCTTGTTTCGGGTGCGCAGTTTCAGCTGGTCGTACCTGTCGAGTGCAATGCGCTTTGCCTCGTCTAAGTCTAGCTCGCCTGTGGTTTCCTGGATGTGCGAAAATTTTCTGCCATCCAGATCATGCATACCGCGAATGTGGATGCGCATATGCCAGATGGGCTTTTTGGCACCATCGCGGTTGAAAAGGATTATTTCCCCGCCCTTTAGCTCGACCCTGTTGTTAAATCTCTGCCCCATCTGCGTACGTCCAGCACGTTTCCTTTGTACAAGAAACGTACGCCCGCAGTTATGTTTCGTCTATCGAAAGCCGACTTGTACAAGATTTGTACCGGCCAAAAAAGAAACGCTGGGAAAGTAAATTCCCAGCGTTTCCAATGCTTTGTGTCAGTTTGAAGCGTAAAAAAATTTAACGCTTCGAGAACTGGAAGCTACGACGGGCCTTGGCCTTGCCGTACTTCTTACGTTCAACGACGCGGCTATCGCGGGTCAGGAAGCCAGCGGCCTTGACCGGGGCGCGCAGCACCGGTTCGTACTTGGTGAGCGCCTGGCTGATGCCATGCTTCACCGCGCCGGCCTGACCGGAGAGACCGCCGCCCTTTACGGTGCAGAACACGTCATACTGGCCTTCGCGGTCGGTGACGGCGAACGGCTGGTTGATGACGAGACGCAGCGTCGGACGTGCGAAATAGGTGACCGAGTCACGACCGTTGACGATGATGCGGCCGGTGCCCGGCTTGATCCATACGCGAGCAACGGCGTCCTTGCGGCGGCCGGTGGCGTAGGAACGGCCGAGCGCGTCGACTTCGCGTTCACGCAGCGGGGCGGTCGGGGCGGCCGGAGCTGCCACGATCGGAGCGGCAACTTCACCAGCGGCTTCCGGCGCAGCCGGAGCGGCAGCAGCAGCGCCGGTCAGCGAGGCCAGGTCGGCGAGGGACTGACGGGTATCGGACATTATGCACCCACCTTGTTCTTGCGGTTCATGGCCGCGATATCGAGGACTTCCGGGTTCTGGCCTTCATGCGGATGCTCGGCACCCGAATAGAGACGCAGGTTGCGCATCTGCTGACGACCGAGCGGACCGCGCGGGATCATGCGTTCGATGGCCTTTTCAAGCACGCGCTCCGGGAAGCGACCTTCCAGCACCTTGCCAGCAGTAATGCCCTTGATGCCGCCGGCGTAACCGGTGTGGCGATAATAGACCTTCTGCTTCAGCTTGTTGCCGGTGAAGCGCACCTTGTCCGCGTTGATGACGATGACATTGTCACCGCAATCGACGTGCGGGGTGAAGCTCGGCTTATGCTTGCCGCGCAGAATATTGGCGATGATCGTGGCAACACGGCCGACGACCAAGCCCTCGGCATCAATCAGATGCCACTTTTTTTCGACCTCGGCCGGCTTGGCCGACTTGGTGGTCTTCAACAGCGCCTTCATGGCTCTTGACCCTCATGGTTGACCGCGTATCGGTAGGGACCGAGCCGCGATGCGACGTAAAAAATCAGGCCGCCCGGACGAATCCAGACGGCGGCGATGCGCTCCTTTGACGTTTGACCTGCTGAAAGTCAAGAAAAACGGCCCTTTTGCTGTGAGGTATTATAATACCTCTATGATTTGCGAGGGGGGATCGGGCAATAAGATGAGAGCCGCAAGGCCTTATCCGCATTTGACATTCGGTTGCATTCCCTTATGAGCAGCCCCGGGCCACGCGGTCCCAACGCCGCGCAGCTCTCTGTAAGGAGAAGCATGACATGACTGTTACCAAACCCGCCGCCAAACCGGCGCGTCCGTTCTTTTCTTCCGGTCCCTGCGCCAAGCCGCCGGGCTGGGACGCTTCCAAGCTCGCAACCGAATCGCTGGGCCGCTCGCACCGCGCCAAGATCGGCAAGGCGCGCCTCCAACTCGCCATCGACCTGACCCGCGAAGTGCTCGGCGTGCCCGACACCCATCGCATCGGCATTGTGCCGGGCTCAGATACCGGAGCGGTTGAAATGGCGCTGTGGACCATGTTGGGGGCCCGCGGTGTCACGATGATGGCATGGGAAAGCTTCGGCGAAGGCTGGGTGACGGACGTCAACAAGCAGCTCAAGCTCAATGCCACGGTGCTGAACGCGCCCTATGGCGAAATTCCCGATCTCTCGGCCGTCAACTTCAAGGATGACGTGGTCTTCACCTGGAACGGCACCACCTCGGGCGCCCGCGTGCCGAATGGCGACTGGATCGCCGATGACCGTGAAGGCCTGACCTTCTGCGATGCGACCTCGGCGGTGTTTGCTTATGACATGCCGTGGGACAAGCTCGATGTCGTGACCTTCTCGTGGCAGAAGGTGCTGGGCGGCGAGGGGGCGCATGGCGTGCTCATCCTCGGCCCGCGTGCTGTCGAGCGGTTGGAGAGCTACACCCCGGCCTGGCCGCTGCCAAAGGTCTTCCGTCTGGTGTCCAAGGGCAAGCTGTCCGAAGGCATTTTCAAGGGCGAGACGATCAACACCCCGTCGATGCTCGCGGTTGAAGATGTGATCTTCGCGCTTGAATGGGCGAAGTCGGTGGGCGGGCTTGAAGGGCTGAAGGCGCGTTCCAACGCCAATGCCGCCGCACTCGACAAGATTGTGCAGGCGCGGAGCTGGCTTGGCCATCTTGCGGCGGATCCGGCGATCCGCTCGACCACCTCGGTCTGCCTCAATGTTGAGGGCGCCGATGCCGACTTCATCAAGAAGTTCGCTGGCCTGCTCGAAAAGGAAGACGCGGCCTATGACATCGCGGGCTATCGCGATGCCCCGGCTGGTCTGCGCGTGTGGTGCGGTGCGACCGTCAACACCGCCGATATCGAGGCGCTGGGTCCGTGGCTCGATTGGGCCTGGGCTGAACTGAAAACCGCCTGATTTTTTGAGATGATGTCATTCCCGCACGGGCGGGAATTCAGATGCACAAGGATGAAGCCGGTTCACCATATCGCGGCTTCAAGCTGTCTGGATCTCTGCCGCAAGCGGGGGTGACGCACAGGGAAGGAATGATCACATGACCAAGCCCAAAGTTCTGATTTCCGACAAGATGGACCCCAATGCCGCCAAGATCTTCGCTGAACGCGGCTGCGACGTGGACGTCATCACCGGCAAGACCCCGGAAGAGCTGATCGCTATCATCGGCCAATATCAGGGCCTCGCGATCCGCTCATCGACCCGCGTCACCAAGGAAATTTTGGCCGCCGCTCCGAACCTCAAGGTGATCGGCCGCGCCGGTATCGGCGTTGACAATGTCGACATTCCTGCTGCCTCGTCCAAGGGCGTGGTGGTGATGAACACCCCGTTCGGCAACTCGATCACCACCGCCGAACATGCGATTGCGTTGATGTTCGCGCTGGCCCGCCAGATCCCGGAAGCCGATGTATCGACCCAGGCCGGCAAGTGGGAAAAGAACCGCTTCATGGGCGTCGAGGTCACCGGCAAGACGCTCGGCCTGATCGGCGCGGGCAATATCGGTTCGATCGTCGCCAGCCGTGCGCTCGGGCTGAAGATGAAGGTCGTCGCCTTCGACCCGTTCCTGACCGCCGAACGCGCGGTTGAAATGGGCGTGGAAAAGGCTGATCTCGATACGCTGCTTGCCAAGGCGGATTTCATCACGCTGCACACGCCGCTGACGGATCAGACCCGCAACATCCTGAGCCGCGAAAACATCGCCAAGTGCAAAAAGGGCGTGCGCATTATCAACTGCGCGCGTGGCGGTCTGGTCGATGAGGCGGCGCTTAAGGATGCGCTGGATAGCGGCCAGGTCGCGGGCGCGGCGCTGGACGTGTTTGTGACTGAACCGGCCAAGGAATCGCCGCTGTTCGGCACGCCGAACTTCATCTGCACCCCGCATCTTGGGGCGTCGACCACCGAAGCGCAGGTCAATGTCGCGCTGCAGGTCGCCGAGCAGATGGCCGATTATCTCGTCAATGGGGGCGTCACCAACGCGCTCAACATGCCGTCGCTGTCCGCCGAGGAAGCGCCGAAGCTGAAGCCGTATATGGCACTTGCCGAAAAGCTGGGTTCGCTCGTCGGCCAACTCGCGCATGACAGCCTGACCAAAATCGATGTCGAAGTCGAAGGCGCCGCTGCCCAGCTCAACATCAAGCCGATCACCGCTGCGGTGCTGGCAGGCTTGATGCGCCGCTATTCGGACACGGTGAACATGGTCAACGCGCCGTTCATGGCCAAGGAACGCGGTCTTGACGTGCGTGAAGTCCGCCATGACCGTGAAGGCGATTATCATACGCTGGTGCGGGTTACCGTGCAGACGGCCGATGGTCAGAAGTCGGTCGCCGGTACGTTGTTCGGCAATGGCGAGCCGCGTCTGGTCGAAATGTTCGGCATCAAGGTGGAAGCCGATCTCGACGGCGACATGCTCTATATCGTCAACGAAGATGCGCCGGGCTTCATCGGCCGGGTTGGTTCGTTGCTTGGTCAGGCTGGCCTGAACATTGGCACCTTCCATTTGGGCCGTCGTTCGGCAGGTGGCGAGGCGATCCTGCTGTTGTCGATGGACTCGGCGATCCCGGAAAGCGTGCTGGCCGAAGCCAGCAAAATGCCGGGCGTGAAGACCGTCAAAGCGCTTAAATTCTGACCTGAGAGTGCAGCTTCATGCCGGAGGTTCCCCTTTGGCCTGAAGCTGCTAAAAGGCCCCCGCTATGACCAACGCCCTGCTGCCCACCGGCTTTCGTGACCGCCTGCCGCCCGAGGCTGATGCCTCGGCCCGTCTCGTGCGTGCTATCCTCGATACTGTGGCCGGCTATGGCTATGAACGGGTGCAGCCGCCCTTGGCGGAATTCGAAGCGACGCTCACCGCCGGATTGCAGGTGAGCGGGCGCGAATTGCTGCGTTTCGTCGATCCCGCCTCGGGTGAGACGATGGCGGTGCGTTCCGATATCACTGGCCAGATTGGCCGGATCGCCACCAGCCGCATGGGGCATCATCCGCGCCCCGTCCGCCTGTCTTATGGTGGGCCGGTGGTGAAGCTGAAGGCGTCGCAACTGCGTCCGGAACGCGAGATGATGCAGGTGGGTGCCGAACTGATCGGCCTTGATTCGGTCGCGGCGGTGGCGGAAATCATCAATGCCGCGATTGATGGCCTGAAGGCTGCGGGCGTCACCAACATCACGCTTGACCTCAATTTGCCGGACCTTGTCGATCTGCTGGCCGCTGGCCCGTTGCCGGTCGATGATGTCGCCCAGCTTAAGTCGCGGCTTGATGCCAAGGATGTCGCCGATGTGCCAGCGGCCTATGCGCCACTGATCGAGGCGGCAGGGCCGGTTGAAGAGGCGATTTCCCGGTTGCGGGCGTTCGATGGCTCGGGATTGCTGGCGGATCGGCTGCAACGGATCGAGGCGATCGTCGCGTTGCTGCCGGACGACATTGTCATCACGCTGGACCCCACCGAATTGCATGGCTTTGATTATCAGAGCTGGCTTGGCTTCTCGATCTATGCGCCGATTTGCATTGGCGAGATTGGGCGGGGCGGCACTTATCGCAATGGCACGGAACCGGCGGTTGGCTTCTCGGCCTATATCGACCCGCTGATTGATGCCGGGCTGGCGCGTGGCGACCGGCGGCGGCTGTTCCTGCCTTATGGTACCCCGGCGGCGGATGCGGCCGGGCTGCGCGCCCAAGGCTGGGTGACGGTTGCGGCACTATCCGCCGACGATAGCGCGCAAGCCCAGATCTGTACCCATATTCTGAGCGACGGCCAGCCCGTCTCGACCAAGAAAGACTGAACAACCATGGCGAATGTTACCGTGATTGGTGCCCAGTGGGGCGATGAGGGCAAGGGCAAGATCGTTGACTGGCTCGCCAGCCGCGCCGATGTCGTCGTCCGTTTTCAGGGTGGTCACAATGCGGGCCATACGCTGGTCGTCGATGGCACGACCTACAAGCTCTCGCTGCTGCCCTCGGGGATCGTGCGCGGCACGTTGTCGGTCATCGGCAATGGCATCGTGCTTGATCCCTGGCATTTCCGCGACGAGGTGACGAAGCTGGCGGGCCAAGGCGTGACTATCTCCCCGGATAATCTCCACGTCGCCGAAACCGCGCCGTTGATCCTGCCGTTCCACCGTGACCTTGACGGCCTGCGCGAAGACGCATCGGGCGCGGGCAAGATCGGCACTACCCGTCGTGGCATCGGCCCGGCTTATGAAGACAAGGTGGGCCGCCGCTCGATCCGGGTGTGCGATCTGGCGCATCTTGACGATTTGGAGCCGCAACTCGACCGTATTTGCGCGCACCACGACGCGCTGCGTGCCGGTTTTGGTCATCCCCCGATCGACCGTGCCGCTGTCGTTGCGGAGCTGCGCGAGATCGCCGATTTCCTGCTGCCTTATGCCAAGCCCGTCTGGGTCTCGCTCAACGAGGCCCGCAAGCAGGGCAAGCGCATCCTGTTCGAAGGCGCGCAGGGCGTGCTGCTCGATGTCGATCACGGCACCTATCCGTTCGTGACTTCGTCTAACACCATTGCGGGCACGGCGTCTGGCGGTTCGGGCCTTGGCCCGTCATCGGTCGGTTTCGTGCTGGGCATCGTCAAGGCCTATACCACCCGCGTCGGATCAGGCCCGTTCCCGACCGAGTTGGAAAATGACATCGGCCAGCGTCTTGGCGAGCGGGGCCATGAATTCGGCACCGTGACCGGTCGCAAGCGCCGCTGCGGCTGGTTCGATGCGGTGCTGGTGCGCCAGTCGGCGGCCGTGTCGGGCATCACCGGCATTGCGCTGACCAAGCTGGACGTGCTCGACGGCTTCGAAACGCTCAGGATCTGCACCGGCTACAAGCTCGACGGCAAGACCTATGACTATCTGCCGCCGCATGCCTCTGATCAGGCGCGGGTCGAACCGATTTACGAGGACATGCCGGGTTGGTCGGAATCGACCGCTGGCGCGCGGAGCTGGGCCGATCTGCCCGCACAGGCGATCAAATATATTCGGCGCGTCGAAGAATTGATCCAGTGCCCTGTCGCACTGGTCTCGACTTCGCCCGAGCGGGAAGATACGATCTTGGTCCGAGACCCGTTCGAGGATTGAGTAACCAGTGACCAGCCGTGAAGCCACCGCGATCCTCCCGATGTCGAGTAACGCGGAGTGGCGGCGCGGCTGGCGGGACTGGGTCTGGCTGCTTGGCATGGGTGCGATCCAGTGGCCATGGTTGCTGAAAAGCCTGTGGGGCGGTCGCCGCCGCGACAAGGTGCGCTTGCTGCGGCGGCTCGAACTGCCGGATGACGCCCTGCCTCATCTCGGCAGTTGGAAGGCCGATGTGGGCTTTCTCCATTTTCTTGTCGATCATATTGAACTGCACCGCCCGGCCTTGGTGATGGAACTGGGATGTGGCGCGTCCTCCTTGGTGGTGGGGCGGGCCTTGCAGCTTTTTGGCGGGGGACGGTTGATCAGCCATGATCAGCACGCCGAATTCGTTCATGCGACCCGGGCTTGGCTGTTGAGCCATGATATTCATGCCGAGATGCACCATTCGCCGCTGGTTCCGGCGGTGGCAGGCTGGCCGGGCCTATGGTATGAATTGCACGACGTGCCCGATCATATCGACCTGTTGGTGATCGACGGGCCACCTTGGACCTTGCACCCATTGGTGCGCGGTTCGGCGGCCTGTCTGTTCGACCGGCTGCGGCCGGGCGGTGTTGTCATGCTTGATGATGCGGCGCGGCCGGGAGAGCGGCTGATCGCGCGGCGCTGGGCAAGGGCATGGCCCAAATTCCGCTGGTACACGCGCGGCGGTATCAAGGGGACGTTGATCGGCGTGAAGGGAAGACATGCATCGCTTTGATCGTCCGGCTTGGGTGCTTGCGGTGCTGCTGGCAGCGCTGGCGGGCTATATTGATGCGCTTGGTTTTATCGAATTGGGCGGTTTTTTCGTGTCCTTCATGAGCGGCAATTCGACGCGCATGGCAGTCGGTGTCGCGACCCATGCAGCCGATGCCGTGCGGGCGGGGACATTGATCCTGACCTTTGTTGGGGGCGTGGTGACGGGCACCATGGTGCGCCGCCGTGCGGTGCCGGAATGGGGCAAGGTGACATCGCTCGCCTTGTTGACGCTGGTGTTGCTGATTGCGGCAATTTCGCAGGAACTTGGTGCGCGGCTGTTGGCGCTTTACGGTATGGCCTTTGCGATGGGGGTCGAAAACACCGCGTTCGAACGCGACGGTGAAGTGGCGGTTGGCCTGACCTACATGACCGGTGCGCTGGTCAAATTCGGACAGAAGCTGGCCGGGGCCTTGATGGGCGGGCCGCGCTTTGAATGGGTGGCCTATCTTACCTTATGGTCCGGCCTTGCGGGCGGTGCCATTATCGGCGCGCTGGTCCATCCCTATTGGGGTTTGCATGGCCTGTGGGCCGCGGTGGCGCTTGCCGCTGGCCTGACGCTGTGGCGGATGCGTCCCGCTCCATAGAAAACGGGCGGCTCTCTTTCGAGAACCGCCCGCTTCATTAGACAGGCTTGTGCCTGTCGAACTCTTACTTGAGTTCGACGGTCGCACCAGCAGCTTCGAGCTGCGCCTTAACCTTCTGGGCTTCGTCCTTCGACACGCCTTCCTTGATCGCCTTCGGCGCTGCTTCCACAGCAGCCTTGGCTTCGGTCAGGCCCAGGCCGGTGATGGCGCGGACTTCCTTGATGACGGCGATCTTGTTGCCGCCGTCACCGGTCAGGATGACGTCGAATTCGGTCTGCTCTTCAGCAGCCGGGGCAGCGGCAGCAGCCGGGCCAGCGACAGCAACAGCAGCAGCAGCCGAAACGCCCCACTTTTCTTCGAGCAGCTTCGAAAGCTCAGCAGCTTCGAGCACGGTCAGGGCGGAAAGGTCTTCAACAATCTTGTTCAGGTCAGCCATTGTAAATCTCCAATTCGGGCCATGCGGCCCATCAAGCGTTCAGTTCAGTTCAATCAAGTCGCAAAGCTTAGGCGGCGTCCTTGGCGGCATAAGCGCCCATGACGCGAGCCAACTGGCCAGCAGGTGCCTGGATAATCTGGACGACCTTGGTTGCCGGTGCCTGGACCAGGCCGACAATCTTGGCGCGCAGTTCGTCGAGCGACGGCAAGGTTGCCAGCGCCTTCACACCATCGACATCAAGGACAGTGTCCCCCATCGCGCCGCCGACGATTTCGAGCTTGTCGTTCGTCTTGGCGAATTCGACGGCTACCTTGGCGGCAGCCACCGGATCGAGGGAGGTGGCCAACCCCGTCGGACCAACGAGCAAGTCGTTGACCGAGGTGTAGGCCGTGCCTTCGGATGCGATCTTGGCAAGTTTGTTCTTTGCTACCCGATAGCTGGCACCGGCGTCGCGCATCTTGTTACGCAGATCCGTCGACTGGGCGACGGTCAGGCCGAGATTGCGGGTGACAACCACCACAGCAGCCTCGGAGAAGGTGCGGTTCAGTTCGGCGACCAGTTCGGCTTTTTGAGCACGATCCATGCCATTCTCCACGTTTCGACTGACAGACCATCTGCCAGCCGGTTTTGCCAACCCACACGCACGAGCCGAGGCTCGCCCGAACGGGGCAGCATAATGGTCCGAGGGGAATGCGCGCCTGAACGCGTGCTGCTTGAATAAGCGGAGCACCTACAGGCGAAAATTGCGGTCCCCGTCTTGGCTGGAAATTAAGAAGGGCAAATCCCCTTCACCAACTGTCTCGGACGGATGTTCCCAACCCTTACGGATTAGGTACGTCGCGGCCATTAGCGGGATTCGGTCGGGAAGGCAAGGGGGCGGGCGTAGCCCTTATTCCCCCAGATAGAAATGCCGCAGCGCGCGCGCGTCGTGCAGCGCATTGTGCGGCACGCGGCTGGTCGCGGCCGAGCTGAACCCCGCCGCGTTGATCAGTTCGAAGTGCAGATCATGCAGCGTCACAATCTCGGCCGGCCCGGTGACCAGCAGGGCGCAGAAATAGGCGATGTCATCCGGCCAGTCGGCAATGATGGTCGCTTCACGGTCGCCCGACAGATAGGATGCGATATGGTTCGCGGCCTCGACCCGGCTGAGATGAGCATCCACCCCCTGCGGCACGGCGCGCAGATAGGGGATCACATGCTGTTCAACCCAGGGATGGATTTTTTCGGGCAATGGCAGTGAGGTGTAAAATTCCTGATCACCACTTTCGGGGACGAGCGCGAGGCTGATCAGCTCGCCGCCAAAACCATTGAACTCGGTATCCAGAAAATAGCGCATGCGGGAACAGGACTCTTCAAGCTAAAGCCAAGGGTGTGGCCATGGGGCAGCCGCTTGCCACCCCGATGGATGGGGGTTCCTATAGCGTTTCTGTATCGCCAGCCCACCACAAAGTGATGGGCTGTACCGGCATTGATTGAAAAAGCAGGGGGTGATCGCTATGCGGTCTTACCCCATCATAGCGGCCTGCGGGCGATGCTATGGCTATTTTGCCGCCGATAACTGGCATTGATCGAGAGGCCAGTGACGTGAACGACGAACTCCCGGCCGATAATCCCGTCAAACGCGCACGCCAATTGGTCGAAGCCGAAGTGCCGGTATCAAAGCGCGGTCCGGGCTGGGATCGCCATTGGCGCGAGCTGGAGGCCTATGTCGAAACGGCGGGGTCATGGTCGGTGCCGATATGTCCGGATGAAGATCAGACCGAAATCAATCGGCCCACATGAACGGGCCCACATGAACAGGCAAGGATACGCACGTGATACCGCTTGAACTCCTCGATACGGCCCCGCTTCCCGATGGCGGCGAGTTGCGCTTGATGCAGCGGGGGCAGGATTTCATGATCCTGTTCGGCCGTAATGAATTGATGAGTAGCCGCTTGCGGGGATCGGAAGAGGCGCTGGCGACACTCAGTTGCGAACGGATTTGCGACCGGCCCAAGCCGAAAATCCTGATCGGCGGGTTGGGCATGGGCTTTACCCTGCGGCAGGCCATCAAGGAGCTGCCACCTCAGGCCGGGATTGTCGTCGGCGAACTGGTGCCAAAGATCGTCGCATGGGCGAAGGGGCCGTTGGCCCATCTCTTCGGCGACTGTCTGGACGATCCGCGGGTGGATGTGCAGATTGAGGACATTCATGCGCTGATCACGGAAGCGGATGGGGATTATGATGCCATCTTGTTGGATGTCGATAATGGCCCGGACGGGCTGATCCATGCCGAAAATGATCGGCTCTACAGCAAATACGGCCTGCGGGCGGCCAAGGCAGCACTGACGCCGGGCGGCGTGTTGGCCATTTGGTCGGCCTATCCCGACAATGGCTTTGCCCAGCGCCTGCGCACGGCGGGTTTTGATGTGGAAGAGATGAAAGTCCGCGCGCGCGGCGGTAAAAAGGGCGCGCACCATGTCATCTGGCTGGCGACGCGGCGCTAAGCGGCGCCGAATGGCATAGCCCCCGGATACAAAAACCCCCGTCCCGGTATGCCGGAACGGGGGTTTTTTGTGACTTGTTGGTCGTTGCCGTCACCAAGGTGGCGGCAGGACCGGTCAGGTTTACGAAGCGGAAACTTCCGCCACGTCAACCTTCAGGCCCGGGCCCATGGTCGAGCTAAGGGCGATCTTGCGCAGATACTTGCCCTTGGCGCCCGACGGCTTGGCCTTGACGATGGCATCGACGAACGCGTCGAAATTGGCGCGCAGGTCTTCAGCCGGGAAGCTGGCCTTGCCGATGCCCGAATGGATGATGCCGGCCTTTTCGACGCGGAATTCAACCTGGCCACCCTTGGCAGCCTTGACGGCTTCACCAACGTTCAGGGTCACGGTGCCGAGCTTCGGGTTCGGCATCAGGCCCTTCGGGCCGAGAACCTTACCGAGACGGCCGACGAGGCCCATCATGTCCGGGGTCGCGATGCAGCGGTCGAAGTCGATCTTGCCGTTCTGGCAAGCTTCGAGCAGGTCTTCCGCACCCACGACATCCGCACCAGCGGCCAGGGCTTCTTCAGCCTTGGCGCCACGGGCGAACACGCCGACGCGCACGGTCTTGCCGGTGCCCTTGGGCAGGGTGACAACGCCACGGACCATCTGGTCGGCGTGACGCGGATCAACGCCGAGGTTCAGCGCCACTTCGATGGTTTCGTCGAACTTCGAGGTCGCCTTTTCCTTCAGCAGGGCAATGGCGTCATCGATGGCGTAGAACGCATCGCGGTTGACGATCGTGGCGAGTGCCTTGGCCTTCTTGCTCTGAAATGCCATGGTCTTAACCCTCCACCACTTCAACGCCCATTGCGCGGGCAGAACCTTCGATAATCTTCGTCGCGGCTTCGATGTCGTTGGCGTTCAGATCGGCCATCTTCACCTGGGCGATTTCCGACAGCTTGGAGCGCGTGATCGTGCCCGCCGAAATCTTGCCCGGCTCCTTCGAGCCCGACTTCAAGTTCATCGCCTTCTTGATCAGGAAGGTCGCCGGCGGCGTCTTCGTGATGAAGGAGAACGAACGGTCGGCATAAACGGTGATGATCGTCGGGATCGGCATGGCCTTTTCAAGCTCGCTTGTCGCGGCGTTGAAGGCCTTGCAGAATTCCATGATGTTCACGCCACGCTGACCGAGCGCAGGGCCGATCGGCGGGGACGGGTTGGCAGCGCCGGCAGGCACCTGCAACTTGATATAGCCGGTAATTTTCTTAGCCATGGTTCACTCTATATGCTGGACGACTCGCCCCTTGCGGGCCGGCCATCCGGTTCAAGTTTAGCGGTTTGACGGGGTTATACGCCCCTCCCGCGGTTGGCGGCCCATAACGCAGGGACCATTGCGAGTGGCGCGCATAGCGTGGCAGGCGGAGAAATGCAAGGCACAGGCGGGTTTCATGCGCCATCCGGCTGCACCAAACACAAATGGCGTGCACCCCGAGGGGTGACCCGCCATCATGTCCGTTACCGGAAAAAGCTTATTTCGAGCGTTCGACCTGTTCGAAGTCGAGTTCGACCGGCGTGGCGCGACCGAAGATCGAGACCGAGACCTTGACCTTGCTCTTGTCGAAGTCGAGTTCCTCGACCGTGCCGTTGAACGAGGCGAACGGACCTTCGAGCACCTTGACCGAATCGCCGATTTCATAATCGACGCTGATCTTGGTCTTCGGCGCGGCCGATGCAGCTTCTTCACGGGTGTTGAGGATGCGCGCGGCTTCCGCCTCGGTGATCGGCTGCGGCTTGCCCATGGCGCCGAGGAAGCCCGTCACCTTCGGCGTGTTCTTCACCAAGTGATAGACGTCATCGTTCAAGTGCAGCTTCGCCAGCACATAGCCCGGGAAGAACTTGCGATCAGACGTGATCTTCTTACCACGCCGAACTTCGGTGATCTTCTCGGTCGGAACCTCGACGGCCTCGACGAGCTGTTCCAGCCCCATACGGGTCGCTTCCGCGAGGATCGCCTCGCGGACTTTGTTCTCGAAGCCCGAATAGGCGTGGATGATGTACCAACGTGACATAGGGTCCAGAACCTCGATCAACCGCTAATGAGCGACAATAGGAGCTTCACGATCTGGCCAAAGGCCGAATCGACAACGAAAAAGAACAGGCCGAGCATGAATGCCATGATCAGCACCATGACGGTCGTCATGCCGGTTTCCTTGCGGGTCGGCCAAGTGACCTTGGCGGCCTCGGTCCGAACCTGCCGGATAAATTCACTGGGTGATGTCTTCGCCACTCTCGCTATCCGTTCCAAAATCAAAACACAAATAGCGAGGCGCGTTACGGCATCGCCGGGCGCAACGCCCATGCCGTCCCACACCCCGTTTCGTCTCGGGCTTCAGGACCAATACCCTGTTTCACCAAAGGTGATGGCAGGAGTGGAGGGACTCGAACCCACGGCCCTCGGTTTTGGAGACCGATGCTCTACCAACTGAGCTACACTCCTAAAACCCGAGAAGCGGCCTCATAGCCGTGCCCCCTGCGTTGCGCAAGTCCCGAGATGCGCGATCTCTTTCCGGCCCTGTCATGCCGCCGATGAGGCTGCGCCCGGTCGGTGGCGGATGAACAGGCGGCGCAATTCAGCGGGCGTTACCGGGTGGCTGAAGAAATAGCCCTGCACCTGATCGCAGCCCAATTCGCGGATGCGGGCAAGCTCCTCGTCGCTCTCGGCCCCTTCGGCGGTGATGGTCATGCCAAGGCTTTCCGCCATCGCCACCACGGCGCGAATGACGGCCACGCTCTCACGCATGCTAAGGCCCGCATCACGGACATAGCGCCGGTCGATCTTGATGGTGTTGAAGCGGGTCTGGCCCAGCACGCCGAACGAACTGTAGCTTGTGCCGAAATCGTCAAGCGAGATCCGCACCCCGAGGATCGCGAGGCGGTCAAGCGTCGCGAGCGCCGCGTCGCGGTTGCGCAGGAAGATCGATTCGGTGATTTCCAGTTCCAACCGCGCCGGCGCGAGACCGCTATGCGCCAGGGCCGAGACGATTGTTTCGGCCAGCCTTGGGTCCAACAACTGTTCGACCGAGAGGTTGACCGTGACATGGATATGCGACGGCCATTGTGCCGCTTCCCGGCATGCCGTGTGCATCACCCACTCACCGATCCGGCTGATTAACCGGGCTTCTTCCGCGACGGGGATGAAACGGTCTGGCGGGATCAGACCGAGTTCAGGATGGTTCCAGCGCAACAGCGCCTCACAGGCGACGATCTGGCGCGTTTTGGTGTTAACGATCGGTTGATAGGCGAGGCTCAGTTCGCCCTGCTCCAGGGCGACCCGCAGCGCGACTTCGAGCGTGCGGCGCTCCTCCGCCCGGGCATAAAGGGCCGGTTCATAACGGCGATGCACGCCGCGGCCATCGGCCTTGGCCTTATAAAGCGCCAGATCAGCGTTGCGCACCAGCTTTTCCGGCACATGGCCGTCCTTGGGATAGATGGCCGACCCGACACTAGCCCCGATGAACAACGTGTTGCCATCGACCTGATAGGGGCGTGACAATAGGGCGATGATCCGTTCGGCGAGTTGGTCAACACGGTCGGTGTCGGGCAGGTCGCGCAGCAACACCGCGAATTCATCTCCCCCCAACCGGGCGGCGACATCATCGGGGCCAATCGCCTGACGCAGCCGCGCCGCGACCTGTTCCAGCAGCTTGTCGCCCATCGGGTGGCCGAGCGTGTCATTGACCGCCTTGAAGCGATCAAGGTCGAGCAGGATGAACGCGCATAGCAATTGCTGCCGCTGACAATAGACGACGCTGGCGGCCAGCAGTTCGTTGATATGGGCGCGGTTGGGCAAGCCGGTCAGCGCATCATAACGGGCCATGCGGCTGATCTTGCGCGCCGCACGCTCGGCCTGGGTGACATCGGACAGCACACCGCGAAAACCAAGGAAGCGGCGGCTGTCATCAAGCCGGGGCGCGGCGGAGAGTTCATACCAACGCTCCTCGCCATCGACCATGGTCGGCACGATCAACTGACGGAACGCGACCTGATGGCGCAGCGAATCGGCCAGTGCGTCAAGGGCCGCCGATTCGCGGCCGCCTGCGAAGAGATCATAGAGTAGCGCCCCATCTGCAAGGGCGGGCGTGGTGCCGAAAAAGGCCGCGAGCCTTGGCGTGGTGTGTTCCAATCGACGGGCGGCATCCACTTCCCACAACACATCGCCGCCATCATCTTCAAAGTCGCGCAGCAACAGGCGGACAATCTCGTTCTGCTCGGTCATCCGGCGCTCGCCATGATAGCGCCGGAGCAACCGCCGCCCCCCGCTATAAGCGGCGATGATCATGCTGAACCCGACACTCGCCATGACCAGCATCAATTCGGGTGACCCAAGTTGGTTGCCGATCACGACCCCGCTTGCGCTGAGCGTGATGATCGCGACGATGGCGGCAAGCGGAACGGGGGATAGCGACACCGCACTCACCGCGACTAGCGCCAGCGACAGGATGAACGCGAGATAATGGCCATGCACATCACCGGGCCGCGTCAGCAACGTCAACGCCGCAGACCAGATCAGCCCATTGGCAAGACAAAGGCCGCTCACTAGCCGGTGGACCCGGTTGAAATTGGGGCATAGCGCGTCATGCGCAATCACCCGCCTGCCCAGATGGAGCAGCCACAGGCATAGAATGAGCGCCAAGCCCATCGCGCCGAGCTGGAGCGGCGATCCCGCCAGCCAGCAGGCCTGAAACGCCAGCGCGGCGCACAGCAGTTGGGCCAGCATCATCGGGCGCATCTGATGGGCGAGACTGCCAAGCAGTGCCGCACGGGCGCGACCGAGTTCGGGGTCTGCTGCTGCGTCAAACCCGAGCACGACACGCCAGCCATAATGGCGGTCGCTGTTGCGCTGCATCGTTCGGTTGTTCTTCATCGCAGCGGGGCTAGCAGCAAATGTTTACCCGAATGTAACAATGCCCGGCCCGGTCTGCACCGAAACGGATTGTTGCGATCAACCTGTCTGGGGCGTGGAGATAGTGTTGACAGGCGCGCCACGTCGACCCCACCCTCGCGTGCGTACGTGAGGAGAAGAGTGTCGTCCATGAAACTCGTTGTGGTGGAATCGCCAGCCAAGGCGAAAACGATCGAAAAATATCTGGGTCCGGGACACCGGGTGCTGGCCTCGTTCGGCCATATTCGCGACCTGCCGCCCAAGGACGGTTCGGTTGATCCCGATGATGGCTTTGCCATGCTGTGGGAAAATTATGGCGACAAGGGCAAGCAGATCAAGGCCATCGCCGACGAGGCGAAAGACGCCGACACGCTTGTCCTCGCGACTGACCCTGATCGCGAGGGTGAGGCGATCAGTTGGCACGTGCAAGAGGTGTTGGCCAAGCGCAAGGCGCTGCCGAAGAATGTACAGCGCGTCACCTTCAACGCGATCACCAAGGATGCGGTGCTGACCGCCATGGCGAATCCGCGCGAACTCGATGAAGATTTGATCGATGCCTATCGCGCCCGGCGCGCGCTTGATTATCTCGTCGGCTTTACCCTCTCGCCGGTGCTGTGGCGCAAATTGCCGGGGGCCAAATCGGCCGGGCGCGTTCAATCGGTGGCGCTCCGTCTCGTCGTCGACCGCGAGCGCGAGATCGAAGCGTTCCGACCGCAGGAATATTGGTCGGTCACAGCGGATATGGAGCATGATGGCGTGGCCTTTGTCGCCCGTCTGGTGCGCCACAAGGGTGAAAAAATTGATCGGCTGACGATCGGTGATCAGGGCACGGCCGATGCCGCCAAGCTGGCCGTCGAAACCGGGCTTTTCACGGTGGCGTCGGTCGAAACCAAGCCGCTCACCCGCAACCCACCGCCGCCGTTCACCACCTCGACCCTGCAACAGGAAGCCGCGCGTAAGCTCGGCTTCTCGGCTAGCCACACGATGCGCTTGGCGCAGAGCCTCTACGAAGATGGTTCGATCACCTATATGCGGACCGATGGCGTGCAGATGGACGGTTCGGCCATCAGCGCTGCGCGCAAGGCGATTGCCGACCGTTATGACGCTGGCTATGTCCCCGACAAGCCGCGCCAATATACCGCTAAGGCCAAAAATGCGCAGGAAGCGCACGAGGCGATCCGCCCGACTGAGTTCAACCGTGAACGCGCCGGTTCGGGCGATCATGCCCGGCTATATGAACTGATTTACAAGCGCGCGCTCGCCAGCCAGATGGCGTCGGCTCGACTGGAACGCACGACCGTCGAAATGCTCGACGGCACGGGCCAGACCGGGCTGCGCGCGACCGGCCAGGTCGTATTGTTTCCCGGCTATCTCGCGATTTACGAAGAAGGCCGCGACGATGCGCCCGGCAAGGGTGGCGAGGCCGAGGGTGAAGATGATGCACGTCGCCTGCCGCGCCTGCGCGAAGGCGATAACCCGGCCAAAAAGGCGGTGCATTCGGAACAGCATTTCACCCAACCGCCGCCGCGTTATTCGGAAGCCTCGCTCGTCAAGAAGATGGAAGAATTGGGCATTGGGCGACCTTCGACCTATGCGGCGACGCTCCAGACCTTGAAGGATCGCGACTATGTCGCGGTCGACAAGAACCGCTTCATTCCGAACGAGAGCGGTCGTTTGGTGACGGCGTTTCTCGAACGTTTCTTCGAGCGTTATGTCTCCTACGATTTCACCGCCGGGTTGGAAGATCGGCTTGACGATGTGTCCGGTGGGCGGGCCAATTGGCAGCAGGTGCTGGAAGATTTCTGGCGTGATTTCAAGCCGAAGACCGTTGAGGTGATGGAGCAGAAACCGTCGGAAGTGACGGCGGCGCTCGATCAGTTTCTCGGCGAATATCTCTTCCCGGATAAGGGGGACGGCACCGATCCGCGCCACTGCCCGGCCTGCGCCGAAGGCAAGCTGTCGCTGCGCGGCGGGCGCTTCGGCGCGTTCATTGCCTGCTCCAACTATCCGGAGTGCAAATTCACGCGCAAGTTCGCCCAACCGGGTGGACAGGATGCGGGTGCCGATAGTGGCCCGGTGGTGCTGGGCACCCATCCGGAAACCAACGAGGAAATCAGCCGTAAATCAGGCCGCTTTGGTCCCTATATCGAGATGGGGGCGGGCAAGGAGGCCAAGCGCGCATCGATCCCGAAGGATATGACCGTCGATCAGGTCGATCTCGACTGGGCGGTCAAGCTGCTCTCGCTGCCGCGCACGATCTGCGATCATCCGGAATCGGGCAAGCCGATCACCGCGAGCATTGGGCGCTTTGGGCCTTATCTCGCCCATGATGGCAAATATGCACGGCTCGGCAGCACGGCCGAGGTGTTCGAAACCGGCATGAATGCGGCGGTATCCAAGCTGGCTGATGCCGCGAACGGTGCCGGTGGGCGCGGTCGCGGCGCTGCGCGCGAGCCGTTGAAGCTGTTCGGCGCTCATCCTGAATCGGGTGTTGAAATCAAGCTGATGGATGGCCGCTATGGGGCCTATGTCACCGATGGCACGACCAATGCGACCCTGCCCAAGGCCGTGGCGGCCGATACGCTGACGCTGGAACAGGCGGTGGAGCTGCTCAAGGAAAAGGCCGCCAAGGCCCCGGTCAAGGGCAAGCGCAAGGCCCCGGCCAAGGCCAAGGCTCCGGCGAAGAAAGCCCCGGCCAAGAAAGCCCCGGCCAAAAAGGCAGCAGCCAAGGCCCCGGCGAAAAAAGCAAAGGCCTAATATCCGGACGGGGCGCATGTCGCCCCGTCCGGATATGTGCATTGACAATAATAAGTATCGTTATTATCTCTGCGCTGATGAACGACGGGCTCCAATTTGCATTTCCTGACATCGCTCGGCAGCTTCGGCGGCTGTTCGATGATCGGGCGAAGTTGCTGGGCGTCACGCGGCCGCAGTGGCGGGTGCTGATGACGCTTTCGCGGTTCGAGGGGTGCAATCAGGGCACGCTGGCGGATTTTCTTGAGGTCGAGCCAATCACCCTGTGTCGCATGGTTGATCGGCTGGAAGAGGGCGGGTTGGTGGAGCGCCGGTCTGATCCGCAGGATCGCCGCGCGTGGCAACTCTATCTGTTGCCCAAGGCGCGGCCAATATTGGCGGAATTATATCAGATCGGCAGCGAAATGTTTGCCGATGCGATGCACGGCATTAGTGAAACGGAGCAGCAAACCTTGCTGGATATGCTGGATCGCGTCAGGGCGAATCTGGCGCGGCAGGATTCGGAACGAGTAATCAATGGCTGAAGCAGACCCTCATATGACAGATTCCTTGAATGCCGCTGGTGAACAGATATCCCGGCGCGGATGGAAGCGGCAGGCGCTTGTTCTGTCGGTGCCTTTGTTGATGGCGGTCGGGGCGGTGGGCTATTATCTCGCCAACGATCAATATGTGTCCACCGACAATGCCTATGTCCAGCAGGACAAGGTCGCGGTGGCGGCAGAGGTGACTGGCCCTGTCATCGATGTGCGGGTGCGGGAGAACCAGCAGGTCAAGGCGGGCGATTTGCTGTTCCGTATCGACCCGGCGCCCTTTCGTATTGCGCTGGCCCAGGCTGATGCCGCGATTGCTGGGGCGCAGGTCAATCTCACCGAGTTGCAGACCGAATATGGCGCGACCAGCGTCGACATCACGCGGGCGACCGATAGTGTTCGCTTCTACGAGCAGGAATATCAGCGTCAGGCCGCGTTGATGCAAAATGGTTTCACCACGCGCGCCCGATTGCAGGCCGCCGAACATGCGCTGAATGAAGCGCGCAGTGCATTGGCGAACGCTCGGGCCGAGGCCGGCAAGGCGCAAAGCAAACTATCGACTGGTACCGCCGTACCGGGGATTAATCCGGCAATCGCTGCCGGGCAGGCGCAACGCGCCAAGGCGATGCTGGATCTGGCCCGCACCGAAATTCGTGCGCCGATTAACGGCACGGTGAGCCAATCCGAAAAGCTGCTGCCGGGCATGATGGCTTTTATGGGGGTGTCGGCGCTCAGCATCGTCGCCTCCGAGCGCAGTTGGGTAGAGGCGAATTTCAAGGAAACAGATCTGGAAGATATGCAGGTCGGTCAGCCCGCTGAAATTCGGCTTGATGCCTATCCTGATCTGACGCTGAAGGGCCATGTCGCCAGTATCGGCGCGGGCACCGGTTCCGAATTCTCGATCCTGCCGCCACAGAATGCGACGGGCAATTGGGTCAAGGTGACGCAACGTGTGCCGGTGCGGGTATTTATCGACGGCAAGGCCGGACGTCAGTTGATTGCCGGACAATCTGCCCATGTCCGGATCGACACCAGCAAGCATGGCCGCTGATCTTCTCCGGCAGGAGCCGGGCAAGGCTGCGCTTCCGGTCGAACGTCGGGGCCTGCTGACCGTTGGTCTGATGATCGCCACCTTGTTGATGGTGCTGGATTCGACCATCGCCAATGTCGCCATTCCCCACATGCAGGCCAGCCTTGGCGCGACCATGGACGAGGTGTCCTGGGTCCTGACCAGCTATATCATCGCCTCGGCGGTGACGATGCCGATTATTGGCTGGGTCGCAGACAAATTCGGTTCGCGTGAGTTGCTGTTGCTCTGCACAGGCGGCTTCATTGTGTTTTCGATGTTGTGCGGCATATCGACCAGTATCGGGGAAATGGTCTTTTTCCGGGTGATGCAGGGCGTGTTTGGGGCGGGGATATCCCCATTGGCGCAGACGGTGATGATGGACATCAACCCGCCCGAACGGCAGGTCAAGGCGCTGTCGGTCTGGGCGACGGGCATCATGATCGGGCCGTTGATCGGGCCGCTGCTTGGCGGCTGGCTGACAGAGAGCTATAATTGGCGTTGGGTGTTTTTCATCAATGTCCCGCTGGGAATTGTCAGCCTGTTGCTGTTGTGGGCCCTGTTGCCGTCACGCCCGCGACGGGAGCGGCCATTTGACCTCAAGGGTTTTTTCCTGCTGGCGGCCGGTTTGTCGATGTTGCAGCTATTTCTCGATCGGGGCCAGTCTCAAGATTGGCTCAATAGCTGGGAAATCCGCATCGAGATCATGCTCTGCATCTCTTTTGCATGGCTTTATATCATGCACCATTTCGATACGCCGCACCCGGTGATCGAACGCGCGACGCTGCGCGACCGCAATTTCTCTCTCGGGCTATTGCTGACGATGATGATCGGGTCGGTGATGATGTCGGTGATGGCGCTGCTGCCATTGATGATGCAGTCGATTTACGGTCATAATGTGTTGTCGACCGGCATGCTGCTTGCCCCAAGGGGTGCGGGCTTGATGCTGACGATGTACATGTCCGGCTCCATCATCCAGCACTTCGATGTTCGGGCGGTGATTGCCTCTGGCTTCGCTATTTTGGCCTTCTCGATCTGGCAAATGACCGGCTGGACGATCGAAATGGGTTGGATGCCGATGGTGGTGTCCGGGATAATCCAGGGGATCGGCATTGGGCTGGTGTTCGTCCCGCTCAATGCGCTGTCCTTTGCCACCCTCTCACCCGCCTATCGCACCGAGGGCGCATCGATTTCCGGATTGGTGCGCAATATTGGCGGTAGCATTGGCATCTCGATCATGACCGCGCTGTTGGCGCGCAATCTCCAGATATCGCATCAGGATCTGGCGGGCCATATCGGGCCAAGCAGCCTGATGGGGATTAATCCGGCGATGTTGGAGGCAGCGGGCGCGCCCGGCAATGCGGCCATTCAGATGATCGATGGGGCGATCAACCAGCAGGCGTTAATGATTGCCTATCTCGACGATTTCGTGCTGTTGATGTGGTGGTCACTGGTGCCGATCCCGTTCCTGTTCTTGTTTGGCAAGATGCAGCGGCGCGGCGCGGCGGATCACCCACCGGTATTCGAATAGCCGTCTTACATGTCCCCGCGCTGGCGGCGCAGGGCGTACCATTTAGCGACATTGGCATTATGTTCGGCAAGTGTGTTGGCAAACACATGGCCGCCGGTGCCATCGGCCACGAAATAAAGCGCCTTGCTGTCGGCGGGATCGAGCACGGCCGCAATGGCATCGCGACCCGGATTGGCGATCGGCCCTTCCGGTAGCCCGGCGCGGGCATAGGTGTTGTAGCCATTATCAGCGCGCAATTCCGACCTGAGAATGCGGCGGCCCAGCGGCTTGCCCTTGGTCACCGGATAAATGACCGTCGGATCAGCCTGTAGGCGCATGCCGACTTTCAGCCGGTTGATATAGACAGCGGCGACGGTGCGGCGTTCCGAGGCCTTGCCCGTCTCTTTCTCGACGATCGATGCAAGGATGACGGCCTCGCGCTTCGTTTGGATGGGTAAGCCCGATTGGCGCGTCGCCCAAAGGTCGTCGAGCGTGCGGGTCATCTCATCTTGCATGCGTTGCAGCACCGATGCGCGGGTGTCGCCCTTGTCATAGCTGTAGCTGTCGGGAAGGACGCTGCCTTCGACCGGCACCGGGGCTGGGCCGGTCAGGTCGTCATTGGCCATGAGCCGTTCGTGAACGAGGATTGAGGGCATGCCCTCTGGGATGGTGAGGAGGCGGACCACCGATTTGCCAGACTGGATGGTGCGCAGGACCGCACGCGCGCTCAGATGGGCGGCGATGCGATATTCTCCGGCCATTACCGGGCGGTGGTTGCCAAGGATTTGCGCAAAACGGACGAAGCGCGATGCCGACCGGACCACGCCCGCCTTTTCCAACTGGCGCGCGGCGGAGGTGAGGGTGGCCCCTTCCGCAATGGTCACGACGACCGGCTTGTCGAGGGGGCCGGGGCCAACCCAGCCCCGGAAAATGATGATCACGGCCAGCAGGCACAATCCCACCAGCATCAGCCCGGTCCGGCCTCGCTTACGCATCACCCTTTACTCCCCCGAAAGCCATGAGCTGCGGGATCAGATCGCCCGCATCACGAGGCTGGCATTGGTGCCGCCAAAGCCAAAGCTGTTGTTGAGCACGGCCTTGACCTTGCGTTCCTTGGCCTTGTGCGGGACGAGGTCGACGCCGATGCAGCTATCCGACGGATTGTCGAGGTTCAGCGTCGGCGGCACGATTTGGTCACGCAGGGCGAGGATGCAGAAGATGCTCTCAACCGCGCCGGCACCGCCCAGCAAATGGCCGATGGCCGATTTGGTTGACGACATCGACATGGTGTCGAGATTGTTGCCGAACAGACGACGCACCGCGCCGAGTTCCAGCTCGTCACCCATCGGGGTCGAGGTGCCGTGCGCGTTGATATAGTCGATATCTTCCAGCGCCAGACCGGATTTCTTCATCGCCATCTGCATCGAGCGGAAGGCGCCTGAACCTTCCGGGTGGGGGGCGGTCACGTGATAGGCGTCACCCGACAGGCCATAGCCGATCACCTCGCCATAGATCTTCGCGCCGCGCCGCTTGGCGTGTTCATATTCCTCAAGCACCACCACGCCCGAACCTTCGCCCATGACGAAACCGTCGCGGTCCTTGTCATAGGGGCGGCTGGCTTTTTCCGGCGTATCGTTGAAGCCGGTGGACAGGGCGCGGGCCTGCGAGAAGCCGGCAATGCCGATCGGGCAAATCGTCGATTCCGCGCCGCCTGCCAGCATGATGTCGGCATCGTCCATCGCGATCATGCGAGCTGCGTCACCGATGCTGTGGGCGCCGGTCGAACAGGCCGTGACGACCGCGTGGTTCGGACCCATCAGGCCATATTTGATCGAGACTTGACCCGAGATCAGGTTGATCAGACGACCATGGACGAAGTGCGGCGAGACGCGCTTGGGGCCTTTCTCGTGGAGCACGAGCGATTCGCTCTCGATCCCCGGCAGGCCGCCAATGCCCGAACCGATCGAACAACCGGCGCGCAGGCGCATTTCTTCCGGCATGTCGAGCAGGCCAGCATCTTCAATCGCCTGACCGGCGGCATCAATGCCGTAAATGATGAACGGATCGACCTGACGCTGGACCTTGTGGTCAACGCGCAGATTGGGGTCGAAGCCATATTCATGGTCGGCCGGTTTCACTTCGCAGGCGATGCGGCAGACATAGTCGCTTGCATCGAAGCGGGTGATATGGCCCGCGCCCGACTTGCTGGCGAGAATATTCTTCCAAGTGGTTTCGACATCAGCCCCAAGAGGCGTGACCAGACCAAGACCAGTGACGACGACGCGGCGCATCAGCTTCCCCTATCCGTTCGGTGTATAGACAACAAAGGCCCCCCGACCCGTGACGGGCGCGGAGGGCCAATGTGATATGTGAGCCATAGCCTTACAAAAAGGCCGGGGCATCAGCCCTTATTGGCGTCGATGAATGCGATGGCGTCCTTGACGGTGCCGATCTTTTCGGCCGCATCGTCGGGGATTTCCACGCCGAATTCTTCTTCGAACGCCATGACCAGCTCGACGATGTCGAGGCTGTCAGCGCCCAGATCGTCGATGAAGCTGGCTTCCTCGGTGACCTTCTCGGCTTCGACGCCGAGATGCTCGACGACAATTTTCTTAACGCGATCCGCAGTCTCGCTCATGCGGCAGCTCCCTTTCAAAAAATGCTTGCACGAAAAATTCGGTAAAACGCCGATACTGCCCGCTCCGCCTGCTGGCAAGGCCCATTTGCGCTTAGGTCAAGCGAAAGGACGTTGGTACTGACGGTTGCGGTGCAACAAATCAGAGCATCGCCATCCCGCCATTCACATGGATTGTCTGGCCGGTGACATATCCGGCCTCATCCGAAGCGAGGTAAACAACCGCCGCGCCGATGTCGCTGCCATCGCCCAGCCGACCGGCCGGAATCTTGGTGAGCAGTGCCTCTTTCTGGGCATCCGGCAACACATCTGTCATTGGGGAGGTGATGAAACCGGGGGCCACGCAGTTGACGGTGACGCTGCGGCTGGCGAGTTCCTGCGCCAGTGCTTTGGACATGCCGACAAGCCCAGCCTTGGATGCAGCATAATTGGCCTGACCGGGATTGCCGGTCGCACCGACCACCGAGGTGATCGAGATGATCCGGCCGGTGCGGGCCTTCATCATCGGCTTGGTTGCGGCGCGCATCAGGCGGAAGGCAGCTTCCAGATTGATGCGAATCACCTGTTCCCAGTCTTCGTCCTTCATCCGCATGATGAGGCCGTCACGGGTGACGCCCGCATTGTTGACGAGAATGTCGAGCTTGCCGCCCAAGGCATCCAGCGCCTGCGGCACCAGCGCATCGACCTGCGTGGCATCGCCCAGATTGCACGGCAGGATGACGGGGTCGTTCGGTAGCGTGGCCGCGACCGCCCGCAACGCGTCTTCGCGCGTGCCGGACAGGGCGACACGGGCACCGTGCGCGGCGAGGGCGGTCGCCACGGCCGAGCCGATACCACCCGAAGCGCCGGTTACCAGCGCGGTCTTGCCAGTCAGATCAAACATCTTTTCAGAGCCCCTTCAGCACGTTTTCAATATCGTCCATCGTCACGACCGAGGTCGCGGTCGCATCGGGTGCGATGCGCTTGATCATCGCGCCCAACACCTTGCCGCCGCATTCGACATAGTCGGTGACGCCCGCCGCGAACATCGCCGCGACGGATTCCCGCCAGCGCACGCGGCCGGTGACCTGTTCGACCAGCAATTTGCGGATGAGGTCCGGGTCTGCGACCGGGGCAGCGGTGACATTGGCATAGACCGGTACAACCGGTGCCTTGAGCGCGGCCGATGCCAGCGCTTCGGCCATCGCGTCGGCAGCGGGCTGCATCAGCGGGCAGTGGAACGGGGCGGACACGGGCAGCAGCACGCCGCGCTTGATGCCATGGTCCTTGACCAGCGCGATGGCGCGCTCAATGGCGCCCTTATGGCCGGAGATCACGACCTGGGTCGGGTCATTATCATTGGCGACGGTGCAGATTTCACCCTCGGCAGCCGCATCGGCCAATGCTTGCGCCTTGTCGATATCGGCACCCAGCAAGGCTGCCATCGCCCCCACGCCAACCGGCACGGCGGCCTGCATCGAACGGCCACGCAGCTTGAGCAGCTTGGCCGTGGTCGATAGATCAAGCGCGCCCGCCGCACACAGCGCAGTATATTCGCCAAGCGAATGACCGGCGACGAAATCGGCCTTTTCGGAGAGGCGGATGCCGCCTTCCTTTTCCATCACGCGCAGCGTGGCAATGGCATTGGCCATGATCGCGGGCTGGGCGTTTTCGGTGAGGGTCAGTTCGTCCTCCGGGCCTTCGCTCATCAGGCGGAACAGGCTTTGGCCGAGTGCTTCGTCGACCTCCTGAAAGACTTCACGGGCGATGCTGCTGGCTTCGGCAAGCGCCTTGCCCATACCGACCGACTGGCTGCCCTGGCCCGGAAATACAAATGCGCGCATCTAAGGTCCCCTTTTGCACGGCGTCATAATCATTCCCGCCCGCGTTAGAAACAGACGCCGCCGATGACAAGCGTTGTTGCGGTTGCGACCCATCTCTGCTTGCATTTTCCAGCTCATTCCGCCAAGGGCAGCGCTCGCCCAAATGATTGCGGGCGAAAAGACGACAGCCGGAGGGGCGACCGCATGGGGCGGCGTCAGCGATCGGCCAAGACAAGGAAGACGCACATGTCTCTGTATGAGCATGTATTTCTCGCGCGTCAGGACCTGGCTCAAGCCCAGGTTGACGCGCTGGCGCAAGCCGCCACCCAGATTATCGAATCCGGCGGTGGTACGGTCGTGAAGACCGAGACCTGGGGCCTGCGTTCGTTGGCGTATAAGATCGCCAAGAACCGCAAGGCGCATTATGTGATGATCGAATTCGACGCCCCCGGTGAAGTGGTGGCCGAACTCGAACGCCAGACCCAGATCAACGAAGACATTCTTCGCTACATGACCATTCGTGTCGACGCCCATGAGGCTGGCCCGTCCGTCATGATGCGCAAGAGCGAGCGCTCCGAGCGCCGTGGTGGCCGCGATGATCGCGGCGGTCGTGAAGACCGTCCGCGCCGTGACCGCGACGACAGCAACGCCAACGCGGCCTAAGGGAGATATAAACCATGGCACGCCCATTTTTCCGCCGCCGCAAGAGCTGCCCCTTCGCCGCCAAGGATGCGCCGAAGATTGATTATAAAGACGTCCGTCTGCTGCAGGGCTTCGTGTCCGAACGTGGTAAGATTGTCCCTAGCCGCATCACCGCCGTTTCGGCCAAGAAGCAGCGCGAACTGGCTCAGGCCATCAAGCGCGCCCGCCACGTCGGGCTGCTTCCCTTCATCGTGAAATAAGGAGGGCTGGCACATGCAAGTCATTCTGCTCGAACGCGTCGAGAAGCTCGGCCACATTGGCGACGTCGTCACTGTCAAGGACGGGTTCGCCCGTAACTTCCTGCTCCCGCGCAAGAAGGCGCTCCGCGCCAACGAATCGAACCGCAAGCTGTTCGAAGCGAACCGCGCCCAGATCGAAGCCGACAACGCCAGCCGCAAGGCAGATGCTGAAGCGGCCGCTTCCGGGGTTGACGGCAAGTCGGTGACCCTGATCCGTCAGGCGTCGAACACCGGCCAGCTCTACGGTTCAGTTTCGGCCCGCGACATCGTTGAAGCGCTCGCTGAAGACGGTGCGAAGGTTCTCAAGAACCAGGTCCAGCTCGGTTCGCCGATCAAGGCCATCGGCGTTTACGAAGTGAAGATCGCGCTGCACGCCGAAGTCGCCGTGCTGGTCAAGGTCAACGTCGCTCGTTCGCCGGAAGAAGCCGAATTGCAGGCGCAGGGCGTCGATGTCATGGCATCGATGTTCGAACGCGATGAAGCCGGTTTCACCGAAGATTATGATCCCAACGCTGAACCGGGCGAAATCGCCCTCGAAAGCGTTGAGGCTGAAGGCGAAGCCGAAGCCTAAGGTCAGATCGACCGCTAAAATCGACGGCCCGTCCGGCATCTGCCGGGCGGGCCGTTGGCTTTTGGGGCTGGGCTAATGGACCTAGACTATTGCGGCTGGTCTCCGCCGTCGGGGGTCAGGCCACCCAGTCGCGGGATGGAATGCCCATGGCATAAAGCACGGCGGTAAGATCGCCATGATTGACGCAGGCCATGGCGGCGGCGGCGGTTTTCGGCTTGGCGTGATAGGCGACGCCCAGGCCTGCCTGTTGGATCATCGGAATGTCGTTCGCCCCATCGCCAATCGCAAGGGTCAGCGCGTCGATCAGGCCGAGTTGTTGCTGCTCTTCAGCCAGCACCTGCTGCTTGGTGGCGGCGCCCACGATCGGCTTGGCGACCGTGCCGGCGAGCAGCCCATCGGCGATGTTGAGCGTGTTGGATACGGCGCGGTCAAAGCCGATTTCGGCGGCCACCCGGTCGGCAAACACCGTGAACCCGCCCGATACCAGCACCGCGCGGCCACCTTTGGCGCGCAGTGTGCGGACCAGTGACAGTGCACCGGGCATGATCCGGACGCGTTCGCGATAGCAGGTATCGATCACAGTTTCGGGCAGGCCCTTGAGCAAGGCAACGCGCGCTTCAAGCGCTTCTTCAAATACCAGTTCGCCGCGCATCGCGCGTTCGGTCACGTCAGCGATTTGGGCCTTGATTCCGGCATAATCGGCGAGTTCATCGATGCATTCGATGGTGATCATGGTCGAATCCATGTCGGCGACGAGCAGCTTCTTCACCCGGTTGGCGGCCGGCTGAACGACCACGTCGATTCCCGCAACCAATCCCTCGATAGCGGCACGGGCGACGGTGGCGTCACCGGTAAAGCCGATGTCGGCGGCGCGGCCTTCATCGATCCACACCGGGCGATCAACGGCCTGTCCATCTTGCCGCAATGCGTCTGCCAAGGTGGACAGATCGGCGGCACTCAGCTTATCGGAAGCAATGGCAGTTGCGACGAACACGGACGATCCTTCTATCTTGGCAGCGGGTAAACCCCCGCTGGTGGTGATTGCGGGGCCGACGGCCAGCGGCAAGTCGGCATTGGCGATGCGCCTAGCCGAAAACACCGGCGGCGTCATCATCAATGCGGACAGCGCGCAGGTCTATCGCGAGCTGCGCCTGCTCTCCGCCCGCCCCAGCGTTGAAGAAGAGGCATGCGCGCCGCATCGGCTGTTCGGTTATCGCGCCGGAGCGATGAGTTGTTCTGCCGCTGATTGGGCCGCAGACGCCAAGGCGGTCATGGCCGAATGCCATGCGGCGGGCCGTCTGCCGATTTTGGTGGGGGGCACCGGCATGTATATCCGCACCTTGCTGGATGGCATCGCCCCGGTGCCCGATATTCAACCGGAGGTGCGCGATGAGGTGCGTGCCATGCCGGTCGCCTTGGCGCAGGCGGCGTTGGCCGTCGAAGACCCGGTGATGGCGGCGCGGCTGCGCCCGACCGACAGCACGCGCATTGCCCGTGCGTTGGAGGTGGTGCGGTCCTCCGGGCGCTCACTGGCGGCGTGGCAGGCTGAAACGCAGGGCGGCATTGGCGGGGCGGTCCATGTCGTGCCAGCGATCCTGTTGCCACCGCGCGATTGGCTGCATGAGCGCATCAATCGCCGCTTCGGCGAGATGATTGATGCGGGCGCGGTGGATGAGGTGCGGGCGTTGCTCGACCTTGGCCTGCCGGTGTCCGCGCCGGTGATGAAGGCCATTGGGGTGCCGGAAATCGCGCGCTATCTCGCCGGTGAGATCGGGCAAGACGCGGCGATTGAGCTGGCACAGGCGGCGACCCGCCAATATGCCAAGCGGCAATATGCGTGGTTCCGCCATCAGCCACCCGCGCAATGGTTGCGTAGCTTGGAGCAGATAGATAACGAAAATGTCGATAAAATTGTAATTAAATTACAAAAACAGGCGTTGACACCGCAATAAAATACAACTATCCGCCTCTGCCATGATGGTGCTGCATTGCACCATCAACTCTGTTGTTGACGAAGTTTGGAATTCACCATGACGACCGAAATGTCCGGTGCTGATATCCTGATCCAGGCCCTGAACGATCAGGGTGTTGAGGTCGTGTTCGGCTATCCCGGCGGGGCCGTGCTCCCCATTTACGACGCGCTGTTCAATCAGCAGCGGATCAAGCACATTCTCGTCCGTCAGGAAGGCGGCGCGGCCCATGCGGCGGAAGGCTATGCCCGTTCGACCGGTAAGCCGGGCGTTGTGCTTGTCACCTCTGGCCCGGGCGCGACTAATGCGATCACCGGCATTGCCGATGCGATGATGGATTCGATCCCGATGGTCGTCATCACCGGTCAGGTCGGCACCCCGCTGATCGGCTCGGATGCGTTTCAGGAATGCGACACGGTCGGCATTACCCGTCATGTGACCAAGCATAATTATCTGGTGAAAGACCCGGCCAAGCTTGGCGATATCATCCATGAGGCGTTTCATATCGCAACCTCGGGCCGTCCCGGCCCGGTGGTGATCGATTTGCCGAAGGATGTGCAGGTCGCTACCGCGCCCTATCGCCGCACCAATGTCAACGCGCTGCCGCATCGGGGGTACAAGCCGCAGGTCAAGGGCGATCTCGCCCAGATCGAGGAAGCGGTCGAACTGCTCGCCAATGCCGAGCGGCCGATGATCTATACCGGCGGCGGCATCATCAATTCGGGTCCGGGCGCAAGCCTGATCCTGCGCGAACTGGTGCGCCTGACGGGTGCGCCGGTGACATCGACGCTGATGGGGTTGGGTGCGCTGCCAGCATCCTCGCCGCACTGGCTGGGCATGTTGGGCATGCACGGCACCTATGAAGCCAATATGGCGATGAACAAGTGCGACGTGATGCTGTGCCTTGGCGCGCGCTTCGACGACCGCGTGACGGGGCGTCTCGATGCCTTCAGCCCGGAATCGAAGAAGATCCACATCGATATCGACCGCGCGTCGATCAACAAGACCGTGCGGGTCGACCTGCCGATCATCGGCGATGTCGGCCGGGTGATGGAAGACATGGTCAAGCTATGGAAGGCCAAGGAACTGCGCCCGCGCGATCTGAAGCCGTGGTGGGCGACGATCAAGACATGGCAGGAACGCAACTGCCTCGCTTATCCTGAAAAGCTGGATTCGGGCGAAATCGTGCCGCAGCTCGCGATCCGCAAATTGTGGGAAGCGACCCATCGCCAGCAGCCGATCATCACCACCGAGGTCGGTCAGCACCAGATGTGGGCCGCCCAGCATTTCGATTTCGAATCGCCAAATAAATGGCTGACATCGGGCGGTCTTGGCACCATGGGCTATGGCCTGCCCGCCGCAATCGGCGCCCAGCTTGGCAATCCGAAGGCGCTGGTGATCGATATCGCGGGCGAAGCTTCGATCCAGATGAATATCCAGGAAATGGGCACGGCGACGCAATATCGCCTGCCGGTCAAGATTTTCATCCTCAACAACGAATATATGGGCATGGTGCGCCAGTGGCAGGACCTGACCTATGGCAGCCGCTATTCGGAGAGCTATTCCGACAGCCTGCCCGATTTCGTGAAGCTGGCCGAAGCCTATGGCTGGAAGGGTATCCGGATCGAGACGCCGGACCAGCTGGAGCAGGGCATTGCCGACATGCTGGCCCATGACGGGCCGGTGATGGTGGATTGCATGGTCGCCAAGATGGCGAACTGCTTCCCGATGATTCCATCGGGCGCGGCCCATACCGACATGATCCTCGATCCCGCCCAAGTTTCGGGTGTGATGGACGATGAAGCAAAGGCGCTTGTCTGATGCATATCAAGCAGCAGGAAACCGAACGGCATACGCTATCCGTGACCGTCGACAACGAGGCGGGCGTGCTTGCCCGCATCGCAGGCATGTTCACTGCGCGTGGCTATAATATCGACAGCCTGACGGTGGCGGATGTCACCGAGGATGATTCGATCAGCCGCATCACCATCGTCACCACCGGCACCCCGGCGGTGATTGAGCAGGTCGTGGCCCAGCTTGACCGGCTGGTGAACGTCCATCGCGTGATCGACCTGACCGAACGCGGCAATTTCGTCGAGCGCGAACTGGCACTGGTCAAGGTTGCCGGGACGGGTGAGCATCGGATCGAGGCGCTGCGCCTCGCCGAGGTCTATCGCGCCCGCGTGGTCGACGCGACGACTGGCAGCTTCGTGTTTGAAGTGACCGGCGCCAGCGAGAAGATCGACAAGTTCATCGAACTGATGAGCGAGATCGGCCTGATCGAAGTCGCCCGCACCGGCGTTGCCGCCATCGTACGCGGCAAAGAGGCCGTATAATATTTGCCAATTCCGGGAAGGGTCGCTATCGGCCTCGACCGGTACCGTTTTCACCAAAGCCGACGACATATGGGCGCAAGGATTCGCCGTCGCCTGTCGGCCTTGCCGAATGAAGGAGCATTAAAATGCGCGTTTATTATGATGCCGACGCAGATATCGGCCTGATCAAGACCAAGAAGATCGCCATCGTTGGTTATGGCAGCCAGGGCCATGCCCATGCGCAGAACCTGCGTGATTCGGGCGTTGCTGAAGTTGCCGTCGCCCTGCGCGCCGGTTCGGCCACTGCCAAGAAGGCGGAAGAAGCTGGCTTCAAGGTGCTGTCGAACAAGGAAGCAGCGGCTTGGGCCGATGTGATCATGGTGCTTGCACCGGACGAACATCAGGCTGCAATCTACAATGACGATCTCGCCGCGAACATGAAGTCGGGCGCTGCGCTCGCCTTCGCCCACGGCCTGAACGTTCACTTCGGCCTGATCGAGCCGCGCGCCGACATCGACGTGTTCATGATCGCGCCGAAGGGCCCGGGTCACACGGTGCGTTCGGAATATCAGCGTGGCGGCGGCGTGCCGTGCCTCATCGCGATCCATCAGGATGCGTCGGGCAACGCCCATGACATCGCGCTGTCTTATGCGTCTGCCGTCGGTGGTGGTCGCTCGGGCGTGATCGAAACCAACTTCAAGGAAGAGTGCGAAACCGACCTGTTCGGCGAGCAGGCCGTGCTGTGCGGTGGCCTGACCCAGCTGATCATGGCGGGCTTCGAAACCCTGACCGAGGCTGGTTATGCCCCGGAAATGGCCTATTTCGAGTGCCTCCACGAAGTGAAGCTGATCGTCGACCTGATGTATGAAGGCGGCATCGCCAACATGCGTTATTCGATCTCGAACACCGCCGAATATGGTGACATCATGACCGGCCCGCGCATCATCACCGCCGAAACCAAGGCTGAGATGAAGCGCGTCCTTGAGGACATTCAGAAGGGCAAGTTCGTCAAGAACTTCGTGCTCGACAACCGCGCTGGTCAGCCGGAACTGAAGGCCCATCGCAAGCTTCAGGCCGAGCACCCGATCGAAAAGGTCGGTTCCGAACTGCGCGCGATGATGCCGTGGATTGCCAAGAACAAGCTGGTGGACAAGGCCAAGAACTAAGGCCTGTTCCCCCGCTGGTTCGGGTGAATGAAAAGGGCGGCGATTCGATGGGATGGCCGCCCTTTTTCTATGCCCCGATGGGGGTGGTTAGCGTGCCGCGACCTTGACGCGGCATTGCTGGCGCGGTGCGACCGGGTTGATTTCATATTTTTCGGCTAGTTTCACAAGCTGATCGCGATTGCCCTTCGCCATCGCGGCCTCGGTGGCGAGATCGCGCAATTCGGCGCAGTCGCTGACCCCCTTGTTGCCCGCGCCATAGCCGTTGGCGAGCGAGGTAGTGAAGCGATCATAATCACGCTCGCCGCCACCCGTGCGGGAGAAATGGCCGCGCAGGTCGTTGTTGCTCTTCATCAACAGGCTGCGATTGCTGTTCACGAAGTGATTATAGACGGGTAGCAGATTCTCGCTGCCGATCCGGCAGCGCAGCGCGCCGACCATCAGCATCGTTTGCAGGTCGCGAATCTTGGCCGCGTTGACGGCTTGGCTTTCCCAACAGCCCGCCGCTTTTGCCGGCAGGGTGAGCAGCGTTCCCGTGATCGCCATGGCTGTGATCGTCGCCCGAATATGACGCAGCATTTATGTTTCTCTCCTTGCAGGCCGCATGGTGTGGCCTTCGCCCTGGGTAGGGAGCATTAACTTAATTAGTAAATAAATAATGGCAATTGAGCCGAGCCGTTTCCCGGATGCGCTGATCGTGGGACATCGACCTGCGTCGCACTCGCAATAATATCGCCGGGCTGCCCGATTCAGGGTTCAAACCGTCACATCTCGGGTCTAGAGTTCGCGGCGATGGCGTGGCTCGGCACGGTCGGAGGAGGCCGCCGAGTCAGCACGCGCCAGCGATCAACAAGCGATGAACATAGGAAACAACACAATGACCATTGCAGAAGGCCAGACCCTGCCGACCACCAGCTTCGCCACCATGACCGAAAATGGCCCGGCACCGGTTGATCATGACACGCTGTTCAAGGGCCGCCGCGTGGCGCTCTTCTCGGTTCCGGGTGCGTTCACCCCGACCTGCTCGGCCAAGCATCTGCCGGGTTTTGTCGAAAACGCTGACGCGCTGAAGGCCAAGGGCGTGCACGAAATCGTCTGCACCGCCGTCAACGATCCGTTCGTGATGGGCGCTTGGGGCAAGGCATCGGGCGTGGATGGCAAGGTCACCATGCTGGCCGACGGCAATGGCGATTTCGCCAAGGCGGTTGGCCTGACGATGGATGGCTCGAAATTCGGTCTTGGCCAGCGTGGCCAGCGTTTCGCGATGGTCATCAATGACGGCGTCGTTGAAAAGCTGTTCGTCGAAGCCCCGGGTGAGTTCAAGCTGAGCTCGGCCGAACATATGCTTTCGGCACTTTAAGCTCTTTTCCCTCCTCCCTGTCGCCGACGGGGAGGAGGCATGGGGTTAGACCAAGCTGGCAAGCCGGTCGATCGCCCCTTGCAAAATATAGGCGGCGGCCATTTTGTCGACCAGTTCGGCGCGACGCGCGCGGCTGGTATCGGCTTCGATCAGCGTCCGGGTGACCGCCGCTGTCGACCAGCGTTCATCCCAAAGCAGCACGGGTAGGCCCAGCGGCGCAAGGTTGCGGACAAAGGCGCGGACCGATTGGGTGCGCGGGCTATCGCTGCCATCCAGATTGAGCGGCAGGCCCGCCACGATGCCGGTGACGCCGCGCTGCACGCAAATCTGTCGCATGCTTTCAAGATCCGCCGTAAATTTGGTCCGGCGCACCAAGGCGAGGCTGCTGGCGATGGTCCATTGGCTATCGCAAATTGCCAGACCGATGGTCTTGGTCCCGATATCAAGCCCGATCAGCGGCCCGCCAAGCGGCAGGGCAGCGACGAAGGCGATGGCGTCTTGTGTGATCAATGCGGGGTCCGATGCGTGGCGGTAAAGCGCTGGGCGCGACGGCTGCTGTCGGCGCGGACATTGGCCCAGAACAGGTTGATATCAAAAATATGATAGTTGTTGCCGGGCAGCACATAGCCGCCGATGCCGACTGGTGGTGCGCCAATGCTGAGCAGCCCCCGATCGGTGCACCGTGCGGCGATGGTCCCCGCCGTGAGCGTGCTCGGCTCCAATACCGCATCGGTGAACAGCGTGCCGAGATTGGCGCTGGCAGGGGCGTTGCCCGCCTGCCCGCCGTTGAGCGGGTTAGTGCACAGCATGGCTGAACCGGTGCGGGGCAATCCATCATTGCCCTTGGTGACGGTGTAGACGGCGAGAATGTCGCTTGGGTCGGCGGGATCGGCAAAGCTTTGCCATGCCATGATGCAGCCGGATTGATCGGCCCGGACACAGGCGGGCAGGCCGAGCGCGGGCAGATCATGGGCGACCGAGATCGGCCAGCCGATCACATAAGCGGCGATCACGCGCTTGGCCGTTGGCTGGCCTGCGATGTCATCGCGCAACAGCCGCAACAGATGGGCGGCCCCTTGGCTATGACCGGCGAGGATGATCGGCTGGTCGTGCGGGACGGTGGACAGGAAATAGCGGAAGGCGGCCCGCACATCGCCATAAGCAAGGTCGATCGCTTGCTGGCTATCGATGCCCGGTTTCAGGAAGGAGCCGAAGGTGGCTTGGCGATATTTCGGTGCCCAAATCGCCGCCACCGCATTGAATGCGCTTGCCTGATTGCGGAGGCGGACGGCGGCTTGCGCATTGGCGATGCCATCGTCGAGCGGCGCGTTCCAGTGGCGGCGGTCGAGATAGGTCGTCGGATGGAGGAAGAACATCGCCGCCGGGCGCTGGGCGCTCTGCACCTGTCCGGCGGGTAGCCATTCGGCCGGGCTGGCGGCGCCCATGTCGGGGTGTGCCTGCCACATGCTGGGCGCGGCCCATGCATCGGGGGCGAGCGGCTGGGCCGTTTCAAAGCTGTGCGAGGGGATCAGCGCGGCCTGCATCAACTCTTTTTGGAAGAGCGACCATGTCACGCCCGCCAGCAGCAGCAGGCCGATGATAGTCGCAATGACGTATAGGAAAATCCGTGCAGGCATGCTTGTCTCCGAGACGCGCGGACTGCCTATGATATTTTCCGACCCTTGGCCATGGGCGGCACCGTGATAATTGATCGAATCGCGCATTGAATGTGCGCATATACTGCCCATATAACGGGAAATGGCCTGACCCGGCCTTGATCGGAGCCTACATGATTCAGTCTTTCCCAGTGTTGCCCCTTCGCGACATCGTCGTCTTCCCCGGCATGATCGTGCCGCTGTTCGTGGGGCGCGAAAAATCGGTCGCGGCACTTGAAGCGGCGATGGCGGGCGACAAGACGATTTTCCTCGTCGCGCAGCTTGATCCCGCCGAAGACGAGCCGGATCGCGATGCGCTCTATGATCTGGGTGTCACCGCCACCGTGTTGCAGTTGTTGAAGCTGCCAGATGGCACGGTGCGCGTGCTGGTCGAAGGGCTGGAGCGCGGCAAGTTGCAATCGATGAGCACCGGGGGCCAGTATCTGACCGCGGCGGTGGAGATCGTGCCGGTTGAAGATGGGAGTGGGCCGGAATTGTCGGCGCTGATGCGTTCGGTGGTCGACCAGTTCGAAACCTATGCCAAGCTCAACAAGAAGCTGCCGCCTGAAACCGCTGTGCAACTCGGCCAGATCGAGGAGGCGACGCGCCTTGCCGATGCTGTCGCGGGCAATCTGGCGCTCAAGGTGTCGGACAAGCAGAGCCTGTTGGTCGAACTGGACCCCGCCAAGCGGCTGGAAATGGTGTTCGCCTTTATGGAAGGCGAGTTGGGCGTGTTGCAGGTCGAGAAAAAGATCCGCAGCCGCGTCAAGCGCCAGATGGAGAAGACCCAGCGCGAATATTATCTCAACGAGCAGTTGAAGGCGATCCAGCGCGAACTTGGCAATGATGCCGAGGGCGAGGGCGATGAGGTCACCGAACTGGCCAACAAGATCGCCAAGACCAAATTGTCGAAGGAAGCCCGCGACAAGGCCAATGCCGAGTTGAAGAAACTTAAGGGCATGGCGCCGATGTCGGCGGAAGCGACCGTCGTGCGCAACTATCTGGATGCGCTGCTGGGCCTGCCTTGGGGCAAGAAGTCGAAGATCAAGAAGAACCTTGCCGCCGCTCAGGCCGTGCTGGATGCCGATCATTACGGGCTGGAAAAGGTCAAGGACCGGATCATCGAATATCTTGCGGTGCAGGCGCGCACGCAGAAACTGAAGGGGCCGATCCTGTGTCTCGTCGGCCCGCCGGGTGTGGGCAAGACTTCGCTGGGCCGCTCGATTGCGCAGGCAACGGGGCGCGAATTCATTCGCCAGTCGTTGGGCGGCGTGCGCGATGAAGCCGAAATTCGCGGCCACCGTCGGACTTATATCGGCTCGATGCCGGGCAAAATCGCGGCGAACCTCCGCAAGGCCGGGACCAGCAATCCGCTGATCCTGCTCGACGAGATCGATAAGCTGGGACAAGATTTCCGGGGCGACCCGGCCTCGGCCCTGCTTGAGGTGCTGGACCCTGAACAGAACAGCAAGTTTCAAGATCACTATCTGGAGATCGACCTTGATCTGTCGGATGTGATGTTTGTCACCACCGCCAATAGCCTCAACCTGCCGCAGCCACTGCTTGATCGCATGGAGATCATCCGGGTCGAAGGCTATACCGAGGACGAAAAGCTCGAAATCGCCAAGCGTCACCTGCTCTCCAAGCAGATCGAGGCGCATGGCCTGAAAAAGGGCGAGTTCACGGTTGAGGATGGCGCCCTGCGTGGCCTGATCCAACTCTACACCCGCGAGGCGGGCGTGCGTAAGCTGGAACGCGAAGTGGCAAAGCTGGCCCGCAAGGCGCTGCGCCAAATTCTGGAGAAAAAGGCGAAATCGGTGACGATTACGGCCGAAAATCTCAAGGATTATGCCGGCGTGCCGCGCTATAAATTCGGCGTCAGCGAGACCGAGGATCAGGTGGGGGCCGTGACCGGCCTTGCGTGGACCGAAGTGGGCGGTGAATTGCTCACGATCGAGACCGTCACGGTGCCGGGCAAGGGCAATATTCGCACCACTGGCAAGCTTGGCGAAGTGATGCAGGAATCGGTGCAGGCGGCATTTTCGTTCGTGAAGGCGGGCGCGGGTCTCTATGGCATCACGCCGGCAGTGCTGGCGCGCCGTGACATCCATATCCACCTGCCTGAAGGCGCGGTGCCGAAAGATGGTCCTTCGGCCGGTGTTGGCATGGTGACGGCGATTGTTTCGGTGCTGACCGGCATTGCGGTGCGCAAGGATGTGGCGATGACGGGCGAAGTCACGCTGCGCGGGCGGGTGCTGGCGATTGGCGGTCTGAAGGAAAAGCTGCTCGCGGCGCTGCGCGGCGGGATCACCACCGTTCTCATTCCGCAGGAAAATGAGAAGGATCTGGCGGAAATCCCGGATAATGTGAAGGAAGGGCTGACGATCATTCCGGTCAGCCATGTCGATCAGGTGCTGGAACATGCGCTGGTATCGATGCCGCAGCCGATGACTTGGTCAGCCGAGGATCAACTTGCTGCGATCCCCGACTATCAGGCCCCGGCCAAGCCGGTAGACCCGGCGATCCGGCACTGATGGATTGATGAAAAACACGCTCGCGGGAAGGTTGGCACGCCAGCCTTCCCGTTGGCGTGAAATTCCTGTAGAGGCCGCGTCCTATGGACAGCCTGCATTCCCAAGCCCCGATGGCCGTACCCGGCCATATTGATCCCGTGCCCGTGCCGCGCGTGGTTTCTGCGCGCCCTGATGGCAAGATCGACCTGCTTGGTCGGTCGAAGGACGACATAAGGCAGATTTTGCTCGATGCCGGGCTGGAACTGAAGCAGGCGAAGCTGCGTGCTAAGCAGCTCTGGCACCAAATCTACAATCGCGGGGCGACCCAGTTTGACGCGATGACCGACATCGCCAAGTCGCTGCATGGCTGGCTTGACGAGCGTTTCGTGATCAGTCGGCCGGATGTGATCGAGGCACAGGTCTCGGTTGATGGCACCCGCAAATGGCTGCTGCGTGCGCCGGATGGCGAAGATTATGAAATGGTCTTCATCCCCGATGCGGATCGCGGCACCTTGTGTGTCTCATCGCAGGTTGGCTGCACGCTCAATTGCCGCTTCTGCCATACCGGCACGATGCGGCTGGTGCGCAACCTGACCCCGGGCGAAATCGTCGGTCAGGTGATGCTCGCGCGCGATGCGCTCGGCGAATGGCCAAGCCAGCCCGAAGGCCGGCTGCTCACCAATATCGTGATGATGGGCATGGGCGAGCCGCTGTATAATTTCGAAAATGTCCGCGATGCGCTCAAGATCGTGATGGATGGCGATGGGATCGCCCTGTCAAAGCGCCGGATCACCTTGTCGACCTCGGGCGTGGTGCCGCTGATGGAGCGTGCGGGCAAGGAAATCGGGGTTAATCTCGCGGTGTCGCTCCACGCGGTGACCAAGGAGGTGCGCGACGAGATCGTGCCGATCAACCGCAAATATGGCATCGAGGAATTGCTGCAGGCCTGCGCCGATTATCCCGGCGTCAACAATGCCCGGCGCATCACCTTCGAATATGTCATGCTCAAGGATAAGAACGACCGCGACGAGGATGCGCACGAACTGGTCCGGCTGATCCGCAAGTATAAGCTGCCCGCCAAGGTCAATTTGATCCCGTTCAATCCGTGGGAAGGGGCGTGCTATGAAACGTCCTTGCCCGAACGGGTGCAGCGTTTCTCGGACATCGTGTTTCAGGCAGGCATTTCAGCCCCGATCCGCACCCCGCGCGGGCGCGATATTGATGCGGCCTGTGGGCAGTTAAAACCAGTTCAGAAAAGAAGAGCCGGGCGGAACTTGACCGGTTGGCAGAAGAAAAGCAGGCCGCCCTAGGCTGATGAGGCTGTCAAAGGCTGGTCTTGTTGTTCCTGGGTTACGCCTCCCGTCTCTTCACCACTCCCCGATCTCGTCACATCCCCCCCCGGTCTCGTCACATCCCCCCGGTCTCGTCACCCTGAACTTGGTTCAGGGTCCAATTCAGGCCTCCGAGAGATGCTGAACCAAGTTCAGCATGACGAGAGAGGGGGGGGGGCGGGGCATCGCGCAAAAGGGGCCGGGGCCGCATGGATTGTGGTTACTCTACCACCTTCATCAGCCTTCGTTCGAGCGGGGCGAGCACCGGGCCGAGTTCGTGGCCGCGCTTTACGGTGAGGCCGGCTTCGTTGACCAATGCCCACATGCCCTGTTTCTGGCGCAATGCCGGGCGCTTTTCGATGCGGAATTCGGGGCGTTCGGCGGTGCGGCGGAAGGCGGCGAAGGCGGCCAATTCCTTGTCCATCTGCATCGCATAATCGCGCCACAACCCGGCTGCGACCATCCGGCCATATAGATCCATGATGCGTTGCAGTTCCAGCCGTTCAAAGCCGACCTGTTGCGGCTGGCCGGGTTGGATCGCACGGAAGGGGGTGACGTCACCCATGGGGGCTTAAAACCGCCCCTCAGCCATGTTTGCCATCGGTGCCGGTCGCCTTGCCCGCTGCCTCGCGTTCTTCGATCAGCGTGGCGAGTTTGCTCCGCAGCACCTCCACCTCGCATTTGAGCAGTTCAAGTTGCTGCGTCGCCGGATCGAAGCGTTCCGAACAGGGGGTGCCATAGGGCACGAAATTCTTCTGATATTCCTTGGCGTCGACCAGCATCGGCTTGGCCGGGATGCCGACCATCACCGCGCCTTCCGGCACATCCTTGGTGACCACCGCATTGGCACCGATCCGCGCCCGTGCGCCGACCGTGACCGGGCCGAGCACCGCTGCACCCAAGGACACGATCGCGCCGTCGCAGATCGTCGGATGGCGTTTGCCGCCGACGCCGCTGGTCGGGTTCGTGCCACCAAGCGTTGCCCCTTGATAAATGGTGACATTGTCATGAATTTCGGCGGTTTCGCCGATCACGACAAAGCCATGGTCAATGAAGAAATTGCGCCCGATGGTCGCGCCGGGATGGATGTCGATTGCGGTCAAAAAACGGGAAATATGATTGACGAACCGCGCCAGAAAATAAAGCTCGCCCTTGAACAGCCAGTGCGCCACGCGATGCAGGCCAAGCGCGATAACCCCCGGATATAACAGGATTTCCCAGCGCGAACGAGGCGCGGGGTCGCGCGCGCGGATCGAATCGAGATACTCGATCAGCCTGCCAAACATCGCTCCACCTTTCCTCGTGCAAAGAAGTCCTATGTAGAGCGTTCAGCTAAAAATTTCTAGAGGTTCAGCCGAATCGACGCAGGGAGGCGTTGGGTCGAGAGACTGACGCTTGCCATTTGGCGGGCGATAGTCCACCAATATGATGGAGATTAAAGCCGTGGAGTGGGCTGGCATGCTGTTCGGGTTTGACATGCAGGAAGTGTTGCCGTTCATCGGTGTCGGCTTTGCCGCGCAACTGGTTGATGGCGCGCTTGGCATGGCCTTTGGCGTGATTGCCAACACCTTGCTGCTGGCCATCGGCCTGACGCCGGCAGCCGCATCGGCCAATGTGCATGTCATCAAGGTCTTCACGGGCGCCATGTCGGGCATTAGCCATATCGCCCATCGCAATGTCGACTGGAAGCTGTGCGGCCGCCTGTCGGTGGCGGGCGTTCTCGGTGGTCTTGCGGGTGTTCAGGTGATCACCTTGTTCGATCAGCACCGTTTTACCAAGCCGCTGATCCTTGCCTATCTGAGTACGATCGGTCTGTATATTCTTTGGCGCGGTATCCGTCAGGGACATCGCGAGGGTCACGTCAAGGTCGTGGAACCGGTTGGCTTTGCCGGTGGTTTTTGCGATGCCACGGGCGGTGGGGGCTGGGGACCAGTCGTGACCAGCAACCTGCTGCTGCAGGGGAGCAATCCGCGCATGACGGTTGGCACGGTCAACACCGCGGAATTTTTCCTTGCGGTCGCGGTATCGGCAGGTTTCATTTTTCACCTTGGTCTTGATGACTTTTCTGTTGCGGTCGTGGGTCTGTTGATTGGCGGTCTGATTGCCGCGCCGATGGGGGCATGGCTGACCAAGCATATTCCCGCCCGCCCGCTGATGATCATGGTTGGATTGGTGCTGACGGCGACCAGCCTGTTCGGTGTGGCCAAGGCGTTGAAACTCATCTGACCCCTAGCGTTATCGATAGATTGCATGATAACTCCACTTCATGAGTGGAGGAGGCGATCAATGACGGTGTTCCTGCCGACGCTGAAACAATTGCAATATCTCGTCGCGTTGAAGGACCATGGTCATTTCGGCAAATCGGCTGATGCCTGTTTCGTGACCCAGTCGACATTATCGGCAGGGCTGCGCGAATTGGAATCGCTGATCGGCATCACGCTGGTCGAACGCACCCGCCGGGTTGTCCGTTTTACACCATTGGGCGACCGCATCGCGGAAAAGGCCCGCCGCGTCCTGCGGGAGGCGGAGGAGCTAGGCGATCTCGTCAAGGCTTCGGGTCAGCCGCTGTCGGGCGAATTGCGGATGAGTGTGATCCCCACCATCGCGCCGTTTTTGCTGCCGCGCATCCTGCCGAAATTGCGTGAGGATTATCCCGATCTCAAGCTGTTCCTGCGCGAGGAGCCTAGTGCGGCCGCGTGCGAGTCACTGCATACCGGCCATGTCGATTGCGTGCTACTGGCCTTGCCCTATGCCTGTGGTGAGGTGGAGGCGGCGTCGCTATTTGATGACAGGCTATATGTTGCTTTTCCGGGCGGGGAGCCGCTGCCGCCGACCGTCACGGCGGATGCGATTGCGCCCGACCGGCTGTTGCTGCTGGAAGATGGGCATTGTCTCAAGGATCATGCGCTATCGGCATGCAATCGCCCGGAATTGCGCGCCGAGGCGATGATGCTTGGCACCTCGCTCCACACCTTGGTGCAGATGGTCGACAATGGGCTGGGCGTGACGTTGTTGCCCGAAATGGCGATTGAGGCGGGCATTCTCCAAAATACCCGGATTCAGGCGCGCCCGCTATCCGCCGCCCATCCAAGCCGCAATATAGCGCTGGTCTGGCGCAAGGCCAGCCCACGCACCAAGGAGTTCGATCTGCTGGCCGATGCGCTGCGACAACTGGACCGCACCGCCGCATGACAGGTTGCAAAGGCGGCGCTCGCGCGCCAAAGATGTGGTTCCATTGCCAGATTGAGGGACTTTGCGCATGAAGGATAGCGGGATCGATTTTGCCAGCCTGTTGTGTTCGCGGCTGTGCCACGATCTGCTGAGCCCGGTCGGTGCGATCAACAACGGCCTTGAGTTGATGGCGGATGAGCATGATCCGGAGATGCGCGCCCGGTGCATGGACCTGCTCAATGAAAGTGCGCGGGCATCTGCCAATAAGTTGAAATTCTTCCGCCTGGCCTTTGGTGCGGCCGGTGGCTTTGCCGATCAGGTCGATGTGCGCGAGGCCAAGACCGCGATTGAAGGGTTGATCGGTCCGGATGGGCGCACTGCGCTCGGCTGGCTGGTGACGCCCCCGACATTGAGCAAACCCGCGATCAAGGTGCTGCTCAATTTGGCGCTGATTGCGTCGGATGCGCTGGTGCGTGGGGGCCAACTCGATATCGCGGCGGAAAATGGCGAGATCGTCATCCGCGCCGCTGGCCCGCGTCTGATCCTCGATCCGGAACTGCGCACCGCATTGCACGGCGAGACGGCGGCGGATGCGCTTACCCCGCGCGCAGCGGTGGCATGGCTGGCCCATAATCTCATCACGGATGCGGGGGCGACCTTCCAGCTTTCTGAACCGGAACCGACCACGATCATCTTCGGCGTGTCCGGCCTGCAATAAGCGGCGGTGCCACGGCCTTCGGGCTTGCAGAATCGGTAGAACCTGCTATTCGCCGCCGTTCCGAACGGATGGGCTGGCTGAATGGGCTGCCATGTTCATCTCTAATCGGTTGACATTAAGGAGACCCAAATGCCCAAGCTCAAGACCAAGAGCGGTGTGAAGAAGCGCTTCAAGATCACCGCAAATGGCAAGATCAAGCACGGCGTCGCTGGTAAGCGTCACCGCCTGATCAGCCACAATTCCAAGTATATCCGCCAGAATCGCGGCACTTCGGTGCTGTCTGATGCCGACAGCCCCACAGTGAAGCTGTGGGCGCCGTACGGCCTGCGTTGAGATCGGGAGGATATAACACATGGCACGCGTGAAACGGGGTGTAACCACCCACGCCAAGCATAAGCGGATTCTCGTTCAGGCGAAGGGCTATTATGGCCGTCGTAAGAACACGATCCGTATCGCCCGTCAGGCCGTCGAAAAGGCCGGCCAGTACGCCTATCGCGACCGTAAGGTAAAGAAGCGGTCCTTCCGTGGTCTGTGGATCCAGCGCATCAACGCTGCCGTCCGCATGGAAGGCCTGACCTACGGCGTGTTCATGCACGGCCTGAAGCTTGCCAATATCGAACTGGACCGGAAGGTCTTGGCCGATCTGGCGATGCACGAAGGTGAAGCATTCAAGGCGATCGTTGCTCAAGCCAAGGCGGCTCTGCCCCAGGCTGCGTAACGCGCACTGACATGTTCAGCCAAAGGGTCCGGAAGGCATCAGCTTTCCGGGCCCTTTGTGTATTGGGGGGCGTCCGAACGGGGCGGGCAGTGTCCGATCGGCGCGCTTTAGCGGCGCTGAATCCGCATCTGCCATTGCAAAATTAGACACCAGCCGCCCGGATTAGGGTTTGAGCCGATGGCAAAGAAGCCCTAAGGGGACGCAGACATGTCCTTACGCCCCATCTTCCTGCACAGGCGGGGTAGGGGCGGAGTGCCCAGCGGGAATGACGGGGGTTGTTTTGAGCGAGATTGAATCACTGAGCCAGTCGTTGTTGCCGCAAGTCGAAGCGGCGGCCTCGTTGGAGGCGCTGGACGCCGTTCGCGTGGCTGCGCTTGGCAAGCAGGGCAGCGTGTCGGCGCTGTTGAAGTCGCTGGGCGGTATGTCGCCTGATGAGCGGCAGGTGATGGGTCCGCAGATCAATGGCCTGCGCGAGGCCGTCACCAACGCCATCGCCGCGCGCAAGACTGCGCTGGAGGCGGCGGCGCTCAATGCCCGGCTGGCGGGTGAACGGCTCGACATGACGCTGCCTGCACCGGCCCAATCGGGCGGTTCGGTCCACCCCGTCAGTCAGGTGATGGACGAGCTGGCGGAAATCTTCGCCGATCTCGGCTTTGCCGTCGCAACCGGCCCGGAGGTGGAGGACGACTGGCACAATTTCACCGCGCTCAATATTCCGGAAAGCCATCCGGCGCGCGCGATGCACGACACCTTCTATTTCCCCGATGAAGTCGATGGGAAAAAGATGTTGCTGCGCACCCATACGTCGCCGGTGCAGATCCGCACGATGATGAACCAGCAGCCGCCGTTCCGCATCATTGCGCCGGGCCGGGTTTATCGTTCGGATTCGGATGCGACCCACACGCCGATGTTCCACCAGATCGAAGGTCTGGTGATCGATCGCGGCATTCATATGGGCCATCTCAAATGGACGCTGGAGACGTTCCTCAAGGCGTTCTTTGAGCGTGACGATGTGGTGCTGCGGATGCGGCCAAGCTATTTTCCCTTCACCGAACCGTCGGCCGAGGTCGATGTCGGTTTCACCCGCGACAAATCGGGTCGCCGGGTGATCGGTGGGTCGGAAGGCTGGATGGAGGTGCTCGGCTCCGGCATGGTGCACCCCAAGGTGATCGAAGCCTGCGGGTTGGACCCGAATGAGTGGCAGGGCTTTGCCTTTGGCACCGGGGTCGACCGGTTGGCGATGTTGAAATACGGGATGGACGATTTGCGCGCATTCTTCGATGGCGACCTGCGTTGGTTGCGGCATTATGGTTTTGCGGCGCTCGACGTGCCCACGCTGTCGGGGGGAGTGGGCGCATGAAGTTCACCTTGTCCTGGCTCAAGGAGCATCTCGACACCGATGCCGATATCGATGCGATTGCGGTCGCGCTGACCCGCATCGGGCTTGAAGTTGAAGGGATCGAGAACCCCGCTGAAAAGCTCGCGGGCTTCAAGGTCGCCAAGATCCTGACCGCCGCCCCGCATCCGCAGGCCGATAAGTTGCAGGTGTTGACGGTCGATGCGGGTGACGGCCCGTTGCAGGTCGTCTGCGGCGCCCCCAATGCCCGCGCGGGCCTCTACGGCGTGTTTGGCATTGAGGGGGCGACCGTGCCCGCCAATGGCATGGTGCTGCGCAAGGCCGCGATCCGGGGCGTGGAATCGAACGGCATGATGTGCTCGACCCGCGAACTGGAATTGGGCGAAGACCATGACGGCATCATCGAATTGCCCGAAGGTGCGCCGGTCGGCACGGCATTTGCCGATTATGCCGATCTGAACGATCCGGTGATCGACGTGGCGATTACCCCCAATCGACAGGATTGCATGGGCGTGCGCGGCATTGCCCGCGATCTGGCCGCCGCTGGCTTCGGCACGCTAAAGCCGCTTGCTCTCCCGCAGGTCAACGCGACCTTCGCGTGCCCGGTCGAAATTCGCACCGATGATCAGGCTGGCTGCCCGGCTTTTTATGGCCGTGTCATCAAGGGCGTGACCAATGGCACCTCGCCCGAATGGATGCAGCGCCGGTTGAAGGCGGTCGGGCAGCGGCCGATTTCGGCGCTGGTCGATATCACCAATTATGTCATGCTTGATCATGGCCGGCCGAGCCATGCCTATGATCTCGCCAAGCTGTCCGGCCCGGTCGTCGCCCGCAAGGCGAAGGCAGGCGAAACGGTGACCGCGCTCAACGGCAAGGCCTATACGCTTGACGAGACGATGACGGTCATCGCCGACGCCAATGGCGCGCATGATATTGCGGGCATCATGGGCGGCGAACATTCGGGTTGTGCGGAAACGACCACCGATGTGCTGCTCGAAGTCGCCTATTTCGACCCGGATCATATCGCCCGCACCGGGCAGAAGTTGGCGCTCGCCTCTGATGCGCGCAGCCGGTTCGAACGCGGGGTTGACCCGGCGTTTCTGGACGATGCGACCATCTTGTTGACCGGGTTGATCCAGTCGATCTGCGGCGGCGAGGCGTCGGAGATTGTCCGCGCCGGTCAACCGCCGGAACTTGGCCGCACCATTCAATATGACCCGCAGTTGAGCCAGCGTCTGGGCGGCGTTGAGGTGCCGGACGCGCAGCAACGCCAGATTTTGGCGGCGCTGGGCTTCAAGATCGATGCCGGCTGGACCGTGCTGGTGCCAAGCTGGCGGCGCGACGTCGATGGCGCGGCTGATCTGGTGGAAGAGGTCATCCGCGTGATCGGTCTCGATAATGTGCCAAGCACCCCCTTGCCGCGTGACGAGGGCGTGGCCCGCCCGACCGCCACGCCGATGCAGATGGTCGAACGCAAGGCCCGCCGGGCAGCGGCCGCGCGCGGCTTGCAAGAGGCGATTACCTGGTCGTTCCTGCCCGAGGCGCAGGCCGGGGCATTTGGTGGCGGCGTCTGGTCGCTTGCCAATCCGATTTCCGAAGATTTGAAGGTCATGCGGCCAAGCCTGTTGCCGGGCCTGCTTGCCGCGGCCCAGCGCAACGCTGATCGCGGTGCGGAGAGCATTCGCCTGTTCGAAATTGGTCGCCGCTATCTGGCCGATGGCGAGCGGTTGACGCTTGGCGTCGTGCTGGCGGGCGAGCGCAACCCGCGCAATTGGCAGAGCGGCAAGGCCCAGGGTTTCGACGCGTTCGACGCCAAGGCCGAGGCGCTGGCGCTGCTGGCGGCGGCGGGTGCGCCGGTCGAGAATTTGCAGGTGATGGGCGAGGCCGGGGATCATTATCATCCCGGCCAGTCGGCGACGCTGCGGCTCGGGCCGAAAAATGTCGTGGCAAGCTTCGGCGCGCTCCACCCGCTCACTGCCAAGGCGTTCGATCTGGATGGCCCGGTGGTGGCGCTCGAAATCTATCTCGACGCGATCCCGGCGAAAAAGGGCAAGGATGGCTTTGCCCGCCCGGCCTACACGCCACCTGCCTTGCAGGCAGTGCGCCGTGATTTTGCCTTTCTGATGGCGGCGGATGAGCCGGTTGACGCCTTGCTGCGCGCCGTGCGCGGGGCGGATAAGGCCAATATCACCGTGGTGCGGCTGTTCGACCTGTTCACCGGCCAAGGCGTGCCGGAGGGGCAAAAGTCGGTCGCGATTGAGGTGACGCTCCAGCCGATCGACAAGAGCTATGACGAAGCGGCCTTGAAGGCGATTTCCGACAAGGTGGTGGCAGCAGCGAACAAGGCGGGCGCGACACTGCGCGGTTAAACGCCGCGCCTTTTTGATGCGCTTTCCCTGTGCCGTGCCTCATCCCCTTTTTCGTCATGCTGAACTTGTTTCAGCACCCCGTATGGCAGGGGCGACGCGGTTGGGGGGGAGATCCTGAAACGAGTTCAGGATGACGAGGGCTTTGGGTGGCGAGCCTCTTGGGCGATGAAGTTAATCGATAGCGAACCGATGAGGTGATGGGTAGCGGTGCTGGGTGCGGTGGGCTCTTGCCCGTGCGCTGTGCCGCGCTCCCGCTGTCGCGCGTTCCCACGTTCCCATTTTCAGGCTCTCCCGCCTCATCCCCTTTTTCGTCATGCTGAACCTGTTTCAGCACCCCGCATGGCAGGGGCGACGTGGTTGGGGGGAGATCCTGAAACGAGTTCAGGATGACGAAGCATGGCGATGACGAAGCATTGCGATGATGAAGCATTGTGATGACGAGGGCTTTGGGTGTTGGATGACGAACTTTCACTTCAACGAACCATTGGGGGCACGAACGCGGCGGCAGGCAGGGGCATCTATCCACAGCTACAAGCGTCCGCCAGATTGCCTTTACCGCCGGACGCCTTATGTTGTGGCCCCGGCCATCAGGGCCGATCAGGGGTCGAACGGGAACATCGATGCAACCAGTTATTTTCGGGCTTGAAGGCGAAGCACTGACCGAGCGCGAGCGCGCCTTGTTTCGGGCGTCCGATCCTGCCGGCTATATCCTGTTCAAGCGCAATATTTCCGGCGAAGACCAGTTGCGCGCCCTGACCGATAGCCTGCGCGAACTATCGGGCCGCGATGATGTGCCGATCCTGATCGATCAGGAAGGCGGGCGCGTCGCCCGGATGCAGCCGCCGGTCTGGCCCGCCTTTCCCAAGGCCGAATTGTTCGACAAGCTCTATGATATGGCCCCGATGTCGGCGATTGAGGCGGCACGTGCCAATGCCCGCGCGATTGCGCTGGTGCTGCACCGGGCCGGGATCAATGTGAACTGCCTGCCGCTGCTCGATGTCCGCCAGCCGGATGCGCATGACATCATCGGTGACCGTGCGCTGGGCGCCGAACCGATCCGCATCGCCGCCATGGGTCAGGCGGTGCTTGAAGGCATGGCCTCGGCTGGCGTGGTCGGGATTATCAAGCATATCCCCGGCCATGGCCGCTCTTACGCCGATAGCCATCTCGATTTGCCGGTGGTGGATGCCAGCGCCGAGGCACTGGAAATCGATCTCGCCCCGTTCATTGCGCTGCACGCTGCGCCGATGGCGATGACCGCGCATATTGTTTACCCGGCGTGGGACAAGGACCGCTGTGCCAGCCTGTCGCCGATTGTGATTGGCGATATCATCCGGGGCCGGATTGGTTTTGATGGCCTGTTGATGTCTGATGACCTTGGGATGAAGGCGCTGACCGGCAGCTTCGGCGAACGCGCCACCGGCGTGGTGCGGGCCGGTTGTGATGTCGCGCTGCATTGTTCGGGCGACTTTGCCGAGATGGAGAGCATTGTCGGCGCGCTCGGTGAGATCGGGGATATGGCGCGGCTCCGGCTTGACCGGGCGATGGCTGCGGTGGTCGGGATCGATCCGCTGGTGGGTGAGGATCTTGCTGCCGTCACCGCCAAGCGTGACCAATTGCTGGGGCTCGCCGCCTGATGAGCGAGGCGCCCATGCTGTTCGAGCCGACGTCCGAGACGGGCGAGGCCGAACGGCTGGTGATTGATGTTGGCGGCTGGGAAGGGCCGCTTGATCTGCTGCTGACGCTGGCGCGCGGCCAGAAGGTCGATCTGCGCGAAATTTCGATCCTTGAACTGGTCGATCAATATCTGAACTTCATCCGCGATGCGAAGCAGCTACGGCTTGAACTCGCGGCGGATTATCTCGTGATGGCGGCGTGGCTCGCCTATCTCAAATCGGGCCTGTTGCTGCCGCGCCCGGCGGATATTGATCCGGACCCCGAAGAATTGGCGCTGCGGCTGCAATTGCGGCTGCAACGGCTTGATGCGATGCGCGAAGGCGGGGCGCGATTGATGGCGCGCGACCGGCTGGGCCGCGACGTGTTTTTGCGGGCATCGCCGGAAGGCATCCGCACCTTCCGCAAGGCGGCGTGGGATGCGTCGCTGTTCGATCTGATTGCGGCCTATGGGCATATCCGCGCCCGGGCCGAACCGCCGGTCCATCTCGTCCGGATACGCCATGTCATGCCATTGGACGAGGCGATTGAGCGCGTAGGCCGGTTGGTCGGTGTTCAGATTGATTGGGCCGAGATTGCGAGCTTTCTTCCGACCGAGGCGGATCCGGCCTATCGCCGCTCGGCCTTGGCATCCTCCTTTGTCGCGGCGCTTGAACTGGCGCGGACGGGTAAGGTCGAACTGGCGCAGGATGGGGCCTTTGCCCCGCTGATGTTACGGAAGGCACAGGCGCATGTCTGAAGAATCGATCGAAGAAAGCCTGGAATCGCTGCCTTTTGGAGTTGCCGAGGAGGATCGGCTGCGGGCGCTGGAGGCCTTATTGTTTGCGGCAGAGGAGCCGCTGTCGCTGGCTGAAATCGAACGCCATCTTGGGCCACAGGCGGGGTTGGCGGCATCACTGCGCGCGCTGGCGGCGCAATATGCCGGGCGCGGGATCAATCTGGTCGAACGCGGTGGCCGCTGGCATTTCCAGACGGCGGCCGACCTTGCTTATCTGCTGCGTCGGGAGAAAGAGGAGACGCGCAAATTGTCGCGTGCGGCGATCGAAACGCTGGCCATTATCGCCTATCATGAGCCGGTGAGCCGGGGCGAGATCGAAGCGATTCGCGGCGTGCAGATTTCGAAGGGCACGCTCGACGTGCTGCTGGAGGCGGCTTGGGTGCGCCCGGCCGGACGTCGCGAAAGCCCGGGGCGCCCGCTGCTCTATGCGACGACGCCGGCGTTTCTGGCGCATTTCGGCCTGAGTTCGCGGCGCGATCTGCCGGGGATCGAAGATTTGAAGGCGGCGGGCCTGCTTGACCCGATTGACGATGCAATGATGCAACTCGCGCTGGAAAGCACAAGCGAGGACGAGTAGAGAGGCTTCACAAGGAGACTTTAATGGGCAGTTTCAGCATTTGGCATTGGCTCGTCGTCGGCATTCTCGTGATGCTGTTGTTCGGCAAGGGTCGCTTTTCCGATATGATGGGCGACGTCGCCAAGGGCATCAAGGCGTTCAAAAAAGGCATGTCAGAAGAAGATGACACGGCGAAGCGTGTCGAATCCCAGACTCCGCCGCCGCCGCCGGTGATCGAAAACAGCAAGACGCCCGACGAACAGTCGCGCTGAGCCTTTCCCTGCAAAGGGTTTCGCGTGTTGGCGACGACGCGCGATGATGTGGCAGGGCGTGGACGGGCAGGGGTGAAGTTGTCAGTCGCCCGATCAAGGAACCGGAATGTTCGATATCGCATCGTCCGAACTGCTGATGGTGGCGTTGGTCGCGCTGGTCGTGATCGGGCCGAAGGACCTGCCGCGCGTGATGCGCGTTGTCGGTCATTGGGTCGGTAAGGCGCGCGGCATGGCACGCCATTTGCGCAGCGGCATGGATGAGATGATCCGCCAGTCCGAAATGGAAGATCTCAACCGCAAATGGGCGGAACAAAACGAACGGATCATGCGCGAGCATCCGATGACGGATGCCTATCGCGACCATTCCGCAGATGGGCCACCCGCCACGACGCCTCAGCCGGATGTGATTGAGCCGGCGCCGCCCGCCGCCCGTAACGAGGGTGAAGCCTAAATTGACCGAGGATCTGGACGATACCAAGGCGCCGCTGCTCGAACATCTGATCGAGTTGCGCAACCGGTTGTTGTGGAGCATTTGCGCCTTTGCGCTGGCCTTTGGCGTTTGTCTCTATTTCTCGAAGCCGATTTTCACCGTGCTTGTCCGGCCGCTACTCATGGCGGGGCAGGGCAAGCTGATCTACACCGATATTTTTGAGGCGTTTTTCGTCGAACTCAAGGTTGCGTTCTTTGCCGCGTTGATGCTCGCCTTTCCGGTGTTCGCGATCCAAGCGTGGAAGTTCATCGCGCCCGGCTTGTACACCAATGAGAAAAAGGCCTTTCTGCCCTTTCTGCTGTTGACGCCGGTGCTGTTCGCGATGGGGGCGTCGCTCGCCTATTTCTTCGCCATGCCGGTCGCGCTGCATTTTCTGCTGGGCTATTCGGGCGACTTTGGCGGGGTGACTTCGGAAGCCTTGCCAGCGATCGGCAATTATCTCGACTTTGTCACCAAGTTCATCTTTGGCTTTGGCGTGGCGTTCCTGCTGCCGGTGCTGTTGGTGCTGCTGGAGATGGTGGGGATTGTCACTCGGCAACAGCTTTCGGACGGTCGGCGCTATGCCATTGTTGGGGCCTTCGCCATCGCCGCCGTGTTGACCCCGCCCGATGTGGTGTCGCAGCTATTGCTCGCCGTGCCGCTGGTCATCCTCTACGAATTCGCGCTGCTGGGCATCTGGTTCAATGAAAAACGGCGCGGCAAGACGATGGTGCCGGTCGAATAAGCCGCCCGCTCTTACCCTCGTCATGCTGAACTCGTTTCAGCATCCAGCATGGAGAGGTCGCAGCGGTGGAGTTCGGGAAGATCCTGAATCAAGTTCGGCATGACGAGGGAGGGAGCGCCCCCCCCCCTTTATCACTTCATCAGCACGAGTTCCTCGGCCATGCTTGGGTGCAGCGCCACGGTGTCATCAAACGCCGCCTTGGTCAGGCCAGCCTTGACCGCAATCGCCGCCGCTTGGAGAATTTCCGAGGAATCCGGCCCGATCAGGTGCAGGCCGATGACCTTTTCCTCCGGCCCGCAGGTGATCATTTTATAAAGCCCGCGCTCCATCCGGCCTGAGACGACATTCTTCATCGGGCGGAAATCGGATGTGTAGACCTTGATCTGGTCGCCATGGGCGGCGCGTGCATCGCATTCCGTCATGCCGACCCCGGCCAGCGGCGGGCTGCTGAACACGGCGGTCGGGATCGCGTCATAGTCGATGGTGCGCGGTCGTCCGCCGAATACGGTATCGGCAAAGGCATGGCCTTCACGGATCGCGACCGGGGTCAATTGCACCCGGTTGGTGACATCGCCGACCGCGTAGATGCTCGCGACATTGCTGCGGTGATAGGCATCGACCATGATCGCGCCATTGCCATCCAGTTCGACGCCCGCTGTTTCCAGCCCGAGACCCTGCGTCTTTGGGGTGCGGCCGGTCGCGAAAAGTACCAGATCGGTGGCGATCTGCCCGGCTTCGCCACCATCGACCAGCAGGCTACCATCGCCCTGCCGGGTGATGGCCTTGAACGGGAAGTTGAAGCGGATGTCCACGCCCTTGGCAGTGGTCATCGCGACCAGCCGGTCGACGATTTCGGTATCATAACCGCGCAACATGCGGTCGCCGCGCGTGACCAGCGTCACCTCCACCCCAAAGGCATGAAGGATGCCGGCGAATTCATTGGCGATATAGCCCGCACCCGCAATCACCGCCCGCTTGGGCAGGGTGTCGAGGTGAAAAATCTCGTTCGAGGTGATGCCCAGTTCCGCGCCCGGAATGTTCGGTACCGCCGGCCATGCACCGACCGCGATCAGAATGACCTTGGCGCTGATCTTTTGGCCCGAGGCCAAAGTGACCTCCTGCGGGCCGCTCACGCGCGCGCGCTCGGGAAAGAGCGTTACGGCATTATTGTTGAGCGTCTGGGTGTACAGCCCCTCTAGTCGCGTCACATCCGCCAGCACGACATCGCGCAGCCGTGGCCAGTTGAACGCCGCCCCGGCAATGTCCCAACCGAAGCGCTCGGCATCGTGCAGGTCTTCGGCGAAATGCGCGCCATAGACGAGCATCTTCTTCGGCACGCAGCCGCGAATGACGCAGGTGCCGCCAACCCGATATTCTTCCGCGACCGCCACCTTGGCCCCATGAGACGCCGCGATACGCGAGGCGCGGACACCGCCGGAACCGGCACCGATGATGAACAGGTCGAAATCGAAGGACATGGGTCAGGGTCTCACAAAAGCGGGTGTCATGGTGTTCGCTTGTAGTTCTGCCGGAAGGTGTTGGCAAAGCTCGTCAGGGTGCCGGATGCGATGGCATCGCGCAAACCCTGCATCAGCGCCTGGTAGAACCAGATATTGTGTTGGGTCATCAGCATCGCGCCGAGAATTTCGCCCGAACGGTTGAGATGGTGGAGATAGGCCCGCGAGAAGCGGGTGCAGGCCGGGCAGCCGCAACGCGCATCAAGCGGGGACATGTCTTCCGCATGCTTGGCGTTGCGGATGTTGATCGGGCCGTTCCAGGTAAAGGCCTGCCCATTGCGGCCCGAACGGGTGGGGAGCACGCAATCGAACATATCGATCCCGCGTTCAACCGCGCCGACGATGTCGTCCGGCTTGCCGACCCCCATCAGATAGCGCGGCTTGTCGTCCGGCAACTGGCCCGGCGCATAATCGAGCACGCCGAACATGGCTTCTTGTCCCTCGCCCACGGCAAGGCCGCCGATGGCATAGCCGTCAAAACCGATGTCTTTCAGCGCCTCCGCCGATTGCAGGCGTAGCGCTTCGTCGAGCGAGCCCTGCTGGATGCCGAACAGCGCGGCGCGGGCGGCATGGTCGTGGCCGCTGTCAAAGCCATCGCGTGAGCGCTTGGCCCAGCGCATCGAGCGTTCCATCGAGCGCGCCGCTTCATCGCGGGTCGCGCCGTTCTTGGTGCATTCGTCGAATGCCATGACGATGTCGGAGCCGAGCAGCCGCTGGATTTCCATCGAGCGTTCCGGTGTGATCATGTGGCGCGAGCCGTCGAGATGGCTTTGAAACGCGACGCCATCCTCACTCATCTTGGTCAGTGCCGACAGGCTCATCACCTGATAGCCGCCGCTATCGGTCAGGATCGGGCGATCCCAGTCCATAAAGCGGTGTAGCCCGCCGAGCCGTGCCATGCGTTCCGCGCCGGGGCGCAGCATGAGGTGATAGGTGTTGCCAAGGATGATATCGGCCCCGGCGGCGCGCACCTCTTCCGGGCGCATCGCCTTGACGGTGGCGGCAGTGCCGACCGGCATGAAGGCGGGCGTGCGGATCTCGCCGCGATTCATGCGGATGACCCCAGTGCGGGCCTTACCGTCGCGGGCGTGGATGTCGAAGGCGAAACGGGGCGGATGGGCGGTCGTCATGGACGCTGGTCCTGCGTCATGCGGATTGCTCATGGCAAGTGAAAATCGACGCACTTGCCATGTTCGCCTGCCCATGCGACGCCGGGGCCATGCATCTGGGGTGGGAAATCTTGTCGCTGCTGGCACTGGTCGGCCTTGTCGCGGGCTTTGTCGACAGCATCGCCGGGGGCGGCGGGTTGCTCGCATTGCCCGCTATTCTCGCCACGGGCATCAGCCCGATTCAGGCGCTTGCCACCAATAAGGCGCAGAGCGTCTGGGGCACATTATTGGCGGTGACGCGCTTTCACCATGGTGGGTTGATCCAGTGGCGGGCGCTTGCCCCGGTTATTGCCACCACCTTTGCCAGCGCCATGCTCGGCGCGTTTGTGGTGCAATCGATCCGGCCCGATACGTTGAAGCTGGTGGTGCCGCTGCTGCTGATTGCGGCGGTGGTGTATTTCCTCTTCTCGCCGCGCATGAGCGATGAGGATGTTCACCACCGCATCACCATCGGCGCTTATGCCTTTGTTGCGCCGTTCATCGGTTTTTATGATGGATTTTTCGGCCCCGGCACGGGCAGCTTTTTCGCGATTTCGCTGGTGGGTCTTGCGGGCATGGGGCTGACTCGCGCGACCGCGCATACCAAGGTGCTGAACGCGACCAGCAATCTGGCGTCGCTGATCCTGTTCGCGCTGGCTGGTCATGTCGTGCTGCTGGTCGGGGCGGTGATGGCGGTTGGCCAAGTGGCGGGCGGCTGGCTGGGCGCACATTATGCGGTGCGGCATGGCGCCCGGCTGATCCGGCCGCTGTTGGTGCTGATGTCGTTGGGGCTGACGGTGAAGCTGTTGCTCGATCCCGCGAACCCGTTGCGCCAGCTTGGGGGCATTTGACGGGCGGCCAAGCCCTATCGCCTCGGGATGAATTTACCCGCTTCAAATATTAAATTAATATCAAAAAGTGCAGATAAGGCGATAAGGCGGTATAGGTTGCAACGCCGTCGCTGTGCTGGTTGCGTTGCCCGTCCGTGCCCGTTTCCATCCTGATGTATCAAAAGGGTCGCACATGTCCGATCTCTCGCTCGCCCCAGATGAACTGGGCTTTGTCCTGGATACCAGCGGCGAGAAGGTGATGTGCCGCTTGGCGCTCCGGCAATTGGTGCATTTGCGCGAGCAGGCGGACGAGACCGAGCGCGCGGCGACCTCGGTCGGCGGCCATGTGAAGCTGGCGCTGGCGTCGAGCTGGCTGCTGGGGACATTGACCGAGATCACCGTCGATCGGCTGGATGCCGATAGCGTGATTGCCGAGGTCGAATTTGTCGGCGAGGGGGATCGCTTGCCCGATGGCGGGCTGGCAAATTTCCGCCGTGGCGTGACGCTATATCCCCATCCCGGTGATCGCGTGTTCCTTGCCAGCCACGATGACCTGCGGCTTGCCTTTGCGCCGCAAGACGGGGCCCATATCGAAATTGGCACCGTTTATCCGACCGCCGATGTGCGGGCCTCGATTCAGTTTGACAAGTTGCTGAGCCGCCATTTCGCGGTGGTTGGTTCAACCGGCACCGGCAAGTCGACGACGGTTGCCTTGATGTTGCACCGGATCATCGCCGCCGCGCCCGAAGGCCATATCGTGATGCTGGACCCGCATGGAGAATATGCCGCGGCCTTTGGCGATGTGGGCAAGGTGTGGAATGTCGATAATCTCCAGATCCCCTATTGGGTCATGAATCTGCAAGAGCATTGCGAGGCCTTTGTCACGACATCGGGTGAGAGCCGGGCGGTCGACGTCAATATCATTGCCAAGTGCCTGTTGTCGGCCCGCTCCAAAAATCACATGCTGGCGGAAGGGGCCAAGGTTACTGCCGATAGCCCGATCCCTTATCTTCTCAGCGATCTGATCGAGGCCTTGCAGGAGGAAATGAGCCGGCTCGATAAGCAGGCCGAGGCCTATCGCTACACCCGGCTGCGGCTTAATATCGAGCAATTCTTCTCCGATAGCCGCTTCGGTTTCATCTTCAGTGCGAGTTACCGCAACAATTCGATGACCCAGTTGATCAGCGACCTGCTGCGCTTTCCGGTGGAAGCCAGGCCGATTTCGATCATCGATCTGGCCGGGGTGCCATCGGAGATCGTCAAGGTGGTGGTCTCGATCCTGTCGCGCCTGATTTTCGACTATGCCATCTGGGCGCCGCGTGAAAAGCGCGTGCCGATCCTGCTCGTTTGCGAGGAGGCGCAACGTTATCTGCCGGCGGTCCACCCCGATGATGTGCTGTCGGCGGAACGTCAGCTTGAACGCATCGCGCGGGAGGGGCGGAAATATGGCGTCTCGCTTGGGCTGATCACGCAGCGGCCATCCGAATTGTCGGAGGCGGCCTTGTCGCAATGCGGCACCATCATCTCGATGCGGCTCAACAATCTCCGCGATCAGGCGAAAATCAACGATAGCCTGCCCGAAGGGGCGCGCAGCTTCATCGACATCATCCCCGCGTTGCAGAACCGCGAGTGCATCGTCTGCGGCGAAGGCGTGCCGGTGCCGATCCGGGTCCGGCTCGATACGCTGGAAGCAGCCCTCAAACCCGCGTCGGAGGATCCGATCTTCTCCGATCTGTGGAACCAGCGCCGCGAGGGCAATGATGTGGTGGTCGAAACCGTCAGCCGCTGGCGCGGTGAAGGGGTGGGCTAAGCCCGGAGCAATTCGGGGGTGAAGCACAAGCCAGAGGCGGCGCTTCCCCGTCAAACCGCCCAAGAGATCAAGAGATCGAGCGGGTGATCTGGCGCGCGATGAGCCAGCTTACCGGGACAGCAAGCACAAAGCCCGCGCCCGCGCCCAGCACGATATGTTGCGCCCCGCCGGTGCCCGCTGTCAGGGCGATGACCACCCCGATGCCCATTAGGGTCGTTCCCACTATCGCGAACAACATCAACATCAACCGCGTCATGGCACACTCCGAATCACTGTAAATGATGGGGTGCAGCAGGAACCGGCTTGGCCACCATGTCTTTGACCCGCATCAATTATCCCTAGGGACATGGGTTTTAGGTGCGCGCTGTCCCGAATTTTTTCGTCACCGCCGGTGCGGCCTGCTGTTGTTCATTGTCGCGCAAGAAATCTCGGTTTAGGTAGGTGGCCTGTTGAGTAGTGAGGCGTGGCGTATGAAGAAGAAGGCGATTCTGTTGTCGATCCTGGCCGTATTGGCTGTCCCTGCCTTGGCGCAGATGGGCGGCGGTGGTCCGGGCGGTGGCGGTGGCCCCGGCGGTGGCCCGCCGGGCGATGGCCCTCCGGGCATGGGGGGCGGAGAGCGCCGACCCCGCGAAATGAAGCCGATCAGCCGCAACCAGTTTGAAGACGCCGTGCGCGCCGCCTTTCGGGAGGCGGACACCGATGGCAATGGCGCGGTGACCCTGCCTGAACTCCACGCCGCCCGCATGGCCATGCGCGAGGCCATCATCCGCGCCCGTTTTGCCCGGCTTGATACCAATCATGACAAGCAATTGAGCGAGTCGGAATTTCTGGCTTGGCAGCGGCTGCTTGGCGATGAGGTGCTGAACGATGACCGCCCCGGCGGCGCGAACCGTCAGCCCGGCCCGGGCGGGCCGGGCGGCCCCGGTGGCGCAGGAGCGCCGGGTGGACCGGGTGGCCCGGGAGGCGCGGGTGGTGCTGGCGCGGGCGACATGATGCCGATGGGTCCACCGCCGGGTGGTGGTGATCCGGACGAGATGCGCGAGATGATGCTGCGCCGCTTGGTCGGCACGGTGGATGCAGTGCTGATCGCCAATGCGGATAGCAATCACGATGGGAGCCTGACGCTGGCCGAAACCCTCACCGCCCGGCTCGCCCGTTTTGATCAGGTGGACACCGATCACGACGGCCGGATCGACGCCGAAGAACTCCGCGCGTTGATGCCGGGGCGAGGCCCCCACGGCCAGCCCACGGGCGGGCAGGGCCGACCGGGCCGGATTTAGGGGAGGTGGCGGTGGTGCTAAAGTGCCACCACCTCCGGCAGCAGCAAGCTCGCGTCCCCGTAGCTATAGAACCGATAGCCTTGCTCAATGGCATGCCGATACGCAGCTTGCATTTTTTCGCGGCCCATCAGGGCGCTGACCAGCATGAAGAGCGTCGATTTCGGCAAATGGAAGTTGGTCATCAGCCCGTCAATCGCGCGAAAGCGGTAGCCGGGGGTGATGAAGATCGAGGTGTCGCCCGCAAAGGGCTGGATGATCCCGTCCTCGCCCGTCGCGCTTTCCAATAGGCGGAGCGAGGTGGTGCCCACCGCGATGACGCGGCCATCGGCCTCGTGCACCGCGTTGAGGCGCGCGGCTGTTTCCGGTTCGATCCGGCCCCATTCGGCGTGCATCTTGTGCTCGGTCGTGTCTTCCGCCTTGACCGGCAGGAACGTGCCCGCGCCGACATGGAGGGTGAGCGTTTCATGCGCGATGCCGCGGGCGGTGAGGCGGGCGATCAGCCCGTCGGTAAAGTGAAGCGCGGCGGTTGGCGCGGCGACGGCGCCTGCCTCGCGCGCAAACATCGTCTGATAATCCTCATGGTCGCGCGCATCGGTTGGGCGCTTGCCCGCGATATAGGGCGGGAGCGGCATGGTTCCGGCGCGTTCCAGCAGCAGTTCGACCGGCTCATCCCCCTCGAAATCGAGCAGGAAGCTGCCGTCTTCCGCCTTGTCGCGGGCGATGGCGGTGACGTGCTGGCCAAAATCGATGCGGTCGCCATCGTGTAGCCGCTTGGCATTGCGGATGAAGGCACGCCAACTGCGCAAGGATTCGCGCTTGTGCAGCGTCGCCCCGATCCGCGCCTCGCCCCTTTTGCCTTCCAACTGGGCGGGGATGACGCGGGTGTCGTTGAAGACAAGGCAATCGCCGGGGCGCAGGCAATCGGGCAGGTCAAAGACATGGCGGTCGGATTGGCCATGACCATCGAGCACCAGCATCCGCGCGGCATCACGCGGGCTGGCCGGCCGCAGCGCGATCCGCTCCGGCGGTAGCTCGAAATCAAACAGCTCGACGCGCATTATTGCGGCGGTGCAGCTTCCGCAGGGGCGGCGGCCGGGGCCGGGCTGGCTTCCGGCGCCGGGGCGGCTTCTGCGGTGGGCGCAGGTGCAGGCTCCGGCGCGGCTGTTGCCGGGGCCGATGCGGGGGCAATGGCCGCCGGGGCAGCAAGCGGGGCCGGTTCCATCCACGCGCGCACGACCTTTGACGGGTTGGCGGGCGGTTCGCCCTTTTCAACGGCATCGACAAATTGCATGCCGCTGATCACCCGGCCAAGCGCGGTATATTTGCCATCAAGCCGGAAATTCGGGGCCAGCATGATGAAGAACTGGCTGTTCGCGCTATCCGGGCTTTCGGCGCGGGCCATCGAAATGGTGCCACGGAAATGCGGCAGGTCGTTGAACTCGGCCTTGAGATCGGGCAGGTCCGAACCGCCGGTGCCGGTCCCGGTCGGGTCGCCGGTCTGGGCCATGAAGCCCTCGATCACACGGTGGAAAATCACGCCATTGTAAAAGCCGCGATTGGCCAGCGTGCGGATGCGATCAACATGGGCCGGGGCCTTATCGGGGCGCAGCAGCAAGTCCACCGCGCCACCGGTCGACAGTTCAAGGTGCAGCACATTGACCGGGTCGATCACCGGCGCGACGGGCGCGGCGGTCTGGGCTTGGGCAGCGCCGGTCCCGAGCGACAGGGCGGCGAGGGCAAGGAGCGAATTCATCCACTTCACGGGCGGTGTCTTTCCATTTGGTGATACGGCAACATAGGGCGGTTTAACATGATCACGGCTGAACAGAAGCTTAGCCGACACCACGCAAGCTGCCGGTTGAATTGATGCGTTCCACGACCTGATCACGCACCGCATGCGGCACGAACCGGGAGATGTCCCCGCCATAGATGGCGATTTCCTTGACGAGGCGCGAGGCAATCGGCTGTAGCGAGACATCCGCCATCAGGAACACCGTTTCGATCCGGTCGTTCAACTGCTGGTTCATGCCCGCCATTTGATATTCATATTCGAAATCGGCGACCGCGCGCAGGCCGCGCACGATCATGCTTGCCCCCTCGCGTTCGGCAAAGTCCATCAGCAACGAGTCGAACGCGACGACCGAGACATTGCCCGGCACATCGCGGGTTTCGCGCATCACCATTTCCATCCGTTCCGGCAGCGAGAACATCGGCGATTTGGAGGCGTTGGTCGTGACCCCGATCACCAGATGGTCAACGAGCTTGGCCCCGCGCCGGATGATATCGAGATGTCCGAGGGTGAGCGGATCGAACGTGCCGGGATAGACCCCGATGCGATGCTTGGCGGCGGACATTAACGCTTCCTCTCTACGGCGAACCGGGCGATGGCGCGTAACAGATCGGCCTCCGCCCCAAATCCGTGCAAATGGGCATGGGCCTGTTCGACCAGCGCGTGCGCCTGTGCCCGCGCACGTTCCACGCCGAGCAGCGACACGAACGTGGCCTTGCCCTGCGCGGCGTCTTTGCCGACTGCCTTGCCAGCGGTTGCGGCATCGCCCTCCACATCGATCAGGTCATCGGCAATCTGGAACGCAAGGCCGACATCACGCGCATAGCCGCGCAGGCCGGTACGACCTTCGGGGGCAATGCGCCCCAAAATTGCGCCTGCCTCGACGCAATAGCTGATCAGCGCCCCGGTTTTCAGTTGTTGCAGCCGGGTGACGGTGCCGAGATCAAATGTGGTGGTTTCCGCCTCCAGATCCATCATCTGGCCACCGGCCATGCCCGCCGGGCCAGAGGCATGGGCCAGCGCGTGGCTTAATTCGGCGCGCACGAACGGATCGGGTAGGACATGGCCATCGGCCAGCAATTCAAAGGCGATGGCGTGGAGGCTGTCACCCGCAAGCACGGCGGTGGCCTCATCAAAGGCCTTGTGCACCGTCGGCTTGCCCCGGCGCATGTCGTCATCGTCCATGCAGGGCAGATCATCATGGATCAGCGAATAGACATGGATGCATTCGACGGCGAGACCGGCCTGCAAGGATTGCGAGACATCGATATTGAATAACTGGGCGGTGGCGCGGACCAGCAGCGGGCGGAGCCGCTTACCGCCACCCATCGCGGCATGGCGCATCGCGAGATACAGCCGGGCGCGGGCATCATCCGGCACCGCGAGCAGCCGGTCAAACGCCGCATCGACGTCGGCGCTGATCCCGTCGATCACGGCGACGAGCTGATCAGGCGCCATCGAACGGAACGGTGCCGGAGGGGGTGCCATTATTGTTCAGCGTAATCTGTTCGATCCGTGCCTGTGCTTCACGCAGCCGGGCCTCGCAATGCTGACGCAACTGGTCGCCGCGCTGATAAAGCTGGAGCGACTCCTCAAGCGGGACATCGCCCCGTTCCAGCCGCCCCACGACTGTTTCCAGTTCGCGCAGCGAGTCTTCGAAGCTTTTGCTCGAAATGTCATTTTCTTGTGCCATGGCCTGCCTATCTGCCGGTGGGGGTGCGCCCGGTCAAGCCCGGTTGTCGAAGCGCCTCATCGCGGTGCGGCACTGCCCGGACGGCGCAGCACATCATCGAGCCATGCCTTGTCCAGCTTCTGATTGCCGCTGTCGCGCGCGGCGGGGGCAGCAGGCGGTGCGGCGATGGCGGGTTCCATGTCGGGTTCGACCGGTGCCGCCGCCGCATCCGGTGCCGCGACTTCGCCATCGAGCGGCATGTCGAGATAGGCTTCCTCATCCGGTTCCAACTGCCATTCGGGCAGGGTGACATTGGTGTCGAACGCCTCGACCGGGCGCTTGGAGACCGCGACCGTCATGAATTGCGCGAAGGCGCGGGCCGGGGCGCGGCCGCCCTGCAACCCGCCAACGCGCTTGGCATCGTCACGGCCCATCCACACGCCGGTGGTGATGCCGGAGGAGAAGCCGAGGAACCAGCCGTCCTTGTTCGAACTTGTGGTGCCGGTCTTGCCCGCGACCGGGCGGCCAATTTGCGCGGCGCGGCCAGTGCCGGTGTTGACGGCGGTCTGCAACAGATCGGTCATCTGCGCGGCGACCCATGGTGCCACCAGCACGCGGCTGTCGTCGATCTTCTGTTGGTAGAGCAATTCGCCCTTGGTCGTCGTCACCTTTAAAATGCCATAAGGGGTGACGGCGACACCCTTGCGGGCGACGGTGGCAAAGGCCTGCGTCATCTCGATCAGCCGGACATCAGTGGTGCCAAGCACCATCGATGGCTGGGTATTGATCGTTGCGGTGATCCCGAAGCGGCGGGCCATGTCAGCAATCGTGCCAAAACCGACCTGCGCGCCCAGCTTGGCCGCGACCGTATTGACCGAAAAGGCAAAGGCGGTGCGCACATCGATCGGGCCGCTGAACTTGCCGTTGCTGTTGCGCGGGCTCCAGCCATTGATATCAATCGGTTCGTCGACGACCGGATCTTCCGGCTTCACCCCGGCCTCAAGCGCCGCGAGATAGACGAACAGTTTCCACGCCGAACCCGGCTGGCGGGTGGCTTGGGTGCCGCGATTGTAGATGGAGGTGACATAATCGGTGCCACCCACCATTGCGCGTACCGCGCCGTCGCGGTCGAGCGCGATCAACGCACCTTGTGCGCCTTCGGGGGCGTTCGCCCGGATCGCGGCATCGGCTGCGCGCTGCATGTCGAGGTCGAGCGTGGTCCAGACTTCCAGCGGCTCGTCTTTTTCGCTCACGAACAGGTCGAGTTGGGCGAGCGCCCAGTCGGTAAAATAGCGCACGCTATTCTGGTGCGGCTGAGGCGCGAATTTCACGCGCTTGAAATCCGCCGAGGCGACCTCGCCGGGCGTCAGCACACCAGCCTCACGCATCGTTTCGAGCACCACACCCGCGCGCCCGACGGCGGCGGCGACATCGGCGGTCGGCGAATAGCGTGACGGTGCCTTAACGAGGCCGGCGATGATTGATGCTTCTTCCAGCGAGAGCTGGTCTGCGCCATGGCTGAAGAAGGTGCGGGATGCGGCATCCACACCATAAGCGCCGCCGCCAAAATAGACGCGGTTGAGATAGAGTTCGAGGATCTGGCTCTTCGAGAATTTGGCCTCTAGCGATAGCGCGAGAATGATCTCGCGGAACTTGCGGGTGAAGCTCCGGGTGTTGGTCAGGAAAATATTGCGCGCCAATTGCTGGGTGATCGTTGACGCCCCCTGACGGCGGGACCCGCTGGTGTAATTGACATAGACCGCACGGGCCATGCCGATCGGATCGATGCCGGGGTGCATATTGAACCGCCGGTCTTCGACCGCGACCATCGCCTTTTTCATCACGTCGGGGATATGATCGGAGGAGAGCCATTCACCAAAGCTTGGCCCAAGTGTCACGATCACCGTGCCGTCGGCCGCATGGACGCGGACGGTCTGGCCATTGGGCGTCGCCTTCATCTCTTCAAAGCTTGGGAGCGATGAATAGGTGACAGCAACCGCCGCCCCCAGCGCAACCGCGCCCAGCAAGGCGAAGGTGAGGCCCCATTTGATCAGGGAAGAAAAGAATCGCCCGATACGACCGGAGGACGAACCCGAACTCGATTTTGCCATAGCGTTTCCGTCTAGGCGCTTGTCATGCGGGCCGCAAGCGGGCTGGTGCCCGGATGCTCGGCGGATGCGGCAGGCGAATTAGCCGCGTTGGGCGCGCAACTGGTCCATGATCGGGCGAATGCCGGACAGGTCATAACCCGCCGCTTGTGCGGCGCGCGTCAGATCATCCGCATCGTCACCCGCAGCAGACCGCGCTAGCGCCCACAACAGCGTCGAGCGTGTGCCCGAACGGCAATAAGCGAGGATTTTCGCGTCCGGTGCGCTGATGGCGGCGAGCATGGATTCCACTTGCGGCAGCGAGAAACCAGCATGGGTCACAGGAATCGCGACATAACCAATCCCGAGCGCCTGCGCTGCGGCGGCGATTTCGTCGCCCTGCGGCTCGCTTGGTTCCTCGCCATCGGGGCGGTTGTTGACGATAAAGGTAAAGCCCTGACGCGCGGCCTCTGCCACATCGGCGACGCCAATTTGCGGGGCGACCGACAATTGCGGGGTGAGGGGGCGGAACATCGGGTTATCTCCTATTTTGCGCGGCGATTCGGGAGTTCTCCTACGCGATCTGCGACGGCGCGTCATGCCCTGTGCGGGCATTCCTTCTTCTCCGCCGCCGGTATTCATCATGCTGAAACGAGTTCAGGGGTGGGCGTGGGGGGGCGGGGGCGCCACCTCCCTCTCATTCGTCACCCTGAACTTGGTTCAGAGTCCCCCGTCCCGGCGCGGCGCGACCGGCTCGTTGGGTTCAGCGCAGATCCGGGGGGGTGCTTTCGCTTGTCAGGAACGCGATGGCTTCGTCCAGCGGCATGAAGCGTTGGCGCTCTTCACCCAATGTCCGGATGGCGACAGTGCCCTCTTCGGCCTCGCGCTTGCCGACGACCAGCAAATGCGGAACCTTGGCAAGCGAGTGTTCGCGCACCTTATAGTTGATTTTTTCATTGCGCAGGTCGCTCTCGACCCGAATGCCTGCGGCCTTGAGCTTCGCCACCACCTCGTCGGCATAGGCGTCGGCATCCGATACGATCGTCGCCACCACCGCTTGGGTCGGGGCGAGCCACAGCGGCATTTTGCCCGCATAATTTTCGATCAGGATCGCGATGAAGCGTTCCATCGAGCCCACAATGGCGCGGTGGAGCATGACCGGGCGGTGCTTGTTGCCGTCCTCGCCGATATAGGCGATGTCGAAGCGTTCCGGCAGAACGAAATCGAGCTGGATCGTGCCGCATTGCCAACTGCGGCCAATCGCATCGCGCAGGTGGAATTCGACCTTCGGGCCATAAAAAGCGCCTTCGCCCGGCGCCCATTCGAATGGCAGGCCGGCATCGTTCAAGGCCTGTTCAAGCCCGCGTTCCGACTTGTCCCACGTCTCGTCAGTGCCCGCGCGCATTTCTGGGCGGGTGGCGAGGCGGACGAACCAGTCGTCAAAGCCGAGATCATCATAGACCCGCTTCAACAGATCGATAAAGGCGCGGGTTTCGTCGAGAAACTGGTCCTCGCGGCAGAAGATATGCGCGTCATCCTGCACGAACTGGCGCACACGCATCAGGCCATGCAGCGCGCCATGCGGTTCGTTGCGGTGGCAGCAGCCGAATTCGGCCATGCGGATCGGCAGGTCGCGATAGGATTTGATACCCTGATCGAAAATCTGAATGTGCGCCGGGCAGTTCATTGGCTTCAGCGCCATGAACACCGCATCTTCCGAGATGAGCTTCTCGCCTTCGACAATCGACGGCCGCTCATCCGGGACAACGAACATGTTCTCGCGGAACTTTTCCCAGTGACCGGAGGTTACCCAGAAATCATTGCGATAGACCTGCGGCGTGCGCACTTCTTGATAGCCCGCATCGTTGACGCGGCGGCGCATATATTGTTCGAGCGCCTGATAGAGCGTCCAGCCCGGCGCATGCCAGAAGATCGATCCAGCAGCCTCTTCCTGAAAGTGGAACAGGTCCATGTCCTTGCCAAGGCGGCGATGGTCGCGCTTGGCTGCTTCTTCGAGTCGCGTCAGATGGGCGTCGAGCTGCTTCTTGTTGAGCCAGCCGGTGCCATAGATACGCGACAGTTGCGGATTTTTCTGATCGCCGCGCCAATAGGCACCCGATACGCGCATCAGCTTGAAGGCGTTGGGATCAAGCTTGCCGGTCGACGCCAAATGCGGGCCACGGCACATGTCCATCCAGTCGCCACCCGACCAATAGACGCTGATTTCATCGCCTGCGGGCAGTTCGGCGGCCCATTCGGCCTTGAACGCCTCGCCCTGTTCGCGCCAGCGGGCGATCAGCGCGTCACGGTCCCAGACTTCGCGCTTGAGCGGCTTGTCGGCAGCGATGATCTTGCGCATCGCAGCTTCGATCGCGGGCAGATCCTCGTCGGTGAACGGGCGATCCTTGGGCGAGAAGTCGTAATAAAAGCCATCATCGGTCGATGGGCCGAAGGTGATTTGCGTGCCCGGAAACAGGCTTTGCACCGCCTCGGCCAAGATATGTGCGAAATCATGGCGGGCGAGTTCCAGCGCGTCGGCCTCGTCCTTCGACGTGACGAGCGCGAGCTGGACATCATGGGTCAGCGGGCGGGTGATGTCGCGCAATTCGCCATCGACGCGCGCGGCAATCGCGGCTTTTGCCAGACCAGGGCCAATGGCGGCGGCGATATCAGCGGGCGTAGTGCCGCTCGCCACTTCGCGGATCGAGCCATCGGGAAGGGTGATTTTCAGCATCTCGGACATGCCAGCACCCATAGGCAGGGCAAAGGCCAAGTCAAGCGGCGCATTGCCCATTTCGGCACGCTTTGCTAGCGGCGGACCACATCAGATTTCCTTAGCAGAAAGCAATCACATGATTCCCCGCTACGCTCGCCCCGACATGGTCAAGATCTGGGACCCTGAAACCCGCTTTAAGATTTGGTTCGAGATTGAAGCCCATGCCACTGACGCGCTTGCCGAATTGGGCGTGGTCCCGAAGTCTGCGGCCAAGGCGCTGTGGGACTGGTGGGCGACCAATCCGGCCATCGATGTGCCCGCTATCGACGCTATCGAGGCGGTGACCAAGCATGACGTGATCGCGTTCCTGACCTGGGTTGCCGAGAATGTCGGCGATGAAGCACGCTTCATGCATCAGGGCATGACCTCATCCGACGTGCTTGATACCTGTCTGGCGGTGCAGTTGGCGCGTGCTACTGATATCCTGCTCGACGATCTCGACAAGCTGCTTGCCGCGATCAAGCGTCGCGCCTTTGAGCATAAGATGACCCCGTCCATCGGTCGCAGCCATGGCATCCATGCCGAGCCGGTGACCTTCGGCCTGAAGATGGCAGAGGCCTATGCCGAGTTCAGCCGCTGCAAGGAACGTCTGATCGCGGCCCGCAAGGACATCGCGACCTGCGCCATTTCGGGTGCGGTTGGCACCTTTGCCAACATTGATCCGCAGGTTGAAGCACATGTCGCGGCCAAGCTTGATCTCGCGATTGAGCCGGTCTCGACGCAGGTGATCCCGCGCGACCGTCATGCGATGTATTTCGCGACATTGGGCGTGATCGCATCGTCGATCGAGCGCGTATCGATCGAGGTCCGTCACTTGCAGCGCACCGAGGTGCTGGAGGCGGAGGAATATTTTTCGCCGGGCCAGAAGGGCTCATCGGCCATGCCGCATAAGCGCAACCCGGTGCTGACCGAAAATCTCACCGGCCTTGCCCGCATGGTCCGTTCCTATGCGATGCCGGCGATGGAAAATGTCGCCCTGTGGCATGAGCGCGACATCTCGCACTCGTCGGTTGAACGCTATATCGGCCCGGATGCGACCATCACGCTTGATTTCGCACTGGCGCGTCTCACTGGCGTGATCGACAAGCTGCTGGTCTATCCGGAACGGATGCAGAAGAATCTCGATAAGATGGGCGGGCTTGTCCACTCGCAGCGCGTGCTGCTGGCACTCACCCAAGCAGGCGTTAGCCGAGAAGACAGCTATCGCCTGGTGCAGCGTAACGCGATGAAGGTGTGGGAATCGGACGGCCAGCTCTCGCTGATGGAATTGCTCAAGGCGGACCCGGAAGTGACGGCGGCGCTCAGCCCGCAGCAGATCGAGGAGAAGTTCGACCTCGGCTATCATCTCAAGCACGTCGACACGATTTTCGCCCGCGTGTTCGGGGCGTAAGCGGCCATGGCCGAATTTTTCGAAGATCTCGCCATCGGGCAGGTTCTGAAATTCGGCCATTATGCTGTGACGCGCGAGGAAGTGATCGACTTCGCGCGCAAATATGATCCGCAGCCCTTCCATCTCGATGACGAGGCGGCAGCCCAGACCCATTTCGGGCGGATCGCGGCGAGTGGCTGGCATAGCTGTGCGATGATGATGGCGATGCTGGTCGCGCATTTCCAGTCGGTGGACCATCAGGGATTGGGCTCGCCCGGCATGGACGAGATCCGCTGGCTGGTCCCGGTCTATCCGGGCGATATGCTGCGGCTTGAAACCACGGTGGTCGAACTGACCCCGTCGCGCAGCAAGCCAGATCGGGGTTCGGCTGTGACCCGGATCGAGATGTTCAATCAGCATGATGTCTGCGTGATGCGAATGGTATCGCGCACCATGGTCCGCCGTCGCCCGGCCTGAACCGGCGTCTCTTCCCGGCTGACGGGTGGGATTTGTCCCGCTGTTATTTCCCTTGAAGTGTTTCCCAAACGAAAACGGGCGGCCCCGCAGGACCGCCCGTCTGTTCGTTTCCGTGAGGAAGCCGAAGGATCAGCGCGAATAGAATTCGACGACCAGATTCGGTTCCATCTTCACCGGATAGGGCACTTCGTCGAGCGTCGGGACGCGCGTGAAGGTGACCTTGGTGACGCCGTCCGGAGTCACATAATCGGGAATTTCACGTTCGGACAGGCTCTGCGCTTCGAGCACCAGCGCCATTTCCTGCGCCTTCTTGCCCAGCGAGATTTCGTCGCCCGGCTTCACCTGACGCGAAGCGATGTTGCACTTCACACCGTTCACGAAGATGTGGCCGTGGCTCACCAGCTGACGGGCAGCGAAGACCGTCGGGGCGAACTTGGCGCGGTACACGACCGCGTCGAGGCGGCGCTCCAGCATGCCGATGAGGTTCTGCGACGTATCGCCCTTCATCTTATCGGCTTCCTGATAGGCGCGCTTGAACTGCTTTTCAGTCACATCGCCATAATAGCCCTTGAGCTTCTGCTTGGCGCGGAGCTGAATACCGAAATCGGTGGCCTTGCCCTTGCGGCGCTGGCCGTGCTGGCCCGGACCATATTCACGCTTGTTCACCGGGGACTTCGGACGGCCCCAGATGTTTTCGCCCATACGGCGATCAAGCTTGTACTTGGCGCTGGTGCGCTTCGTCATGATATCTTCCTTCAATTGCGTTTCGTCATGTTCCCGGTACCGCTCCGAGCCATGCGAGCATGTCTCGGGGCCACCGCTTCACCGGGGTGCGGGGCCAATTGCGAAACGCGCGGCTAGGGGATCAGCCGGAAAGAGTCAAGTCTGGTGCGGCTAAGCGTGCATTGGAGTCTTGCGCTTTTTGCGAACTACTCCCATCTAGACGCCATGCTGATAGAAATCGAACGCACGCCGAATCCATCGACCCTCAAGTTTCTGCCCGGCCAGCCGGTCATGGTGGACGGTAGCCGCGACTTCGCGTCGCCGGAAGAGGCCGGGGCATCGCCCTTGGCCGCCGCCTTGTTCACGATCGGGGATGTCGCGGGCGTGTTCTTTGGCCGCGACTTTATTTCGGTGACGCTCGGCATGGGCGGCGATTGGGGCGTGTCGAAAAATGACGTCCTCAATGTCCTGCTCGATCATTTCGCCAGCGGCGCACCCTTGTTTACGGGCGGCAGTGCTGCCGCGATCAATATTGCCAGCGATGATGACCATGCCGATGATCCGGCAGATGCCGAGATTGTCGCCCAGATCAAGGAACTGATCGAAACCCGCGTGCGCCCGGCCGTGGCGCAGGATGGTGGCGACATTATCTATCGTTCGTACCGCGAGGGCGTGGTCAGCCTGGCGATGCAGGGCGCGTGTTCGGGCTGCCCTTCCTCCACGGCCACGCTCAAGCAGGGGATTGAACAGATGCTCAAGCATTATGTGCCTGAAGTGACCGAGGTCCGGGCAATCTGAGTGTCGGTAGTGACCGGTCCGGCCACTTGTTTTGACGTCTTGGTGATCGAGACCGCCGCGTCCGCCTGTTCGGTCGCGTTGCTGGTCGATGGCAAGGTGGTTGCGTATCAGCACGACGAGATTGCGCGCGGCCATGCCGAACATCTGCTGCCGATGATTGCCGCATTGCCCGGCAAGGGACGCGCCGATTCCATCCTCGTCGATTGCGGTCCCGGCAGTTTTACCGGCCTGCGGGTCGGGCTGGCGGCGGCGCGGGCGCTGGGCTTTGTCTGGAACGTCCCGGTGCGTGGTTTTCGGACATTGGACCTGTTGGCGACCGCCGCCGGGCGGCTGCACCTTGGTCACGACCGGCTGTTGGTGGTGACGCTGGGTGGCCATGGCGAATGGTTTGTCCAGCCCTTTACCCGTCAGCCGGATGACACGATGGGCGCATTGGCGCCGTTCCGCTCGTTGCGACCCGAGGCGGCGCTGGAGGCCTATGGCGCTGACTGGTTTGCGGTGGGTAGTGCCGCCGCCGCTTATGCGGCGCTGACAACGGGCATGGCGGTGCTTGATCTTGCCCCCGATGCGCGCGAGGCGGCGGGCTTGCCGGCGTCCTTGCTGATGGAAAAGGCCGAGGCGGTCTATGGACGTGGGGCGGACGCCAAGCCGATGGCACCTGCTGCATGAACGGCGCGGTCCGGGTCGCGGGTCTTGGTGAGACGGACGCGGTGATGGCGGTGATGTTGGCCGCATTCGATTCGCAATTTGGCGAGAGGTGGACCCTCGACCAGTTGCGCGGCATGCTGATCATGCCCGGTATTTTGTTGCTGATCCATGCGGATGAGGCGGGCAAGGCCAATGGCTTTGCCTTGTTCAGCCGGGTCTTGGACGAGGCCGAATTATTGCTGCTCGGGGTTGATCCGGTCAATCGCCGCCAAGGTGTCGCTACGCGATTACTTGATGCGGGCGTCGAGATGTTGATCGAAAAGGGCGTGAAATCGCTATTTCTCGAAGTGAGAGATGGCAATGTGGCAATGAATCTCTATAGCACTTATGGCTTTAATGCCATTGGTCGTCGGCGCGATTATTATCATGGTGGGGCAAATGAGAAATTTGATGCCATCACCTTGCGACGAGAGTTAGGTGCGAACTGATTTATGCCTATAAGGCACGGCGATTTGATTCTTGCAATTATATTTAATAATTTTTAAAAGAGGTGACGGTAATTTTTTACATTCCCCCTCTTATTAAGGGCTGATCCCATGGCCGATTTGATCGAATCTCCGGAAAGCTTGCTGGAATTGACGGCAGACATTGTTGCAGCTCATGTTAGCAACAATACTATTGCAATCGCTGATGTTCCCACGCTGATCAACAGTGTTTTCAATGCGCTAAATAGCCTTGGCACCCCGGCCATGGTCGAAGAAGTAAAACAGGAACCGGCGGTCTCGATCCGGTCATCGATCAAGCCCGATTACATTGTCTGTCTTGAAGACGGCAAGAAGCTCAAGATGTTGAAGCGCCATCTGATGAGCCAATATGGTCAGACGCCAGACGACTATCGCGCGAAATGGGGCCTGCCGGCGGATTATCCGATGGTTGCCCCCAATTATGCAGCGCAGCGCCGTCAGTTGGCGGTGCAAATTGGTCTGGGCCGCACCGGTGGTCGGGGCAAGGCGCGCGCCAAGCGTTGATCGAATTTCCGGCCGGATCCGGTGGCAGATAAGTCAGACTGCTGCCGATCCGGCCCGGTCCCCGGCTTTCCATCCCTGTTAATTCGCGATAGACGAAGAAAAACGTGTGGAACAAGTCGAGGCCATCATGAACCGCAAGATCGATATTGAAGCGCTCTGCGCGGACAAGGGCCTGCGTATCACCGAGCAGCGCCGCGTCATCGCGCGCATCCTTTCGGAATCTGAAGATCATCCCGATGTGGAACAACTCCACAGCCGCGCATCGGCGATTGATGCGGGCATTTCGATCGCGACCGTCTATCGCACGGTGCGGTTGTTCGAAGAAGCGGGCATTCTGGAACGCCATGACTTCGGCGATGGCCGTGCCCGCTATGAAGCGGCGGCGGACGTGCATCATGACCATCTGATCGATGTCGAAACCGGTGCGGTGATCGAGTTTGTGGATCAGGAACTGGAAGAACTGCAACGCCGTATCGCGGAAAAGCTTGGGTATCGGCTGGTCGATCACCGGCTTGAACTGTTCGGTGTCCGGCTTAACCGCCCGGATTGATCCCCAGTGATGCGCTCCAAGCTTCCGCTTGGCGTCATCACCGCGTATAGATGGCCGGCATGACCGCGAATCCCGACCAGACCGCCAGCCCGAAGCGCTATTTCGTCAAATCCTATGGCTGTCAGATGAACGCCTATGACGGTGAGCGCATGGGCGAATTGCTAGGCTCCTCCGGTATGGAGGCGGCTGGCAGCGTGGATGAGGCCGACCTCGTCCTGCTCAACACCTGCCACATTCGCGAACGCGCGGTGGATAAGGTCTATTCTGAAATCGGCCGGATGCGGCGCGAGGACGGCTCCAGCCCGATGTTGGCGGTGGCCGGTTGCGTTGCGCAGGCGGAAGGGGCGGAAATCGGTCGCCGAGCGCGCGAGGTCGATATTGTCGTCGGCCCGCAGGCCTATCATCGCCTGCCGGAACTGATCGCGCGCGCCGCCAAGGGCGAACGCGTGATCGATACCGACATGCCGCTTGAATCCAAGTTCGATGTGCTGCCCAAGCGCCAGCGGCAGGGGCCTTCGGCATTTCTGACGGTGCAGGAAGGCTGCGACAAATTCTGCACCTATTGCGTCGTGCCCTATACCCGTGGCGCGGAAGTGTCCCGGCCTTGGGCGGCGGTGATGGATGAGGCGCGCGCGCTGATCGACGCCGGGGCGAAGGAAATCACCCTGCTTGGCCAGAACGTCAACGCCTGGACCGGCACGGATGAAACGGGGCGCGAACAGGGGCTTGATGGGCTGATCCGCGCGCTCGACCGGCTCGATGGGTTGGCGCGCATCCGCTATACCACCAGCCATCCGATGGACATGACCGAAGGGCTGATCCGCGCCCATGGCGATGTCGAGAAACTGATGCCGTTCCTGCATCTCCCGGTGCAGTCAGGCAGCGAGCGCATCCTTAGGGCAATGAACCGCAGCCATGATCGCGACACCTATGTGCGGATTATCGAGCGCGCCCGTGCCGTGCGGCCGGATATTGCGGTGTCGGGTGACTTTATCGTCGGCTTCCCCGGCGAGACGGATCGCGATTTCGAGGATAGCCTCCAGATCATTCGCGATGTCGATTATGCCATGGCCTTCTCGTTCAAATACAGCCCGCGACCGGGCACCCCGGCCGCGACCATGGGTGATCAAATTGCGGATGAGGTCATGACCGAACGGCTGCGATTGTTGCAGGAACTGCTCAACGTGCAGCAGCACCGCTTCAACCAGACGACGCTTGGTCGTCGCATCCCCATCCTTTTGGAACGTCCGGGCAAGAAGCCGGGGCAGAAGATTGGCAAGTCGCCTTGGCTGCAATCGGTCGTTGTTGATACCGATCTGCCGGTGGGCGCGCTGGTCGAGGTTGATATCACAAGTGCCGGGCCAAATAGTCTCGGTGCCACTCTGGCGATGGAGGAAGCGGCCTGATGTCGAGAAAGCCCGTGCAAGCCCGTGAGGGCGAAAAAGGACGTCTCGAACTACTCTTTGACAAGCCGCAGTTACTAGGTCGCCTGTTTGGCGAATTCGACCGCAATCTGGTCGCCGTTGAAAATCGCCTCGGTGTCTACATCGCCGCGCGCGGCAACAAGCTCAGCATCGAGGGTGAGGCCGGCGCCATCGCCCAGGCGCGCGATGTGCTGACCAGCCTCTATAATCGACTGGTGCAGGGGCAGGAGATCGACGCCGGGCTGATCGATGGGGTCATTTCAATGTCGGCGGAACCGACGCTGAACGGCATCGTGCGGGCCGATAGCGGCATGGCCTCTTCGTCGGTGATGATCCGCACCCGCAAAAAGACGATTGTGCCGCGCTCTCCTACGCAGATCCGCTATATGGAGCGTCTCGGCCGCGACGATATCATCTTCGCGCTTGGGCCAGCGGGGACGGGCAAGACCTATCTGGCGGTCGCGCAGGCGGTGCAGCAATTGATCAACGGTTCGGTTGATCGGTTGATCCTCTCCCGCCCAGCGGTGGAGGCGGGCGAACGGCTCGGCTTCCTCCCCGGCGATATGAAGGAGAAGGTCGATCCCTATCTCCGCCCGCTTTATGATGCGCTTTACGACATGCTGCCCAATGAACAGGTCGAACGCCGTATTGCGTCTGGCGAGATTGAAATCGCGCCGATTGCCTTCATGCGTGGCCGTACCCTGTCCGACGCGTTCGTGATCCTTGATGAGGCCCAAAACACCACGCCGGCGCAGATGAAGATGTTCCTCACCCGCTTCGGCCAGAACAGCCGGATGGTGGTTTGCGGCGATCCGAATCAGATCGATTTGCCCGATCCCCGGAACTCGGGGTTGGCAGATGCGGTCAGTAAGCTATCGGGGGTCGAGGGCATTTCGATGATCCGCTTCGGCGCGGGCGATGTGGTGCGTCACCCGATTGTTGGTCGTATCGTCGAGGCATATGAAGGCCCGGCAGAACCGGCGGCATGATCGCGATTGATGTGATGGTCGAGCCGCTCTGGCCCGACGCCGAGGACTGGGAGGCGCTGGCGCGTCAGGCTGTCGGCGCCGCCTTTGCCCATACCCCTTATGCGCCTTTGGCGGCCTGCGCGCTGCCGCTGGAAGTGGCGGTGCGCTTCACCTCCGATGCCGAAGTGCATGTCCTCAACCGCGATTATCGCGAGAAGGACAAGCCGACGAATGTGCTCAGCTTTCCGATGCTGGAGCCGGACGATGTCGACGCGTTGCTGGACAGCGTGGACGCGGGCGGGAACGTCACCGGACCGGAGACTTTGTTTGGCGATATCGTGCTGGCGCATGAGACCTGTGTGCGCGAGGCAGGGGACAAGGGAATCCCCGTATCTGCTCATGCGATGCATCTGGTTGTCCATGGCATGTTGCATCTGCTAGGTTATGATCATCTTGAGGATGCCGAGGCGGACGCGATGGAAGCGATCGAACGGCAGGCTCTTTCTTCCTTGGGTCTTCATGACCCTTATGACGATGCGGAGTAACCACGAACACCGCCATGGCTGACGATATATCTGGGCGAAGTACCGAACCGGCCTCTCATGGCCGGTTATGGGGCAAGCTGCGACACCTGATCCACTTCCGTATGAACGGCGCCAGCCTGCGCGACCAGATCGAGGATGCGATCGAGGATCATGAAGATGATCCGGTGCAGGCGCGCGATTCCGGTGACGACCTCACCCCCGATGAACGGCAGATGGTGCGCAACGTGTTGCAAGTCGCCGAATGCACGGTGGGCGATGTCGCGGTGCCGCGTTCCGACATTATCGCCATCGCCGAAAGCGCCAGTTTCGACGAACTGGTCGCAACCTTTGTTGAGGCCGGGCACAGTCGATTGCCGGTGTATCGCGCCTCGCTCGACGAGGTGGTTGGCATGATCCATGTGAAGGATGTGTTCAACATTCTCGCCACCGGGGCACCTCGGCCAGCCGAAATTGCCACATTGATCCGCGAGCCGCGCTATGTCCCGGCCTCGATGGGCGTGCTTGAATTGCTGGAGGAAATGCGGCGCACGCGGACCCATCTTGCGATTGTCGTTGATGAATATTCCGGCACCGATGGCTTGGCCACGATCGAGGATCTGGTCGAGGAAATCGTCGGCGAGATCGAAGACGAATATGACGAAGACGGCCCCGATCTGCTGGTCCAGACCGGTGAGGGCGCATGGGAAGCCGATGCCCGCACCCCGCTTGATGAAATTGCGGCGCGGGTTGATCCGGCGCTGGCCGAGGGTGAAGGCGATGTCGATACGGTTGGGGGGCTTGCCTTCATGCTGGCTGGCCATGTGCCGGAACCGGGGGCGGAGCTTGATCATCCCAGCGGCTGGCGCATCACCGTGGTGGACGGCGATGATCGCCGGATCACCCGCGTGCGGCTCAATCGCGTGATCGAACCAGCCATGGGGCTGGGCCGCGATGGCTGATGCGTTGACCGGGCCGGCGCTGGACCATGTTGATTGCTGGCTCTTCGATCTCGACAATACGCTTTACGATCCTGTCCATGACCTCTTTGGCCAGATCGACGTGCGCATGGGCCTGTATATCCAGCGCTTGCTGGACTGCGACGCGCCCCATGCCCGCGTGGTGCAGAAGCGCTATTTCCATGACCATGGCACGACGCTCGCCGGGTTGATGCGCCATCATGGGGTGGAGCCGCTCGACTTTCTCGATTTTGTCCATGACATTGATGTCACGGTGCTGCCGCCCGCGCCCGATTTGCTGGCGGCGTTGCAGCGCCTGCCGGGCCGCCGCATGGTGTTCACCAATGGCGATGCGGCTTACGCCCGGCGGGTGATGGACCGGCTTGGCATTAGCGCGGCGTTCGATGGCGTCCACGATATCATCGCCGCCGATTTCATCCCCAAGCCCGAACAACATGCCTATGACAGCCTGGTGCGCGATCATGGCATCGACCCATCCATGGCGCTGTTCGTCGAGGACATGGCCCAGAACCTGCGCCCGGCCAAGGCGATGGGCATGGTGACGATCTGGTTGAACAACGGATCGGAACGCGGTGACCATGGTGTCGATCATGCATGGATTGATCGGGAAATTTCGCATATCGGCCATTGGCTGAATCAGATCACGGAGCACATGACATGACCACTGCCCTGCAACAGGATATCGAAGCCGCCTGGGATGCGCGCGACACCATCAACCCCGCGACCACGGGCACGCCGCGCCTTGCGGTGGCGCAGGCCCTGTCGCTGCTCGATAGCGGTCAGGCGCGGGTGGCGGAAAAGGGTGGCGATGGCGAATGGATCGTCAACCAATGGCTGAAAAAGGCGGTGCTGCTGTCATTCCGTCTCAATGATATGGAACTGATCACCGGCGGTCCGGGGCAGGCCCATTGGTGGGACAAGGTGCCCAGCAAGTTCACCGGCTGGTCGGCAGAAGAGTTTCGCGCCGCCGGTTTCCGCGCGGTGCCGGGCTCGGTTGTCCGCCGTGGGGCTTATGTCGGCCCGAACGTCGTGCTGATGCCAAGCTTCGTCAACATCGGTGCCTATGTCGGTGAAGGCACGATGGTCGACACCTGGGCGACGGTCGGTAGCTGTGCCCAGATCGGCAAGCATGTCCATCTCTCGGGCGGCGTCGGCATTGGCGGCGTGCTGGAGCCGTTGCAGGCCGGTCCGGTGATCATCGAAGACAATTGCTTCATCGGCGCGCGGTCGGAAGTTGTTGAAGGCGTCCGCGTCGAAGAGGGTGCGGTGTTGGCGATGGGCGTGTTTTTGTCGTCGACCACCAAGATCATCGATCGCGAGACCGGCGAAATCTTTGTCGGCCGCGTGCCATCTTATTCGGTCGTGGTGCCGGGGGCGCTGCCGGGCAAGCCCTTGCCTGACGGTACGCCGGGCCCGAGCCTTGCCTGCGCCGTGATCGTCAAGCGCGTCGACGCCCAAACCCGCGCCAAGACCGCGATCAACGAGCTGCTGCGGGACTGATTGTCCGCGCCTCTTGACCCCGCGTCTTTGCGTGTCGTCCTTACAGCTTGTCCGTTTTGTTCGTCACCTTGAACGTGTTTCAGGGTCCACTCTCGCCGCCTGCGGTGCGGGGAAGGGTGGAGCTGCAACACGTTCAACATGACGAAGGGGGATTAGGAGGGGCGACAGGACGGATGGAGCGGGCGCGGGTCGAGCAGTTGGGTGGAGCGGGCGGTTGGTGTCGTCTCCTCCAGCCACGCCACCCCCACCCTATCGTCACCCTGAACTTGTTGTAGGGTCCATCTTCCACCCCTGCGGCACTGGTGGCATGGTGGACGCAACCACCCCATTCATATCAGCGGAACCAAGGACGACTATGACCGATCAGCCTCCCGTGGCCGCGACTCGCCCGTATCAAATCACCCATCATGGCCGCACGATTGATGATCCATGGGCGTGGCTGCGCGACCCGCATTATCCCGAGGTCAACGACGGCGAAATCATCGCCCATCTTGAGGCGGAAAACCGCTGGTTCGAAGCACAGATGGCCCCGCATCGCCCCTTGATCGATACGCTGTTCGAGGAAATGAAGGCGCGGCTCAACGAGGATGAGTCGAGCGTACCCTATCGCGACGGCGACTGGCTCTACTGGTGGGCCTTCGCGCCCGGTACGCAATATCGCCGCTGGTTCCGCAAGCCTGCGGATGGCAGCGGCGCACCCGCCTGCATCCTTGATGAAAATGCGCAAGCCGAGGGCCGGGACTATTTCCGCCTTGGCGCGCTGACCGTTTCACCCGATGGCACCAAGCTCGCATGGACCTGCGACGATAGCGGGGCCGAGCGCTTCACCCTGCGCATCCGCGATCTTGGCACGGGTGAGGATAGCCCGACGGTCATTCCCGGCCTGTTGGGCGCTGTGGTCTGGTCGGCGCAGTCGGATGCGGTGCTGTACGGTCTCGTTAATGACAATTGGCGGATCGACCGCATCTTGCGCCACCGGCTGGGTGAGGATCCCGCGAACGACCGTCTGGTCTATCAGGAAGCGGATGATCGGTTTCAGGCAGGCGTGGCGCGCACCCAGTCGCGGCGCTTGCTGATGATCACGGCGGGCAATCATGAGACGTCGGAAGTCTGGTTGATCCCGGCGGACGATATTGATGCCGCCCCGTTGCTGGTGTCACAGCGTATTGATGGCCGCCAATATGAGGTGGACGAACATGATGGCACGCTGTTCATCCGCACCAATGACCAACATGTGAACTTCCGCATCGCCACGGCCTCGCTGGATGCGCCGGGCGAGTGGACGGCATGGCTGGCCGGATCGGACCAGTGCTATTTTCAGGATATCACCTGCTTTGCCGATCAGTTGGTGGTGCAGGGGCGGCAACAGGGGCTCGATCAGATCTGGCTTACCCCTTATGCCGCGCCCGCACTGGCAGCGATTGGTTTCCCCGAGGCCAGTTACACCGCCGCGCTGGGCAGCAATCCCGAATATCGGGTGACCAAGCTCCGCCTCGGCTATCAGTCGATGGTCACGCCCTCGACCGTGTTCGACTATGACATTGCGGGCGGCACATTAGAGACGCTCAAAGTCCAGACCATCCCGTCAGGCTATGACGCCAGCCAGTATCGCACCGAACGGCTGCTGATCCCGGCGCGCGACGGGGTGTCGATCCCGGTGTCGATTGTTTATCGCGCCGATTATCGGAAGGACGGCAGCCAGCCGCTCCATCTTTATGGCTATGGGGCCTATGGGCTGGCGATCCCGCCCGGTTTCTCGACGGTGCGGTTGAGCCTGCTGGATCGCGGCTTTGCCTATGCCATCGCCCATATCCGGGGTGGCGATGATCTCGGCTATCAATGGTATCTTGATGGCAAGCTGGGCAAGCGCACCAATACCTTCAACGATTTTGTCGATGTGACGCGCGGCCTGATCGCCCAAGGCTTTGGCGCGGCCGGGCGGGTGTCGATTTCGGGCGGTTCGGCTGGCGGCGAGTTGATGGGCGCGGTGATCAATCAGGCACCGGACCTTTATGGCGCGGTGGTGGCGCATGTGCCGTTTGTCGATGTGCTCAACACCATGTTGGACGCCAGCCTGCCGCTCACCCCCGGCGAATGGCCGGAATGGGGCAATCCGATCGAGGATGCGGCGGCGTTCGACCTGATTCGATCCTATTCGCCCTATGACCAGCTGTCGGCGCAAGCCTATCCGCCGTTATTGGTGACCGCCGGGTTGCATGATCCGCGCGTGACTTATTGGGAACCCGCCAAATGGGTGGCGAAGCTGCGGGTGACGAAGACTGACGACCATGCGCTGCTGCTCAAGACCAATATGGCGGCGGGCCATGGCGGCAAGTCCGGACGTTACGAATCACTGCATGAAGATGCGGAGGAGCAGGCCTTTATCCTGTGGCAGCTCGGGCTGGCGGGGTAGATTTCGTATCTGGGCCATTCTCGCCGCGCGGCAATGGCCCAGATACAAAAAAGGGCCGCCGAAGCGACCCTGTTTCTTGTCCGTCCGAATCGGTCGGAAAGGAAGATTACTTGATCTTCGCTTCCTTGAACTCGACGTGCTTGCGCGCGACGGGATCGTATTTGCGGAACGACAGCTTTTCCGTCTGGGTCCGCGGATTCTTCTTGGTGACGTAGAAAAACCCGGTGTTTTCCGAGCTCACCAGCTTGATCTTCACAGTGGTCGGCTTGGCCATGACCCAATCCCTTGCTTCAATTCGGTTGCCGCGCGGATAGCGCTAAAAAGTCAAAGGACGGCCCGAAGACCGCCCGTTCGTGCAGCGCCTTTGCCGATTGCGCCCGGAAAAGTCAAGGCGCACGGGGCGCGACCTTTGCCCCAATTTGTTTTCTGCGGTAGAGGCTGGCCGCCCGACCCGCCGATTCCGCAAAGGACCGCGCCATGATCACCGTTTCCGCCTTGCAGCTTGCCCTTGGGGGCAGTGTCGATGCCAATATCGCTGCCGTGTCGGCGCTGGTGCGGGAAGCCGCAGGCAAGGGCGCGCAGGTGATTCTGCCGCCGGAATTATTCGAAGGCCCGTATTTCTGCCAGACGCAGGACGAGAAATGGTTCGCCACCGCCCGCCCGACGGCGGACCATCCTTCGGTGCAGGCGATGCAGGCGCTGGCCAGCGAATTGAAGGTCTATATTCCGACCAGCTTCTTCGAGCGCGACGGCCAGCATTATTATAACAGCCTCGCGATGATCGATGATGGCGGCCAAATCATGGGCGTCTATCGCAAGAGCCATATTCCCGATGGCCCCGGCTATACCGAAAAATTCTATTTTCGTCCGGGCAATACCGGCTTCAAAGTGTGGCCGACCCGGCATGGCGTGATCGGCGTCGGCATCTGTTGGGATCAATGGTATCCGGAAACGGCCCGCGCGATGATGCTGATGGGCGCCGATATCCTGATGTATCCGACCGCGATTGGCGACGAACCGGCGGCGGAGGAACTGGATACCTCGCGACTGTGGCGTCGCGCGATGATCGGCCATGCGGTATCGAATGTTGTACCTGTCGTCGCCGCCAACCGGATCGGCACCGAGGATGGCCAGAGCTTTTATGGTCATAGCTTCATCACCGATGAGCGCGGCGATTTCGTTGCGGACTATGGCGATGGCGTATCCGGCGTGCTGACGGCGAGCTTTGATCTCGAACAGGTTCGCAAGCACCGCGCGACTTTCGGCTTCTTCCGCGACCGTCGCCCCGATCTTTATGGTCGGTTAGCGCAGGATATTTGACGTTGTCGCGCGGTGCGGCGTGACGTATATACATGATGTATATACGGAGGAAGTGATGGGTAAGGCGTATCGAACGCGGACATTTAAGTCGGGCAATTCGGTTGCCCTTCGCTTGCCGGCAGAGCTTGGTGTCGAGCCGGGCCGTGACTGGCGCGTGCGTGAGGAGAACGGCCGCTTTGTCTTCGAGCCCATGCCCGCCGATCCGCAGCGGATTGATTTGACCGGTATTGCCGGTTCGATGCCTTGGCTGAAGCCGTTACCGCGCGAAGATTTCGACGATTCGTCGCGAGATTGGGATCTGCTTGGTCAGCCGCAGGGGCGCTGAGTGCGATATTTGATCGACACCAATTGCTGCATCTATCTCTTTGCGGGCAGCTTCCCCGCGCTAACAGCGCGGGTTGCCGCCTGCGAAAAGGGCGGGATTGGCCTGTCCTCGATTGTCTTTGCCGAACTGGCCATGGGCAGTTTGAATGGGCTTACCCCATCAATGGATGCGATGGACGCGCTGATCGAACAGATGCCGCTGCTTCCGTTCGACGAGGCGGCGGCCCGCGCTTATGGTCGTCTGCCGTCCAAACGCGCGCGTTTCGATCGCTTGCTCGCCGCTCATGCGGTGAGCCGGGGGTTGGCCATTATCACGAACAATATCGCCGATTTCGCTGATATCCCTGACCTTCGCGTCGAGAATTGGACGCTGCCGCTATGACCTTCACGGCCCAGATCCTCACCCTTTACCCGGAGATGTTCCCCGGGCCGCTGGGCACGTCATTGGCGGGCCGGGCACTGGCCGAGGGTAAATGGGCGTGCCACCCGATCCAGATGCGCGATTTTGCAACCGACAAGCACCGCAGCGTCGATGATACGCCGGCGGGCGGCGGCGCGGGGATGGTGTTGAAGCCAGACATTCTTGGCCTGGCGGTCGATCATGCGCTGGCGCTGGCACCCGATGCCCCGGTGATCGCGATGACGCCGCGCGGGCGGCCATTGACCCAGCCATTGGTGCGCGAATTGGCGGGCGGACCGGGGGTCACGATCCTATGTGGTCGGTTCGAGGGATTTGACGAACGCATCTTCGCCGCGCGCCCGATCATCGAGGTGTCGATCGGCGACTATATCCTGTCCGGCGGCGAGATGGGGGCGCTGGTTTTGCTTGATGCTTGCATTCGCTTGCTCCCCGGCGTAATGGGCGCGGCTTCTAGCGGCGATGAAGAGAGCTTCGAATCGGGGCTTTTGGAATATCCGCAATATACCCGACCTGTTGAATGGGAAGGGCGCACGATCCCTGAAGTGTTGCGATCGGGGGATCATGCGAAGATCGCCGCCTGGCGGAAACAACGGGCGGAGGATGATACACGGCTACGGAGGCCGGATCTATGGGAGCGCCATGGTGGTGCTCGGGTCCAGTCTCCCTCTGGTGCGCGACGACAGACGAAGGAAAAGAGGGATGAACCTCATTCAGAAGATTGAGGCGGAGCAGATCGCTAAGCTCACCGCCGAAAAGAAGATTCCGGAATTCCGCCCGGGCGACACGCTGAAGATCGGTGTGAAGGTCGTCGAAGGCGAACGGACCCGTATTCAGAACTACGAAGGTGTTTGCATCGCTCGCTCGAACAAGGGCATGGGCTCGAACTTCACCGTTCGTAAGATGAGCTTTGGTGAAGGCGTTGAACGCGTATTCCCGCTCTATTCGCCGAACGTCGACTCGATCGAAGTCGTCCGCAAGGGCATCGTCCGTCGCGCCAAGCTGTACTATCTGCGTGGCCGCACCGGTAAACGTGCGCGTATTGCGGAGCGTCGGGACACCCGGCCGGCTTCGGAAGCCGCAAAGGGCTAAGCCTTACCAGGCACAGCCAGAAGCTTTCGAAAGGGCCGGGACCGGAAAAGGGTCCCGGCCTTTTCTTCGTTTATCAAGACCAGATCACAGGACATATCATCATGGGTTATCGTGTCGTTGTTGCAGGTGCCACGGGCAATGTGGGCCGCGAAATGCTCAACATTCTTGCCGAGCGCGAATTCCCGATCGACGAGTTGGCGGTACTGGCTTCGGCCCGGTCGCAGGGCGACGAGATCGACTTTGGCGAAACCGGCCAAAAGCTGAAGGTCCAGAATATCGAGAATTTCGATCCGACCGGCTGGGACATGGCGCTGTTCGCCATCGGTTCGGACGCGACCAAGATCTATGCCCCGAAGTTTGCCGCCGCTGGTTGCACCGTGATTGACAATAGCTCGCTCTATCGCATGGACCCGGATGTGCCGCTGATCGTGCCGGAAGTGAACCCGGAAGCGATTGACGGCTATAAGGTACGCAACATCATCGCCAACCCGAACTGCTCGACCGCGCAGATGGTTGTCGCGCTCAAGCCGCTGCATGATGCTGCCAAGATCAAGCGTGTCGTCGTCGCGACCTATCAGTCGGTATCCGGCGCGGGCAAGGCGGGCATGGACGAACTGTTCGAACAGTCGCGCAACATCTTCGTCGGAGACAGTGTCGAACCGAAGAAGTTCACCAAGCAGATCGCCTTCAACGTCATTCCGCACATCGACAGCTTCCTTGAAGATGGGTCGACCAAGGAAGAGTGGAAGATGGTGGCAGAGACCAAGAAGATCCTCGACCCGAAGATCAAGGTCACTGCAACCTGCGTTCGCGTTCCGGTGTTCGTGGGGCATTCGGAAGCCATCAACATCGAGTTCGAGAACGAACTGTCGGCTGAAGATGCGCAGAAAATCCTGCGTGAGGCGCCGGGCGTGATGCTCGTCGATAAGCGTGAGGACGGCGGTTACGTCACCCCGATCGAATGCGTTGGCGACTATGCAACCTTCATCAGCCGGGTGCGCGATGACTCAACGGTTGATAATGGCCTGTCACTGTGGTGCGTATCCGACAATCTCCGCAAGGGCGCGGCACTGAACGCGGTGCAGATCGCGGAACTGCTGGGCCGTCGTCACCTGAAAAAGGGCTGATTGGCGGCGCTTGTGTGATGGCCCCTGAAACAGGTTCAGGGTGACGAGTGGTCGTTTTAGGATGGCGAGGGGGCAGCGTATCCGCCCCCCCCCTCACATCGTCATGCTGAACTTGTTTCAGCATCCATCCACATCGCCAAGAACGAGGGCTATTCTTCGGTCATCACCAGTACAAGCTGCCCGATCATCAAGAACAGCAGAAGCGGCGACCAAGCGGCGAGCCAGCCCGGATAAGCCCCCAAATTACCCATGGCGAGTGCGAAGTTATCCGCCACGAAATAGGCGAAGCCAAGGCCCATTCCGATCACGGCGCGGATGAACAGCTTGCCCGAGCGGGCGAGGCCGAAGGCGGCAACGCCCGCCAGAAACGGCATCAGCGCGACCGAGAGCGGGGCCGAGATCTTATGCCATAAGCCGGCGCGCAACGCGCTGGTGGGGCGTCCGGCGCGCTCTAGATCATGGATAGCATCCAACAGTGGGAGAAAAGCGCGTTCTTCGGCCTTGATGTTCGATAGCGAGAACTGATCCGGGCGGATATTTTCCCCGAAATGCGCGCTGGGGCGTTCGGCTGGGACGCCGCGCGTGACGTTGAAATGGCGGATGTGGCCCGTCAGTTTCCAGCCTTGTCCGTCGCGCACCGCCCCATCGGCCCGCGTCGTCGAAATCAATTCACCGCCGTTGCGTTCGAAGATCTCGATCACGCCGATCCGCATTCGCTCGCCCCGGCCGATGACGCTGCGGGCGTGGAGAATGTCATCGCCATCCCGCACCCACACATTGTTGAGCGCTTCGTTGCCTTTTTCAACCGGCCCGTAATCCGCGCTTTCCCATGCGTTGAGCGCCGCCGTTGCCCGCACCACCACGCGTTCGTTGAAGGTAAAGGCTACCACGGAAATGCCGAGGCTGGCGAGGACGAGCGGCGCAAGGATTTGATGGGCGGAAATGCCCGCCCCTTTGATCGCGATGACTTCGCTATTCTGGTTGAGCGTGGCCAAGGTGATCAGGGCGCCCAGCAGCACCGAGAAGGGCAAGAAGCGGTTGATGATCTGCGGCAGACGCAACCCGACATAGCGCCAAAGTTCCGCATCGCCATTGCCGGGATAGGCCAGCACCCGCCCGGATTCGCCCAGCATGTCGAGCGTCTGGAGGATTAGCGCCAGCCCTGCCAGCACCGCGATGGCGCGCACCAGAAACAGCCGCGCCATATACCAGCCGATGGTGCGGGACGGGAAAAATTGGGTCCGTGCAGCCATTATTCGGCAACCTTGTGCAGCTTGGCCCGGCCAAGGCGGCCGATTGCCTTGATACGGGAGAAGATCAGGGTGAAAACCCGTTCCAGCGCGCCGATGGGCTGGCCGCCGGGGCGATGGGCGAGGACGTGATAAATCCACCCGATCAATGCCGCGAACACCACGAACGGGACCCAGAGCGCGATGGCCGGGTCCACCGTCCCCAGCGCGCCAGCGGCTTCGCCATATTCATTGACCTTGTGATAGGTCACTACCATCACGATCGATAGGAATACGCCGAGCGCCGAAGATGAGCGTTTGGGCGGCACGGCCAGCCCCACGGCCAACAGCGGCAGCAGCATCATCATCGCGACCTCGACCAAGCGGAAATGAAAATTGGAGATGCTTTCGCGCCGCAATTCGGGGCTGCTATGGGGATTGGTGCCGACACTGACCAGTTCCGGCATCGTCAATTCCAGATTTTTGCCGCCCCGGTGGCGGAAGGCTTCGATCTTGGGCAGGTCGATGGGCAGGTCGTGGCTTTCGAATGCCAGCACGCGCGGGGCGCGGAAGTTGGGGCTGTCATGGACCAGACGGCCATTGTTGAGGCGGAAGATGATGGTGTCTGGATCGTCGGTCGCCAGAAATGTCCCGCGCTCTGCCGTGACGGCGAGCGATTTGCCATCCGCCCCGTCGGCCATCAGGAAGATGCCGCGCAGGTCTCGCCCGCTGTCGCTGCTCTTTTCAATCCGCAGCGTCATGCGCTTACCAAGTTGGTTGAATTCGCCAATTTTGATCGATGCGCCGAGCGCGCCGGAGCGCAATTCGAAGCGCAGCCCCTCATATGCATAACGCGAATAGGGCTGGACGAACCCGACGATCGCGAGGTTGACCAAGGCGAGGCCGATGGCGAACATGTACGGCACGCGCATCAAACGGCCATAAGAAAAGCCGACGGCGCGCAGCACATCGAGTTCGGATGACAGGGCGATCTTGCGGAAACCAAGCAGGATGCCGAGCATCAGGCCAATCGGAATGCCGAGCGAGAGATATTCCGGCAGCATATTGGCCAGCATGCGCCAGACGACGCCGACCGGGCCGCCTTCGCGGGCCACAAAGTCGAACAGGCGCAGCATTTTATCAAGCACGAGTAGCATCGCCGAAATCGCGAGCGTCGCCATCAGCGGCACTGCAATCTGGCGGGCGAGATAGCGGTCGATGAGCTTCAAGTTCGTCAAGGCTTCGCCGATATTTTCATATTGCCGCTTTTCGACGCTGCTTCACCATTTTTTGGCCTCAAAGCCAACCGATTTATGTCCTGTGGTCGTAAATTCTCAAGAATCCGATCGCGTCTGGGGGCGGGTTGCACAAGGATGAATCGGAAAATGTCGCGTCAGATCATGCAGTTGAGTTCGGGATTGCCCTTTTTCAAGGGGGCTGTGGCCGTGTCGGTTGCGGCTTTGCTGGCGTTTGCGCCGGGAACGATTCAGGCAAATGCAGCCGTGCTCGGGCCTCAGGCGGATAAATGTGCCGATGATCATGGGCCTGCCGTGCTGGTCGAGATTGCAGGGCTGAAGAAACGGAGCGGATCGCTGCGTATTCAGTCTTATGGCGGTGATCCGTCGCGCTTTTTCGAAAAAGGGGCTTGGCTCGAACGGATCGACGTCCCGGTGCCCGCGGCAGGCAGCGTCTCGGTGTGCGTGCCGGTGCCGAAGCCGGGAACTTATGCCATTTCGGTGCGACATGACATGAACGGCAATGGCAAGTCCGACATGTCGGATGGTGGCGGCATGTCCGGCAATCCCGAAATTTCGCTGTTCGACCTCATGTTCAAGAAGAAGCCACCAGCCCGCGAGGTGGTCTTCACCGTCGGCGACCATGTGCGCACGATCACGGTGACGATGAATTACGTGCAGGGCGGTGCCTTCCGCCCGATCAAGCAAGCATCGAGATAAGCAAACATGTCGATCAAGGTCGCTCTTTTGTCCAATCCGCGTTCGACCGGCAACAAATCGCTGTTGCCGCGAATTCGGCGCTATTGTGCGGAAAATCCGGGGATTTTCCATTATGAAGTCGAACATATCGACCAGATTGACGAGGCGATGGCGACCATCGCCCGCGTGCGGCCGCGCATCCTTGTCATCAATGGCGGTGATGGCACAGTGCAGGCGGCGTTGACCGAACTCCATCTGGGTGGCCATTTCGGAGAGAATATTCCACCGGTCGCGGTGTTGCCCAATGGCAAGACCAATTTGATCGCGCTTGATCTCGGCGCCCATGGGGATTCGATTGCCGCGCTCGACCAGATCGTGGCGCTGGCGGAAACGGATTTTGCCGACCATGTGGTGGCGCGTGAATTGATCTCGCTGACCGACGGCCAAGTGGGCACGCGCCCGGTGTTGGGTATGTTCCTTGGTGGTGCAGGCTTGGCGGACAGTATCCTTTATTGTCGCCATACGCTTTATCCCACCGGCCTGCCCAATGGCCTGTGCCATGTGCTGACCGCCTTTGCGGTACTGGCGTCGCTGATCTTGCGGGTAAGGGCCAAATTCCTGCCGCCACAGCCCAGCCCCGTGCGCGTCTCGCTGCGCCGTGAGGGGCAGTTGCAGGGGCGTTTCGCCTTTCTGATCGTGACCACGCTTGAAAAATTGCTGTTTGCGAACGCGCCACAGGCGACGGGTTCGTTGCGCTTTCTGGCGGTCGATCAGAGCCCGGTGTCGCTGATCCGCGCGTTGTTTGCGGGCATGGCGGGCAAGCTTGGCCGTGATCGCGTCTCGGGCGTCTATGTCGAACGTGGCGATGAAATCCAGATTGATGGCGATTGTTCCAGCGTGATCCTCGATGGCGAAATCTTCCAGGCGCGGCCGGGCTTCCCGATTGTGCTACGGTCGACCGAGCCGATGACGTTCCTCCGCCTCGCGGCGTGACGTTGCTGCACGATCTTGTTGCCGCCGAGCTGGGCCAGCCGGTCGATGCGCGCGTCGGCGCTTTTGCGGCGGATATTGCGGCGCGTTATGGCGACGCGGCGCAGGCGGTGCTGTTTTACGGCTCCTGCCTGCGCGAGACGCAGCTTGATGGGTTGATGCTCGATTTCTATCTGATCGTCAGCGATTATCGCGCCGCTTATGCGCAGGGCTGGATGGCGCTGGCCAACCGGCTGATCCCGCCCAATGTCTTTCCGGCCAGCCATGCCGGACTGATCGCCAAATATGCCGTGCTCTCGACCGCAGATTTTGCGCGGCTCAACCGGCGTGAGACGTTGAACGTCTCGGTTTGGGCGCGCTTTGCCCAGCCTAGTCGGCTGGTGTGGCAGCGCGATGCGGCAGCGGGTGAACAGACGATCCATGCCGTGGCGCAAGCGGCGCCGACGCTGATCGCGGCCGCACTGCCGATGCAGCCCTACGATGAGGAAGACGATCCGCTGGCGATCTGGCGCGCCGCTTTTGCGCTGACCTATGGCGCTGAATTGCGGGCCGAGCGCAAGACCCGGGCGGGCTCGGTCGTCGATGCCGATCCGTCGCGTTATTTGCGCTTTACCCCGGCAGTGCTGGCCGCCGCCACGGCGGGCAGGCTTGATCGCCCGGCACAGGCGCAGCGGCGCTGGCGGTTGCGGCGCTTGCAAGGCAAGACACTCACCGTGCTGCGGTTGCTCAAGGCCAGCCTGACCTATGCGGGGGGTATTGAATATCTCGCTTGGAAAATCAGCCGTCACAGCGGCCATGCGGTGGTGCTGCGGCCATGGCAGCGGCGCTGGCCGATCCTTGGCGCCTTGGCGCTATTGCCCCGGCTGGTGCTGCGTGGGGCGGTGCGTTAGATCGTCATCGCATCACTGCCCCCTCCCGCCAAGCAGGAGGGGGCGTGAGGATCAGGCGGCGCCGCCTGCCATTTCCTTGTCCTTCTGTGCATAGACCAGCACAGGTTCCTTGCGGCCTTCGGACACATCCTTATCGATGATGACCTCATCGATGTCGTTATTGCCCGGCAAGTCGAACATCGTATCCAGCAGGATCAGTTCGAGAATCGAGCGCAGGCCGCGTGCGCCGGTCTTCCGCTCGATGGCCTTCTTCGCGATCGAAGACAGGGCGTCGTCGGTGAAGGTGAGCTTGGCATCCTCCATTTCGAACAGCTTCTGATACTGCTTGACCAGCGCGTTCTTCGGTTCCGACAGGATCTTGACCAGCGCGGGCTCGTCCAGATCTTCAAGCGTCGCGATCACCGGCAGGCGGCCGACGAATTCGGGGATTAGGCCGAATTTCAGCAAATCTTCCGGTTCGCACTGGCGCAACACTTCGCCGGCACGGCGTTCGTCCGGCCCGGCGACATGCGCACCGAAACCGATCGACTTGCCCTGCATGCGGTCGCCGATGATCTTCTCCAGCCCGGCGAACGCGCCGCCGCAGATGAACAGGATGTTGGTGGTGTCGACCTGCAGGAATTCCTGCTGCGGATGCTTGCGCCCCCCCTGCGGCGGGACGGAGGCGACCGTGCCTTCCATCATCTTGAGCAGCGCCTGCTGCACGCCTTCACCCGATACGTCGCGGGTGATCGACGGGTTTTCGGCCTTGCGGCTGATCTTGTCGATTTCATCGATATAGACGATGCCGCGCTGCGCCCGCTCGACATTATAGTCGGAGGCTTGCAACAGCTTGAGGATGATGTTCTCTACGTCCTCGCCGACATAGCCGGCTTCGGTCAGCGTGGTCGCATCGGCCATGGTGAACGGCACATCGAGGATGCGCGCCAGCGTCTGGGCGAGCAACGTCTTGCCGCAGCCGGTCGGGCCGACGAGCAGGATATTCGACTTGGCCAGTTCGACATCGGCACCCTTGCCGCCATGGTTGAGCCGCTTGTAATGGTTGTGGACCGCGACCGAGAGCACGCGCTTCGCCTTTTTCTGGCCGATCACATAATCGTCCAGCACCTTGCAGATTTCCTGCGGCGTCGGAACGCCGCCGTCGCGCTTCGCGGCGAGGCCGCCTTTGGTCTCTTCGCGGATGATATCGTTGCACAGCTCGACGCATTCATCACAGATGAACACCGTCGGCCCGGCAATCAGCTTCCGCACTTCATGCTGGGATTTCCCGCAGAAGGAGCAGTAGAGCGTGCTCTTGCTGTCACTGCCGCTCAATTTCGTCATGCCGTATTCCTCTGGTATGAGGGCTTTTGCACCCTATTTCCCATCTTAGACCGGCTTTATAACACAGGACAATGAGCAAAATGTCACCTTTCCGTCATTTTGAGTCATAGTGTGGTCATGGACAAGCTCGACAAAGCCGTCATTGCCATGCTGCGTTCCGTTGCAGAGCGGATCATCCTGCCCCGTTTTCGGATGTTGGCAGCGCATGAGGTCAGCGAGAAAACGCCGGGGGAAGTCGTGACGATTGCCGACCGCGAGTCGGAAGCGTGGTTGACGACCCAATTGTCGCGACTGATGCCCGAGGCGCGGGTCGTTGGCGAGGAGGCCTGCGAATCTCACCCTGAACTGCTGAAGGGACTCGATAAGGGGACGGTGTGGCTGGTCGATCCGCTCGATGGCACGCGCAATTTTGCGGCGGGCCTGCCACATTTTGCGGTGATGGTCGCGCTGGTCGCTGATGGCCAGACGCAGGGTGGCTGGATTCTCGACCCGGTGAGTGCCCGCATTTGCCATGCCCGGCTGGGGCAGGGGGCCTGGATCGACGGGGTGCAGGTCAATGCCCGCCCCACTGGCCAACCGGGGCTCGTGGGCGCCTTGCCCAATCGTTATGCGGATGAGGCGGGGCGGGCGCGGATGGAGCGGCTCCGGGATGAGCTTGGTCAGGCACTGCCCGGCCTGATGTGCGCGGGCGCGGATTATCCGCGCTGTGTCGACGGGACGCAGGACTTTGCGATGTTCTGGCGCAGCCTGCCTTGGGATCACGCGCCGGGCGCGTTATTTCTCGAAGAAGCGGGCGGCAAAATCGGCTGGCCCGACGGCACAGCCTATAAAGTTGGTTCGACTCGACCGGGTCTGCTCGCGGCCTGCTCGCCCGCGATCTGGGATGAGGCGGTCGCGCTCGCTTATCATGCGGGGGCGTGACAGATCAGCGGCAGGCCGCTCAGCCTGCCGGGTGGTAGAAATCGTAGACCTTCTGCGCGACCAGCGCTGATACCCCCGGCACGCGCAACAATTCCTCCAGCGTCGCCTCGCGCACTGAGCGGGCGGAGCCGAAGTGCAGCATCAGCGCCTTTTTGCGCGCCGGGCCGATGCCGGGGACTTCATCAAGTGGGTTGGTGATCTGGGACTTGGTGCGCTTCGCCCGATGGGTGCCGATCGCAAAGCGGTGGGCCTCATCGCGCAGCCGCTGGAGGTGGAACAGCACCGGGTTGTTGACCGGCAGCGTCAGTTCGCGCCCGTCGGGAAAGTGGAAGATTTCTCGCCCGGCATTGCGATCCGGTCCCTTGGAGACGCCGATCAGTGCGACATCTTCGATCCCGAGTTCCTCCAGCACGCCTTTGACCGCGCTGATCTGGCCCTTGCCGCCGTCGATCAGCAGCAGGTCCGGCCATTGGCCCTTGTCGCGGTCCGGGTCTTCCTCGTTCAACCGGCGGAAGCGGCGTTCAAGCACCTCGCGCATCATCGCAAAGTCATCGCCGGGAGCGGTTTCCGGGCGCTTGATGTTGAATTTGCGATAGGCGTTCTTGCGGAACCCCTCTGGCCCGGCGACGACCATGGCGCCGATGGCGTTGGTGCCCTGAATATGGCTGTTGTCGTAAATCTCGATCCGCTCGGGCGGGCTGTCCAATTGGAACAGCTCGGCCAATTCCGCGAAGATTTTGACCTGCGTGGCCGATTCCGCGAGATGACGGTCGAGCGCGTCCACCGCGTTGCGACTCGCCTGTGCGACAAGTTGCACCTGATCGCCGCGCTGGGGCTTGCGCAGCGTCACCTTGCGCCCGGCCCGTTCCGACAGCGCATCCGCGATCAGCGCGGCATCGTCTAGCCGGCGGTCGAGCAGCACCAGCCGGGGCGGTTCGGCATCTTGATAAAATTGCATCAGGAAGCCGGCGAGAATCTCGTCCTCCGCCACTTCGGCAACATGGGCGGGGAAATAGCTTTTGTGCCCGCGATGCAGGCCGTCGCGGATGAAGAACGCCTGGATCGTGACCTTGCCGCCCTTGGATGCGAGCGCGAAAATATCGGCATCTTCCATGCCCTGAAAGCCGATGCTCTGCCCGGCCTGCACATGGTTGAGCGCGCGCAGCCGGTCGCGATAGAGCGCGGCCATCTCATATTCCATCGCCTCGGATGATCGCTCCATCTGGCGGGCGAGCTTCTGCTGCACACTGGCCGACTTGCCGGACAGAAAGGCGATCGCATCCTCGACCAGCGCGGCATAATCCGGCTTGCTGATCCGATCGACGCACGGCGCCGAGCAGCGCTTGATCTGGTAAAGCATGCACGGCCGCGACCGATTGGCGAAAAAACCGTCGCTGCATGACCGCAGTTGGAAGATCTTCTGCAACGCGTTCAACGTCTGGGTCACCGCGACGGTGCTGGCGAACGGGCCGAAATAGCGACCCTTGGTCCGCCGTGCGCCGCGATGCTTGAGAATTTGCGGAAAGTCATGATCCGCGCGGACAAGGATGTGGGGAAAGCCCTTGTCGTCGCGCAACAGCACGTTGAACGGCGGGCGATAATGCTTGATCAACTGGGCTTCGAGCAGCAGCGCCGCGCGTTCATTCTCGGTGGTGACGATCACCATTGCGCGGGTCTGGGCGATCATCCGCTGGATGCGCCTGGTCAGGCCGTTGAGCTGGGTGTAATTGGTGACGCGGTTTTTGAGCGCCTTCGCCTTGCCGACATAGAGCACCTCGCCCTTGGCATCGAGCATTCTGTAGACGCCGGGGGCCAGCGGCAGGGTGCGCACGACGTCCTTAATCGCGGCCAGCCCCGCCTCGATATCGGGTTGGTCGCTGCCGCGCACGAGGCCCGCGGACTTGGCTTCCTGGAAACGGTCGGGTTGCTGGTCGGAGGACATGTATCGCTTGGGTCAGGCGTCAGGGAATGACCGATGAGATAGGCGGGCTGCCGCCGTGCCGCAAGCAATCAAAAAAACGGCCCCGACCGGATCGCCGCTTGGGACGGAGGATCGGGCCGAGGACCGCAAAGGTCAGGGGGGGTAGGGGAAGTTGATGTAGGTCGTCATGAAGGCGATAGACGCGATGCAACAAGGACAAGATCACCCCTCAGACGACCCGAGGGTGAAGCATCCCCCGCTGATCGGCGGGGCTGCAGGACAGGATCAGCAGCGACGATCCGAGCGGTCGATGGCACGACCGGCGACAGCGCCGATGCCCGCGCCAATGATGGTGCCCATGGTGCGGTCGCCGCCGCCCGCGATTTCATGACCGGCAAGGCCACCCGCAATCGCGCCGATGATGGTGCCACCGGTGCCGCGGTCGCATCCGGCGTTATGATAATAGCCACGACTGCGATGATCATATCGGCGGTCATAGCGACGATAATCGCGATAATCGCGGTTGCGATAATCGCTGCCGACGCGATAGACGCGATGCGAGCGGTAGCTGTCATCGCCGTTATAGCCGCGCTCATGCGCCATCGCCGGAACCGCAGCCAGGCCAGTCAGGGCAGTCGCCGTCAAGGTAACGGCCTTCAGCATTTGCTTCAGCAAGTCGAATGCTCCCTTTTTCGTTCCAGAGAACGGGTGGCGGGGGTTCCGTTTCCTCGTTCGTTGTCCTGCTTATGCGGCCCGTCGGCTGATCCTTTCCTGAACGCCGTTGTTATTTGGCGTTCATTTTGCGGCAAAAGGGTTTCCGCTCGACGTGATCGGGCTTGAGTGTTGCAGATTCGCGATGGAACAGGGCCAAAACGAAAAAACGCCGGGCGGTGAGGCCCGGCGTTTTTGAATTCTGTGCGTCAGTGCAGCCGATTAGGCGGCGACCGACTCGCCCTTCTTGGCGATTTCGCGCTTGAGGCGGCGAGCACGCAGGCTGAGCTTTTCGTCATTGGTCTTCAGCAGCCAGTTGTCGAGGCCGCCGACATGTTCCACCGAACGCAGACCGTGGGTCGAAACGCGCAGCTTAACGCCCTTCGCCAGCGTGTCCGAAAGCAGGGTCACATTCTGCAGGTTTGGCAGAAAGGTCCGCTTGGTCTTGTTGTTCGCATGGGAAACGTTGTTCCCAACCAGCCGACCCTTGCCGGTCAGTTCGCAAATGCGCGCCATGATTTCTAATCCCGTCGATATTTGCGGCTCGATGCCGAATGAAGAGCGGGCCGGTTATCCGATCGATACAGATTCGTCAACCGCCGATGTGTAGTTGGCTTTCGCCCATGTGCCGTGCCCGATGAGGCGCATTCGCACAGGACGCTTGCCGTGAGCAGGCATTATCCTTATATCGTCTGTCATGCAATGGCCGCTCCCTGTACGGGGCGGCCCTTTTATTGTCTGGAGAATTCGTCCCATGGCTCAACCTCTGATGCCGCACGCTACCGCTTCTTGGCTGGTGGACAATACGTCGCTCAGCTTCGTGCAGATTTCCGACTTCTGCGGACTCCATGTGCTGGAAGTGCAGGCCATCGCCGATGATGCCGCCGCGACCAAGCTGACCGGCCGCGATCCGGTGCGCGCCCATGAAGTGACGATGGAAGAAATCGAGAAGGGTCAGCAGGACCCGGATTACCGCCTCAAGATGCAGAAGGGGCCGGAACCGGTCCGTCGCACCAAGGGCCCGCGCTACACCCCGGTGTCGAAGCGTCAGGACAAGCCGGACGGCATCGCCTGGATCCTGCGCAACCATCCGGAAGTCTCGGATGGTCAGATTTCGAAGCTGATCGGCACCACCCGCACCACGATCGCAGCGATTCGCGACCGGTCGCACTGGAACATCGTCAACATTGTCCCCAAGGATCCGGTGACGCTTGGCCTGTGTTCGCAGCGTGAACTTGACGCGATGGTGACCAAGGCTGCCAAGCGTGCCGGGATCGAAGCCCAGCCGGACGAGCGTCTGGAAGGTGACCGCGAAGCGCTGATCGTCGAACTCCGCGCCCAGCGCGCCGCTGCCGTTGAGGCAACGGACAAGGCGTTCGTGCGCGAAGAACTGACCCGGGATACGCTGTTCAAGTCGTAAAGCTTCCCTCCCCCGCCGATGGGGGAGGATAGTTTGCCGCCTTGCTTCGGGGTTTCGGCACCCTAAGGTTGTCCGCCCATATTCGTCTATTCGTCACCCTGAACTTGTTTCAGGGTCTACGTCCATCGGTCGGCCGTATGGCTGGATGCTGAAACGAGTTCAGCATGGCGAGGGGCGGCCGCACGACGACACGCGTCACGGGGCCTTGTGCCGCACCCCATCCATCGGGCATGGCGGTCCCTATGCATATCCAAGCCCCGGCGATCATCTGTGGTGTGCGCCATCATGGCGAACATGGTGCTATCGTACGGGTGTTGAGCCCGGATGACGGGCTGGTCGCGGGTTATGTGCAGGGTGGGCGGGCGACGGCGATGCGGCCGGTGCTCCAGCCGGCGAATCTCGTCACCATCGATTGCCGCGCCCGGACCGAGGCGCAACTGCCTTCAATGAAGGTCGAATTGCAGCATAGCCGTGGCCCGCTATTTGCCGAACCGCTCGCGGCGGCGGGGTTGGAGTGGTTGACGGCGCTCACTGCCCGCACGCTGCCCGAACAACAGGCATTTCCCCCACTGTATCAGGCACTGGAAGCGGCGCTCGCGGCGATTGAGGCGGCACCAACGGCGCGGGGCTGGGTGGTGGCGCTGGTGCGATATGAGTTGCTCTTGCTCTGTGAACTTGGGTTCGGGCTGGACCTTGATCATTGTGCGGTGACAGGAGAGGCGATGGATCTCGCTTATGTCAGCCCGCGCACGGGTCGCGCGGTTTCGCGTCCGGCAGGCGAGGGCTATCGCGACCGGCTGTTGCCATTTCCGGCCTTTCTGCAAGGCGAGGAGCATCCCGGCCTGCCGGCGTTGCTCGACGGTTTGACGCTGACCGGCCATTTTATCGAGCGCGATTTGTTGCATGGCCCGGCCGCAGTGGTGCTGGCCGCCCGCGAACGCCTGATCGACCGGCTCAACAAGATGGTTGCGTGATGCGGCGCGCCAAGGCATGGGCAAGCGCATTAAATTCTGACGGAGTTTCCCATGCTGATTGCCCTGCTGCCCGGTGACGGAATTGGTCCCGAAGTCATTGCCGAAGCACGTCGCGTGCTTGATTCGCTCGCCATTCCGGACCTTCAGTTTGAAACCGCCGTGGTGGGTGGCGCGGCCTATAAGGCGAAGGGGCATCCGCTACCCCCCGAAACGCTTGATCTTGCCAAGCGCGCGGACGCCATTTTGTTTGGCGCGGTCGGCGATCCCGATTGCGACAAGCTCGACCGCCATTTGCGGCCGGAACAGGCGATTCTCGGTCTGCGCAAGGAACTGAACCTGTTCGCCAATCTGCGTCCCGCCAAGCTGTTCCCGGAACTGGCCGATGCCTCGGCACTTCGCCCGGAAGTCGCGACCCAGATCGACATGGTGATTATTCGCGAGCTGAATGGCGATGTCTATTTCGGCGAGAAGGGCATGCGTAAAACCGCGTCTGGTCTGCGCGAGGGCTATGACGTCATGTCCTATAATGAGGATGAGGTGCGCCGCATTGCCCGGGTTGGTTTCGAAACCGCTCGCGCCCGCAAAGGCAAGCTGTGTTCGGTCGACAAGGCGAATGTGTTGGAAACCTCGCAGCTGTGGCGCGATGTTGTCATCGAAACGCACGCCGAGTTCGCCGATATCGAACTCAGCCATATGTATGTCGACAATGCGGCGATGCAGCTGGTCCGCAACCCGGGCCAGTTCGACGTGATCGTGACGGGCAATTTGTTCGGCGACATTCTGTCGGATCAGGCCAGCATGTGCGCGGGTTCGATCGGCATGCTGCCCTCGGCTTCGCTCGATGCGAACCAAAAGGGGCTGTACGAACCGATCCACGGGTCGGCCCCTGATATCGCCGGTCAGGGCAAGGCCAATCCGCTGGCAACGATTCTGTCGGCGGCGATGATGCTGCGCTATTCGCTCAATCAGGCGGCGATTGCCGACCGGATTGAAGCAGCCGTCGCCAAGGCGCTTGCCAATGGCGCGCGCTCACCAGATCTGGGCGGCAAGATGTCGACCCGTGAAATGGGTGATGCGGTATTGGCCGCGTTTTAACACCAAGGGATGAACCGCCGGGGGCCTGATGGCAGGGATATCGGCCCCCGGTGGTTCCCGCTGGGCTTGGTTTCTGTCTTCATCCCCAGATTTTTATCTATTTGGCTTAATCAGTCCTTGCCCAACCGGGGGGATGATCGCTAAGCGAATCCTCCCATGGCCCGGTATATTTTCATCACTGGCGGCGTGGTCTCCTCGCTTGGCAAAGGTCTTATGGCAGCGTCGCTCGCTGCCCTTTTGCAGGCGCGTGGATACCGCGTGCGCATCCGCAAGTTCGATCCCTATCTCAACGTCGATCCGGGCACGATGTCGCCCTATCAGCACGGCGAGGTGTACGTCACTGACGACGGGGCCGAAACTGACCTCGACCTTGGGCATTATGAACGCTTTACCGGCGTGGCGGCGCGCCAGTCGGACAATGTCACCTCGGGCCGGATCTATCAACAGATCATCGCCAAGGAACGCCGTGGCGACTATCTTGGCGCGACCGTGCAGGTCATTCCGCACGTCACCGATGCGATCAAGGAGTTCGCGCTGGCCGAGACGGATGATCTCGACTTTGTGCTGTGCGAAATTGGCGGCACGGTGGGTGACATCGAATCGCTGCCGTTTATGGAAGCGATCCGCCAGCTCCGCAACGACATAGGCCGCGCCAATTCGGTGTTCATCCATGTGACGCTGGTGCCCTATATCGCGGCAGCGGGTGAGTTGAAGACCAAGCCGACCCAACATAGCGTGCGCGACCTGACCAGCCTTGGTATCCAGCCGGATATCCTGCTTTGCCGTTGCGAAAAGCCATTGCCGGAGAGCGAACGCGCCAAGATCGCGCTGTTCTGCAATGTGCGCAAGGAAGCGGTGATTCAGGCGCTTGATGCGTCCAGCATCTATGCCGTGCCGCTGCAATATCATGCCGAAGGGCTGGATGACGAAGTGCTGCGTGCCTTTGGGATCGAGGCGCAGGGCGAGCCGAATCTGGCGCGCTGGGATGATATCATCGACCGTCAGACCAACCCGGAAGGCGAAGTCACGATTGGCGTCGTCGGCAAATATGTTGGTCTGCAAGACGCCTATAAGTCGTTGCACGAAGCCTTGGTCCATGGCGGTCTCGCCAATCGGGTCAAGGTCAATATCAAGTGGCTCGACGCCGAACTGTTCGAACAGGACATGAGCAAGGTCGTCGCCCAGTTGGAGCCGATGCACGGCATTCTTGTCCCCGGCGGCTTTGGCGAGCGTGGGTCGGAAGGCAAGATCGCCGCCGTGAAGTTCGCGCGCGAACGTGGCGTGCCGTTCTTCGGCATCTGTCTTGGTATGCAGATGGCCTGCATCGAAGGGGCGCGCAACACGGCAGGCATTGCGGCTGCATCGACCACCGAATTTGGCGATACCAAGGAACCGGTGGTTGGTCTCATCACCGAATGGATGACGGCCGAAGGCTTGCAGAAGCGCGAAGAAGGCGGCGACATGGGCGGGACGATGCGGCTTGGGGCCTATGATGCCAAGCTCACCGGTAATAGCCATGTTGCGGCAATCTATGGCGGCAACGATATTTCGGAGCGCCATCGTCATCGTTATGAGGTGAACGTCCATTATCGCCAGCCGCTGGAAGAGGGCGGGCTGGTGTTCAGTGGCATGTCCCCCGATGGCCAGTTGCCCGAAATCGTCGAGCGGCCGGACCATCCGTGGTTCATTGGCGTGCAGTTCCACCCGGAACTCAAGTCCAAGCCATTTGATCCGCACCCGCTGTTCGCGAGCTTTATCGAAGCATCGGTGCGCCAGAGCCGGCTGGTCTAACGACTGGCCGGGACAGGTTGCGACCGGTCCTTTCATCACCTAGCCAAATGACCTGCTGGTGGCTGACCCCCGGCCCGCTAGATTGCGGGTATCATAACGACAATGGGGAAGAGGACGACGCGCATGGATGCCAGTGAAAAACTGCTCGCGATGGAGGAGATCAAGCAGCTCAAGGGCCGCTATTTCCGTTTCATGGATACGAGGGATTGGGCAAATCTGCGCACGGTCTTCTGTGATGACGCGACATTTGATGCGCGGGCCTCGCTCAGCATCTCCGGCGAGGGCGAAGGCGGCCGCGCCGCCGAGAGCAATGATTGGGTCTATGCGGGCGGTGACACGATATTGGAGTTCATCCGCGCGGCGGTCGGCACCCAGCACAGCGTGCACCATGGCCATTGCCACGAGGTAGAGATTCTCTCACCAGACGAGGCACGCGGTGTGATCGCGATGGAGGATCAGATCTGGAATGAGGATTTCAGCGTCGTCACCCTGCATGGCTGTGGCCATTATCACGAGACTTATCGCCGGGTGAACGGGGCATGGCGCATTCACACCTCGCGCATCACCCGGTTGCAGGTCACGCTGGGCTGAGCCATGCGCTGATGGTCAGCCCTGGCGTGACGTTGCGGGTGCGGCGCGGCCGATGGCGAGACCATCGGCCATTGGCCCTTGATGTAGGAATGGATGCGGCATTCTAACGCCCTGCGGCGCGCTCAGAATTTGAGGCCATAGACAAATTCGTCGTCGCGCTGGGTGCCGACCATGAAATAGGTTTCGCCAAAGGCGGTGAAGCCATAGCGCGCGTAAAAGGCCTGCGCCTTGTGGTTGCCCTGCCACACCGACAGCACCAGACCACGGGCACCACGCTGCCGGGCTTCGGCCAGCACCCAGTTCATCAACGTCTTGCCCAGCCCGCTGCCGTGCCATGTGCTGCGGACGTAGAGTTGCTTCAACTCCATCATCCCGGTGTCGGTGGGGAAATCCAGCCCGACCTGCTGGGCAAGCTTGGCATAGCCGATCAACTGCCCGTCTTGTTCCGCCAGCCGATAGACGATAGCCGGATCGGCGATGGCCGCGGCCACGGCCTCGATCGTATAGGCCCCGGCCAGAAAAACGCTTAGGTCTTCGGGCCGATAGAGATGGGCGAAGGTCTCACAAAATGTATCGCGGCCAAGCTGCGCCAAGGCAGGGGCATCGTTGGCCATGGCGGGGCGGAAAGTGACGGGCTGAGGGATCATGTGAGAACGGGTCCGCAGTCAATACTCGGGGGTGCCATGGTGGCGGCTCAGGCGCCTTTCTTAGCCTTATGCTGCGCCAGCAATTCATCAAGTTCGGCAATGCGCTGCCGTTCGGGCGTATCCTTGGCCAGTCCCTTGAGCCGACAGGCCGCCCACAGGCTCCTGCGTTCCGATTCCAGCGCCTTCAGATAAAGATCAGCCATAAAGCCTCCATAGATTTGCGTTAGCCTATAGGGCGTTGTTGGGCGTTGGGATAGGGCGGGGCTAAACCCACAGTGCGACTGTGCCGTGCCGCCATTTGCCGTCGCTCATTCTTTCCGATTGATTGCTATTTGCTTGCTAGGCGCGGAAAGATAGATGGCACGAAATTCATCATATCTCACAAGTCATTGAAATACATGGTGCCGGCTGCAGGGATCGAACCCGCGACCCCCTGATTACAAATCAGGTGCTCTACCAACTGAGCTAAGCCGGCCATGGCGCGCCGGGGGAACGGCGTGATGGGTGCCTATTGCGTGATCTGCCGATGAATCTCAAGCAAAAAGGGCGGGCTGTGATGGCCCGCCCTTTGCTGTTTTTTTTACCCGCCGATCTGGCGTCGGGGTTATTTCTTCTCGTTATCTTCCATCCACTTGGCCAGCATGCGCGATGCGGCCTCGCGGCCGCCAAGGCCGAAGGCGAGGGCGCAGGCGATGGCGGCTGAACCAAGGATCAGGCCGAAGGCGAGGTTCACGATCTCGTTCGCCAGCCCCATGAAGCGCAGCCCCATGGCGACGGCGAGCGCAATCACCGCATAGCGCAAGATCCCGACGGCGAAGCTGCCTTCGCCCGCAGAATTGGCGACCAGCCCGGCAACAATATTGGCCAGCACCGCGCCGACGCCGATGATCACGCTGCCGAACAGCACGCGGCCACCCAAATCGGTGATCTGGACGAGGATGATCGACAGCTCGTCGAATTCGAGCATGCTCGCCGCCTCGATGGCGGCGAAGATCATGATCGCGGTCAGCGCCAGCTTGCCCACCACAACCGAGGGCGTGGTCGAAGACGGGACGACGTTGAGCGACTGCAGCGCTTGGTCAAAGCCAAGCGAGGGCAGGATGGTGACGATCAAATTCGCCACCCAGCGGCCGAGAAAATAGGCGAGCGCCAGCAGGATCGCGGCCGCCAACAGGCGCGGGATGGCGTTGGAGATGGTGGTCAGCACATTGACCGCCGGGTCGGTGATCGATGAGATGCCGAGTGTTTGCAATGCGGCGATGCTGAACAGGATCATCACGACCGCGAACAGGATCGTGCCGATGGTCCGGGAAATCCCGCCCGCCCGCTTGCCATCGTCGCCGGTGATCTGGGCCAGCCCGGCGCGGGCCGCCCAGCCGTCGAGATTGGCGGTGGCGAGGGCGGTTTCCGCAATCTGGCCCACGATGCGGGCCACCACGGTCCCGATGAAGAAGATCACCACCGCGCCGACAATTTGCGGCACAAAGGCGAGGCTCTGGTCGACCAGCGATTGCAGCGGCGCGATCACCTGATTGAGCCCGAGCTGCTGCAACACCGCGATCAGGCCGAGCAGCCAGATCAACAGCGAGATGATCTTGCCGAGCGACATGCCGACCGATTCACCCGAACCGGCGGCGTGCCGCAGCAGGGGGACATTATCGACGAGCTTGGCAAAACCCCATTTGCAGGCACGCGCCGCGCCCCAGGTGATGACAAGAATGCCGATCACACTCAGGCCGACAACGGCCATGCGCTGGGCTTCGGCCCAGTCGATCAAAGACGTCGAAACTGTCGGGTCCATGGCTATACTCCCCCTTGGAACTCTCGAAAAGAGAGGGGAATGCTAGCTGTGAACCAGCGCAATTGCGAGTGATTTCTGGGTGCGACAGGGGCTTGAACCTATTCCCGGCAAGGCCCGGTCGCCCCTTGGATCAGCTTCGGATCAGCTCTTCCTTGATCGCGAGCTTTTCTTTTTTCCATCGCTGGATTTGCAAATCGTCCGGATGGGGACGCTGCATTTCTCGGCTGATATGTTCCTGTAGCCGATGATGTTTATCGAGCAGTGCATGCGGACGTGATTGCGCCATTGCGAGTCGCTCCTTTGCTATACATGGTGACAGCAGGTAGAGAGTGCATCTCAAGGCTGCGCTTGGCAATCCGCTTCGCGACAGGGCGAGTAAATTCTGGGGATCGGAACGAACGCGTGATGCAAGATAGCGAAATCTCTGCCCGGCTCGCGATGCTGCGGGTCGAACACCGCGATCTCGACACGGCGATTGATGCGCTTGGCCAAGCCGAGTCTGCCGACCAGTTGCAATTGGCCCGTTTGAAGAAGCGCAAGCTGCGCTTGAAGGACGAGATTTTGGCGCTTGAAAACCAGTTGATCCCTGACATTATCGCCTGATCACGGGCTGAATTGTTGCGTATGTGATGCGTTTACCCTCTTTGATGGTTTCCATGCCGTTTACCAAATGGCAGGGCGGGACGATGAACGATATGGACAAGATCAACGCGGTCGCTCCTTTGACGCCCCGGCTGTTGTCGGCGCTTTATACCGATGCGCTGTTGCTGCTCGATGAGTCGCGCGCCTGTTTCGAGGCGAATGAGGCGGGGGTGCCGGCACCGGAGCCGCTTTCGCCCGCCAGCCGCGTCGCGCTTGCTTGTGAGGGGCTGCGGGTCACGACCCGGTTGATGCATGTCATCGCTTGGCTGATGTCGCGGCGGGCGCAGGGCCATGAACTGGTGCATCTTGATGACGGCTTGCCCGCCATGTCGGCGTTGGGCCAGGCCGATCCGACGCGGGATGAACAGCTTGAGTTGTTGCCCGAGACCGCCCGCCATATCGCCCGGACCAGCATGGACCTGTATGATCGGGTGCGCCGGATGGATCGGGGCACCGGGCAGGATCTTGTGACCCCGGTGATCATAAGCCCGGCACATGGCCTAGTGCAGCGATTGCACCACGCGTTCTGATGGACGTGATCGGCGTTTGACCGCAGGCCAGCGACAAGGGTAAAGCAACGCCCATGTCCTCAATTCGTCCTTGGCGCGATATCATGCGCCGCAAGTCTCGTCAGATCATGGTCGGCAATGTGCCGGTAGGCGGCGACGCGCCGGTTTCGGTCCAGACCATGACCAATACCCTCACCTCCGATCCGGTGGCGACGATCAATCAGATCCGCCGCTGCGAGGAAGCCGGGGCCGACATTATTCGTGTGTCCTGCCCGGATGAAGCATCGACGGCAGCGTTGAAGCAGATCGTCAAGGCGGCGCGGGTGCCGATCGTGGCGGACATTCATTTTCATTATAAGCGGGCGCTGGAAGCGGCGGATGCGGGCGCTGCGTGTCTGCGCATCAACCCCGGTAATATCGGGTCCGATGATCGCGTGCGCGAAGTGGTGAACGCGGCCAAGGCCAATGGCTGCGCAATCCGCATCGGCGTGAATGCGGGCAGTTTGGAAAAAGACCTGCTCGAAAAATATGGCGAGCCATGTCCGGAGGCGCTGGTCGAAAGCGCGCTTGATCATATCAAGCTGCTACAGGACCATGATTTCCACGAATATAAGGTCGCGGTGAAGGCGTCCGACGTATTTCTAGCGGTCGCGGCCTATAATGGGCTGGCGGATGCAGTCGATTGCCCGTTGCATCTCGGCATTACCGAGGCGGGCGGGCTGATCGGCGGGACGGTCAAATCGGCAATCGGCATTGGCAATTTGCTCTGGGCCGGGATTGGCGATACGATCCGCGTCTCGCTCTCGGCGGAACCGGAGGAAGAAGTTCGCGTCGGTTATGAGATTTTGAAGTCGCTGGGCATTCGGTCGCGCGGCGTTCGGGTGGTGAGTTGCCCCAGTTGCGCGCGTCAGGGCTTTGACGTGATCCGGACGGTCGAGACGCTGGAAGCGCGGTTGCAGCATATCCATACCCCGCTGTCCTTGTCGGTGCTGGGTTGTGTCGTCAACGGGCCGGGTGAGGCGCGCGAAACGGATATCGGCCTGACGGGCGGTGGCAATGGCAAGCACATGGTCTATCTGTCGGGCGTTACCGACCATCAGGTGCAAGACGCTGATGTGATCGAACATATTGTCCAACTCGTCGAGGCCAAGGCCGCCGAAATCGAGGCGGCCAACGCGGCCGCCGAAGCCGCGAACGCGGGCTGAAGCTGATGATCGAGCGCGCGCATCGCCGCATCCTGTTTGCCTCAATGGTGGGCACCGCGATCGAATTCTACGATTTCTATGTCTATGCGACGGCGGCGGCGTTGGTATTTGGGCCACTGTTTTTCCCATCGCATGATCCGGCGCTGCAATTGCTGTCCTCCTATGCCAGTTTCGGTATCGCCTTTATCGCGCGCCCGGTGGGTTCCGTGCTGTTCGGTCATTTTGGCGACCGGGTGGGGCGCAAGTCGACATTGGTGGCCTCGTTGATGTTGATGGGGGTTTCGACCTTCCTCATCGCCTTTTTGCCAACCCATGACATGGTCGGCTGGGTTGCGCCGGTGTTGTTGTGTTTGCTGCGCTTTGGCCAAGGGCTGGGGCTGGGCGGTGAATGGGGCGGCGCGGCGTTGCTGGCGGTTGAAAATGCGCCACCGGGTTGGAAGGGGCGCTATGGCACCGCACCGCAATTTGGGGCGCCGGTCGGTTTCATTGCGGCCAATGGCCTGTTTCTCCTGATCGGACTGGGGCTTGATCAGCAGCAGTTTCTCGATTGGGGCTGGCGCATCCCGTTTCTGTTCAGCGCGGCACTGGTCATCATCGGCCTGTGGGTGCGGCTCAAGCTGACGGAAACTCCCGATTTCACCGCGGCCAAGGCCGCGCATGAAACCGAACGCGTGCCGATCGCGGAACTGGTCCGCCATCATGGCTGGGCCAGTTTTTGCGGCACCTTCGCGGCGGTCGCCTGTTTCGCATTATTCTATATCGCGACGGCTTTTGCGCTCGGCCATGGCACCAGCGTGCAGCATCATGACCGCAACGCCTTTTTGTCGATCCAGTTGGTCGCGATCCTGTTCCTTGCCGCAGGTATCCTTGTCTCGGGGATTTGGTCGGACAAGACCTCGCCGGGCCGCGTGCTGCGGATCGGCAGTGTGGCGACGATTGTGGTCGGCCTGCTGATGGGCGTGATGATGGGATCCGGCAGCCTTGCTGAAACCTTCGTCTTTCTGTCCTTGGCGTTGTTTGTGATGGGGTTGGTATACGGCCCGCTGGGCGCGTGGTTGCCGGCGCTGTTCCCGACGCGGGTGCGCTATACCGGCGCGTCCGTCGCCTTCAATGCAGCGGGCATTATCGGCGGGGCGATGGCGCCGGTGGTGGCGCAATGGCTGGCGGACAAGGGCGGGCTGGGGCTGGTTGGTCTTTATCTTTCAGCCGCCGGATTGCTGAGCCTGATCGGCCTGTTGGGTTTGAAGCCGCAGCGTTAATCTGACTTCGCCCTTGCACTGGCGAGAGGGCGGGCCAATATCTTCCAGATAAGGAGATGGCCATGCCCCATTACGCCCCGCCGCTGCGCGATACCCGCTTCGTCCTCGATCATATTGTCCGCTTGCAGGACCATGCGGCGCTGCCCGGTTTCGACCAAGTCGCCCCCGATCTGGTTGACGCGGTGCTGGAAGGTGGAGGCCAGATGGCGGCGGAGGTGCTGTTTCCCCTCAACCAAATCGGTGACCGGCAGGGCTGCACGCGCCAGTCGGATGGCAGCGTGATCACGCCCGATGGCTTCAAATCAGCCTATGATCGCTATATCGCGGGCGGCTGGACAACACTGGATTGCCCCGAAGCTTATGGCGGGCAGGGCTTGCCGCGCGTGCTGTCGACCGCGATCGGCGAATATGTGCTGTCGGCCAATCAGGCGTTTGAAATGTATCCCGGCCTGACCGGCGGCGCGATTGCCGCCATCCTTGTCAAAGGATCGGACGCGCAGAAGGCGACCTATTTGCCGAACATGATCGCGGGCAAATGGTCGGGGACGATGAACCTGACCGAACCGCAATGCGGCACCGATCTTGGCCTGATCCGCACCCGCGCCGAACCGCAGCCGGATGGCAGCCATCGCCTCACCGGGGGTAAGATTTTCATCTCGGCCGGCGAGCATGACCTGACCGAGAATATCATCCACCTCGTCCTTGCCCGCACCACCGGCGCGCCGGATGGGGTGAAGGGCATTTCCTTGTTCATCGTGCCCAAGTTCCTCGTCAACCCGGATGGCAGCCTTGGCGCGCGCAATGCGGTGAGCTGCGGGGCGATCGAACATAAGATGGGGATCAACGGCAACGCCACCTGCCAGATGAATTATGACGGCGCGACCGGCTGGCTGGTCGGCGAGGAGAATAAGGGCCTTGCCGCGATGTTCATCATGATGAACGCGGCCCGGCTGGCGGTTGGCTTGCAGGGGCTGTCACAGGCGGAAATCGCTTACCAGAACGCGCTGTCCTACGCCAAAGAGCGGCAGCAGGGCCGGGCACTTACCGGTCCGGCGGCGCCGCAGGAAAAGGCCGATCCGTTGATCGTTCACCCTGATGTGCGGCGGATGCTGATGGAGGCGAAGGCGCTGACCGAAGGGTTGCGCGCGCTTTGCCTATGGGGCGTGTTGCAGGTCGATCTGGCGGAAAAGGCTGCGACCGAGGCGGAGCGTCAGGCGGCGGACGACCTGATTTCGCTGCTGACCCCGGTGATCAAGGGCTATGGCACCGACAAGGGCTTTGATGTGGCGGTCAGTTGCCAGCAAATCTGGGGCGGCCATGGCTATATCCGCGACAATGGCATGGAACAGTTCGTGCGCGATGCCCGCATCGCTCAGATTTATGAAGGCACCAATGGCGTGCAGGCGATGGACCTAGTCGGGCGCAAGCTCGCGATGAACGGTGGCCGGGCGATCCGCGCCTTTTTCGCAATGGTCGATGGCGAGGCGGCGGCGGCCAAGGCCGATCCGGCGCTGGCCGATCTCGCCGGGCGGCTGGAAAAGGCGAATGGCGAACTCAAGGCCGCAACCATGTGGTTGATGCAACATGCGATGGGCAATCCCAACCATGCCGGGGCGGCGGCGACCGCTTATCTCCATTTGATGGGGATTGTCACAGTCGGGTTGATGTGGCTGCGCATGGCGATGGCGGCCTCCCGCTTGTTGGCGGCAGGTGAGGGTGACCGGTCATTTCTGGAGGCGAAGCTGCTGACGGCGCGTTTCTATGGCGAACGCATCATGCCCGATGCGGGCGCGTTGCGGCGCAAGTTGGAAGCCGGGGCCGACAGCGTGATGGCAATGCCGGTTGACGCTTTCTAAGCGGTCTGCGCCACTGCGCGAGCCGGTTCAGTTGGCGGGCGGGGTGGCCGGTGCGTCGTCCATCGGTTCAATCAGCGCCGCCGTCTCGACGCGGTCGAGCGCATTGCGCGCCATGACATAGCTACGCGCGCGCGCGGTCCAATTGGCGGCCTTGGTCTGCAACGGTAGGCGGTTGATCTCGGTCAGGGCCTCGGCGATGTTGCCATTTGCGATTTCAGCCCGGATGCGGGCGACCACCTCGTTCGGGCGGGTCGAGGGCGCATTGCCACGGCGCACGATCACCAGCCCTGATAATTCGTCCTTGAGCGCGTCCCACCAGTCGCGGCTTTCGCCATTATCCTGCAATTGGGGGGCGATTTTTTCGAACTCGGCAGCAAGTGCGGCAAGCGTAACCCGTTCGCGCCCGGCCATGATGATGGTGGCGATGGCCTGTGGTTGGCTGGCACCGAAGCGCTCACGCAGCAGCGATTCCAGATAGCCGAGTTGCACCCCGCGATCGAGGGCGCGGCGGGCGGCAAAGGCGATCAGCATGCTTTCGGCGCGGCGGGCATGGCCGCCGGATGCAGCTTGTTGGGCATTGAGCCGGTCAACCCGGGCTTCGACCGCCATGATTCTGGCGAGCATCACCTCCGGTCGGGTGCTGAGCGCATCGCCCGCTGTGATGCCGAGACGGTCAGGATCGAAGCGCGCGCTATCGGGACCGGCATGGCGGCCAGTGGGTGCGACGCCCAGCCGTTGTGGTTCATCCGTTAACCCAAGAAAGCGCGCGGCCTGCGGCCATTGGCTGAGACCATAGCCCATCGCCGCGACGCCGATAGCGAAGGCGATGAAAGGCAGGGCCAGCAAGCGGCCAAGCCCCCGGCGCGGTCGCAGATCGGCATTGTCCGGGCTATAGGCTTCACTCACGCCGTGGTTCCTCCATCATCCGCGCCCTTTTGGCATAGTTGGCAAGCGACTGCCAGCATCGCTTCATCATCGGGGCGGGCGGCGATATGCACATCATTCCAACCGCTTGCTGCCGCTTGTGCGGCGGCTGGGCTGATCGCGACCAAGGCGACATGATCGCGCGCCAAACCCGCCAAGGCGGTCAACTGGTCAAGCACGGCAGCGGCACGCGGGCTATGGACCATGATGATGGCGAGTTGGGACCAGCTTTTTATCAGCGCGTCCGGCACGGCGGCGACCGGCGCAGCGCGATAGACGATCTGCCGCGTGATCGAAATATTCGGTGCGTCGACCGGGCGAACATCCTCGCCCGAGATATGCAACACCCGGGTCACGCCATGGCTTGTTGCACAGGCGATCAACGACGGGGCGTTGCCTTCGGGTGCGATATGGATCGGGGCAGTCACCAGCGGGCGTAGGGCGGCGGCGCTGGCCTTGCCGACGGTGTAGATCGGTAAGCCGGGATGCTGGCGGATGACATCGGCGCCATGGCGTACCGCATGGGCGCTGGTGATCATCAACGCCTGCGGGTTGCCGTCATCGGGCAAGCGGTCGTCAATCGCTGCAATGGTGAAGAGCGGGACCACCAGCGGTTCCAGCCCTGCTGCGTGCAGCCGTCGGGCCGTGGCACTGGCCCCCGGTTCGGGGCGGAGTACCGCGACCAGCCGGTTCATGCGCCAAACAGGGCGCGTAGGTCCGGACTGGCGGCGGCCAACAATTGCTGGGCCATCTGGAAGCAGCCTTCCGTTTCGCCGCGCTTGACCCCGATCCCGAGCGCCACGCGCTCGCTGCCATCTTCGGACAGAATTTCGGCGCGGAGCAGCAGCCCATTTTCGCGCACCGTGGCATAAGCGGCGACCGGGCTATGACAATCGGCGGTGAGCGCTTCCAACAGGCTACGTTCGGCCATCACACAGTCAAAGGTGTCGCTGTCGTTGATCTCGGCCAGCAGGGCGCGAATATCGTGCCGGTCGGCGCGCGCCTCGATGCCGATCGCCCCTTGGCTGGCGGCGGGGAGCATTTCTTCGACCGCAATGGCCGTGCCAACATCAACCCGGCCAAGCCGGACCAGCCCGGCGGCGGCGAGCAGGGTCGCATCGGCCTCGCCCTCGGCCAGCTTGCGCAGGCGCGTATCGACATTGCCCCGGAACATCACGATGTCGAGATCGGGGCGAATATGGCGCAACTGAGCCGCGCGGCGCGGTGAACTGGTGCCAATGCGGGCGCCATGGGCCAGCGCGATGATCGAGTCCGCACCGATCAGCCGATCACGCACATCGGCGCGCGGCAACATGGCGGCAATGACAAGCTCGTCAGGCCGGATCGTTTCGACATCCTTCATCGAATGGACCGAAAAATCGATTTCGCCCTGCATCAACGAGATGTCGAGTTCCTTGGTCCAGAGCGCCTTGCCACCAATTTCGGCGAGCGGGCGATCAAGCACCTTGTCGCCGCTGGCGGTCACGGGCCGCAGCTCGATGGCATCGGCGGTCCAGCCATGGGCCCGGCACAGCGCGTCAGCGACCATATGGGCCTGCGCCATGGCAAGCGGGGAGGCACGGGTGCCAAGGCGGAGGGGGGCGGACGGTTGCGCAATCATCTTGCGCTTGCTCTAAACGCGTTCGCGATTAGAGGGAAGGGTGATGACACTTATCCTCGGTCTTGAATCCAGTTGCGATGAGACGGCGGCGGCGCTGGTCGATGACGGTCGCGTGATCCGCGCGCACCGGCTTGCCGGGCAGGAGGCAGCGCACGCGCCTTATGGCGGCGTGGTGCCTGAAATCGCGGCGCGCGCCCATGCCGACATGATGATGCCGCTGGTCGAGGCGGCGCTGAACGATGCCGGGGTGACGCTCGCCGAAGTCGATGCCATTGCCGCGACGGCCGGGCCGGGGCTGATCGGCGGGGTGATGGTCGGGCTGGTGACGGGCAAAGCGCTGGCGATGGCGGCGGGCAAGCCGCTGATCGCGGTCAATCACCTTGAAGGTCATGCGCTTTCGCCCCGGCTGGCGGATCCTGCGCTGCAATTCCCCTATCTGCTGTTGCTCGCGTCGGGCGGCCATTGCCAGTTGCTGTTGGTCGAGGGCGTCGGGCGATACACCCGACTGGCGACCACGATTGATGATGCGGCGGGTGAGGCCTTTGACAAGACGGCTAAGCTGTTGCGCCTTGGCATGCCGGGCGGGCCGAAGGTTGAGGCGCTGGCGCGTGATGGTGATCCGCGTGCGGTGCCATTGCCGCGCCCCTTGCTGCACACAGCCGAGCCGCATTTCTCGTTTGCCGGGCTGAAAAGCGCGGTGCTGCGTGCGCACCAGTCGGGGCAATATAGCCCGGCAGATTTGTGCGCTTCCTTCCAACAGGCGGTGGTTGACTGCCTTGTCGACCGCACGCGGCGCGCCTTGCAGGTGGCGGACGGGGCGACCGCGCTGGTGGTAGCGGGCGGGGTTGCGGCCAACCAGTCGATCCGGGCGGCGCTGGTCAAGCTGGCGGCGGACCATGGCCTGCCATTCCATGCGCCCCCCCTCTGGCTTTGCACCGATAATGCGGCCATGATCGCTTGGGCCGGGGTAGAGCGGTTCGCGCTTGGCCTGACCGATGGGCTGGACGTGCCGGCACGGCCGCGCTGGCCGCTGGATGCACAAGCCGAAAAGGCACGAGGAGCGGGAGTAAAGGCATGAAGATCGGGGTGATTGGCGGCGGTGCCTGGGGCACGGCCTTGGCACAGGTGGCGGCCCATGGCGGCAAGGGGCAGCATGTCCGCTTGTGGGCGCTTGAACCCGAGGTTGCGGCGGCGATCAACCGCAATCATCAGAACCCGCTCTATTTGCCGAACATCCCGCTGTCGGACAAGATTGTTGCGACCTCCCATCTGGCCGATATGGCGGATTGTGACGCGTTGCTGATCGTGACCCCGGCGCAGCATTTACGCTCCTCCATCGCGCATTTGCCGGTGAAAAACGTACCGCTTGTCCTGTGTTCCAAGGGGATTGAGGCGGGGACGATGAAATTGATGTCGGAAGTGGTTGAAGCGGTGCTGCCCGATGCGCCGCTCGCGGTCTTGTCAGGCCCGACGTTCGCGCATGAGGTGGCCAAGGGCCTGCCCACGGCCGTGACATTGGCCTGCGCCGACCCGGCCTTGCAGCAGCGACTGGCAGAACGCCTCGCCCTGCCGACGTTCCGTACCTATCAAACCGATGACGTGACCGGTGCCGAAATTGGCGGCGCGGTGAAGAATGTGCTGGCCATTGCCTGTGGCGTGGTTGCCGGCCTGCAACTGGGTCAAAATGCGAATGCGGCCCTCATCAGTCGCGGTTTTGTCGAAATGACACGTTTCGGTCTGGCGCGCGGCGCGCGGGCGGAAACGCTGTCGGGCTTGTCCGGGCTTGGCGATCTGGTGCTGACCTGCACCTCGACCGCCTCGCGCAATTTCTCGCTCGGCAAGGGGCTGGGCGAGGGGCGGACGGCGCAGGATTTGATGGCGGATCGTCGCACGGTCGCCGAAGGTGCGTTCACCGCCCCGGTGTTGCAGGCGGCGGGCCATGCCATCGGCGTGCCGATCCCGATCACCGATGCGGTGTGCGGCTTGCTGGATGGGTCATTGACCGCAAAGCAGGCGGTGGAGCAGCTATTGGCCCGTCCGATTGGGCAGGAGCTTTGATTACCTGCCTTCTCGCTTAGGGAAGGGGGGCGCTCCTGCGGGATGCCATGCCCAGCACGGCCAAGCCGGCCAGCGCCGAGAGCAGCGACCCGGCAAACACCCCAAGCTTGACCTGATTGATCAATGCCGGATCGGCAAAGGCCAGCCCGCCGATGAACAGGCTCATGGTAAAGCCAATGCCGCAGAGCAGTGCCACGCCATAGACCTGTGGCCAGCGCGCATGGCTCAGCCCGGCGGATAGCCCCAAGCGCTTGCAGAGTATGACAGCCGCGAAAATGCCGATCTGCTTGCCCAGAAACAGGCCCAGCAGAATGGCAAGCGGCAAGGGGGCGGCAAGGCTATGGAGGGTCATGTCGGCGAAACTCACCCCCGCATTGGCAAAGGCAAAGATCGGCAGCACGCCATAGGAGATCCACGGCGACAGCCGATGTTCGAGCCGGTGGAGCAGTGACGGGGCGGGATCGGGCGCATGGGGTGCACCGGGAGTGGGGGTGAGCGGGATCATCATCGCCGCCAGCACGCCCGCAATGGTGGCATGCACGCCCGACGCATGAACCGCGACCCACAAAGCGATGGCGCCTAAAATATAGGGCCATGGCCGCGCCAGTCCTGCCTTCGCCAGTCCCCACATCACGCCAAGGATCAAGAGCGCCGCGAACAGCGCCGCCCCATTGATCTGCGCGGTATAGGCAATGGCGATGATCGCGACCGCGACCATGTCGTCGACAATGGCGACGGTCGTTAAAAACAGCTTCAACGACGATGGCACCCTGCTGCCGAGCAGCGCCAGCACGCCCAGTGCAAAGGCGATGTCGGTCGCCGTCGGCACCGCCCAGCCGCGCCACAGAGGGGCGGCATCGCCCACGATGGCGAGATAGACCAGCGCAGGCCCCGCGACGCCGCAACCGGCGGCGATCACCGGCAGCAGGCGATCATTCCAGCTTGCCAGATGACCATCAACGAACTCGCGCTTGATCTCCAATCCGACGAGAAAGAAAAACCCGGCCATCAGCACATCATTGACCCAGTGCAGTACCGAAAGTGGGCCAAGCGGCGCGGCGAGCAGCGCGAAATAGCGTTCAGCCAGCGGGCTATTGGCAATGACCAGCGCCACCGCCGCCGCCAGCATCAACAGAATCCCGCCGGAAGCCTCATGCCGGATAAAATTGCGCAGGGGTGAGGAACGGCGTTGCAGCATGAGCATAGCCTAGAGGCTGACGCCGCGCAGGTGAAGGCCGGATCGGATGGTTTTGCGGTTTTCTTTCGGGCGCGGCGTGTGTCCGCTTTTTTTGGGTGGCTCTCCCTCGTCCTTCCTCGTCCTCCTCCGTCCTCACCCGTCCCTCATGTCGTCACCCTGAACTTGTTTCAGGGTCCATCCCATCACGGCCACCTGACATCTCGGGCGCGGTGGATGCTGAACCAAGTTCAGCATGACGAGTGTTGGGGGGGGGGCGGGTGGGTGGCGCCCTCAGCCCTCAGCCCTCAGCCCTCAGCCCGGCACCGGGTAGCTGATCGCCATGATCTCATAATCCTTGACCCCGGCGGGCAGGCGGACCTGTCGCACATCGCCGATAGCGGCGCCGCGGATGGCGTGGGCGAGGGGGGCGTTGAAGCTGATGCGGCCATGGGTTGCATCTGCCTCATCCTCGCCGACGAGCGTGACGATCCGCTCTTGGTCATCTTCATCGGCAAGGGTCACCGTTGCGCCAAACCAGACGCGGCTGCGGTCCTGTTGTTGGGCGGGATCGACGACCTTGGCGATTTTCATCCGCTTGGCGAGATGAGATAGTTCCCGGTCGATCTCCCGCAATTTCTTGCGGCCGTAGATATAATCGCCATTTTCCGAGCGATCGCCATTGCCTGCTGCCCAGCTAATCACCTCGACCAGTTTTGGCCGGTCGTCAGACAGCAATTGATGATAGCGGGCCTTCATGCTGGCCATGCCCTGCGGCGTGATGAACAGCGGTGGGCGATGATCGGTCGGGTTCGGGGGCATCACATCCTCAACCCGGCGTCGATTTGCTAAGATAGCGGGAAAGCGGAGCCTTGGGCATTTCGCCCTGCCGATCCGGGTGCAGGGCATCATAGATCACGGCGTTTTCCAACACGCGATAGACATAGCCGCGCGTTTCCGAGAAGGGGATGGCCTCGATCCATTCAAGGATATCAAGACTGCCCGAACGCGGATCGCCATTGGCGTTGATGAACTTGCGGACATTACCCGGCCCGGCATTATAGGCCGCGACCGCAAGCACATGATTGCCGTCATAAAGCCGAAGCAGTCGGTCGAAATATGTTGCGCCCAGCGTGATATTATATTCGGGGTCGATGGTTAGCCGGTCGAAATTAAACTCGACACCAGTCTTGGTGGCGACCTCGCGGGCGGTGCCGGGCATTAACTGCATCAGGCCGCGTGCTCCGGCCGAGCTGGTGATCTGGCGGTCGAACTGGCTTTCCTGTCGGGCAATAGCGTGGATCATCGTCCATTGCGGGCGAAGGGCAAAGGGCACCGGCAGCTTTGGGAAGCCGTAATCGAGATAGGCGCCATTGCCGCGATCATCGACTTTGCGCGCGGCCATCACGCCGAGGTCGGGCCGGTTGATTTCGCGGGCGAGCGTGGCCAGCGGTGCAGGGTCCGCACCATCATCGACCGCATTGGCCAAGGCGCGCAGGAACAGCGATTGGGTCTGCCATGCGCCAAGTTGGCCCAATAGCCGGGTGGCCTCCATCATTTCGGGATTGACCTGGCGGTTGCCTTTGAGCGTCGGGTCATTCATCACCGCTGCCGAGACCGGCAGCACCAGCGGTCGCCCAAGCCGTTCAAGCGCGAGCTGGCCGTGGAAATGGTCATAATAACGCGCCGCCGCTTCATAATAAGCGATGGCCGCTTGGCGTCCGCCCTGTCGTTCGGCCATGCGCCCGGCCCAATAATAGCCCTTGGCACGGGTCTGGGCGGTGCGGGCGCCATCGCCATAGCGGGCGTAAAAGCCGGTCGCATCACCAAATTTGTAGAGCCGTTCCGACGCCCGGCCGCCAAGCCACATCAGCGAGGTATAATCATCGCGCTCGCCCAGCGGCCGGTCGCGGATCGTGGTGTCTTCGGCATAGGCATCGTCACCGCGCAGCGCGATGGCCGCGACACGGGCATAATCGCCCTGTGTCGCCGCCGACTGTGCCAGTTCCAGCAGGTTCTGGAGAAAGACGCCGGGATCGGCCGGCGCGGTATAGGGCTTTTCCGATGAGGCGACGAGCAGCTTGGCCGCCTCAATGTCATTGCTGGCACGATAATAACGGATGCGATCATTGACGATGCCCGCATCATGGCCAGCCTCTTCACCAATTGCCGTCACCCGCGATAGGGCGTCGGGTGCATTGCTGAGTAGGGCGATCCGGGCCTCAAAATGCGGTCGCCGCGCCGCGCTGGCCAAGGGCAGCAGGCGTTGGGCTGAGACGAGGTTGCGCTGCCACAACAGCTTGTCGATACGCCGGTCATGATCCTGTGCGGTGAACAGGCCGGTAAAGCGCGCGAGCAGTCGCCCTTCCTCATCCACGCCCAACGTGCCGCCCGCCCAAGCGGCGCGCGCGGCCTCTTTGGCCGCTGCGGTACGACCAACGTCGAGCAACGCCAGCGCATAAACGGTGCGTCCGCGATTGATTGTCGGCGGATAGGCCGTGAAAAAGCGGACCATTTCGGCCGGTACATAGCTGAAGATATTGATTTTCTCTTCCGCGGCCTTGCGCATGGCGGCGCTTCCCGGCCATTCGCGATGGGTGAGCAGGAAGCTGACCAGTTCGGAGAAGCTTGCCGTCTGCGGCTGGCGCAGCCGATTCCAGCGCAGCACCTCTTCCGCAAGCGGATCGGGCCGGGGTGCCGGGCTGATCATCGGCATGGCGGATGACGTTGCGGGTGCAGGTGTCGCCGTAGCTGTAGGCGCGCTACTAGGCGCGGCATTAGGCGCGGCGCTGGGTACGAGCGGGGGCTGCGCCGCCTTGCCACCAGACGGCGGGCTGGCGGCGTTAGGGGCAGTGACCGCCGGGGCCGCAGGCGTGGCTGGCGAGGGGGTGGCTGCGACGCCCAATCGTGCCCGATACCAGACAACCTGTTCGGGGCTGAGCGGGGCAGACCAGGCAGGAAGCGACAAGCTGAACAATAAAGCCGGAAATAAGTGTCGTCCCATGCTGGACATGATAGGGGTCGTCTCCTTATCAGACGCTGGATTTATATGGGCGCACCGCCGAGTCATGAGGTGCGGCCGGGATGGTTTGAATGAAGCCTATGGCCTATTCGGCAGCCAAGGTGAAGGAGAAGCACATGTTTAGCGGGTCGATTCCGGCTCTGGTGACGCCGTTTCGCGACGGACAGTTTGACGAAGCCGCTTTCCGGCGGCTGGTCGACTGGCAGATCGAGTCCGGCAGTTCTGCGCTGGTGCCGTGCGGTACGACGGGCGAAAGCGCCACGCTCAGCAATGACGAGCATCATCGCGTGATCGAGGTCTGCATCGAACAGACCGCCGGCCGGGTGCCGGTGATCGCCGGTTGCGGGTCGAACGACACCAACAATGCGCTGCTCCACATGAACCAGTCGAAGCTGCTTGGTGCCGATGCGGCGCTGGTGGTGGCCCCTTATTACAACCGCCCGAATCAGGAGGGCATTTTCGCCCATTTCGAATATCTCGCGGCGCATAATGATCTGCCGATCATCCTCTATAATGTGCCGGGCCGCACCGTTACCGACATGGTGCCGGAAACCGTCGCGCGCATTGCCGGGTTGTCGAGCGTTGTCGGCATCAAGGACGCCAGCGGCAATATCGCTCGCGTCACGATGCACCGGCGCGCTTGTGGTGAGCAATTCTGCCAGTTGTCCGGCAATGACGAGACCGCGCTGGCGTTCAACGTGACGGGCGGCGCGGGCTGTATTTCGGTCACGGCCAATGTCGCACCGAAGCTTTGCGCCGAGTTTCAGGCGGCCTGCGCGGCCCATGACTGGGACAAGGCGCGCGAGATCAACGACCGGTTGTTCCCGCTTCATATCGCGCTGTTTACCGATGCCTCGCCGGGCCCGGTCAAATATGCGCTGGCCCGCGTCATGGCAGATGTCACCGATGAACTGCGCCTGCCGATGACCCCGCCGTCGGAGGCAAGCCGCAAGGCTGTCGATGACGCGCTGGAGATAGCGGGTTTGATCTGATCTGATGGCCCGTCCGCGTCACGCCAGTTTTGACAAGAAGAAGACCGTCGCCGAGAACCGGCGCGCGCGATACGACTATGCCATTGACGATACGTTTGAAGCCGGGATCGTGCTGACCGGCACCGAGGTCAAGGCCCTGCGCTTTGGCGAAGGCTCGATCGCGGAGAGCTATGCCGAGGTCAATGGCGAGGAAATTTGGCTGATCAACAGCAATATTCCCGAATTCAGCCACGGCAATCGCTTCAACCATGAGCCGAAACGCCCGCGCAAGCTGCTGCTCAACAAGCGAGAGATCACCAAATTATTCGGGGCGGTTTCGCGTCAGGGCATGACGGTGGTGCCGCTGTCGGTCTATTTTAATTCGCAGGGGCGGGCCAAGGTTGAAATCGCGCTCGCCAAGGGCAAGAAGCTGCACGACAAGCGCGAGTCCGAAAAGGCCCGCGACTGGAAGCGCGAAGCCGCGCGGATCATGAGGGATCGCGGGTGAAGCGTCGGGAACAACGGGTGAGTAAATGGGTGCGATCTCAGGCGCCGACGCGAGAATCTTTCGAGCGTAATCGCTTTCTCAGCCCCTTTGCACATCGCGTCTTTGCCCCTGAATTATGGCGTTTTACCCGCCGCTCGGTGCCGCGCGGCGTGGCGCTCGGGTTGTTGGTGGGCATTTTCCTGTTGATCCCCGGCTTGCAGATTGTTGGCGCGGCGCTGCTCGCCCTGCCGTTCCGCGCCAATATTCCGATTGCAGCGGCGATGACCTTCCTCAGCAATCCGTTGACGACCCCCTTCATCCTTGCGGCCTCGCTTTTTATCGGCGAGGGTATGTTGAAACTGGGCGGCGACCCCGGCAGGTTGACGATGATGATGGAAAAGGGCGCATCGATGGGCGACTGGCTGGCCTGGACTTTTTCGGAAGGTGCGCCCGCGTTGGTGGCCGGCTTGGCGGCCATTTCGGCGCTGATGGCGGTCATCGGCTATTTTCTCGCTGTCGTGCTGTGGCGCTGGTGGATTGGTCGCAAGTGGCTGCGGCGTGGCCATCATTGGAATCGCCCTTTGTCATGAGAGACGGCGGCTTGACCGAGCCAAGCCCCACGCCCCGCGCGCCCACCACGGGCGCGGACTGGATGATTGCTGCGCTTGTGCTGGCGCTGGGCCTGATTACGGCGGGTGCTATTGTCTGGCTGCTTGACGAACCGATTGTGGCGGGGGGCTTTGCCGCCGCCTTTGTGGCCGCCATGGGGTTGATTGTCCTGCTGCGCCATGCCCCTGCCCGCCCGGATGAGATCGACGCCCCGGCGGTTGATATTGCGTTGATCCATGGGCTGTTGACCGCCAGCGATTCCCCCATGGCGCTGACCGACCGTAGCGGCCAGATGGTGGCCGCGAATGATGCCTATGCGCGGGCGCTGTCCGGCTATCCGGTGCCACCGGCGCTGGGCCTGTCTGATATGGATCAGTTGCGGTTGTCGGAGGGCGGGCGCAAGGCGTGGCGCGAGGGTCGGGCGACGGTGCCGGGGTTGATGCTGCCGACCGGCTATTTCAACCTGCGGATCACCCGCATCGGCACGGCGGATGATCATCTGCACTGGCAGTTCGTCCAGGAACATGGCGACAACCGGATCGAAGTGGCGCGCCTATTGCTGCAAGGCGAGCATGGCGACCGGCTGGGCCGTGCGGGCGTGATGGCGGCGCTGGTGACGCCCGAGGGGCTGGTGATTGCCGCCAACCCGGTGTTTTCGGTGCGGGCGGGTATCCTGCCCGGCACGGGCGGTGTGCCCTTCGCCAATTTGTTGGAAGCAAGCGAAGACGATTTCATCCGGTTCCGCGCCGAAGGGGGTGACGGTGAACCGATCCGGCTGGTGCAGGTGCCGATTGGGCCGGAGGAAGAACAACTGCCTAGCCTGGTGCTGGCGCTCGATGATGCGGCCGGGGTGGTGCGCGCCGGGGTGGCGGGGACGGCCCCGGTCCATGTTCATGCGCTGCTTGAACGATTGCCGCTGGGGTTGGCGCTGGCCGATCGCGACGGGCGTTTCATCTTTATCAATCCGGCCTTTGCCCGCGCCGCCGGGATTGATGACAATAATCCGCCGATTTTCCCCGGCGATCTGGTGATCCGCGAGGACAAGGCGGCGGTTGCCGATGCGGTGCGCCGCTTTGCGCTCGGTGGCCAGCATAATGGCAGCGTCGCGGTCCGGCTGATCAGTCGCCCGAATGATGTGATTGCGCTGACCATCGCTGGTGCCCGTGGATTGGGTGATGCGACGGTGCTGCTCTCGCTCAAGGATAATAGCGAGGAAGACCGGCTCAAGAACCAGATTGCGCAGGCGACCAAGATGCAGGCGGTCGGCCAACTGGCCGGGGGCGTGGCGCATGATTTCAACAATATCCTGACCGCGATTATCGGCCATTGCGACCTGATGCTGATGCGCCATACGCCGGGCGATAGCGATTATGACGACATTCAACAGGTCAAGAACAACTCCAACCGCGCGGCGGGCCTGACCCGCCAATTGCTCGCCTTTTCGCGCCAGCAGACGCTGCGGCCGCAGGTGCTCGAACTGGCCGATGTGATCGCCGAAGTGTCAAACCTGCTGCGTCGCCTGTTGGGTGAACGGATCACGCTCGCGGTTGAGCATGATCGCAATGTCGGGCTGGTGCGCGCCGATCCGGGCCAGTTGGAACAGGTGATTGTCAATCTGGCCGTCAATGCGCGCGATGCGATGACATCGGGCGGTACGCTCACCATCCGCACCTATTCACCCGAAGAGGCGGAAATCCGCAGCCGTGGACCGCAATTGATGCCGCCCGTCGATTATGCGGCGTTCAGCGTCGCCGATACCGGATCAGGCATCGATCCAGCGATCCTGCCCAAGATTTTCGAACCGTTTTTCACCACCAAGGAGGTCGGCAAGGGCACCGGCCTTGGCCTGTCGACGGTCTATGGCATCGTCAAACAGTCGGGCGGCTTCATCTTCGCCGATTCGACGATGGGTGAGGGGACGCGCTTTTGCGTCTATCTGCCGGTCCATCGCCCCAGTGGGGAAGAAGCGGCGCGCCCGCCGAGCCTGGCCGAAGCGCCCAAGGGCGAGCTATGGGGCACAGGCACGGTGCTGGTGATCGAGGACGAGGACATGGTCCGCGCCGTCGCCGAACGTGCGCTGGTCCGCCACGGCTATACGGTGCTGACCGCCAGCAATGGCGAAGAGGCAATCGAAACCGCCGAGGCGCATGACGAGATTGATCTGATCGTCTCCGACGTCGTCATGCCCGGCATGGATGGCCCGGCGACGGTGCGGCGCATTCGCCAGCAGCGCCCCAATATCCCGGTGCTGTTCATGTCCGGCTATGCTGAGGAACAATTGCGCCAGTCGATCAATATCGAAGACGTGTCGTTCCTGCCGAAACCCTTTTCGGTGCAGCAATTGATCGAGGCGGTGGGCCGGGTGCTGGCCGCCCATGAAGGAAATTAGTTCCTATCTTGTTCTGTTGGAACAAATGAGATACATAGTGATTCGCAACGGCCGTATCGGTCGCCCGGCGCTTGTATCCTTGGAAGGAATTCGGCATGGCTGCACAACTGAAACTCATTGGTGCGGAACAGGAAAAGGCGAAGATGGACAGGCAGAAGGCACTGGAAGCGGCACTGGCGCAAATCGATCGGGCCTTTGGCAAGGGATCGGCCATGCGTCTCGGTTCGCGCGAGGCGATGGAGGTCGAGGCGATTTCGAGCGGTTCGCTCGGTCTTGATATCGCGCTGGGCATCGGTGGCTTGCCGCGTGGCCGTATTGTGGAAATTTACGGCCCGGAAAGCTCGGGTAAAACGACGCTGGCGCTCCATGCCATTGCCGAGGCGCAGAAGATCGGCGGCACCGCTGCGTTCGTCGATGCGGAACATGCGCTTGACCCGTCTTATGCCAAGAAGCTGGGCGTCGATATCGACAATCTGATCGTCAGCCAGCCGGACACCGGCGAGCAGGCCTTGGAGATTGTCGACACGCTGGTGCGTTCGAACGCGATTGATGTGCTGGTGATCGACTCGGTCGCCGCGCTGGTCCCACGGGCCGAAATCGAAGGCGAAATGGGCGATAGCCATGTCGGCTTGCAGGCCCGGTTGATGAGCCAGGCGCTGCGCAAGCTGACTGGTTCGATCAGCCGTTCGCGCTGCATTGTGATTTTCATCAATCAGGTCCGTATGAAGATCGGTGTGATGTACGGCAATCCGGAAACGACAACCGGCGGCAATGCGCTCAAATTCTACGCGAGCGTCCGTCTCGACATTCGTCGCACCGGCCAGATCAAGGATCGTGAGGAAATCGTCGGCAACGCGACCCGCGTGAAAGTGGTCAAGAACAAGGTGGCCCCACCGTTTAAGCAGGTCGAATTCGACATCATGTATGGCGAGGGCATTTCAAAGACCGGTGAAATTCTCGACCTTGGGGTCAAGGCCGGGATCGTCGAGAAATCGGGCGCTTGGTTCTCCTATGACTCGATCCGCATTGGTCAGGGGCGTGAAAATTCCAAGACGTTCCTGCGCGACAACCCCGAATTGCGTGAACGGCTGGAAACGGCCATCCGTGGCAAAACGGCGGAAGTGGCCGAAGGCCTCATGGTCGCCCCGGACGCGGATGACGGCGACGACGACGAATAGAGCGATGCGGGCACGTCCCGCTTGTGATGCGCGGTGATGCAAGGCCGGTCCCGATGGGGCCGGCCTTTTGCGTGGCCGGCGATGGGCATCCCATTCCCCCGCCCCAACCCCGTCGCCCCGCCACCGCCTCGCCCCAGTCACTGCCCCGGCCCCAGTCACCGCCCCGCCCCCGTCGCCCCCCGCCCCCGTCGCCGCCCCAACATTCGTCATGCTGAACTTGTTTCAGCATCTCAGGGATAGGTGAAGGGAGAGACCCTGAACCGAGTTCAGGGTGACGAGAGGGCTAGGGGGGGAGGCGCACCACGAGACCCTGAACCGAGTTCAGGGTGACGAGAGGGCTAGGGGGGGGGCACACCACGAGACCCTGAACCGAATTCAGGGTGACGAGAGGGCTAGGGGAGGCGGCGGATGGAGATACTCTGAACCAAGTCCCGGGTGACGACCTAGGGATAGCGAAAAATCGCCCAGCATCCGCCACATCAGGCGTCGATGGCGTCCTCGTCGACATAGGCGGCATTGGCCTGAATGAAGGCGAAGCGGTGTTCTGGGTGTTTGCCCATCAGCCGGTCGACAAGATCGCGCACGCCCGCGCGTTCTTCATATTCCAGTGGTAGCGTGACCCGCAACAAGGTGCGGGTCGCCGGGTCCATCGTGGTTTCGCGCAACTGCTGGGGGTTCATTTCGCCCAGCCCCTTGAAGCGCGACACCTCGACCTTGCGGCCTTTTAACGGCCCGGCCTCGATCTCGGTGCGATGGGCGTCGTCCTTGGCGTAATAGCTCTTATTGCCTGCGGTCAGGCGGTAGAGCGGCGGTTGGGCGAGGAAGAGATGCCCGCGCTTCACCAACTCCGGCATTTCCTGAAAGAAAAAGGTCATGAGCAGCGTCGCGATATGCGCGCCGTCGACATCGGCGTCGGTCATGATGATGACGCGTTCATAGCGCAATGCTTCCGGCAGGAACTTGTCACGCGCGCCGCAGCCCAGCGCCTGGGTGATGTCGCTGATTTCCTGATTGCCGCGGATTTTATCGGCGGTCGCGGAGGCCACGTTCAGAATCTTGCCGCGCAACGGCAGGATCGCCTGGGTCTTGCGATTGCGTGCCTGCTTCGCCGAGCCGCCGGCGCTGTCGCCTTCGACCAGAAATAATTCGGTGCCCACCGGATCATCCGACGAACAGTCCGTTAGCTTGCCCGGCAGGCGCAGATTGCGCTTCGAGGTCGCGGTCTTGCGCTTGACCTCGCGCTCGGCCTTGCGCCGCAGCCGTTCGTCCATGCGGTCGAGCACAAAGCCGAGTAGCGCCTTGCCGCGTTCCATATTGTCGGTCAGGAAATGGTCGAAATGGTCGCGTACCGCATTTTCGACCAGCCGCGCGGCTTCCGGTGAGGTGAGCCGGTCCTTGGTCTGGCTCTGGAACTGCGGGTCGCGGATGAAGACGCTTAGCATCGCCTCGTTTGAGGTCATGACGTCTTCGGCGGTGATGTCCTTCGCTTTCTTCTGGCCGACCAATTCGCCAAAGGCACGGATGCCCTTAACGATGGCGGTGCGCAGCCCTTGTTCATGGGTGCCGCCATCGGGCGTGGGGATGGTGTTGCAATAATAGCTGTAGCTACCGTCAGACCATAAGGGCCATGCGACGGCCCATTCGACACGGCCTTGTTCATCGGCAAAATCCTGCCGTCCGGCGAAGAATTCGGCCGTCGCGCATTCGCGGCTGCCGACCTGTTCCTTGAGATGGTCAGACAGGCCGCCGGGGAATTGGAACACCGCCTCTGCCGGGGTGTCATCGCCGATCAATTCGGGCGCGCATTTCCAGCGGATCTCGACGCCTGCGAACAAATAGGCCTTGGAGCGCGCAAGGCGATATAGCCGGACCGGCTTGAAATGGGCGCTTTCACCGAAAATGTCGGTGTCGGGGGTAAAGGAAACCGTGGTGCCGCGCCGGTTCTGGGTGGGGCCGACTTCCTCGATCGGGCCGAGCGCCAAGCCGCGTGCAAAGCATTGACGATAGAGCAGCTTGTTGCGAGCGACCTCGACCACCGTGTCGGTTGAGAGCGCGTTCACCACCGAGATGCCGACACCGTGCAGGCCGCCCGAGGTGGCATAGGCCTTGCCCTCGAACTTGCCGCCGGAATGGAGCGTGGTGAGAATGACTTCAAGCGCCGATTTGCCCGGAAATTTCGGGTGGGGATCGACCGGGATACCGCGCCCATTGTCGACGATGGTCAGGCGATTGCCCGGCTGGAGGCTGATCTCGATGCGGTTGGCATGGCCCGCCACCGCTTCGTCCATCGCATTGTCGAGCACTTCGGCGGCGAGATGGTGATAGGCGCGCTCGTCAATGCCGCCAATATACATGCCCGGCCGACGCCGAACCGGCTCCAGCCCCTCAAGGACCTCAATGGTGGATGCGTCATAGGTTCCGGCGACAGCCCCCGGTGCGGCAAAGAGATCGTCATCTGACATAGTCGATGCATAGCGGGTGCAATGTTCGACGCGCAAGGGGAGATGGCGCGGAAATTGAGGGAAACAGCGGCGATGCGCGGATTGATCCCGGATCAAGTCCGGGATGGCGCGGGGCGGGCTTATTGGTGGCGGGTGGCCGGGTGGTTTGACCCGGCCTTCGTCTTACCCGACTTTAGGCACACCAATGGATATCGATGGGCTGTTCAAGGTCCGCCAGCACCCGGCCCACCGCGAGCGGTGACGAAATGCCGTCTTCAATCGCCTGTTCAAGCAGCGACTTGCGATCATCGCCACGGGTGACGATCATCAGCGAGCGGGCCGAGGCAATCGCCGCGCGGGTGAGCGATGCACGGGCGACGGGCGCATCCTGCGGCATCGGGTCCGGCTTCACGCCCAGCGCGCGCCGTTCCTTCGGGCCGTTCAGCGCTTCGTCCATATCGGGGCCGGGATAGATGGCGGCGGTGTGGCCGTCGCTACCGATCCCGAGCCAGATCAGATCGGGCGGCCAATGCAGGTCTTGCAACCGGGCATCGGCGGCTTTGCCGGCAGCCTTGTGATCCGCGTTCTCGCTACCCAGCGGCATCACGCGCGCGCCAAGGGGCAGGAACAGCTTGGCCAGCGGCGTGACCTTGGCGAGCGGATCGCTGACCGAGACCAGCCGGTCGTCGGTTGGGAAGATCGTGACGTTCTTCCATTTCAGCTTCTGCTTGGCGAGCTTTTCGAGGATCGGCATCGACACATCGTCGACCGGGACGGCAATGACTGCATCACCACGGGCATCGAGCGCGCTTTCGATGATGAAGCCGACATCGCCCGCCACCGCATCAGCGAGTTCGGATGCGGACTCATAGTCCCACCATTCCGCTTCGATCATCAGATAAACTCGATCTTCGCGACTTCATACCAGCGGTCGCCCGATGGCACGGTCACTTCAATTTCGTCGCCGACCTTCTTGCCGATGAGCGCGCGGCCAAGCGGGCTGTTATAGGAGATGCGCCCACGCTTGGCATCGGCTTCCATCTGGCCGACGAGTTGGTAGGTCACGGACTTATCGTCCTCATCGATCAGGGTCACGGTCGCCGCAAAGACGATCTTGTCACCCGACAGCGACTTGGGATCGACCACCATGGCGCGGGCCATGCGATCATCGAGATCGGCAATCGTCGCCTCGATTTGGCCTTGGCGTTCCTTGGCCGCATGATATTCCGCGTTTTCCGAAAGGTCGCCATGGGCGCGCGCTTCCTCGATTGCGTCGATCACCGCCGGGCGCTCGATCATCTTGAGGCGCGTCAGCTCCTCAGCGATCATGCGATAGCCCTCTTCCAGCATCGGCATTTTTTCAGGAGACGCCATCGAACACAAACCTTTCGTCAAAACCCTCCCGCGACGCCCCGACAGGGGGCGTCATACCCAATTGTGATGTCGGGAAAGAACTTCGTATCCGCTCTTAATAGTCCTGCAGCGCGCGAACTTCAAGTTCATGCACACGCAGGGCCGCAATCGCCCGTGCAGTCGCCACCGAAGCGGCGGCCGTGGTGAAGTATGGAACCTTGCCATATAGGGCAGAAACGCGGATCGACTGGCTGTCTTTCAGCGATTGCCATCCTTCGGTCGTGTTGAAGATCATGGCGACTTCGCCGTCCTTGATCTTGTCGACGATATTCGGACGACCTTCGGCCACCTTGTTGACGCGTTCGACATCGACACCGGCGGCGATCAAATAATCGGCAGTGCCGCCGGTTGCGATGATCTTGAAGCCCAGTGCCGACAATTGCTGCACGCCAGGCAGCACGACCGGCTTGTCTCCGTCCTTGACCGACACGAACAGTGTGCCGCCCTGTGGCAGGCGGACGCCTGCGCCCAATTGGGCCTTGGCAAAGGCAGTCGCGAAATCCTTGTCGATGCCCATGACTTCGCCGGTCGACTTCATTTCCGGTGACAGCACCGGATCGACGCCGGGGAAACGGGCGAACGGGAACACCGCTTCCTTGACCGCGATATGCTTCACATGGCGGTTGATCTGCGGCAGGTTCGCGAGCTTTTCGCCCGCCATGACACGGGCCGCGATCTTGGCGATCGGCTGGCCGATGGCCTTGGCGACGAACGGCACGGTGCGCGAGGCGCGCGGGTTGACCTCGATGAGATAGACCTGACCATCCTTGACCGCATATTGGATGTTCATCAGCCCCTTGACGCTGAGCGCATGGGCCAACGCTTCGGTCTCACGCTCGATCACGCCGATGATGTCGTCAGGCAGGCTATAGGGCGGAAGCGAGCACGCGCTGTCGCCCGAATGGACGCCAGCTTCTTCGATATGCTGCATCACGCCCGCGACCACGACATCGGTGCCGTCGCAAATCGCGTCGACATCGACTTCAATCGCATCGCGCAGATATTGATCGATCAACACCGGGCTATCGCCCGAGACCTGCACCGCAGTCTGGATATAATTTTCCAACTGGGCCTGGGTGTCGACGATTTCCATCGCGCGGCCACCCAACACATAAGACGGGCGCATCAGCACCGGATAGCCGATGGTATCGGCAACCGCGATGGCCTCATCCCGGCTGCGGGCAATGCCGTTGGCAGGCTGGAGCAGGCCAAGCTTGTTGATTAGCGCGGCGAAGCGTTCGCGATCCTCGGCCAGATCGATGGCGTCCGGCGAGGTGCCAAGGATCGGGATGCCCGCATCTTCAAGCGCTTGGGCGAGCTTGAGCGGGGTCTGGCCACCGAATTGCACGATCACGCCCTTGAGCTTGCCATTTTGCTGTTCGACATGGAGGATTTCGAGCACGTCCTCGGCGGTCAATGGCTCGAAATACAGGCGGTCGGACGTGTCATAGTCGGTCGACACCGTTTCCGGGTTGCAGTTGACCATGATCGTTTCATAGCCCGCATCCGACAGCGAGAAACATGCATGGCAGCAACAATAGTCGAACTCAATGCCTTGGCCGATGCGGTTCGGCCCGCCGCCGAGGATGACGATCTTCTCGCGCTCAGTCGGCTGGCTTTCGCACTCGGGCGCGCCGAAGATCGGGGCCTCATAGGTCGAATACATATAGGGCGTCTTGGCCGCGAATTCCGCCGCGCAGGTATCGATCCGCTTGAACACCGGGCGGACGCCGAGCCGGTGGCGCAGGGCGCGCACCTCATCTTCGGTCACGCCGCCGGTCAGCGCGGTCAAGGTGTCATGCACCAGCCCGCTGCCGCGCGCAGCGACATGGGCCAGACCGCCCTTGAGATGGGCCGATTGCAGCGCGAGATAGGCCAGACGCTTGTCTGAAAAGCCCATCGACTTGAGCTGGCGCAGCCCTTCGGCATCGCGCGGCAGGCCGTTTGCGATCACCTGATTTTCGGCAGCGACGATTTCTTCCAAGCGTTCAAGGAACCATGGATCGAACTTGGCGACGGCCGAAATTTCGGCGACGGTCATGCCTTCGCGCAACGCCTGCGCCGCGATCAACAGCCGGTCGGGCGTAGCCCGTGACAGCGCCGCGACGAGATCGTCCTTGGATGCGCCCTGCAACTCATCAATAAAGTCGAAGCCGGAAAGGCCAGTTTCCAGCCCGCGCAGGGCTTTCTGCATCGACTCATGGATGTTGCGGCCAATCGCCATGACCTCGCCGACCGATTTCATCGCGGTGTGGAGCAAGGGTTCGGCACCCTTGAACTTCTCGAACGCGAAGCGCGGGATTTTGGTTACGACATAATCGATGGTCGGTTCGAACGATGCCGGGGTCGCCCCGGTGATGTCGTTCATGATCTCGTCCAGCGTATAGCCGACGGCCAGCTTGGCCGCGACCTTGGCAATCGGGAAGCCAGTGGCCTTGGACGCCAGCGCCGACGAGCGTGACACGCGCGGGTTCATTTCGATGACGATCAGGCGGCCGTCCTTCGGGTTGACCGCGAACTGGACGTTCGAGCCACCGGTTTCGACGCCGATTTCACGCAGACACGCGATGCTCGCGTTCCGCATGATCTGATATTCCTTGTCGGTCAGCGTCAGCGCCGGCGCGACGGTGATGGAGTCGCCGGTATGGACGCCCATCGGGTCGATATTCTCGATCGAGCAAATGATGATGGCATTGTCGTTGCGGTCACGCACGACTTCCATCTCATATTCCTTCCAGCCGAGGAGTGATTCCTCGATCAGGACTTCGGTCGTCGGCGAGGCATCAAGGCCGCCGGTGACGATCTGGATGAATTCATCCTTGTTATACGCAATGCCGCCGCCGGTGCCGCCCATGGTGAAGCTGGGTCGGATGATCGAGGGCAGGCCGGTGCGTTCCAGCACGGTGAGCGCTTCCTCCAGCGTATGGGCAATGCCCGACCGCGCGGATTCTAGCCCGATCTTGTCCATCGCATTGCGGAACTTGATGCGGTCTTCGGCCTTATCAATGGCTTCGGCATCGGCGCCGATCATCTGGCAGTTATATTTTTCCAGCGTGCCATCGTTGAACAGCGCCAGCGCGGTGTTGAGCGCGGTCTGCCCACCCATGGTCGGCAGGATCGCGTCGGGGCGTTCCTTGGCGATGATCTTGGCGACGATTTCCGGGGTGATCGGCTCGATATAGGTCGCATCGGCCATGTCCGGATCGGTCATGATCGTGGCCGGGTTCGAGTTGACGAGAACGATGCGATAGCCTTCCTCGCGCAGCGCCTTGCACGCCTGCGTCCCGGAATAGTCGAACTCGCACGCCTGGCCGATGATAATCGGGCCCGCGCCTACGATGAGGATGGATTTGATGTCAGTGCGCTTGGGCATGTTCTTACTTCACACTCTCGCCAGTCATCATCCCCACGAACTTCTCGAACAGATAATGGCTGTCCTGCGGGCCGGGGGACGCTTCGGGATGGTATTGGACGCTGAACGCGGGCTTGTCGGTCAACTCGAAGCCACAATTCGACCCGTCGAACAGCGAGACATGAGTCTCGCGGGTATTAGACGGCAGGGTGGCGGCGTTGACGGCAAAGCCGTGGTTCATGCTGGTGATTTCGACACGGCCATCTTCAAGGCGCTTCACCGGGTGGTTCGCACCGCGATGGCCTTGGTGCATCTTGGATGTTTCCGCGCCGACCGCGATGCCGAGCATCTGATGGCCAAGGCAGATGCCGAACAGCGGCTTGCCGGTGGCCAGCCATTGCCGGATCACCGGCACGGCATAAGCCCCGGTGGCGGCAGGATCGCCCGGACCATTGGACAGGAATAGCCCATCGGGATTGTGGGCCATGATGTCGTCGATTGTTGCGGTCGCGGGGACGACTGTCACGCGCGCGCCGGCATCGACAAGGTTGCGCAGAATGTTGCGCTTCACGCCGAAGTCCATGGCCACGACCTTCGGGCCGTTCGGCTTGGCGCTATGGGCGGCATAGCCTGCGCCACGGGTCCACAGGCCGTCGTCCCAGTCATAGGTCTGGAGCGTGCTGACCGGCTTGGCGAGATCCATGCCTTCCAGCCCCGGCCACGCCTTGGCCATGGCATGAAGTGCGGGCAGGTCGAATTGGCCATCGGGCGCATGGGCGATCACGCCATTGGGCGCGCCCTGCTCGCGGATGCGGCGGGTGAGCGCACGGGTGTCGATACCGGCGATGCCGATGCGCCCATTGGCCGTCATCCATTCCACGAAATGCTGGACATTGCGATAGTTGGACGGGTTGGTCACATCCTCGCGCACGATGCAGCCGAGCGCGTGCGGGTTATTGGCTTCAATGTCTTCCGGGTTGGTGCCGACATTGCCGATGTGCGGGAAGGTGAAGGCGATGACCTGTCCGGCATAGCTCGGATCCGTCATGATTTCCTGATAGCCGGTGATGGCGGTGTTGAAACAGACCTCGCCCACGGCCGCACCTTTGGCCCCGAATCCACGTCCCCAGATGACTTCCCCCGTCGCCAGAACAATAGCCCCTGTCGCTCCTTCAGGCGCAGGCGGATAAGCGGCGTCAGCCATGGGGCGGGCACTCCTTGGGTAAGATTCGTCATCGCGATGTTGCAAGGCCCCCGCCTAGGGAAACGGAGCCCAAGCGTCAATCTATTAAAGTAGGGGCAGAAGGGGTAGGTGAGGCGCTTTCCCGAATGCAATGGAAACAACAGCATGATTCGCGACGATATCAAGAATGCACTGGTCACCGCGATGAAGGGCGGCGACAAAGCGGGCACGGCGGCGATCCGCCTGATTCAGGCGGCGATCAAGAATCGCGATATTGAGGCGCGCACCGGCAAGGCCCCGTCCGACGACGATGTGCTGATCACCGAAGTATTGCAGAAAATGATCAAGCAGCGCCGCGAATCGATTGAGATGTTCGAAAAAGGCGGCCGCCCGGAACTGGCAGCGAATGAGGCGGCGGAAGTGGCCGTGATCGAACGCTTCCTCCCCGCGCAGATGAGCGAAGACGAAACCCGCGCCGCGATTGAAGCGATCAAGGCGGAACTGGGCGCAAGTTCGGTCAAGGACATGGGCAAGGTAATGGCCGAATTGAAGGAACGCCATGCGTCGAGCCTCGACATGAGCAAGGCAAGCGCGCTGGTGAAGGCGGCTTTATCTTGAGCTTGGCGGATTGAGCCGGCCACTTGCCTATCTCTGCTGATGGCCGCAGCTCAGCCACGCGACCGGCATTGCGCCGCGCAGGATTTAACTATTTTGCGCTTTCCTAATGGTGCAGGGTTGCGCAATGTCGAGGGCGTGGTGGCAGAGATCGAACAATGGCGGATACGGCGCGGTGGCTGGCCCACCTCTGACCTCTCGCGCGTGCAGGCGCGGCTTGGGGGAAACAATATAGTGCGCCCAAACCATGAGTGCGCGCCGCGATGAGCCTGTCGCCCGCCTTTCTCGACGAGTTGCGCGCGCGCACCACCTTGTCCACCCTGATCGGCAAGACGGTCAAGGTCACCAAGGCCGGGCGCGAGTTTAAGGCGTGTTGTCCATTTCATAACGAGAAGACGCCGAGCTTCACGATCAACGACGACAAGGGCTTTTACCATTGCTTTGGCTGCGGCGCGCATGGCGATGCGATCCGCTGGATGACCGATCAGCGCGGCCTGCCGTTCATGGATGCGGTCAAGGAACTGGCGGCCGCCGCCAATCTGGAGGTGCCCGCGCTTGACCGCCAGTCGGCTGAGCGGCAGCAGCGGGCCAATTCGCTCCATGATGTCATGGCGGCCGCTGCCGACTGGTTCCGCGCCCAATTGGCCGAGCCGGGCGGGGCAGAAGCGCGCGCCTATCTGGAACGACGCGGCCTGTCGCGGGCGACGATTGAACGGTTCGCCATCGGCTATGCGCCGGATAGCCGGGGCAAGCTGCGCGCGGCCTTGGCGCGTTTCGGCGACGAGATGCTGATCGAGGCCGGATTGCTGATTCTGGTCGAGGGCAAGGAACCCTATGACCGGTTCCGGGGCCGGGTGATGATCCCGATTCGCGATGCACGTGGCCGGGTGATCGCCTTTGGTGGCCGCATCCTTGGCGATGGCGAGCCCAAATATCTCAACTCGCCGGACACGCCGTTGTTCGACAAAGGCCGGACGCTCTACAATATCGACCTGGCCTTGCCGGTGGCGCGCAAGAGCAACCGGATCATCGTGGTTGAAGGCTATATGGATGTGATTGCGCTGGCGCAGGCCGGGGTCGGTGATGCCGTTGCCCCGCTGGGCACGGCGCTGACCGAACAGCATCTGGAACGGCTGTGGCGGATCGCCGAGGTGCCGATGCTGTGTTTCGATGGCGATAGTGCCGGACAGAAGGCCGCGATCAGGGCGGCCCATCGGGCGCTCCCGATGTTGCAGCCGGGCCATTCGCTCCAGTTCCTGACCTTGCCGCAAGGGCAAGATCCGGATGATCTGGTGCGGGCGGGCGGCGCGGGTGCGTTTGAGCGGTTGGTGCAAGAGGCCGAACCCTTGGTCAATCGGCTATGGGCTCATGAACTGGCGGCGGGCCAGTTGACCACGCCGGAAGAGCGTGCCGGGCTGAAGCAGCGGCTGAATGAACTGGCCAATGCGATCCAGCATCCCGACATCCGTCAGCAATATCGCGAGGAATATCGCCGCCGCTTCGATGAACGCTTTGGCTGGCAACCGCGTCAGCCTGCCCCGGCGCGGGGCTTTACGGGACGGGCTGGGCCATCGGGCCGGGCGCCGGGTCGGTTTGGGGGCTGGCAGGCGCCAAGACCGGTTGGTGCGGCCACGCTCGCGCTGGCGCAAGGCGGGGTCACGGCGCGTTTTACACGGGCCGTGTTAGAAGGTTTGGCGCGTCATCCGGCCTGTATTCCCGAGCGGGCAGAAGCGATTGCGGCGATGCCGGTGGCCGATCAGCGCGATGATGCACTGCGCCATGCGTTGCTCGACCTTGCTTTTTCAGGGGAAAAGCTTGAACCCGAGCGGGTCGTTACCATATTGGAGCAAAAGGGAGTGTATGGCATTGGCGGAACATCCGGTTCCGACAAGGGTCTTGCCTTTTCCTTTTTGCGTGGCAAGGCGGAGTCTGGGCGGGCACAGCGCGATCTGTTGGAACTGATCGATGCTTTGGCCGAGCGGGCCGAAATCGCTGGTGCGCTGGAAGATGCCGGAAGGCGTTTTACGGCGACAATGGACGAAGCCAGCTTTGCCGAGCAGCAGCGCCTGCGGGCGGCGTTGCAGGCGGCTGAAACGCGGCTGGCTGATCTGGTGCAAGACACCGGGTCGGGGGCATGAACGGGGTAATAGGGTCAGATATGGCAAAGGCAGATATGGCGGATTCCACGGACAAGATCGACGCAGGCGATGCGCCGCTCATTGATCTTAATGAAGCCTCCATCAAGAAGCTGATCTCGCGCGCCAAAAAGAAGGGCTATATCACTTACGATCAGCTCAACGAGGCGTTGCCCCAGGACCAGATGTCGTCCGAGCAGATCGAGGACATCATGTCCGCGCTCAACGATATGGGCGTGAACATCGTCGAGAACGAAGAAGCCGGTGACGAAGGCGACACCGAGGATGCGCCCGAAGAGGCCGTCGGTAGCCTTGACGGTGACGATGGCACCGGCTTGATGCAGCAGGAAAAGAAGCGCGAGACGATCGACCGCACGGACGATCCGGTGCGCATGTACCTGCGCGAAATGGGCGCGGTGGAATTGCTGAGCCGCGAGGGCGAAATCGCGATTGCGAAGCGCATCGAAGCCGGTCGTGACACCATGATCCTTGGCCTGTGCGAAAGCCCGATCACCTTTAACGCGATCATCGAATGGTCGACGGCGCTGAACGAAGGCACGATGCAGTTGCGGGAGATCATGGATCTCGACGCGATGCTGTCCAAGGATCCCGCGCCCGAAAATCTGACGGACGACGACGAAGGCGATGGCGAGATTTCCGAGAAGACGGCTGGTCCGAGCTACAAGGAAGATGAAGAGGTCGAGGAAGAATCGCCCGAGGCCGATGAGGACGAGGACGGCCTGACCGAACGCCGTGCCAAGCGCCCGGTTGAGGAAGACGAAGAGGACAACACGCTTTCGCTCGCCCAGATGGAAGAGCAGTTGAAGCCAGCGGCGTTGGAACGCTTTGCCCGTATCACCGAATTGTACCACAGCTTCGCCCGCCTGCAGGGGCAGCGGCTTGATGCGCTGGGCGTTGGTGTCGGCTTTCCGCAGGATCAGGAAAACACCTATCAGAAGCTGCGCGAAGAGCTGACCGCCGAGGTCGAAAGCGTGCAGTTCCATGGCAGCAAGATCGAATATCTCGTCGATCAGCTCTATAGCTTCAACCGCCGCCTGACGGCGCTGGGCGGGCAGATGCTGCGCCTGGCTGAACGCCACAAGGTCAACCGCAAGTCGTTCCTGGACGAATATATCGGCCATGAACTGGACGAGAGCTGGCTCGACCATGTGCGCGGGCTTGATAAGAAATGGGCGGCTTTTGCCGAGAATGAAATCGATGCGGTCGAACGTGTCCGTGCGGAAATCTCGGAAATCTCGCAGGCGACCGGCATGTCGCTGGGCGAATTCCGCCGGATCGTCAACATGGTCCAGAAGGGCGAGCGCGAAGCGCGGATCGCCAAGAAGGAAATGGTTGAGGCCAATCTTCGCCTCGTGATCTCGATTGCCAAGAAATATACCAATCGCGGCTTGCAGTTCCTCGATCTCATTCAGGAAGGCAATATCGGCCTGATGAAGGCGGTCGACAAATTCGAATATCGTCGCGGTTATAAGTTCAGCACCTATGCCACGTGGTGGATCCGGCAGGCGATCACCCGCTCGATTGCCGATCAGGCCCGCACCATTCGTATCCCGGTCCATATGATCGAAACGATCAACAAGCTGGTCCGCACCAGCCGCCAGATCCTGCACGAAATTGGCCGTGAGCCGACGCCGGAAGAGCTGGCCGAGCGCCTGTCGATGCCGCTTGAAAAGGTGCGCAAGGTGATGAAAATCGCCAAGGAGCCGATCTCGCTCGAAACGCCGATTGGCGACGAGGAAGATTCGCATCTCGGCGATTTCATCGAGGACAAGAACGCGATCATCCCGGTCGATGCGGCGATTCAGGCGAATCTGAAGGAAACCGTGACCCGCGTGCTGGCATCGCTGACGCCGCGTGAAGAGCGTGTGTTGCGCATGCGCTTCGGTATCGGGATGAACACCGATCACACGCTGGAAGAAGTCGGCCAGCAGTTCAGCGTGACCCGCGAACGCATCCGTCAGATCGAGGCCAAGGCCTTGCGCAAGCTCAAGCATCCGAGCCGGTCGCGCAAGATGCGCAGCTTCCTCGACCAATAAGCTGATTGGGTGGGCCGCCGCGCCGGACGCGGGGCCCGCCGATCGATTGGCGCGGTGATATGCCCGCGTCCACCATATTGGCGCCGTTTCCCATAGAATTTTATTATTCTGTAAACCGGATTTTTACCTGCGCGCGCTTATTGTCCCTCCATCACTTCATCGCGCGGAAATCCTGCGCGGGTCGCGGAGGAGGGTGATATGTACCAGGTCCAGATACAACAGGCCGCCGACAGTCGTGCCAGCGCGGCCATTCGGGCGCTGGTGGAGTTGGAAGGCACGGTGGGCCGCTCCTATGTCCGTGGCCCGGCATTGCAGGACGCGCGCACCGTGGTTGGCAATCTGGCTGATGCGATACATTATCTCTGCGTGCTGCATGGGCGACAGCCGGGCGTCGTTGAAATTGCGGCGACGATGGCGACGGATCGCGATGTTTGCGACTGGATGGTGCGTGCCAGCAGCGGCTTCACGGTCGAGCGGGCCTATATCACCCGATTGGCGGTGCTTGCCGGGCCGCAGCCCTCAACTCCCGGTCAGGCCGAGAGCGAAACGACCGTCACGGCCCAGCGCCACGCCTTGGAAATTCTCTCGCGCTCCGACCGCGATGGTTGTGCTTTGGGGGCGGCGCTGGCGTTGGTGCTGGATTGGCGCGCTGTGCGTGAGGTGCTGGACCGCGCGGCATTGCGTTTCGGCTTAGAGCCGGTGATGTGCCATTTGCCGTTCGAGGCGGAAACCTTGGCGCTTGCCGATCATTATGCGCGCAACGCGGCGGTTGAACGCGCGATGCAGTTTGGGGCGCAGCAATTGCTCGCCCAGCATCGTGGGTTGTGGAACCTGTTGGAAGCGCGCCACCTCGCCCGCCCGCATTATTGATCAGCCGGTATTATTGATCAGCCGGCTGGGGCTGCGCGATCAATGGTGGTCGGGGATTGCATCCGCGGCCAGGACATAGCGCCGGTCGCAATAGGGGCAGTCGACGACGCCCGTTTCATCCATCTGCAACCAGATGCGCGGATGGCCGAGTGCGGCACCGCCCGGAATATCGGAAGCGCCATCACAGGCGATCCGGCTATGCTGCACCACCACGGTTTCAGGGGCGTCGACGGGTTGTGTGCCGGTCATGCGGGTTCCTCGCGCTGGCTCAGGATGAGATGAAGCGCCTCTAACAATCCGGCAGGGCAAGCGCAATCCGCTATCTGCCCCTAGCGTGCGTCGATAGCCTTCATCACGCGCCCGACAAGCGCCGCATCGGCCGCGACCGGCGAGAGCAGCGCCAACCGCCCATCGGCGGTGCGACAACCGAGCAGGACAACGAATTCATCTTCGCTGCCGGTTGCGACATCCAGCACGGCGACCGGCTGATGGCTTTGCAGGGCGGTCTGCGCACTGTAACGCGGCGGAGTGGGCACGGCGGCCGGGTTCATGCTGCGCCGCTCCGTGCGCTCGGCCTTGACCAGCGCCTTGATCCCCCCCTCGCTGGCATCGAGCAACGCCACCAATTCGCCCAGACCGATATCGCGCCGGGCGGCATGATCGAGCACGGCCGCAAATTCGGTGAGGCGGCTTTTGTCATAGGCGGCACCGAAGACAAGCTTCACCACCGCCGTCATCGGCGCGCGTTGCTGCACCTTAAGGCCGCTATGATCGAGCAATAGCGCATATTCAGCGGGCCGTTGCCGGGCATAGAGCGCAAAATCCCACGCGAGCGAAAGCGCGCGGTACAAGGTGGTGCGGCTGCGGCATACCGCCTCTTGCGCAATGTCGGCGGATGCACGGGCCGCCGCGAGATGGTCGTCCAGATCGGCATCGGGGGCAGCGACCCGCGCCATGGTGCCAAGGTCCAGCACCTCATCAGTAGCGGGTCGAGTGGCGTCTAGGGCGGCGGTGCTGCGATCCAGCTCTGCGCCGATTTGCTGGACGAGATCGGCATCGGCCAGTTCCTTCCAGTTGATGACGCCATAGATAAAGTCGATATTGTCGTCATCGAGCGAGAAGGGCATCAAAATGCCGCGATACAGGATGTTATTGCCGCGCTGGTTGACGAATTCCGCTTCAAACCCGACGGGGGCGCGGTTGGCCATGATTTGCAGGCAATGGTCGGTTAGGCGGGATAATAACGAACCACGCGGCACATCGGCGACCGTCTCGATGCCATAGCCAAGCCCGCATTCCGCGCGCAGCTTGGCACCAAGGAATTGAACGGCGGGGTTTTCGGTGCTGTCGGTGAAATCGAGCAGCACGCTATTCGGCCCGAAATCGGCGAGATCAGCGGGTTCCAGATCTTCGATCGACGGAAAGGTGCGCTCACCAAGCAGTGACACCCAATAATTATAGGCGCGCACATGCATCCGGCGTTCGTCGCGCCCGATGACGACGGGCGTGTCGATTCCCTGATCGCCGGTGTCGGACCCCCAATTGCCGTCCTCGCGATTGCCAAATACATCGTCCATCATCGTCTACCATCGCATCGCAGGCCGACCGGATATGGCCCGGCCCATGTCCCGCTTATGGACAGGCATTGGTTAACCAAGCGTATAGCTAATCCGCTAGCGCATCCAATTCCGCGCCGAAATGGTGCGGGACAGGCAAAAGCATTTTCCCCGGTTGCATCCGCGCAACGACGCTGATATGCGCAGCCCCATATTGATCTGCCCATCGGGCGATGATCATGAGCCGCCTTAGCTCAGTTGGTAGAGCATCGCATTCGTAATGCGGGGGTCGTAGGTTCGAATCCTATAGGCGGCACCATTTCCCTTATCCTCTGCTCCATCTCACCCGTGGCAAATGGGTGCAAATCGGCTATGGCTCGCCGGGCTTGGGCTTTCGGCGGTGATCGGTGGCGAGGCGGAAATGGAGATTTTGCGGGCCAATGTCGCGGCTGATTGTGTTCAACAAGCCTTATGGGGTGCTGTCGCAGTTTACAGACCGCAGCATGGATGCCGCGCGCGCGACGCTGTCGGATTTCATCGATCTGCCCGGGGTCTATCCAGCCGGTCGGCTTGATCTGGATAGCGAGGGTTTGCTGCTGCTCACCGATGACGGGCAATGGCAGGCGCGGATTGCCGATCCCCGGTTCAAAATGCCGAAAACCTATTTGGTGCAGGTCGAGGGTGATCCAGATGAGGCGGGCCTTGATCAGTTGCGGCGGGGTGTTCGTCTGAAAGATGGCATGACCCAGGCTGCCACGGTCGAACGGGTCGCGCCGCCCGATCTCTGGCCGCGCGATCCGCCGGTACGGTTTCGCAAAAATGTGCCGGATTGCTGGCTTCGGCTGACCATTCGGGAAGGGCGCAACCGTCAGGTGCGCCGGATGACGGCGGCGGTCGGCTATCCAACGTTGCGGCTGGTGCGGTGGCGCATTGGCGACTGGACGCTGGAAGGCGTGGCGCCCGGCAGTTGGATAGAGGTGCCGCTCCCCAAGCGGTGAGAGATTATCGGCAGGATCGCTTGCGTGCGACACGCTTTCAAGCCTGAAGCGGTTCGCAGGCTCGCGTTCATCTTTGCCGCGCGGAGGGGTGGTGGGCGCACATCATCGACATGGGTCAATTCATCAACTCGCCCCCGATGATGCAGCTTGTGCTATTTTCTGATCGATAATCGCGAGACAAATTTGCATGATGGGGTAATAAGACAGCAGTTCAAAAAAACAGCGTCGGCAATGGATCGACCGCAGGAGTGGATGAAGAGATGATGAAGGCAAAGGCGGATGCGAAGATCGGCTGGCGGTTGTTGTCGGCGGTGGCGATCACGGCTCTAGGTGTGGCGGCGGGTGGATCACTGTTGTCGCCCTCGCGCGGCGAGGCGGCCAATGTGCAGGTCGCGCCGGAACGGGGCTATTGGGTCGAAGAGCTGCTCACCGATCTGGATCATCCGTGGGCCATGGCATGGCTACCCGATGGCGATATGCTGATTACGGAGCGAAGCGGCAAGCTGCGCATGGTGCATGGTGGCAAGCTACTCGCCAAGCCGGTCGAACGCGTGCCGCAAGTGCTGAACACCAGCATGTTTGACGGGCTGTTGGATGTGAAGCTCGATCCCGAGTTTGCTGCCAATCGCACGATTTATCTCACCTTCACCACCGGCACCGATACCGAGCGGACCGGATCGATCCTCAAGGCGCGGCTGGAGGGCGGACGCCTGCTTGATGGCCATGTGATCTTCCACACGGCGATCCCCGCACCGGCGGGTGGCCCCAATATCATGCGCATTCTGTTCATGCCGGACAAGACCATGCTGGTCGGTGTCGGGTCGGGTGGACAGGGCAGCCGCGGCATGGTGCAGCGGCTCGATAACCAGTCGGGCAAGATTATTCACCTCAATCGCGACGGTTCGCCGGTCGCGGATGGGCCATTTGCCAAGACAGCGGGCGCGCGGCCAGAAATCTGGGCAACTGGCTTTCGGAACCCGGCGGGGCTGACCCGCGCCGCCGATGGCAGCATCTGGACGGTCGACATCGGCCCCAAGGGTGGAGATGAACTGAACCTCGTCAAGCCGGGCGCCAATTATGGCTGGCCGTTGGTGAGCTGGGGGTTCGATTATTCTGGCCGCTCCATGTCCGAACGACAGGAGGGTGAGGGCTTTACCGACCCGGTGGCGGTGTGGTCGCCCTCGCGCGCGCCCTCCGGTCTGATCCAATATATGGGCAACCGCTTCCCGCAATGGCGTGGCGACTTGTTCACCGGCGAATTGATGGGCCATGTGCTGCGCCGCTTGCGGATCCGTGATGGCAAGGTGGTGCAGGAAGAAGCCCTGCTATCGGAACTGAAAGAGCGCATCCGGTCGGTCGAAGTGGGGCCTGATGGCTATATTTACGCCATCACCGATGCCGCGACCGGACGCCTGTTGCGCCTGCGGCCCGGCGCGCCCGGCAAGGCGGATCAGGCGAGAGTGGCCAAGCCTTATGCGCTGCCCGAGGGGAACAGCATGTCTGAAGAGTTCAACCGGCGTGGGGTGTATCAGGAACGCTTCACCCAGATCCTTTTCAACTTCAAATATGATGAACCGCGCGCGCGGTCCTTGTTCGGGCAGAATTGTTCCGGTTGCCATAGCGCGGGCGATTTCTCGTCGGGCGAGATCGGTCCTGATCTGAACGGCGTCATGGGGCGCCATTCGGGCCAATTGCCGGGCTATAGCTATTCCGAAGCGCTGCGCAATCCGGCGACATCATTGCAATGGGACCGTGATAGCCTGGCGGCGTTCATTTCGAACCCGCAATCCTATTATCCCGGCACGAAAATGGCGGTCATGCCGATCACCGATTTTGAATCGGTGTTGCAGATCACTGAATTCCTCGGAAGGACCAAGGCACCCGCCGCCGGGAAATAAGCGTCAGCCGATCCGAGCTTGGAACCACGGCATCATGCGCTCGATCGCCTCGGCGATTTCGGCGCGTGAGGCGGCGACGCTGAACCGCATGAAGCGATGGCCGTCCACCGGATCGAAATCGATCCCGGTGGCGGTCGCGACGCCGGTATCGGCCAATAATTGTGTGCAGAAATCGAGGCTGTTGTCGGTCAGATGGCCGATATCGGCATAGATATAAAATGCCCCATCCGGCGGCGCGATGCGGGACAGGCCCAGTTCGGGCAGGCGTTCCAACAACAGGTCGCGATTGTGGCGATAGGTGGCGACATGGCCATCAAGTTCATGGCGGCAGTCATAGGCGGCAAGCGCGGCGTGCTGGCTCATCACCGGCGGCGTCAGGAACAAATTGCCCATACGCGCCCGCACCGCATCGACCAGTTCGGGCGGCGCCACGAGCCAGCCCAACCGCCAACCAGGCATCGAGAAATATTTGGAGAAACTGTTCACCACCAGCGCATGCGCGTCGAATTCGAGAATGGAGCGGGCCGGTTCGCCAAAGCTCAGGCCATGGTAAATTTCGTCCGAGATCAGGCGAATGCCTCGCGCCGTGCAAACCGCCGCAATGGCGCGCAACTCATCCGCCGGGATGATGGTGCCGGTCGGATTTGCGGGGCTGGCGATGATGACGCCATCGGGTGCGGGGTCGAGCGCGGCAATGGCCGCGGCGGAAATCTGGTAGCGTTCATCGGGACCGCAGGGCAGTTCCACCGGCTCCATCCACAAGGCTTTGAGCGTGTTGCGATAGGCGACATAGCCGGGCCGGGCGAGGGCGACCCGCGCGCCGGGCGCGAAGGCGCTGTTGAGCGCGAGCACGAGTGCGGGCGACGCGCCGCAGGTCAGCACGATCTGGCCGGGGTCCACGGTGACGCCGTAATTGTCCGCATAAGAGGCCGCGATACGGGATTTCAGCTCTTCGCTTTCCCAATAGCCCATCGGTTCGCGGTCGATGACCCGGTGCGCCGCCTCAATCGCGGCGCGCGGCGCGCTGGTCGAAGGCTGTCCGAATTCCATATGGATGATCGATCGCCCCTCGGCCGCCAGCCGATGCGCTAAGACGCCGATGGCGATGGTATGAAATGGGTCGATGGCGGCGGTCATGCGGACGATCCTTATACAGAGGCGCGGCCCTTCATGCGTGATTGCCGCAGAGGGTTCAACCATGCTCGCATTTGTCACTCGCAACGCTCATAATGCAGCGATGTCCGAGCCTAACCTGATTGCGCCGCCCGGCGATATGTCCCCGCCGCTTCATGGGTTGAGCCATGCCCAGGCGCACGCGCGGCTGGTGGCCGATGGGCCGAATGAACTCCCTGCCGCGCAACGGCGGACGGTGTGGCGCATTTTGGTGGAAGTGCTGAAAGAGCCGATGCTGGCGCTGCTGTTGGTGGGCGCGGTGCTATATCTTGTGCTGGGCGATACGACGGAAGCGCTGATTCTCGGGACATTTGCGCTATTTTCCGTGATGGTGACGCTGGTGCAAGAGGTGCGCACGGAGCGCGTGCTTGAAACCTTGCGCGATCTGTCCAGCCCGCGTGCGCTGGTCATTCGCGGCGGTGAACGTCACCGCATCGCCGGGCGCGATGTGGTGTGCGGCGATCTCGTGGTGATCGAGGAAGGGGATCGCGTTCCGGCGGATGGGCGGCTGGTCGTCGCCAATGGCCTGTTGGTCGATGAATCGCTGCTCACCGGCGAATCGGTGCCGGTGCAGAAATTGGAAGGCAATGAACTCGGCCTCAGTGCCGAAACGGGCAACGCCGAAGAGGTCGCCTGCATCTGGTCCGGCACGCTGATATTGCGGGGTAGCGGCATTGCCGAAATCAACGCAATTGGCGGCGCAAGCCGATTGGGTCAGATTGGCCATCTGCTGGGTTTGATTGAAGATGAACCACCCCGGTTGCGGGTCCAGACGCGGCGGGTGGTGCTGGTGTTGGGCATCATCGGGGCGGTGGTCAGCCTGTTGGCGGTGCTATTATACGGCCTGTGGCGCGGAAACTGGCTGGATGCGGCGCTGGCCGGGATTGCGCTTGGCATGTCGATGCTGCCCGAAGAATTGCCGGTCGTGCTGACGGTATTCATGGCGATGGGCGCGTGGCGCATCTCCAGGGTGCGCGTGTTGACCCGCCATGCCGCCACCATCGAAACGCTGGGCGCGGCGACCGTATTATGCACCGACAAGACCGGGACGCTGACCGCGAACCGCATGGCCATCGCCGAATTGCGGCTGGCGGATGGGGCGACATGGCGCAAGGGGGCGGCAGATGAAGCCGTGGTGCCCGAGGCATTTGCCCGCCTCACCACCATCGGCAGCCTGGCCTGCGCGCCGGATTCGCTCGATCCGATGGAGGCGGCCTTTCATCGGTTGGCCGAAGTGCAACCATCTGGCCTGGCCCTGAACGGACGGTTGCAGCGCCATTATCCGCTGGAAAAGCCGGTGCTGGCGATGACGAACGCGTGGGGCGCGGATAAGGGCGGCGCGCCATGGACCATCGCCGCCAAGGGGGCACCGGAAACGCTGATGGAACTGTGCCGCCTGCCGGACGCCGCCGCGGTCCAATTGCGCGCGATGGTCGATGCGATGGCGGCGAGCGGGCTGCGCGTGCTGGCGGTGGCGGAAGCCGCGTGGCAGGGCGCGCCCTTGCCCGAACGGCAGGCGGATTTTGCGTGGCGTCTGATCGGGCTGGTTGGGCTGGCAGATCCGTTGCGCGCCAATGTGCCGGATGCGCTGGCCCAATGTCGATCCGCCGGAATCCGGGTGATCATGATCACGGGGGATTATCCGGTGACGGCCCGCGCGATTGCCCATGCTGCCGGGATCGAGAGCGAAGAGGTGATGACCGGGGCGGAACTGGCGGCGCTGGACGATGCGGCGCTCGCGCTGCGGGTGCGTCATTGCTGCGTCTTTGCCCGAATCATGCCGGAACAGAAACTGCGGATCGTCAATGCGCTCAAGGCGGATGGCGAGGTGGTGGCGATGACGGGGGACGGGGTGAATGACGCCCCGGCGCTGAAATCGGCGCATATCGGCATCGCCATGGGCGGACGCGGCACCGATGTCGCGCGCGAGGCGTCGTCGATGGTGCTGCTCGACGATGATTTCAGCTCGATTGTTGCCAGTGTTCGCATGGGGCGCCGCATCTATGACAATTTGCGCAAGGCAGCGGGTTTCATCCTCGCCGTGCATGTGCCGATTGCCGGACTGGCGCTGATCCCGTTGTTGTGCGGTCTGCCGTTGATGCTGGGGCCGATCCATATTGCCTTTCTGGAGATGATCATCGATCCGGTCTGCTCGCTCGCCTTTGAGGCCGAGACCGAAGAAAAGGACGTGATGAACCGCCCGCCGCGCCCACCCGAGGCGCAATTAATGTCCCCGGCATTGGTGGCTTGGGCGTTGATCCAAGGCGGCATGGCGCTCGCGGTCAATGCGGCGGTGGTCGCCATGGGGGTCAGCCAGCAGCTAGCGCCCGACGATCTGCGCGCATTGGTGTTTGTGACCTTGGTATTCACGATTGTCGCGCTGATCCTCGTCAATCGCTCGTTCGGCACATCGCTGGCACGGGCGGTCCTACGGCCCAATCGGGCGCTGGCGCTGGTGCTGGCGGTGGTGGTGACGATCCTTGGCTTGGCGCAATATTCCCCGGCGCTGGCGGGGCTATTCAGCTTCGTGCCATTGCATGGGCGCGATTTCCTGCTCGCCTTGCTGGCAGGGGCGGGGGTGTTGCTGCTGCTGGAGGCGATCAAGCCGGTGTTGCGGGCGCGGCTTTCATCCTAGGGCGAGGATCAGGGCAATAGGGTTGCCAACAGCCCGGCCAAGAGCGCCAACCCGCTGGTGACGCCGACAAAAAAGCCAATCTGCCGTCCGCCGGTGGTGCTGGCCAGCACGGCCTTGACCACGGTGTTGACCGCCACTGCCAACGCAATCGCCTCCACCGCGGTCGGCAGGTCGATTTGGCGACCGCCCAGTCGGGCCATGGAGATCGTCACGGCATCCACATCGACCAGCCCGGACGCGGCGGCGACGGCCACCACGCCCGCATGGCCGAGCCAGCGTTCAACAAATTGGGCCAGCAGCATCACCACCGCGATCACCGCCGCAAGCTTGAGCGCCATGCCAAGTTCCAGCGGGTTGGTCATGATGATTTCGGGCTTGGCCTTTTGTGGGTTACGAACCAGCAGCAGCGCCGCACCCGATGCCAGCACCAGTCCCCCGGTGGCAAGAGGGGCGAGCAACGGGCCGAGCAACGCCGGATTGAGCAGCGAAGCGACCACGCCGACGCGGATCAGCATCACCGTGCTGGAAAGCAAAATACCCCCGGCCAATAGCCGTTCCGTCCCCGGCTGGGCCCGACCAAGCCGGGCAAGCGTGAGGGTGGTTGCCGTCGATGAGGCAAGACCCCCGGCAATGGCCGCTAGCGCGACACCAAGCCGGTCACCGAACAGCCGGATGGCGACATAGCCGCCGAACGAAATCGCCGCGATCAGAATGGCCAGCAGCCAGATTTCAGCCGGGTTGAGCGATTGCCATGGGTCGATGGTGCGGTTTGGTATCACCGGCAGCAACAGGAACGTCATCGCCAACAGGATCAGCACCGCGCGAATGTCTTCCCAGCGCAGCCGCGAAATCCAGCGGTGCAGCGGTTCGCGCAGCGCCAACATGCCGGTCATCGCCACGGCACAGGCAATCGCGAGGTGAAGATCCCCCAACACGGCATAAGCGCCCAGCGAAAAGGTCAGCATCCCCGCCACGACCGAGGTCACGCTCAGGTCGCGATGCGTTTGCGCTTCCATCCATTGGAATGCGGCAAAGGCCGCCGTGAAGGCGATAAAAATGGCGGCAAGGACGATCGGACCGCTGACGGTGCTGAGCGTCCCGGCGACGCCCCCAAGTAGGCCGGATAAGGCAAAGGTGCGAAAGCCGGCGGCGCGCTGGCGCTCTTCATGGTCGCGCGAACGCCAGCCGCGTTCGAGGCCGACCAGCAAGCCGATGGCCAGTGCCACCGCCAGACGTGTAAGCAGGCTATCCATCGCTATAGCTTGCGTCGGATCAACCGGCAGCACAAGCGGTGTTGGTTTAATAAAAGGTTATTTGGCGGTGATCGGCACACCAAACAGGTCGTGTTCGTCTGCATCTTCGATCAAAACCGGCACGATATCACCCTGTTTGAGCCCCTCGGCATCGCGCAGGAAGACGGTGCCGTCGATTTCGGGGGCATCGGCCTGCGAACGAGCGTTCGCGCCGCCGTCTTCGTCGACCTCGTCGATGATCACGGGAAGGGTGCGGCCGATCTTGGCCTGCAACTTGGCGGCCGAGATTGCGGCGGTCTTCTCCATGATCCGGGCGTAGCGTTCTTCCTTGACCGCTTCCGGCACGGGGTTCGGCAGATCATTGGCAGCGGCACCCGCCACCGGTTCAAAGCGGAACGCGCCGACCCGATCAAGCTGGGCCTCGTCGAGCCAATCGAGCAGATACTGGAAATCAGCCTCGGTCTCGCCGGGGAAGCCGACGACGAACGACGAACGGATGGCAATGTCCGGGCAGATGTCGCGCCACGCCTTGATGCGTTCAAGCACCTTGGCCTCATTGGCCGGGCGCTTCATCGCCTTCAACACTGACGGTGCGGCGTGCTGGAAAGGAATGTCGAGATAGGGGGTCAGCAGCCCTTCGGCCATCAATGGGATGACCTGATCAACATGGGGATAGGGATAGACATAATGCAGCCGCACCCAAGGGCGGCCATCCGGCCCTTCCAACTGGCCCAGCTCGCGGGCGAGATCGGTCATATGGGCGCGGACCTCGCGGCCCTTCCAGTTGCGGACATCGTGCTTGGTATCGACGCCATAAGCCGAGGTGTCCTGCGAGATCACCAACAGTTCACGGGTGCCCGCCTGCACCAGCTTTTCCGCCTCGCGCAGCACTGCATCGATGCGGCGTGACACCAGATCACCCCGGATCGACGGGATGATGCAGAAGGCGCAGCGATGGTTGCAGCCTTCCGAAATCTTGAGATAGCTATAATGGCGTGGCGTCAGCTTCAGCCCGCCTTCCGGCACTAGATCGACAAAGGGCGAGGGCGGCACCGGGGCATTTTCATGCACCGCGTTGACCACCGCCTCATATTGATGCGCCCCGGAAATGGCGAGCACATCGGGGAAGCGCTGGCGGATCATCTCCGCCTCATTGCCCAGACAGCCGGTTACGATCACCCGGCCATTTTCGGCCATCGCCTCGCCAATGGCTTCCAGACTCTCTTCCTTGGCGGAATCGAGGAAGCCGCAGGTGTTCACCAGCACGACATCGGCATTGTCATAATCGGACGACAGCTCATAGCCGTCGGACCGCAGCTTGGTCAGAATGCGTTCGCTATCGACCAGCGCCTTGGGGCAGCCGAGTGAAACCATGCCGATCTTGGGGGGGGTGGGAAGGGTCTTTGCCATTGGGCGCGGCCTATACGCGAACAGCGGGCCGGTGTCACGAAATCCATGCGGCAGCGATCACATGTCCCGAACCGGGGTTATTCGAATACCATGGTGAGCAGTTGTTCGGGGGCGGGCGAGGGGCTTGTCTGGGTGGTGCGGCTGGGCTCGGCCATGATCCGGGCGCGGTTATCGGGGGTCAAGCTGGTGCTGGTTTCTGCCGCTGACAGGATCACCGCCGTCACCTGCGCCGTCGCCACCGCATGGCGGCTGGGCTGCGGTTGCAGCGATTCGATCAGGAGCAAGAGGGAAAACGGACCAGCCATAGGCGGAAGTTTACCCGCTTATTGCTGTCAAATCTTAAACAATTTCAAAATGGTGCTAATTATTATATTAAATCCGGTGCGGGTTTAAACTATTATCCGACCACCCGTTTATTCGTCGCGCGACACTTTTTCCTGACGTTCGTGACGTTCCTGCGCCTCGACGGTCATGGTGGCGATCGGGCGGGCTTCGAGCCGGGCGAGCGAGATCGGTTCGCCGGTCACTTCGCAAAAGCCATATTCGCCTTCATCGATCCGGCGCAGCGCGGACTCGATCTTGGAGATCAGCTTGCGCTGGCGGTCGCGGGTCCGCAGTTCGATCGACCAGTCGGTTTCGGAAGAGGCGCGGTCGGCGATGTCCGGCTCACGGAGCGAGTCATTCTTGAGCTGGGTCAGCACTTCCTTCGCCTCCCGCAGGATCGATTCTTTCCACTCGATCAGCTTGCGGCGGAAATATTCTTGCTGGCGGTCGCACATGAATGGTTCGTCGGCAGTTGGGCGATAGCTATTGTCTAACATGACATTATCCGCCGAAGCCTGTTCGGCGCGATCGTTGGTCTTGGCCGTCACGTCGGTCATATCTGTCTCCGCCCCCTCTAGCTGGCAACTATGGCGATCCATCCTGCGACCCGGCCCTTGGATCTTGATGTCCGCAGGTGCCTGTTATCGGTCGCGGCTATAACCATGCGCCGGGCGCGATACAAGCGACCAAACCGGGTTGAAAGCAATTTCAGGCGGCGGCTGGCGGGGTGGCGGCCCGGAAGATGCGGTGGCGATGTTCGCGGTAGATCGTGACCATGCCCGCCGCGATGATCAACGCCGAGCCAAGCCAAGTGGATAGGTGGGGCATTGTCCCCCACAATAGGAAACCCGCCAGTGTCGCCCAGATTAGCTGAGTATAATCGAACGGCACCACGACCGCCACGGGGGCAAAACGCAACGCTGCCGTCATCAGCAACTGGGCGACCGCGCCAATCGCGCCGGTGCCGCCGAGCAGCGCAATCACCTGCCAATGATGCCATTGGCCGAACCATGGCATGAGAACCATGGTCGTCGCGAGCGTGCCAAGGGTGAACCAAAATACGATGGCGGTGGCCGATTCGGTGTCGCTGATTTGCCGGATCGTGACGGTGACACAGGCAATGCCAACGGCAGAGATCACGCCGACAACCAGCCCTTCAAGCGGCAGATGGTGGCCGGAAAAGCCGGGCAGCATGACAATCACGACGCCTAAAAAGCCAAGCAAGGTCGCAGCGATGCGATAGATGCCGACCCGTTCGCCTAACAGCAGGGTGGAAAGCAGGGTCGAGAAGATCGGGGCGGTGAAGCTGAGGGTCGATGCCTCGGCCAGTGGCAGCAGCGTGATCGCATAAAAAGTGAAGAACATCGACACCATGCCAATCACCGTGCGTTGCAGATGGACGCCCGGACGCCGGGTTTTCACCGCTTGTAACCCTGGCCCGATCATCGTCCACAAGATGACGACAGGGGCCGCGAACAGCCCACGATAGAACAGAATTTCGACCGTATTCGCCCCGCGTTCGGACGCCAGTTTCGCCAGCGCCCACATGATGGTGAACAGCACTGTTGCGGCGCAGCGGCACAAGATGGCCAGTCCGGGGCGATACTGCGGAGGCGCATGGGGCGTGGCGGGCGGGGACATGGCGCTTCTTTGGGCAAGCCGACGGGCAAAGGCAATGCTTTCCATCCTGCGCGCGTTTGGCTAGATGCAATGCCGTTATGCACGCTTATGCGAATCCTGCCCGGTTTTTGAAGATCGCCCGCCCGTTGACCCATTGGTTCGGCTGGATCGGTGGATTGCTGTTGCTGCTGTGCGTGGGCTGGGGCGTGTTCGCCGGGCCTGCCGATTATCTTCAGGGCGAAACGGTCCGCATCATGTACATCCATGTGCCTGCCGCTTGGCTTGGCATGGCGGGCTGGAGCGGCATCGCCATTGCGAGCGCGATGCAACTGATCTGGCGCCACCCGCTGGCCGGGATTGCCGCCCGCGCCTGCGCCTTGCCGGGGGCGGTGTTCGCGGCCTTGTGCCTTGCGACCGGCTCGATCTGGGGCCGGCCGACTTGGGGCACTTGGTGGGAATGGGACGGACGACTGACATCGATGCTGGTGCTGTTCTTCCTCTACCTCGCTTATATGGCGCTCGCGTCGGCAGAGCAGGAAGCCGATGGCGAAGCCGGGGGCGAAGGCCGCATGACCGCGATTTTTGGGCTGGTGGGGGCGATCAACTTGCCGATCATTCATTATTCCGTGCTGTGGTGGCGCACGCTGCATCAGGGCCAGAGCATCAGCCTGATGAAAGGCTCCAGCATTGACGGCTCGATGCTGTGGCCGCTGCTTGGTGCGGCGGTGGGGGCAAGCCTGTTGTTCGGCGCGGTGGTCTTGATGCGGATGCGGGCGGAACTGGCCCGGACCAAGCTGGAGATGCGGATGCGTCGTTTGGCGGCGTCATGATGAACATGAAGGCATGTGACAAATGAACCAGTGGCATTTTGTGATCGCGGCCTATGCGCTTTCTATTCCCGTGCTGGCATGGGTGGTGATCGCCAGCTTTGTCGCCATGCGTCGGGCCGAAAAAGCCGTCGACGAATTGAAGCGGGGTACATCGTGAAGGCCAAGAACCAGCGTCTGGTGCTGATCATGGTGGCGGTGGTCGCCATGTTGGGTGCTGTCCTGCTTGCGATGTCGGGCCTTAAAGATCAGGCCGCCTATTTTTATGCGCCGTCCGATGTGCTGAAAAGCCCGCCCGCGCTGGATCGTCCGGTGCGGCTGGGCGGTATGGTGCGCAAGGGGTCGCTGAAAAAGCTCGCCGATGGCGTGAGCGTGCGTTTTATCGTCGAGGATGAAGCCCATGCGATCCCGGTGCAGTTCAAGGGCATATTGCCCGACCTGTTCCGCGAGGGTTCGGGCGTGGTTGCAGAAGGCCGGTTTCTCAACAACCAGCAATTCGTCGCCGACAATATTCTTGCCAAGCATGACGAACGCTACATGCCGCCGCAAATGGCGGGCGATCAGCACAAGACCGGGCGTGTGAGCTGATGTTGGCTGAATTCGGACTGGCCGCCCTGTGGCTTGCGGCGGCGCTGGCCGCCTTGCAAATCTATGCCGGTCTATGGGGCTGGCGTCAGCCTCAAGGTGCGGTGGCCGCGCTGGCCAAGCCAGTGGCCGTGATGCAGGCGGCGCTTGTCTCGGCGGCGTTTGTCAGCCTGATCCTGTTGTTCCTGCGCACCGATCTGTCGGTCAAGCTGGTGGTGGCGAATAGCCATGCGGCCAAGCCTTGGTTGTATAAATTCGCGGGCACATGGGGCAATCATGAAGGCTCAATGCTTTTGTGGGTGACGGTGCTGGCGGTTGCTGGGGCGCTGGTCGCCCTGCTCGAAAAGCGGCTGGAGCCCAAGACACTGGTCGCGACGCTGGGGGCACAGGCGCTGATTGGGCTTGGCTTTTATGGCTTTTTGTTGATCGCCTCCAATCCGTTCGCACGGCAATTCCCGGCAGCGACCGAAGGCATGGGCCTGAACCCGCTGTTGCAGGATCCCGGCCTCGCCTTCCATCCGCCGACGCTGTATTTCGGCTATGTCGGGATCAGCATTGCCTTTGCCTTTGCCGTCGGTGCGCTGATCACCCGTGATGTTGGCCCGGCATTCGCCCGCGCCATGCGGCCATGGGTGCTGATTTCATGGGTATTTCTGACGATCGGCATCGTGGCGGGCAGCTATTGGGCTTATTATGAGCTGGGCTGGGGCGGCTGGTGGTTTTGGGATCCGGTCGAAAATGCCTCGCTGATGCCATGGCTTGCGGCGACGGCGTTGCTCCATTCGGTGACGGTGTTGGCGACCCGTGACGGGTTGCGCGCATGGACGGTGATGCTGGCGGTGGTCGCCTTTTCGATGTCGATGGTTGGCACCTTCCTTGTGCGGTCGGGCATTTTGACCAGCGTTCACTCGTTTGCGGTTGATCCGGAGCGCGGCAGCTTCCTGCTGATGCTGCTTGGCCTGTATATCGGTGGCGCCTTGGCGCTGTTCGGCCTGCGGGTCGGCACGGTGCGCGAAGGCAATCAATTCGACCCGTTGAGCCGTGAAGGCGGGCTGGTGCTCAACAATTTGTTGCTGTCGGTGCTATTGGCGATTGTCTTTATCGGCACGCTCTACCCGCTCGCCGCCGAGGTGTTGACCGGCGAAAAGTTGTCCATCGGGCCGCCCTATTTCAATTCGGTGAGCGCTGCCCCGGCGTTGATCTTGGTGTTGCTGATGGGCGCGGGGCCGTTGATCCGCTGGCGGCGCGACGAAGGCGGCGCGGTGGCGCGTCGACTGATCGTGCCGGCGGTGGTGTTGGCGGCGGCGGCAATCGGCATGGGCCTGTTGTGGGGTGGCAAGATCGGCATGCTGCCGCTGCTTGGCCTGATCGTGGCGGCGGGCGTCGCCGTGGCGAGCGTCGCACCGCTGGCCAAGCGCAATTTGCGCCGCACGCCGTTGTTCACCTGGGGCATGGTGATTGCCCATCTGGGTGTGGCGGTCAGCCTTGCCGGCATGGCGTCGGATAGTGCGTTTATGCAGGAACGTCTGGTGGCGATGAAGCCGGGCGAGACGGCGCAGATCGGTAGTTTCAAAGTCCGCTTCGATACGGTCGTCCCGATTGCCGGGCCGAACTGGACGGCGGTGGAGGCGCAGCTTCATGTCAGCCGCGATGGCGCGGGCTGGACCAAGGTCATGCGCCCGCAGTCGCGCCAATTCTGGTCGCCACCGACCGAAACGTCGGAAGCCGCGATTGAAACCTTGTGGGATGGCCAGCTTTACACCGTGATTGGCAAGTCGGATGGCAGCGGCGGCTGGCAGATGCGGCTGTGGTGGAAGCCATTTGTGACGCTGATCTGGGCCGGTGGCCTAATGATTGCGCTGGGCGGTGTGTTGGCGCTGATCGGTCGCCTCTGGCGCGAAGGCGGGGCTGATTTCTGGAAAAACTGGCGAGCAGCCGGCCCGCAGCCGGCGGCGAAAGTGGCCAAGACCACGGGGACCAAGCCGAAAGCCGCCAAGCCGACGGGAACGCGGCGATGAGGAAGCTGTTCATCTGGGCCCCGTTCGCGCTGTTTTTGGCCTTTCTGGCGATTGTCGCGTTGGGACTGGTCAAGCCGGGCGACCGGGCGGTGCGTTCGGCGTTGGTTGGCAAAGCCTTGCCCGCCTTCAACCTGCCTGCGGCGACCATCGGCGTGCCGGGGTTGCAAACCGCCGATTTCGCCACGGGCGAGCCGCGCCTGCTCAATATTTTCGCCAGTTGGTGCGTACCCTGTGTGGCCGAAGCGCCGGTGCTGCTCCAGCTCAAGGCGCAGGGCGTCAAGATCGATGCCATCGCCATTCGCGACCGGCCCGAAGATGTGGCCCGTTTCCTTGGGCGCTATGGCAATCCCTATCATCAGATCGGCAGCGACGTGAAAAGCGCGGTACAGCTTGCCATGGGCTCATCCGGGGTGCCGGAAAGCTTCGTGATCGATGGCAAGGGCGTGATCCGTTATCAGCATGTCGGCGACATTCGGCCGGAACAAGTGCCGTTGATCCTTGAGCAGTTGGAGGCGGCACGATGAAGCGTGCGTCCCTGCCGCTTGCGCTTGCATTGGCGGTGCCGGTCGCGCTGTCGCTTGGGGTGCCGATCATGGCACTGGCCGATAGCAACCTGCCGCCGGCGGCACTGGCGAATACCCAATTATCCGACCCTAAGCAGGAGGCCGATGCCAAAGCGTTGATGGAGACGCTGCGCTGCGTCGTTTGTCAGGGCCAGAGCATCGCCGACAGCAATGCCGAGATGGCAGGCGATATGCGGGCGTTGGTCCGGCAAAAAATTGCGGCGGGTGAACAGCCGGACGCCATCCGCGCATGGTTCATCGAACGTTATGGCCATTGGGTCAGCTATCAACCGGAAATGTCGGCCATTGCCGCGCCGGTCTGGATCGCACCGATCGTGGTGCTCCTTATCGGGCTGGTGCTGGTGCGCGGCCGTTTTCGCAAGCGGAGGCCGTGATGGGTTGGTTTTGGCTCATTCTCCTGTTGCTGGCGGTGCTGGTGGTGCTAGGCTTGGCCCTGCGCCATTCGGCGGCGCGCGTGATGCCGGTGGCGGCGGTGCTCTTGTTGGGGGCGCTGGGCTATGGCTGGCAGGGTCATCCCCAGATGGCCGGGGCGCCCGCGCCGACGCCACCATCTTCGACCAGCGATGAAGCAGCGGTGGAACGCGAGGCGGATGCGCTGGCGCGCAAGACGGCCAATGGCGAGGAACTGTTCGCCTTGTCGCTCGCGCTGGAGCAAAAGGGCGATTACCGCATGGCGTCGGCTTTGCTGGGCCAGTTGGTGCGGCGGGAGCCGACCAACGCCGATCATTGGGTCGGGCTTGGCAATGCGCTGGTGCTGCATGCCGGGGGGTTGGTGACGCCAGCGGCGAACCTTGCCTTTGACCGCGCGCTGGTGCTGGCCCCCGAACATCCCGGCCCGGCCTTTTTCAAGGGTCTCGGTTTGGCGCAGATGGGGCAGTATGATGAGGCCGCGAAAATGTGGCGCGACCTGCTGGCGCGCTCGCCTGCGGATGCCCCATGGCGGGGCGATCTGGAGCAGCGATTGGCGATGATTGCGCAGGTCACAGGCGATTCGGAGGCCCCGACGCCGCCGATGAATTGAGTTGGTGATCGCGTTTTGTCTGTAAACCCCGGAAATCATACATGTTTCGATTGATTGCGGGGTCATGGGGCCTGTGCTAGGGGCCTGCCTCCGGCATGGATCGATGGTCCATTTCGGTGTTTAACAACAGGCGGTACAGCCGATGATGACTACCAGTTCCGAGGCCGATCATTCCACGCCCCACCAAGGGGGGCATCACGTTCAGGGTTCCTTGCTGGGCCTTGCCGTCAGCGCGGTGGGGATCGTGTTCGGCGATATCGGCACCAGTCCGATCTACGCCTTTCGCGAAACCTTTAACGGGCATCACCGGCTCGCGCCTGATCCGATGCATATTTATGGCGTGCTCAGCCTGATCTTCTGGTCGATGATGATCGTCGTCACGATCAAATATGTGTCGATCATCATGCGGGCGGACAATAAGGGCGAAGGCGGGAGCCTCGCGCTGCTGGCGCTGATCAACCGCAAGTCGCCTGATGCCAAGTGGAGCACGTCCATCGTGCTGCTGGGCGTGTTTGCGACCGCGCTATTTTATGGCGACAGCATGATCACCCCGGCGATGTCGGTGTTGTCGGCGTCCGAAGGTCTGATGGTTGTCAATCCGGGGTTTGAACCGTTTGTGTTACCGATCTCGGTCGCCATTCTGGTCGGCCTGTTCATGATTCAGGCGCATGGCACCGCCAAGGTGGGGATGTTGTTCGGCCCGATCATGGTCGTTTATTTCATCGTGCTCGCGGTGCTTGGCCTGATGCATATCGTGAACGCGCCGGAAATCCTGTGGGCGCTCAACCCGTGGTATGCTTATAAATTCTTCCTCGTCGATGGGGTGAAGGCGTTTCTGGCGCTTGGTTCGGTCGTGTTGGCCGTGACCGGGGCCGAAGCACTCTACGCCGATATGGGCCATTTTGGCCGCAACCCGATCCGCGTGTCGTGGTTGTTTTTCGTGCTGCCGGGGTTGATGCTCAACTATTTGGGGCAAGGCGCGATGATCGTGTCGATGGACCCCGCGACGGCGGCGACCGCGATTACCAATCCGTTCTTCCTGCTGGCGCCTGACAGCTTCCGCCTGCCGTTGGTCATTCTGGCGATCATGGCCACCATCATTGCCAGCCAGGCGGTGATCTCGGGGGCCTTCTCGCTGACCCAACAAGCGATTCAGCTCGGCTTTATGCCGCGCCTGCGCATCGCGCATACCAGTGCGCGCGCAGCCGGGCAGATTTATATCCCGACGATCAACTGGGCGCTGATGGTGATGGTGATCACGCTGGTGCTGATGTTTCGTTCGTCGAGCAACCTTGCCGCCGCTTATGGCATTGCGGTGACGGGCGCGATGTTCATCGATACCTGCCTATTGGCGGTTGTGCTGTTCGTGCTGTGGGGATGGAACAAGCCGGTCGCGGTGGCCGCGCTGACAATGTTCCTGATCGTCGATGTGGCCTATTTCGCGGCCAATCTGACCAAGGTGCCGGATGGCGGCTGGTTCCCGCTGTTTGTCGGCCTGATCATTTTCACCTTGCTGACGAGCTGGTCGCGTGGGCGCAAGCTGATGATGGAGCGGATGCAGGAGGCGGCGATGCCGCTCAGCATCTTTATCAAGTCGGCGGCCAATTCGGCCTCACGCGTGCCGGGCACGGCGGTGTTCATGACCTCGACGCCGGAAGGCGTGCCGCATGCGTTGCTCCACAATCTCAAGCACAACAAAGTGCTGCACGAGCGTGTGGTGCTGCTGACGGTGCGGATCGAGGACGTGCCCTATATCGAGACCGGCAACCGGTGCAGCATGAGCGATCTTGGTCAGGGCTTTTATCGCATGATGATCCGCTATGGCTTCATGGAAGAGCCGGATGTGCCGGCAGCGCTCAAAACGGCGGATCGTTGCGGGGCGGCGTTCAACATGATGGACACCAGCTTCTTCCTTGCTCGCCAGACGCTCTTGCCGTCTTCGCGGCCGGGCATGGCGATCTGGCGCGAGCATCTGTTCGCGTGGATGCTGCGTAACGCTGAAAGTGCGATGGAGTTCTTCCGCCTGCCCACCAACCGCGTGGTCGAACTGGGCAGCCAGTTGGAGATTTAACCGGGCGGTAACGGCAACCGGGGCGTGGTCTTGGCCGTTAGAACGGCAGTGCCACCGTGTCGTTCGGCCCGATCCCCTGCGCGGCGGCCTGTCCACCGGCGATTTCAAGCACCGCGATCACGGCTTCGCCTGACGGGATGATATCGAGCGATTCCGGTGTTGCATTGGCCGCGATCCGGGCAATCGTGCCATTGGCGCGGATGAAGATCAGGTCGAGCGGGATATAGGTGTTCTTCATCCAGAAGCTGACATGACGGGCGGGCAGCATCGGAAAGATCATCCCCCGATCTGCGGCAAGGGAGCGGCGGAACATCAGCCCGCGTTCCTGCTCGCTTGGGGAGGCGGCGATTTCGACGGTGAAGCGCCGCTCACCCTTGGCGGTGGTGATGGACAGCGGGGCCGTTTCCAGCCCCGCGCCTTCTTCCTGCGCGCCCGTATTGGCAGCGGTGGGCGTGCCGCCCGCATGGCAAGCTGCGATCGGCAGCAGCGCGATGCTGAGGCCGACCGAGATACGCAACAGCTTGTTCATGCGGGGCTTACTGCGGCAGTTCGCGGTTGATGACGACCGCCAGCCGCCCTTTACGGCCTTGGGCGATGCGGGCGAAGAGCCGTTCACCCGGTTCGACTTCCTCGATCCCGCCACGACGCAGCGTTTCCATGTGTAGGAAGACATCCTCATTGGTGCCGTCCGGCACCAAGAAGCCATAGCCCTTTAGACGGTTGAACCATTTGACCGTGGTCGGGATATATTCCTCCGCCTCATCAAGCAGGGTGATCGGATCGATCCGATCAGCCGCCCGTTGCTGGATTTCCTGAAGGTCGGGACCGGTGGCGCAGCTCAGGTCGATCGACAGCACCTTATCGGCCTGCCGTCCCCGGTCGCGCTGGACCACGGTGCATTCGATGCGTGCGCCTTCCGGCAGGCTGCGACGATCATGATCGCGCAATAAGGAGAAGTGAACCAGCACGTCGCCCTGATTGTCATCAGGAACGATGAAGCCGAAACCCCGTGTCGCGTCAAACCACTTTACGAACCCTGACACGACGGGCTTTCCAGCCTCGTCACCCGCTGTTGGCGTCCCCTTGTTTTCCTCTTCAGGCCCTATACCCTGTTCCGTCATTTTGTGTCATTATCCCGCGTGTTACTCTTGCCTGCACTATCAACAGTTGAGAACGCCCGTCGTCAACGGTTTAGTTGCAATTTCATGCACTAACATCAATGTCAGTAGCGGCCATGGTGGCAATCTTGCGCGCAATATCATATGGATGACCGGCGCGCATTAATCGCGCAATATCCCGATTAATTTTTTGTTCATCCTGATGCGTGCGGGAGAAGGGCCCGATCCGGTGCCGACGGGCGAATCGGAGAGCGATTTCAAAGCGCGGATCCATGTTTCCTTCTTCGTCCGGGGCGAGCCCGATTTCGTCGACCACGGCGCTTTCAATGCCATTATGACGCAGGGTTTCGCGCACCCGGCGTTCGCCATAGCCGGACGCCCGCAGCGCGCTCGCCTTCATCTCGGCCCATGCCCGATCATTGACATAGCCGCGTTCAGCGAAGCGTGCGATGATTTGGGCGGCATGGTCGCCCAGCGCCTGTGCGGCGGCCTCGTCGAGCGTCCCGCTTTGGCGGGCCTGCATGATCTTGCGGCTAAGATAATGCTGTAATTTCAGGCTGGTCGTCGCATAGCGGGCGACATAATCCAATGCGAGCCGGTCCAGTCGTGCGGTGTCAATCGGGGTTGCCGGGCGGGGGCGGGATCGGGAGTTTTCCGACGATTCTTGCCCGGACATAGTTGCACTTTTCTTCTCCTCGCGTGTAGAGCGCCATTTTTGTGCCATAGTGCCGTCCGATGAGTGCCACGGGTCTTGTTATCCTAGCCCCCTTTTGTAGGGCATGGAAAGGCCGTGTCGCGCGTCTGGTCGCCAGCAGGAAAGTTCAACATGTCGCCAATTCCGTCGCTCAGCTGCCCCACGGATGATGATCTGCCTCGCCGCTATGCCGATTTCGGGACGCTGGGCGATGCGCTGGACTATGCGGCCACCGGCCAGCGCGGCCTGAATTTCCACGATGCGCGTGGATCCTTGGCGCAGCCCTATCCCTATAGCGTGATGCGGCGCGATGCGCTGGATCAGGCGGCGCGGCTGATCGCGGCCGGTATCCAGCCGGGCCAGCGGATCGCGCTGATCGCCGAAACCGGAGCCGATTTCGCGGCGCTGTTCTTTGGCGTTGTCTATGCCGGTGCATGGCCGGTGCCCTTGCCCTTGCCAACCAGCTTCGGCGGCAAGGAGAGCTATATTGATCAGTTGAAGGTCCAGCTTGGTAGCTGTGACCCGTTGCTGCTGTTCTATCCGCCGGAACTGGAAACCATGGCGGGCGAAGCCGCGCGCCAGTGCAATGTCCGGGGCGTTGACTGGGCCAGCTTCTCGGCATCGGCCGCCCCGGTGGTTGAACTGCCCGAGGCCCATCCGGACGACATCGCATATCTGCAATATTCGTCGGGCTCGACCCGTTTCCCCCATGGTGTGGCGGTGACGCACCGCGCGCTGCTCAATAATCTCGCGGCGCACGCCCATGGGATGAAGATCGGTGATGGCGACCGCTGCATTTCGTGGCTGCCATGGTATCACGACATGGGGTTGGTGGGCTGTTTCCTCTCCCCGGTCGCCAATCAGGTGACGGTCGATTATCTCAAGACCGAGGATTTCGCGCGTCGCCCGTTGGCATGGCTCGACATGATCAGCCGCCATGATGGCACGGCGATCAGCTATTCGCCGACCTTTGGCTATGATATTTGCGCGCGACGGATCAGCCTGCAAACCAATGTGGCCGAGCGTTTTGACCTGTCCCGCTGGCGCATTGCGGGCAATGGTGCGGACATGATCCGCCCGGACGTGATGCAGGGCTTTGTCGATGCCTTCCACCCCGCCGGGTTCAAGGCTAGCGCCTTTCTGCCAAGCTATGGCCTGGCCGAGGCGACGCTGGCCGTCACGATCATGCCGCCGGGCGAGGGCATTATTGTCGAACTGGTCGAAGAAACCGAATTGTCGGGCGCGGATGCCACGCCGAACCGGCCGCAGCGTTTCCGGTCCATCGTCAATTGCGGCAAGCCGGTGCGCGACATGGTGGTCGAAATCCGCGAGGAAGATGGCACGCCGCTGCCCGAAAAGGCGATTGGCAAGGTCTGGTGCAAGGGCACCTCGATCATGACCGGCTATTATCGCGATCAGGAAGCGACCGATGCATGCATGGCCGATGGCTGGCTCGATACCGGCGACATGGGCTATATGTCGGATGGCTATCTCTACATTGTCGGCCGCGCCAAGGACATGATCATCATCAATGGCAAGAACCATTGGCCGCAGGATATTGAATGGGCGGTGGAACAATTGCCGGGCTTCAAGTCGGGCGATATCGCGGCCTTTGCGATCACCACGCCGGGCGGTGAAGAAACCCCGGCGGTGCTGGTCCAGTGCCGCACCACCGATCAGGCGGAACGCACCCGGTTGCGCGATGCGATCCGCGAACGCGTGCGCGCGATTACGGGCATGAATTGCGTCGTCGAACTGGTGCCGCCGCGCACCCTGCCGCGCACGTCTTCGGGCAAGCTCAGCCGGGCCAAGGCGCGTAACCTGTATTTGTCCGGGGAAATACAGCCCTACGCCATCGCCGCCTGAACGGCGGCCCTAGGCGATGGTGTGGGCTGATGGGTGGCGGTCTTAGGCCGCCAGCCAGGCCTTGAACGCTTCCCGCCCGCGCCCGGTATAGAGCAGCTTGCGATCTGCCTTTTTGCTGCGGCCCTGCAATTCAAGCGGGGGGAACAGGCCGAAATTGACGTTCATCGGCTGATAGCTGTCAGCCTCTGCCCCGCCAGTAATATGGTGCAGCAGCGCGCCGAGCGCGGTTTCGACCGGCGGCGGGTTTAATGTCTGCCCGCTTAGTTCGGCCATCGCGAAACGGGCGGCGATCAGGCCAATCGCGGTCGATTCCACATAGCCTTCGCAGCCGGTGATCTGCCCGGCAAAACGAATATGGGGCGAAGATTTCAGTCGCAGTGTTTCATCGAGCAAGATGGGCGAGCGGATGAAGCTGTTACGGTGCAATCCGCCCAGCCGCGCAAATTCGGCTTTTTCCAGCCCTGGAATGGTGCGGAAGACGCGGACCTGTTCCGCATGTTTGAGCTTGGTCTGGAAGCCGACCATGTTCCACAAGGTGCCGAGCGCATTGTCTTGCCGTAGCTGGACACAGGCATAGGGCCAGCGTCCGGTGCGCGGGTCATCAAGGCCCACCCCCTTCATCGGGCCATAGCGCAACGTATCGACGCCGCGCTCCGCCATGACTTCGACCGGCATGCAGCCATCGAAATAGGGCGTGTCCTTTTCCCATTCCTTGAACTCGGTCTTTTCGCCCGCCATCAACGCGGCGTGGAAGGCGAGATATTGTTCCTTGTCCATCGGGCAGTTGATGTAATCCTTGCCATCGCCCTTGTCCCAGCGCGACTGGAGCCAGCAAATGTCCATGTCGATGCTGTCGCGATAGACGATGGGCGCAATCGCATCGAAAAAGGCCAGCGCATCCGATCCTGTGCGGCGCGCAATCGAGGCGGCAAGGCTGTCGGCGGTGAGTGGGCCGGTGGCAATGATGACCGGTACGCCATCATCGGGGATGTCGTCCACGCGTTCACGCACGATCTCGATCAGCGGATGGTCAAGCAGCGCACGGGTCACATAAGCGGAGAAATCCTCGCGTGCGACCGCCAGTGCCGAACCGGCGGGCAGGCGGGTCGCATCGGCGGCGCGCATGATGAGCGAGCCCATGTCGCGCATTTCCTGATGCAGCAGGCCGACAGCGTTGCGTTCGGCATCATCCGAGCGAAAGCTGTTGGAACAGACGAGCTCGGCCAGCCCGTCGGTTTCATGTGCCGGGGTTGACCCTGCGCCGCCGCGCATTTCCGAGAGTTTCACGCGGATGCCGGCTTCGGCCAATTGCCAAGCGGCTTCTGATCCGGCGAGACCGCCGCCGATAATATGGACTTGATGCTGCATAGCCCCGGCAGATACGAGCAATGCCGGGGAAACGCGAGCAGGATTTGACATGACAATGACGAAGATAACGACGGCATGTCGGACAGGTCTTGCGACAAGGCTGCCGGAACTCAGCCTGATGTTCGCGACCTTTCTCTGGGGTTTCACCTTTCTAGGCACATCGGTCGTGATGGGCATGGCGGGGCCGATGCTGTTCGTTGGCACCCGTTTTGCGATAGCGGCGCTGGTGCTCGCGCTGTTGTTCCGGCGCTCATTGCGTGACGTGGGGCGCAGCGAACTCATGGCGATGGTGGCGGTCGGCCTGCCGATGTCGGTCGGCTATATCCTGCAAGCGGCGGGGTTGGAGACGATCGAGAGTAGCAAGTCAGCCTTTATCACCGCGCTGCATGTGCCGATTGTTCCCCTGCTGCAATGGCTGTTCATGCGCACCACGCCGCACCGCATGACGTGGGTCGGTGTGGGGTTCTGCCTTGGCGGCCTGACCTTGCTGTCGGGCAATGGGATGGGGCCGTCGCTCGGCTTCGACCGGGGCGAGTGGCTGACGATCTTGTCGGCGGCGTCGATTGCGCTTGAAATCGTGATGGTGGGTGTGTTCGCACCCCGCGTCAATGTGAAGGCGGTGTCGATCCTGCAACTTGCCTTTGTCGCCTGTGCGGCGTTCATGGCGGCGAAGGTGACGGGCGAACCGATCCCGGATCATCTCCCGCCGTTATTCTGGCAGATCACCATCGTCATGGCATTGGCGACGGCGGTGATCCAGTTGCTGATGAATTGGGCGCAGCGTACCGTCAGCCCGACACGGGCGACGCTGATCTATACGACTGAACCGGTCTGGGCGGGCATGGTGGGCTGGACAGCGGGCGAGCGGTTGGGACCAGCGGCGTTGCTGGGTTGCGGGCTGATCTTCATGGGTGTGCTGCTCAGCGAATGGCGGCCCGGCGATCAGGCCGGGGGCGATACAGAAACCGGTTGAGGCGCTGCGGGCGCCCCCTCTGACCGCGTTACGCCGCTTCGACTTCCAGCGCGGCGCCATGGCCGCCGGTGACCCGGGCCTTGGCGCCAAGTGGCAGGTCCGGGCCGGTCGCGAGCCAGTCGCTATCGCCGACCCGCACGCGGCCCTCGCCATTTTCGAAGGCCTGCGTCACCGTCACCACATGGCCGATCAACCGGCCAACGCGGTCGTTCAACTTCGGGTCTTCTGAGACCGTCGGGTGCTGGGAGATGAAGCGGCGGCCGGCATAGACCGAGCCGATGGCCGCGACCGTCATCACGGCGATTTGCGCTGTATTGGGCAAGTCGAACGCGAGTGTGGCCAATCCGGTCGCGAGTGCCGCGCCACCCAGCCAGATGAGAAAGACGCCGGGCACGACCATTTCCGTGAGGGCCAGGGCGAAGGCAAGGCTAAGCCACCACCAATGCGGTGCGATTGCGTCGATCGGCGGCATGGTTATTGCCCCTTCCGTTCGCCCAGCACATCGCGGGCAAGTTCACCAATGCCGCCCAAGGTGCCGATCAACTGGGTCGCTTCGACCGGGAAGAGGATGGTTTTAGCGTTCGGGCTGGTGGCGAACTGGCTGATCGCCTCGACATATTTCTGGGCGATGAAATAGTTGATGGCCTGACCATTGCCGGACGCGATGGCATCCGACACCAGTTGCGTTGCCTTGGCTTCGGCCTCAGCAGAACGCTCGCGCGCTTCGGCATCAAGAAAGGCTGATTGGCGGCGGCCTTCGGCTTCAAGGATTTGAGCCTGTTTGAGACCCTCGGCACGGTTGATCTCATTCTGCCGGGCAGCTTCTGATTCGAGGATCGTCGCGCGCTTTTCGCGTTCCGCCTTCATCTGGCGACCCATGGCGTTGATAATATCTTGCGGCGGGCGGATGTCCTTGACCTCTACACGGGTGATTTTCACGCCCCATGCCACGGTCGCATGATCGACAACCGATAACAGACGGGCGTTGATCTCGTCGCGCTTCGACAGGGTCTCGTCGAGGTCCATCGACCCCATGACGGTGCGCAAGTTGGTGGTCACCAGATTGAGGATCGCGACATAGAGGTCCGAAACCTCATAAGCTGCCTTGGCAGCGTCCAGCACCTGAAAGAACACCACGCCATCGACCGAGATCATGGCATTGTCTTTGGTGATGATTTCCTGGCCCGGAATGTCGAGGACCTGTTCCATCATGTTCACCTTGCGGCCGACGCGGTCGAAGAAGGGCATGATGAAATTAAAGCCGGGATGGGCCACCTGAATGAAGCGGCCAAAGCGCTCAACCGTATATTGATATCCCTGCCGGACCACGGTGACACCCATGAAGACAAAGACGATCGCCATGAAAAGCGCGATTAACAAGAATTCCTGCATTGAACCTTCCCCCGTGGCTTGTCATCGACCGGGCTTGATCTGCCGGGCATGAGTGTGACAAGCGTGGCCGCACTTGCCAAGTCTTTTAGCTTGAGAGAGGTTATCACTTCATGACCGTTGCTCCCCGTTCCGCGCTTTACCTGCCAGCCAGCAATGCGCGTGCCATTGATAAAGTGCGGGGGCTGGATTGCGACATGGTCATTCTCGACCTTGAGGATTCGGTGAAGGACGAGGACAAGCCAGCGGCGCGCGTGGCGGCGGTCGAGGCCATGCGTCAGGGCTTTCCCGGCAAGATGACCGCGATCCGGGTCAATGCGGTCGACAGCCCGTTTCATGGTGACGATCTGGCGGCGGTGGCGGGTGCCGCTTGCGACTTGTTCGTGCTGCCCAAGGTCGAGGATTCGTCGGATGCCGCAAGCGTCGCGCATCGGTTGGGGCGTCCGCTTTATGCGATGATCGAAACGCCGCGCGCCGTGTTTCGGGTGGCCGAGATTGCGAGCGAACCGGCGGTGGTCGGGCTGATCATGGGCAATAATGATCTGGCCCACGACCTGCACCTACCGGATGACCCCGCGCGGACCGGGCTGCAATATGCGATGCAGAAAACGGTGATGGCGGCGCGCATGGCGGGGATTGCCGTGCTTGACGGGGTGTTCAACAAGCTCAAGGACGAAGCGGGTCTGGCCGCCGAATGCGTGCAAGGCCGACTGCTGGGATTTGATGGCAAGACGGTGATCCACCCCAATCAGATTGGCCCGGTCCATGCGGCTTTCGGCCCTAGCGCCGACGAAATTGCCGAGGCCGAGGCGATGATCGCGGTAGCGACGGGCGGGGCCGAGCGCTATCACGACCGGATGATCGAAACGATGCACGTGGACTCAGCCCGGCGCTTGCTGGCCCGCGCGCGCCGCTAACCGAATGTTCCGCTCGCTCTTTCTTTCTGCCTTGCTGCTTGCAGGGTTGGCCGGGGCGACGCATGCCGTCGGCCCGCCCCCGGTTGAGCCGATTAGCGAGGCAATGCTGCGACGGCATATCGAGGTGCTGGCGAGCGACGAGTTCGAAGGGCGCAAGGCCGGGACCGAGGGGGAGCAAAAGGCCATCGCCTATATCTCCCGCGCGTTCGAGGCATTGGGCGCGGTGCCGGATGGCCCTGACGGGGGGTGGCTTCAGCCGGTGCCATTGGTCGAACGCACGCCGGGCGAGGCACAGGCCCGGCTCCATTTTACGGGCGGATCGATCATCCTCAAGGCCGATCAACTGATCGCGACGACGCGCGATGAACATATGCGGTTGCGTAAGCTGCCGTTGTTGTTCGGCGGTTTCGGTCACCAGCTTGAACAGGCGGATGTCAAAAACCGGATGGTGATGGTGCTGTCAGACCCGCCGCCGGGCGAGGTCAAGCCGGTGGTGATGAGCGAATTGCGCATGATGCTGGCAAAACGCGGCGCGGCGGGCATGATCATGATCGCCCCGGCCAGCGCAGGTTGGGGGCGTATTCATCAGCTCAATCGCGGTTCAAAGACCGTGCTGGCCAGTGACCCGGTGCTGCCCGCGTCGGTCATCATCCCGCGTGAGGCGGCGGATGCCCTTGCGGTGCAGCTTGGCACAGGGCTGGAAGAATGGACCCGGCGCGCGGGCCTGTCTGATTTCAGACCGGCGCAACTGCCGGTGCGTTTTCAATTGAACGCGACGACCCGGGTGCGTCCCTTTTCCGCGTATAATGTCGTCGCACGGCTGCGTGGCCGGGCGAGCAATGGTGCGGGCAATTTGGCGGGCGCGATCTTGTTGGCGGCGCATCACGACCATTTGGGGATTTGCGCCCCGCCCGAGGCCAAGGACCGCATCTGCAACGGCGCGGTCGACAATGCGAGTGGCGTATCGATGATGATCGAGGTCGCCCGCCAATTGGCGCAAGGTGAGCGGCCACAACGCGATGTGATCTTGCTGGCGACCGGGGCCGAGGACTTGGGCCTGTTGGGGGCGCGCCATTATGTCGCGACGCACCCGGAAGCGCGTGACCAATTGGCGGCAATGCTCAACATGGACACGGTGGCCGTTGCACCGCGCGGCATGAAGCTAGGCGTGATCGGGCGCGGGCTGACGGCGCTTGACCCGCTGATTGATCGCGTGGCGCGCGACGCCGGGCGCGAGGTTGATGATCGCAACGTGCATAATGGGCTGGTCCGTCGGCAGGATGCCTGGGCCTTTTTGCAGGCCGGTATTCCGGCGGTGATGGTGGGTGGATTTTTCACGGAAGAGGGCCGGTTGAAGGCCTTTTTCGATAAACCCTATCACCTGCCGGAAGATGATCTGCGCTATCCGATTGAACTGGGCGGCGCGACCGAAGATGCGGGGTTGACCGTCCGGTTGGCGCGGGTTTTGGCCGACCCGGCACAACTTCCCCGAAAAAGTCCTGTAGCACCCTAGCGAAATCAACGATCCGCCCTTATAGGGTCACGGCACGACTCATTCGCACGCTTGAAAGGCTGGGACGCGCACATGGACATCCGGATTGGCTTAACCTTTGACGATGTCCTGCTGGTGCCCGCAGAATCCAACGTCTTGCCCAGTCAGACTGACACGCGCACCTTTGTGACGCGCACGATCGGGCTGAATATCCCGGTGCTCTCGTCCGCCATGGATACCGTGACCGAGGAAAACATGGCGATTGTCATGGCCCAGCTCGGCGGCATTGGCGTGCTCCATCGCAACCTGTCGATCGAAGAACAGGCCGCTGCCATTCGCGCGGTTAAGCGTTTCGAATCCGGCATGGTCGTCAACCCGATCACCATCGCGCCGAATCAGACATTGGCTGAAGCGCAAGACCTGATGGCGCGCCATCGCATCTCCGGCATCCCGGTGGTCGAGGCGTCGGGCAAGCTGGTGGGCATTCTCACCAACCGCGATGTGCGTTTTGCCGAAAGCTCGGGTCAGCCGGTCCATGAACTGATGACCAGCCAGAATCTCGCCACCGTCAAGACGGGCGTGAGCCAGGAAGAGGCGCGTCGCCTGCTGCATCAGCGTCGGATCGAGAAGCTACTGGTGGTGGATGACGCCTATCGTTGCGTTGGCCTGATTACCGTCAAGGACATTGAAAAGGCCGTGACCTATCCGAACGCGACCAAGGATGGATCGGGTCGCCTGCGCGTGGCCGCCGCCACCACGGTCGGTGACAAGGGTTTCGAACGCACCGAGGCGTTGATCGACGCCGAATGCGATCTGATCGTGATCGATACCGCCCATGGCCATAATGCGGAAGTCAGCCGCGCGGTCGAACGCGTGAAAAAGCTGTCGAGCACCGTACAGGTCATCGCGGGCAATGTCGCGACGGCGGAAGCCACCAAGGCGCTGATCGGCGCGGGTGCGGATGGCGTCAAGGTCGGTATCGGGCCGGGTTCGATCTGCACCACCCGCGTTGTGGCGGGCGTTGGCGTGCCGCAGTTGACCGCCGTGATGGATGCCGCCGAGGAAGCGCGCAAGCATGGCGTGCCGGTCATTGCCGATGGCGGGCTGCGCACTTCGGGCGACATTGCCAAGGCGCTGGCGGCGGGTGCAAGCTGCGTCATGGTCGGTTCGTTGCTGGCAGGCACCGAGGAAGCGCCGGGCGAGACGTTCCTGTATCAAGGCCGCGCCTATAAGAGCTATCGCGGCATGGGATCGGTCAGCGCGATGGCGCGTGGCTCGGCCGACCGCTATTTCCAGCAGGACATCAAGGACCAGATGAAGCTCGTGCCGGAAGGCATTGAGGGTCAGGTCGCGTTCAAGGGTCCGGCCAAGGATGTCATCCACCAGTTGGTGGGCGGCGTGAAGGCGGCGATGGGCTATACCGGTTCGTCCACGATCAAGGAATTGCAGGAACGGGCCCAGTTCGTCCGCATCACCAATGCGGGCCTGCGTGAAAGCCATGTTCATGATGTGACCATCACCCGCGAGGCACCCAATTACCCGACCCATGGGTAATTGCAGGGCCGACCTGCGGGCGCGTCGCCGGGATGCTGGCGCACGTTCCACCGATTCAAGGCTGTCCGCATGACCCCTGCTGCCCGCGTTCAGACCGCGATCGAACTGCTTGACCAGATCATCGCCGCATGTCGGGAAAATGGCCCGGCGGCGGATCGGATCATCGTCGAAGGCATGCGGGCGCGGCGTTATGCCGGATCCAAGGACCGGCGCGCGATCCGTGACTTGGTGTTTCGGGCGATCCGGCGGGCGGGCGACCTGCCTGATACCGGCCGCGCGGCGATGATCGGGCTGGCGGCGGACGATCCTGAACTGGCGGCATTGTTCGACGGCGCACCCTATGGCCCGGCCCCCATTGGGGCGGGTGAAGCAGGTGCCCCGGCGACGCTGGTGCCGGGCTGGCTGCAATCTCTGCTCGCCCCGTCATTGCCGATGACTGACTGGCCTGCGTTGCTTGAACGTGCACCGCTTGATGTGCGGATCAACCGGCTCAAGGCCGATGACGCGGCAGTGGCAGGATTTGATGCCGAATGGTCCCCGATTGCGGGCTTGGCCGATGCCCGTCGGGTGATGGGCGAGGGGTCACCCGCGCTGCATGCGGCGATGGAAGAAGGGCTTGTTGAGGTGCAGGACGCCGGCAGCCAGCTTGTGACGCTCGCCTGTCCGGTTGCGCCGGCGATATTGGCGGTTGATCTTTGTGCCGGTGCCGGGGGCAAGACGTTGGCACTGGCCGCGATGATGGCGAACAAGGGGCGGATCATCGGCTGCGATACTGACCGCGCCCGGCTGTCGCGCCTGATGCCGCGCGCGGCGCGTGCGGGCGTGACGATTGCCGAGACCCGGCTGCTCAATCCCGGTCGCGAGATGGCGGCGCTGGAAGATCTGGCCGAAGCGGCGGACATGGTGCTGATCGATGCGCCCTGCTCTGGCATGGGCACGTGGCGGCGTAACCCCGAAGGGCGCTGGCGGCTCACGCCCGACCGGCTGGCGCGGCTCAATCGGACGCAGCGGGCGTTGCTGGACGTTGGGGCGAGGCTGGTCCGGCCCGGTGGCACGCTGGTCTATGTCGTCTGTTCGTTGCTGGATGTCGAAGGCCGTGAGGCGGTCGAGACGTTTTTGGCCGAACATGCGGGCTGGGTGGCGGATATGTCGGCTGCGGCCCTTCCCTTTGGCGATGCGCATGGCCCCGGCTGGCGGCTGACGCCCGCCCGCCATGACACGGACGGATTTTTCGTCGCCAGACTCAAAAGGGCATGGTAGAGGCTAGGCAATTACGAGGCCTGCCATGCCGATGATGGAGTATTTGATGCGCTTTTCGCCGATTGCCGTCGCCCTGTCCCTGTCCTTGGCAACGGTGTCGAGCGCTGTGCTGGGCCAAAAGGCCGATGACCAGATCAACCCGCGCTCCATCGCGCTGGTGCAGCAGGGCGAGGCCGCATTGGCCGCTGGCAAGCTCGATGATGCGACCGATCTGATGGAGGCCGCGCTGGTCGTCGATCCGCGCAACCGGTCGGCCTTCAGTGGCCTTGGCAAGATTGCGCGTGACCGCAGCCTGCCGGGCAAGGCGATCCATTTCTATCGTCAGGCGCTGTCGCTCAACCCCGACGATCTCGCGGCGCTTGAAGGGCAGGGTGAAGCCTATGTCCAGCGCGGGGCGGTTGAACGGGCAAAGACCAATTTGGAGCGGATCAAGTCGCTGTGTCATGTGACCTGCGCCCCGGCGACCAACCTTGCCGCCACCATCGCCAAGGGCCCGCCGGTCGAAACAGTTGCGGCGCCGATGGTCTCCTCGACCACGCCAGCGGTCAAGCCCTGAACTAGGGTTTAGCCGCGCGCGGCATCCAGCGCGCGGGCGATGGCGATAAATTCATCGACCGATAGCGTCTCTGCCCGACGGGTCGGGTCAATGCCGCACGCCTCCAGCGCATCCAGCCCGCCGGCGAGGCCCTTCAGGCTTTGGCGCAGCATCTTGCGGCGCTGACCAAAGGCGGCAGCGGTCACGCGCTCCAGTACGGCCATGCGGACGCCATGCGGCGCGGGCTTCGGCGTGATGTGCACCACCGCCGACATCACCTTCGGCGGCGGCACAAAGGCCGAGCGGTGGACGGGTAGCGCCAGTACCGGCTCACTCCGCCATTGGGCGAGCACTGCCAGCCGGCCATAAGCGTCGGTGTCGGGCTTGGCGATGATACGGTCGGCGACCTCGCGCTGGAACATCAGGCTAAGCGAGGACCACCACGGCATCCATTGTTCGCCGCCAAGCCAGCGGATCAACAAGGCGGTGCCGACATTATAAGGCAGGTTGGCGACGATATGCGCGCCTTCCCCGGCCAGCGCGCGCTCATCCATCTTGAGCGCATCACCCTCGATCACCCGGAGCTTGCCGGGGTAAAAGCTTTCCAGCTCGGCCAGCGCCGCGATACAGCGATGGTCCATCTCGACCGCCACGACATCCGCGCCCGCCTTGAGCAAGGCGCGGGTCAGGCCACCGGGGCCGGGGCCAACCTCGTAAACGGTCTGGCCCTGCAACGGGCCGGGGATGGCCGCGATCCGATCAAGGAGTTGGCTATCGAACAAAAAGTTCTGGCCCAGCGCCTTGGAAGCGTTGAGCCCAAAGCGTTTGATCACGTCGCGCAGTGGGGGCAGGCCGGTCATGATGCGCGGCTCAGCAGCAGGCGGCTTGACGCCGTTCCACACAGGCGGCGGCCATGCGAATGGCGGCAATCATGGCGTCGGGGCGGGCGAGGCCCTTGCCCGCAATATCGAATGCGGTGCCATGATCCGGCGAGGTGCGGATCGCGGGCAGGCCCAGCGTAGTGTTGACGCCATCGTCGAAATGCAGGGTTTTGAGCGGGATCAGCGCCTGATCATGATAGAGGCAAATCGCGACATCATATTGCGCCCGCGCGCGCGGGTGGAACATGGCGTCGGCGGCCAACGGGCCGGTGACGTGGAACCCCTCTTCGCGCAATTGGCGGATGGCGGGTTCGATAATGTCGATTTCCTCGCGGCCGATTTCTCCATTTTCCCCAGCATGGGGGTTGAGCCCGGCAATCGCGATGCGCGGTTCGCTAATCCCGAAGTCGCGTTGCAGCGCCCGCACCGTGACCCGCACCTTGGCACAAATCAGTTCGCTATCGAGATGCGACGGCACATCGGCCAGCGGGATATGGGTCGTGACCGGCACGACCTTGAGATCTGGTCCAGCCAACATCATCACCGTGTTATCGCTCGAAATGCCGAAGCGTTCGGAGACGAATTCGGTCTGGCCGGGATGGGTGAAGCCAATCGCATAGAGTTGCGCCTTGCAGACCGGCCCGGTGACAAGGGCGGAGGCCGCGCAGGAGCGGACCAGTCCGGTCGCGAGTTCCAGCGAATCAAGCGCGCACCGCGCCCCTTCGAGATCGGGCTGGCCCGGCACCGGGGTGGAGGCGTCTGCCACCTGCAATAGCGGCAACCCCTCATGGAAGCGGGCGACCGCCTCATCCGGAGAGGTGATGACGGCAATCGGGCCGTCCCACACCGCTTCGATGGATCGCGCGTCGCCCACCGCGAAAAAGGGCGGTAGTTCAGCGTCGATCCGGCAGTCCCATGCCCGTGCGACGATTTCCGGTCCGATGCCCGCCGGATCGCCGAGGGCGACAGCGAGCGGCTTAACGGACATCAACGGTATTCGACCTCGGCATCACGACGCAGATCGCGCAGATAGCGTTGGGCGCGACGGCTGACGCGTTCTTCCTCCATCTGTGCCAACACCTGATCGAACGACGGGGCGTTGCCAGCGGCCGGATCATCGCGACCGCAGACGACAAGGAAGCGAATACCATCTTCCAGCGACCCAAAGGGCTGGCTCGCCTGTCCGACTTGCAGATTGACCATCAGATTCTGCAAGGCGGTCGGCAGTTCACGCAGCGGCACATTGTCGTTGCCGACAACGGTCGCGCCGAGCTTGCCACCCACGGCTTCAGCCTGACCGCAGCCCGCGATTTCGCGGGAGGCCTTGGTCATGGCTTCGACCTGCGGGGCGGCCTGTTCCTGGGTAGTGCCCTTGGCGAAGCTGAGCGAGACCTGCTTGAGGCTGAGAATCGCATCGCGCGGATCGGCGGTCAGCACCTTGCGTTCATCGAGCTTGACGATGATCGAATAGCCACCCGGCACCGCAATCGGTTCGGACACGCCGCCATTTTGCAGGCTCTGTGCCGCTGTCATAAGTTGTTCCGGCAATTGTTCCGGACGAACCCAGCCGAGATCGCCGCCGACGGCTGCGGTCGAGGCTTCCGAAAACTGGCGGGCATAGGCGACGAAGGACGCGCCGTTGCGGACATTTTCGATGATCTTCTGAGCGCCAGCCTGCACTTCTGCCGCATTGGCCGGGTTGGCCGACAGGAAGATTTCACCGATGCGATATTCGGTCGAACCCTTGGCCGCGTTGAGCCGCGAGATGACCGATTGGACCTCTTCCTCGGCGACGTTGACAAAGGGCTGGATCTTCTTGCGCTGCAGGCGGCTCCACGCGCTTTCCGCCTCGATCTGGTGCTTCAACGAGCGATCCGACGAGCCTTGCGACCGCAAAAACGCGGAGAATTGGGCAGGGGTGCGGTTGCTGTTGGCGGCAACGCGCGCGAAGGTCTGGTCGACTTCGCCCGGCTCTACTTTGATCTCATTCGCCTTGGCTTCCTGAATCTGCAAGGTTTCGTCGATCAGGTTGCGCACGATCTGGGTGCGGAGACGGTCTTTTTCTTCCGGCGAGATGCGGCCTTCATTGGCTGCAATCACGAGCGCCAGGCGTTGTTCCACGTCGGTTTCGGTGATGACCTGACCATTGACGATCGCCGTAGCCTTGCGCACCGTCGGTTCGCTTTTGCCAAAGACGGTAATGTTGGCGGGCAGGTTGAGACTTGCGGCAGGCGATGACGCGCTGTCGACGGTCTGGGCTGCCAGCGGAAGGGCCAGCAGCGAGGTTGCGCCTAGCAACGCAGCCCAATTCAAGCGGTCTTTCATCCTTGCTCCTTGACGAGAAAGCGCATCACGCTGGCCGGGACATTGGCTCATAGCGGGTGAACGCAGGCTTAGCGACCCAAATTCTTGAAGGCCAGTCGAAACAGCACGCTATTGCCGGTACGCGCATCGCCAAGCCCGGCACGGTCACGCCGCCAGGTGAGGCCGAACTGGAAACATTCGTCCTCATAAGCGACCCCCACACGCTGGCGCAGCATGTCATAACCATCAGACGTCGTCGTCGGATCTTCCGCCTTGCCGGTCAGGTTGAGGACGGTGGTGCCGAACACCGACCAATAGCGATTGAGCGCCAGCCGGACGCCGACGCGCAGTTCCTCGCGGTCGCGCAGATCTTCCAGCGAGGTGTCGATGTCGCGGTTGAGTCGCAGATAAGACACCGATGCGTAGGTCCGACGCGAACCGACCGTCGCGTCGATCTCGTTACGACGGATGGCGAGATTATCCTTGTCGAGCCGGAAACGATGGATGAGTTGAACGCGGCTGCCATAGGCCAATGTCGTGCGCCCGACGATATCGGACAAGCGGCTATTCAGCCCCGTCCCGTTCGGGAAGAGGCTTGGACGGCTGTTGAGGCGGTAGCTCTGGCCGACCACGGAGCGCAGCGTAAAGCCCGGCAGGGTGAGCGCATAATCCGCACCATAAGTCACCCGTGCGCTGTCTTCCCAACGGTCGTAACCCGGAAAGCGATTGAGCGCGAACAGATTGCTGTCTTCCAGCTCGATGGCGCGGCTGTCTTCGTTCGGGACCTTGAGATTGGCAATTTTGGGTGAGGCGACGATCTGCACGCGTGGGGTAATCAATTGAGTGCCGCTGAACGCCTTGCCCAGCAACGGCCAGCGCATGTCTGCGGCCACGGCACCGATGGCGCGCGATGACCAACCCTCTTCGCCGCGATAGCTGGCGGTCAGGGTAGAGAGCGAATCATGGGTGTTGTAGATATCGGCGCGGCCATAGGCGGTTAGCGACAGTTCCTGCCCCATGGCGGTCAGCGTCCGCTTTTCCCATTTGAACGAGGTGAATGCGCGCTGCGTATCTTGGCCCTCGGTGCGGAGCAGGGCAAGGCTGTTGGCCTGCACCTCAATCGCGCCACCCAGCACGGGGTCGGCGATCCGCAGGCGATAATCAATCGCCGGCAGGGCGATGGGCTGGCGGCCCTGTACGGCATCGGCTCGCAGGTCCTGCACCGCCCAGCCCGCAATCGAGAGATAGCTCCGCCGCGTGATATGTTCCGCCCGCACCATCGTTCGCAGGCGGTCATCCCATGAAATGGCATAACGCGGCAGGAAGGTCTTGTCGGTTGTCAGCCGGGTGGCGCCGGTGATGCTCCATTCGGGTGAGAGTTGGAACTTGCCGCTGGCGTTGAATTCGCCGCGAATGTCTCGTGCCGTATCCGTGCCGGACTGAAAAGTGCGGCGACCATAAGTGAGATGGCCACCGACCTTATAGGCCCCGCTGCTCGTCAGTTGGCGATATTCGGCCTCCAGCATCGGCGCGATCTTGGAAAAGACATGGGTCGTTAGCGTCAAATCGCGGTCGGGGCCGAGTTGCAGATACATCGGCACGGCCAGTTCAAGGCCGTTGAGGTTGCGATAGCGGATATCGGGGATGAGCAAACCCGAACCGCCCGCGCCCGATCCATCGGGATGGGACAGGCCGGGCAGGCTCAGCACCGGCACGCCGAGGAACGACAGCCGGGCATGTTGATAGCGGATGCGATGCTTGACGGGATCATGGATGACGCGCACCGCATCGATCCGCCATAACGGCTGTTTCGGGCAGCCCTTGTGATCTTCGACCGCGCAGGGTGAGTAGCTTGCCCGGTCGAGTTGGGTCACGCCATCGCTGCGTTCGCCATGCAGCGCCGCGAGCCTGCCGCCATCGGCCAGCACCAGCAGCATGTTCTGTGCGATGCCGTCCTTCAGCGTGTCTTGTAGTTCGATGGAATCGCCATAAGCGACGTCGCCTTCGGGATTGGTGATACGGACATTGCCGGTCGCGACCACCTTACCGCTGGCGCGGTCCCAACTGACGCTGTCGGCGCGCAACTGATTGCCTTCACGCACCATATTGACCTGACCCGACGCGATGACGACATCGCTGTCTTGATCATATTCGAGGCGCTCGGCAGAGAATTCGATCTGTTCGTTAGGATCGCTGGGCGTGTCGCTGATCGGCGGGTTGCCAGTGGGCGTGGCAGTTTCCTGGGCCATCTGGGCAGAAGCCGCGGGCGACCAGCACAGGGCCAGCAGCACCGGCGACAGCATCAGGGCGAGGGAAGGCGTTCTCGGCACGGGCATCCACCAGTTCACAAAATCGAGCCCGCCTATCGCATCCCGCTGGCTTATCTGCAATCATTGTTGCGCGACTGCCGGACGAATCGTCGGTGTCGTGTCTTCCGCCACCAGATGGAATTGCCGAATCATGCGCTTCAGTTTTGCCGACCAAGTTTCCCAACCGTCACTGCCGCTCGTCCTGCCGGTGCGTGGTGCAACCGATCTGACCCGCGCGTTAAGGCGGTTATCGAATGACGGGGCACGGGTCGTGCAGGCGGCGGTCATTGCCCAGCGGTTTGAAGGCGAACCGGCCTCGATTGCTGAGGCGTTGGTGCCCGATGACAGCGGCGTGCGCCGTGTCCTGCTGCTGGGGCTTGGTGCGGGTCCACTTGATACACCGGGCTTGATGGAACGCGCGGGCGGGGCGCTATCGTCGCGCCTGCTGACGTCTGGCGTCACGGCCATCGCGGCGGATTTCACTGGGCTGGAAGGTGTCGGCCTTGATCAGGTGGCGGCGCGCTTCGCTTATGGCGCGCGGCTCAAGGCGTGGCGGCATGATGTGTATCGCACCAAGCTGCCCAAGGCGCAGCAGCCCACGCTGCGCGATATCGAGATCGTCGGCGCACCGGGGGCGGCGGCGGCTTGGGCGACGCTGTCGGCCATTGCCGATGGCGTAGAATTTACCCGCACTTTGGTGACGGAACCGGCGAATATCATCTATCCGGAAAGCTTTGTTGCCCGTTGCGAGCAGCTCGCGGCGCTGGGCGTCGAGTTGGAGGTGCTGGGCGAGGCGGAAATGCGTGCCGCTGGCATGGGCGCGCTGTTGGGCGTTGCCCAGGGCTCGGTCCGCGCGCCGCGCCTGTTGGTGATGCGCTGGAACGGGCTGGAGGCCGGACAGGACCGCGCGCCGGTCGTGTTCGTTGGCAAGGGTGTGACCTTTGACACCGGGGGCATTTCGATCAAGCCCGCCGCCGGGATGGAAGACATGAAGTGGGACATGGGCGGGGCCGGTGCCGTGGCCGGTACCATGCTGGCACTGGCCAGCCGCAAGGCCAAGGCGCATGTCGTCGGCATTTGCGGGCTGGTCGAAAACATGCCGTCGGGCACCGCGCAACGGCCGGGCGATGTGGTCGTTTCGATGTCGGGCCAGACAATTGAGGTCATCAACACCGATGCCGAAGGTCGTCTTGTGCTGTGCGACGCGATGACCTGGGTGCAGCGCAAATATCGGCCGGAAGTGATGATCGACCTGGCGACCTTGACCGGCGCGATGATCATTGCGCTCGGCCATGAACATGCGGGCATGTTCTCCAATAGCGATGAACTGGCCGAACAGTTGCTGGCCGCGGGCAAGGCATCGGGCGACACGCTGTGGCGCTTCCCGCTGGGCGATGCCTATGACAAGCAGATCGATTCGGTGATCGCGGACATGAAGAATGTCGGCGGGCGCGAGGCGGGGTCGATCACCGCTGCGCAATTCCTCAAGCGCTTTGTCGATGACGGCGTGAAATGGGCGCACCTTGATATCGCCGGGACCGTGTGGACGGCCAAGCCCGGTCCGACATGGGAAAAGGGCGCGAGCGGTTATGGCGTGGCGCTGTTGAACCGGTTGGTGGCGGATCACTTTGAGGGCTGATTTCTATCACCTGACCCGCTTGCCACTCGAACGCGTGCTGCCCGCTATCTGCGAACGGGTGGCGGGTCAGGGCCAGAAATTATTGGTGATGGCCCAAGACGAGGCGCTGCTGGCGCGGCTCGACCAATTGTTGTGGACGTGGAAGGCGGAGAGCTTTCTGCCCCATGCGCGCGCCGGGGCCGGCGATGCGGATCGGGCGCAGTCGGTGTTGCTCGCCACGCCGGATGAGGTGGTCAGCGCGACAGGCGATGCGGCAGGCGAGGCCCGCCACATTGCCTTGGTCGATGGCGAATGGCGCGATCTTGCGCTGGCTTATGACCGGGCCTTTTATCTGTTCGACGAATCCACGATTGCGGGCGCGCGTCAGGCGTGGCGGGCGCTTGCCGCGCAGGACGGCGTCGAGCGCCATTACTGGAAGCAGGACGACGAAGGCCGCTGGCGCGAGGGGCCGTAACCGGTCACATGACTTGCGTTGCGGTGCAGCAGCGGCTAGGGGGCGTGCCATTCTGATCATCTATTTCGCCGGAGTAAGTTCATGGCCGTTACCCGCACCTTTTCGATCATCAAGCCGGACGCGACGCGTCGCAACCTGACCGGTGCCGTCACCGCCAAGCTGGAAGAAGCTGGTTTGCGCGTCGTCGCTTCCAAGCGCATCCAGATGTCGCAGGCGCAGGCCGAAGGCTTTTATGCCGTCCACAAGGAACGCCCGTTTTTCGGTGAACTGGTGTCGTTCATGGTCTCTGGCCCGGTCGTCGTGCAGGTGCTGGAAGGCGAAGACGCCGTGAAGCGCAACCGCGACATCATGGGCGCGACCAACCCGAAGGATGCCGCCGACGGCACGATCCGCAAGCTGTTCGCCGAATCGATCGAAGCCAATTCGGTCCATGGTTCGGACTCAGAAGAGAATGCCGCGATCGAAATCGCCTTCTTCTTCAAGCCGGAAGAAATCGTCGGCTAATCCATCCGCGCGATGGCAAATATCGAAACGGGCCGGGGCACGCTCCCCGGCCCGTTTTTTATGGGCCATCGCCCGGCCGGGGGAGGCCTCTTTTTGCCCTATTGCCCTGCCTCGTCATGCTGAACTTGTTTCAGCATCCACCCCGCCACGGGCGTGGCGCGGGTTAGGGGCATGGACCCTGAAACGAGTTCAGGGTGACGAGGGAACGAGGGCGGCGGTGACGAATGGCCCCGCCACCTTCGCGACTTCCGTGACAGGGTGACGAGGGAAAGGGGTGGGGGTGACGAATGACCCCCGCCACCTTCGCGACTTCCGCGACAGGG